>NZ_JAWGOQ010000014.1:0-108145 GCF_032555305.1 Enterococcus sp.
CCTTAATAGGAACTAGGATCTCAGTTCTACTACCTGCTTTAGCAGGTTTAGTAGAATGACATGCGTGGAGAGAATCTGACTCATTTTTTTAATTTAAAAAAAATGAAATCCTTAATACGAACTAGGATCTCAGTTCTACTTCCTGCTTTAGCAGGTTTAGTAGAATGACATACGTGGAGAGAATCTGACTCATTTTTTTGGTTTTAAAAAAATGAATTCCTTAATACGAACTAGGAGTGGAACTATGCAAACCTTAAAAGAACGGATCATCGCTGAAAGCAAGCAGCTAGGGATCGATAAAATTGGTTTTACAACCGCCGAGCCTTTCGATTATATGGAAGAATCATTGATTGAACAGCGCTCGCTGGGTCATACTTCTGGTTTTGAACACCAAAATATCAAAGAACGGCTGTATCCAGAAGAAACCTTTGAAGATCCCAAAAGTATCATCGCGATTGCTTTGGCGTATCCCACCAAAATCCACGAAAAAGTTCCTCGCGATGAAAAACGTGGGCAATTTGCGCGAGCTTCGTGGGGAATGGACTATCATTTCATTTTGGAAGAACGGCTGAAAAAGCTGATCGCCTTTATTAAAGAGCAGGCTGAATCGGAACAAGTTCAAGCTGAGTGGCGCTTTGCACCGCAGGTCGATACTGGTGAGCTGGTAGATACCGCAGTCGCGCAACGGGCAGGTTTGGGTTTTATTGGCCGTAATGGATTGCTGATTACGGAGGAATACGGCTCCTTCGTGTATCTTGGCGAAATCATCACAAATATCCAGTTTGAGCCAGATCAGCCCGTCCCAAACGGCTGCGGTGATTGCACACGTTGCATTACCGGCTGTCCAACCGGAGCCTTATTGGGAGACGGACGCATGAATGCGAAAAAATGTCTCTCTTATCAAACACAAACCAAGGGTATGATGCCGGAGCAATATCGGAAAAAAATGCGTAATGTGATCTATGGCTGCGATATTTGCCAGCTCGTCTGCCCGTATAATCGCGGCAAAGATTTCCATTTTCATGAAGAGATGGAGCCAAAAGTCGATGAAGTCCAGCCTAAACTGGCGCCGCTGCTATCCATCTCAAATCGCGAATTCAAAGAACAGTTCGGTCATTTGGCCGGCTCCTGGCGTGGAAAAAAACCGCTGCAACGCAATGCGTTGATCGCCTTAGCTAACCTCGGTGGCAAAGAAGCACTGCCAGAAATTCAAGCCTGTTTACAGGACCAGCGTCCAGTCATTCGCGGTACCGCTGTCTGGGCTTTGGGCCAGCTGACAAAGAAAGCACCGGATGAAACAATTAAGCTATTGCAAGAATTAGAAAGAACTGAAACCGACCAAGAGGTCCTGACCGAGATAGCAAATGTCCTGGATCGGCTTGGGTGAGTAAAAACGGATCGAACACGAGGATCAATGTGTTCGGTCTTTTTTTAGAGGTATTCCCGACAATAATGCAAAAAAACGAAGTCACAGAAATTAAAGATTAGTAATAAATACGCATTTTTAGCAGAAAAAACCAATCGTCTATGGGAAAATGAGTGAAAAGTGAAGATCGAACATGAAATGCACAGAATTGTAAGTAGGAGAAGGTGGAGCATAATGAATGATGTAAAGATTATTTTTTTTGATGTAGATGGTACGTTGATTGATATGGAGAAAAAACAAATTTCAGAGAAGATGCTGGCAACTTTGAGAGCGCTTAAAGAGCAGGGAATTATTCTTTGCATTGCGACAGGTAGAAGCCCGATCGCCTTGCCTCAGTTTGATAACCTGACATTCGACGCTTTTTTGACCTTTAATGGGTCTTATTGTTTTAACCAAGAGGAGAGTATCTATAAAAATCCAATCCCTCAGAAAGATGTGGAACGTATTGTCGAAAATGCAAAGGTGTTGAGCCGACCGGTAGCGATCGCTACAAGCAACAAGACCATTACGAACGGCACCGATGCAGATTTAGCTGAGTATTTTGCTTTCGCTCATCAACCGGTGATTGTGTCAGGGGACTTTGATGCGACCATACAGAATGAGGAAATCTTTCAATTAATGCTTAGCGCTCGCAAGGAAGAGTACGCAGAAGTAATGAAGCAGACAACTGATTCAAAGATTACCGCTTGGTGGGATCGCGCGGTAGACATTATTCCAACTAGCAGCGGTAAAGGAACTGGGATCAGACAAATGCTGGAGTATTATGGTTTTGATAAATCTCAAGCGATTGCATTCGGCGATGGCAATAATGACATTGAGATGCTAGAAGCAGTAGGCTGGGGTTTAGCGATGGACAATGCATCCGAAGAGTTAAAAGAAATCGCTGATGAAATCATCGGACACGTAGCAGACGAGGGTATCTATCACTATTGTCTAGCAAATGGCTTGATAGGAGAAGATCAACTGCCGGTTTTGTAGGACAAGTTTGTGATAAGTAGTAAAATCAAGTTAAAACTGAATGATTATTTATGAGATCGCTGATTGTATTGGCGTCTCTTTTTTTACTTTGAAGGCATGTACTAAAATGAGCTAGAACTAAACGCCGAATGAATGATAGTTTTTATCAGGGAGTCTAGTAATCAAAAAAATATTATTAGTGACTATCTACTGAAATTTCTGATTAAGCACAGCTCATAAATAAAAAAATGTACTATAATTGAACTAAGTGAAAAGTGTAGTAATAGGAAACAAATGAAGGACGACAAAGATTTCGAGTATTGCCTGATGCGCAGATTAAAATGAGGGATAAAATGTTTTTCAGAAAAACCAAGATTAGGTATTTTGAAGAAGACAGAAAACAGGTTCAAGGGATCGACGATATAGATTTAACTAGTACTTTTATGACCGTGTCATCTGGTTTAGGAAAGCTCAAAAAGGAGTACATAGCTGCTGCGAATAATGGAGATGAATACGACTCTAATCTAGCTTTTGTGTATAAAGAGGCGGTCTTATACACGGCTTCCCATGAGTTTTATGGCTGTCCTACCTGTGAAAAGATCATTCGCCGCTATCATCCAGAATTCAACCATTTAGAAGTAGTAGAAAAAATGGAAGAGTATCGAATGGTAATGGGGCAGGAAAAATCCGAGTTCAAAGAAATTCTTAGGGTCAATGAAATGATTTTCCAACTTCTGGAATCGGGCACATATCGTATTTCTTTGAAGAAAATATTTCCGACTTATGGACAAAACGGAATTTTTAGCGATTTCACTAATGGTCAAGAAGTCAAGGCTTCCGTCGATACTTATTATCAATATATGGACAATGCCCCCGTATGTGTTGATAGTCATACAGCGTATATTCTACCGACTCAATCCACTGACAATTTAACTGAGGAAACCATCCAACAGTATCGTCAAAAGAGTTATTTAGGCAGAGGATTACTCATAGCGTACACTGGCTTTTTAGGAGTATTACTAGATGGGCATCATAAAGCAACGGTGGCTTTTGAAAGAGGGGAAGCGCTTGAATGCTTGGTAATTGAACCACTTGAGAAGGGGACCCCAAAATCAAAATGGCGTCCACTAGAAGTAAGCGCTTCTGAATTGCTTCAGTCGAGAACAAAAAATATTCCGAATATTGATGATTATTGTTTGATCATTCATCTGATAGAGGCGAAGGAGCTTCAGTCCCATGCACAGTTACGTGATTTTATTGCTAAAGTATTAAATGAGAAGATTTTACTTCAGGAGGGTGAGATGGATTATTTGCTGTCTTACTGCCATGTTTTTGAAGAATCTCGGTTAATTGATTTTTATCCATTAATGAAACGCTATGACTATAAAGACATTCGCGTGAGTTATTTTGAAAAGCTGGCTAGTTTCGAGAACTCAACAGCAGTGGACGAGTTGATGCTGAATTATTTGATTAATGATGAATACGATAATGCTACAGTTACTAAGATTTGTGATAAGTATTTTGAAGATAAATTGAATGAATAAGTAAAATTTAATTGAAAGATGCTTAATATTGATAGGGATAATCAAAAGGAGAATAAATGATGGATAAAACAGAAAACTCAAAACAAAAAGTAGTGTTTATTTTGCCTTCCACAATCGTGAGCAGTTCGGGAAGCCGGATGTTTGTCATTTCTCAGTATAAGAAACCAATCAATAGAATGCAGGAATGTTTCGGTAATGGCTACTTAGTCAAATCGAATTTCTTGGACAACATCAAAAAATTTGATGATGATACGATCTATTTGATTCCTGAGCAGCATCGACATGTGATTGATCTTGAAAAGGTTAAGAAACATGTCATGGTTCCTTCAAGTATTTTTGGCGATGAAGTTTTAGAGGATATACGCAAGAAAGTATCTGTTCTTCAGATTAGTCGGCGAATTTAAAAATTGATAATAGTTACTTTGCACCTGTGAGCTCAACTCACAGGTGCTTTTCACATTATTGGACATGGAAAGTGAAAAATTGGCGGAGGTGTCATGCTATGATGGACAAATAGAAAAAGAGTGGGTGACAATAATAGATGGAATGGTTGAAGCGTTTTTCAAAGGCGATTGATTATATTGAGGATCATCTGACGGATGAGATTTCTTATGAAGCAGCGGCGGAGATTGCCTGCTGCTCGAAGAATTATTTTCAGCGGATGTTTACCTATGTGACGGGATTGACGTTGTCAGAATATATCCGACAACGAAGGATGACCTTGGCGGCTTTTGATTTACAGGATTGTTCGTTAAAAATCCAAGATATTGGAGCAAAGTATGGCTATATTTCACCTGCTTCTTTTCACCGAGCGTTCCAAAGTGTCCATGGGGTCTCGCCATCTGCCGCTAGATCCTCAGGGGTAGAGTTGAACTCTTATCCGGCGATCCATTTTTCCATTACTGTCAGCGGAACTGAAGGGCTTAAATATCGGATCGAAGAAAGAGCGGCGATGCGGTTTGTTAGTACATCGATATCCTTGCCGAATGACATTGCTCAATATGAGGCACATTATGGTGCGTTCTGGAAAGCTTGCGCTAAGAATGGATCGTTACAGGAAATTTTGGCGCTTAATACTAAACCAGGTGCTAGTATTTGCGGATTGGTATGTGAAAATACACCGAAGAAACCTATATATTATTTAGCCGTCGAAACCAATAAAGCGAAACCGGATCAGCTGCAAGAGCTCGTACTGCCGGCTTCGAAGTGGGCGGTCTTTACCTATTTTGGCAAACAGCTGCTTACTTATGAAGAGGCCAACAAACGCTTTTTCACCGAGTGGCTGCCTTTTACTGATTATGAAGTGGCGCAAATAGCAGAAATGAAAGTCTACCCAGCCGTAGAGGTGGCGAAACATGCCAATGAATTTTGCTCAAAATGTGAGTTTTGGATCGCAATCAAGTAAAGATGGAGGAGTTAGATGAACAATCTGAAGACAAAAAAATTAACCAGTATCGCACTATTGATCGCGTTAGAAGTAATTTTGGGAAGAATGGGGATCATGACGCCGATCGTTTCCATCAATTTTTCCTTTGTACCATTGGTTATCACTGCTATTTTATTTGGACCAATCTCGGCAGCGGTTAGTTCAGGATTGGCGGATATCATTGGTTCGTTGATGCTGCCGCAGGGCTTGGGAACTTATTTTCCTGGTTATACGTTTTCAGCGATGTTAACTGGCCTTGTCTATGGGCTGATTTTATATCGAAAGCCCAAGAATTTGGGGCGAATCGTCCTAGCATGCAGCATTACCAGTGTTGTGATCAGTCTGGGCTTGAGCACTTTTTGGGTATATGTGATGACTGGCAAAGGCTATCTTGCGATCTTGTTTACGCGAACACTTCAGATAGCGGTGATGATTCCTGTGAAAATTCTTGTGATCAATATGATTATCTATCGTTTGATTCCATTGGTTAAGCGAGAAGCAGGGAATATCACTTCGGAGAAGGTGTAGCAGCGATTTATACTTTTTCGGACTATAGGCTGTCCCTTGAATTTATCGTATACTTATTTTATAAGAACGGGCTTTTTTTTTAAAGACAAGGAGGCTGCTATGAGAAATTTCACGAAAATCACGGCGATCTACACGATTTTTTATGCGATCATCAGCTTCATACTGTTGATGACGATCGGTGTTTTTACAGTTGCATCGAGAGGCGCGTTCATGCTGACATTATTTGGCGGATTGCCATTTTTTATTGGATTTCTGCATATTGTCGGATTTGTTTGCGAAATTATTTGCCTGCGCTTGAATAAGGATTATCCGGTGAAACGAAGGTTGGTGCTTCTTTGCTTGGCTTTTTATATCATTGAAATTCTCGCCTTGGTCCTCCCGATTGTTGGCCTGCTTGGAAATGCGAGCTCTGTATTCGCACAAAACGTGATTCTCTACGCGATGGGAAGTATTCCTGTGACGAAGGTCTGCTTGTTGGTGCTTTCGATCATAATTTTAGTGAAATTCCGGAAGAAAAAGGTGAGTGATTTTGAGTTGGAAGGGGACGATTTTTTAGAGGAGGACAAGGAATGATTTCACGGGATGACATTGATGCAGGTGAAGCGTTTGATTGGGGACGAGCTTCGGAGAACTACGCGAAATACCGGGATATTTACCCGACGGAATTTTATGAAAAATTAATCGAGTTAGAGATAGGAACTCGTGGTCAAAATGTACTAGATTTAGGAACGGGGACGGGCGTTTTACCGCGGAATCTTTATCAACATGGGGCGAAATTTACTGGTGTCGATGTATCGCCGGAGCAAATTGAACAAGCCATAAGGTTATCGACACAGGAAAATATGGATATCACATATTTTTCGACGCCATCTGAGGGAATAGACTTTCCTGAAAACAGCATGGATGTAGTGACGGCCTGCCAATGCTTTATGTACTTTGATCCATTGATTTTGATTCCGAAATTAGAGCGGGTCATCATAACTGGAGGAAAGCTAGCGATTTTATTTTTGGCTTGGCTGCCTTTTGAAGATAAGCTGGCGGCTGAGACGGAGGCACTCGTGCTGAAATATAGCCCCAATTGGTCAGGCGGAGGAATGAAGCGCGAATTGGCTCCGATTCCAGAATGGGTGGAAAAAAGCAGCTTGGAAGTGGTGCAAAATATCGGCTTTGAGGTTAATCTGGCATTTACCCGCGAGTCGTGGAATGGTCGAATCAAGGCCTGCCGCGGTGTTGAAGCTTCTCTGAGTCCTGTTGAGGTACAGGCTTTTGAGAAGGAGCATCTTGCCATGCTGGCAAACTATCCAGAAGAATTTAAGGTTAAGCATTACGTGACGATGCAGATTTTCAGAAATTCAAAATAACAAGGTAAAGTGATTGAGGTGTTGGTTTCATTCGAATATTGGCTAATATTATGGAGAGAATTTGATAAACTATTGTGCCTAATAAAAATTCCTATAGTAGACAAACCTGCTTTAATCTATTAAACTACAGTTGTAGTTTCAAAGGGAGGTAAACCATGGAAAATGAAATCAAGATCACTGATGCCGAACTAAAAATCATGGAATATGTCTGGAAAAGAGAGAATGTTGATTCAAAGGAAATCATCCGAGCTTTCGAAAAGGAAGAAGATTGGAGCCCGAACACGATTCGGACATTACTCGTGCGTCTAGAACAAAAAGGCGTCGTGGCTCACTCCAAGTCAGGTCGGGTGTATGTTTATCACGCCCTTATTCCCAGAGAATACTTTGTAAAGCAGGAAAGTCAAAAATTTATCAGTAAATTTTTCGGTGGCAAGGTGAGTGATTTTGTATCCAATTTTGTTGAAGATGAATCGCTTGATGAAAAAGAAATCGATGAATTGCGAGAATTGCTAAATAAAAGGAGAAAATAGATGACTCATTTTCTTTTAAATATCGCGTCCTTTAATCTATTCTTACTTCTATTGTTTTTTATTCGAAAACTGCTGAAGCGGCATCTTTCACCTCTTTATCAAGGAAGATATTGGAATCTGGCAGGATTGGGCGTGCTCTTCTTTATTCCAAATCAACTGATTACTCAATTTCGAGAGTTGATTTATTACCGTCTGCAGGATGTTGTTTCCAATAAAGAAGTTCCTGATTCAATTCAGTTGGATCATGTTCGAGGAATGGTCGAAACGTCATCTTCTGGCTGGATGAACAACAACGCCCTGCCGGCGAATGCTTTTTTGGAGAAATTGTTGGTTAGTTTATTTGTTGTCTGGGCAGTTGGGACTGCGATCGTTCTGATTCGTTCATTGTACTCTTACAGTCAATTTCGGCGGATGATCCAAAAAGCTGAAATAGTGGTAAATGGTCAGTCGTATGTTCAGTTGGAGAGGGCACAAAGACGAGTGCACTATCATAGAAAAGGAATGAGCCTTTTACAAAGTGAAGAAATCAGTAGTCCCGCGACTTTCGGTGTTTTTCATCCGCGGATTATTCTGCCGAGCCGCTTTATTGAACATGCAGCAGAAGAGCAATTGTGTTTCATACTGCTGCACGAGCTAGTCCATCAGAAAAGAAAAGATGCGCTGCAAAATTATCTTTTGATGGGGATATCAATCGTAAACTGGTTCAATCCGATCAGTTATCTAATGATGAAGCAGGCGAAGAATGATCGCGAAATTTCTTGTGATCAAGCTGTAATGCGTTTACTTGATGATGAGGACATCTTCTTTTATGGCTCGACATTATTAGACTGCGCTGATCAGAATGGAAATTCGTATCTACTAGGATTTTCCGATAAACGCAGTGAACTGAAACAGCGGATTGAACTCATCAGCAGCTTTAAGCATTCACCAACCAAGAAGCTGGCAATAAGATTTGGCTTGATCAGCATACTTGTAGCTGGACTCTTTTTGTTGGTACCGCAAGCACGTACGGAAGAAAAAGATCAGCTTTCTAATCTAAATGCGACGATTGAGCAAAAGTCCGATCCGCTATTCGACAAGAATGATGACAATTCGCTGGTTATTTATGATGAAGCTGGCGCGCGGTATTTAACCTATAATCAGGCAGGTGGTCATACGCGCTATTCGCCAGATAGTACGTATAAGATTTGGAGCGCGCTGTTTGCACTAGATGAAAAGAAGATCGATCAAGGTGATAATGTGAAAGCTTGGAATGGAACAAAGTATCCGGTCAAAAGCTGGAACAAAGATCAAAATCTGCAAATGGCACTGACGAACTCGACCAACTGGTATTTTCAGCAGCTTGATTCTGAACTGGGAAAAGCAAAGCTGAAGGAGAAATTTCAGTCGATCCATTACGGGAATATGAACCTGTTAGGCGGACTCGATGATTATTGGCTGGAATCGTCGCTAAAGATTTCCCCCTTTGAACAGGTTGAGTTACTTAAAAAATTGTCCAAGGGCGAGTTACAGTTTTCAGCGGAAGATACGGCCTTCGTAAAGCAGTCGATACGTCTACAAGAACAGCCGGAATATTCCTTATACGGAAAGACTGGTACAGGTAACAGCGTATCAGCAAGCACGGGCTGGTTCATTGGCTCATTGGAAACAAACAAAGGCGATTATTATTTTGCTTGCCACCTGCAAGGCGAAGGTGCAACAGGATCGGCAGCAGCACAAAAAACATTAGCAATTTTAAGAGACCTGGAAATAGTTTGATTTCCGGTTTCTTATTTGATATAAAAACTACATTTGTAGTATTTGGGAGGCAGAAAATAAAATGAAACGAAGCGAAACACAGAAAAAGGGAAGAGGAAAATTTATTTTAATTGGGCTGGTGATTCTCGGCTGTTTGTCATTTTTTAGTTTTCGTCATTTAAACGAATTACGGCTGGAAAGAAAGGGCGAGGAAACGCTCAAGTCTTTTGTGAGTCAACTTTCAAAAGGGAAATATGACGACTCATTAGCTTATCTGTCTCAAGAATCATTGAAGTCTACGAATTTTTCGGAGAAGCAGGTAAAGGAAAAATATCAAAATATCTATGGCGGAATCGGAGTTCATGATATCAAGATGAATGATCTTTCCGTGAAGGGGAATCAATTTAACTATACCTTGATTCTTCATACCAGTTTGGGTGAACCTTTAAAGCAAAAATATCAAGGAACACTCACAAAAGGAAACAGCTTGATTGAGTGGGCACCTAATTTGATTTTTTCAGATATGAAGCAAAAGGACAAGGTCCGTTATCAATACCTTCCGGCAACAAGGGGCGAGATTTTGGACCATAAGGGGCGCGGGCTGGCGATTAACGGCAAAATAGTCAAATTTGGAATTGTTCCTAAAGACTTAGGAAATGGCGCAGATAAGGAGGAAAAAATAAAGAAGATTGCCGAAGCTCTCAAACTGTCCAAGAAAGAAATAACTGCTGCACTAGACCAAGCGTGGGTCAAGGAAGATTATTTTGTTCCATTAAAGACCGAAACGAAGGTTCCAGAAAATTTTGAAGCCCCTGAAGGATTGGATGTGAGAACAGATACAGGAAGAACCTATCCGATCGGGGAAGCTGCGGCCCATCTAATTGGCTATATTGGAGCAGTATCTGCTGAGGATATGAAGAAGAATAAAGAATTAGCAGAAGGCAGTGTCATCGGTCGGGCTGGTCTAGAAAGAGTCTATGACAAAGAATTACGGGGAAAAAACGGTGGATATATTGCCATAACGAATTCCGAAGGGAAGGAAAAAGAGATTCTCCAGCAAGTTGATGTTGTAAACGGGAAAGATATTCACTTAACGATTGATGTTCAGGCCCAATACCTAGCTTATAAATCGTTGAATAATGAGCAAGGCTCAAGTGTCGTGAGTGAACCGAAAACAGGAAATCTGCTGGCGATTGCGAGTTCTCCCAGCTTTGACCCTAATCAATTTACTTACGGCATTAGTCAAAAAGAATATGATAAACTTTCGAAAGACAAAGCGTTACCTTTTTTAGCCAGATATTCCAATGGCTATGCTCCTGGTTCAACCTTCAAATTGGTAACCGCCGCTATTGGCTTGGATTCCGGGACACTTGATCCGAACCAAGTGATTGATATCAATGGTTTGAAATGGCAAAAGGATGCTTCGTGGGGCGGGTATCGGGTGACAAGGGTATCCGATGTATCACCAGTCGATTTGAAAACCGCGATGATTTATTCGGATAATATTTATATGGCTAAAGAAACACTAAAAATGGGGGAGAAAACCTTTCGTCAAGGCCTGAATAAATTCATTTTTGGTGAGAAATTGGATTTGCCAATCGAGATGAATCCTGCGCAAGTATCAGCAGAAAAAAACTTTAATTCAGAGATCCTTTTAGCAGATACTGGCTATGGACAAGGACAGCTGCTGCTGAATCCGATTCAGCAAATAACGACTTATTCAGTTTTTCCCAATAATGGAACGCTGATCTATCCTAAACTCTTGATGTCACAAAAAGAAAAAAGTAAAAAGGATGTTGTTTCTCCTGAAACTATCGCACAAATAAATCAAGATATGCAAGCAGTCGTAGAGGATCCCAATGGCACGGCCCATAGTCTGCAAACGTTAGGCATTCCATTGATGGCAAAAACAGGAACAGCGGAGATCAAGGAGAAGCAAGACGAACGAGGTCAACAAAATAGCTTTCTTTACGCCTTTGATGCCCAAAATCAAAATTTCGCTGTCCTTCAATTTTTAGAAGATCGACCAGATGATAAATCTGCTGTAGGGATGGTACCAGAATTATTGCAGTATCTGAGTGAGAATGTTCATTAATAATTATAAAAAGTGCGTTTCCTTTTTTATTAGGAAGCGCACTTTGTTCTTAAATAAAGCTTTCAAGAAAAGCCTTATTTTCAGGCCTCTTTTGGAGCTCCAGTTTTGCAATCTGATGGATCAACGTATCTAAGGTGATTTCCTTCATTTCTTCTTCCACTTTTTTCTGTAAAGCATCATATTTTTCGTTCAGTACAGCTTGGATATTGGCTCCCACAATACAATTGGGATCGGTTTTTGGATCAATTTGGATCAGATTTGTATTTCCTTCAATGCTTTTATAGACATCTAGCAAAGTGATTGCTTCTGGTGACTTGGCAAGAGTAGGATTAGGTTTGCCAACTTGTGTAATGATTAGGCCAGCTTTTTTCAGTTGACTCATAATTTTTCGAATGTTTGCCGGATTTGTTTCCACACTTTTTGCGATCATCTCACTTGAGAGTAAATCAGTATTTTTATAGATTTCGATATAAGTAAGGATATGGATGGCATCACTAAATTGCAGCGAATATTTCATAGTAATTGATCCCTTCAAAATTTCTTTCTTGACATATCTTATCATACTACTTATGATAATAGGTGTAAATTATAAATGTACAGCTTAAATTAAGGAGTGACTTGTATGAAGTATTTAGTAACAGGGGCAACTGGTAGATTTGGTAATTATGCATTAGATTTCTTGAAGGAGAGTGTGCCAACCTCTGATATTTATGCCTTGGTTCGCAGTGAAGAAAAAAACGCCGCATTAAAGGAAGCTGGAATAAATCTGCGTATTGGTGATTATGCGGATAAGAAGTCGATGGAAAAGGCTCTACAAGGTATTGATCGATTATTATTTGTGTCAGGAACTCCTGGCAACCGACAAGAAGAACATGCCAATGTAGTTGAAGCAGCCAAAGAAGCAGGCGTCTCTTACATCGCCTACACTAGTTTTGCGAGAGCAGATAAAGCAACTAGTCCTTTGGCAGCAGATCACATCTTTACTGAGAAACTTATTGAGAAAACAGGAATTGCCCATACCTTTTTACGAAATAATTGGTATTTGGAAAATGAAATGCCGATTGTTGATGCAGCCTTGAATGGTGGTAAGTTTGTTTATGCAGCCGGTCAGGGGAAAACAGGTTGGGCGCTGAAACGCGAATATGCGGAAGTTGCCGCAAAAGCCCTGCAAGGAAAAGATTTTCCAGCTATTCTTGAGCTATCTGGAAAACCAGTGAGCTATGAGGCTTTAGCGGCGGCCTTGAAAACAGCAACTGGCATGGAAATCGAGGTTGTGAGTTCAGATAATCAGGGATTCATTGAAAATCTAACAGTTAATGGGTTGCCGCAACCAATTGCAGAAATGTTCCTATCCTTCCAATCTGATATTAAGGATGGTCAACTGGATGTTGTTTCCGATGATTTCGAAAAGGCCTTGGGACGAACACTACTCAGTTTGGAAGAGGGATTTAAAGAACTTTTAGCCTAAACTGATTAACATGAAAGAGGAGTGATTAAATGAACTATGCAGTGACGGGGGCTACAGGACATCTAGGGAGCCGAATCGTGAATGAGTTAACCAGCTTGGTAGATAAAAAAGAGATCATTGCATTGGTACACACGCCAGCGAAGGCTCAAAATTTAAATGAGCAAAAGATTGCCGTGCGAGCTGGAGATTATTCTGATGTTGCCAGTATGACTGAAGCATTGAAGAAGGTGGATTTATTAATCTATGTTCCCAGTAAAACCTATGATGTCCTTCAGCGGGTAGAAGAGTTGGAAAATACATTGACTGCCATGAAAAACGCTAAGGTAAAAAAGATTATTTTCGTTAGCTTTTTTGCAGATCAAGAAAACAATCCATTTGTGATGGCTCCTTATTATGGTTATGTGCCAAGACGGTTGGCAGGATCAGGATTGGAATATACGATAGTCAAAAATTCGTTGTATGCTGATCCCTTAGTCCCATATTTACCAGAATTGATCGAGCGAAAAAATATCATTTATCCGATTGGAGAAAAGAAACTGTCCTTTATCTCTTTAGCTGACAGTGCAGAAGCAATTGCACACTTGGTGGTTCGGCCTGACCTTAGAGACAATGGGCAAACTTACTTATTGAGCCAAGAGAAAAACTATTCCATGGTTGAACTGAGTAAGGTTATGAGTGAAGTTACTGGCAAAGAGATTGGTTATCAACCGGTCAGCTTGGAAGAATTTGCGAAGATTTATCAAGGGGACGGCGATGGAAATGAGCTGGCTTCTATGTATCAAGGTGGCGCGTTGGGACTGTTAGGTGATATTTCAACTGACTTTGAAAAAATTACCGGTCATGCCCCGACTGATATGGAGACGTTTTTGCGAAAGAGTTATTAAGGTTAATAAAATTTATTCTTGAAAAAAAGGAACGACTAATTCAAAAGCGGAATAGTCGTCTTTTTTTTCAAGAAAGTTATGAGTTTTAGATTGATTATTTCGAAATAATCTCAAACGTGGTCGCAAGGTCTTCAGAAGCCATCTGGACTTTAGATTTCTCAATCAGGATATTTTTACCAGTCATAATATAAGAAGGCATGATACGAATGCCGTCATAAAAGAGTTCACTTTTCCGCAATTTATAGGTAGAGACTGCTGGAACTGCATTTTTCTTAGTAGCCTTCTTTGTAATGCGGTTGAAGCATTTTTTTGCGACATCTCCCATCAGCATGATTACTTGTACATTTGGGAAAAGCGCCAATTCTTTTTCTAAATAGGGCAGGCTGCGTTCAATGCTCTCCTTTTCAACTGCAGATTCCGTTTTGGGTGTTTTGACTGCATTGGTGATATAAATACCATGAGCTAAGATTTCTTGAACATTCGTCACATCGATACCGGCTTTTTGAAAGAGCGGAATCGTGGTTTCCATGTAGGCAGCATCTTCAGCACCGTAGAAATCATTTTCGGGATAAGGCGGCACGACTTCATTGATCAAGATCGCCCTGATTGATTCTGGATCGATATCAATATCATTCAGACGGATATGTTCGTCTACTCCTACATACTCTTCGATTGTCTTTTTTATATTCATTTTCTGACCTCCTATGACTTTAGTGTACACTACATATCTTGACATGCTACGTCTAGTTTACATCAGTGATGACCACTTTTTTTTAAAATTTTAGGCTATAATGATGAATAGTACATTGAGGGGAGCGGGGGAATGGAAGAAAAATATTTGACCAATGATCTATTGTCAATTACGGGTATGACTCGAGACACGTTACGGCATTATGAACAAAAAGGGTTGATTCAACCAGAAAAGGATCGTTACAATAATTATCGGCAGTTTCGTTTTGCGGATATTTACCGTTTACTGACGATCGATTTTTATCGTAAGCACGGGTTTACGATAAATGAGCTCAAAGGTTTGCAGGATAATTTTGATGACACTGATTTTTCGAACTTGATGCAGCAAAAAAGATCAGAGCTGGAAGAAAAGATTCAGCATTACTCGGATACGCTTGATCGGATAAACCATTTAGATACTTTTCATCAGCGGTTGAACGGTCAGGGCGAGGAGATCGTTTTAACACGAATGCCACTTTATGAGGTCGTCGGAACGTTTAGTGAGTTTGCGTCGTTTGAGGAATATCATCGGATTTTAGATCATTGTTCTAAAGAGCAGGATATTCTTTCATCGATGATTCGTTGTTTTGATTTTGATGAAACTGGGCTTACCCATTCCCGAATGTTGATCGTCAAGGAAGTTACTGATAATCGACTGCAGGAAGGCAAAGACTATTTGAATTCAGCTCGATGTATCAGTGCCTTTGTGACTGATAATTTAGCTGATGAGGGAGACGATAAAACGCCTCAGCGAATGTTTGAAAAGACGATCAACTGGGCACAAGAAAAGAATTTGACGCCATTAGGACAAGCCTTTGTACAAACAAAAATGATTACTTATCATGGTAAAAAAGAGCAGGCCATTTTAGAAGTATTTATTCCAGTAAAATAGCCGCTTGACCCGGGGGTTACCCCCGCCTCTATACTGAAGCCAGAAAGATAAATAGAGGTGAAATTTATATGACAAAATCAGCAAAAATATTTATTGGATACACATACTTGATTTTCTGGGGCTTCATTCTTTTAATGGGGGGATTGATGTTCGTAACTGGAAGTAAACAACCCTCCAACATTTTACAGATCATTTCTTCGTGGACACCAACCATAGTAGTAGTAATCTTTTGGAAAAAGCTTCGGCCACAGGCAAATTTAAAAGGATTCATTAAGGGAAATTTTTCTGCGCCATTGCGAGCAAGGGTAGTAGCTGCGGTAGTAGGAATCCATTTACTTCTTTTGATTGGTTCTCTTGTGATTATTTCGAGCTTGGTAAACCAGCCAATTCAGGCGTTGCTTATTTTATCACCGAGCTTTCTGCTAACTGCGGCATTGAGCCATGTGATTCGAGGTCCGATAGGGGAGGAACTTGGCTGGCGCGGCTTTTTATTGGAAGAACTGCAAAAGAAACATACACCATTAGTAGCATCTATCATTTTAGGTCTCGTTTGGTCAGGTTGGCATTTTCCACTGTGGTTGATGTCGGGCTATAGCGGCATGAATCTAGTGCAATATATTTTATTTTTTACACTTTGGTGTATCGCGCAATCGATCATTATGACGCTGCTCTATAAATGGAATGCAAATTTACTTATCCCGATGATTTTCCATTTTTTCAGTAATTACTTTCTGGGTCTGCAAAAGGGTGAGTTGTTAATGTTGCTGAAGGTTAATGCCAGTTTGTGCCTGATAGCAGCAATTATTTGTGGTATTACTCTTTACCGTAAAACTTTACTAGAACAATCAAAAATGTTGTCTGTTTCAAGTAAAAATTCAAAATAGAAGATAAAAATAGACCAGTCGAACGTTCATTTACTATCAAAATCGATAGGAAAATGATCGTTCGGTTTCTTTTTGTTTGGATAAAATTGAACGAAGAATTATACCCTTTTACTTCGATTCTCTACAAGCAAATTATTTTCCTTCAAAAATTAATCGTGTTACGTTAATTTTATCAAGTGATAAGTGGAGGTCTTTTTTATTTTTTTAGCGATTAATGAAATCAAGCATTCCAAGCTGCGTTACACGCTAGTGATGGGTGTCATGTTTTTGATTGCCTATCTGGTGTTCTTTTTGACTGGACTGGCGTACGGGCTGGCGCAGGACAATCGAACGGCGGTAGACAAATGGGATGCGGATAATATTCTGCTGACAGAGGAAGCGAATAATAATCTAAATATGTCGATGATCCCGCTGAAAACCTTTGATGATGTAAAGGCGGATGAAAAAGCCTACCTTGCTCAGACAGCCGGTGTCATAAAAGGCGATAGCGGAGAAAAAATTGATGTCAGTTTTTTTGGGATTGATAGGGATCAATTTTTAGCGCCGAAACTTACTAGCGGAAAAATGTTTTCTTCCGACAATGAAGCGGTGGCGGACAGCTCACTGAAAGATGAGTATGATTTAAAGATCGATGAAACGGTCAAAATGGCGGGAAATGATAAAACACTGAAGATCGTCGGATTTACCGACAATGCGAAATTCAATGTGGCACCAGTCCTGTATACAACCATCGGCGCCTATCAGGAGATTCGCTTTGAAACGCAAGGAAAAACTGAAAATACTCGAATCAACGCGATTATCACAAGAGGCCAAGTGCAGTCTATTCCAGATGATTTAGATGAGACGAGTATCAAGGACTTTATCAATGATTTGCCTGGCTATAGTGCACAAGTCCTGACCTTCGGCTTTATGATCGGCTTCTTGATCGTGATTGCTGCGATCGTTATCGGTATATTCATTTATGTATTGACGATGCAAAAAGCAGAGATTTTTGGTGTCATGAAGGCGCAAGGGATTTCTAGTCGTTACATTTCTAATTCTGTAATCGCGCAGACATTCTTATTGGCAACTGTTGGAGTTGTGATTGGATTAGCAGCGACATTAGGAACCGCGTTGGTCTTGCCTGATGCCGTCCCATTCCAAGTCAACATGCTTTTCTTCGGCGGAATCAGCTTATTAATGATTCTAGTCGCGTTGATCGGAGCTTTCTTCTCAGTACGAACTATTGTGAAGATCGACCCATTGAAGGCAATCGGATAAAGGAGGAAGACACATGAGTGCGATAGAATTTAAACAAGTAGAAAAAACATTTAAAGATGGTGATTCAACCATCGAAGCCTTAAAGGAGACAAACTTTTCGGTGGAAAAAGGAGAATTCGTGGCGATCATCGGTCCTTCCGGCTCAGGGAAAAGCACCTTTCTGACGATTGCTGGCGGTCTGCAGTCTCCCTCAGAAGGGGAAGTGTTGATTAATGATGAAGACTTCAGCGAGAAGAAAGAAAAGGAACGAGCGAAATTACGCTTTAAAGAAATCGGCTTTATTTTGCAAGCGTCGAACCTAGTGCCGTTTTTAACAGTCAAGAAACAATTGAAATTGGTCGATAAAATCAGCAAAAATGACAACTCAGAAGTCGCGGAAAAATTATTTAAACAGTTGGATATCGCCAGCTTAGAAAATAAGTATCCCGAAGAGCTTTCTGGTGGGGAACGGCAGCGTGTCGCGATTGCCCGAGCGTTGTATCATGATCCAACGATTATTTTGGCGGATGAGCCGACAGCTAGTTTGGATTCGGAGAAGGCTTATGAGGTCGTGAAAATTTTGGCGAAAGAAACGAAAGAAAAAAATAAGGCAACAATCATGGTGACCCACGACACGCGTTTAGTGAAATATTGTGACCGAATATTGGAAATGAAAGATGGAAAGTTGACGGAGAAAAACATTTCAGAAGATTCTGAGTAGACTTATCGCGTATAATGGTTGTATCAAAGAAAAAAATGAGGCGATTCGATGTATGAAGAAATTTTGGATGTTGCCGAAGAATTATTCATGAAGCAAGGCTACAATGACACATCTACTCGGCAGATCGCAAAGATTCTTGAAATCACACAACCAAACATTTACTATCATTTCAAAAATAAAGAAGAAATCTATTATCAAGTGATGCAGCGGCTGGCAAATGAGGTCGGTAAAAATCTATCCGAACTGTCCGCAAAAGAGAACAGTTTTGAAGAAAAAATCATATCAATGGCGTTTTATTTACAGAAACGGCATCCATTTAGTTTATTCATGATGATGCATGACATTCAGCACACGCTAAATCCAGAGACAGCAAGAAAATTATTTACTCTTTGGCAAGACTCCTACAAACGACCGTTTCTCGATTTATTTGAGAGGGAATCTCAGATTCGTACTTCTGTTGATCCAGAGTTTGCTGTCCGACAATTGTTTATCCTGATTTCGGCTTATTTGGATTCGCCGGCAGAGGTAAGAGAGGAAAATTTAAAACAAGCCATAGAGTTATTTTTTCACGGTGTATTGCAATAAAAAAATCCCATCGTCAGATTTGACGGTGGGATTTCTGTTTATGCTAAGACTGCTGCAATCATGTCGGGCAGTTCTTTTTTCATGACACGTTTGGTATTTAGCGCATCTGTATAAGTAATCGTTTGATCCGCTGCGACTGTCGCTAACAATTGACGGTCTTTTTTAGGCGGGTTGTAGAAAACTTCGATGGCCTTGTCAACATCTGACCATTCAGCGGAGTAGTTCGCTTTTGATTTTAATGCTTGATTCAATGCCTCTGCTTGCTCCACTGTCACGCCGTCAGTTGCTGGTTCTTTGACAACATCCGCCATGATATCTTGGGCAAGAAGTTCAGCAGCTTTATCTGTTTCATCGCTTTCAACAGCAGGAGCTGCTGTCTTGAAGCTTTCAGACCACAAGTTGTAAATGCTGTTGGTCAACTGGTTCAACGTGTTTGTTTGAGGCTTTTTAATATGTGACTCGACCAATTCTTTAAATGAATGATCATGCTCCGCGCTTTGAATATGACGCGTTTTGCCGTCCGGTGTTTTTTCGTCAAGATGAATCTGATGCGTGTTCACTTTGTCAAAATAGATTTTTACATCACTGTGGATGTGGTCAGCTAAAGTTGCTTCTACTTGAGCAAACGTTTTGCTGATTTGTTTGTTGCGGTTTTTGATTGATTTTTTGATACTTTTTAAATTCACGAGTATAATTCAGTCGCTTTCTTTTAAGAATTGTTCCAATCCGATAGTATTATAGCATACTTCGTAAAAAAAGCAGTAAAAATAAGATAAAAGAGGTTATTTGATTAGAATAACAGTCTGTAATTTTTTGCTTGACGCTATTTTTTTATCAAGTAGTAAAGAAATAGGGATACAATCTGGCGATTTTATCGCGTATAATTTTCAGTGAACGATTCTTTAAAATGATTTTTTAGAAGAGGTGAATTCTTGTTGAATAGAATGACGGAAATTCAAAGAGGGCTTGTCATGGGTGGATTGACCTTTGTAGCAATCATTATCAGCCAGTATGTAATTATAGTTAAGAGCTTTTTCATCAATGCAATACTTATTTTGGGGGTACTAACAGTAATCGCTTTTCTTACGATAGAGGGTATCAGCAGACTCATTGAAAGGATCGAACCGAAAAATTAAAACAATAAAGACCGCTAAATCGTGAAATTTAGCGGTCTTTGACTTATCTTAGATCATCCAAGAACTCAGTTTTGCTTGGATCAATCTCATTTTTCATTTTGATGATCTTGGCTGGGGTTCCAGCAACAACCGCTCCGGCAGGAACATCCTTTGTTACAACAGCGCCAGCAGCGACAACAGCGTCTTTTCCAATTCGGACACCTTCTAAAACGACCGCGTTGGCACCGATTAAAACATTGTCCTCTACAATAACAGGCGAGGCACTAGGCGGCTCAAGGACGCCAGCTAACACAGCACCAGCACCGATGTGGGCATGTTTTCCAACCGTTGCCCGCGCTCCTAAAATGGCCCCCATGTCGATCATAGTACTTTCCCCAATCGATGCCCCGATATTGATGATTGCTCCCATCATGATGACCGCCTTATCGCCGATCTCCACGCGATCGCGAATCAATGCACCTGGTTCGATACGGGCATTGACACTTGAGATATCCAACATCGGAATCGCCGAGTTTCTGCGATCATTCTCAACATGAACATCCGTGATTTTTGCTTGCTGCTCATTTAGTACTTCCTGTACTGCTTGACTTTCACCAATCAAGATCCAAGTCTGTTCTTGTCCGAAAAATTGAACCTTTTCCTTGGTGATTCCCGCTAAGTCGCCTTGAACATAGGCTTTAACAGGTGTCATTTTTTCGGCATTTTTGATAAATTTTGCAATTTCATAAGGATCGGTTAAAGTCATTGAATCTACTCCTATCTCATACTAAAGTAATTATTTTTTCAAAACTCGAAAAAATAAATCTGATTTTCGTCACGCATATCATCCAACTAAACGTCTCGGACCGATATTCGATATAAGGTGAATGTCTTGTCGAAAATTCAAGAAAGCCTGCAAAAGTTGGACTGACATCCTATCTCATACTAAGGTAATTATTTTTTCAAAACCCGAAAAAAATAAATCTGATTTTCGTCACGCATATCATCCAACTAAACGTCTCGAAATGATATTCGATATAAGGTGAATGTCTTATCGCAAATTCAAGAAAACCTGCAAAAAGTTGGACTGACATCCTATCTGCTATTTAGGTTTAACTTTCATCAATCAATTTTTCCATATCATACAAACCAGTGGTTTTATCACTAATATATTTTGCAGCTTTAACGGCTCCGCTAGCAAAGATATTACGTGATAAAGCCAAATGATTCAACTCAATCACCTCGTCAGGTCCAGCATAAATCACGGTATGTTCACCAGGGATCGTTCCCCCGCGAACGGCGTGAATACCTAATTCTGATAAAGGATTCTCCAAATCGTTGCCATGACGGCCATAGATGTAGGTTTTCTTTTCTTCAACCGCATCATTAACGGCATCCGCTAACAGCAGAGCAGTTCCGCTGGGCGAATCTTTCTTTTGATTGTGATGCTTTTCAACGATCTCAATATTAAATTCTTCTTCTAAAACTGGTGTGATTTCACGTATCGCTTTTGCTAGTAGATTGATTCCCAAAGACATATTGGCTGAGAAGAAGACGGCTGTTTGTTCAGCGGTTTTCGCAATTTGTTCCTTCACTTCATCAGTCAAGCCTGTCGTAGCTACAACGACGGGAACTTTTTTTTCAGCACAATATTCTAAAACTGCTGGCACAGCTGAGTAGTGAGAAAAATCAATCACCACATCAGCGTCTACTTGACAATCCGTCATCGATTGATAAGTGGGGAAGTCTGCTTCAAAAGCTTCGCGATCGATTCCCGCTACAACTTGCATCTCAGGCTGCTGGGCGATCATTGCTTGTAGTACCTGACCCATACGACCATTGGCGCCATTCAAGATAACGTTAATCATTTAACAACCTCCAAACCGTAAGCCGCCATTTCTTTTTTCAAACCTTCGACTGTTTCGGCTTTTGCTGCAGAAAGAGGGAGACGGAAGTTTGGTTCGATCTTTCCAAGCAGACCTACACCGGTTTTGACTGGGATAGGGTTCACTTCACAGAAAATCGCATGAATCAATGGAATCTGAGCCAATTGAAGTTCCTTTGCTTTTGAAAAATCACCATCTAACAAGGCTTGGGTCAATTCGTGCGTTTGCCGAGGGGCGATGTTGGCAATCGTCGAGATAGAACCTTTTCCGCCAAGTGCCATGATCGGCAATACTTGATCATCATTCCCAGAATAGATTGTGAAGTCATCTGGCATTAGGCGAGCGATATCGGCAATTTGCGAAATATTTCCGCTAGCTTCCTTGATCGCCACCACATTAGGAATTTCGCCTAATCGTTTCACCATTTGGGGAGTAATATTCATATTGGTACGTGAAGCAACTGAGTATAAGATAATCGGTAAGTTCACGCTTTGGGCAATTTTTTGGTAATGTAAAAACAGGCCTTCGTCTGAGGCTTTATTATAATAAGGAGTCACGATCAATAGGGCGTCGGCGCCAACTCTCTCTGCACCTGTCGATAATTCGATGGCATGCTGTGTGTCGTTTACACCAGTGCCGGCAATGACCGGGATTCGGCCGTTAACCTTTTTAACGACTGTCTCGATCACAGCAATATGTTCGTCGTTAGCCAAGGTAGAAGCTTCACCGGTAGTTCCGCAAGCGATTATTGCATCGGTTCCTTCGCTGATTTGCCATTCCACAAGCTCCTCTAACTTCTTGTAATCAACTGCACCATCGGCTTTCATGGGTGTAACTAAAGCAACACCAGATCCTTCAAATATTCTCAAGGGAAACAACTCCTTTTTCATTTTTTTTCAAAGACTTTGTAAAAAGGTCTTTAATAGTAGAATTATATCTTAATTATGAGTGCATGCCAACGAAAATCTCATGAAATTTTTAATCGATAATAGTCAAAAAAACAAGGACGCTTAATGTCCTTGTAAGTTTAATTGATACATCAACCATAAGTCGAGACTAGCAATCATAAGATATGTCATTCCAATTTTAGCACCAAAGAGGTAGAAATAGCCGAGAGTACCCAGGGAATAAACCACAAGCTCTAAAATCAATTTTGCATTACCAGTCAGAACAGAAGGGGATTTTGGAGCCCCATATTTTGCCCAGACTAAAGCTAGAATCAATGCTAGAACAGAGAAAAGTATTTTTTGATAAAGCTCCTTTTTGATAAACAGACCGCTGACTAGTCCCCCAACAGTTGCAACTTCAAGTAAAAAGCGAATGCCCAAAACAATACCAGCCAAATCAGTTACCTCCAAAATGTTTTCTTCTATTCTATAGCAGAGTCGACAGCCTAACTACAATTACCCAAAAAGATTTCCCAATTGAAAAATAATGACTATTTATAGCAGGCTTAGTTTAAATAGAATGGCTCTTTATGACTCCTTATATTAAAAAAAAGACTCACCCCGATGGTAATCGAAGTGAGAACAATCACTTAAACGTGAAGTAAAGATTTTATTTTGAGCAACTGAAGCTGTTACATTCATCAAGCTTTATAGGATAAAGGCAATCACCACAAAGAAATAAGTCCAACGGATATCTTTTTTACAAAGAATAAACAAGCATCCAGCAACCAATGAGAAGAAAATCGTATACAGTCCTCCACTGAATCCCTGCAGCAGAAAATGAATCAGACCCCAAGTAATTGCCAGCAATAAACCGCCGCTAGGGAAATTTTCAGATAAGCCAAATTGAGCTTCAAAAAATTTCTGACCGAAAGCGATAACTAACACAATCAAACTGCATTCGGCAAAATAGTAAAGTGTACGAAAGAATAATGCAGCGACACTTTTATTTAGCTCTCCATAGAATTCGACTACAGGTTTGAACCCGCCAAAACCTATTGTAGAGACCACAATTACAGCAATTACTAGTCCAATGATTGGCAGCAGCTTATTTTTATCAAGCCGGCTAGAATTACTGAAAACATCGAAATTGAAACGGTTCTTGGCGTAATGGACTAAGATAAGCGAAACACTGGACCATAAAATCGCTGTTATTGCGGCATTCAACGCCAAACTCAGTCCACCCGTGACCATCCCAAGTATCAACTCCAAACTAAACCCTGCAAAAGCATATAGTGCCAACCACAGAAAATCGATCGGCATAATCTTTTTTTCATTTTCCAATATTTGTCCTCCATATTCCTTTTTTAATCAGTTTATCAAGTAGTAATGGAAAAAGCATCAAAATTATGAAACCTGCTATTTGTGGTTGATGTGAAATTCAGGTAGTCTTTTTGTTTAAGTCATTCGCTTCTTTCCGTAATCATTATTTATCATAAATCTTTATCATTTCCTTATATTTGTTTTCCATTTCTACTGATGAGTAAAAAAGCGAATGCCTCTATTACTTTCAATTTGAGAGTAATAAGGGCGTTCGCTTTTTGATTATAAATTTTAAATATTCTTCTATCTTAATTTCCTTTCATATCTAGGAAGGAATAATCCCGCACGTCGAAACGATTGCGACTGCGTGAATATTCGATCGGATCGCCATTCTGCTGATAGGCGATTTGTCGAATCTCCAACACAGGATCATCAATGGCACAATCGAGGTATTTTTGATCGTATTCTGAGCTTTTATCTGCGCGAATCGTCCGGTAAGCTCCTGTGATTTTGATGCCAAGCTCATTTTTTATATATTGGTAGATGGAGGATTCAATGATTTCTTTTTTTAGATTTGGTACTGCTTGAATCGGCATATAAGTATGTTCAAGGATAAATGGCTGATCATCTAGCACTCTAAGTCGGATGATTTTATAGACCGGCTCCTCTTCAGAAATGTGCAGCTTCTCTTGAATCGATTCATCAGGGAACTCGACATTGAATTCGATCACCTGACTCTCCAGTTTTCTATTCGCTTTTTCCATCTCGGTACTTAGTCCTTCATAGTAAGAAAGGAAGGAGGTATCTTTTGTCAAAAAAGGGTGGTGCAGCACGGTCGTTCCTACGCCTTTTTTTGAAGACAATAGCCCTTCTAATGTCAAAATTTCTAAGGCTTTTTGTACAGTCATGCGGCTGACTGAGAATTCTTTGACTAACTCAATTTGTTTTGGCAGTAGAGAACCGGGCGGATAAGTTTCACTTTTGATACGATTCCTTAGGGTATTTGCGATTTCTTCGTATTTTGGCAACGTCATCACCTCAATATGATTATATCTAAGTTTATATGTCTATACAATGACTAAAAAAGTTAAGACAAACTTTTTATGGTTTGTCTTAACTTCCTGGCTGATTTATTCAATGTCAAAACTTTGTTGACGATCAAGTATGCGTAAGAATGGGTACCAAATGAAACCGACAATAATGAAATCAAGTACTTGTAATGCGCCGCCCAACCAAGAGTTCGTCGCTAAGATACCGCTGGCAACGATGGGCACTGTCCAGGGAACGGATACACCAGTTGGTGCAGGAACAATACCCGCAGCCATGACTAAGTAATTAAAAGTAGTGACAACTAATGGTGCTAAAACCCAAGGGATCAAGATTGTCGCATTCAATACGATCGGCAGCCCGAAGATAGCTGGCTCGTTAACATTAAAAATTCCGGGAGCCAAGGCTAAACGACCGACATCGCGGTATTGCTTTTTCTTCAAGATAAAGGCCATGATGATCACGACAGCCAAGGTCATACCAGATCCGCCTAAACCAACCGTAAATGTTTCCATGAATGGCTTCGTAATAATGTGCGGCAAAGCATCTCCGGCTTTATAAGCTTCTAAATTATCCAGCATCAGCGTATTCCAAATCGGATCCATTACTGAATTGACAATGATTTGTCCATGAAGTCCGAAGAACCACAGAAACTGAACTAAGAAAAGTGCTAATAATGTGGCTGGCAAGCTGCTGCCAAGACCAGTCAAAGGTTTTTGAATAACTTCATAGATGACATCGTGCAGGTTTGCGTGGAACACACCAGTCATGACGGCGTTAACAATCAGGAATACAGTCAAAGTCACAACAGCGGGAATTAAAGCCGCAAAGGATTTTGTCACTGCTGGCGGAACACCGTCAGGCATTTTGATTTGCCAACCTCGTTTAGTCACGCGACAATAGATTTCTGCTGCCAGAAAGGCTGCCAGCATACCAATAAACATTCCTTTTGCACCAAGTCGGTCTAAAGACAGGATACCGCTGATCTGTTCACCATTTTCCAGTGTCATCGCGAAAGGTGTTAAAATCAAAAAACTCGCAAATGAAACTGCCCCGCCAAAAATTCCTTCTACTTCATAAGATTCAGATAAATAATAGCCAATCCCGAAGGTAACAAATACAGACATGATGCTCATCGTAGCATTTTGACCATTACCAAAAAGCTCAGTCAGCATACCCTTGGTACCATCATTGAAAAAAGGTAGATTATTAATAACAACAACAATTGAACCAAACATGGTCAGCGGAAATGACAGCATGAATGCATCTCTAAGTACAGTCAAGTAACGATTTTGTCCTAGCTTATTCGCTAAGGGCATGATTTTTTCCGCCAGTTTATCCATAAACCCATTCATTTTATTCACCTCTAAATTTTTTATGTAATCGATTACAGCTATAATTTATCATGATTTTTCTTGTATGTCTAGTCATATATTTAAAAATGATTGATTTTTATTTTGCGATTGTTTATGATGAGAGGGAACGAAGGTCATTAATGCCGAAAAAGTAAATTGGAGGAGAAAGAATATGAAGTACACATTTCCAAAAGATTTTTGGTGGGGGTCGTCAGCGAGTGGACCGCAAACAGAAGGAAGATTTGAAGGTGATGGTAAGGGAGAGAATATCTGGGATTATTGGTACGATTTAGAACCTAAAAAATTTTTTGATCAAGTCGGACCGGATAAAACCTCTCGAGTATATGAAAAGTATCAAGAGGATGTTCAATTAATGAAGCAGATCGGTCATAATTCATTTCGTACATCGATACAATGGAGTCGATTGATTCCCGATGGAACGGGTGCAGTCAATCAAGCAGCGGTGAATTTTTATAATCAATATATTGATGAATTGATCGCAAATGGAATTGAGCCATTCCTAAACCTGTATCATTTCGATATGCCAATGACTTTACAAGAAAAGGGTGGGTGGACCAATCGTGAGACGGTTGATGCGTATGTTTCTTATGCAAAGACCTGCTTTGAGCTGTTTGGTGATCGCGTAAAAAAATGGTTTACCCACAATGAACCGATCGTTCCAGTGGAGGGCGGTTATCTTTACCACTTTCACTATCCGAATCATGTCATTATGGAAGAAGCGGTAATGGTGGGGTATCATGAAAATTTGGCTAGTGCTAAAGCAATCAAGACCTATCATGACATGGATCTTGGTGGAGAGATCGGGATTATTTTGAATTTAACCCCTAGTTATCCAAGAGACGAAAATAATCCAGCTGATGTAAAAGCGGCTCAAATGGCAGATGCCTTTTTCAATCGCTCATTTTTAGATCCAGCAGTAAAGGGAGAGTTTCCCGAAGAATTAGTAGCAGTAGTGAAAGAGTTAGGAATCGGACCTGAGATTGAAGCTGGGGATTTGGAGCTGATCAAAAATAATACGGTCGACTTATTGGGAATCAACTATTATCAGCCGCGGCGAATCAAAGCAAAGGAAACGCCAATTGATCCAAGTCATGGACCGATGCCGGATGATTATTTTGACTACTACGATTTGCCAGGTAAGAAGATCAATCCTTATCGCGGCTGGGAAATTTATGAAAAAGGTATTTATGACCTCTTGACGAACGTACGGGAAAACTATGGCAACATTCGCTGCTTTATCTCGGAAAACGGGATGGGAGTGGAAGGTGAAGAGCGCTATATCAATGAAAATGGTCAAATCGATGATGATTATCGGATTAAATTTGTGACGGATCATTTGAAATACGTTCATCAGGCGATTCAAGAGGGAACGAACTGCCTAGGCTATCATATGTGGACCTGTATGGATAACTGGTCTTGGACAAACGCTTATAAGAATCGTTATGGCTTCATTTCAGTTGATATCAAGAACAACGGTAAGCGGACGATCAAAAAATCTGGGCACTGGTTTAAAACGGTGGCCGACAATAATGGTTTTACTGATTAAATTAAGAGGACGCAAACATTTGACCGTGTTTGCGTCCATTTTTATGTCAGATAAATATAAAGAAAGCATTTCCCAAGTTATAGAGGACATGCAGCAGTACTGCCCCCCAGATGCAATTAGATTTTCGATAGGCAAGTGAGCAAGTAAAATGAAGTGTTACCAATAAAATCAAATGCGGTATCGAGATGGCATTAAGCGGTGAACCGCCCATCCATTTAACTGGATAATGTGTGAGAACAAAAAGGATAGCCGTGACAATCGAATCAAGCAGTCTGTTACTGATCATTCCTTGTAGCCTCGTTTCAATGTATCCTCGATAAATAATTTCTTCTGCAAAGGCACTTATGAAAAAGAGACTGATCATGACCAAATTAATCGGTCCAAAAATCATTTTTTTGCCATCATTAAAAAGATAACTTACACCGAAATAGAAGACTAGCTGAAGGCAGAGAAAAACAAATCCCCAAAACATTCCCTGCTTAAAGGTTTTTAACTGCAGCCCAATGCTAGCAGCATTTTCTTTGAAGACTTTCAAAAAAAAGACTAAAGCAATGATATCGAAAAATGGAAAGACGAAGTTGACGCTTCCAATCAGAGCTGAGGGCAGGTCGCTCATTAATGCGAACCCGTGCAAAAAGGCCAATAGGAATACGATCAGAAAAAGGAATAGGGCACTGAAGCCTTGTTTCTTTGAATAAATCGTGGGCTGATCAATCATTGCAAGCCTCCTTTGTTTTTCTTTAAGTATAGCAAAACAGAGATGTGATGAGAGAATAATCTTATGATAATGTGAATATAGAAGAATTTATTGATTGAGGTGGAAAAAATGGATATGTATGCTAAGGCATTAGAAATTGCAATGAAGGCCCATAAAGGTCAAGTAGATAAAGCGGGTGTTGAGTACATTGAGCACCCAAAATATGTAGCAAGCTTAGTTTCGACAGAAGAGGAAAAAACAGTAGCATTACTTCACGATGTAATTGAAGATTCAGAATACAGACTCGCTGATCTAGATGCGGCAGGCTTTTCTGAAAATATTTTGATAGCCGTAGCATTATTGACTAAAATTCCGGGTAGTTCCTATCAAATTTATCTAGAGGGGATTAAATCGAATAAACTGGCATGTAGGGTTAAGTTAGCTGATTTAAAACATAATAGCGATCTAGCTAGGATCTCGAATCCAACAGAAAAGGATTATGAACGACTTGAAAAATACAAGCAAGCAATCGATTATTTGAAAAATTAATGAAAACAAATTAATGACCGATGGCGCAATCTATACTATAATATGAGAAACTATCAATAGATTTCTAATCTAAAAAGCATTATTCTAAGTATATTTATGGAAATGAGTGAGACGATGATCGATACGGAAGTCAAAGAGTTAGAAGAACTAGTCACTACGATGCGTCGCGAATTGCATCAGATTCCCGAGTTGGGTTTAGAGGAAAGGCAAACAGCAGCGTATATTCGCAAAAAGTTGGCAACCTTTGGTGTCACGGAGACATATGAAGTTATCGAGACAGGTACGATTGCAGTCTTACGAGGGAATAAACCAGGTAAAACGTTAGCCTTTCGTTCAGACATCGATGCTTTGCCGGTAGTGGAGCAGACGGATTATGATTTTGCTTCAAAAACACCAGGTAAAATGCATGCATGCGGACATGATGGACACATGTCCACGCTACTGGGGTTCATCGCTTATTTACATAAACATCCTGAGAAAATTCAAGGAACGCTGGTCTTTGTCTTCCAGCCGGCTGAAGAAGGGCCTGGCGGAGCAGAATTGATTATGAAGACAGGAATTTTGCAAAAACTAGGTGTGGAAGAGATTGTCGGATTGCATGTTTTTCCTGATTTACCTGCTGGGAAGATTTCTTGTCGTCCTGGCCCGATGATGGCGCGAAATGCGGAAGTAACCATCACTATCAAAGGAGTCAGTACGCATGGTGCGCAGCCCCAGCTTGGCGAAGATGCGATTGTTGCTGCGGGCGGTGTGATATCTGGCTTGAACAGTATCTTAGCGCGAAATATCAGTCCACTAGATAATGTCGTGTTAACATTTGGGACAATCCATGGCGGCGAAGCGATGAACATTGTGGCTAAGGAAGTCGTTTTACATGGAACGATGCGGGCTTTTGACGATAAGGTATACGATGAAGTCGTTCGAAGGACAGAGCTATTAGCTGGAGAAATTGCTAAGGGCTATGGCTGTGAGGCGGTCGTTGATTTCAATCATATGTATCGCGTCGTTGATAATGATCCGAAAATGGTGAAGACGTTGGAAAAAGTTGCGGCTGATTATTATGTCGAAACACCCCCGTATTTGATTGCGGAAGATTTTTCGATGTATCAGCAGGAGATTCCCGGGATGTTTTTCTTCTTAGGGATTCGTGACGAGGAAAAGGGCTACACCTATCCGTTACATAGCGGAAAGATGAAATTTGATGAGGTGAATCTGCTATTAGGGATTCAAACCTATGTGAACTTGATTGCAGGATTAAATGAACATTAATTTGAGGGGGCTTACGATGGAATTTGAAACAAAAAATGGACACTTGATGTGGGATGGCTGCGATACCGTTGCTTTGGCAGAAGAATTCGGAACACCGTTATATGTTTTTTCGCAGACATTAATAGAAGAAAAATGCCAAGAGTTGAAACGAGATTTTGTAGATAAATATGAGAATGTACGAGTGGCGTTTGCCAGTAAGGCTTTTTCAACTTTAGCAATGCTGAAAATTATTGAAAATCAAGGCTTTTCATTAGATGTTGTTTCTGATGGGGAATTGTATACAGCGATTAAAGGCGATTTTCCCGCTGAACACATTGAGATGAATGGCAATAATAAATCCATTGAAGAGCTGGAAATGGCGATTGATTACGGCGTGGGACGAATCATTGTCGATAGTTTACAGGAAGTCGATTTGATTGCAGCGATTGCGAAGGAAAAACAAAAAGTCGTGGATATTTTGTTCCGCATCACACCGGAAGTCAATGTTCAGACCCATTCGTTTATTTCGACAGGGCAAAAGGACTCCAAGTTTGGGATTCCCATCGATGAAGCGATTTTATTCCCGCAAATCAAAAATGCCATTGATACACCTGAAGTGAACTTTTTAGGCTTCCATTTCCATGTCGGCAGCCAACTATTTGATAATAGTGCCCATTTGGCCGCGGTTGGAATTGCTTTGGACTTAGTGAAAATGGTGAAAGAACGGCTTGATTATTCAATTAAAGAATTGAATTTCGGCGGCGGCTTTGGAGTTCGATACACGGATGCAGATCAGCCAAAACCATTTAGCTATTTTACAGATGCGATGATGGAAAAGGTTTTAGCTTTTTGTGAGCAAGAAAACTTCCCTCAGCCGGCAGTTGTCATTGAGCCGGGGCGTAGCATCGTAGCCGAGGCGGGTATCAGCCTGCACAAGATCGGTGCGATCAAAGAACTCCCAGGCCTGAGAAAATATGTCAGTATTGATGGCGGAATGACCGATAATATTCGTCCAGGTCTTTATGGAGCGGAGTACACTGGAATTTTAGCGAATAAAGCAGATGCTGCAGCCGTTGAAAAAGTGACTGTTTCCGGTAAAGCCTGTGAAAGTACCGATATTTTAGTGAAAGATATTGAACTGCCAACGGTTGAAGCTGGCGATATTTTCGCTACTTTTTCAACCGGAGCATATGGCTATTCAATGGCGAATAATTATAATAAACTAGCGATTCCAGCAGTTGTTTTGACGAAAGCGGGACAAGCAGGAGTCATCGTGAAAAGACAAACGTTGGATCAAATTATTCAAAATGAAGAAGTTCCAGAATTTTTGAACTAGAAACTCATGAAATGAGGCGGATGGATGGAAATCCCTTTTTATAAAATGCAAGGCGCTGGAAATGATTTTATTTTGATCGACAATCAAAAGTTAAACTTTTCTAGTGGCCAACTAACAAAATTTGCGGCACGTGTTTGTACTCGACGCGTCTCCGTTGGTGCCGATACACTGATCGCAGTTGAAGCTGCGCGAGGAACTGGTGATTTCTATGCCCGCTTTTTCAATGCGGACGGTTCCGAAGCCGAAATGTGTGGAAACGGTGCTCGCTGTGTCGCGCGTTGGGCTTTTGAGACTGGTATTGCGCAAGAAAAAATGATTATTGAAACGATTGCCGGTGATGTGCCGGCAGAACGATTAGATAGACGAACGTATCGGGTACAACTTAACTCGCCAACTGTTTTTGAAGCAGACAAAATCCTTCAGGTTGATGGGAAAGAAGTGATCGTGGATTATGTCGAGCTAGGTGATCCGGGAATTCCTCATTTAGTTGTTCATATCCCTGATCTGGCAATGACTGAATTAGAGACGATCTTTGACTTTGCCAGAAAGCTGAGAAATCATCCAGCATTTGATAAGGGTGCGAACGTGAATTTTTACGATATTTTAGCTGATCAAACCGTCGTGGAGCGTACTTACGAACGTGGTGTTGAGGACTTCACGTTAGCTTGCGGAACTGGTACTGGTTCAACAGCTTATGCGCTGACTAAAAAAGGCTTGGTCAAAACTGATCCGGTCGTGATCGAAGTTTTAGGTGGAGAGCTTCAAGTGAACGTGGTGGATGAGGAGCTTTACTTGATCGGTGATACGAATATTGTCGTTAGTGGTACGATTTTGGATGAAGATTTAGCATAATTAGAAGATGACCGAACTTTGGTCATCTTTTTTGCGAGACGAAAATAAACTCTTTTCGCGAGTTATGGACAATGTTTTATTTGTTTTATTGACTAACAAGAAAGCTGGAGGAAAATAAATAGGTGTTAGATGGTTAATTGCATTTCTTTATTTTATGCTAGATTGGTTTATCCCAGGAGTGGGACTTCCGGGGAAATTGTTTGCTTTAAAACAATTCGTCGTACCAATATTCTTGATTCTTGTGATCATTCTGTTTGGGAAAACACTGATTGAGGAGTTTAAAAAACTTAAATGGAAGGAAATTCTACTTGTTATTGCAGTGGCGATGGTCCTGATTGTTATAAATAATCTGTTGTTTAGTGTAGAAAGTGGAACGAATGCAGAAAAAAGTGTTTCATGGCTATATCTATTATCCGCGGTGACTTACGGTCCGTTTTTTGAAGAAATGATTTTCCGTTACTGTATCATCCCACTTTCTGGGAGCAACCTAAGCAAAGGGATAACGATAATTATTTCAGCGGCATTTTTCTCCGTTGTTCATGGGTTTAGTTTTAGTTTGAGTCATTTTGTTTTTGGTTTAATTCTTGGTATCACTTATTTATTAAAAAAGAACATCTGGTATCCAATCATTGTTCACTATATCAACAATCTGATTGCAGTAGGAATTCTTCTAATTTATCTGCCTTAGATCCTTCTTCATTGACGAGGAAAATTGTAAAGCTTATCATTAAGGGAATACGATTTTCTAGGAGGCTGACATGAAGAAATTTAAGAAAATGGTGGCGATCGAGCCGACCAAATTACTGCCTGAATGGGACGGAAAGCTTAAGAAGCTAGCGGAAGAAGCGATCTTCTATGAAGATATTCCGACCGATTCAGCTACGATCATTGAGCGAATCGGCGATGCTGATTGCGTGATGTTGAGTTTCACGAGTTTCATCGACAAAGAAGTGATTGATGCTTGTCCGAATATTCGATACATCGGGATCTGTGCTAGCTTGTATGCGCCAGAGAATGCCAACGTGGATATTCTGCACGCAGAGAAAAAAGGCATCGTTGTAACAGGTGTTCGCGATTATGGCGATGAAGGTGTTAAAGAATATGCTATCAGTGAGCTGGTTCGCCTGCTGCAGGGACGCGGTCCTGCGATGTGGAAGGATGAACCGATGGAACTTACCGACGTTAAAGTGGGAATCGTTGGTATGGGGACAGTTGGCAGTTTATTAGCACGAACGATGAATTTCTTTGGCATGGATGTTCATTATTACAGCCGGACACGCAAACCAGAAATTGAAAAAGAGTTAGGGATGAGCTATTTAGCTTTTGACGATTTATTGGAAAATGTCGATATTCTTATTACTTGTTTGAACAAGAATGTGGTTTTATTAGACGAGGCAGCATTTCAAAAATTCGGCAATGGGAAAATCTTGATGAACGTGTCGATCGCGCCGTCTCATGAAGTTCCAGCGTTAAAACAGTGGTTATCACAGCCAGGAAATTATGCCTTCAGTGATACGGAAGCAGGATTAGGGGAAGAGGTTATTGGCTTGCCAAATATCTTTACGGGAAAGACCAATGCTGGCCTAACTTCGATGGCAAAGGTTCGCTTAGCGCAAAAAGTGATTGAAAATATCGAAAAATTTCAAGAAATCAACTAAGCTTTACTGATCAATGACATTCTTCAGAGACTTAAACGTGATCGTTTGAGTCTTTTTTTGTGTTTATTTCAACTCTATGTAAAGAAACATCACGTGAATTGTATCTTTTTCAAAATTATTTTAATCTCATGTTAGGTAATATTACATTAGTTATTGAAATCTAATTCAAAACTCGCTATGATTATAAAAAGTATTTGTTTTGCTGCTTGTTTTGAAAAGAAATGGGGAAAAGATATGGAATATCAATACTTAGTTCAGGTAGAAACAATTGTTGGGGAAATGACCGAAGAAACGTTCAATACACATCGAGACGCACTTTGCTATGCAACAAACTATGGGAAAGTCAAGATGAGTAAAGTCTTCAGGTCAGGCGAGATGCTGCATGAGTTTAACTATTAGCATTGATTTCTGGGGATTAATCATGGAAGTTGTTTAAAAAGGTCTTCGTCATTTTTAAAGACGAAGACCTTTTTTACGTGATTGAATGAAATTGCCGGCGACAAAGATCAGAATTCCCAGCCAGATAAAAGCAAAGGCAATAAACTGGGGTAATGCGTAAGGCTCATGAAACAAGAATATCGCCATTGCCAACATGATCGTCGGATTAACATATTGGATGAAACCAACCGTGATGTAAGATAGTTTTTTTACAGCTATCGCAAACAGCAATAAGGGTATGGCCGTCACTATTCCAGCCCCCATCAGTAGCAAATTGGTGTTCAATGAGTAATTCATGAAACCGGTCGGCGAAAAGAAAAATAAATAGATCAAACCGAATGGTGCGATAATCAATGTTTCTAAGGTGATACTCGTTGCTGAACTCAACTGCAGTTGTTTTTTAGTTAGGCCGTATAAACAAAAGCTAGTCGCTAGAAAAATCGAATTAAAGGGAAAAACGCCCGTTTGGATCGTTAATAATACTACGCCGGTCAAGGCAGAAAAACTAGCGAGCTTGGCTTGTTTTGATAAGGGTTCTTTTAAATAGATCGCCCCAGCTAGCACATTCAGTAGTGGATTGATGTAATAGCCTAAACTTGCCTGTTGAACTTGTCCAATTGAAACTGTGTAAATAAAAATTCCCCAATTTAGAGAGATGAAAATCGCCGCGATAATAATGGCTATCGTATTTCGACGGCTTTTCAATAATTCTTTGACTTCTTGAACAAAAATAGGGACTTTGCGCAAAACGATCAAATAGAGCGACATAAAAAGCAAAGACCAAATAATGCGATAGAACAAAAGATCAACGGCACCAACGTTTCCTAATAATTTCCAGTAAAGCGGCAGGATGCCCCAAATAATATATGCACTAAACCCATAAACTAACCCAGAATCTTTTTTCATTGGAACCTCCTTAAATGAATCGTGTTTTATCATTTTAACACAAACAATTAGGAGAATTTTTGAAAAATAGAGAATTACCTAGAAAAGAATACGGCTTAAATAAAGGGCATTTTAAAGAGAATAAGAAAATTAGCGTTTTTGAGCTTCTTTGATTGCTTTAAAAGCATTGATCCCGAAAGATATCAGAAAGAAAAAGCTTGCCACTTTAAGGATCATGCCATCTTGAAAAGCAAAGAAAAGCGAGACGAAGAAATAGGAAATAGCGATATAGGTGTACATGTTATTGAACTTTTTCAGGTTCATTCTGACCACCTCTTTAGGGGAGTATAGTCTTTTGACTGTTTTACGTCAAAATAGAAGTTCAGAGCCCTGTCTCATTCGTGACGAACAAGACAGGGCTCTGATTAGTGTAGCATTTTTCAAATACGTTCAACTAAAGGATATTTCTGCAAGTAAGTTATCGAAAAACGAAAACAAATATTTTCTGACAAAGAAGAATACTCTGATTCCAATATATGAACTACTCAAAATCATGACTAGCAGAGAGCTTCTCTGATCCATCGTAAATGAATCCACGATTCCTTCAAAAGACCCGAAGGCAAGTGAATCCGACAAAAACTTTCCAAACGTAAGGTTAGCTGAGAAAAAACCAAACAAAAGTAAAGCGAAAGAGACGTAAACAGCTTGGAGGGCAAACTCTAGGCTGATCCATTCAGTGGTTTCACCGATAAAACTCATGATTTGAAAAGAGGAACGCTGATCATTAGCCAACTGAAAAAACAGTCGGCGAATTGTGTTAATCGTATTGATAATAAAAAGACAAGCAATAACGAAAGAAATAAACTTAAGTACCGTTAGCAACATCCCAGCAGGAGAGATGATTTCAGTTAACCCAATTGCGCCCATCTTCACCGCTTCATTGACGGCATATTCATGACTATGAGCCCAAAAAACTGCTGAGATTTAAAAAGAAGAATGATAGAAATGAAAGAATCAAAATAAGGACGCAGGATAACCCGATCCCGGAAGTTCGAATCAGATTCTTGCTAGAGTTTTGGATTAGATAGTATGCTTTAATCATTTTTCTCTCAGATCTGTTTAATTGAAGTCACGTTTAAAATATTTTGAGGTGTTACCAATCTGCTAGGTACAATGTTGGGTAGGCGAAAAATGATCTATCCATAAAACACCGTACAGAAGGTGAAGAGAGAAATGCTTTATGAGCGTTAAGAAATCTAAGGAGAAACTTTACGAATGGCAAGTGGATGCTCGAAATACTTTTCAAAACGAAAGCACTTGAGAGTCAGGTTAGTTTTCTGGTTTGTAATATTTAGCAGATTTCACGACTGATCGTAGAACGTATACAAGAAATAGAAAAGAGGGCACAGTGAAGAGCAGAATTACTGCTGATCGGCTAAGGTCATTATTTGATATCATATAGAGAAAACCTGCCATAAACAAAATATAAATTCCGCCAGCGAAGGTGCATCTGCTAGTCGACTGACTGATCGCTTTGAAATCAACGGTCAGTTTTTGTTTTTCAGTCAAATCGTTATAGCCAGCTATCAACGAGCCCCATTTTTGATGGGCGAACTGATAGCTGCAAATAAAGCACAGAGCAGCCAGAAAAACCAAAAAACTGTATATGAAAAAATCAAGCATGGTCCTTTGCTCCTTTTTGAAAGTTTCGTCTCTTAGGCAATCCATTTCATAAGTAATTCAATTTCATTTGTTTCTATATCATTTTCTTTTTTAAGAATCGTAAAGCCTTGTCTTAAATAGAACTGAACGGCACGCTGATTTTTTTGATACACATTTAGTGTCAGCGTGAAATTTTCCGATTTTACAAAATCTAGTAGCTGAGTGCCGATCCCCAGTGATCGATAGTTCTTCAAAACAAAGATTCCAGCAATATACTCGTTAATCAAGCCAAGAAAGCCGACGATTTTACCATTGTGGAAATAGGCATAAATCTTGGCAGTTGGAAGCATTTCTTTGACGTTTTGGTAGTTCATCAGCCAATAGTTCTTATCAATAAAATCGTGCGTCTCCAAGTTACTCTCTAACCAGATAGCAGCGATGGATTCTAAGTCCTCATCTGTCATTGTTTCAATCAATTGAATCATTTTAAAACCCCATTTTTTGTTTTATGTATAGCTATTGTCAGGTTAATTTTTTGTGTCTGATTTGAAGAGCGGTTCATCCGTGTTTGAATAATAGTCTTCATTTAACTTTTCCTCGGAGTTCACACCGAATAAGGAAACCAACATGGGACTGAATCCTAGAAGGCCGAGTAGAATTGCTAGTGGGATGTATAGGCGTTTTTTTGTGAGAGGTGATTGTTTGTTAGACATGAGACCACTCCTTTTCCTCAATTGTAGACTAGAGGTATTTCGAAGGCAAAGTTTTTTGCAAAATTGAAACAAAAAATGCCTCTACCCAAATGGATAGAGACATTCGTTGATTTTAAGGATTATCAGATCTTAGTAGTTCCGCTGCCGATATGAGCAACGTAAAAGTCTGGGGCATAGCCTACGACTTTCATGTATTCGTCATAAACATTGTTTTTGAAGGTTGGAATATTTTCTTCCTTCACTACAGCGATAGCACAGCCCCCGAAGCCGGCACCAGTCATGCGAGCGCCAAGTACACCATCTTGCGCTTGCGCAGCATCAACTAAGGTATCCAGTTCGATCCCGGTTACTTCATAATCATGACGAAGTGAATAGTGAGAGGCATTCAGAAGTTTTCCGAAGGCTTCCAATTTGCCTTTTTCCAACTCTGCTTTGGCTTCCAATGTTCGTTGATTTTCGGTCACGGCATGACGAGCACGACGAATCAAGGTATCGTCACCGATCAGATCGATGTTTGCTTCGAAGGTTGCTTCATCCAGGTCACCCAATGCGTTAATATCTAATTTCTTTTGTAGGCGGGCAAGAGCTTCTTCGCATTCGCTGCGGCGTTCGTTGTATTTGGAATCTGCTAATTCACGGCGTTTGTTGGTATTCATGATAACCACTGCATAGCCATCAAGCTTCACAGGCACCATTTCGTATTTCAAGGTATTGGTATCTAACAGGATCGCTTGATCGACATCGCCAAAACCAATCGCGAATTGATCCATGATACCGGAATTTACCCCGATAAATTCATTTTCGACCTTTTGTCCGGTTTGAACAAGCTCTAAACGCGTTGTGTTTAGGTCAAATAAATCTTCTAAAACCACGCCCACTAATAATTCCAATGACGCACTGCTGGAAAGTCCCGCGCCATTTGGAATCGTGCCTTCAACTAGTAATTCAAAACCGTGATCAATGGTATGGCCAGCTTCCTTTAATTTTAAGACCATGCCTTTTGCATAGTTGGCCCAGTTATCATTTTTATCGTATGCTAATTCATTGATATCAAAGGTGATTACACCAATATCTTCAAAGTTCGTTGAGTAAACCAGCACTTTGCTGTCTTCGCGAGGCGCAGCGACCCCGTTTGTTCCATAAGTGATAGAAGCAGGGAAGACATGTCCGCCATTGTAGTCGGTATGTTCACCGATTAAGTTGATCCGACCAGGAGAAAAATATTGCGTCGTTTCCTTTGGTCCAAAAATTTCAGCAAATTTTGTGTTTAGTTCACGTTTGATTTCCATTTAGTTCGCTTCTTTCAAATTTATTTTATATTCCGTGGTTGTCTCGAATGTTTCATTGGCAGGCAGTTTGATCGAGCCAAACGCTGGAAATTGCTCCGCGCCGGGGGCGATTTGTGTTTCAAAGGTAATCCCACCATGATGGGCTAATCTGTCACCGTGGATCACTGGACCATCTTCGCCAAAATTCGCGGTAAAGATCACGACACTGGATGAATCTGTTAAGACTGTCAGTTCGATATTTCCATCCGGACTAGTTAGTCTTGCTGCTGGAGTATTTAAATCTTTTTCCTTCAAAAAGAATGGATGATCAAGTCCGTTACATTGATTCTTTTGTTCAAAGTCAGTTTGAAATACTTCGGCTAAAGTTTTTTCAGTTTGAAAATCAAAAGGTGTTCCAGCACTATTCACGATTTCACCAGTAGGAATCGTGTCTGGTTTAAGGGCAGCAAAAGTATTGCTATTCAGCCACAGTTTGTGTTCATCAATTGCTTCAGTCACGTCTCCGCTCAAATTAAAATAGACATGATTGGTTGGATTAAACAAGGTTGTTTGGTCGCTGATTCCTTTGGTAGTGACACGCCAAGTATTGTCCTGCGTTAAGGTGTGACGGACTTCAATCTTCAGCTCTCCTGGGAAACCGTGCTCACCATCTGGGCTGGTCAATGTAAAAATGACCGACGCTTCTTCGTCGCCGTTTTCAATCGTGTAGTCCCATTTCTTCGTTTCAAAACCAGGTTTTCCACCATGAAGGGAGTGACCCGTTTCAGGATCAATCGTCACTTGGTACTCTTGACCATCAAGTGTGAAACGACCATTTTCAATTCGACCAGCAGTTCGACCGATCGAAGCACCGATGAAGGCATCTTTTTCCAAGTATTCCTCGGCAGAATCGAACCCTAGGACCAATTCTTTGTCACGACCTAGACTGACGATACGCGCACCTAAGTCTGAAACAGATAAATGGAAACCGGATTCATTTTTAATTGTGATCATTTTGTAGTCTGTGCCAAAATCGTTTTCTGTAATTTGCATATAAAAACCTCGCTTTTTGTAATGGGATATTTTTCTTTTCCTAATAAGTTTAGCGATTAATTGATGAAGTGACAAGGACTTCAAGCTTTTCCCATGGCCTGAGTTAAATTTAACAAGAAATCGCTTACTTTTAAACGTGCTTTTGTGAGGACTATTTAACTTTTTGTTGCATTTTGATCTAAAAATATAAAAAAAGACCAACTAATCAGTTGATCTTTACAAAGAGACACTCTTTTCTATATTAAGTAAGAGTAGTTTAATCGAAAAGCTGAGAAAAGAGTAATACTTATAGAAATTGGCAAAAATCAACGCCAAAATTTTGTGTAGTCTGCTTTGTCCTCTAAGTTAAATGCGATCATGTCTTTTATGAGTATATAATTGATTTCTTCTGTCCATTTAATGCGAAAGATATTGTTGGTATGACTATAACCAATCTCTTCAATGGTAGGCAAAAACTTATTAAGACAAGCGACTTCAGGTGAAACTGAAAGGTGTTTTTGAGCCGAACTGAAACCAATGATAAACGTCCCGTGATGAGTAAACATCGGTTCATTCCAAGCGATTCGGGTATCTAAATCAGGGAATTCTGTTAAAATCCATTGGAATAGATCCCGTAATTTATTTCTTCGCTCTTCATTTTCAATTTTCTTGAAATAATCTTCAAAAGTGTCCATCATTTTGCTCCTTTTCTTTTTAGTATAACAGTAAGAAAAGGAAAGTTAGAGAAAAAAAGATCGGTTAGCGCGGAGGTCTCGTGACTTAGCAATAGTTTCTAATGCTGCAACAACACCAAAAGGATCGAACTAAAATCAAATAATACATGGATGATCCAGCTGGTCCAGATTGAATTGCTTTTGATCGCTGCGTGGTTAAAAATTAGCCGTGCGACACCTTGAATTAAGAGAATATGAAGCAAGGTATGCAGAACGTTTCCATCATTATAAGTTGAGTAATGAATCAAACCGAAAATAATCGCGGAAAAAAGACTGGCGATCGGTAATGAAAATTTACTAGAGAAAATACTCAAGAAATATATCGAAAACAATTCTTCTCCTAAAAGCATGACGGGAAGAATCAATAGTAGCAGCCAACTCGGCTGGTCGTTTACTGGGTTGCTTTGCAGATGCCATTTCAATCCGTAAGTTAAAAACAATGAAACAGCCAAACTTACGACCCAATTCAGCAGAAAGTAACCAATAATTGTCTTAATTGGACGGATCGGTTTACCGAAAATGGCACGAACAGATGCCTTTTTGTAAACGATCGTTAATGCAATCAAGCCAGTGACAGCTAACGAAAAAATTCCTAGGTAAGCTGTTCCTGAAAGTAAAAGAAATAAACCAATTAGTAGAATGACTGTAGCAATGATTGTCTTTTTGAATGAAATAGGTTTGTTTAGTATTTTATCCATAATGCTGCTCCTCACGTTTGCTCTTTTAGCTAGCGTGAACTATACGCTTTTTTATTAAATAAACAAGTTTATTTAACGCTTTTAAGAAACATGAACAGAGAGAACGGTTTCTTGCTTAACTGAGAGTTTTTTCTCACTTTTTTCGAATAATTCGCCAGAGTTCTGTCAAGGACCATAAGATGATGATTGGTACGACTACAAGGAGCAGTACTCGAAAAATATGCTGATAAGAGAGTTCGTAGTCGATATAAGGGTTGTTTTTTTGAAGGAGCAGCGTGCTAGGGACAATTAGACAAATCAGCAGCGCGTGGATGAGTTGTTTCAGTCTCTTTTTCAAAAGATCATTCCTTTCCCTACTAAAGAAAGCTCTTTTGTTTTTAGAATAGCACTAATGAAATTCGGAATGGGCAATTTCTCAATAGCTTTGATTTGTCCTAAAAAAACGGGATACTTAATGATTTAGAAAATTTATGGGCCATTTTTCATGTATAATTTAAAGGGGAAATGAGGCTGGAGGAATCACATAATGGAACAGACAATTTTTTTAAAAAAGGAACAACATCATCTGGAGACCGATCTTCATTTTGATTTTTGCGGCATTTCAAAAACACTGCCGTTCCATGCATTCGGTCCAGCGATTCGGCAAAATTATATTTTACATATTGTGATGGAGGGCAAAGGAACGTATCAGGTTAAAAATCAGCAGTATCATTTAAAAAAAGGTGATCTGTTTTTGATTCGACCAGGGGATTCGACCTTCTATTTAGCTGACGGAGAAGATCCATGGATGTATTGCTGGCTTTCCTTTGGTGGATCGGCAGCGGATGAGATTATTCGTCATTCTCATTTTAGGGAGGACCAGTATACGATGGTTTCCTCAGATATTCAAAAGTATATCGATGTGATCTTGGCGTGTCTGCCCTTTGTTGAAGAAACGCTGGTGAATGAACTGCACCTGAATGAATTGGCCTATCGTTTTTTAGCCGCGCTTTTAGAAGATGGCGGAAAGCTCCACTTGGGAGAACAGAAGATTTATTCACCACTAGCTGTAGCTACAGTAGAATTTATCGAAGCCCATTACGCCGAACAACTGACTGTAGAAGGTATCGCACAGCATCTAGCTGTCAATCGCAGTCATCTGTCGCGGGTATTTCGCAATCATATGGACATCAGTATCAGAGATTACATTTTAGGTGTGCGAATCAATCGGGCTGCATTTCTTCTTTCTATGACGGATGAGTCTGTGGAGAGCATTGCGGAGCAGGTAGGTTTTAATAGTTTGGTCGTTTTTAGTCGCATGTTTAAAAAACTGACGAATGAAACGGCAACGGCTTATCGTAAACGCATGAAAAATGAAGACTTTAAAAATGTCTCTTTAAATGAACTAAAGGTACAGCTAGAAAAACAAGCGGTTGTAAACCGTGCTACCTAGCCGAGTGAACGTTTACAAATAGTAAGGGATATCCTATACTTAAATTAATAAGTATAGGATTTTTTTTACATAAATACCTTATATACCAAATCATTTTTGTGAATATTATCACTTGAAATAATCAAAATGGTATATATGGTAAAAATTGGAGGGATTTGTTTATGAAAAAGGCTAGTGAAATGACCGTCGAGGAATTAGGTGCCTATATTGATCAATCGGTGTTAAAACCAGATTTTACGGAAGCTGAGATTCGTCAGTATATTCAAGAAGGGATTGATTACCATTGCGCAACGGTCTGTGTTAATCCATCTTCACTGGATATTGCCGCAGAAATGACGAAGGGAACGGATACGAAGATCTGTGTCGTTTGCGACTTTCCATTTGGGACAAGTACGACTCCATCTAAAGTGTTGCAGGCAGAGACGTATTGCCAGCGAGAAGATATTTATGAATTAGATATTGTCGCTAATTTTGGCTGGATTCGTAGTGGTAAGTACGATGAAGTAACGAAAGAACTGCAAATCATCGTAGAAGCCTGTCATGCTCATGGCGTCGCAGTAAAAGTGATATTTGAGACGGATACATTAAATGAAGAACAAATCCGCCAAGCCTGTGAATGTGCAATCGCTGCAAACGCAGATTTCGTTAAGACAAGTACCGGATTTCTTACAGGGTATGATAGTAAAGGAGCAACGAACGAAGTGATCCAGATCATGATGGATCAATGCAAAGGCCGAATCAAAATTAAAGGCAGCGGCGGGATTCGTACGCGGGAACATTTTTTAGAATTGATTGATATGGGGATTGATCGCATGGGTATCGGGTTTAAATCAACACCAGTCGTTTTAGGATTGGATAAATAATATGGCTGATAACTTACTTTTTGAAAAACGTGAGGATTTCCGCAAATGGTTGGCGGAAAATGGAACAACTAGTGAGGGTGTGTGGTTAGTCTTTGGAAAAACGAAACAGGTCAAAACGTTAAAAGCTGGAGAAGCCTTAGAGGAGGCTTTGTGCTATGGCTGGATTGACGGAGTAATGAAGAAGCTCGACGAACATTCTTACATCAAGTATTTCGCTGCACGACGCAAGAATAGTAAATGGTCTGAGAAAAATAAAAAAATTGTGGAAAAGCTTGAGCAGGCTGGTCTGATGACGGATTTTGGGCGCGAGAAAATCGCTGAAGCAAAACAAAATGGCCAGTGGGAGGCAGCCACGAAACCGTCGGCGGTAACAGATGAACAAATCGCAGAAGTAGCGGCATTGTTAAAAGCCAATGCGGAAGCCTCCAAGAATTTTGAAAATATGTCGCCATCTGTCAAGAAAACGTATACGCGAGCTTATTTTGATGCCAAGACTGATGCTGGAAGAGCAAAGCGAGTTGCTTGGATGACTGAACGTTTAGAAAAGAATTTAAAACCAATGTAGAGAAAAGCTGGAATCCTCATCTGATTCCAGCTTTTTTTACCTTAATGAATATAGTTTGACATTTCTTTTTGATAGTCTTGCCAGTCAACTTTCCCAGTATTCAAGTACTGGGCCATTAAATAGCCAATATACGGTCCAGTCGTCAAGCCGGAAGATCCCAATCCACTGGCAACCAGCAGATGATCATTTAACTGGCCAAAGAAGGGCGCAAAGTCAGAAGTATAGGCGCGAGTCCCGACACGATAGTGGAAGGGGGCTGTCAATAGTTTATCTGGCTTAACTAGAAAATTTTTGGCACCATTTGCAAGCTGCTCAAATGCCGCTGAAGTTTCTGTCAGATCCCATCCGGCTTCATTTTCATGAGTTGCTCCCAGTAGAATTTTTCCATCTAAGAAGGGAATAAGATCTGCTTCGCCATCCAACATAGCAACCGGAAAATCCCCGCTGCTTTTGAAGGCTGTTTGAAAAACTAAGAGCTGTCCCTTTTGCGGACGTAGATCAACCTGATAGTTCAAGGGTGCTAGTAAATCCTTTAGGTGAGGACCGACAGTCAGAATAATTTGATCGAAGCTCACGCTTTTCTCATCGTAGCGAATTGTTTTAGAATTCGTTAGCTGAACGCGCTGAGGGATAAACTCAATGCCGCTTTTCGCCGCTAATTCCCGCATTCGGTTCAAATAGGCTTTCCCATCTAAACGACCGCCGCCGCTGATTTTAAGCGCTGGTAAAGCTTTTAATAAAGGTAGCTCTTGTTGTGTCTGTTCACCAGATAGAAGTTCGATCGTGCCGATTTCCGGAGCGCTTTTTTTACGTTCTTCAGCTAGAGCCAACAGCTCCTCTAATTGTTTTTCAGGTCGCAGCAGAAGTGTACCGGACCGCTGATAGATCGTATGGTCCAGCTGGAAATCCTGAAGCAGTTTTGGGAAAAATGCGGCGCCATCTTTTGCTAGCCGATACCATTGTTTGTTGCGACGTTTGGAGAGCCACGGAGAAATAATCCCTGCGCTGGCGCTAGTTGCTTGTCCTGTTGGTTCGTCAAAGAGGGTTACGTGATATCTTTTTTGATCTAAATAATTTGCCAGCGTCATTCCGATAATTCCGCCGCCAATAATTGCGATTTTTTGCATAGATTACATTTCCTTTTTATTTAAGATTCGTTCAACATTAAGAGTATACAATAGTCTTAAAAAAATTACTTGCATGGACTTCAATGTATAAGAAGAGCGTCAGTACATGCTTTTTCACGTTTGATCTAGCGATTAAAGAAAAGGTTTTTCACTAAATTTAACAGATTTTACTTTACCTGTCGTAGTAATTATCGTACAATGATTACAACGACAGATGAAGTAATTTCAGGAGGTGGCAAGATGATTTCGAGCGATGGAATTCGCGGGTACAATGATGTCATCATTTTGTCCGTACTGAAGGATGGCGACTCCTATGGCTATGCGGTTTCCCAAAAAATCCGGGATGTGAGCGGAGAAATTTATGTCATTAAGGAAACAACGCTTTACTCAGCCTTCAACCGTTTGGAGAAAAATGGTTATATCCATTCTTATCCAGGAGAAATTACCCATGGAAAAAAGCGAACGTATTATCAGATTACAGATAAAGGCCTGACTTTTTTAGCTGAAAAGCGGGATGAATGGAAGCAGACTAAAAAAGTTGTGAACCGATTTATGAAAGAAGGGTAAGTAGATGGATACAATCAAAAATTATGTAGAGACATTGTTTCTCGAATTTCCCAATACGAAAGAAGTTCAACGAGCAAAGCAAGAGATTTTGACGATAATGGAAGACCATTATTTGGCTTTGATTGATGAAGGTAAGAGTGAGCATGAAGCAATTGGGCAAGTTATCAGTGAATTCGGCTCTGTTGATGAGCTGCGAGAAGAGTTAGAGTTCGCAACTCGGGAAAAAGAGCCAGAAAACAAGATTAATGAAGATGAGATGTATCATTATCTCGCAAATAGAAAGAAAGATGCCAGAGGACTAAGCTTAGGCATCAGCGGCTGTTTGCTGGCGGTGGGTTCATTGATTGGCTTGAGTATCAGCGGTGCAGAAATGATGGGATTCCTACTATTCTTCATAATTGTGGCAATCAGTGTTGGAACCATAATCTATAATGGGATGCAGTTTTCTAAAAACAATGGCGTGATGAATGATCGTTACATTCCAGTGGATGTTAACAAAGAAGCACAAAGATTGAAGCAGGGCTATCAAAAGAGTTTCCAGGTTAGTCTCGTATTTGGAATTTGTCTATGTGTACTGAGTGTCGCGCCTATTTTCTTTTTCCAAATGTTCACTTATGCAGAAAATGGTGTTCCAGTCATGTTCTTCTTCTTAGCCATCGGGGTATTTTTGATTATATACGGCAGCATCAATTACAGCAGCTTTGATAAATTTATTAAAGAAAAATACTTTATCGCCGACGAGGATGAGTTAGGACCAAATGCGATGCAAGCGAAGTATGGTGATGCAGCACGTACCAAGCACTTACTTGAAAGAGTCTACTGGCCGATTGTTGTCATGATTTACTTTGGCTGGTCCTTTATGACGGGATCTTGGGGAATGAGTTGGATGATCTTCGTAATGGCTGGAATTTTCTACAGTGTTGTGGAGGCAATTTTTGTAAAAAAGTAGCATAGGTTTTATACGTAAAAAATACGTTCCTAGCATTCAATCAATGCTAAGAACGTTTTTTTTAGTTTGTCGATGTTTTCTTTTTAGTGAGCTGCTGCTGTAAAACCAGTCTATGTTTGATCATTTCTACGAAGTCGTTAGGTTCGGTTACTCGTATACGAGCTCCAAAAGAGAGCACATTGATCAACAGCTCCGTTTCGTCTTTTTTCTCATAAAAAATGGTCATTCGATAAAGCGAGCTGTCTAATCGATCTAGAATTTTTCGATAATTCGAAAAGTGAAAGGTTGCCCGTTCAAGCGCATCACGTTCATCTTTCAATTCGCAAACAATGCAGCAGAGCTGAGGATTCATTTGTTCAATGTCTGGGAAGGTTTCTTCCAGCTGATCGATCTGATAGATATCAGAGCAATTGAATATCACTTTTTTCCAGCCGGAAGTTGATTTGCGTTTACCTATAACTCGAAACTTATTGTTCTTTGTCGAGTACTCGAGTTTTAAAGGCAGAAAAAGATGATCTGTAGCAACTCTTTTTTTTGCTGATTGATATGTTAATGAAACCAGTTGATTTTTTTGAATACTATCTAACAAAAAATGCAGAATATTTCCATAGCTTTCATCAAAATGATCTTCACTGACAAACTGATCAAAGTATTGATAATCCTGCCAGTCAAAGAGAGGTTCTGTTTCTTCTAAGTCAAAGGGTTCTCCTAAGCAGTCAAACTTTGGATCCTGTTGGATTGCCGCCAGCCAAGCCTTTTCTAATTTTGTCAAAGGGAATGGTTGCGGCGTGTTTCTGAGAATTGATCGTTGATCTTTTAGCAGATGCCAGCCTTCCTCGTTATCCTTCAAATAGTTAACCATTTCAAAAGGCGTTTCTTTAAAACCACCTTGATCTAGCAATTGTTGCTGTTGTGCAGGATTTTCCGTTTGCAGGACTTTGGTCATCAGCTGGTAATATAAACTATTGATTTCTGAAAAGAGCTCCATATTAATCCTCCAGTCCGTAAAGCTGATTCAGTGCTTCGATATCTAGCCAAAATTGATTTTCCCATGTACGATTCGTCGAGTTAACCTGTACGATTCGGCCTATCCAAGTCCTTAGCCAAGGTTCCATTCCTTTTGGATCAACCAGATCAATTGAAAATTTGTAAAGTTTATCCCCGACCTGCTCCACTTTTCCTTGGCGTTTTTCTCGCAGCAAGCGTTGATGTAAATAATGCTCTGGTAAATGCAGTAGTATTTCATAAGTGACCGGTTTGCGAGAGGTAAAAGAACAATTCCAAGTGGTTGTTTTGGCTTTGGCCAACTTAGTCAGTCCTTGAGAGAAGTTTTCAGTCATGCCCAATAGCTGACCGCTCTCTAAATAATCTAGTCTTAATGAATACAATCTGCTTGTCTGTATTCCGACTAAATACTGACGCCCACTTTCGCAGCTGGAGTAAATTTTTAAAGGTGTTAGACTGATCTCTACACCGTTAGTCTTGATCAGCTTAACTCGTTGATTATGCTTGATAGCTTGTAAAAGAAACAACATTATCTCACTATCTAGTGTTTGACTATCGTATTTATGCTTGAAACAAAAAGGTGACGGAGAAACTTCATAACGTTGCAGCAGCAGCTCACCAATCACACCGGCTGGGGCGATTTCTTTATAGAATTGAATCGCCTGTATTTGTTTTGTAGTAAGTTCCGTTTTTTTATTTACGGTATACAGCCACTGTTTTCCTCGCTTTTCCTTTTGTAAAATATCCATTTCTGTGTATTCATTCAGCTTGTTGCGAACGGTCAGACTGTCAATCAGATAGTTATCGTCAAAAAGGGATAGATAGTCATCGATTTCTTGAACAATCTCATTGACTGTTAGCTCAGACCCTTGAGCTAAAATATCTAAAATGACAAAATGCAGAAAAATATCATTTCGAGTGAAGGATTTCGTTTGCCATAAAATATGCAGCGGGTTATCGGCTTGATTTGCAGGCAAGACTAAGCGGTAGATTTTTTTATTATTGATGGTTTGCGATTCGATATAGTCATGAAGCAAGCTTTCTAATCGACGCCGTTCATTGTCATAGGTGCGCGGACTAGAAAGCGTAATCTCTTCACGACTTTTAAAACCATAAATCAGAAATTCGCGCGTGTAGCTTCTTAACGTAGTGAACTGCTTCACCAATTCTTGAAATTTTTTAGCCATTTTCTTCTCCTTATTTTTCTCATTGTATCAAGTTCGCACCCTTTTTTAAAAGAACTATTTTTATCTGTTCGTTAAGATAAGAGCAAGAAAACACAAGGAGGAGTAATTATGGCAATTCTAACTCTTACTTCCGATCATCCGGAATTTACTCAACTAATCAAAAAACATCCTGAAGGTGGGCTGCAGCTGCGGGGAATTCGTAATGGAACTGGCTTTGGCTGGTATGAAGATCCGCAAACATACTGCATGTATTTTCAAGATTATGGAACGAATCTTTCATTTCGATCGACGAGGGAGCAGCAGCAACATTATCTGAATGTGAAGCAGTACTCGGCTCCACAGGTTTATTTGTCCTTAATGACCGAGTACCTGAAGTCTGCAATGAAAACAGTAGAATTTGGTAAATCCCATAATCAGCTGGTAATTTCGATGGTGGAAATTAAAAAAGTTGAGCTGTTTCAGTCGATCTGCAGGATACTGTCAGAATTTGAAATCACGGAGGAACCATTGATGGCAGGTTTTTATCAAGTGAAACTGACAACGAATTCACTTTATCAGCTTTTGCAGGGAGCATATCTAATATTACTAATTTTAGCAAAGGAAAGCAGCACTTTTTTAGATGAGGGCGATTCTTTGATCGAACGTGGTATCCAGGCGCTTCAAGGGATCAAAGCACCCTATTATCTGAGAAATTTGTTTGTTCGCAAATTCTTGTATAAGAAAGAATCCTTTTTTAAATACAAAGAAGCGATCGAAGAACAAGGTCGTGAAGAAATTGTTTTTTCTTATCGTGGTACGGGCTATTCACGAATCGAGAAGGTGCGGGAACTCTTAGATATGAAGCACGATATTTTGGATGTTGGTTGCGGAGGAGGCGCCTATTTTAGACTGGCTGAAAAAGTCGATTCTTATGTAGGCGTGGATATCGATCCTGAAGTTTTAGCCTATGCTAAAGATCGTGGGGAACGAATGGGACTGGAGAATATCCAGCTATACTCTTCCCTAGATGAAGTTACTTTTCAAGAGGGCATGGATATTTTATTGATGGAAGTTATTGAGCATATGTCTTTAAAAAAAGCAGCAGACTTATTGCAACGCTTGTTGAAATCCCCATTTCATCGTCTGATTTTATCCACACCTAACAAGGATTTTAACGTCTTTTATGGATTATCAGAAAATCAAATGCGTCATGAAGACCACAAATTTGAGCTGGGTGCGATCGAGTTTCAGAAGTGGTTAACAAAGACTGTTGGCAGTGAATTTACGATCCAATTTTTTACAACAGGGGATCAAGTCAATGGGATCGCTACTACTCAAGGGGCAATGATCAAGAGAAAGGACAATGTATCATGAAAATCACGACTAAAGTCCATACGATCTTTTTACTGATCGGACCGACAGAATCAGGGAAAACGACTTTCGCTAAGGAAATACTGATGCCACAGTTGGCTTTTCGTGATAAACAGAAAAATTTTGAAACCAATATCCATCATTTGTCTTCAGACGACATGCGGCGAGAGCTATTAGGACGAGATTATGATAAATATGCGGCTAGCATGTTGGAAGCATCAGGCGTAACGTTTCCTTATTTAAAGACCAAATTGGATTTCTTGACCAGCTATCCGATCAATGCGGAATTTGTCGTCGTGGATACCCTCGGTCTAGCCGAAGACTTTCGACAAGTAGTAAAGGAGATCGCGGATAAAAATCATTATCGTGTTGAAGCGATCGTCTTTGATTATCCTCGAGAAGAGTTTTATGCATCCGAACGTTCCAAAGTATTGATTACCAAACATGTCGATCGCTTAAAGCGCGAAGTATTGCCGAAGCTTGCAAAAGAGGATTATGCGGCGACTCATCGGATCAAGCAAAAGGATTTTCAGGAAATTAGTGTTGAGGTCGAAGGCAAGGCAGAGTATCTCGCTACTCTATTATCTAATCAAAGAGACTATGCTGTGATTGGTGATGTTCATGAATCGTTAGCAGATTTGAAAAGATTAGTATCGAAGCTAGGCTATCGTGTAGCCGAAAATGAAATGACGGTTGCTGGAGATGATCCTTTCTCTTTAATACTGTTAGGCGATTGGATCGATAAAGGTAATCAAACGACTGAAATTATCGATTTTCTCTATCATAATCAGCAGCATTTCCAGTTTGTGCAAGGAAATCACGAAAATTTTGTTTATCGTTATCTAAAAGGTGAGATCAAAGGAGCCGATCAGGAGACGATCGACCAACATTTTACTTCGATCAGCTATTTGAAGAAAGAGCCGATTATTCTAGAAAAATTTAATCAATTAGTCGAGCAAAGCCAGCCATTTTTACGACGGATCGGTGATGAAAAACAATCCTTTATCGTTACTCATGCGCCATGTCATCAGCAATATCTAGGAAAAATGGACAATGTTTCACTGCGAAATCAACGAAACTTTCGTTTGGATCGGGACAAGCCTGTACAAGAACAGCTTCAGTGGCTAGAAGCAGAGAGTATGTATAATCTGCCAGTTCACGTGTTTGGTCATATTGCTACTAAGGGGATTTATCGTATAAAAAATAAATATGGGATCGATACAGGTGCTGTTTATGGAAACAAGCTAAGCGCTATTAAACTTTTTGGCAGAGGGAATGCACTAATTTCGGTTTCCTCCGATCAACTAAAAACAGAAGAGCTACCGACGCTTTTTCCTCGTCCTAAAATGCAATCTTGGGAAAAATTAACTGACAAGGAACGCAAACGCCTATTTTACATGGCTAAAAATAAAGTTCAATATTTATCTGGGACAATGGCTCCAGCTTCGGCTGACAAGGAGCAAAATGATTTAGAATCTTTGGCTAAAGCACTAGATTATTACCGTCAGCAGGAGGTGGATCAGGTCGTATTGGAGCCAAAATATATGGGCTCTCGTGCGAACATTTACTTGTTTGATAAGCTGGAAGATTGCTATGCCATTTCTCGAAAGAGCTACAAGATCAATGTTCCGGGAATTGAGGGAGTCTTTGCTGAGCTGCTGGCACAGTTTTCTGAATATATGAAGGAAAATAAAATTCGGATGTTACTGCTGGATGGAGAATTATTGCCATGGCGGGCGTTAGGTGAAAATTTGATTCAATTGGAATATTTACCAGTCGCTAAAGGGATCGAAACGGAATTAATTTTTTTGAAGGATAGTCAGTTTTCAACGCTGTTTGAACAAATGGGGGACCAACTATCAGCGACTGATTTCAAAACAGATAGCTATCACTTATCCAAAAAACAATTAGCGAAAAAATATGGCGAGCATCCAACACGTCAATATAGAGAATGGCTGAAAGCTGCACCACAGCAAGTATCCTTGTCTGAACAGGAAAAAGCCTTGACCTTGTATCAGCAACAGATCGAATTATATGGGAAAGAAGCGCCATTGCATTTCAAGGCGTTTGATTTATTGAAAATCGTTTACCACAACAATAAGGAAGAAGTTGTAGAACGGCCAACATCTGAAATCTACCAGTTTTTAAATAAGGATGAGTTTTTATTATTGGATCTTACTGCAGAAAACGTACTCCAACAAGCTCAAAGCTATTTTGATCAAATGACGTTGAAACAACAGATGGAAGGGATTGTTATTAAACCGGAGCGGCAGAAAAACAATGCTGCGCCTTTCTTGAAGGTTCGAAATGAAGCGTATCTGACATTGATTTATGGGTTTACTTATCGCAGCAAACAGCAATATCAAACGCTGATCAAAGGGAAAAATGTTTATCATAAATTACGGACTTCGATCAAGGAGTATGAGCTTGCACAGGAATTATTAAAAATTCCAGCAGCGCAGTTAACGGCGGAAAACAATGAGTATTTAAATCTGTTAGCCAATTTATTGTTTGAAATGGATAAGGAAGGATCATTAGATCCGCGACTTTAATCAATTAGGTGGGATGGAAATGAAAACAAGAATCAAACAAGCATTACGAGAAATCGAAAAGCGAGAAAATATTGAAATTCTTTATGCAGTCGAAAGCGGCAGTCGTGCTTGGGGATTTCCATCTAAAGACAGTGACTATGATGTTCGCTTTATCTATCGACGGGAAAAAGACTGGTATTTAAAACTGGAGAAAACAGCGGATCATTTAGAATTTCCGATTGATGAACAATTGGATATTTGCGGCTGGGATTTAGATAAAACACTAAAACTGCTGCAAAAGAGTAATCCCGCGTTATTAGAATGGTTGCATTCGCCAATTGTTTATCAAGCGGACTCACAGTTTATTACGGAGCTGCGAGTGTTAAGTGAGAAAAACTTGAACGAACAACGGCTGATTTACCACTATCTTCACATGGCTGATGGAAATTATCGGGAGTATCTGAAAAAGGAGTATGTTCGAATCAAAAAATACTTCTACGTACTGCGTCCTGTATTGGCTTGCATGTGGATACAAGAATACCATAACAGACCGCCTGTTGAATTTGAAAAACTGTTGGAACTTCCAAATTTGTCGCCGGAGCTGTTAAGGGTAATCAATGAGCTTCTATTTCGGAAAAAAAGTGGCGATGAATTAGATATAGAAATGGCGATACCACAGCTGAATACTTTTTTAGATCAGCAGTTACAGTTTTTTACCGAATATGTAAAAAGACTTGATAAAAATCCTAAAATTGATTCAGCTGATTTGAACCATTTTTTCTTAAAATGGGTAAAGTAGACGTTAGTTTTTAATAGGAAATGTTGTAGGCGAGGGGACTCAAATGAGTCTTCCTCGTTTTTCTGCTTATAAGGAAGAAGCAGGGCAGCATGATTAAAAAATTGCTATGAATTCTTTATAAGTAAATCATTGACAAAAAACCAGAATACTCTTAAACTGAAAACGAACATATGTTTGCTTTTTTTAAGGAGGTGGTTTTGATGAACGTTTACGAAGGGGAACCTGTCAGAGATGTTTTCTGCATGGACTCCAAAAGTTTTTATGCCAGCGTGGAATGTATTGAGCATGGCTTGGACCCACTGAATGACCTATTAGTTGTCATGAGTGGCGATCGGGAAAATGCCGGTTTAGTTTTGGCAGCAAGTCCGATGGCAAAACAAGAGTTAGGCATTAGTAATGTTAGCCGAGGGTTTGAGATTCCGAATCATCCTAAGCTTCATATCGTGCCGCCGCGGATGACACTGTATATTCAATACCACATGCGCATCCAAGAGATTTTCCGTTCATACATGGCAGAAGAGGACATTCATACATATAGCATTGATGAACAATTCGGTGATTTGACCCATAGTTGGAAGTTGTTTGGCAAAAGTTCGGCCGAAGTCGGCATGAAGATTCAGAATGAAATTATTGAAAAACTTGGTATTTATACTTCATTAGGGATGGGTGATAATCCTTTATTAGCGAAAATAGCGATGGACAATGAAGCAAAGAAAAATAAAAATCGGTTTGCACAATGGCATTATCAGGATGTGCCGGAGAAAATTTGGCCTCTGCGTTTAAGTGATTTTTGCGGCATCGGATATCGAATGGAGCGGCGTTACCAGATGATGGGGCTCAAGACGATGGGGGATCTGGCACACACAGATCCATTTGTATTAAAAAATCATTATGGTGTGATGGGTATGCAGCATTATATGCATGCATGGGGAATTGATCGCTCAGTTCTTTCTCAAAAGGATTTGTATCCTACTAAGGAAAAATCAATCGGGAATTCTCAAGTTTTACCAAAAAACTATGCTCATAAGGGAGATATTTTAACGGTGATCGCTGAAATCTGCGAACAAGTGGCTCAACGCCTGCGTAAGAAGGATGTGCTGGGCGGGACTCTGCATTTAGGAATTGCGTATGCTTATTTTGGTAGCGGAAAACGCGGAGGTTTTCATCACCAGCTAAAGATTCCGCCAACATATCAGGCTAGAGAATTGACGCGTGTTGCTTTTGCGCTGTTTGAAAAATATTGGGATAATTCCGAAGTGCGAAATATTTCTATTACAGTTTCATCTTTACGCCCAGCAGGAAGTTTGCAGCTGAATTTGTTTGAAGACCCCAAACAATCGATCAAAGAGGAAAAAATTGATGAAGTAATCGCTCAAATTCGCAGTCGCTATAAATTTAGTTCGATTGTTCGTGCACATTCGTTAAATGAAGGAGCGACAGCAATTAAGCGAGCTGGCTTGGTTGGCGGTCATGCTGGCGGAATGGAAGGGATGGATTAGTAATGATTTATGATGATGAGAGTGCGGAACGACTTTTTATGGAAGCAAAGCAGGTCTATCAGGATCGAGGAATGATGAAATGGATCGGTTTTTATCTATCCGATCATACAGCTGTGTTGGATCAAGAGTCCAAAGAACGAAATCATATCAATATCGAAAAAGAACAAATGACTTTAGAAGAAATCGGGGAAGTGCTGCAGCAGGCTTATCTGAAAAACAAACGCATCGCCATCCAGTTGGAAACCTTAAATGATGAGGGAAACTATTTGGATGATTTGGTAGGTAAAATCTTCGGACAAAAAGAAGAACAGATATACTTAAATGAAGAGGAACGAGGGATGCTGCATCTAACGATCGAGCAGATTCATCATGTCGAAATATTGGGTCCAAAGAAAATCCTCGACCAAACAATCATTAAATAATTCTATCGACAGTCACCAAAAAAGCCACAACGACTCTCGTTGTGGCTTTTGAGCTAATGCTTAAAATAGGTTGATTTTATCAAGAGGCCAGAAGCGGAAAACGACTTTTCCTTGGATCAATGATTTGTCCACAAAACCGAAAATCCGGCTGTCTTTAGAGATCAATCGGTTATCGCCTAAAACGAAGTATTGATCTTTGGGAACTGTCACTTCAAAATCATTGGTGAAGCTGTTGGCATTAGCCGCCTGTTCTTGGAAAGCAGTATTGTAGGAATACTCTTCAAACAGTTTGTCTTTCTTGAATTTCTCCTTGAAATCGTCAAGATAAGGCTCAGTGAATTCTTTCCCGTTGATTGTCAGGACATTATTTTTCATTTCTACTCGATCGCCTGGTAAGCCGATGATTCGTTTCACTACGTAAACATTTTGATTGTCTGGTTCTTTTGTCGTAATGATGTCCTGACGGTCCAGATTCGATATCTTGGATGTGATCAAGCGTTGATTATCGTGCAACGTCGGATCCATCGAGTGTCCTTCGACTTTTACTGGAGAAAAAACAAACATTCTAGCTAGGAATATCAATGCTATGATAATGACTACTGGAAGCCATTCTTTGATTTTATTGTTCATAGGGTCACCTCATTGCTAAATTTTATCATTCTTCAAACTAAAAAGCTCTTATCAACCTCCAACAAAGGAAAAAGTTGTTTAAGGGTAGAGAAAACTGATTAATTATGGGAAACTTAGATCATGAAAATGATTTAAAGAATAAGGAGTAAAACGATGAAAAAAAATTATCCAGCCGCACCGATATTGCCGAAGAGTTTTTCTGAGGACTTTTACTTGGAAGATGAAGCGACGATTGAAGATGTACATGGTATTGAGTTTGATTATAGTTATTTGACCTGTGAAAATTTGGTCTTGCGTCGTTCGATTATTGAGAAGGTTACGATGCAGCGGACGAAGCTGATTCGATTTGAGGCGGGCAATGTGATTTTTAAGAATTGTGATTTTTCAAATCTGGAATGGATCGGCGGCAGTTTTCATCAAGTCATTTTTGAAAGCTGCAAGCTCACTGGCTGTAATTTTGCGGAGAGTTATTTGCGTGATTGCCAATTTAAAGATTGTAGAATCAATTTTGGTTCATTCAGTGCCACAAATCTGAAAAATATCGCTTTTGAAAACTGTCAAATGATGGATAGTGAATTTTTTGAAGTCACGTGGAAGCATTTATTTTTGACTAATAATGAGTTGGACAACAGCAATTGGATGCGGACAAAATTGGCTGGGTTGGATTTTACCACCAATCAGTTCAGCAAGATTGCTTTTTCGATGGAACAGTTGAAGGGTTTAAAAGTCGATTCGTATCAAGCGCTGACTATCGCAGCTGGTTTGGGCTTACAAATTGAGGAGGCTTAAATGAAGTTAAAACAGATGAAAGTTCAAGGAATTCCTGTTGTATGTTGGGGTGAACCGAGTAAGAAAGTAATTTTGGCTTTTCATGGTGATCAATCACATAAGGAAGACACCGTTATTCAATTTTTAGCAAAAGTTGCTACTGATAAAGGCTATCAGGTTTGGAGTTTTGATTTGCCGGAACACGGTGAGCGTAAAGGTGATTCTTATGCGCTGAACCCGCAAAATGTCGTAGCAGATGTGAATAATATTTTATTTGAGGTGGAAAAGCAGGCTGAGACGATCTCATTATTTGGTTGCAGCATTGGCTCTTATTTCGGCATGCTGACATGTCAAAATCGACAAATCCATCAAAGTCTATTTTTATCGCCAATTGTTGATATGCAAGAATTGATCGAAAACATGCTGCTGTGGTCACAGCTGACACCGGAAGATTTACAGCGTAAAAAAATAATCGAGACTCCAATCAAAACACTGGAATGGGATTACTATCAATATGTTGTTAAACATCCGATTAAGTGGACCATCCCAACAAGTATCCTTTATGGCGGAAAAGACAACCTGACCTCAAGAGAAACCATTGAAAAGTTTGCTAAGGAATCAAACTTTTCGTTGACGATTTTTGAAGAGGGGGAGCACTTTTTCCATACGCCTGATCAGTTGAATTACTATCGGAAGTGGTTGGAAGATAATCTATAACCTAACACTCTGGCAGAGGTTGCTAGGGTGTTTTTTCTAGCTTCAAAAATGGAAGAATTATGCTATATAATAGTGGTTAATTATTTTAAATTATAGAAAAAGATGGGGTAATTAATTGTGAAATCTAGGAATACAAGGTAAATACTTCACGCTAAAATTAAAGTAGTAGTTAATAACTACAAAAAACGATCAGCATGCAAAATCTTGTATGCTGTTTTTTTATTCTATAGTTAGTAGCTAAACTGTTTATTATTTGTACACTGCTGAAACAAAAGATGAATTCAATAAAGATTGAAGGTTGAAAACGCACCCAGTATATTTTGGTTAGGAGCTGAGGAAAATGATTGATAGTCAAGATTTAGCGGTTCTTCATGAGATTGCCTTTAGAAATCAACGAGATACCGCAGAATTGGAAAGTAAATTTTTACTTACGAGGCGGCAGATTACGTATTCAATTAAGAAAATCAATGAGGTGCTTTCTGACAGTAATAAAGAGTTGATAAAGGTTAGCAGTAACGAATTGAAGATTAATCATCAAGCCGAAAAAGAACTGCAAACCTACTTGCTGAAAATGGAATTCTTTTCGGATGTGTATCACTCAAAAAAGAACCGTCAGCTGATGATTCTATTGACGCTATCTTGTTCACTGGAGTATCTCTCTTTGGATCATTTGATTTTAATGTTGGATAGCAGTCGTTCCACTGTTGTTAGTGATTTAAAGGAGGTGAAGAGGAAACTTAAAAGAAATGATATCAACGTCGAATATACGCGAATGAAGGGATATTTTTTAACTGGCGAGGAGGCGGATATTCGTTATCTGGTAATGAAAACAGTGATTACTTTTTTGCATCAAGATAACGGGGAGCTCTTTCTGGAAAGCTATTTGAAAAGACAGTTAAATGTTGATTATTCGATGATTGAAGACAAGATTTTAAAAGCAAGTCAGCGATATCGAATTTCTTTTTTTGAGAATAAGTTAAAGGAATTTACGTACTGTTTCATTTTATTGAGTCAACGCTTCAAACATGAAAAATATCATCAATTGAACAGTGATTTCATTGATGAACAATCCAATGAATATCAATTTAGCTTCGATATCTGCAAGTATTTTGAAATCCAGCTGACAGATAACATTTATTATATAGCTGCTTGGATTTTGGGATTGTCCACTGGAAATATTGATACCGCCACTTCGGATCGTTCGATGATCAAAAAGATCGTCCAACGGTTGATTGCACGTTTTGAAAGTTTATCTGGAATTCGATTCTTGGATAAAGAAGCAGTTACTCGCAGACTATACGAACATTTTAGACCCGGCTATTATCGGCTGTTTTATCATTTGCCGATCATCAATCCATTAACACCGAAAATAAAAAAAGAATATCCAGAAATGTATGCGCTAGTTAATGAAGCGATTCGCCCTTTACAGCCGTTGTTCAACAGGGAATTACCAGCAGATGAAATTGCCTTTTTGACCGTTCACTTTGCGGCTTCTGCTTTTGAAGAGCAGGAGAAGCAGGTGAAAAGAAAGCGCGGATTGATTTTATGTCCCAATGGAATCGGAACCTCAATCATTTTGCAAAAGGAACTCGAATCACTATTTCCTAGTATTGAATTTATTGTTCAGGATTATCACAAAGAAATGCAGTTGAATTACTTTGACATTGTTTTTACAACAACGATCACTTCGGATATTTTAAGTATCGAAATTCCTTTCATTGTGGTTAATCCTATTATGACTACGAAGGAAAAATTTGAGCTGATCGGACGTGTATACGGATTATTGAATGATGAATCTTTATTGGATCCAAAGCTTGCGGATGCTCTAAAAATTGTGAAGAAATATGTCACTAATGAGCAATATGAAAAAATTGAAAATGAGCTGCTTATCCTAGCAGATACCAATCATTCTAAAATTATTATTGAAGAAGGAGGTGAATATCCGTTGTTAAGCGAAATTACGAATAAAGATTTAGTGAAATTACGAGTAGAAGCTGATGATTGGGAAGAGGCTATTCGTAATGCTACAGATGTCTTAGTCAGTACCGGGATTGCTACGCCTGGCTATATAGATGGAATGATTCAAACCACCAAAGAAACGGGCCCATATATTGTCATAACGAAACATGTTGCATTGCCGCATGCTCGCCCTGAATCGGGTGCAAAAAAAATCGGAATCAGTATTGCTACATTAAAAACGCCAGTCGTTTTCGGCAACAAGGAGAATGATCCTGTTAAATACATCTTTGGTTTAAGTGCTCTGGATAATCAAACTCATTTGACCGCTATGTCTGAATTGGCAGAATTATTGGATGAAGAAGCTTTTTATCAAGTGTTGGACAGTGCCGAAAATCCGGAAGAAATTATTGAATTCATTACAAATTTTGAGGAAGAGAGGATGCAAAAATGAACAAGAAAGCGTTGATTGCCTGTCGAACAGGAATGGGCTCAAGTATGATGTTGAAAATTAAAGTGGATCAAGTAGTGCGAGCACATCAGTTTCCGTTGGAGGTCCAGCATAGCACTTTAGACGATGTGAAAAGTTTTAAGGGAGATTTGCTAATTACTATGGCAGATGTTGCGGATGAACTACAAGGTCAAGTGCCGTACATTATTGGAATTAATAATCTGATGGATAAAAAAGAGATTGAAACAAAATTAAAGGCATTTTTTGACAGTCAAAATCAATAACAAGGAGGAGAAATAATGGAGATATTAAAGGTAGTGGTGTTTGATTTACTGTCTTCAGCACCGATTTTAGTTGGTATTATCGCTTTAACAGGGTTATTGCTACAAAAACAGCCCGCGGATAAAGTGGTTTCAGGGACTTTGAAGACGATTGTAGGCTTCTTAGTATTTGGGGTTGGTTCGGCAGCAGCAGTAACTTCTTTGGATAGTTTTCAGGCACTTTTTGCAGAAGGTTTTGGTCTAAAAGGGGTTTTGCCATTAGCTGAAGCGGTAACAGCGTTGGCTCAGGACAAATTTGGTACTACTGTTTCGCTGGTTATGCTGATCGGCTTTTTATGTAATTTGCTGGTAGCAAAATTTACGCCATTGAAATATATTTTCTTAACAGGTCAGCACAATCTCTACTTGGCGGCTTTATTAACAATAATGTTTAAAGCTTTAGGGATGAGCAATTCGTTGACTATTGGTTTTGGAGGAATCATTTTAGGAGTTTGTGCGGGATTATTTCCAGCGATCGCTCAACCGTATATGCGGAAAGTTACAGGTGATGACGAGCTGGCGATGGGGCATTATGTGACGGTTGGCTATGCGATTTCTGGGTGGATAGGTTCGAAAGTTGGTAAACCGGAGGATAGTACAGAGAATCTGAAATTACCAGGTTGGTTGACAATGTTCAAGGATTATGTCGTGGGCGTTTCTATCACGATGATTATTTTCTTTTATATTGCAGCGATCGCCGCTGGAAAAGGAGCAGTTGAAGAATTGTCCGGTGGAGTGAATTGGTTGGTTTATCCATTGTTTCAAGGCTTAGGCTTCTCTGCGGCACTTTACGTAATTATTACCGGAGTACGACTGTTTCTGGGAGAGATCGTCAGCGCGTTTGTTGGGATTTCTGAAAAGCTTATTCCTAACGCACGTCCAGCTTTAGATTGTCCAGTAGTCTTTCCATTTGCTCCAACTGCTACAGTTATTGGTTTTCTAGCAGCTTATGCAGGTGGGCTAGTTACCATGATCATTATGGGACTGATTGGAACAATCGTAATTATTCCGGTAGCAGTACCATACTTCTTCATTGGTGCAACCGCAGGTGTATTCGGAAATGCTACCGGCGGTTGGAAAGGCTGCATGGTTGGCTCCTTCGTCGTGGGTATCTTGATTGCTGTTGGCCCAGCATTAATCTACCCAATTATGGAAAACATCGGTTTAACTGGTACGTCATTCCCAGAAACAGACTTTAATATTGTAGGGCTACTCATTTATTATATCGGACAATTATTACAAAGTATATTTTAAAAAAAAGTCTATTGGAGGAAATATTCATGAATAACATTGATGAAAAATCAATTGCGACAATTCGAAACTTGGTAGTAGATAGTGTTGAGAATGCGAAACATGGACATATGGGAGCGCCATTAGGAGCGGCGCCGATGGGGTATGAATTGTTCCGCTATCATTTGAAACACAACCCTAAAAATCCAAATTGGTTTAATCGAGATCGGTTTGTGCTGACTTCTGGACATGGTTCGATGCTGTTATATTCGTTACTGCATTTGTCCGGTTATGAATTATCTATGGAAGATATTAAACAATTTCGTAAACTAAACAGCAAAACACCGGGGCATCCTGAAGTGTTCCATACCCCGGGAGTCGAAGCAACAACCGGACCATTAGGGCAAGGATTTTCTATGACAGTGGGTCTGGCAATCGCTGAGGCTCATTTAAGAGAACGATTTAACCGAGATGAATATAAAATTATTGATCATTATACCTATACAATCTGCGGGGATGGGGATTTAGAAGAAGGCGTGGCGTTGGAAGCGGCTGCGATTGCTGGAAAGTTAGGCTTGGGCAAGCTAATCGTGCTTTATGATTCAAACGACATTACATCAGATGGTCCTTTGAGCTGTTCTTCCCATGAAGATATTCATCAAAAGTTTGCAGCGATGAAATGGCAAACCTTACTAGTAAAAGATGGAAATAATACCGATGAAGTAACTGAAGCTATCAAACAAGCACAAGCAGTGACAAGTAAACCGACATTGATTGAAGTCAAAAATATCATCGGATTTGGGTCTAGTTTACAAGGTACAGAGAAAATTCATAGTAATCCAGTCGGATCTGAAGAAGCTAGAAAAATCAAAGCAGCGCTTGGTTGGGAGCATGATGAGTTCTTTATTCCAGAAGAAGTGAAAGCAAACTTTGATCGGATTGCTTCAGATGGTGAAGAGCAGGAAGATGTCTGGAATCAGCTTTTTGTAGAGTACAAGAAAAATTATCCAGTTGAAGCTGATGAACTTGAAAAAGCGATCGAGGGAAAAACAGATCTTAGTTCAGAGACATTGCTACCTTTTACTGAGGAGAAACTAGCGACTCGCACTGCTAGTGGAAAAATGCTAAATCGAATCTATCAAGATTTACCCTATTTTGTGGGAGGATCTGCGGATTTAGCTTCTTCGAACAAAACGACAATAGAAGGGCACCCGTTTATGGACGAGGAACATCATAAGGGACCGAATATTCATTTCGGTGTTCGAGAATTCGCGATGGCCTCAATTTGTAACGGGATTACATTACACGGAGGATTGCGAGGATACTGCGGAACATTCCTAGTCTTTTCAGATTACATGCGTTCGGCCATTCGTCACTCTGCCTTAATGGAGGTGCCAGTGACATACATCATGACTCACGACAGTCTTCAGGTGGGGCAAGATGGACCAACACATCAGCCGGTTGAACATCTAGTTTCGTTAAGAGCAATGCCGAACTTGGTTGTATATCGTCCGGCAGAAGCAAATGAAACGATCGTCGCCTGGAAGTTAGCGGTTGAATCTCAAGATCGCCCGTTTATTATTGCTTTAGGCCGTCATGATGTCCCTGTTATTGCCGAAGTAGATTTTGAACAGGCTGAAAAGGGTGGCTATGTTCTTTCACGTGATTCAGCGACACCAGATATTATCTTGATTGCTACAGGGTCTGAAGTAGCTATGGCGTTGAAGGCAAAAGAACAGTTGAGTCAGTATAAGGTCAATGTAGTTTCGCTTCCTAGCTGGGAACTGTTCGATGCTCAAAGCGAAGAGTACAAAGATTCAGTCTTGCCGTCATCAGTCGACAATAAGTTGTCTATTGAACTGGGTTCTACTCTAGGTTGGTCAAAATATGTAGGAGCTAAAGGAAAATCGATTGGTGTCGAACAATTTGGTAAATCGGGTCCTGCAAATGAGTTGTTAGCAGAATATGATTTTACTGTAGAGCGAATTGTCAGAGAAGCGTTGGATCTGATGAGTCAGAATAAGTAACGTATCGAAGCTTTAGAATTCTTTTTAAAAACAGATATCTCAACCTATCACGAAAAATGAAGATATCTTAGAAAAAATAAAAAAGTATGTCATAAACCATGTATGTAACCTGCTAAAGGTGCATGGTTGCTTCACGGCTTTTTATTAAAAAAATTAAGAATTTAACAATCTTCTGAATACACAAAAAATACCGGACAAAGAGATCTAAACGATCAATTTGTCTGGTATTTTTTATATTCAGCTTTTTCGCATTAATATCTGACTGGTCAAGCGTTCGAGTTTTTCTTTTGTATTGAAATAATTATCCGGTAGTTTACGAATGTCTTTTATTGCTTGTTCCGTATATTCTGTCGCTAACTGCTGCGCGTAGGCAACGCCGCCTAATTGGTGGACCAACTGCTGAACCTTCAGTGTGTCTTCCTCAGTCATTTGTTTTTGCTTTTCCAGGTAGGAGCGTAATTGACTGTTGTCTTGATTCAGCGCATAGATCAATGGCAGGGAGTAGACTCCTTGACGAACATCCTCCAAGACCGGTTTGCCTAATGTGTCTACGTCGGCCTGGTAATCCAACAGATCATCCATGATTTGGAAGGCAATCCCAATATTATGCCCAATTGTGCCAGCTTTTTTGGCGAAGCGTTCACTATTGCCGCTTTCAAAGGCGCCGACTGAGCAGCTCAAAGCGAAGAGTTCCGCTGTTTTACCAGAAATATTCTCTAAGTATTCATCAACAGTTTGCTCTAGTTTGTAGCGGTCATCCATTTGACCAAGTTCGCCATCGAGAATTTTTTCCATACTGCGTGAATTCAGCTGGAGGCTTCTTAACGATGTCGAGTAATCTGATAATAACTTGAAACAGCAGATGAATAAGTAATCACCCGCATAAACGGCGGTGTCATTACCAAAGGTGGAGCGAATGGTGGGTAAGCCGCGGCGTAATTCTGATTCGTCGACAATATCATCATGAATCAGAGTTGCGGTATGAAGCATCTCGATGGAAGCGGCTAACGAGGTTGCTTTTTTTTCATCCTGTTCTGGTCCAAACTGAGCAAACAACAGCTGATAAGCAGGGCGTAAGAGCTTTCCGCCTGCGTGAATCATATCTAATACGGCAGCTTCAACTTTTTTATTTTTTAATTTGACAACATCCTCCATCAATTGGAGGGTCGTAGTTAACTGTTTTGCAAGATCAGGATAATCTTGCCACATAGGGTGAAGTTTCATTTTGGATATCCTTCTGATCTTTTTTTAGATTTTCTTTGCGATTCATAATCTAATTGGAATTTCTGCAGCGTCCTTACATGTCCCAGTAGATAATTACCGGCAATACCAATGACAATCCCGGCAAGAATACCTAAAATGGACATGACTGGTAAATAGAGCATCACGGTCCAAGACTGAGCGATCCAGCTTGCGACCAGTAGTTGACCGACATTATGGAGAAAACCGCCTGTTGCGCTAATTCCGATGATGCTGACACGCTTAGGACCAAGGCTTTTGACTAAAAGCATGCCGAAATAGCTCAGCATCGAGCCGCTCATACTATAGAGAAAAGTCGAAACGGTCCCGCCTAGAAGAGTGGTCAAAAGCAGACGCATCCAAATCAGTGTGAAGCTTTCCTTTTTCGGCATTGTGAAGATCGCAACGATTGTTATTAAATTGGCAAGTCCAAGCTTCGCTCCAGGCGCAAAGGCGAAGGGCGAAGGGATTGTGTTTTCAATCAGCCCTAAGATGACTCCTTGGGCCACCAATAGTGCTATGTATATGAGTTTTTGTGTTTTCTTCATAATAGAAGCAGCTAATAAATGACGCTGCCGGGTTCCCCTCCGTCTGAGGATTTGATTTCGATGACTAGTTTATGGGGTAGACAAACGATTGTCTCGCCAGATTGATCAATCCATCCACGGCGGACACAAATTTGATCTCCGCAATCTGCTTCTTTAATCCGAATCCGATCCCCTTTAACTTCAATCAAGTTATAGTCGCCATCTTTATCTTCATAGCGATAAGTATAGCTCTGAGATTGGTCCGAAAGATCAAATGATTTGATTTCCTGCCCATCTACTGAAAGAACCGCTTCTTGGGTAGGGCTATTTGAGCGAGTAAGGCTGAAAACCACCACAGGAGCAAACGATAGTAAGAGGAGAATCACAACGATAATTCCATCCCAGGGCCGCAGTAAACTGTTTTTGGCAAAATCCTTCAGTTTCAAAAGCATCTACCTCCTGCAATTTTTGTTGATAGTCGTCCGAATGTATCAATCTTTTTCCTATCATAACATAAAGAAAGCTCTAAAGAGGGAAACAAGCCCTTTAGAACTTTCCATCAATATTGGTCAAATTAATTCGAACTATTTTTTCCGTAGATCGATCTTGGTGTACCGTACCACCATTTGCCGACCGTGCGTTGAATCCATGGGATTACCCAACGATCAAGTCCCAATGCTCGACCAGAACCGTTCATTAAAGCAAAGCCAACAAAGATGAACCAGATATTGACCCAATAGAACATACCTGATAGACAGAAGACAACGGTTAGGCCGATTGTCGCTGCGCTGGCTAACCAAGTGAACAGCCCGAAGATCAATGCTAAAGCAATACCAATTTCAACGAAGGTCATGAATTTTTGCATGAACAACGCGACATCTTTATTTGGCATCATGAATTCCATGATTTTCGCGAACCAATGAGGCATTTTTTCAAAGACCGGCATTGGATTTTCACCAAAGGCATAGCTAAAACCAAAATGTGTCGCTTGTGTTGCGGTTGATGCAACAGCGTCAGCCGCTCCGCCAGCAGCGCCAGTAGCTGCTGTTGTTGCTTCAGCCGCATGTGATCCAGCTGCGGAAGCCCCCGTAGTTACTTGTTCTTGTAACCAAGGGAAAGGGAAGACGACTTTATCTGTAAACCACGAACCACTGCCAAACCAAGAGCTTGGGTTCAAATAGCTGCCGTCTCCGACCACTTTTTTCGATGCTTCGATCAGCCACATAGAGCCGTAGAAGACGCGTAATGGCACACTCCATAGTACGTTTCCGTAACGGGAAGAATGTCCGCGCGTTACATTGCGGTCGTTCTTGATGTGGAAGAATTCGTGCATCATGTATTGGAACATGTAATAGCCAGAACGAATCGTAAAGAAGTACAACAGGTTGACCAAATGTTTAACTACGATCGCTAGGAAGCCGGATAGGTGGATCTTGTCCATCAGGTTGGCAACGCCCCATTTAGAGCCGATTGAAACCATGAATCCTTGATAATTACTCTTGAACTCATGTTTTTGTGTGTTTTTAATCTTAGCAACGATATTAGCTGCTGCGGTATGACCAGTTTGTTCAGCGGCTTGAACGATCTGCGGCGTTGGTTTGCCGTCGCCGTTTTCTTCGTAATGAACCAAGTCGCCAATAATGTAGATATCTTTGTCTTCGTAACCCTTTGCTTGCATGTATTCATTTGCATACAAACGTTGACCGCGGGCAGTTTCTAAACCGAAATCAGCCGCATCTGAGGTCCCTTTGACACCAGCAGTCCAGATGAGAGTGTTGGTTGGGATTTGTGATCCATCTTTTAAGACGATATGATCCGCTGTTACTTCAGTGATTGGGGCACCTTTTTTCAGTTGAATGCCTTTTTTCATCATGAAGCGTTCTGCTTTTTCCGCATCTTTGCGATCAAGCATGTTCAAGATAGTAGGAAGGGCTTCCACGACCATCAAAGTAAATTCTTCGGGACGTAGTTTGTGTTCTTTAGCCAGAACATTTTTCCATTCCATCAATTCACCGATCATTTCGATCCCAGTAAACCCTGACCCGCAGACCACAAAGGTCAGCATTGCACGACGAGTAGCTTCATCTGGTTCAAGTGCGGCTTTTGCGACGGTGTCCTCGATATGTTTTCTAATCTTGATTGCATCTTCCATCGACCATAGAGTAAAGCCGTGCTCTTTGACACCTGGCGTACCAAAATCATTTGGTTCACCACCCATACCGATGATCAACTGATCAAATGGGTACTTGCCTAGTTTTGTTTTGACGATTTTTTTCTCTTTATCGATGCCGATAACCGTATCCGTAACTAGTGAAACATTTTTTTGACGAGCAAATAAACGCTGCAAATCATATTGAACCGCTTCTGGTTCAACCCGTCCGCCTGCTACTTCGTGTAATTCGGTCATCATTGTATGGTAAGAATGACGATCAATCAACGTGATTTCTACGTCATCTTTTTTTAACTTTTTGGCCATGAACTTCGTTGCTGAAACTCCGGCATACCCTGCACCCACAACAACAATTTTCTGTTTTGCCATTGATAATCCGCTCCTTCTAAATGATAATGACTGCACAATAGTAATGAATTGATAATGACTGAACAATCGAATACATTATACATATACTTTATTTCTTTGTCTATGATAATTACAATCAGCTAATAAATTAGCTAAAATAATAATTTAATTAAAAAACATAAGTTATATATAGAAAACGATGTACAAATATCAATTAGTGTTTTAGAATGATTCTTGTTTAAAGAATCACAAAAAAATATTAAAAGGTGGAGTTTAATCATGAAAATGAAAAAAATAGTATCAGGATTCGCTGTGGTAGCGTTCTCTACAGTAGCTTTAGCAGCTTGTGGCGGGAACAACGATAAGGATACAGCAGCAAGCTCTTCAACAAGCTCTTCTGAAGCAGCTAAACCAGCGGAAAAAGAAGCTGGCGGTGATCTGAAAGATGGCACATATAAACTTGAAGAAAAGAATTACGAAAATGGGTATCGTGTTGTTTTCGATATGACAGTAAAAGACGGAAAAATCACGAAATCAAACTATGACTATTTAAATGAAGACGGCAAATCTAAACAAAAAGATGCCGACTACGAAAAGAGCATGAAAGAAAAAACAAAAACTGGTCCTAAAGAATACATTCCAGCATTGAACAAATCTTTAGAACAAACACAAAATCCAGATGCCGTTGAAGTAGTAACAGGTGCTACACATTCTAGTGAAAACTTCAAAAACTACTCTCAACAATTGGTTCAAGCAGCTCAAGCTGGTGATACGAAAACAATTGAAATCGACAATGGTGCTGACTTGAAAGACGGTACTTACAAGTTAGAAGAAAAGAACTACTCAAATGGTTACCGTACAGTCTTCAGCATGACTGTCGCTGGCGGAAAAATTACAGAATCTAACTTTGATATGGTAGACAAAGATGGCAAATCTAAAAAAGATGATGCCGACTACGAAAAGAACATGAAAGCGAAAAGCGGTGTTGGACCAAAAGAATACATCGAACAATTAAACAAAGGTTTAGTTGAAAAAGGTGCTCCTGCAGACGTTGAAGTGGTAACAGGTGCGACTCACTCTTCACACGCTTTCCAAACATACGCTGCTCAATTAGTGAACGCTGCTCAAAAAGGCAATACAACAGCGATCCAAGTAGACAACATTGTAACTAAAAAATAATCCCTGAATCTTGAGGGAACTTTTCAAGGGTTTGTGACAGATCAGTCGCAAACCCTTTTTACTTTTTTCATTCCCGAACTAACTGCAATCGATATAGTAGAACTATGAAAAGTTTCCCAAAATGCTTTGAAAATAAGCGCAAAAACGCTATTATAAGGTGATAAAATTTTGAATAGATAAAGGATGTTTGAAGTGAAGAAAAGAACACTAATCGTGGCTCTAGGTTTATTTTTGGTCCTGCTGACTGCTTGTGGTAATAATAAGCCAAAGATAAATGAAAAGCCTTATGAAGATAAGCAATTTTTGATGGGTACATATGTCCAGATGCGTATTTACGATGATGGTAAAAAAGCTGCGCTGAAGCCAGCCTTCAAGCGGGTAAAAGAGTTAGCTGATAAGATTACTGTTAACGAAGAAGGCTCAGAAATCGATGCAGTGAATAAAGAGGCTGGCGTAAAGCCAGTCAAAGTGACCGACGATATGTACTATTTATTGAAGGAGGCCTACAAATACAGTCAAGATTCCAAAGGTGGTTTCGATATGGCGATTGGCCCGATCACGTCGCTGTGGCGAATCGGATTCCCTGATGCCCGCAAGCCGGAGCAAAGTGAAATTGACCAGGCTTTGAAGTTAGTGAACTATCATGATGTTGAGTTTAACGATACAGATAAGACAGTGTACCTAAAAGAAAAAGGGATGAAGCTGGACTTGGGTGCAATAGCCAAAGGCTACATCACCGATGAAGTTGTAAAGGTTCTGAAGGAAAATGACGTAACGACAGCGATCATCGACCTTGGCGGAAATGTCTACGTCATGGGGCACAGTCCTCGCGGAAATCAAAAAGAGGACTGGACTGTCGGAATTCAAGACCCTAATCAAGCGCGCAACGTTGTCTTGGGAAGTGTTCCTGAAAGTAATATGTCGCTGGTAACCTCAGGAATCTATGAACGTTACTTAGAAGCCGATGGAAAAACCTATCATCATTTGTTTAATCCAAAAACAGGTTATCCTTTTGATAATGACATCGCTGGTGTAACGATCGTATCGAAGAAATCGATTGATGGCGATGGCTTGTCGACTGCAGTCTTTTCAATGGGAGTCAAAGAGGGCATGAAATACGTTGACGGCTTGAAGGATACGGAAGCGATCTTTGTAACACGAGATGATAAAGTCTATGTCACTTCTGGTTTGAAGGACGTTTTTGAGTTAAATAAAGAAGCTGGCTACAAGATGGGCAACGATAAGGATTTGAAATAAATGACAAGAGAAAGTTTTTTTGACTTAGTTGAAATCCGTACGAAGTTAGCGAGTTTGTTCCCCTTTTTGATCGCTGTATTGTTTACTAATACGTATTTTCATTCCTTTCATTGGGGCAAGACACTCTTTTTCTTCTTTGGCATGCTTGCCTTTGATATGGCAACGACTGCGATAAATAATTATATGGATTTCCGTAAGGCTCATTCGGAAGAGTATAAGTACCAAGAAAACGTGATCGGCAAGGAGCGGCTGCCTGAACGTACCGTGGTGATGATTATTTTTGGCTTGATTGGTTTTGCGGCGATCGTGGGAATCACTTTAGCGATCCAAACAGGCTGGCTGTTGTTGGTGATGGGCTGTGCCTGCTGTTTTATTGGTGTTTTCTACACATTTGGTCCGATTCCATTATCCCGGATGCCATTAGGCGAAGTGTTCAGTGGAGTGACGATGGGGCTAGGGATTTTTGCTATCACAATCTATCTGAACACCTATGATAAAAAGCTCTTTTTTATGGAGTTAGACTTGAAGCATTTTGCAATCACAGGCAGCACCACAGCTGCACTAGCTATGGTATGGGCGTCACTGCCGTTAATGGCGACGATCGCCAATATTATGCTGGCCAACAATCTTTCTGATTTAGAACAGGACATTGAAAATCATCGCTACACATTGCCGTTTTATTTAGGCAAAAAGAACGCGGTAATTCTGTTCAATATCTTAATGTACAGCTCTTATGGGGCAATCATGATCGGATTGATTGCCGGGATTTATCAATGGCCGATCCTATTGACATTCTTGAGCTTAATAAAAGTCTATCCGCAAACCAAAGCTTTCACCAAAGAACAAATCAAAAGCAAGACCTTTGCGATGTCAATCAAAAATCTAGTTGCCTTCAACAGCAGCTATGCACTCGGGCTTTTGCTCACATTGCTTTGGCAGTATATTCGATAGCGCAGATAGGATTATCGCCATGTATTTAAATATATGGCGGTAATCAATCTTTAAACAAACAGCATAAAACGATGAACTAGGGGTTACTATGGACAATACAAAGAGACTAAAAGCGACGCAGAATAAAATGACCAAAGAGCATTTCTATGAGCTTGTGCAAATTCGAACAAAATTTGCGGGAATCTTTCCTTTTGTGATCGCCGTTCTATTTACCAATACGTACTTTCACGCATTCCATCCAGGCAAGACGCTCTTTTTCTTTTTCGGGATGTTTTCCTTCGATTTAGCGATCACTGCAATCAATAATTATATGGATTTTAAGAAAGCTCATTCTGAAAAATATAAATATGAAGAGAATTTGATAGGGCGAGAAAAACTATCAGAAAAACAAATTCAACGATTGATTGTCGGATTAGTAGGCTTTGCGGCGATTGTTGGATTGATTTTAGTAGTGCAGACTGGGTGGATGTTGCTGCCGATGGGCGCAGCCTGCTTTTTCGTGGGAGTTTTCTATACGTATGGACCGATTCCGCTGTCTAGAATGCCCTTGGGGGAAATCTTTAGCGGAGTGACAGAGGGGCTGGGTATTTTCGCCATCACAATTTACTTAAACACCTATGATCAACGGCTTTTTTATATGGAACTAGGTTTTGATCACTTTGCTATTACAGGTAATACGATGGCTGTTTTAGCAGTAATCTGGGCAGCACTACCTTTGATGCTGACAATCGCTAATATCATGCTAGCGAATAATATTAGCGATTTGGAGCAGGATGTGGAAAATCATCGTTATACATTGCCTTTTTATATTGGACGCGAATGGAGTGTTAGGTTATTTAATGTATTGATGTACAGTTGCTATGGAGTGATTCTCATTGGATTGCTAGCGGGTATTTATCAATGGCCGATCCTGCTGGTCTTTATTAGTCTTGTTAAGGTTGTTCCGCAAACGAAGACGTTTACTAAAGAGCAGATCAAACATAAAACATTCCCGATGGCCGTTGAAAATCTGATTGTTTTTAACAGCTGTTATGCGGTGGGGCTTTTAGTTACGATGATTTTACAATTTATATAGATAGAAAAACCGGTGATTCGAAAATCACCGGTTTATTTTTATCTTAATTGAATGAGGAAAACAATCAGGCTGATCAAACCAAGGGTTGTAACAATCGAAAATAGAAGTTTGTCGCGCTTGGTGGCAAAAATTGGTCGCTGGTAGGTGTGACTGTTCCACAACCAAAAAACAAAGCCCAACGCATAGATTCCAATGCAGTAAAGCAGATTCAGAGCCCCTGATGAATACAGCATGTAAATCCCATAGACAATTCCACCGAAGGCTAAAAACTGTTGTCCTTTGTGATTTTTCCCTTTGGCGACCTGCCATAGGAAAGCGGCAGATAGAACGTAGGGGACAAGGACCATCGTTGTTGCCGTATCAGTGACCGCTTGGAAGGCATCCATCGCCCAACGAGAAATCAAGAAAACAATCTGCATGATGACACCATTCAATACTAAAGCATTCACTGGCGCGTTTTGTTTATTGGCTTTTCCTAAGAATGCTGGGAACATTTTGTCTTGTGCCGCATCAAAGGAAATTTCAGCAGCGAGAATCGTCCAAGAAATCCATGCGCCTAAAACGGAAATTATTACGCCAATATCTATCATGCTTGCCGCCCACGCACCGGAAGAAGCACGAAGGACACCGCTTAAAGAGGGACTAGGTAAGTTGGCAAGCTGATCCTGTGGCAGCGATCCGAAGCTAAGCATTACGATCAATACATAGATCGCCAGTGTGGTCGCGTAACCGATCAATGTTGCTCGCCCAACATCACGAGCACGTTTTGCACGTCCTGATAAGACAACTGCGCCTTCGATCCCAACGAAAACCCACATCGTTTGCAGCATGGCATGGCGGATCTGTGTTGGAACGGAGCCTAACTGCTTTCCATTCAGCATCATATTTTTGGCGAAGACATCTAATGAAAAGGTGTGGTATTTAAAGTGAATGAATAAAAGAAAAATTGCCATTAAGATTGGGACAACCTTCGCGCTGGTGGCGATTGTATTTAAAATACTGGCTGTTCGAATCCCGCGAGCAACTAAGAAAATGACACCCCAGATCATGAAGGTTCCTAAAAATAATCCGATTTGACCACCGGATCCTCCGATAGATGGGACAAACTTGCTCAACGCATCCAAGAATAAAATGACAAAAGAGACATTTCCAATAATATTGCTTAGCCAATAGCCCCAAGCGGAGTTAAAGCCGACATAATCCCCAAAGCCATCCTTCGCATAATAATAAATGCCGCCGATGACCTCAGGCTCTTCCTTTGAAAGAGTTTGAAAAACCTTCGCGATAAAGAAGACACCGACGCCGGTGATCAGCCATGCCAGCAAAGATGCGACCACACCAGCTGATTGTGAGATACTGCTAGGCAAATTGAAGACGCCACCGCCCAGCATCGAGCCGATCACGATCATACTTAAACCTAATAAGCTCATCTCTTTCGTATGATTATCAGGTATTTGATTCTGTTCCATAACTATTCATATCCTCCTAAGAAACACTCTTTCTATATAAGCATACTTAACAAAAAATAACCATAAGGAGGTGGTGAAACTACTTGGATTAAACTTAGAGAATTGCCATATTATTTTCATCGAGTTCAAAAAATAACTTTTACTTCATATCGTTTCTGGCTGTTTGCACAAAATTATGGCTAGAACAGTGAGGGATGAAAATTTGATTATTTCCTTAAAGTGTTATTTTGATTGATGTTGGTTTAACGGTTACATTTAGTCAATCAGCAGATTATCAATTAAAAATATGGATGAATCATTTTCTGAAAGGGTGTTTTTTTATTTGGCATAGTGATAAAATTGAAAAAAGCAAGGAGGTCAAAGATGATTGAGATTCGAGTAGCAACCCCTGCAGATGCAATGGCATTAGCAGCAATATATAAACCTTACGTAGAGGAAACGACGATCACGTTTGATTATGATGTGCCCAGTGCTGCAGATTTTGTCTGGCGAATAGATGAGATATTGCAGACTTATCCCTATTATGTGGCTGAAGAAAAAGGGGTGATCTTAGGCTATGCTTACGCCCACGCTTATAAAGAGCGGGCAGCCTATGATTGGGCAGTCGAAGTCAGTGTCTACGTTGATCGTGAGAAACGCGGAAACGGGGCGGGAAAACGTTTATATCAAGCACTGGAAGAAACACTGGACAAACAAAACGTCGCCATTCTAACCGCATGTATTACAGGCGGGAATCAAGGCAGCATCGATTTCCATGAAAGGCTTGGCTATCAAGAAGTTGCCAAGTTTCCGAAAATCGGCTATAAATTCGACCAATGGCTGGATGTCATCTGGCTGCAAAAATTTTTAACAGAGGTAGAGGGGAAGAGACCGCCATTTATCCCTTTTTCTAGTCTATGAAGATAGCAAGACGATTCAGCTTCGAAAAAATTACAAAAGCAAACGTGTTGACTGCTCTTTTTCTCTTTGCGATCCTCTTTCGACTGTTGATTGCAGTGAAAATGCCCATCAGAATATCGATGCAGGCAGGATATGATGACGCGCTTTCCATTAACCAGGCGTTACATATTTTAGATGGAAAGTGGCTTGGGGGATATAACGCTGGAGTTCTGACGAAGGGACTGTCTTTTACTTTCTTTTTACTTGTGAACCATTTTTCAAAATTATCCTATCCATTATTTTTATGCCTATTTAATATCGGAGCGGCTTTTACGATCCTTAAGGCTTTGGCTCCTTTAATCAAGAATAAAAAGTTGAGTGCGGCTGGTTTTTTATTTCTCGTCTATTCGCCGGCAACACTGACTTCTGATTTTTCACTACGTGTTTATCGAAATAGTGTGATTTTCGCGGCAGTACTTTTAGTTTTGGCGGGGATCCTTGGTCTTTATTTAAGAAGAAAAGCTTCCTTTAGAAAACGACTGCCATGGTCGATTTTGCTGATGATCGCTTTTCCCTTCTTTTGGTTTTTGCGGGAAGATTCGATCTGGTTGATGCCGCTTTTCATAGTAGCAACTCTATTTACTTTTTACGGAATAATTGTGGAGAATCAGCAATTAGGACCAAACTTGAAAGAAGGCGCTTGGCGTTTTTGGAATCTGCTCAAAACGATGAACAGAAAAAAACTGATCGCCAATACATTATTGCTAGTGGCACCACTGCTCGTGACTTTTGGCGAAGCATTCCTGATCGCTAAAACGAATCATGAGCATTACGGCATCTTCACGACAAATGATCGGACAAAAACCTCATTTGCTAAATTGACGGAAAATCTGATCCAAATCGATAATAGTGAGTATGATTCTAAAGCGGTCGCAGAAAACAATGGCATCTGGGTATCCAAAAAGACCTTTGCCAAAGCGCAAAAAGTTTCGCCAACGTTGAGAAAATATCGCGATGGAATTGATTGGATTTACAATGAATCAATCTGGCCCAATGCGTGGAAAATCAAAAAAGGCGAGATGGCCGGTGATATGTTCGTTTGGGGAATTAGAGAGATGTTCCAACGGGAAGGTTTGTACACAGACGGTGAAGAAAACGAAAAAGTCTTTAAAAAGATCAACGAAGAACTGGAAAAGGGCTTTAAATCAGGTCAACTGAAAAGGAAAAAGATGCTCTTTATCTCGAAGCAAAGCAACGGAAAAAAATTCAAAGATCTAGTCAAGGTGTTTAACTATTTAGGTGCCGGCATGTTGGAAACAACCGTGTACAAAAGTTATGAGACCAAATATGGCAGCTCATACTTTATGGAGGATCAGCCAGCGAAAGATATTCTGGATTTATTGAATATCAAATCAGTTGCGACAGAAGGTAAGAGCGGGAAAGCAGAGGCTAAGCGAACGAAGCCGATAACGTGGATATTCAACAGTCTGATTTGGCTGTACCGAATTGTTTCACCCATTCTATTGCTGTTTAGTTTCGCAGCCATCGTGTTGTTTACGACTGCCTTCATCAAGAAGAAAAAGCGGCGGGCAGCGTTAGCGGATTATATGCTAATCTTTCTAGGCTTATTATTGACCTATTTTCTTTATCTTTTTGGGGTTTCGTGGTTTGCAACCTGGGCACCAGACGGTAAAGAGATATTTATGTCCTTTTACACCGGAGCAGGCGTCCCTTTGATTCAAGTCGTTGAAATATTGGGATTGGCACTAATTGTTAGAAACGCAAAAGGAGAATTATTCGAAACGAAACTTGGGAATAATTAAATTTAGCTAATGATATTCTAATGAAATTCATTAAGAATTGTTACGTGCCTATACCAATGGTTTGCTATTCTTGCATTGTAAAAACAAGGAGGGCCCTAATAGAACAATGAAACAAGAGAAGAACGCTTCGAAAAACGGAGTAAAAACCACCGACTTTCTACTGGAAATGTTGGCGTTGTTCATTCTGATTTCCTTAACTATTTATGCCATTAGAACTGGGAAGATTTTTTAAACAAGGATATTTCGGCAGATATCTTAACAATGAAATAAGGCATTCAGAACGGCTATCTCGGTCGTTCTGAATGCCTTTTTTTACTTGCTGGTCAATTCTTCTAGTTCCTTCATTTTTTGAATAACCAGCTCTGGTGTGATCGTTTCTTTCATTAAATGGATCATCTCGCCGGGAGCGCAGGTGCGATCCGCGACAGCTTGGTACTCAGTATCAGTTAAATGCAGATTCATATCTGCTAAGTTTGTTGGCAAATTCAATTGATGGTAGAAGGGCAATAATGCCTCGATCTCAGCTAGATCATTTTCGATCATCAACTGGACTAAAATACCATAAGCGACCTTGTTGCCGTGAAGCTGATGATGGCTTTCGGGCAAAACGGTCATGGCATCATGTATCGAATGTGCTCCAGCCGTTCGTCCGTACTCATCGCCGAATCCACCAACCATGCCGGCCAATAAAATGTTTGCTTCCATCACATCAATGAATGCCTGATTCATTTCCTTCTGCTCCATCGCTTTCAAGGCTTCAGTACTCTTTTCTAATAGAATCTCGCGACACTTTTGCGCAGCGAACTCTGCTACTTGTACTTCAACAGGTTTGACCGCTAATTGTGAAATGATCGCATGAGATTCATACCATTTCGCTAAGGTATCACCGATACCAGCGATCATCAATTCACGTGGAGAGTGTAGGATGATTTCTGGATCAATCAATACTAGGTCGCTGGCTTTAGGGAAGATATCATAACGCAGCATCACACCTTCTTCGTTATAGACCACACTCAAAGGCGTGTACGCAGCACAGGTTGCGGCTAATGTCGGCAAAATTATAATCGGTAAAGCCGTCTTGTAAGCAACAAATTTTCCTAGATCAGCAACTTTTCCGCCGCCGACAGCGATGATTCCGTCAAATTGTTCCTTTTTGCATAAAGACGCAAAACCTTGTGCGGCTGTGTCGGTGCATCGCCCGCCATAATAATGAAAGGATTTTGTTATTGATAAATCTGGGAAATAGTCCTTCACAGCGTTCCAGGATTTTTCTCCATGGAGAATCAGGAGCTTCTTCAGTTTTCTTCTATTAAGATGGGATTCTAGGGAATGCCAAGCATTTTCTTTCAGCTCATATTCTTGCGGGGCGCCTCGCACAATCAGTTGTTTTGTCATTAGAAAACTTCTTTCATCATTTTTTTAGATTAATCTTTTTTTATTATAATAGTTATGGTAGTATGAGGGCAAGTTATTTTTGGATATTTATTCTTAAATTATTCATATACTTATATTATTATTCATTGAAAAAAAGGAGCGAGATGGATGAAAAAGAAAATTGGAGCATTGCTGACAGTACTGCTGATGTTGCTGAACTTTTTACCGGCAAAAGCACAGGGAGCAGAGAAGGATGAGATTTACGAACGGATTCAGCAAAGCGGAGAATTGGTCGTCGGCTTATCGGCAGACTATGCACCTTATGAATTTCATGCGGATGTGGACGGGAAGGATAAGATCGTTGGTTTTGATGTCTCAATCGCAGAAAAGATTGCCAAGGATATGGGCGTCAAGCTAAAAATCGAGGAGCTGGGTTTTGATGCTTTACTTGGTGCTTTGAAAACTGGAAAAATTGATTTAGTTATTTCCGGTATGTCGATTACGGAGGAACGATTGAAAGAAGTTGATTTCTCTGATCCATATTTTGTCGTACAGCAGAAAGTCTTGGTTCGTAAAGACGATAAGAATAAATTTAAGACGACACAAGATTTTAAAGGCTTAGCCGTTGGTGCGCAAAAACAGACAACTCAAGAAGATTTAGTGAAAAATGAAATGACAGGTGCAGAACCGACATCACTGCAAAAGGTTCCTGACTTAATCAATAACCTACTAAATAAAAAAGTCGAGGCGGTCGTACTAGAGCAACCAGTTGCGGAGGCCTATGTTCAACAAAGTGATAATGTAGCCTTGGCACCAGTGGAATTCGAACAGGGTGAAAAGGTGACAGCTATCGCCATGTCAAAGAACACACCAGAATTGAAGAAGCACGTCAATGCTTCCATTAAAACGATCAATGACAAAGATTTACTGAAGGACTATCAAAAAGAAGCCAATGAATTGATGTTCCAAGATGAACAATCTTTCTTACAGAAGTATGGACCTTACTACTTAAACGGCGCGAAATACACGATTTTACTAGCTTTTGTCGGTGTTTTATTTGGTTTGATTTTCGGCAGCCTGTTGGCGTTAATGAAGCTAAGCAAGAGCAAACTTTTGAAAGCTATCTCGGTAGTTTATATCGAATATGTTCGAGGAACACCGCTATTGGTTCAAATTTTTATTGTGTACTTTGGGACAGGCGTTTTAGGGCTAGATTTATCAAAATTACTGGCAGGTTGTATTGCTGTTTCGTTAAACAGTGCGGCTTATGTGGCGGAAATTGTCCGAGCAGGAATCAATGCGGTCAACAAAGGGCAGATGGAAGCGGCTCGTTCTTTAGGAATGAATCAAAAAGAAGCGATGCAATATATTGTCTTTCCACAGGCCATCAAGAATATTTTGCCGGCACTGGGGAATGAGTTTGTGACAATCATCAAGGAATCCTCTGTTGTTTCGGTTATCGGAGTATCGGAATTGATTTTCCAAACAGGCGTGGTACAAGGAGCCAGCTTCAAGCCCTTCTTGCCATATGTGCTAGTCTCACTGATTTATTTTGTGTTGACCTTTAGTATTTCCCGTCTATTAGGTGTCGTTGAAAGGAGAATGGGTCTGAATGATTAATGTAAAACAGCTGTCAAAAAGTTTTGGCGATAATGAGGTCTTAAAATCGATTGATCTAACGGTAAAAGAAGGAGAAGTAGTGGTAATCATTGGTCCTTCAGGTAGTGGGAAAAGTACGATTCTTCGTTGTTTGAATCTGTTGGAGGAACCGACCTCCGGAGAAATCTTCTTTGAGGGGCAAAATATTACTGCCCCCGACAGCAATATTGACAAGATTCGTCAGAAGATGGGCATGGTGTTCCAAAGCTTTAATCTGTTTCCCCATATGAGTGTAGTAGACAATTTGACCATTACACCCGTAAAAATCAAAAAAGAAGATCCAGCAAAGGCGAAGGAACAAGCGCTGGCTTTGTTAGATCAAGTGGGCTTAAAAGAAAAAGCGGACAGCTATCCAGCTAGTCTGTCTGGTGGTCAACAGCAGCGGGTGGCGATTGCCCGGGCGTTAGCGATGAATCCTGATGTAATGCTCTTTGATGAACCAACATCGGCACTTGATCCGGAAATGGTCGGTGAAGTATTGGCAGTTATGCAAGATTTAGCAAAAAAGGGTATGACGATGGTCGTCGTGACTCATGAGATGGGCTTTGCCAAAGAAGTGGCGGACCGCGTGATCTTCATGGCGGACGGCATCATTCAAGAAGAAGGGACACCAGAGGAAATCTTTGAGCATCCGCAAAACAGCCGGACACAAGATTTCTTGAATAAAGTATTGTAAGTAGAGGCGGAGGAATCAGGATGGATAAAAAGAAAATCGCGCGACGCTTCCAGCAGCCGGCAGAAAATTTGTTGATGAAGATCGCTGTTTTAGCAAAGGAAAAAGAAGACATAATTGACTTGTCGATCGGTGATCCCGATTTGATCACCAATCCGGCGATTATTGAAGCGGCTTATGCCGATGTGAAAATGGGTGCGACGAACTATACGGCACCGGATGGCAGTAAAGAATTTTTAATGACCGTCGTTGATTTTTATCAAAAGAAATATGGATTGAGTTTTCAAACCAATCAAGTTCGTGCCACAGTGGGGGCATTGCATGGAATGTATTTAGTGATGCAGGTTTTGCTTGATCCCGGTGATGAGGTGATCATTCATGAACCGTATTTTTCACCCTACCGTGAGCAAGTCGTATTATCTGGCGGGACGCCGATTTTTGTGCCGACCTATGAGGAAAATGACTTTCAGCTAGCTGTAGAGGATTTAAAAGGCGCGATTACGGATAAAACGAAGGCAATCATCATCAACTCGCCGAATAATCCGACTGGAGCGGTATTCTCTAAAGATACTTTGAAGCAAATCGCGGAAGTTGCTGTCGAACATGAGCTATTCATTATTTCTGACGAGATTTATGAAGACTTTGCCTTTAAGGAAAAATTCGTGCCAATGGCTAGTCTTGCTCCTGAAAATACTATCACCATCAGTGGGGTATCGAAGGGCTTTGCGATGACTGGTTGGCGCTTAGGCTATATGATCGCACCGGCGTACATCAATCAAATCGCCGGCATGATTAACGAAAGCATCACGTATTCAGCACCAACGGCTTCACAACGCGGCGCTATTTATGCTTTGAAGCATTATGAAGAGCTGGTACCGTCCACTGTTGAGGTATTCAAGGAGCGTTTAGCTTATATTGAAAAAAGAGTTGCTGATATTCCTTATTTGTCCTTGCGTCCAGTGACCGGAAGCATGTATGCTTTTATTAATATCAGTAAAAGCGGACTAGATTCGGTGACGTTCGTGGAAAAAGTATTGGAACAAAGTGGCGTATTGTTCGTTCCTGGAAAAGCCTTTGGGGCAACAGTCGGAGATGATTATATTCGATTGGCTGCTACACAACCGTTGGAAGTTTTGTCCGAGGCCTTTGACAGGTTGGAGAAATTAAGCTTTTAGCTCGCAAAAGCGGGCAGGTTCTAAGAGGTATTCCTTTGCTGATCACACTATAGTAGAGACAGGAGGAAAATGGATGGAATGGTTAGATCATTTCAATAGTAGTATTGCTTATGTGGAGGAGAATTTAGCGGGTGCGATCGATTTAGACAAGGCGGCGCAATTAGCCCACTGTTCCAGTTATCATTATCAGCGGATGTTCTCCTATATCGCGAATGTAACCTTAGGAGAACATATTCGCCGTCGGAGGATGAGTCTGGCAGGGGTTGATCTTCAGCGAGGCGATAAAGTCATAGACGTCGCTGCGAAATATGGCTACGATTCTCCAACTTCTTTTAATCGGGTATTCAAAAGTGTTCATGGAATTACGCCGAAAGAAGCCAAGCAGGCAGGAGCAAAATTGACTAGCTATCCAATGTTGACCTTCAAATTGACCGTAAAGGGTGTGCAAGCAATGGAATATCAGTTAATCGACAAAGAAGCATTTTATGTGACCGGCCTCAGCTTGAAGCTAGAGCAAGATATGGAAGTCGCGCAAACACGAATTCCGCAATTTTGGAATGAAGTGAGCGCTAGCGGGGAGCTGCAAAAGCTCATTCCCATGATGGATCAGAATAATCCGGGAGTCATGGGTGTCAGCATGATGACCTCGGAGGTTCAAGACAACTGGGAATATGTAATTGGTGTTGTCAGCGATGAAACAGCAGAAGGCTTCGTCCATTATGAAATGCCTGCCGCTAAATGGGCAGTTTTCTCAGGATCAGGGCCAATGCCAGGTGCGATCCAGGAACTACAGCAGCAAGTCTTCACCGAGTGGCTGCCAACGTCCGGCTTTGAATATGCGGAGCTGTCAGATATTGAGTTGTATTTGGACGCGAACCCAGAAAATGCGCAATTTCAAGTGTGGCTGCCGGTTCGACCAAAATAAAAATGATTTAGAGGCTGTGACCGATTGGAGTCGCAGCCTCTTACTTGTTATAATCAGGCCGAGGAGGTACGACATGGATAAAATTATTGCAGAAATTGAGGCATATGAGCCGTTTACCGATCAAGAAGCAGCAGATAAAAAGCTGTTCTTGGAAACATTGCAGTTTCAAGAAAACTTGCTGACACGTAAAAATCCGGAGTATCATTTTTCGTCATCAGCCTGGGTGGTCAATCCGACCTATGACAAGGTGCTGATGGTCTATCATAATATTTATCAGTCCTATTCATGGACCGGCGGACATGCGGATGGCTGTGCCGATCTTTTACAGGTCGCCCAAAAGGAGCTGGAAGAAGAAACCGGGATCAAAGATTATCGGCTGATTCACGAAGGCTTGTTTGCCTTTGATATTTTACCGGTTTACGCTCATTATAAAAAAGAAAAATTCATCAAAGATCATTACCATATTAATACGACCTATTTATTTATGGCAACAGAGGATCAGTCGTTAGAGATTAATGAAGAAGAAAACAGCGATGTGAAGTGGATTGATGTTGCGGAAATCGATAAGGCGGTCACTGAAGAAGAGATGAAGGTCTACTATCACAAGATGATCGAAAAGGCATTATTGCTTAAAAAGTAAATAGGATTAGTTTCTCACAGTAGTTTGCATTATAATATTCCTAAATGGAATAGAGGTGAGCAGATGGATCAGCAGAAATTGCAGCTTTTTTTAGATTTGACCGAGACCTTGAATTATACCGAAACGGCAGACCTTAACTTTATGACCCAAGGAAATGTCTCGAAAAAAATCAATGCCTTGGAAAGAGAACTGAATGTTCAATTGTTTGACCGCAGCAATCGTCGGATTCAATTGACGGAAGAGGGAAAGCTGCTGCTACCGGATATACGAAGAATTGTTAGCGATTATCAGGCTTTAGCGGATACGTTGAAGGAGTATCAAGAGAAAAAGGAACGGGTTTTAACGGTTCATACGATTCCGACGATGCCGAATTATCGGGGTTTTGATCTCTTAACCGCCTTTTTGAAACAGCACCCGGAGATCCACTTGAATTTGAAGGAATCGGAGGCGATGGCGTTAGGTGATTTTGCGATTGAGAAAAACAGTATTTATTTTTCACGTTCTCTTAGTGAGCAACAGGGAAAAAATAGTGTCATGACTGAAACGGATCGTTTTGTCGCGGTCGTGCCCAAGAGTCATCCGTTAGCCCAGAATAAATCAATCTTGCTGAATGACTTAGCGGCGGAGAATTTTTTGATCTTAGGTCATAGAGAAAATCCATATTATGCAGTAGAAGAGCTTTGTCGTGAAGCTGGGTTTGAACCGAAGATTACCTATCAGGGAACGCGAATTGATCTGATTTTGCGGATGATCGAAGAAGGCTTGGGTATCTCATTAATCATGGAAAAATCATTGGGAAATTCGTTATCGGAGCAGCTGATTACCTGTGAAATCGAGCCAACGAAGGAAAGTTTTTTGAATTTTTATTTATCTGAAAGAGCCGATGCGCCAGCGCCAAAAGAGTTCTTTGAGTTTCTAAAATCGAATCATTCCAATGTGGAATAGAAAAGCGTGGAAGCTGAATTGTATTGAGTTGTTGATGAGCCTAAACTTAGCTTATCGAAAGAACAATACAAGGAGGCTTTTTTTATGTCTACACCTTATGATTTACGAAAAGTTTTAGCTGAGTTGAAAGAAATGCCGGGAGAATATCATGAAACCAATGTTGAGATTGATCCGCATGCGGAGCTTTCCGGTGTTTATCGTTACATCGGAGCGGGAGGTACGGTTAAACGACCAACGCAGGAAGGTCCTGCAATGATGTTCAATAATGTCAAGGGCTTTCCTGATACACGTGTGTTAACTGGGATCATTGCCAGCCGCAATCGGGTAGGGAAGATTTTGCATCATGATCCAAAGCATTTAGGTCGTTTGTTGAAGGATTCGGTTCAAAATCCAGTGAAGCCGGTCAAAGTTTCAAAGGCAGAAGCACCCGCTCAAGAAGTGATCCATTTAGCAACGGATGAAGGCTTTGATATTCGCAAAATCTTGGCTGCGCCAACCAATACGGAATACGATGCCGGCCCTTACATCACGATGGGCATGGTCTTTGGTTCTGATCCAGAAAAAACCATGAGTGACGTGACGATTCACCGGATGGTTTTAGAGGATGAGGATACGATTGGGATGTATATTATGCCAGGAGGGCGTCACATCGGACACTTCCAGAAGCAATATGAAGCGCTGAATAAACCAATGCCGATCACGATCAACATTGGTTTGGACCCAGCAATTTCCATTGGCACAACCTTTGAGCCGCCAACCACACCGCTTGGTTATAACGAGTTGTGGATCGCCGGTGCGTTACGGCAGGAACCAGTTCAACTAGTTGACGGTGTTGCAGTGGACGAAGTTGGGATCGCTCGTTCTGAGTTTATTATCGAAGCAGAAATTTTGCCTCATAAAACGATGCAAGAAGATATCAATACCAATACAGGTAAAGCAATGCCGGAATTTCCTGGCTATAATGGCGATGCCAACCCAGCAGTGAATGTGGTAAAGGTCAAAGCAATTACGCATCGGAAAGATCGTCCGATCATGCAAACGACGATTGGCCCCTCAGAAGAACATGTCTCAATGGCCGGGATTCCAACTGAAGCCAGCATTTTGGATTTGGTGGACAAAGCGATTCCCGGAAAAGTGACGAATGTCTACAATCCACCTGCTGGCGGCGGTAAGCTGATGTCGATTCTGCAAATTCACAAAGAAACGGAAGCGGATGAAGGAATTCAACGCCAAGCAGCGATTTTAGCGTTATCCGCTTTTAAAGAATTAAAAACCGTCATCTTAGTTGATGACGATGTCGACATTTTTGATATGAATGATGTGATGTGGACCTTGAATACTCGTTTCCAAGGGAATAAGGACATTATCGTGCTGCCGGGAATGCGCAATCATCCATTGGATCCGTCCGAACGACCAGAGTACGATCCATCTTCGATTCGGTTCCGCGGTATGAGCAGTAAAACAATTTTGGACGGCACTGTGCCATTTGATTTGAAGGATGATTTTATTCGAGCAGACTTCAAGGAAGTACCTGATTGGGAAAAATACTTAGAGTAGGTGAGAGTGATGAAAAAAAGAATTGTTATCGGTGTTACCGGCGCATCAGGCATTATCTATGCCATTGATTTGATCAAACGCTTGAAGGATGATCCGACGATCGAGACACATGGGATCATCAGTGATTGGGCGAAACAGAATTTGAAGCTGGAGTCAGATGTGAGCTTGAAAGAGTTGGAAGACATGTTGGATTATCATTATAGCAATCGTGATCTAGGTGCGGCGGTCGCCAGTGGTTCATTTCTGACTGATGGGATGGTGATCGTGCCTGCAAGTATGAAAACTGTTGCAGGGATTTCGATGGGCTTCGGCGATAATTTAATCTCGCGAGCTGCAGATGTAACGCTAAAGGAACAAAGGAAATTGATTTTAGTGCCGCGGGAAACCCCATTGAATGCGATCCATTTAGAAAATCTAACGAAATTGGCACGACTTGGCGTGCAGATCATCCCGCCAATTCCGGCCTTTTACAGCCAACCGAAAACGATTGACGATATTATCGCTCATCAATCCATGAAGTTGATGGATGCTCTAGGGATTGAAAACAATGTCTCTAGGCGGTGGAAAGACAGTGAGTAAACTTTTTACGAAGGAGAAAGCCGGCTATAAAATCACTTTGAGTGCGGGATGGATTGGAAATGATCTGTTGCTGAGTCTATACGGCGGCGATACCCCGCATATCGGAACAGTCACTACATATTCAAGTGACACTGATACTCAAGTCCAACGCTTTCCCAGTCACCATGGTCGTTTTCACAAGGATGATGTTCTAGCAAAGATATTATTAGAAAAGATTCAATCAATAATCCCGGGAAATTGTGTCATCACAGCGGGTGTGCATGTGGATCATATATCAAAAGAACAAATCGAGGCATCCTTTCCGATGACGAAAGAACTTGCGGACGAGCTGGCTCATTGGATCAAGGAACATCCATTAGCCAAAGAACCATTATACAATTAATTTGAAGCTGCCTAGCTTTTGCTGGGCAGTTTTTTAATGTTTGAATATTTAAAGAAAAATATTCGAGCAAATGTGACATATGTCCTAATTGGTTTTAAGTAAAAGGAATAGGATAAGGATATAGGAGGTGTTGAAAATGATGATCCTAATTCTATTGATCCTAATGATCGCCGTATTTATGGTGGTTAGAAAACAGCGAAACGTCCGAGCAGAGGCTCGCTATTGGGAACGAATCACTGAACTCGAAGCACAACGAAAAAAACAAATTTTAGCGACAGCTATTAAAATCCAACAGCGAAGTAACTGTAATTCGAACACGAATGACGATTGGAAGCAGGCTAGTTAATGCTAACTAGTCTGTGCTCCTTGGGCTGAGCGTGCATTTAATCGCTGCATATCAAGGATTCGAAAGCCGCTTTTTTCTTTTATTAGAATTTTATCTTCAGTCAATTTTTTCAATGATAATTCATAATGTCAAAGTGCTGTTTCTTCCTGAAAAGCGATGTTGGTCTTATTCTCTTTTATCAGATTTCATTTAGTGGGTGGTTCAGGTACAATATTCTAAAATAGGAACAAAGGATGAATAGAAGAATATGATGAAGTATGAGTTGAAGGAGCTGCCTGCTTTTTCCGTCATCGGATTAGAACAGATATTAACGAATCAAAAAAGCCAGAATCTCAAACGTTGTCTGTCATTTTGGCCAGCTTTTAATCGTCAGCTTAAAATGAATCGACTGACTCAGCAAAAAGGAAATTGGACCAAGTTTGCCTTTATGGAGCGCCGAGCTGGTCAGCTTTATTATTATTGTGGGATTCCACGTCCTGCTTCTGTACCAGCGAATTTTTTGGTGAAAGAAATTCCTGCTGGCAGTTATTTGGTGGTTGAGCACCGAGGTAGTATGGATCGGATCTACGCTACCTATGAAGAGGTTTATCAGGAGCTGGTGCCTAAGCTTGGTCTGTCGTTAAAGCAAACGAGTTTTTTACACTTTGAAAAATATGGAAAGAAATTTCATTGGAATAGAGAAAACTCTGTCATCGAAATATGGGTACCAATAATAGTCTAAAGCACTCAAAATGAGTGTTTTTTCTTTTCGTTTGTTGTCTTAAGAGACCTTTTCTCGTATAGTGATTAAAAGGGTATCGTCATGTTGCTGGCAGGATTTAGTAATACGAGAGTGCCCATTGAACGATGAACACACACATTTTTCTAGCTTGAAAAATGATTACTTAAATAGTAGGAGATGAAGCGATGATTGAGTTAACAGGGGTTACGAAAGTTTATGGAGAGAAAAAGGCATTGAATAATTTAAGCCTGACGATTAAAGAGGGCGAAATTTTCGGCTTTTTAGGCCACAATGGCGCCGGAAAATCAACGACGATCAAAAGTTTAGTAAGTATCATCGAACCAACGAGCGGGGAAATCCTCTTTGATGGCGTTAATATAAAGGCAGATCGATTGGGGATCAAGAAAAAAATCGCCTATGTACCTGATTCACCAGATATGTTTTTGCAATTGACCGCCAATGAGTATTGGGATCTGATCTCAGCTGCCTATGATCTAAAAGGGCAGGAACATCGCCGTCAGGAACTGATCGAACTGTTTGATTTAGGCGGTCATGAAGATGAGACTTTGGAAAGCTTCTCACATGGGATGCGGCAAAAAACGATTATTATCGGCGCGTTGCTGCCTGATCCGGATATTTGGATTTTAGACGAACCGCTGCAGGGATTAGATCCTCAGGCTGCCTTTGATTTAAAGGAAATGATCAAGCGTCATGCGGAAAAGGGCAATACGGTGATTTTCTCGACTCACGTTCTGGACACGGCGCAGCAACTATGCGATGAGTTGGCAATCTTGAAAAAAGGTGAGCTGATCTATAATGGTTCTGTTGACAGTTTACTTGAAAATTATCCGAATGAATCCTTAGAAAGTGTCTATCTTAAGATGGCGGGGCGCCAAGCGGATGGTGATCTGGTTGCAGAACTTGAGGAGGGTGCCCATGAATAGCGGGATTCTCAAACGATTAATCGCAGTGAACATGCTCTACATCAATCCTTCTTATACAAATCAAATTCGAAAAAAAGGTCGGATCGGCAAACAAGTGATCCGCAGCATTATTCAGCAATACGTCATGTCGGGTGTCATTTTCCTATTGATTTACGGGGCGACTATGATCATGATCGACTTCGCGAAATTGCCCGGTTTTTTCACCTATTATATGGTATTGTTCGCTTTAATCGGCTTTTCTCAGTCGCTATCCGCGATTTTCAATGTCTTTTTCGAGAGTAAGGATCTGCAAGACTACTTGCCATTGCCGATCAAACAGGGGGAAGTCTTTATCTCGAAGTTTTTAGCTGTGGGAATGACGATTGTACCGTTTCTGCTGCCGCTATTGATCCTCTTTTTTCTAACCGCCTTTAAGAGCGGCTATTCAGTGGTACTTTCGGTAGTGGGCGCGATTCTATTGTTTTTGATCTTCTTCTTTCTACTATTCAGTCTCTGCAGCTTGATTGTGTTCGGCATGACGAAAACAAAGCTGTTTCGTCAACATAAAAAACTATTCACTAGTTTGATGCTGGGCTTTTCAATGATTGTTTCTGTCGGCGGGATTTTGGCGATTAATTTTACCCAGAGTTCGATGGAGCATACTGCTGGAGTGGTTGATCGACATGCTTTTACTGTGTTTATGCCTTTCTATCACGTGATGCATGGGCTCACTACACAAAAAGGCTTGATAACCTTAGCTGGTTTATTGGTTTTGACTGGTTTACTGCTGCTGGCATTAAGATTCTTCGTGATTCCTAGTTTATATGAGCAGTTCAGCGATGAAGGTTCCCATACTGTCGCGACAAAACGTAAACGAAAAACCAATCAGTCATTGAAAAAGCTGCTGGCGGGTTATAACCGTCAACTGCTGAAGAATCCTAATTTGATCATGCAGGTCTTGACGTCCTCACTTATCATGCCGATCGTTATGGTAGGAACAATGGTTACGACCAACCCTGTCAGTCTGCAAACCTTGACTCCAAAGTTTATGGGAGTATTTTTTGTCGCTGGCATTGTTTTTGCTTGCATCATGTTGAATCAGACCTCCTTTGTTAGCAACTTGATCTCATTAGATCGTGAGAATTTTTCGTTTATCCAGTCACTTCCTTTGTCGCTGGAAAAATATTTGCGGCAAAAATTTTGGGTAGGCTGTAAGATTCAAATGTTGATCGCTGGCGGAGTAGGGTTAGTTATCTCGATTGTCCTGCAATTACCGCTATTTTTAATGGCACCCTTAAACATTGGAATCTTGTGGGGTACCTATCTGATGTCACTTTACTTTTTTAGTCGTGATTATCGTCTGCTAAATGTGACCTGGACGAACGTTAGCCAGCTCTTTACGCGGGGAGTAGGGAATTTCGGTTTGATGATCTGGATGTTTGGAACACTATTTATTGGGGCAGTCTTGATCGTGCTTTATGTTGTGGCAGTGTTGATGAATATCAATCCGGTACTGCTAAATGGCGGGGTAATGATCTGGCTGGCAATACTATCCATTGCATGGTTACTAATCAATCGAAATAATTTCTGGAAAAAATTAGGTGATTAAGTTAATAGTGACAGAAAAGAATCTCGAAGCGAGGTTCTTTTTTTATGAAGTTTACATAATTAATTTATGGATATGTAGCAGCTGTTAAAATTAGAATTTTCCGGCTTTTTGGTTGGTTTTCGGTGTGTAAAAAATGGCTTATTCCTAAAATAAATCAAACCGTATTATCATAAAAATGCTTTAAACGACCTCAACTCAAAATTAACGCTCATTTAGGATGGGAGTTTTTCAATTTGAAGCAAAAGAAATCCTGTATTTTTTTAATTTTAAATAAAATTTTCGGGGAAAACAGGTAGCGCTTTCTAATTTTTTACTAAACGTTTTTAGTTTGATATAACGATATTTTCTCGACGCAATGAAAAATAATAAAAAAACAGATTAAAACAATTGTTTTGAAAATCTTTTATTTTTGTTATTTTATCATTTAAAAGAATGTCTGATTTTCTTTCTTTCGCAATTGCTTTTATACGATTTTTCAGAATATTCACACCTTTACACGATTCTTGCACTCTGTGTTTTTTCATTGTAAAGTTACATTTAGGGATTTCTTACCTTTAACGTGTTCTTGTTCAATTAATAACTAATTATAAGATCAAAATACAAGTGTAATAAAGACCCTAGAAAAATTGAATAGGAGTGGTTTCATTGGCCAAATCAGAGAAAGGCATGACGCTAGTAGCATTAGTCATGATGATCTTTACCTCAGTATTTGGGTTTGCTAACGGACCAGTAGCCTTTTACTTAATGGGGTATGGTTCAATCGTCTTTTACGTTGTCGCAGCAATTCTATTTTTTATTCCATTTGCATTGATGATGGCGGAGTTCGGTTCAACAATTAAAGGCGAAAATAGCGGGATGTACAAGTGGCTGGAGGTCAGCGTAGGACCACGTTTCGCATTTATCGGAACATTCATGTGGTTTGCTTCTTACGTTGTCTGGATGGTTTCTACCTCATCTAAAGTTTGGATTCCTTTCACAACAGCATTTGCTGGTAGCGACCAAACGCAAAAATTACATATGTTGGGTATGAACTCTACTCAAGTAGTTGGTTTACTAGCATGTGTATGGATGATCATCGTCACTTTGGTCTCAATCAAAGGGGTCAAAGGAATCGTAAAAATCACTAGCTTAGGTGGTATTGCGGTAACTAGTTTAAATGTTGTATTGATTGTGATTTCTGGAATTATTTTAGTATTAAATGGTGGACATTTAGCGCAACCGTTCAACCATATTTTACATTCTCCAAATCCTAGTTATCAAAGCCCAATCGGTTTATTAGGCTTCGCGGTATTCGCGATCTTCGCATATGGCGGTCTGGAAGCTGTTGGGGGTATGGTTGATAAAACGAAGAACCCTGAAAAAACATTCCCTAAAGGTGTTGTTCTTTCTGCATTGATCATTTCAGTTGGTTATGCATTAGGAATCTTCTTATGGGGTGTAAGCACGAACTGGCAAGATGTTCTTTCTGGCGATTCTACTAACTTAGGAAATATTTCTTACGTTATGATGAACAACTTAGGTTATGTTCTAGGTGACACTATGGGTCTTGGTCATGGCGCTGCCATCAGTATGGGTAACTGGTTTGCTCGTTATACTGGTTTAGGTATGTTCTTGGCTTATAGTGGTGCGTTTTTCACATTGACGTATTCTCCATTGAAGACGTTGATTATGGGAACACCGAAGAAATTATGGCCTAAGAAATTTACTGAATTGAACGAAAACGGCATGCCAAGTTTCGCTATGTGGGTTCAATGTGGTTTAGTCGTTGCGATTATCTTGATCGCTTCATTCGCTACACCAGATCCATCAGCGTTTTATAACATTTTGACTTTGATGGCGAACGTTTCAATGACATTGCCTTACTTGTTCTTGATTTACGCATTCCCTAAATTCAAGAATAAACAAGGGTTAGAACGTCCATTTGAAGTATACAAATCTAAAAGTATGACTATGATCATCAGTGTTGTCGTCTTCTTGTTAGTATTGGGTGCGAATATCTTCACGATTTTCCAACCAATCATCGAAGGTGCTGGCGCGCGTGATACATTATGGATGATCGCCGGTCCAGTTGGATTTACCGTAGTTGGTATTATTCTTTACCAAAACTATGTACGTCGTTCAAAAGCCGAATAGTCATAATGATGAGTCTCGACGATCTTTCGTCGGGGCTTTTTTTCTGCCTTGAGTTTAATTAACTATGTGTTGCATGAGCTATCAAAATTTCTTTTCGATCTGACTTTCTTTTCTGATAAACTTATTGGTGACTGAATGAACATGAGAGGAATTTTGAAGATGGCAGGGCTGTTTGATGTTCTTTACATATTGAGGTTAGGGATCAAATAATTTCTATTTTTTGATCAGATGAATGTTTAAAACATCTAGCTTCAATGGCTGCGAGTAGTCTGATGGTCATTCTGGTCATATCTGTTATTTTTAAACGCGAATCCAGTGTCTAGGTGTTGTCGTCTTTCTATTTGATTTCACTCGTTTTTCGAGTGGAAACAAATCTAGTCTTGGGATTACTACGCTGGAAAACGAAAATTTGCTATTCTACGGTGCTTTTGCATGGAGCGATAAAAATATTTGGTCGTTAATCAAAATTATGAAAAGTGTTGATAAATCAACGTTTATGTGTATGATAAAGACTTTTGACAAGGACAAAATGGTCCATGATAAAGAGTTTTGCTGGTGAGAATCAGTAAGAAGTCTTATGGTGAGGATGAAGGAGCGGATGAAATGAATTTAAGCAAACAGATCAAACGATTAAGAGAAGAAGCAGGTTTTTCTCAAGAGGAATTATCAGAGAAAATTTACGTTTCTCGGCAGACAATCTCTAATTGGGAGAATGAACGGAGCTATCCTGATATTCATAATCTGTTATTGCTGAGTGTTCTTTTTGACGTGACTTTAGATGAACTTGTCAAAGGAGACGTGGAAACGATGAAAAATGTGATTAGAAAAGATGAATCAGATAAGCATACTATGATTATGCTTATCAGCTCGCTAGCTGCAGCAATATCCCTTGGGCCAGCTATTAAATTTTTTGGTGACAAAGGCATGTGGCTGTCTCTCATTTTGTTTTTACCTGGGTTCTGGGCTGCTTGGAAACTTGAAAAGTATAAGAAAGAAAAAAATATTAAGACCTACAAAGAGATCGTAACGTATATGGAAGGCGGGGATGTTGAAAAAGTACGGAGGGAGCGTAGCTTTGGCAAAGATCTGCTTTCGAAAATTGTGATTGTCATTGCTTTCGCTTTTGTTTTTTTAGTGATAGCCTTGCTTGGTTTATGGGGAAGCGGAGTTTTTTAGAATTTGTAAACAGGTAACGTCTGAAACTGTATTGATCAGTTTTCAGGCGTTTTTTTTTGACGGACTTTTTATGTATTAGTATTTGCCATTCTTAATCAGAGTAAGTATTTTTGACCGTCAAATCATTCAATAAATTGTCCCGCTTTTATTTTTTAATAATTATTAAAAAGAAAGAATTGGAGAAATACATGGTGGAGCGATAAAATTTTTAATGTAATCGTATTCGCAAAACGTAAAAGGAGCGCATCAGAATGAAGAAAAGTGAAGAAAATAAGCCGTTAGGATCCAGACAGCTATTTCATATGAAGAAAACTAGTTTAGAAGGCAAGGTCAACGATTATTATCAGAATACCCATGATGCTTCGAATGTCATAGAATACTTAGTGGCTATTCTAGTTCGCAATGCGCTGATTTACGAGGATTTTGTGGGAATTTGTCAATCATTGGTGGAGGAAATATTTTTAACAGCTGAGCCAACTGAGACATTGCGCCGTTACAGTTCACTATTTAAACCATATTTCAAAAAAAGTGGTGATTGGGATAGGGTCATAAATAGGCTATTTGCAAATACAAAAGAGTACTATCGTTTGACAGAAAAAATGCGTGTCAATGCGAAATATCTATATGCCGAATCAAAACCTCAAGCAGACAGCACAGCGCCTAGCTTCAATCTTGTGTCTATTTTTAAAGATAGCAGTGGAAGGAAACATACATGGATCTTGAAGGACGCCAATCCTGACAGGACGGATGAAGAAGTACAAGGGTTACTAAAACTGTTAACGACCTTGACGATCTTCACAGGAAAAAAAGCACGGAAATTTGCGGAATTTATGACCTTCGATTATTTTGAAAATGTTCGTCATTTTGAAGAGCCTCAAGAAGAAAAGCAGGAAATTTCTAATAAAAAATTTGATGAGGCGGGCAAAGAAATAGTGGAGATCATGCTGCCGCATGGGGTTGATCCTAGAAATCTGAGTGAAAATGAGATAGTCGTTTTAGTTAAGGCCTATTTACCTGAAGGAAAAACATTTAACGATATTCATGTGTTGTTTACTGAGCTTCCCGCTGATCCGGCGGAGGATAAAAAAGAGCAATCAGAATCTTTGTTAGCAGCTTCGGAACCGATTCTAAAAGAGGCTCCAATAGCCAATGCACAAACCGCTATTGCCGACCCGCCAAAAAACGAATCAGTAAAAAAAAGCACGAAGAATATTGGTCATTTCAGCGGAAGCCAATTATTGGCGATGGACTTGATTAATCAGCGGAAGGAAAAAATGGCACAAACTACAGGTTCCGCAACGGACACCACGAAAAAGAAGAAAAAAGGAACCGGGGGAGGCCGGCGAAGAAAGAAAAAGGGGAATAATAAGAAATAGTCTATTTGTTTAGCATGGAAAGGTTTATTTGTCGTGCATCTTAACGCTAAATTAAAATAGATCAACAAAGAGTTGACCTATTTCTCGATTGTTTCATTAAAAATCTTATCACTGTCTTCGTTGGTCCAAAATGCCATTAAGACTAATTCAACCAATGAGACAAACAGTCCAATTGGCGGATAGAAATAAATGCCGACTGCCGTAGCAAATACGACCAACGGAAAATAAAAACTTCCCATATAGCGATAAGGTCCCATCTTTCGAATTTTTCGACTGATTTCGGGGTCGTTTTTCTGATGTAAACGTTCAAAAGCTTTGCTTAACCACAAGTAGGAAAAACTCCATATCGTAAAAATCAGTAGATAAAAGTATTCTGGCGCATGATAAATCATGAATTCACCAGCCCAAGCAGTAGCGACCGGAATCAATGCCATGGTAAAAAGCCAAACATTATTGATCCAATATATTTTTTTCGTCACATATTTCGTAATGTTGAACATGTAATGATGATTGTACCAAGCAACAGCGATAAAGAAAAAGCTGATGGCATAGGCGAATAGATAGGGAAGCTCTCCTAAGATCGCGGTCCAATGGAAATCGCGGGGTGTTTTGAATTCTAAAATCATGATTGTCATAATAATCGCCACGATCGCATCAGAGAAGGCTTCAACACGACCTTTATTCATTTATAATACATCCTCTCAAACTCGATAAAAAATGATTTATTCTAGTTGTAGCATGATATTAAAAGAGAATCAAAGAAAGATGCTTGAGATGAGGGTATTAGTCAAAATGCAGATGTAAAAGGGAAATGTAGTATCAACCTATTCAGTTTTGAAAAAAGCGGAAACCTTTGTGCCGTCATCGCTTTTTAAAAATACTGGTCCGTCCTTTGGATTTTCTTTTACTTGAGAATCTTCTATTTCTTGTATCGCTACTTGAGCTGCATCCCAGGAATCGTACTCTACCATCTGGATATTGCCGCCATACTGATCTTCCAATAGTTCGATTGTGTCCTTTGAGTCAACAACAGAAACTTTTTCAATTTCATGGTTTTTATCTCTTTTAACTTTTAGAATGACTTGTTTAGTGTACATACTGTTTATTACTGTAGGTTGTGACAGTGACGTTTTATTTCCATCTGGTAAAGTATCACTAATTTCTTCAACAAAACTATCCTTATAATAATAAATGGTGTTGTCACCATCGTCATCTTTTTTTAAGTATTTTGCATAATCTGAAAATTCATAAAGTAAGACTTTAGGTTCCTCGAGCTTGTTGTTATTCGTTATTAGAAAAATGACGACAACTGTGAATGAAATAATCAAGACGAATAGTGCAAGAATAATTTTCTTAAAGGCACTATTCTTTTTTGTCTCGTTCGTCATCGTATCCACCAATTTATCATCTTCATTAATCAATTGATCGAGTGTAATTTCATATAGCTCACTTAATGAGACCAACATACTGAGATCTGGATAAGTTCGGTTGATTTCCCAGCTGGAGATCGTGGAACGGGAGACATTTAGAATAGCCGCTAATTCCTCCTGCGTATAGCCATGGGCAGTCCGCAGATCCTTCAATTTATGTCCGATTTTCACAGAAACCTCCACCTTTCAAATCAAAATTCCTTGAATATATTATCAGTCTATCTGATTTCTGATCTGGTATAAAGATACTTTTTGTAGCAGCTGTCATTTAGCGGTTTGTTACAATATGTAGCAGAAACAATAGCTAATAAGAAGACTTTCGATCCTTTTGTTCAAGAGATCAGAGGTCTTATTTGCTTATCCAGTTTTTATTTATGTTAACACTACTACATAATACACCAGCGAATGGTACAAAAGGAAAGGATGATTTCGTTACTCATTAAGTTTGTATTCTAAAAATATAAAGTTGTTGACAAAGAGAATAATTGAGAGTATCTTATAATCGAACGTTCGATCTTTTATAATTAACTAAGAAAAAGGAAGTGAGGCAGTTGAGAGAAAAGGATACGAGTAAGTACAATAAGATAATTGATGAAGTGGGAAAAATTATTTTAACGGAAGGTATTTCTAGTGTCTCTATGTCAAAAATAGCCAAGGCGACAGGTATTTCTTCCTCAACGATTTATGTTTATTTTACGGACAAGGATGATGTTTTAAAAAAGGTCTATCTTGAAAATAAAAAAAACTTGGCTGATTACTTAGCAAAACAGATTGATTCGACAATCACGGATGACCTACAGTATATTCGCTCATACATGGAAGCTGTTTATGCATTTGGGCAAGAAAATTTTGAGGCTTTAATGATTATTGATCAATTTAATCATTCACCGATCTTGATGCAGCTGAATATTAGTGTAGTTGAGTCATATGCGGGATTTGAAATGCTCTTTGAAAGGGTTGATCGGGCACCCGCTGGAATTTTTAAGGCGGTAGAACCAATTATCTTGTTGACATTTGGTTATACACCAATAGTAATGTATTTGCAGGCAATCAAGCTGGAACAAATTGATCCTAAAAGCACTACGATCAATCAGATTATCGATATGAGTATAAAGGCGATTACCTAAAGGGAAAGTCTTTTCTTTTAATTTTAAAATAAACGATCGTTCGATTAAATAGGAGGAAATATTATGACTACTAAAAAAGAATTAAATGAATTATTTAGCTTACAGCGAAGCGCGTATTCCCGATCAAAACCTCGTACGTATGAGGAAAGAATTGATTCACTGGAAAGAGTTGATAAATTATTGAGAGAAAATATGGATCAGCTGATTCAGGCATTGCAAAAGGACTTCGGCCAGCGCGATCCGCTACAAATAGTCGGGGCTGATTTAAGCAGTCCGTTGTCAGCAGTACCCTATATCAAAAAAAGGTTAAGAAAATGGATGAAGCCAGATCGAAAAAAATCAGGAATCTTGGGCTTGCTTGGAACAAAACAATTTATCATGAACGAACCATTGGGAGTAGTGGGAATTATTTCGCCTTTCAATGCACCGATTGATTTAGCCTTTGATCCAGCTATCGAGGCCCTTGCAGCAGGGAACAGAGTCATGCTTAAAATCTCGGAATATACACCGCAAACAACAGAATTACTTCAACATTTAGTCGCTCAATACTTTGAGCCGGAAATTTTAACTGTGATTACCGGGGAACAAGAAATCTCAACGGCTTTCTCAGCGCTTCCGTGGGACAAACTGGTCTTTACCGGCAGTTCAGCAACTGGGAAAAAAGTCATGGCCTCAGCAGCTAAAAATTTGACACCAGTACTCTTGGAGTTAGGAGGGAAAAATCCAGCCATTGTATTGTCGGATGCCGATATGGCTCTTACTGCGAAGAAGATTGCTCGTGGACGCGGCGGGAATTCTGGTCAAATTTGTTTATCCGTCAACTACGCTCTGGTACCCGAGGATAAATTAGAACAATATGTTGAAATGATTTCCGCTGAACTTACCACTGCTTATCCAACGTATCACGAAAATCCTGAATTTTCCGCCTTGATTAATCCAGCGGCTTATGAACGAGTAGATAGTATTTTAACTGAAGCAAAAGAACGTGGGGCACAAATCATTGAACTAAATCCGAATCATGAGAAGATGCCGGATAAAGACAATAGACTATTCCCATTTACCTTGGTAATTAATCCAGATCGTGATTTAAGAGTTTCACATGAGGAAATCTTTGGACCAATTCTTTCAATTTTTACCTATAATAAACTGGAGGAAGCAATTACTTTTATCAATCGGCATGAAAAGTCATTGGCTTTGTACATTTTTGGTCACAATACAAAACAAATTGATCAAATTCTGAATCAAACATCCTCTGGCGGTGTGGATATCAATGAGTTATCTTTACATGCTGGGTCACATGAAATGGGTTTTGGCGGAGTCGGATACTCTGGTATGGGACGATATAAAGGTGGGAAAATTGGATTCGAAGCCTTCAGCAATGCAAAAGCAGTCTATCAGCAAGGAACCTTAGCGAAATACACGAGTCGTTTCATGACACCAATTCATAATCCAAAAGACAAAAAACTGTACAATCGTTTAATGGGAATAAAATGATGAACAATGATTTTTATAACTAGATGTAAGGAAAATTCGTGATTTCTACCATGAATTTTCCTCTTTTTGTTCTGCCATCCGAATTGGTTAGCGTGAGAGATTAGAAAAAAAGGCGATGAAGGTTGAATGGTTTAGAGATGATTCTTTAGTTTTCTAGTCTTGAAAATAAGTTTGAAATTTTCTGATACAAATCCAAATTACAGTGTAATTAATTTAAAATTAGGCTTTTATCATTTAGTGACATCTGTTATAATTGTCATCACATCTTAAAGCATATTGCAACATTTCCTTTCTACTAATTGTAGGTAATGGTAAAAGTCTTGAAGGTGTGAAAACTAATTTTCATAAAAGGAAAAAGGAGAGAATAAGTATGACGATTTACAATTTTTCTGCAGGTCCCGCGGTACTACCAAAAGCTGTGTTGGAGATCGCACAGTCCGAAATGCTTGATTACAAAAACAGCGGCATGTCGGTGATGGAGCTGAGTCATCGTTCCTCCTTATTTGAAGAGATCATTCAAGATGCCGAAAGCTTATTAAGAGACCTAATGGCGATTCCAGACAACTACAAAGTCTTGTTCTTACAAGGTGGTGCAAGCTTGCAATTTACCATGCTGCCGTTGAATTTGGCACAAGGGAAAAAAGCGTTGTATGTGAATACGGGTTCGTGGTCGAAAAAAGCCATCGGTGCAGCGAAAGCACTCGATAATGTCGAAGTGGAAGTGATCGCTTCAAGTGAAGATAAGAACTTTACCTACATTCCAGAATTGCCAGAAACTGTTGATCAAGATGCCGCTTACGTGCATATTACAACGAACAATACGATAGAAGGAACAGCTTTTGCAAAGATTCCGACCTTTGGCAAAGTCCCAGTAGTTGCGGACATGTCATCGAATATTTTAGCGAACGATTGTAAAGTAGAAGACTTTGGTGTGATTTATGCTGGAGCACAGAAAAATATTGGTCCGGCTGGACTTACGGTTGTGATCATTCGTGAAGACTTGCTCAATCAAGAAGCGATCTTTTCACCAATGTTGGATTACGCATTACAGGCGAAAAACAGCTCTCTTTATAATACTCCTCCGACTTATGCTATATATATTGCGAAGCTTGTTTTTGAATGGGTGAAGGAACAAGGGGGCGTTGCTGGAATTACTGAAAAGGATCAGCAAAAAGCGCAACTATTATATGACGCAATCGAAAAATCGGATCTATTTACAAGCCCAGTGGAGAAAGATAGCCGTTCTATTACCAATGTTCCGTTTGTTACAGGGGATGAGGATTTGGACAAAGCCTTCAATAAAGCCGCTTTAGCTCAAGGGTTTGAAAACTTAAAAGGTCATCGTTCTGTTGGCGGGATGCGGGCGAGTATCTACAATGCCTTCCCAGTCGAAGGAGTCGAAGCTTTAGTCGCATTTATGGCGCAGTTTGAAAAGGAAAATGGAGGGAAGTAGATGTTTCAGATTAAAACATTCAACGCGATTGCTCCTGAGGGAATGGCGCGTTTTGATAAAAAGAACTACCGCATCAATGAAAGCGAAGAGCCAGATGGCATTATTTTGCGCAGCCAAAAGTTACATGACTATGACTTCCCCGAGTCAGTTTTAGGGGTTGCTCGCGCAGGTGCAGGAACAAATAATATTCCAGTTAAAGAGTGCACGGAAAAAGGAATCGTTGTTTTCAATACTCCCGGTGCCAATGCAAATGCCGTCAAGGAATTAGTCATCGCGAGTCTGTTATTAGCAGTTCGCCCAATGGTTCAAGGGATCAGCTGGGTTCAAACATTAAAAGGTGACAATGTTGATGAACAAGCTGAAGCCCAAAAAGCGCAATTTGCCGGAACAGAGTTAGAAGGCAAGAAGCTTGGAGTCATTGGTTTGGGATCAATCGGCGCGATGGTGGCGAATGACGCCTACCGTTTAGGCATGGAAGTTACCGGCTATGATCCGTATGTTTCAGTTGATACAGCTTGGAGTATCTCTCGTCGGGTAAAACGTGCGAAGGATTTGAAGGAAGTCTTGACAAATTGTGATTTCGTAACGATCCATGTACCGTTGACAGACAATACACGTCACTTGATCGGTGATGAAGAATTGATTTACATGAAGAATACTGCTCACCTGCTGAACTTCGCTCGTGGCGAGATTGTCGATACTGACGCAGTGGTGAAAGCAGTCAACGAAGAACGCATCGCTGGTTTTACAACGGATTTTGCGGAAGAAAAACTGCTCCACAATGATAAAATCACCGTATTGCCGCATTTAGGCGCATCAACGGAAGAGGCCGAAGTAAATTGTGCCAAGATGGCGGCTCGCGGCTTGAAGCGCTTCTTGGAAACAGGCGTTATCAAACGTTCGGTTAATTTCCCTAATGTGGAGATGGCTTTTGACTCTCCGTATCGTATTACGATCATCAACCGTAATGTACCGAACATGCTGGGATTGATCGCGTCTGAAATCGCATCATTAGACGTCAATATCGACAATATGGTGAATCGCGGGAAAGATGATCATGCTTACAATTTAGTAGATGTTTCTGAGACGGACCCTGAAAAAATCGCGGCAATCGTTGAAAAATTGGAACAAAACGAAGGTATCATCCGTGTACGTGCGATCAAGCGGGATGAGGAGAGTGAATTTTAATGGTTCAAGTTCATCCATTTAAAGGGATTCGTCCAGCGGAAAAATTGGCGGATAAGGTTGCAGCCCTGCCTTACGATGTTGTGAATTCACAAGAAGCAAAAGAGATGGCTGGTGATAACCGATACAGCTATTTCCATATTGATAAAGCCGAAATTGATTTACCTGCTGATCTTTCACCTTATGATGAGAAGGTCTATCAAAAAGCTGCCGATAATCTAGCAACGTTTCTAGAGAAAGGCTGGTTGTTCAAAGAATCTGATGCCTATTTCTACCTCTATGAATTGGTGATGGATGGCCGCAGTCAGACTGGTATCGTGGCTTGTACTTCGATTCAAGATTACATCGATGAAAAAATCAAGAAGCATGAATTTACTCGCCATGAAAAAGAGATCGATCGGATGAACCATATCCGTACTTGTGACGCGAATACTAGCCCGATTTTCTTGAGCTATCGTCCTCAGACTGAGATCCAAACGATCATCAAAAAATGGCAGAAAGAAAATAAACCGGTTTATGATTTCGACAGCTACCACGATGTGACGCATCGTGTTTGGGTGATTGATCAAGCGGACACAATCAATAAATTAGCTGAATTATTTACTGAGGTAGATGCGCTATATATTGCTGATGGTCATCATCGGACAGAATCAGCAGTAAAAATCGGTTTGGAAAAGCGACAATCGGGCGAACAAAATCCTGAAACGGAACAATTCTTGTCAATCATCTTCCCTGAAGACGAATTAGCAATCTGGGAATATAATCGTGTGTTGAAGGAAGAACCGCCAGCCGACTTTATGGAACGTTTGGCAGAGAACTACCAAGTGACTAAAACAGGCGTTAAGAAACCTGAAAAAGCCGGTGACTGTCAACTTTACGACGGTGTAGCGTGGCATACATTAAGCATCAAGCCTGAGAAGGTACCGAATGATCCTGTAGAAAAATTGGATGTTGCTCTGTTGCAAAAATATGTCTTGGAAGACATTTTCGGAATCAACGATATTCGGACAGACAAACGCATCGACTTTGTCGGCGGGATTCGCGGAACGGAAGAGTTGGAAAAACTTGTCGATTCTGGTGAGTGGAAATTGGCGTTTTCGATGTATCCAACGCAAATGACTGATTTACTGGATGTGGCAGATGCCAAGAAGATTATGCCGCCGAAATCGACGTGGTTTGAACCGAAGCTGTTGAGCGGATTGTTCCTACATGATTTAGAAACGAAATAACCATCAAACTCTCGAAAACTATTTCGAGAGTTTTTTAGTTTTATAATATTATTCTATTGACTATAATGTGTGACACACAGTATAATAAATGTGAAGAGGTGATCATATGCCGGATAAGGATATCGTTCAGAACTATGTGACGGAATTAAAAAGAGGGAATTTAGTTTTGGCTGTATTAGGCAGCTTGAGTACGCCTCATTATGGTTATGCGCTGCTGCAAACATTGCAGGATAAAGGGATGGAGATTGAGGCTAACACGCTGTATCCTTTGCTCCGACGCTTAGAGAAGCAGGAGCTGTTGGAAAGTGACTGGGACACAACAGAAAGCAGGCCGCGAAAATACTATACAATCAGTAAAACAGGAACAAAGGTTAGGGAAAAGTTGTTTGAAGAGTGGAAGGATATGCAGAAAAGCCTGATTGGCATCTATTCGGAGGGGTGAAAAATGGAAAATACAATCGAACGTTATATAGCAGCAGTTGTCCTGCAACTGCCAGAAAATGAAAGAGCGGAAGTCGCGAAAGAATTACGCAGCAATATTTATGATATGTTATCAGATCGACCGAATGATGCTGAAATTGAAAAAGTCTTGCGATCAATGGGTTCACCAACGAAACTGGCTGAACAATATCGGCAGAATCCGCGCTATCTTATTTCTCCGCAGGTTTATGATGAATATATACGCTTGTTGAAATTATTAGTACCGATAGTTGGGATTATTACAGTAATAGTGGGGGCTGTTTCTGGTGTTTTTGAGACTCTGCAACAGAGTGGACCACAAGTTGGTCGAGTGCTGCAAGTAATGTTCCAATCTGGGATACAAAGTGGTGTGTCTGGGGTCATGCAGACGCTGGTTTGGACGACGATCGGGTTTGTCATAGCAGAACGGACAGGTGCTTTTAATCGTAAGAAAAAAGAGGATTGGAAAGTAGAGGATTTGCCGCCGCTGACTACGGAAAAACTGATTCCGATTTCTGATCCAGTAGCAGAGATCATAGGGACAATGGTTTTCAGTGCTTTTCTAATTTTGGGATCTACGAATCAATTCGCCGCTGTTTTTACGAAAACAGGACCTGTGAACATTGCTGTTCCAATATTCAGCGATGAGTTTGTAAGGTACCTAATTCCAGCATTGATCATCGGAGTGGTTTTGACAGTAATAGCAAATGCAATGAAAGTATTCGATCGCTGCTGGACCAATCGCGTGTGTTTATGGTCGATTATTGATAATGCAGTTTCAGCAATGATGTGGGTCTTTTTACTGATGCGAGAAAATATTTTCAGTTCCGAGTTAGTCGAACTATTGCAGGAGCAAACCTGGTCCAGCGGTGATGTGCTGCACTATATCTCAACTGGCAACACCGCATCAATCCGCTTGATCATCAGCCTTGTGATTGTGGTGATTTCGACAATCCAAATTATTTCTGTGCTTTATAATCGCAGTAAACGTGATTTGCCTAACAGCTATATTAACCGGGAACAGGCTTAATTGAAAAGGGAATAGAAAAAGAATAATTATTTAAGTTTATGAATAGATATACAAAAAAGCTGTGAAGACTGAGCGTCGCAGCTTTTTTTATATGAAGAAATGAATGAGATAATTGGAAATTATTCGTTAAACTATGCTTTCACCTAATATAATTTTCGGCATCGTAGTCAAACAGCGGTTCCAGCGTTTGTAGAATTTTTCTAGGCCCAATTTAGATATTCTGGCATGGGCTGCCTCATCCTCCAACACCCAATGGAAGACATAGGTTACTTTGCCAACATTCCTTGTAAGTCGGATAGGTAGTTCTCCATCCCTAACTGCATTAAAATCCTTTTGTCGATGAGTGCGTTTAATGTAGTGGACATCAATAACCCCGTCTTGTTCTAAATAAAATGCCGCGACTTCCTTCATCAACGCCTCAATTTCTTCTAGCTTATTCAGCTTTGCTTCATAGATACAGATTTCATTAAACATATAGCACCTCCTAAAAGATCCGTTTATCTAAGTATATCAAATTAACGATTAGAAAGAGCGCTGTATAATTATACGTTTTCAGATTTTATACTATATTCCAATAATGTGAGGTTTGAGTCAATTTTTTGCCGAAATTTTAGTTGGAGGAGTATTCTTAAAAAGAAGATTTTTCATTAGGAAGAAGGTGGCAGAAAATGGATCGAGTAAATAAATTTTTTAGAAATAATCGACTAATGAGTATTTCATTGGTTTTAGCACTCTTCAGCTGTTTGATTGGTCGTTTTTCGACTGATTTTATTGATTATAAAGTGATCTTTAGCTTATTTGGTTTAATGTTGTTGATCCAAGGCTTTGAACAGGTCGGTCTTTTGCGATTCGTCGCGCAGAAATTGCTGCATTTTTCAAAGAATAGCCGTCAGCTTGTTCAGTTAATGATTGTTTTGTCCTTGGTAGGTTCGATGTTTTTAACAAATGATGTCGCGATTTTGACTTTGCTGCCGATCTATTTGAAGCTTTTGTCAATGCTGCCGAAATTTAAAGGGCGTTTTCTAGGCAGTGTGTTGATCATCGTAGCCGCGAATTTAGGCAGCAGTTTTTTCCCATTTGGGAATCCGCAAAATTTATACTTGTACGATTATTATCACGTACCACTTGGTCAGTTTTTGAGTTGGATGTCACTGGTTCTTTTGGTTAGTCTGATTTCGCTGGTATTTTTGACTATGTTGGTAGCGAAGGATTCTCTGAAAGAGATTGATTTGAAAGAGAATCAAGTTGATCGCAAAGAGACATTCTTACTAACTGCATTGATGCTGGTGATGATTTTAGTTGTGCTGGATGTTCTACCTTATGAATGGATGATTCCATTGGTTGCACTAGTTGTTCTATTTTATCGGCGTGAACTGTTTAAAGAGGTGGATTACGGCTTATTGTTGACCTTTGTCTGCTTTTTTATCATCGTCGGGAATGTTGGTGAAGCGAACTTCATCAAGGAGTTTTTGAAGTCTTTGAGTGGAAAACAAATCTATTTAGCTGGTCTGGGTCTGAGCCAAGTCATTTCCAATGTTCCAGCGGCCTTTCTGATTGCTCCTTTTACCACCAATCAACAGGCGGTCATTTTAGGTGTGAATATCGGTGGATTAGGAACACTACTGGCTTCTTTAGCCAATCTGATCGGCTATAACCTATTCCGTATTTATTTTCCAAATGACACCAAAAAATTCTTAGGCTTATTCAGTATTGTTAATTTTAGCTTGCTGTTTTTGCTGGGAGGTATCTTTTACTTCTTCATCCATTAAAAAGCTCAGAGAATTCCTAATAATCAGCTAAGTTTCTTATGGGAATTCATCCAAAAACCATGAAAACGCTTTAAATAGTGTTAAGCTAACCTTGTGAGAAATGACTGAGGGGGATTTGCGATGAAAGATAATACAAAATTCATTCATGGTTATGGGGCGTTTGATGAAGAAACCGGTGCTTCATCAATTCCAATTTATCAATGTTCAACTTTTAAACAAGCATCTATCAAGGATAAACAGCCTTATACCTATTCACGTTTCGGAAATCCGACACGTACAGCGCTAGAAGAAGCGGTCGCTGCAATGGAGAGTGGAAAATACGCGACTGCCTTTGCATCTGGGATGAGCGCGATCTCAGCGGTTTTGTTAAGTTTTAATCAGGGCGACCATTTAGTGATGTGTAAAAGCATTTATGGTGGGACGTTCCAATTAGTAAATGAAGTCATGAACCGATTCGGAATAGAAGTGACATTTGTGGACGAGACGAATCTGAAGGAATGGGAGCATGCGATTCGACCAAATACTCGTGGGCTTTATTTAGAAACACCGTCGAATCCATTGCTATCGGTGACGGACATTGCAGGAGTGGTGGCGATTGCTAAAACGCATCATTTAGTGACGATGATCGATAATACCTTCATGACGCCACAATTTCAGAAACCGCTGAAATTAGGTGTCGATGTGGTAATCCATAGTGCGACTAAGTTTATCAATGGTCATAGCGATGTTGTGGCGGGGTTAGTCGTAACCAATGATGAAGAATGGCATAATCAAATCAAGCTGCAGCAAAAGGTTCTTGGCGGAATTTTAGGCGTGGAGGACTGCTGGTTGACAATGCGAGGATTGAAGACGATGGGTTTACGGATGGAGCAAAGTGCCCGCAGCGCTGAGAAAATTAGTCAGATGCTGGAGAATCATCCAATCGTTAAAAAAGTTCATTATCCTGGCTTGCCGAGTCATCCTGGTTACAAAGTCCACAAACGTCAGGCATCATCTGGCGGAGCGGTGCTGTCGTTCGAACTAGCCAATAAAAAAGCGGTTTATACTTTTGCGGATGCATTGCAGCTACCAATAGCCGCTGTCAGTCTAGGTGGTGTGGAATCGATCTTGTCTTATCCTGTGACAATGAGCCATGCTTGCGTACCGAAGGAAGAACGAGAGAAGCAGGGAGTGACAGAAGGACTGCTGCGTCTGTCAGTCGGAATAGAGGACACAGAAGACCTGCTAGAGGATTTAGAGCAAGCATTAGCTAAAGTTCGTGTAGCAGTTAAATAAGGGCAATAAGCACGTTGGAATACAACCCAAACGTGCTTTTTTGAATGACTAAAAATGATTTTCTTAATATGAAGTAGTTGCGAGTCCAACTTTTCGCAGTAAAAAGAAATTTCAAGCTGTTTTAGTATTCAAAGACAGAACAATTGATGTGAAGTTTAGTAGGATCGTATACGCAGTGAAAATAAAACTCATTTTTTTGTGTTTTTAGAAAAATGATTCCCTTAATATGAACT
>NZ_JAWGOQ010000015.1:0-104893 GCF_032555305.1 Enterococcus sp.
AACTATTTGATTCTGTGGTGACCGCAAAGGTCGTGAAATACATTGATACCTTAATCTTTGATCCAGAACATGAGGCACAGAACGTGAATTATTACGGCGAGCCAGGCAAAGAAGCAGAACCAACCTGTGAAGAAGTAGGTTGTTTTGAAGTAGCAGATGAGCCGAAAAAAGTAGAACAGGAACTGTTGGCGACTCCGAAACCAACTGCTCTACCCAAAGCACCACTTGGACGCTATTTCAAGCAGTTAACTAGTATTGACACAACAGAAAAACCCGTAGTAGCAGTGGCGAAGGACACTCTTCTACAAGCGAAGACAATGCCAATCGAGAAGATCAAACAGAAGCAAGATTCGGTTCAAACTGCTAAGCCTGACTCAAGCCATGATAAGCAAGAACGAACCGGACTACTGCACTGGCTCCACAGGATTAGGAAGAAAAACAAAGAAGGACCCACAGAAATTCCGCGCGAATAAGCCATTTTCGCGATTACATCCGATCAATGACAAGTTCATAACTGCGTAGGAAACAACATTTTTCTGACACCTGCGATTCTACTCGCAGGTGTTTACTAACTATTTTTAGAAAGCGAGGTATATACATGAATCTTTTAACAATCGTATCAGGAGGAAGTATCCTCGATTATTTATTCGGTGGAAGCGTGCCGATCATGGGTGTTTTCTTAACTATGACCGGCTTAGACCTTTTCACTGGCTACATTAAAGCATTAAGGAGCCATACATGGGTATCCTCCATTAATCTTTATGGACTATTTACCAAATTCATCACCTTTTCTACCATCATTTGCGCTGCAGCATTAGACAAGATCGCTCCAACCGTTGGGATCACATTACCCATCAATGTCGCGCTGATCTGGACGGCTTTACTAATCGTTTACGAGATCGGCTCGATTCTGTAAAATGCCCATGAATTCGGGCTGAAAATTACTTGGCTGCAAAAATGGCTGAGAGTCTTTGAATGAAATGATGGAAAAATAATCGGATATTAGATTATCAAAACTATTTCTTTTTCAATTATGATAAAATATTTATAACAATATTGATTAAGTTGGGAGGGTTGTTAAGTAATCTATCAGATTATTTGACATTTAGTTATGAAAAGGAAAAAGGTGTTATGGTTGTGGTACTTGTCGGTTATTTTGTGTTTACCGTTGGTTGGATTTACAAGTTCTGTTGAAGACTCATCCCCTGAACGTTCTTCATCAACGAGAGCATTTCAGACGGAAATTAGTAGTACTTTAAATAGTAGTACTACAGTTGAACAAACAATAGAAAGCTCAGAGTATTCTTCTGAAATAGAAGTACCTTCGTCAGTTTCTGACGATGAAACATCAATGAGTGAAAAGAAGCAAAATACAAGAAAAGAAGAACCTAGTGTACAGGCGGAATCATTTAGCGAAAAATTTTTTATTTCAATCAGTGATGAGAATTATGTTCTATTTAAGAATCTAGATGGTGAAACAATTGATGATGGACGAAAGAACTATCAAAAAACGTTTGCTGCACAAGAAGTTACCAGCAATGATGGAACAAAATACTATCTTTTAAGTAACTCTAAGCGTGAAATAGGTTATATTAATCCAGATAGTACTGAAAAGGTAACTAGTGAGGAAGGAAAACTATTTTCTGAGTCTAATACTTATGGTAGTATAATATCTGCTGATGCAGAGCTATTCACTACGGATTTTAAACAAAATGGAACGACGAAAAATTTAAAAGATCAAACTTTTGAGATCGCAGGCTATTATAATCACTACGATGAGAAAGTATATTATTTATTAAAAAATTCCACTGATCAATCAATCGGTGTGGTAGAGGAATCTGCAGTTGAAAAAGCAGACAATCAAGCAGGTATCAAGCACTCTGTGAATGACTATTATTCTGTTATGAAGAAAGATCAAAAAATTTGGAAGGATCTAAATTTTGATGAGTTGGGAACCACTGCATCAATCAATGAAAAAACTTTTAGTGTTAAGGAATGGTATTACCATTTTAACGGGAAAAAGTATTATGCACTTTATGATAATGGTGGAATATTCAGAGGGTTTGTTGAAGAAGGGACAATAAAGAAGGCAAGTAGTTCTGGTGGAATATGGCGATCAATGAATCAACATATCACTATTACAAAGAATAATTGGGCAATCTGGAAAGATTTTAACTTTAAAAATGGGAATTCTACTAAAGGCCTGTACCAACGTACCTATAAAGTTACTGGATATTATAATCATTTAAATGGATCGAAATATTTGTCTGTTTATGATAGTAAAGGTATTTGGCAAGGCTATCTTAATTCAGAAGGCGCTGAAGTAGTACAGACTCTAGGAGGGAAATGGTATGGAACCAATCAGTATATAACAATTACAAAGAACAATTGGACCATTTGGAAGGATTTCAATTTTAAAAATGGAAGTTCGACTAAAAGTTTATTTCAGAGAACGTATCGAGTAACAGGCTGGTATCGCCATTATAATGGCATAAAATATTTATCAGTCTATGATAATAAAGGCAAATGGTTGGGATATTTAAATGAAGGCGGAGCACAGACAGTAAATAACCCTGGAGGCAAGTGGAATGGCGTTAATCAATATATCTCCGTTACTAAAAACAATTGGACCATTTGGAAGGATTTCAATTTCAAGAATGGAAGTTCAACAAAAAATCTCTATCAACGTACGTATCGAATAACAGGCTGGTATCGCCATTATAATGGCACAAAATATTTATCAGTCTACGACAATAAAGGCAAATGGATGGGATATCTGAACGAAGACGGAGCACAAACGGCAAATAATCCTGGCGGTAAATGGAATAGTACGAATCAATACGTGACCGTAAATAAGAATAATTGGAGCATTTGGAAAGATTTTAATTTTCAAAATGGAAGTTCAACTAAAAATTTACACACAAAAACCTACCAAGTAACTGGTTGGTATCGCCATTTTAATGGAACCAAATACTTATCTCTGTATGACAATAAAGGGAAATGGCAGGGCTATTTGAATGAAGGTGGTGCTGCTAAAGCGGGTGGTGCCCAAGGAACTGGTTTTTCTATGAATAAATCGGTTCTAGTAATAAAAAGTGGATATTCTATATGGAACAACTTTAGCTGGAAAGAGAAGACTAGAACGAATTCACTGATCAATAAAACTTATCAAGTCAAGTGGTATTACAAACATATGAATGGTTCAACTTATTATTCGCTTTATGATGCTAATGGCAAATGGTTCGGTTATGTTAATAGTGGAGCAGTCAGAGAGCGAAGAGGTGTGTCGCATTATCTAGGAAATACTCGTCAAAAAGTACTCAATGAGCTAAATGCACATCAAAATGATCGTTTTTACTTAGGAACGCCATTCCGCTTAGCTGGTTTCAGCAATCCAGAGATGTTTTTAGTTCCTAATGGTGTGCCGAGTGTATACGGACCAGGTATGAATTGTACTGGGTTCGTTGCTACTGTCACTCGAAGAAGCGGTGGAAACTTAAACCGCATTTCAGGAATAACTTCTGGAGTTGGTGGGTACGTGAATGCTTATAATTGGCGAGATGCCTTAACCCGAAATGTTGAGTATTATTCGTTTAGTTCGATTGATGCTTTATTAAGAAGCGGAAAAGCGCAAAAGGGCGATCTTATTTATCTGGAAGCCGTTTTTACAAATCCTACTTATGATTGTCATATCGGGATTTTCTGGGGAAATAGCCCGAGTGAGAACAGATTCTGGCATCAAGTAATTGATGGCAATAAAATATCTCACATCTATTCCGGTACCCCCTATTCAAAAGTGTACCTTTTCCCACAAGATTAGAAATGTAAAAATATGCATTTTTAAAGTTTAAAATTTCTTTATATAATCCATCTGAAACTTTGATTAAAAGCGGTCAAAATCTACTGATTTGACCGCTTTTTGTTCTTTTCTTTTTTATTACTTTTTCTAGGAATGCTACTTTTTTTTTAGGGTGTATGGTAAGATGTGAAGTGGATTATTTTGTGGATTAGGAGTGTTTGTATGAATAAAAGTGGCGAATGGAGCGCTGCCCGCCGTTTTTTTATTATTTTAGTGGACGTGGTTGTTTATAATTTCTCTGTTTACCTTAGCTTTTTGCTAAAATTTGGTGGAGAAATTCCAGCAAGAAACTTTCAAACATTTGAAAGTTCTGCATTATTTACTTCGCTGTTCTTCATTATATTAAATGTTTTACTAGGGACGTACGTTTTTTATAATAGAATCGTCAGTGACATTTTTTTTGTGACGGTTATTGGGCAATTCTTGATGTCCTTGGGTATTATGATCATTACTTTTGCTGGACGTTGGTTCGCTTTTCCCAGAACGGTAATTTTGATTTCATTTTTACTTGGCACAGTATTATTGATTGTCTATCGTACAATCATTTATAAAGCCTATATGAAATTGAGCTCTGATAAAAAAGTGACAATTCTTGGTTTTGAAAAGGATGTAGCACCAGCGATTCAAAACTTTAGTTCACAAAAAAACAATAAACATAAAGTAGAGTCAGTTGTTTTAGATCATTTCTATGATAACTTGTTTAAAATCATTAGTGATGTAGATATCGTATATTTGGCATCAGACATTCCTGAGGCTGAAAAAATCAAAGTATATCAATTAGTGACTAAAGAAGAAAAGAAATTGTTTCTAAATACAACCTTTGAAAACTTAGTGACGATTAATCCGAATATCATGAACTTTGAAGATGAAAGTATTATTGAGTCATCTGGATTCAGGATTCCTTCAGAAGATGCGATGTTTAAACGCCTTTTTGATATTGTGGTTTCTTTGATTTTACTGGTAATTGCATCGCCCTTTATGTTGATTACCGCAATTTTAGTAAAAGTAACGTCACCTGGTCCAGTTATCTACAAGCAAATTCGAATTACTCAGGATCAAAAGGAGTTTCCTATATATAAGTTCCGTTCCATGAGCGCAACAGCGGAGTCTAAATCAGGACCAGTTTTAGCTAAAAGTAATGATGCTCGCGTAACGCCTGTTGGAAAATTTATCCGTGCTGTTCGTTTTGATGAACTACCTCAATTGATTAACGTGCTAAAAGGGGACATGTCCATTATTGGTCCACGTCCAGAACGACCTTTCTTTGTTGAGCAATTTAATCAAGAAAATCCCTATTATTATCTACGCCATAACGTGCGCGCTGGAATTACTGGTTATGCTCAGGTTTATGGTAAATATGTTTCGGACTACAACAGCAAATTGAAATTTGACTTGCTTTATATCAAGAAATACTCTTTCATGTTGGATTTAAAAATCTTGCTGCAGACCATCAAAATATTATTTGATAAAGTTTCTTCACAAGGTCTGGAAGAAGACGAGGTTTGCACATCGTTAGATAATATGGACTTTCCAAAAGAGAAAATCTTACAGTAATTTGAGGTGAAAGAATGTCCAAACCAAAATTTAGTATTATAATTCCGATTTTCAATGCTGAACTAACCATTACCAAGACTATCGATATATTGAAGAAAATGGATTCCTCGAATTTTGAGGTTTTACTCGTTAATGATGGTTCTACTGATGATACTGAAAAAGTAATTAATAATTATATTGTAGGAGATACAAGATTCACTTTGTTTAGTAAAAAGAATGAAGGACCTGGATTAGCTAGAAATTTCGGAATTGAGCAAGCAACGGGTGACTATCTGCTCTTTTTTGACGCGGATGATTTTCCTAAGCAGACCATATTAGATGATTATTTGACTATCATTTCTGATAATTCTAACCTTGATTTGATTATAAGCTCATTCACCTTTAGAACTCTAAATCAAGAAAAGATTGTTGATGAAAAGGATTATTTAGTGGATGACTATGTTTATAGTAATAATGAAGAATTTTTATCTGACATGTATGAATTGATGAATAAACAATTGATGTATGTTGTGTGGAATAAATGCTATCGACGAGATATTATTGTGGATCGCGCAATACGTTTCAAGAATTATAGTAGTTGTGAGGATCGAATTTTCAATTTAGACTATTACAAACATTGTTCTAAGGTTGTAATGAACTCAAAAATTGAATATATTTATGAGTTTGAAAACAGCCTAGGAATTACGAATAAGTATAATAAAAATAAGTTTGCCACTTTTAAAGAGTTTTACGAACGTAGTAATGCAATTACAAATGATGAAAATAAAGATGGGATGGCTGCATTATTACTCAAGGGGACAACGTCTGTCATTTTTTCGATTTTGGAAACAGAAAAAATTAATAAGAGTCAAAAAAAAATTGAAATCAATAGAATTTTGCTTGACAAATCGATTTTAGACGCAAAAAAAATAGCTAAAACTGATACCATAGCAAAAAGAATTACCAAGATATTTTTTAATATACCAAAACCTTTGTTTTTACTTGTCCTTAATACTGGTGCTTTTGTTGAGACAAGGATGCCAGGATTAATGGCATTATTAAAGAGAAAATATTAGCGATTGAGGGATCATATGTACAGTAAAGACAAGCAATTACGTCAAGTACAAGTAACTAGCTTAGAACTTGCAAAGTATTTTTCTGATTTTTGTGATCGGAATGGATTGTTATGCTATTTATGTGGTGGGGGAGCAATAGGTTCAGTTAGGCATCAAGGCTTTATTCCTTGGGATGATGATTTAGATTTTTTTATGCCTAGGTCAGATTATGAAAAACTACTAGTTTTGTGGAAAGATCAAGAGAGCGATAATAAATTCGTTTTATTGAGAGCTAGTAAGGATTACAATGATCGAAATTCGTTCACAACGCTTCGAGATAAAGAGACCACTTTTATCAAGACTTATCAAGAAGACTTGGATATTAGTCATGGTATTCAGATTGATATTTTTCCTTTAGATGTTGCTCCAGAAAAAAAATATCAAAGAAAAATCCAAAAGTTTTGGGCATTAGTTTATGCTGTATACTGTAGTCAACAAGTTCCCCAAAATCATGGAGCTTTTTTTGCGAAATTAGGAAAATTGTTATTGAATCTGGCACCTAGTCAATTGAATAAGTACCATGTTTGGAAGTATGCAGAAAATAGGATGACAAAGTATAATTCAAAAGAAACTGGTTTTGTTACTGAATTATGTGTAGGCCCTAGGTACATGGGTAATGTCTACCCTAAAAAAGATTTCTCTGATGCTAAAAAAGTTCCTTTTGAGAATACAGAATTACCAATACCAATTGGCTATGATAATTATCTATCAAATGTTTTCGGACACTACATGCAGCTACCTCCAGAAGATCAACGAGTGGCGCACCACGAAACAGTGTTTATTGATCCAGATAATGCTTATACAAAATATAAAGGTATTTATTATTTAACCAACAAGGAGGACAAATAAGTGATTACAGCATTAATTATTGCCGGCGGTGTCGGAAAAAGAATGGGACAGGATATACCAAAACAATTCATAACAATTGAAGGTAAGCCAATCATCATCTATACTCTTGAGTCTTTTGAGCAACATCCGCTTGTTGATCGGGTATTAGTTGTTTGTAAGCATGGCTGGGAAGAAACACTGTGGGGTTACGTGAAAGAATACGGACTTAAAAAGGTTCAATGGATCATTCCCGGAGGTTCCAAAGGACAGGAGTCTATCAATAATGGTGTTCAATTTCTTAAAGAGTACTCGGAGGAAGATGACACAATCATTATTCATGATGGCATTCGCCCTTTAGTAGATGAAATTGTATTGTCAGATGTAATCGTTAAGTGTCAAGAGTATGGAAATGGCGTTACTTCATTACCATATAACGAGCAAATTTTCTTAAAGGATACAGAAGAAACTACGAAACAGTACATTGATCGTAATACCCTACGCAGAGTTTCTACTCCTCAAGCTTATCAGTTTGGAAAATTAAGCTGGGCCTATGATAAAGCAATCAAAGAAGATGTTGGAATGACCGACTCTTCCTATACAAATACCATGATGGTCGAACTGGGAGAAACATTGTATTTTGCAGCTGGATCTGACAAGAACATCAAATTAACGACACAGGATGATTTAGAACTTTTCAAAGCATATTTAAAGATGAAGGACTAGAGGTGGAAGTGTGTTATTAGAAAATGAAATCTATCGTTCTGAGTTAGATAGAATCAACCAGGCAAAAAATGACTGGAACAAGATTGATAACCATTCATTTTTGATTATCGGTGCAACTGGAATGATTGGTTCCTATATGATAGATGTTTTAATGAGAAGAAATGAGAAACTAAATGCAAACATCCATGTTTTTGCAATGGGAAGAAGTCTAGAGCGCTTAAGATCAAGATTTTCAATGTATCTGGACTCTAGCCTTTTTCATATGGTAGAAACAGATGTCACTCAACCAATTGCATTAGATGATAAAGTTGATTATGTTCTCCATGGAGCTAGTAATACACATCCCAGAGCCTATGCAACTGATCCAATCGGAACGATCATGACAAACTTAATGGGCACGCAACAAGTTTTAGATTTTGCTGTCCGTAATCGTTCAAAGCGAATTGCTTTTCTCTCAACTGTTGAAATCTATGGTGAAAACAGAGGAGACGTGGAGAAATTTTCAGAAGATTACTGTGGCTATATTGATTGTAATACATTGAGAGCAGGATATCCTGAGGGAAAACGAGCTAGTGAGAGTCTTTGCCAAGCATATATTGCAAAACATAAATTGGATATTGTTATTCCGCGGATTTGTCGTACTTTCGGGCCTACAATGCTATTAAACGATTCAAAGGCATCATCGCAATTCATCTTGAATGCTGTTAATGATGAGGATATTGTTTTGAAGAGTGAAGGTAATCAATATTTCTCTTATGCTTATGTTGGAGATGTAGTTTATGCATTACTCTACTTATTAGCAAGTGGTAAAAATGGTGAAGCGTATAATATTGCTGTTCCAGAATTTGATTTATATTTAAAAGATTTAGCTGAAGCATTAGCAAGCTTAAATCAGAAAGAAGTTATTTTTGATTTGCCTGACGAAGAAGAACGAAAAGGTTTTTCAACAGCAAGTCAAGCTATCTTAGCTTCAAATAAAATTGATTCCATCGGCTGGAAAGCACTATTTGGAGTGAATGAGGCTTTAAAAAATACAGTAGAGTTAATCAGAAATGAGCGAATTTAATGTGTGAAATAAGTATCATCGTTCCTGTCTATAATGTAGAAAAGTATTTAAGAAAATGTGTTGAGTCTATACTAAATCAGACTTTCAAGGACTTTGAACTGATTTTAGTAGATGATGGATCGCCCGATAATTCTGGTGCTATTTGTGACCAATATGCTAAACGGGATGCTCGTGTCAGAGTAATCCATAAAGAGAACGGCGGATTGAGTAGTGCACGAAACGCTGGTATTGAAATTGCCAAGGGTAAGTATTTAGGCTTTGTGGATAGTGATGATTATATTGCTGAGGATATGTATGAAGTTTTATTTAATCAAATTATAGCCTACAATGCCAATATATCAACGATAGAAATGATAGATGTCTATGAAAATCGAGTGACTAAAGTATCCAACAAAAAAAAAGTACAGCTTATTAATCAAAAAGATGCTATTAAGGCAGTCCTAGATAGTACAGATATTTTTGCCTATGCTGTGAATAAACTTTATCAAAAAGAGCTATTCGATAAGGTGCGCTATCCAGAAGGTAAAATTGTGGAAGATGCTTTTATCATTATGGATTTGTTACTGCAGTGCGATAGAGTCGTTTCGAATACGGAACAAAAATACTTTTATTATAGAAGAAATGATAGTATCACCGGATTAGCTTTTTCTGAAAAAAATTTTGATGTTATAGAAGCATGGGAGTATAATGGAAAGTTGATTAACAAAGTATACCCAGAACTCCTAGATTCTATTCAGAGGAGAATTTGTTGGTCCTATTTTGATGTATTGGATAAGATGGCTTTGAGTGATGAAAAAGGGATGAAAGAAAGTAGAAAACAAATCGTGAACTTTCTTCGATCTAATTTTACATTTGTAATGAAGAATTCAGTATTTACAAAAAGTAGAAAATTATCAATGATAGCTTTGATGATCAGTAATTCTTGTTATGATTTATTAGCAAAAATAAAGTATAATCATGTGGTTAAAAAAAATAGTTGATAAAATTTTAATTTGTCAAAAGGAAGAATGGGTTTTATGGAATATAAAGAAAATGTGTTGCTCCAAAGAGGGAAAAATATTTTTATAATTGGGTTGTTACTACTACTGATTAGTAGAGCGGTCGGACCCTACAGCTTATTGCCTTCAATTATTGATAATGTAATATTTTCATTTTTAGCAATTTTTGGAAGTATCGTCTTAGCTGCAGATTTTTTTACAAGAATATTGAAAAGGAATCGTTGGACTTATGATACATTACTTCTTTTGTTCATTGCTATTATGATTGTTTCAAGTCTTGTCAATATGAAATATGGAATTTTTGCAAACATTAAATTCATCATATGGGAGGCATTATACTTTTTCATTGTCTATGACCATGGTGTAAGTTCCAACCAAAAAGATTCCGAACAATTATTGTCTTGGATTAGTGGTATTCTTATTACTGTTTGGACGCTTCTAGTAGTAGTTTCACTCGGAATGTTCTTGACACAATTTCATTATTTGATTCAATTAACAAGGGTAAACCCATTGAGAATTGGAATGCTAGAAGGCCGCTTATTCGGTGTTTTTTCTGATCCAAACTATGGATCAGTAATGTGTGTCGTTACTATTTTTTTAAGTTTGTATTATCTTTTTAGTAAAGAATTTAAAAATAAATGGTTAATAGCAGGTATTTGTTTATCGATATTCCTAAATATTAGTTATATCGTATTATCAGGATCTAGAAATGGGCTTATTACGCTTTTATTGACAACTTTTGTTTTTGTATTCTTTACTATGTACCAGTTTCAATTAAAAAAGAAGACAAATTTAGGGCTATCAATTTTGTTGTCTCTTTTAAGCGGAGTAGCAGTCGCTGCAATTATCTTTTTAATCACTAAGCTAATTAAAACCGGATGGTCTTATTTTCCACAATTTTTTGAGAAAGAACAATCTGCCGGAAAAAAAATGGAAGGTAAAGTTAATTTGACTAGACATGATGTGACGGATAGTTCGGATGTATCTAATTTACGTTTTACTATTTGGAAAAGCGCTTTGGAAATTTTTCAGTCTAACTGGCTATTTGGGACATCTCCGAAAAACATGATTGCATATGCACAGGATGTTTTACCTAATACTTATATTGCACAACGTAATTTTTCGGTCCATAACGCATATTTGAACACGTTAGCTTCTACTGGAATTTTTGGTGGAATAACTTTTATTGCCTTTATTGTCAGTAAAGCTTCAAAGGTAATTGGTTTTCTATTCAAACCAATAGCTAACTTTTTATCTCAACGTATTGTATATTGTATTTGTGGTGTTTTTGCACTAGCTTTTTCTGGTTTTTTTCACAATGAAATGATTTTAGTGAATATTTCAGGAGCATTTTTATTCTGGTTTTTACTAGGTAATGTGATTGGAAAAATGAACGAGGAAAAAGAAGGTCAGAATTTGCATTGAGAGGAATAATGTCAATGAAGAATAACTTAGAATCTAAAATATTCCGAACAATGTTTGTGTTAAAAAGTATTCTTCTGAGAATTGGAAGATATGGAATATTCTACTGTTGCTATCCATTCCTAGTTTTAAAACCACTCAATAAAAACAAAATTGTGGTTTCCAGTTATTTTGGCAAAGGTTATGGGGATAATCCAAAGTATATTTGTGAATACTTATTATCTCAGAGGAAGGATTTGGATATTGTATGGTTATGTAAACCAGAAGTAATCGAGACTCAAGCTATGCAATTTCCAATTGGAATTCGTTTGGTAAAAAATAGATCAATAAAAGCATTATTTGAGATGTTTTCGGCAAAAATTTGGATAGATAATAGTCGAAAAAGTTTTTATCCTCCAAAACGAAAAGGTCAGTTTTACTTACAGACTTGGCATGCTGGATTTGGATTAAAACGAATCGAAAATAATGCTGTCGAAAAACTAAAACCAAGATATGTAAAATTAGCAAAAAAAGACTCTGAAATGTGTGATCTGCTTGTATTTGAAAGTTCTAAATTATTCAAAAATGTTGGAAAAATGTTTTGGTACAAGGGAGAGATTTTCAGGGAGGGAGTTCCTAGAAATGATGTAATTGTAAATAATGATCCTGCTGTAATTAAGAAAGTTTATAAAAATTATTCTATTCCTTCAGAAAAAAAAATTGTGCTCTATGCTCCTACTTTTAGGGCTGGTGAGCTTGTAGAAGTTAACTCCGAATTTTTAGAGAACGTAAGAAAAACAATTTCTATGAAGTTCAATAAAGATTATGTATTACTTATTCGTTTACATCCCAATGATACAGAAAATAAGAAATTGATTCTTGGTGATATTAATAGCACTCATATCATTGATGCTTCTAATTACAATGATATGCAGGAGCTGTTATGTGCTACTGATTTACTAATAACTGATTACTCATCAACTATTGGCGAAGCTTTGGTTTCTGATAAAAAGTGCTTTATTTATGCTTATGATTATGATAAGTATAAACAAAATAGAGGATTGGTAATGGACTTAATTGATTTACCTTTTCCAGTAACGATGGATCAAAATTCTTTTCTTGATAGTATCAGAAATTTTGATTTGAATGAATATTTGCTGAGTGTTCGAAGATTTAAAGATGAATTAAATATTTCCGAATCCGGCCATGCAAGCCAAACTTTAGGAGATCGAATACTATTGGAAATGTCAAAATAGGAAGAGGACTCAATGTATGGACATTTGCTAATGTTCTCTTTTGCTTAAAATTTTTCCGAAAGGTCGTATATTGAATTAATATGGGTAAATACAAAAAGTTAGTAGGAAATTCGTTTATATTTGCAGTAGGAAATTTGGGAAGTAAATTAATTTCATTTGTCCTAGTTCCACTATATACATATTATCTTACGACTAAAGAATATGGACAAGTTGATTTAGTAACAACGACAGTCAGCTTAATGATTCCAATAGTATCTGGCGGAATATCTGTTGCTGTTTTGCGCTTTGCGTTAGATAAAGGCGTAGATAAGAAAGCCGTGGTTACCAATTCAACAGTAATAGCTTTAATAGGTATCTTAATTACTGCTCTCTGCTATCCTTTATTGTCCTTAACCGGAGCGTTTAATAAAATATTATTGGCGTTTATAATGCTGTTAGCATTTCAAATTTTCACACAAATAATTGCTCAATTTGCCAGAGGTAATGGACAAGTAAGAGTTTTTGCCTTTAACGGTATGATCAAGACATTAGCAATCGGATTATTGAATATTTATTTTTTAGTGGTTTTAAAGATGGGCTTGAATGGTTATCTTATTTCTCTAATACTTGCTGAAATTATTTCTTTGATTTATCTTTCAATAACGACACCATACTTTAAAAGTTTTTCGACTAAACTGATTAGTAAAAGTTTTATCAAAGAAATGCTAATGTTTTCTGTTCCGACAATTCCCAATGACGTATTATGGTGGTTTGTGAACAGTGCCAGCCGGTATTTCATTCTATATTTTTTAGGAGTAGGAGCAAACGGAATTTATGCTGTAGCAAACAAGATACCCTCAGTGATTTCTATGATGCAGTCTGTATTTTCTCAAGCTTGGCAGATTTCATTAGTTGAAGAGATTGATTCTGAGAATCGTGGTGAGTTCCATGCAAATATTTTTAAATATTATGCATTTTTACTTTTTTTTACTGCATCTTCAATTATGGTCATATTGAAGTGGTTGTTGGGTAATCTTGTTCAGAGTTCATATTTTACCAGTTGGGAAGTCACTCCATTTTTATTAATTTCAGCGATTTATTCAGGGTTTATTGGTTTTTATGGGCAATTTTATATAGCAGAAAAGAAAACAAGAGGATTAATGAATACTTCAATTATTTCTGGTATTTTAAGTATTGTTCTTAACTTTGTGTTTATTTCAATGTTCGGCTTAATAGGTGTCGGATTGGCCTCTATGATAAGTTTGTTTGTTGGTTGGATGATCCGAATCTATGATACAAGTAAGTTTATTATTGTCAAAATAGATATTAAGAATATTGTAGCAAATCACATTGTCTTAGCTCTTCAAGTTTTTTTAATTTTTAAATTCGATGGACTAATACTAATAATCTTGGAGACTATCTGCTTAATAATCCTGTTGTTTGTAAATGGAGACATTGTCAAAGGAACGATTGAAACAATAAGACGTACTATTCGTTCAAAGAAATAGAATTTTAATCAGAGGTGGATAATGTAATGAGAAGTATCTTAATCACAGGTGGTGCCGGCTTCATCGGTTCTACTTTAGCCAATCATTTATCTAAAAAAAGTTCTGTAATTGTTCTTGATGATTTATCGATGGGGAAAGAGGAGAACTTAGTAAAAAATTCCAACCTTACATTTGTTAATGGTTCAGTTACGGATAAAGAATTAATGAATGAAATTCTTTCAAAAAATACTTTCGACTATATTTTCCATCTGGCTGCAATTGCTAGTGTGGCAGATTCGGTCGAGCGTCCGGTAGAAACACACCAAATAAATTTTGAAAGTGTTTTGATGCTGCTAGAATTAATCAAAAAGTATCAAAAAGATTTGAAACGGTTAGTTTTCAGCTCATCAGCAGCAGTTTATGGTGATGAGCCAACTTTACCCAAGAAGGAAGAATCAGTTATTCGTCCTTTGACTCCGTATGCAGTCGACAAGTTTGCTGCAGAGCAATATGTATTGGATTATAATCATCTGTATGGTATACGCACTAGTGCTGTGCGCTTCTTTAATGTTTATGGACCAAATCAGAATCCAGAATCACCATACAGCGGTGTTATATCAATTTTAGTAGATCGGTACAAAAAACTACAAGCAGGAGCAGAAGCCGAATTTACTTTGTTTGGTGATGGTTCGCAATCACGCGATTTCGTTTTCATTGAAGATGTTATTCAGGCTTTATTGCTCGTAGCAAGTAAAGAAGATTCTTTGGGTCGACAGTTTAATGTTGGAACTGGAGAGGCACTCGATTTGAATGAACTAATTGGAGTAATTGATGAAGCATTAGACATTAAACTGCCTGTAAAGTATGAAGCAGAAAGAGATGGAGATATTAAGGACTCAGTTGCTGATATTTCCAGACTTAAGAGTTTAGGATTTAAACCAAACTTTAGTGTTCAAGCAGGTATGAGAAAATATTTAGAATCTGAAAATTTGATTTAAAAGTCGGAGCGCATCCGACTTTTTTTTGGTATTATGATAGATAGTTGTGAAGTTAGGAGAGTAAACATGAACAATGAAAAAATAGCTATCCTTATCCCTTGTTATAACGAATCACTGACAATCAAAAAAGTAATCAATGATTTTCAAAGGGAATTGCCTGGTGCGGCTATCTACGTCTATGACAATAATTCAACAGATAATACGTACGAAATTGCACTGAATGAAGGAGCAATCGTAAAAAAGGAACCACGCCAGGGGAAAGGGAATGTTATTCGTCAAATGTTTTTTGATATAGAGGCAGATTACTATTTGATGGTGGACGGTGATGATACGTACCCCGCTGAAAACTCTAAGGAGCTAATTGCAGCTTTAAAAGAAGGCAGAGCGGATATGGTTATCGGAGATCGATTATCCAATGGGACGTATTTTAACGAGAATAAACGAGCCTTTCACGATTTCGGGAATAACTTGGTCAAGAACTCAATCAATCGTTTGTATCAAGCGGATATTAAGGATGTAATGACTGGCTATCGCGGATTCAACCGAATGTTTGTTAAGAGTTTTCCTGTAATGAGCTCAGGATTTCAAATTGAAACAGAATTTACAATACATGCTTTAGATAAGCGTTTTAAACTGGTAGAGATTCCGATAGATTATCGTGACCGACCTGAAGGTAGTGAATCGAAGTTAGATACTTACTCTGATGGGATCAAAGTTTTATTGACGATCTTGAAGATGTTCAAAGATTATAAGCCGTTATTGTTTTTCTCTGTTATTAGTCTAATTTTCTTTTTGTTTGGACTGATTTTTGGTGTACCAGTGATCAATGAGTTTGTTCGCACAGGTTTTATTACTAAAGTGCCTTCTTCGATATTAGCAACAGGCTTAATGGTTTTTTCGTTGTTGTTGTTAATTACGGGATTAATCCTTGATACAGTAGTCACAAATGCAAAAAAAGAGTATGAGTTAAACCTGTATCGTTTATATGAAGAAGAAAGTAAAAGAGAAAAAAATATAATTTCCTTAACTAAATAAATTTTACATTTCCCTCCTCTTTCATTTCATGTATAATGGTTAAAGTTATGACATGAAGTAAGGAGGAGTTGTTTTTGTCTGAGGATCAAAACCAACACTCAGAAGAAGGATCTTTTAAAGAGCAGATTATGCGGGCTTTAGAAGAGGGAAAGAAAAATCGTGATGTAGAGTCAACCAAAAAAAAGACGACGAAATCTGGAACTTCAGGAGCAAAGAAAGATTCTAGCGATGATGACGATTTAGCTTCGTCTTATGAGCGCTTATTTGGCAACAGACAAAGTAAGAAAACATCAACGGTCTCTGAGCAGAAGTCTAAGCCAGTCGAAAAGAAAATAGAAAAGAAAGAACCACCAAAAGAAAAAAACATTTCAGATGATAAGGTTTCTAAATCAGAGGTTGAGTCACCAAAAGAAGCTAAGAATACAACTGTTGAAGAAAAGAAAGCTGTTAAAAAGAAAGAGCAAAAGTCTGAACCTTCAAAAGTACCAAATAAAAAAGCATCATCCCGTCATTCAGAATCTCATAAAACGGCAAAAGCTGCTGCTCCTGTTGCGAAGAAATCAACAGATCAAGTTGAAAAGCAGCCTAAAAGTGATGGAAATACTGAAGAAGAACCATCGATTTTCCATCGTCTAGGCGAAAAGTTTGATGAGCTTCGCAGTATGGATGATGAATTTGAAGGGGATTTAAGTGAGGAGAGCAACTTGAAACGAGCAGAACGTCGCAAAGAGGATCGAGTCGTCCGCAAAATCGTATATATATTGACGATTGGGATTTTGATCGTCGCCGGAATTTTAGCAATCTCAGGCTATAATTATGTCAGTGCTGGGTTAAAGCCATTAGATAAGAATGATAAAAAATTAGTACAGGTAGAAGTTCCAAGTGGATCTTCAAATCGTCAGATTGGCGATATATTGGAAGAAGGAGATGTCATTCGCGATGGGATGGTCTTCAACTTCTATACTAAATTTAAGAACCTGACGAATTTTCAAGCGGGTTATTATCAATTTTCACCCAACATGACGTTAGATCAAATCAGTAAAGAGTTACAACAGGGAGGCAGTGCTGAACCACTTGACGATGCATCCAAATTAACTGTTCCTGAAGGATACGATGTCGATAAGATTGCCAGCTTAGTTGCTAAAAAGACAGACTTCAAGAAAGAAGATTTCATCAAAGTAATGAAAGATGAAAAATTCTTTGATCAATTGAAAGCTCAGTATCCTGATCTGTTAACGGACGCAGGTAATGCCAAGGATGTGCGTTATCGCTTAGAAGGCTATTTATTCCCAGCAACCTATAATGTTCACAAGAATAGGAGTCTGGAAGATTTAGTGACACAGATGGTTGATACGATGAATCAAGTATTAACCCCTTATTATAGTCAGATCAAAGAAAAAGGGTTAACTGTTCAGGAAGTCATGACTTTAGCGTCATTAGTAGAAAAAGAAGGGGTAACTCAATCTGACCGCAAAAAAATCGCGCAAGTCTTCTTTAACCGGATTGAAGCGCAAATGCCGTTACAATCAGATATTTCAATTCTATATGCGTTAGGTGAGCATAAAGAGGTTGTCACGATCAAAGATACAGAGGTTGATTCGCCTTATAACTTGTACACGAATTCTGGTTATGGACCTGGACCATTCGATAATCCAAGTCAAGAAGCAATCTTGGCTGTACTTGATCCGACCAAGAATGAGAACTATTACTTTGTTGCAGATATCTCGACCGGAAAAGTTTATTATGCCAAAACTTATGAAGAGCATATGGAATTGGTTGAAAAATATGTCAATAAAGAGAAATAAACAATTTACATTACAGTAATTACGTGGTAATCTTTTGTGGATAAAATCTATAAAGGATTACCTTTCGTAATTTTGTTGATTGAAGGAGAAGAAAAATGGTAGAAAAAACATATCCAATGACTCTAGAGGGAAAAGAAAAGTTAGAGCAGGAATTAGAAGAATTAAAAACAGTAAAACGTGGAGAAATCATTGAAAGAATTAAAATTGCCCGCAGCTTTGGCGATTTATCTGAAAACTCTGAGTATGAATCTGCTAAAGATGAACAAGCCTTTGTTGAGGGACGTATTAGTACTTTAGAAAATATGATTCGTTTCGCGCAAATTATTGACAACGAAAATGTTGACTCAGATGAAATCTCAATCGGCAAGACTGTAACTTTTGTTGAACTGCCTGATGATGAAGAAGAAGAATATACGATCGTTGGGAAAGCTGAAGCAGATCCATTGACTGGTAAAATCTCAAATGATTCACCGATCGCACAAGCGCTGATTGGCAAAAGTGTTGGGGATGTTGTGACAATTGCAACACCAGGCGGAAACATGGAAGTCAAGATCGTTGATGTAAAACAAAACTAGAAGTAAACGTAAGAGGCGCTGGTCGCCTCTTTTATTTTAGGTTCTATTGACGGAGGTTGCGACTTTAGACCGATAGTATTTAGAACGTAAAGAAAGTAGAATAAGGTATAAATAAAAAGTTGGGAGGAAGACAAAATGAAAAGTCCGTGGCGCTTTTTCATTGTAATTGAAGCCTTGCTTGCAATTTTCTTATTATGGCAATTATCTTCAAATCCCTTTATGTTGATTATGCTTCTGTTTGGAGCATTGAATATCTATTGGGCTTTACGGAAACATCGTCGTAGCAAATTCCAATTGATCTTAGGCTCTGTGATTTTAATCATCTGTTTAGTGAATAGTCCTGCGACTTGGTTGATGTTGATTTTTGCTGTAATATTTCTTGGCCTTAAGGGGTTTGAAATTGCAGGCATCTCCATGCCGAATCGATCCTTAAAGAATAAGAAGAGCATCGTGATGGTGGAAACCACAGATCCGACGAGTCATAATGGCGAGCGGAAGAAACAAAGCTGGATTGGAAATGATCGAATCGGGACACAAGTTTTCGAGTGGGATGATATTAACGTAGCAGTTCTAGCTGGAGATACGATCGTTGACCTAGGAAATACATTACTGCCGAAAGAGGATAGTATAGTGATTGTTCGTAAGGGTTTTGGAAGGACACGTATATTAGTTCCTTATGGGATCGGTATTCTTTTCGAACATGCAACATTGTATGGGAAAGTTGATTTTGATGAGGACACACAGGTTCTTCGTAATGAAACAATCAAGATGTATAGTGAGGATTACGATGAAAGTCCTCGAAGATTAAAAATTGTGACCAATACATTGGTTGGAGATGTCGAGGTGATCCGCGTATGATGGGGAAATATTCTCGTTTACAAATTTCCCTTTATTCTGGGCTGATCTCCTTTTTATTGATTCTGACAACGTTATTTTTGTACATGTACGCAATTGGTAAAAAGCAGATGTTTGGGCAATTATTCGTAGCACGAATTTTTTATATTCCTTTATTTGTTCACATTATCGTCATTTCCTTGACTGTGAGTGCGGCAGTCTATTTTCTTGTGACGTTTTTAGAAAAACGTCAACTGGGAAAAATCGAAGGGAAACTACAGAACTTAGCTTCTGGTGATTACGATCAGCCTTCTTTAGATGTTGCCATCTCCCAAAATAAAGAGATGCTTCTGGTAGACCATGATATTAAACGGATCAAAGAAAAACTAGTCAGTATGTCACGGGAACTGCAGCAATTAAGTAATCAGCCGCAAATGGTGGATGGGACAACGAAAGAAAAGATTTTAGAAGAAGAAAGGCATCGTTTAGCCCGAGAATTGCACGATTCAGTTTCTCAACAGCTGTTTGCGGCAATGATGATGATGTCAGCCCTGAATGAGCAGTCTCAGCATTCGGAAGAGCTAGAGCCCTACAAAAAGCAATTGGCGATGGTAGCTGATATTATCAATGCGGCCCAATCAGAAATGCGGGCATTGCTTCTTCATTTGCGACCTATCAGTTTAGAAGGAAAGAGTCTGCGGCAAGGGATCGAGCAGCTGCTGAAAGAGCTGCAGACAAAGATTCAGATTCAGTTGAAATGGGATGTCCAAGATATCCAAGTTTCAGCTGGTATCGAAGACCAATTGTTCCGTGTGGTACAAGAATTACTCTCCAACACGCTGCGTCACGCGAAAGCGAATGAGTTGGAAGTCTATCTGAAAATTGTTGGCCAGAGCATCTTGCTGCGTGTCATCGATGATGGGGTCGGTTTTGAAGCTAAAGATGAACATGCCGGGAGCTATGGACTGCGAAATATTCGTGAACGAATCGCTGGGGTTGGCGGCTCAACTAAGATTATTAGTTTCAAGGGTCAAGGAACGAGTATTGAGATTAAAGTTCCGGTTGTTGAAGATGCCAATTCAAACATTGAAAGTTCATTAGCAGCGAATGGAAATGAATAATCGGGTTAGTAATTTAAAATTCTGTTGTCAGATATTGTCTGACAATGTCAATAGAAGCGAAATAAGGAAGTCAGTTCAAATAATAGTAGGATTGCATTATAGTTGAATGACAAAGGTCATACAAATCGAATATACAAGGAGGCAGAATATGATACGAGTGTTATTAGTGGATGATCACGAAATGGTTCGTTTAGGCGTTTCTTCTTATCTATCGATCCAAGCGGATGTAGAAGTCGTAGGCGAGGCGGAAAATGGCGAGGAAGGCTACGAGAAGGCAATGGATCTTCGGCCAGATGTAATTTTAATGGACTTAGTGATGGAAGTAATGGATGGAATTGAATCAACTAAGAAAATTTTGAAGGAATGGCCAGAGGCTAAAATCTTGATTGTAACCAGTTTTATCGATGATGAAAAGGTATACCCAGCAATCGAAGCAGGGGCATCTGGTTATTTGCTGAAAACATCGACTGCTCATGAGATCGCGAACGCTATTCGAAAAACGTTCAATGGAGAGCGCGTCCTAGAACCAGAAGTGACAACAAAGATGATGGAGCAATTATCAAATCGTAACCGTCATGTTCTGCATGAAGAATTGACGAATCGCGAACAGGAGATATTGCTATTGATCGCGCAAGGAATGAGTAATCAAGAAATTGCCGATGAGTTATTCATCACGTTGAAAACAGTAAAAACACATGTATCCAATATTTTGGCTAAGCTGGAGGTAGAAGATCGGACACAAGCAGCGATCTATGCCTTTAAACACGGGTTGATAAAATAGAGAGTTCATCTCTGTTTTATCAACCCGTTCTTTGCTATACTTAGAAAGTGAAATAAAAAATGACTAGTTTAGTGCGAGGAGATAATATGAAACAGAGTTTTGTGATCATTGGATTAGGTAGATTCGGTGGTAGTATGTGCCGGACACTGATTGAATCGGGACAAGAGGTTTTGGCGATCGACAGCAGCGAAGATCGTGTGAATGAATATATGAATATTGCCACTCATGCCGTAGTCGCAAATGCACAGGATGAGATGACTTTACGATCACTAGGAATCCGCAACTTTGATCATGTGATTGTGGCCATCGGTGAGGATATCCAAGCGAGTATTTTAGTGACTTTGATGGTCAAAGAAATGGGTGTGCCAAACATCTTAGCCAAAGCGCAAAATGAATACCATGCACGTGTATTAGAAAAGATCGGTGCTGACCGCGTTGTCCATCCTGAACGTGATATGGGACAACGGATAGCGCATAATCTAGTTTCAAAAAATATTCTGGATTATTTAGAGCTTTCAGATGAATTCTCTTTGGCAGAGATCAATGTAACCAATCGTAAATTTTATGGAAAAACACTGGATGAGCTAGATTTCCGCCAACGTTTTGGCTTGAATGTAGTAGCGATTCGCCGCGACAATCAAGATCCGATCGTTACTCCGCCAGCCGAAGAGGTCGTGCAAAAGGATGACCATTTAGTAGTAATCGGTCGTGATGAAGACGTAGATTATTTAGATGAAAAAATGAATGGATAGGTGGTTCAATAAATGAAGTTAACAATAACACCAAAAGCCCAAGAATGGTTCAAACGCGAACTTGAATTAGCAGAAGGACAAGGCATCAAGTTTTATGGCAAGGTCTATGGAAAAACACAGGTACACGATGGTTTTTCAGTAGGAATGTCGGTGGATATTCCAGAAAACCCATTGCTTGAAGAAAATGCTAATGGTATGATGTTCTTTGTTGAAGAAGCAGATGAATGGTTTTTTAAAGGATACGATTTGGTTGTAGATTATGATGCGGAACTAGATGAACCAAAATATGAGTTTACTATTAACTCGCTGTAGTTCAATATTTTCCTATATTAATATAGAGGAGTAAGAGAGTGAAAAAAAAGTTCAGTTTAAGTAGTAAATTTTTTTTTATGATGAGTGTTAGTATTGTTTTTCTTGTTATGCTGGTTCTAAATTTTTTAACCCCCTTAATTGCGGATGATTTAGAGTATTTATACAAGACACAAGATTTTTCAACCATTCTACAGAATGAATACACACAGTACATGACGTGGACTGGACGCTCAATAGTTCATATAATAGCTAGAATTTTTCTTTTAATGCCAAAATTTATATTTAATATATTTAACTCATTAGCTTTTGCCTATTTGACATTACTAATATTTTATATATCAAGGTGGACTCATAACAAGAAATATTCAATTGGTAAGTATTTATTGATAAGTGTTGCTTTATGGCTTTTCATACCAACTTTTGGTCAAGTTTTTTTATGGGAAACAGGATCAGCCAATTATTTATGGGGTAGTATTATTATGCTATCTATGATAGCAATTTATCATAAAGCATATTTGACACAATCAAATAGTTTTCTTGAGAGATATAGAGTAGTAGGGATTATATTAATGCTTTTATTTGGTGTCGTTTCTGGTTGGTGCAACGAGAATACATCAGGGGGGGCATTATTGATCGTAATTATGTATGTATTAGTTATGAAATTTAAAAATAATCACTTTAAACCTTGGATGACATCAGGGATAGTTGGAATGACGATTGGATTAATACTAATGGTTAGTGCGCCGGGTAATGCTATTCGATCAACGTATTTCGAAAGGGCTACTTGGTCTTTTTCAAAAAAATTAATCTTAGGTATTATACAAATTACTGAAAATTTAAAAGACCATGCTATTCTTTTTTTCATTTTATTAGGAATATTCATTATACTAGGTTTCTTAGTTCATAAAAATTCGATTAGGTCATTCATAGGTTTAGGATATGTCATTGCTGGTTTGGCAACAATTTATGTGCTATCTCTTTCTCCCTCTGGTCTTAATTGGGGAAGATCATTTTATGGAGGGGTTTTATATTTTATAATTGCTCTATTTATGAATTATCCCGATAATCTAAATATTGAAAAATCAGGAATAAAATATGCATATGTTGTTCTATCCGCGATTTTAATAATTCCTTTCGTATTTTCATTTATTTTGGGTATTGCTGATATAGGAAAGTCTTATATCTCAATAAATAAACGCTATGAATATTTGGAAAAGCAGAAAGAATCTGGGAACTTGAATCCACTTTTTGCCGATATTGATAGTTCTAATAATACTAATTATCCAGCCTATTCTAATATCCTGTCACATGTCGGTTTAGATACTGATAGTCAGATTAATCGCTCTACTGCAAGGTATTTCGGTCTGAAGTCAGTAAAAGCTATTTCCATAGCCGATTGGAATAATATCTATTTGAATGGTGATCCAAGTTTAATGAAAATCAGTAACTTGACTGAATATTTAAAAGTAATGGCTGAGAAGGACTATGTGGTGGCTTTAGTTGCTATAAATTATTCAGAGAGTATAAATAGTGAGGATTTCGCACAAGTTCAAAAATTGTTCCCGAATTTTCAAATATCAAATAATATGGAGATGACTTATTGTGGGGTATTAAACTCAAAAAATGATAAAGGGATTACAAAAAATAATTTCAGCTCATTGAGAACAACAATAAATAAGAAACTAATAAAACTAGAAAGTAGCTATACCCATTATGAGAATCAAAGATTTGCGTATGTGAAAATAGATGATTTACAATTATCTAGAAATATGGATGGCTTAAATTTTGTGGTTTTTGATAAGAATAGTGGTAAAGTATTAGATTCTGTGAATTTTAATCAATCTGAAAATCCAAAGGGAGCTTTTAGATAAAAAAGGAAGATCAAAATGTTATCAATTATTGTTCCTTGTTTTAATGAGGAGGAAGCTATTCCTCTTTTTTTTACAGAAATGGAAAAAGTAAAGGAAATCGTTTCTCTTGATTTCGAATATATCTTTATTAACGATGGGTCAAAAGATTTGACCCTACAAGTGCTAAGAGATTTAGCTTTTGAACATAGTTTTGTCCGATATATTTCTTTTTCTCGAAATTTTGGGAAAGAAGCGGCTTTATATGCAGGATTGCAAGCGTCAGAGGGAGAACTTGTGACTGTAATGGATGTTGATTTGCAAGATCCTCCAGAACTGTTACCACAAATGATCGAGATGATTGAGTCTTCAGATATTGATTGTGTCGGAACGCGTCGCGCGGATCGTAAGGGAGAACCGCCGATTCGCAGCTTTTTTGCGAAGAAATTTTATCAATTAATTAATAGAATTAGCGAGACAGAAATGGTTGATGGCGCGCGAGACTATCGTTTAATGACCAGACAAATGGTGGATGCAATTTTAGAATTAACCGAACATAACCGTTTTTCAAAAGGCTTGTTTAGTTGGGTTGGATTCAAGACAGAATATATTTCGTTCGAAAATCGTGAACGTGCAGCTGGAGAGACATCATGGTCTTTTTGGAAACTATTCAATTACTCAATTGATGGAATAGTCAATTTTTCGGATGCACCATTGAATATTGCTTCATTTGTAGGAGCTTTTTCCTGTCTAGTCGCTGTGATCGCAATGATTTTTATCATTGTGCGTGCTTTACTATTTGGTGATCCAACGGCGGGGTGGCCGTCTATGGTGACAATTGTCCTCTTTATAGGTGGGGTACAATTGTTGTGTATTGGTATTATTGGAAAGTATATTGGGAAGATATTTATGGAAACTAAGAAACGACCAGTCTATATTGTTAAGGAGACTGAAAAAAAGTTGGAGAAATAATCTCCAACTTTTTTAGTATCCGCGTTTCAACTCGACTTGATTAACTGACAACTCTTTATCCGCAACATAGCTCTTTAAGTTGGCTAAAAAGATTTTCATAAATTTATTTTGAAAATCAACTGTCATGCCTGAGATATGGGGTGTAATTAGAACGTTATCGAATTTCCATAATGGCTTTTCTTTTGGCAAGGGTTCTTCTTCGAATACATCCAGGGCAGCAAAGGCAATGCTTTTTTGCTCTAAAGCTAAGGTTAATTCTTTTGTATGAACGGTGTCACCACGACCGACGTTTATGAAGACGGCGGTCTTTTTCATTTTGTCGAAAATATCGCTATTGAAAATGTGATAGGTCGCGGGAGTTCCAGGTAAGATTCCTACTACAATGTCCATCTCAGGTACAATCTTCGCCATGTTTTTAATAGAATAGGTCTCAACAAACCCTTCAGCAGGATGGCCGGTAGTATTGATCCCATAAACATTTACTCCTAAGCTATGAATTGACTTGGAAAGCTGCTGCCCGATGTGTCCGGTACCCACCACTAATAAATTTTTGCCGGAAAGCTGATCGTAGTGAATTGAGTCTTGTGCCCAAGCTTCCTGTTCTTGTTTTTTTACTGCCTCATTCAATCCTCGATAATAGCCTAATAGGACACCGATAATATGTTCACTGATTGATAGTGCATGAATGCCACTGCCATTAGATAGTAGAATGTTTCGATCAGAAAAATCCTTTAACGGTAAATAGTCCACCCCTGCTGAAATCGACTGTACCCACTTCAAGTTATCAGATGCTAGTAATGATTCACCAAATTGTTTTGACCAGCCGACTGAGATTTCTACAACGGATAGGTCAGCATTCGTTAATTCTGTTTTAATTTGATACTCGGGAGCGATTGTGTGAATTTTATCTATAAATTCCTCACGAAAGGTTCTCTGTAAGTAAATAATTGGCTTTGTCATGGTTTGTACCTCACTTCAATTTGCATTTAGAATCTTCAATTTCATTTTAACAAAGCTTGCTAAAAAAAACTGCTTATTGACTCATAAGCAGTTAGTTGGTTGGTAATTCAATTTTTGGAAAATGATTGATGACTTGGAAAAAGATAAACAAACTGATAAGAGTTATGAGTATACTTGAGTCGAAATTTGGTTGAAATAGTAGCACGATAGTAGCTAAGATAGTTGGAATCGTTGCACAGAAAATAATTGTCTTGAAGCATTCAAAGAAAGTCACTCGCCGCAATCTAAGTTTTGCCACAATCATACCGGCAATACCTGCAAAGATCAAGGTGATAAATAAATTAATGAAGGAAGGGTAAATTCCTGCTAACAACATCACCAGCGGTGTCCAAACGGGCATTTCCAAATCTTCAAGACCAGTTCTTATGTTATCTCCAGTCATATTTTTTAATGGGGCTTGTTTGTATGAGAATTTCAGAACATTGTCACCGAACATTGCAGAACTAACACCACCATAATCCGGTAAGACTACGATAGCCTGATCTTTTAACAATCCAACACTGAAATAATTTCCGATCAAATCTTTCTCAACATCTTGCTGCGAACGTTTTCCCGCAGGATCAAAGGTCAAAATAATTGAATTAGTTTGATAGATGAAGCCTTTTTCTGGTTGATCTGTATGGATTTGACCATTTTCAATTGTGAAATCGGGAATTTTTTCAGCAATTTCCAAGCTATCAGCCTTTAGTTGATTCATTACCTGAAGCGCTTGATAGACACTCGGAATGGCTAAGAGCAGACTCAGTCCTAGCAGATAAACAATCGATTTCCAAAAAGGCGTATCCTTTGCTGATTTTAGATCCTCAAAGCGAAATAGGGATCCTTTGATTAATTGACGAAAAGTCATGTGATCGCTCCAATCTTTATATACAAGAGCCATTGTAGCGAAACAGGCTTGAAATAACAAGGCGAACTGTAAAAATGTAAAAAGAAAGCAAGAAAGAATTGACTATTTTTTCTGGGTTCGCTATCGTACTTAAAGAAGAGAAGAATAAGAAAGTGAGTAGTCATGAAAATCTATCAGGCATTTAAAAATTATTTAGAAGAAAAAAGATTGTGGGAAGTTTTTATTTATTTGTTTTTTGGTGGTCTTGCGACTGTTGTAAATATTGTTACCTATGCAATGGCTTTTCAATTATTTCATTTAAGCTGGCCTGTCTCTAACGCTATTTCGTGGATCTGTTCTGTTCTTTTTGCTTATGTTACGAATAAAGTTTGGGTTTTTCAATCAAAAACCGGAAATTTCAAAGAACTAGCTTGGGAATTCGGGAAATTTGTTTTTGCTCGTGTGGTATCATTTGGTATGGATATGATTTGTATGTATCTATTTATCGATATGTTGCACACTGGTAATCTAATAGCAAAAATAATTACTCAAGTCGTTGTCGTTATCGCCAATTATGTTTTCAGTAAAGTGTTTATTTTCAAAAAAGTTGAGATTATTGAGGATGAGAAAACGAATTCTTCTGCACAGTAGGCAGATGTTTTGAAGAAGTTTGCAATGTTTGTTACAGTTAAGATGTAAGATATTTTAAGGAGGAATTGAACTATGGCTTATACTTTACCAGATCTACCTTATGGCTACGACGCATTGGAGCCTTATATCGATGTTGAAACGATGCATTTGCATCATGACAAGCACCATAACACTTATGTAACTAATTTAAATGCTGCGATTGAAAAATATCCAGAATTAGCAGAGCAATCAGTTGAAGAACTTGTGACGAACTTAAATGAAGTTCCAGAAGACATTCGTACAGCAGTACGTAACAATGGTGGCGGGCATGCAAACCACAGCTTCTTCTGGAAAATTATGGCGCCAAATGCTGGCGGCGAACCAACAGGCGCAATTAAAGATGCAATCAATGAAGCGTTCGGCAGCTTTGAAAAAATGAAGGAAGAATTCAAAACTGCAGCAACAGGCCGTTTTGGTTCTGGCTGGGCATGGCTAGTAATGAATAATGGAAAATTAGAAATTACTTCAACTGCTAATCAAGATAGCCCATTAACGGATGGTAAAACACCAATCATCGGATTAGATGTTTGGGAACATGCTTACTACTTGAAATACAAAAATGTACGTCCTGACTACATTGCAGCTTTCTGGGATGTTGTAAATTGGGATCAAGCAAACGAAAATTTAGCAGCTGCTAAATAATCAAAATGATGAATTGGAAAGACTGGAGTATTCGGTCTTTCCAATTTTTTGTGGAATCATCTATTTAAATTTTTTCTCTTCCAAAATTCTTCATATTTTTATGGTATAACTCTAAGTCGAACGGTAAATTAATAATCATTATTTTATAAGTTTCCATTATATAAAACTAATTATTTTTTTGCTGCGGTTGAACAGACGGGCGATCTGTGAGAAAATAAAACGAAAAAATTCGTTGATAGAGGTGTGCTATGAGTCGGTGGAAAAAAGTTGTCATAGGATTGTTGATCCTATTGAATTTATTTATTGGTGGGATCACATACTACGCTGTCCAAGTGACAAATGATGCGAGTAAAATGATCAGCAATATCCGTCAAACCGTCAAGCGAACAAGCTTAAAACGTGAAAGCGGAGATAAACCGAACATCGACAATGCAGAGCCGTTCTCAATCCTTCTTGCTGGTATAGACACCGGTGATTTAGGTCGTTCCGATCAAGGACGCTCAGATAGTATGATGGTAGTGACAATTAATCCAAAACAAAAAAAATCAACGATTGTCAGTTTAGATCGAGATATTTTGACTAAAATCGTCGGTTATGGAACGAATGACAAATTAAATCACGCGTATGCTTTTGGTGGAGTAAAAATGTCTATGGATACAATTGAAACGTTATTAGATATTCCTCTGGATCATTATGTATCAATCAATATGCGTGGATTAAAAGATTTGATTGATGCCGTTGGTGGAATTGAAGTGAATAATAAAATTGACTTTACTTTAGATGGCATTCATGTAGAGAAAGGAAAACAGACTTTAGACGGCGAAAAAGGTCTAGCATATGCGCGTATGCGTTACGAAGATCCAGAAGGCGATGTTGGGCGGCAGAAACGGCAGCGAGAAGTGGTTACTAAGATTTTACGGAAAGCGATGTCCATTAATGGTGTCGGAAATTATCGGAAAATCTTAAAGGCAGTAGAGAAAAATATGAAGACGGATTTAGATTGGGACGATATGATGGATATTGGGACCAACTATCTATCCGCTTTTGATACGATCAAACAAAAACAATTAGTTGGTAAGAGTCAGATGATTGATGAGATTTATTACCAGATATTAGGGGTAAATGAATTGCTTGATATTCAAAATACATTGAAGAAGCAATTAGAAATACCGACAGATGAAACTTTATCGAATCTGAAGGAAACCGATGCGGATACTTTGTTCTATGATGATTCTGATGGCAAGGCAAGTGAGGATACCAGTCAATTTGCACCAGGCTACGATGATCCGAATAGTTATGATAATAACGGTGTTTACGGAGATTCGTCAAGTACAGATAGTGGTTATCAACAGAACGACGATACTGCACAAAATAATCAGGGATATAGCGATCCAAACCAATATGACCAAGGATATACAGATCCGAATCAAGGTTATGGCGGAGCGACAGATCCTAATGCAGGTGTGGGACAACAAAGCGATGTCTATGGACAACCAGCTGCAGGCTACTAAATTGAAAGGCGTGACCAAATTCTGGTCACGCCTTTTTCGCCTTTTCACAATCTATATAATATATTATTTGGGATCTTCGTCAACTAGTGTTGGTGAAGAAATTCAATAGAATAATCGAGATACTCACACGGCTAGGCAGCTCTCTTGTCTAGCCGTGTTGTTGTTCTGGTTTTAGTCAGTTGGGTGGTATTTTTGGTTTTCTTGAAATACTTCCCTCGATATAAAAAGATTCGTTCTCGGTAATTTTGAAAATTTCTAAAGCCATAGGCCATTCGTTTTAGTACTTTGATATGGTTGTTTAAACATTCAATAGGGCCGTTGGAATAAGGAACTCGCAACGCTCGTTTGATTTCTTTTCGGTATCTCTTGAAGGTCTTGAAGACTGGTTGGTAGTGTTCTGGCAACTCCTTGTAGTTTTCCTCTAGGAGCGCGGTGAATTCAGGAACATCTCGTCTTTTGATAGTGGACAGAAAATGCTGGTAGACTTCGTAGCCCCGCTTTAAGGAGTCATCATAAGATAATAATCGATCGACTATCTCTGCTTCTGTTAGATGATCACGAAAGGATGGACGCCAGTAGCGGTGTTGCCCCTTTAATTCCCACGCATTCTTTTGAAGCAGTTTCCAGTATTTCTTTAAGTGTTTTGACCGACTATCGCCTTTTTTAAAAGCCTTCATTACTTGAATTCGGTGAGTGGTAAAGGCTCGAGCAATGTGTTGACTGATATGAAAACGATCGGCGACGATTCGGGCGTTTGGAAAACAATCTTTCACTAATGTGCGATAGGGTGTATAGAAGTCCGAAACAACCAAGCGCACCTGTTCACGTACTTTTCTGGGGTAACGTAAGAAATAGTCTCGCAAATGTGGAAGTTGCCGATTCTCCACAATATCCAACAGTTGATGTGTTTTCCCATCCATCATGACAAAGCTCATGGCACCAGAGACGTTTTTCACCGATTTGAACTCATCAAAACACAATACTTCTGGTAGTGACTGGTTCAAGGAAACGGTTTTAGGACGAAGGGTGCGAAGCATCCGAATGACGGTTGTTGGAGAAACGTGCTTCATGCGCGCTATCAGCGACATGGAAAGGGGTTCGCTCAACAACTCGAGAACGGCTTGTTTGACTCTGCGAGCAATGGAACATCGACGATCACTGACCGAATCTTCCGCTAAGAAAGTTTTTGCACAATGTTTACACTTAAAGCGTTGTTTGTTTATTCGCAGAATAGCCTTGTAGTTACTGACGTCATTTAATAAGATAGAGACCTCCTTCCAGCCCCATTTAATGATGGTTTGATCATTTTCATGGTGGCAATGAAAGCAATCTTCTGGTCGATAGGTCAATGTGCCAACAAAAACAAAGCACGTCTCGCCATTGATTCGTTCTTTGCGAAAGGCATCTTCATGAAACGTAAGATTTAGGTCTAGAATATCTAGTAACTCTTTGGTAAACTCTGAATAAGACATCTTGAAACACTCCTTTGAATGGTTTTCGTCGACTTTATTCTAAAGGATTTCAAGGTGTCTGTTTGCGTTTATTAAAAAAGAAAAAAGTATTGGCAACAGAAGGTGTCACCAACACTAAATATTATAGAGCCATTATTTGTTAAAAACTTTGGAACAGGTTCATTTTTTTGACAGCTTTACGACCACTTCACAGCGTGCGGTTTGTGGAAACATATCAACGGATTGCAGATATTCTACACGATAGATTTTTGTTAGACTGACAAGATCACGGGCCAGTGTTGACACGTTGCATGAAATATAGACCATTTGCGGGCTAGGTGATTCTTGGATTGCTTTTAATAGCTTCGCATCTAGACCAGTTCGTGGCGGATCAACGACGATTGCATCAGGTGCGAAGCCTTCTTTTAACCACTTCGGTAGCAAGTTTTCGGCTGTTCCAACTTCGTAATGGGTATTTGTCAAACTCATCGCCTCTGCATTTTGCTTCGCGTTATCAATCGCTTGCGGAATGATATCCATTCCTCGAACTTCTTTGGCTTGTTTAGCTAGAGACAGTCCAATTGTTCCAACACCGCAGTAGGCATCTACTACTGTCTTCGGAGTCGATAAATCTAAAGCATTGATAGCTTCTTGATAAAGGACTTTTGTCTGTTTTGGATTTAATTGAAAGAAAGCACGTGGTGAAAGCTCAAAGCTTACTTCATTTATTTTTTCATTGATGGCTTCCTTGCCCCAAAGATGGATGGTCTCATCGCCCATAATGACGGACGTTTTTTTGTCCTGGATGTTTTGCATGATTGAAACAACTTCCGGTAGTCTATTCGTGATTTCTCGAATCAAAGCATTTCCCTGAGGCAGCTTTTTGGTTTTTGTAATCAACACTAACTGTACTTCACCAGTTTCAATGCCGATACGAACCATCAAAGTACGCATAATCCCTGAGTTTGTTCGTTCATCATAGATTGGCATGTCGTATTTTGATAAGAGGTTCGTGATTGTATTGATCACTTTTTGAGTAGTCGGTTCTTGGACCAAACAATCTTTAATAGGAACCAATTGATGGGAATCTGCTTGATAAAGCCCCGCTTCGACTTGCTTTGTTTGTTTATTTTTCCGCAATTGAAATTGTGCCTTATTACGATAAAGCCAAGGATCATCCATTCCAATCGTGTCCCGCAGTTCAAACTGTTGATAGCCTGCGGGTTTATATTTTTCCAATGCTTGTCGCAACAAATCTTTTTTAAAGTCTAATTGTTTGTTGTAAACAAGATGCTGCAGCTGACATCCGCCGCATTCTTCGTAAACCGGACAAGGCGGAGTGATGCGATCCGGACTTTTTTTCGTAATTTTTACTAGACTGGCTTCAGCAAAACGCGGAGTAGCTTTTGTGATCCGAGCAACAACTGTTTCATTGGGCAGCGCGCCAGTCACAAAAATGATTAGACGTTTGTAATAAGCGATGCCTTCACCATTGATACCAAGTCTTTTGATTTTTAATGTCAGGGTTTGATTAGGTTTAAGTTGAACAGCCATAAAGAGCCTCTTTCTTAAATAGTATTTTCAGCTTTTCAGCGCAATTCATTTTAGCATATTTTTATCGATTGGTCGGTTATCTATGATAGAATTAATTTTTGCGAGTATAGAAATTTCAGAGTGTTATTGGTTTACGAAGACCAATTATGATAAATGTAAACTATGAGTAGGAGGGAAAAATGTTAACAGTAGTAAAGATTAGTCAAGGCCGTGGCCCATTTTATAAGGTGGAATTTTCCAATGGCGAAAAATTACGGTTATCGGAAGATACTGTTGTACGCCATCGTTTGCTCAAAGGGCAAGAATTAGACGAGAAAGTATTGGAGGAAATCAAACAAGAAGGCAAAGAGGATATGGGTTTTCAGATGGCATTGAATTATTTAAGCTATCAATTGCGGACGGAAAAAGAGATTCGGACGTATTTAAAAGACAATGAGATCGAAAGCGGGGATCGTCACAAGATTGTTGATCGGCTGAAGGAAATGGATTTGCTGAATGATCTTGTCTATGGGGAAAGCTATGTTCGCACGCAAATGCGTTTAGGAGATAAGGGACCGCGCGTCTTACAACAAAAGTTAAAACAAAAGGGTTTAAGTGACAACGATATTCAGCAAGCGCTCTATCTTTATGAAGGCGATGAACAATTTCATGTTGCCTTACAAACTGCACAAAAAGCCTTGAGAAAATATCATCACAGCAGTCAGCGTGAAGTACAGCAGAAAATTCAACAATTATTGATGACTAAAGGTTTCAACAGCGATATTAGTAAGAATGTTTTAGCTGAAATGGATTTTTCCGAAGTTGAAGAACAGGAAAACGATGCATTGGAAATGCAAGGGGAAAAATTATGGCGTAAAAATCAGCGCTTTGAACCAGCAAAACGACGGCAAAAAGTAAAACAGAGTTTGTACCAAAAAGGCTTTCAGCTAGATCAAATTGATGCCTTTATTCGTGGAAAAGAGGAAGAAGATGAGTAAGGGATGGGAGAATTGGACAGCTTCAGAGGTGGAAGATTTTCAGGCGGATTTTTTGATGTGGTATCAGCAGGAAAAGCGGAATCTACCTTGGCGCTATAATCAAGATCCTTATCGTATCTGGATTTCGGAGATTATGCTGCAGCAAACGCGAGTTGATACGGTGATCGATTATTTCTATCGTTTTATGGAAGAATTTCCAACGATTCAGGATTTGGCAAAGGCACCAGAAGACAAATTGCTGAAAGTTTGGGAGGGCTTAGGCTATTATTCTCGGGCTCGCAATTTACAGGCGGCAGCAAAGCAGATCATGGAAGATTTCGAAGGGGAATTTCCAACAACGGTTGAAGACATTCGCTCCTTGAAAGGGATTGGTCCCTACACTGCTGGAGCAATCAGCAGCATTGCGTTTGAGATAACTGAACCAGCGATTGATGGCAATGTGATGCGTGTAGTTAGTCGCTTATTCTGTATTGAAGCAGATATAGCGAAAGCTAGCAGCCGAACGATTTTTGATGAAGCGATGCGGAAAATTATCAGTCAAACTCAACCAGGAGATTTCAATCAAGCAATGATGGACTTAGGCTCCAGTATTTGCACGCCAACGAATCCACAATGTGAAGTTTGTCCGATTCAACAGTATTGTCAAGCCTATCAGGAAAATCGTCAAGCGGAATTTCCGGTGAAATCTAAAAAGCAGAAACCAAAAGATGTATACTACGTAGCTGGCATCATCGAAAACCAGCAGCAAGAAATTTTTCTGAAAAAGCGATCAGAAACAGGCCTTTTGGCGAACATGTGGCTATTTCCATTAGAGGAGATCAACGCCGCTCGTTATACTGAGCTCCAGGAGCAATACGATCCAGCCGCTTGGGACTTATTTTCTAGCTCTAATGTCGCTGAGGATAGTCCAGATTTCTTTTCAGATCAAGAAGTTATCTGGCAGAAAAAAATCCTAGGTGAAGTGAAGCATGTTTTTAGTCATCTGCGCTGGCATATTCTTGTTTTTTACGGTCGTAGTGCTGCGCCATTGACAATTGATGGCCGATGGGTGAAACCAGATGATTTTCCCGGCTATGTTTTTCCAAAACCACAGCAGAAAATGTTGGAAGTTTTTGAAAATAATTTAGCTGACGACAAAGATTAGTAGGCAATCTTAGATTTTATTGCTATAATAATTCTGATGTCGGTGTGATAACACCCAAACAAATGCGAAATCTTTTTTTCGCTGAGGGAAGGGTAGCTATGGGAGTTCCAAAAGAAGGAGAGTTTGTAACGATCAAAAGTTACAAACACGACGGCAGTTTGCATCGAACGTGGCGTGATACCATGGTATTAAAAACAAGTGAGTGTTCACTGATCGGCTTGAATGACCATACATTGGTCACAGAATCAGATGGCAGAAGATGGGTCACTCGCGAACCAGCAATCGTTTATTTTCATCAAAAATACTGGTTCAACATAATAGCAATGATTCGAGAGAAGGGAGTTTCTTATTATTGTAATCTAGCATCACCTTATGTATTAGATGACGAGGCACTAAAGTATATTGATTATGATTTAGATGTCAAAGTTTTTCCGGACGGCGAGAAGCGTCTATTAGACGTGGATGAATATGAAGCCCATAGTCAGCAAATGCATTACTCTAAAGAAATTGATTATATCCTCAAGGAGAATGTCAAGATCTTAGTGGACTGGATCAACAATGAAAAGGGGCCTTTTTCCCAAGGCTATATTGATATTTGGTATGATCGTTACAAGCAATTGTCGCGAAAGTAGACGAAAAGGCTGTGCCAGAAATGGTACAGCCTTTTTAAATTGCTATAGAGCTGAAGAGTGAGATTGCTCTTTCTATGATTTTTTTGAACCAGCATTTGGTCAATTTTCTTTGGTTGATTGGTTTTCAATCAGTTCTTTGTTACACTAAAAAAGAATAATTTACATTTAGGAGCGTTTATTTTGGACCAATTGAAAAGAAGTAGAACCAAGGATAATGATGGAACTAGACATAATAAAAAGCTAGTTATTTTGTTTTGTATGTGTATCGCATTTATTTTGCTTATCATCCCGTTAATTTTTACTCCTGTTTCGAGTGATGATTTCATTTATATCGTGGACAACTCTAAGTGGTCTGACATTGCGTGGCGATATATGAATTGGTCAGGTCGTATTGTAGCAGATGGAGCATCATTAATTTTGTTAAAGCTGCCTACGATTGTTTACACTATTTTGAAAGCGGGTATTTGGTTAGGCCTTATAATCCTTATTTCTCAATTACCTGCAATTACTAACAAAGATACTGGTTGGAACATTAAAAATTTTATCATTGTATTTCTGCTTTATTGGATTGCTAATCCCAATTTAGGACAGACATCGTTTTGGACCGTGGGATTCACAAATTACATCCTTACCAACTTCTTCATATTGTTGTACTTTGCGTTAATCTTTTTCCTCAAAGACAAAAAGATTAAATTATGGCACTTTCTTGCTATTCCGCTGCTGGGATTATTAGCTGGAAATTCTAATGAAAATACCTCAATAGTTGTAGTACTACTCACGATTGTATTTTTGTTAATTGAGAAAAAGAAGCGTTTATTTCTATTGGGTTTACCCTTTACAATCGTTGGAGCATTGAGTTTACTCCTTTCGCCTGGACAAAGTGAAAGACTGAAAAATCCAATTTTCCAAATTTCTCGTGAGCAGTCATTACTTCAAAGACTGTGGAATTATTTTTCATCTCCATGGTTTATCGAGACATTCAAAAGTTTCTCATGGATTTTTGTAACATTCATTCTAATTGGATTTATTTATTTTTTAAGACGTCAACAGCCACAAAAGAAGAACATGATTTATAGCTTAATTTTTTTCTTTTCAGCAATTATTGCAAATGCTGCTTTTGGCGGGTCGTATGTTTTCCCCGTTTCTCTTAGATCTTTAAATGGGGCATTGATACTATTTTTGATTTCAATCGCGTTTTTCTTGAGTGATTTACAATACGAAAGAATCCCATTCCATAAAAGAAGTGCAACGTATCTCGTTATCTTACTATGTCTCCCATTTGTTTTGACATATTACTATGCTACTAAGAGCGTGATTTCTTTACATGGACAATTTAAAGTTCGAGAACAAGCCATTCTTGATGGAAAGAAAAGAAACCAAAAAACAATTTATATCCCCAATTACTATGTTGGTAAGCTATATAATCCTTCCGATAGTATTGACTTATATCAGGGGAATCTTAATGATTATTATGAGGTTGAAACAGGTACTAGAATCGTCTCTTTTGATAAAGATTTTAGTTTTGATTATAGTAATGAAAAGCTCATTAATGCGAAGCAGATTGTTTTGAACCGATCATTTGGAAAAAACATTTACTTGAAGGCTTTAAATGTATTCTCAGATGATCGAAACGTAAATAACTACAGTGTTAATTTGACATTCAATGAAAACCTATTACAGAATTATTCCTCGGATGAAGCGATGTTGTTTATTCACGTTTATTGGAGAAGAGATTCTAATTCAGCTATTACTCGTTTCGATGTCAATACATCATTAAATAATCAGTTGTTGGTTGAGGATAAGTACATTTTTTCTTCTCCTATCGGTGATATTCGACCGCAAGATATTGAACATATAGATGTGGGAATCCATAATTTAAAAACAAATAAGACTGATGAACAGACAACTGTTGATATGAAAAAGAAATAACATTCTGTTCTAGGTATGATAGAACTTAAAAGCGACAATATGCTCATGTGGCCTTGAGACCAGAGATATTGCCGCTTTTTAATATTTTATTCTTATTGATTGGTATGAAATTAGATCATCTTCTTCATATGCACATGCTCGATTCCAGCATCTTGAAAAACTTCACCATATGTAACATAGCCCATTTTTTGATAGAATTTTTCTGCCGATAATTGCGCACCTAGCTCTATTGTTTTATACCCTTGCTGTTTAGCAAAGGTTTCTGCTTCAGCCACAATAGCAGCACCAAGTTTTTTGCCGCGATACTCTTTTAAAACAGCCATACGTTGAAGTTTAAATGTTTGGTCATCTAATGCCAATAACCGAACGGTCGCCGCCGGTTTCTTGTCATCTGTATAGAGAACGAAGTGAACGGAGTAGGCTTCATTCCCATCGATCTCCAGATTGGCAGGCACGCCTTGTTCTTGGACAAATACTTTTTGCCGGATGCGAACAGCGTCGAGATAGATTTCGCTCATCGTATCTTTAGTAATTAAAATTTTCATAATGACACCTTCCTAAAGGGGATTTTTCTCCACTTGATGTATACTATAAACTAAATTAAAAAAAAGGAGTAGATGGATGTTTGAGAAAATTAAAAATTCAAAATTAATGTTCTGGTCTGTTGAGCTATTAGTTATTGCAACCTTGATTTTGGTATCATCAAAAATTGACTTTGTTTTTCAACCGATCGGAACATTCTTTACTACGTTATTTGCCCCGATCTTGATCGCCGGCTTTTTGTATTATTTATTGAATCCTCTAGTGAATCTGTTGATGAAAATGGGCGTTAAACGGATAGTGGCAATAGCGTTAATATTTATTCTATTGATTGGCATGATCGTGTTGATCTTTATGAGTGTGATTCCAAATCTGGTTGAACAGTTGGTTTCCTTGGCTAAAAATATTCCAGGATTTATCAGCAATATGCAGACTTGGCTTCAGGAAGCGGCAGACAATGCCACTCGTTTCCCACTCTTCAAAGAATTGGATGTTGATAAATATATCAACAATCTTGATGTATCAGCAGGAAGCATTATTCAACAGTCTTTAACAGGCGTAACAAATGGTTTGGGATCAGTAATTGGGAAGATCACAACAGTCGTTCTATTGCTGATTACTGTACCGTTCATTCTTTTCTATATGCTAAAAGACGGCGAGAAGCTTGTCCCAAATATCGAACGGCTTTTTCCTGAGAAACAGCGAGACAATATCAAAGGACTTTTACAGCAGCTGAATAAGACGTTATCGGATTATATTAGTGGGCAAGCGATTGAATGTTTGTTTGTCGGAACGTTTACCTTTCTAGGGTATTTGCTGATTGGTGTGGATTATGCCTTCTTGTTTGGAGTAATTGCAGGATTGACGAATTTGATTCCATACTTAGGTCCTTACTTGGGCTTGGCTCCAGCGCTGATCTATACATTTTTTGATTCGCCAACTAGAGCATTGTTATGTATTTTAATCGTATTGGTCGTTCAGCAGATCGACGGCAATGTTATCTATCCGAATGTGATCGGGAAATCATTGAATATCCATCCATTGACGATTATCTTAATTTTATTAGTCGCAGGGAATCTTTCTGGTATATTAGGAGTCTTTCTAGGAGTTCCAGTTTATGCTATTTTACGGACATTGGTAATTTTCGTAGTGAAAATCTTCAAGCAGAGTAAACAAGAAGAGCGTGAACAAGAATTTCTAAGCTAGCGAATGGCTCTTCGTTCGGAAAAGATTGCATAAAAACAACCGATGTGATACGATTTTATCGTGGCCTTTGTGCCACTTTTTTTACACTTAAAAATAAGGAGCGAATGCAATTATGAATGCTGACCCCGATAGTCAGTCGTTAATCTTACAACTAGGTCTTTTAGTAGTTTTAACGTTAATCAACGGATTTTTAGCTGCGGCTGAAATTGCGGTGGTATCGGTCAATAAAAACCGAGTAGAACAAAAAGCAGAAGAGGGTAACGTAAAATCGAAGAAGTTGTTGGAGGTTATTCAAAGTCCGAATAATTTCTTATCAACGATTCAAGTAGGAATTACGTTAGTCAACATCTTGTCAGGGGCGTCCTTGGCGGATAGCTTGTCTGCTCGTCTAGCGCCTTTATTAGGAGGCAGTGCGATTGCGCGAACAGCTGCTGCTGCGATCGTCATGATGTTATTGACCTATGTTTCGATTGTATTTGGTGAATTATACCCCAAACGAATTGCCATGACCAAGACCGAAGAAGTTGCACAATTTACTTCCGGTGTTGTTCGTAAACTAGGAATAATCACAAAACCTTTCGTTTGGTTGTTGACGGCTTCAACAAACCTGTTGGCAAAAATTACGCCAATGACGTTTGATGATGAAGATACGAAGATGACTCGTGACGAAATGCGTTATATGTTAGAAAATGAAGGCGTGTTGGACAATGATGAGATTGAGATGCTGCAGGGTGTTTTCTCATTGGATACCAAAGTTGCCCGAGAAGTAATGGTTCCTCGTACTGATTCTTTCATGATTGATATCAATGATCCAGTGTTGGAAAATGTCGATGAGATCTTGAATGAAAGTTACTCGAGAATACCGGTCTATGATGAAGATAAAGATAAAGTCGTGGGAATCTTGCACACGAAAAGATTGCTGAAATCCGCACGCCAATTTGGCTTTGAAAATATTAATTTGCAAAAGATTTTGCAAGAACCCTTATTCGTACCGGAAACAATCTTCATCGATGACTTACTTTATCAATTGCAAAAGACGCAAAACCAAATGGCTATCTTGCTAGATGAATACGGCGGGATGGTTGGACTAGTGACGTTAGAAGATTTATTGGAAGAAATCGTTGGCGAGATCGATGATGAATCCGATGAAGTTGAAAAGCTTTACGAAAAAGTCGGCGACAATGAATACTTAATCAACGGCAAGATGCTGATTGATGAGTTCAATGAAGAGTTTGATTTGAACTTGCATATGAGTGATGTTGATACGATGGCAGGTTATTTAATTACTGCACTAGGCACGATTCCAGATGAGGGAGAAAAGCTTTCATTTGATGTGGATGATCTGACCTTAATCTCAGAAGAAATGGAAGGTTCTCGTGTGTTGACATTGCGCGCGATTTTCCACCCAGAAGAACACGAAGATGTACAACCAGAAGAAGAACGGCGTTTATTCACCAAAGATTTTGAGGACGATGAACCTCGTCGCTAAGAAGAAACATAATTATATCAGGCCTTAATCTCGACTCTCGAGAGGAGGCCTGATTTTTTATGGTTTTACGTAAGTCGAATCTAAAATGAAATTTTGGTTTTATGCAAATTTACGATCAGGTTGAAAGCAGAATATTATGCACTGGGGAAAGTTTTGATTGACAATACTAACCGCCGTTTAAGATTAAGCGATTCAACTTTTCAACGGAGTAAAATCCATGCTATACTGATTGGGTTGGAAATTTTAAGATATTAGATAGATGAATGGAGCAGTAGAATGAACAATCCTGATTTAAAACAACAAGTAGACAGTCGTCGTACTTTCGCCATCATTTCCCATCCGGATGCTGGTAAAACGACGATAACTGAGCAATTATTATTATTCGGCGGAGCAATCCGTCAAGCCGGAACAGTCAAAGGTAAAAAGACTGGCAATTTCGCCAAATCCGACTGGATGGACATTGAAAAACAACGTGGAATCTCGGTAACGAGTTCCGTGATGCAATTTGATTTTGATGGTAAACGAGTAAATATTTTAGATACACCTGGGCACGAAGATTTTTCTGAAGATACATACCGTACACTAATGGCAGTCGATAGTGCTGTAATGGTGATTGATAGTGCGAAGGGTATCGAGGCTCAAACGAAAAAACTATTTCAAGTAGTAAAACGACGGGGAATCCCTATTTTTACTTTTATTAATAAATTGGATCGCGATGGACGCGAACCTTTGGAACTATTAGAAGAACTGGAAGAATTATTAGATATCGAATCTTATCCGATGAATTGGCCGATTGGTATGGGTAAAGGCTTAGAAGGAATTTATGATATCTACAACGAACGAATCGAATTCTACCGTCCAGAGCAATATGAAGGTGAACGATATGTGAAATTGACGGATGGTGAAATTGCTGGCGAGCACCCCTTAAAAGAGAAATCAATATACGACGATGTGTTAGGAGAGGTAGAACTGGTTCGTGAAGCGGGCGATCAGTTCGACCTGGAGAAAATCGAACGTGGAGATCAGACACCGGTCTTCTTTGGTTCGGCGCTAACCAATTTTGGTGTAGAAACATTCTTAGAAACATTTGTCAATCTTGCACCAAAACCACACGCACATAAAACAGAAGACGGGGAGGCAATTTCTCCATACGAAGACGAGTTTTCCGGTTTTGTTTTCAAGATTCAAGCCAACATGAATCCTAACCACCGTGATCGGATCGCTTTTGTTCGTGTATGTTCAGGTACTTTTGAACGCGGAATGGATATCACTCTTGGTCGGACTGGCAAGAAAATGAAATTAAGTAATGTTACGCAATTTATGGCAGACGCTCGCGAAAATGTTGAGGAGGCCGTTGCTGGCGACATTATCGGAGTCTATGATACTGGAAACTATCAAATCGGCGATACTTTATATGAAGGAAAACTAAAGGTTGCTTACGAAGAGCTTCCTTCATTCACACCAGAGCTATTTATGAAGGTGACTGCTAAAAATGTGATGAAACAAAAATCCTTCCATAAAGGCATCTATCAACTAGTTCAAGAAGGTGCGATCCAATTATATAAGACTTACTTGACGGACGAGTATATTATCGGTGCTGTTGGACAATTGCAGTTTGAAGTGTTTCAGCATCGTATGTTGAACGAATACAATGCAGAAGTTGTGATGACTCCGATGGGGAACAAGATTGCTCGTTGGATTGACCCAGAGCAACTAGATGAACGCATGAGCTCAAGTCGAAATATTTTAGCGAAAGATCGCTTTGATCAGCCACTGTTTCTTTTCGAAAATCAATTTGCGATGCGTTGGTTTGCGGATAAATACCCGGAAGTCGAATTAAAGAGCCTAATGTAAACGTTGAGAGAGGAACCTTCGATGCAAAAACTAAAAAGTGACGCATTGATTATTTTGAAAAAGCTAAAGCAGCCAGCAAATCTGTTTCTGATCATTCTGTTGGTTGGATTAACTGTATTTCGTTTAGTCCTGAGCGCTAAAGCTCCTTACTTCACCAACTTATTTGCTGGTTATGATGATCAACTGTTCATTCATTACAGCGAGGAGATACTAAATGGGAATTGGCTGGGGGCCTATTCTACTAAGACATTATCTAAAGGAATTTCCTATTCTCTATTTATCGTGTGGGCTAATAAGCTTCACTTATCGTATGGAATGTTTTTAGGATTGTTCAATGTTTTGGCTTGTTCAGTTGCGACGTTCGCACTGCGTCCATTGGTTAATAATCGTTGGATAACGACTTTCATTTATATGTTCTTCTTGTATTCTCCTGTAACTTTAACAAGCGAGTATAGCACACGGATCTATCGAAATACTTTAGTAGTTCCCGCAGTAGTTTTGGTAATCGCTTGTTTAGTCGGACTATATTTTCGACGAAATGGGAAGCTGCGATCATTTGTTTTTTGGAGTCTAGGATTGTCACTTGTTTTTCCGTTTTATTGGTACATTAGAGAGGATTCCTTGTGGCTTTTTCCATTGATGATCGTTGGATTATTGATCATCGCTGGCTCAGTTATTTTCGAAAATGTATCGGATTTCAGAATAAAAAATCTTCGATCAGCGCTTAAAAAGTTTTACTTCACAAGGACACAGTTAGCTAAGTTGTTATTATGTGTGTTGCCTTTTGTGTTCCTTTATTCAACAACAACTGTTTTGAAAAATATAAATAAAGAACATTACGGGATTGAATTAGTCAATGATCGCACTGGCGGTGCTTTTGGTGATGTTTCGAAGCAATTGATTCGGATGGACGATGGTACGAAGTTGAACCAGAATAATAGTAAAGTTTGGGTTTCGAGGAAGGCGTTGGAAAAAGCAGAGGCCGCTTCACCAACACTTAAATCCATCGCTAAAAATATCGACTGGATCTATCAGGATAGTCCTTGGTCTGGTGGTGAGGACATAGCGGGCGACATTATTTTCTGGGCATTGCGAGATGCTGCTGCACAAGCAGGTTATTATAAAGACGGACAGAAAACAGAGCAATTTTGGCAAAAAGTAGATTCAGAATTATCAGAAGCCTATAAAAATGGCAAATTGAAAAAGAAGAAAGAGCTATATTTGACCGCAACTGGTGATGGAAAATTGGTGAAAGATCTACCATTAGTGGCTGATTTTATGAAAAGCGGATTTAGTTACAATGTTTTTTATAAGAACTATAGTCAAGGAGCAAATGGTACTCTCGGTCCAAAAGAAGAGATCAAAAAGGCAGAGACCCTATTGAGACATTCATTCTCAAACAATTGGCAGGATGTAAATGCTCCCCAAAATAGACCAATCAAAGCTTCTAAAATTTCAAGAATATCAGACAGTATAATTAAATGGTATCAAAACTTATTGCCGCTGTGGTTGCTGGTGACGGTGACAGGAATCTTAGTGATCATTTTTGGAAGTCTTTTTTCTAAGGAGCAATTAAAAATTTTTCGCGGAATGCTATTAATACTATTGGGGCTAGTGTTGTCTTATCTGATTTTCCTGATCGGGGTCTCATGGTTTTGTTCATGGGCTCCTGAGCGGAAAGAGATGTTTATGATGATATATACTGGAGCAGGAGTTCCAGTGATTCAATGGCTTGAAGTGCTGGCTTTAGTCGGCATCCTTCAATTGCCGATCATCGCTAAAAAACTAAACAAAAAAAATAGTTGAAGCTAGCTTCAACTATTTTTTTGTTATCGACATTTCAATTAGACCAGGAGATTCCAAATAAGAAATATTTGAAAAATCATAAGTACCTTCGTCTAATTTTCGTTTAAAATATTTATGTACAAAATCAACTTCCGAGGGCAAGATGTTCCGATTATCGTTTTTTAAAACGATTTCCGCGTGCTTGTAGGCATCCGTATAAATCACAGTAGTATTTCCGATTGTATAGACTTTAATCATATTTGCATCAGTATTCTCTAGCTGATTATAAACCATTTGTGAATGGCTATTGGTTACATTGATTAGTTTCATCCCGAAACACCTTCTTCCTAAATGCTACTTCATAGTGTAATTATATAAGAAAGATTAAGAAAAAAGAAGGATGTTGCTCATTTTTTATGAGAAGGTTTAAAGAAATTGATAAGGCAAAAGGATTCCCGCTATTAACAGGAATCCTTTCGCTTAATTTTTATCTTCTTTGGCTAAGCGTTCAGGCTTTGACGTGATGACGATATGGTCTTCTTTATCAAGTTTCGCTTTAAGATCGGTAATTGTTGGGTGATCTAAATAGAACTCAGCAATTCCGTCTTCAATATTTTCCTGAATTGTCCGGCGAAGCGGGCGAGCTCCCATCGCAGGGTCATAACCAAGATCGACCAGTTTTGCTTTGACGTTATCTGGTACATCAATATGAAGCTTTTGATGAGCGAGCATTTCGTTTACATCATCAAGCATCAATGAAACAATGTTCATCAAATTCTCTTTTGATAGTGAACTAAACTCAATGATGCCATCGAAACGATTCAAGAATTCTGGGGCAAAGAAATCTTTCAATTGACCCAAGACTGAACGGGTAACACCATCTCTGGCAGCTCCGAAACCTACGTTGGCTTCGATTTTGCCAGTTCCAGCATTGCTGGTCATAATAATGATCGTATCCTTGAAGCTGACTGTACGTCCTTGTGAATCTGTCAAACGGCCATCATCAAGAATTTGCAGGAACATATGCAAAACATCTGGATGTGCCTTTTCAATTTCATCCAACAAGATCAAGCTGTATGGATGACGCCGTACTTGTTCAGTCAATTGCCCGGCTTCTTCATAACCAACATAACCAGGAGGTGAACCGATCAATTTAGAGACACTATGTTTTTCCATATATTCACTCATATCAAAGCGAATCATCGAATCACTTGAGCCGAATAATTCTTCGGCTAATTGGCGAGCTAATTCTGTTTTTCCGACCCCGGTTGGTCCAACGAATAGGAACGAACCGATTGGACGGTTTTTCTTATTCAAACCGACACGGTTACGTCGAATAGCTTTGGCAACTTTATCCACGGCTTCATCTTGCCCGATGACATGTTGCTTCAAGTCTACTGCAAGATTTTTTAATTGTGTTTGTTCTTTTTCTTTCAACTCACCAACAGGAATTCCCGTCCGTTTTTCAACGATTTGTTCCATGTCTTTTTCGCTGATGACAGGTGTTTCTTCATCTGTTAACTGGCGATCTTTCATTTTTTGCAACTTATTAATTTGGTCGCGGTAGTAAGCTGCTTTCTCAAAGTCTTCCTCTTGAGAAGCTTGAGCTTTTTGTTGTTCTGCTTCCGCTAATTTCTTGTCGATCGTTTTTGGATCAACAATTTGGATCGTCAAGTTTTTCTTTGAACCTGTTTCGTCTAATAAGTCGATCGCTTTGTCAGGTAAGAAACGGTCTTGAATGTAACGATTTGAAAGTTCTGCAGCGGCTTTGATAGCGTCATCTGTATATTTTACATGATGATAATCTTCATAGCGTGTTTGCAAGCCTTTCAAGATTTCAATCGTTTCTTGAACGGAAGGTTCTTCGACGCGTACAGGCTGCATCCGGCGTTCTAAAGCAGCATCTTTTTCAATGATACGATACTCGTTTAATGTAGTAGCTCCGACCATTTGTAATTCACCACGAGCCAAGGCTGGTTTTAAAATATTACCAGCATCCATATTGCCGTCGCCAGCTGCACCGGCACCGACGATTTCATGAACTTCATCAATGAAAAGGATGATATTTTCAGCTTGACGAATTTCTTCGATCAGCTTTTGCATCCGTTCTTCAAATTGTCCCCGGATACCAGTACCTTGTACAAGAGAAGCGACATCTAAACGGATGACGTCCTTGTCCATTAATTTTTGAGGTACATCTCCATCAACGATTTTTTGAGCCAAACCTTCAACCACAGCGGTTTTACCAACACCTGGCTCACCGATAAGAACTGGATTGTTCTTTGTTCGGCGATTTAATATTTCGATAACACGTTGAATTTCATCATCTCGTCCAACAACGGGGTCGATATTTCCTTCTCGTGCTAATCCAGTGATATTAATTCCGTATTCGCCTAACAGCCCGCCGCCGTTTCCACGAGGGGGTTGATTATTGATACCATTTCCGCCACCGAATTGAGTCGGTGGAGTTTGATCTGCAGCGCCTTGTCGTTGTTGCATTTGCTGCGACATCGAGCGAAACAGATCGTCTAAACTTCCAAAACCAAAAGGATCATTTCCTGCCATTTGCGGCGCACCTCCAGCTTGATTCTTCAATTTTTGATAGCAACTCTGGCAATAATCTAATTGCTTTCGTTGTCCATTGACGTTTGCATATAAATGAATCGTTGCTTCATTTTCATGACAATTTTGGCAAAGCATTTTTTTCACCCTTTCAATAGTTGATTGTTTCTTCCATTGTACATCGAGTAAGCGAATCTCGTAAAAAGATACGCTGGCCAGTTGTTTGACTATCACTGACCTTAAGAATAATTATAGCGAGATTTTTTATAAAAGCAAACAGTTTGTTTCATTTTTTAGCAATCAACATCTTCGAGTGCTAAAAAAAGATATACACCCACATTTTTTTCTCTTTTACTGTTATGTAAAAAAAATGAAAACAGGTATAATCAGGGGATTGATCAATCAAACCAGATATTTTAAGAAAGGGCATACATTTAACTGGAATAATTCGACTAAAATTGTTGTATCTACGGTAAAAAAATGGTAATCTAAGAAAATGAAGGGCTCAAAATGATGGATGTTATCATTAAAGCCCTAACATAAAAAAACATTTTTTTTTATAAAGGAGAACGGTCAATATGGAAAAAAAAGATTTTCACGTAGTAGCAGAAACAGGGATTCATGCACGTCCCGCAACTTTATTAGTGCAAGCTGCAAGCAAATTTAACTCTGATATTAACTTAGAGTATAAAGGAAAATCAGTTAACCTTAAATCAATCATGGGAGTTATGTCTCTAGGTGTTGGCCAAGGTTCTGACGTTACTATCTCTGCTGAAGGTGCTGACGAAAAAGAAGCAATGGAAGCAATCGTAGAAACAATGAAAAAGGAAGGATTATCTGAATAATGGTTGAATTACTAAAAGGTATTGCCGCAAGTGACGGAGTTGCCGTTGCGAAAGCTTATCTGCTAGTACAACCGGATTTATCTTTCAAACAAAATAATGTAGAAGACACTGCTGCCGAAGAAAAGCGTTTAGACGACGCTTTGGCGGCTTCTTCTGCTGAATTAGAAAAAATTCGGGATAAAGCAGCGAAAAGCTTAGGTGAAGAAGAAGCACAAGTTTTTGATGCTCATTTGATGGTTCTTTCAGACCCAGAAATGATTGGTCAAATCAAACAACATATTCAAGATAATAAAGTGAATGCAGAAAGCTCACTTAAAGAAGTTACAGATATGTATATCGGCATGTTCGAGGCAATGGATGATAACGCTTATATGCAAGAACGTGCAGCGGATATCCGCGACGTAACTAAACGTATAATGGCTCATCTATTAGGCGTATCTTTACCAGATCCATCAATGATCGACGAAGAAGTTGTCGTTGTTGCACATGACTTGACTCCGAGTGATACTGCACAATTAGATAAAAACTTTGTAAAAGCTTTTGTTACTGATATCGGTGGACGTACATCTCATTCAGCAATTATGGCTCGTTCATTAGAAATTCCAGCAATCGTTGGTACAAAAGAAATCACTTCTAAAACTAAAGAAGGCGACGTCTTAGCGGTCAACGGTATCACTGGTGAAACAATCGTAAACCCAACTGACGAACAAGCAGCTGAATACAAAAAAGCTGGCGAAGCTTATGCAGCGCAAAAAGCAGAATGGGAAAAACTTAAAAATGCTGAAACAGTCACAGCTGATGGCAAGCATTTTGAGTTAGCTGCAAACATCGGTACGCCAAAAGATCTTGAAGGTGTTCATAATAATGGCGCTGAAGCGATCGGGTTGTATCGGACTGAATTCTTATACATGGACTCTTCAGATTTCCCAACAGAAGACGATCAATTTGAAGCTTATAAAGCTGTTTTAGAAGGCATGGGTGACAAACCAGTCGTTGTTCGTACGATGGATATCGGCGGAGACAAAGAACTACCTTACTTAACTTTACCTCACGAAATGAATCCATTCTTGGGTTATCGTGCATTGCGTATCAGCTTATCTGAACTAGGCGATGACATGTTCCGTACACAATTACGTGCATTGTTACGCGCTTCTGTTCATGGTAACTTGCGTATCATGTTCCCAATGGTTGCGACACTTAAAGAATTCCGTGCAGCGAAGAAAATGTTTAACGAAGAAAAAGAAAAACTTGTTAATGAAGGCGTGGAGGTTTCTGACACAATCCAAGTCGGAATCATGATCGAGATTCCTGCTGCCGCTGTTTTAGCCGACAAGTTTGCTAAAGAAGTTGACTTCTTCAGTATTGGAACAAATGACCTGATCCAATACACGATGGCAGCTGACCGCATGAACGAACGCGTTTCGTACTTGTATCAACCTTATAACCCATCAATTTTACGTTTGATTAAAAACGTAATTGATGCAGCACACGCTGAAGGAAAATGGGCTGGTATGTGTGGCGAAATGGCCGGCGATCAAACGGCTGTTCCATTATTGATGGGTATGGGATTAGATGAATTCTCTATGAGTGCGACATCTATTCTTAGAACTCGCAGCTTAATGAAACGTCTGACAACGACTAAGATGGCTGAATTAGCTGATAAAGCGTTGAAAGAGTGCGATACAATGGAAGAAGTTCAAGAATTGGTAGAAGAATACGTAAAATAAGCTTTTTCCTGGACCGTTGTCTAAATTAGGCAACGGTCTTTTTTTTTGGTGCGATCATAATTTGAATGAAAGGATCGCTTTCACTTTAAAATCAGACTATAGGTTGAGAACATGTTCAAATGCTTATGATATAATTAATTTACTTTAAAAAAGACAGTTATCTATTTTACATTTTTCCTTTCTGATTGGAAATTTTTTAGAGTTTTCTACTGAATACAACCTGAACTTGAAATGACTTTAAAACAATATAGAAAAAGAAGGTGACCTATGAAAATTTTACTTTACTTTGAAGGTCAGAATGTGATTGGAAAATCTGGTATTGGACGAGCACTAAGTCATCAAAAGAGAGCATTAAATGCTATGGGCATTGATTATACACTTGACCCGAAAGCAACAGATTATGATATATTACATATCAACACCTATGGTCCGAAAAGCCTGCGACTTGTTAGGAAAGCAAAAAAAATGGGAAAAAGGATTATTTTTCATGCCCATTCGACAGAAGAAGATTTTCGAAATTCATTTATCGGCTCCAATCAACTAGCCCCTTTATTTAAGAAATGGCTGGTTGCTCTATATCAGCAGGCAGATCATTTAATTACACCGACACCATATTCTAAAAAGTTACTGCGCAGCTATGGCTTGACGCAACCGATCGCTGCTATTTCAAATGGTATCGACCTAAAGAAATACTATCCTGATGAATATAAGGAAGCAGCCTTCCGAAAACATTTCAATTTAGCAGAAACACAAAAAGTCATCATCTGTGTAGGACTGTTTTTTGAACGCAAAGGAATTTTGGATTTTGTCAAGCTAGCAGAGAAAATGCCTGAGTATACATTTATTTGGTTTGGTGATGTTCCGATGATTTCAATTCCAGCTAATATTCGTCGTGTTGTGAAAAAGGATCACCCAAAAAACGTTCTTTTCCCAGGCTATGTAAATGGAGATTTGATCGAAGGAGCGTATTCGGGAGCAGATTTATTCTTCTTTCCTTCTTATGAAGAGACTGAAGGGATTGTGGTGCTGGAAGCACTAGCTAGTCAACAACAAGTCTTGCTGAGAAATATCCCAGTTTACGAAGGTTGGATGGAAGATCGTAAGAATTGCTACATGGGGAACAACAACCAAGAATTTGAACAGTTGATTCACCAATTAGTGAATCGACGTTTACCAAATCTCTCTATGGCGGGGTTTAAAGTAGCTCAAGAAAAGAGTATTACACAAATCGGCAACGAATTAAAAGCTGTCTATCAAGCAGTTTTAGAACAGCCGTACGATTATCAAGTATATGCAAAAGTCACAAAATAGTTTGGAGGAATCGCCGTGCGGATTGGTTTTTTTACAGACACTTATTTCCCGCAAGTCAGTGGGGTAGCCACATCAATCAGAACGTTAAAAAATGAACTTGAAAAGCAAGGGCATGAGGTTTATATTTTTACAACTACAGATCCGGATGCTGATGAGTTTGAAAAAGATATTGTACGGATGCCTAGCGTCCCTTTCATCTCCTTCAAGGATCGTCGGATCGTTGTACGGGGAATTTGGTTTGCTTATCAAATTGCTAAGGAATTAGAGTTAGAGGTTATTCATACCCATACGGAGTTTGGGGCAGGTTTCCTTGGGAAGATGGTTGCAAATCGCTTAAGGATCCCCGTTGTTCATACCTATCATACAATGTATGAGGATTATCTCCATTATATTGCAAATGGAAAAGTGGTTAGACCTACACATGTTAAGCATTTTATTAAGATGTTTGTAAACCATTCAACGGGTGTCGTGTGCCCTAGTAAACGAGTGGTGGATACGCTGAAACGTTATGAAGTAGATGTTCCAATGCGTATCATTCCTACGGGAATTGATATTTCCCATTTTGTTCGTTCGGATATTACCAAAAATGATACGGATAAACTAAGAGAAAATTTAGGAATCCACGATGGTGAGTTGATGATTCTATCCTTGAGTCGTATTTCCTATGAAAAGAACATTCATGTCATCGTACAGCAATTTCCTGAAATTCTAATGAGCTGTCCTAATGCTCGTTTAGTAATTGTTGGAAAAGGACCTTATCGTGAGGATTTGGAGGAATTGACTCGTGAATTAGGGATCGAAAGCTATGTCCAGTTCACTGGTGAAGTTCCGCATGAAGAAGTCGCTTTTTATTATCATGCCGCTGATTATTTTGTCAGCGCCTCAACTTCAGAGACTCAAGGATTGACCTATGCAGAAGCAATAGCATCAGGAACGCAGTGTATTGTTGAAGGTAATGATTATTTGAATCAATTGATCAACCACGAGTCCTTAGGAATAACATTTGAGCATAATGAAGATTTCAGTGATAGCTTTATTCGTTATATCCAACAAAATATCCCTTTAGACACTGAAGTTCAGCAGAATAAATTAGTAGAAATATCAGCAGAACGATTCGGGAGTGAAATTCTTAAATTTTATCAAGAAATGATTGTTTACTATGCTGAAAATCATAAAGAAGTAAAATCACCCGCTCGAACAGTTCAAAAAATGCGGGTACGGATTAATTCGCTTAGAAACAGCGAAGATAAATAAAGCTGAAATCCATCTCTTCATGTATACTAGAGGTGGATTATTTTTATTGGAGGTTGAGAATATGAAAATTGGATTTATCGGAACAGGCGTGATGGGGAAATCGATCGTTAAACATTTTCTTGCAGCTGGTCATGAAGTAGCTGTGTACAATCGTACGAAGAGTAAATCGGATGAATTGGTTGCTCATGGTGCAGTCTGGCAGGATACACCAGCAGAGGTGGCGAATACAAGTGAAATCATCTTCTCAATGGTGGGATATCCTAGTGATGTTGAAGAAATTTATTATGGTTCTAAAGGAGTATTCACTGTCGATGTTGCAGAGAAAATCTTGATTGATTTGACGACTTCAACTCCAACACTGGCGGAAAAAATTTATCAATCAGCTAAGAAAAACGGTGCCGATTCACTAGACGCACCAGTATCAGGAGGAGACTTAGGAGCGCAGAACGGTACTTTAACAATAATGGTCGGTGGTGATCAACCAGTCTATGAAAAGGTGGTACCTCTCTTTGAGATTATGGGTAAAAGCTATTCTCTTCAAGGTGCAGCCGGAGCTGGTCAGCATACTAAGATGGCAAATCAAATCATGATCGCTGGAACAATGACGGGAATGACTGAGATGCTGGTTTATGCCAAAGCGGCTAAACTAGATGTAGAAAAAGTGTTAGCAACATTAGGCGGCGGGGCTGCGCAAAATTGGTCGATGTCGAATTACGCACCGCGGATATTAAAGGAAGATTATTCTCCCGGCTTTTTCGTAAAACACTTCATTAAAGATTTAAAAATTGCTTTAGACGAAGCGAAAAAAATGCAACTGGATCTTCCTGCGACTAAATTAGCGACTGAGCTTTATGAACAATTAGCCGATCAAGGATTTGAAAATGATGGAACTCAGGCCTTAATTAAATTATGGTGGTCAGAATCTTAAGTTAGATTTAGTAAAAAAAACATAAATTTATTGATGAAAATCAATGCAAGATACGGTCGGATTTGATACAATAAGACAGAATTGAGAAGAAGGGGGGCACCTAGATGAAACATTCACAATTAGTTGCCATTATTAAACGCTTAGAAGCAATGACTGAATCGACTGATAATGAAGTACAATTGCGTCGTTTTGAAAAAGAAGGCGTAGAGAAATGTACTGTAACTTATGATAATACGACAGAAACATTTGAGCTGACAGAAAGCGACAGCAAACAATCTTATCAATTTGACAACATCGATATCGTAGCGATGGAAATTTATGATTTGATTCAATAAAACGGGGAAACCCGTTTTTTTTGCAGTTATCGGATGATAACTGCTTTTTTATATTAAAAGGGTTTCAAATAATTTTCGATTATATTTTTATGAGGAATTCCTATTTTTCGTGTCAACTCGGGTCAAATCTTTTGAACTTATTTAAATTTAGTCAGAAGATATACTTAGGGGGCTATGATATGTTAGATAAAGAAGTATACAATCAACTATTTAAACCATCTTTTTCTAAAAAAACACAAGTGACTTTTTGGGATGGTTCTGTAAAGGAGTATGGGAATTCTGAAGGTGAAGTCATCTTCAAAATTATTTTTAACGAAAAAATTCCAGTGAAGGAATTGATTAACAATGCATCCTTAGCATTGGGAGAAGCGTATATGGAGAAGAAAATCGAAATCGAGGGCGATCTGCAGGACTTGATTTACGATGTTTATAATCAGGCAAACGGTTTTTTCCATAATACCAATTTTAAAAAATGGATGCCAAAAGAAAAGCATACTAAAAAGCAATCAGCTCATGATATCCACAGCCACTATGATTTAGGCAATGATTTTTATGAAATGTGGTTGGATCGCACATTAACCTATTCTTGTGCTTATTTTGAAACGCCAGAGGATACATTGGAACAAGCGCAAATCAATAAAGTGCATCATATTCTAGATAAATTATTTATTAAACCAGGAGAGACTTTATTAGACATTGGTTGTGGCTGGGGGACATTAATCTTGACTGCGGCTAAGGAGTATAAAGTAAGAGCAAAAGGGATTACCTTAAGCGAAGAACAATATCAGCACATTCAAGCAATCATCGCAAAAGAACATCTAGAAGATACAGTTTCAGTTGAATTGATGGATTACCGTGATCTAATAGGGACTTTCGATCACATCACTAGCGTGGGGATGTTTGAACATGTTGGCGCAGAAAATCTGCAGGAGTATTTTAAAGTTGTTGAAAATCATTTAGCACAAAATGGAACAGCCTTGATCCACGGTATCAGCCGGCAACAAGGTGGAGCAAAAAATGCTTGGATCAATCAATATATTTTCCCGGGCGGCTACATTCCTGGCGTGACAGAACTAGTTGGGCATATCACCGAAAATGACCTACAGTTGATTGATCTTGAAAGCTTGCGGCGCGACTATCAATTAACACTGGAACACTGGACTAGGAATTTTCATCAAGTGAGGGATAAGGTGATCGAACAAAAGGACGAAGCATTTTATCGCATGTGGGACTTATACCTTCAAGCTTGTGCAGCTTCATTTCAGGCCAGCAATATTGATGTGGTTCAATATCTATTGGTTCATCCAAATAACAATGCGATTCCAATGCATCGAAATGTTTAAAAAAGCGGGTTTTCCGCTTTTTTAGTTTGCATGCGAAACATTCAGTGGCTAATTTATCATTTTTAAATCAACATTGTCTATATTATTGAGATATCTTTATTGATATAATTATTCAATGAATACAAAAGTTATGTTTGATTTGAATAATTTATAAAGTAGGTGAACTTATGATGAATCGCGCTCAGCGCATTGATCGAAACGGGGGAAGAGTCGTCCGAGATATTTCTTATCCAACGCTTATTTTTTTACTTTTTTCAGTCCTGTTTGGCGCGTTGAGTATTAAGGTTGTTCCGCCATTGCAAGCACCAGATGAAATTGGTCATTTTGTGAAAACTCAAGCCTTCTCGGAATTTAAGGTTCGTCCACAAAAAAGATCCGCTGCTACAGGGCAGAACAATCAACCGACTTGGGGAGAATATGGGTTCAAACTTCCATATGAAGTTCAAAGTATGAATGAATACGCGAACCAAACACGCGGAAAAAATGCGAAGCCCCCTTACCAGCTAGCAAGGAAAAATAAAAGAGTTTTTATTGGTACCGGAGGAATAACAAATTATTCATTTATCAACTATCTTCCGCAACTGGTCGGGACATTCACTGGAAAAGCTTTAGGAAAATCTATTTTATGGCAATATTACGCGGCTAGGATTTGCAACTTGATTGTATATATCGGGATTGTTTTTTTTGCTATTAAACTATTTCCTTTTTCAAAATGGGGTGCAGTCCTCTTAGCGTTAAATCCAATGGCTCTCTTTTTGGCATCGTCGGTTTCTGGAGATGGAATGGTGATTGCAGGTAGTTTCTTTTTCATTTCTTGGATGCTAAATTTGCTGAATCGGCCAACTATCTCTACTACTCGAATGTTCTTCAGCGGGGGAATGCTAGCGGCTCTGGTTTTAATGAAGCCAACTTTAATCGTTTTTGGGATGCTATTCTTTTTAATTCCCAATAAAGCACTGAGTATCAAGCGAAAGCTATTTTGGGGTGTTGGCATTTTAGCGGCCTGCCTTCTGATTTACTTATCATGGAATCGGCTGATGATTGATCAGCAATTGTTATATCGGGATTTTGCTGATCCTAAAGGACAAGTTAGTGCATTTCTAAAAAATCCATTTGTTTTCTTGGGAAATTTCTTAGGAAATTACTTATTTGGAGTGAAGGGCGATGGTGTTCTCCATTCCTTCGTAGGAAATTTTGGCTGGTTGGATACGCCGCTGGGATGGCATTGGGTAGTACTATATATAGTAAGTGTCGTGATTGGTGCTTTAGCCAATCCAGAAGGGGAGTTAACACTCTCAATTTCTAAGCGTTTGATACTTGTTGCCTCAATCGTTCTGTATGTCCTACTTACTTTCTTTGCTCTTTATCAAATCTGGAATCAGGTAGGACGGATAAAATCAATCGAGGGCTTACAAGGAAGATATTTTATTCCAGGAAGTTTATTGATAATTCCGCTATTTTCGAGTGTTGAGGATGTCTTAAATATTTCACCAAAAAAAATTAATTTGATCCTAACAATCAGTATGCTCTTGGTTTTAATCGCAACGGTGTATACATTAATGAATCGTTATAGCTAAGAATCGCAGAGATGCGATTCTTTTTTTTGCAATTCCTTTGATAACCAAAGTAATTTTAAAATAGCAGGAATTAAGTGGGCTCAAGTATAATCATTAATTTTTAGTTAATTGAAAAAATCTTGTTGCATTCAGAAAAAAAATAAGATATAGTTTGAACATCAAATGATTTGATAATCAAACTAATTAGGTGAGGACATGGAAAGAAACTGGGAAGAATTAAATACCTATTTAGTTTCAATTTTCAACGACGTCTTGTCGATTGAAGAAAACGAACTAAAAAAATCACAATTCAGTGATTTGACGATTACCGAAATGCATACCATTGATGCGATCGGGATGTATAAGAAAAAGACGACAACAGAAGTTGCTAGAGAACTATTAGTAACAGTTGGAACGCTTACGACGTCAATCAATCGATTAGTGAAAAAGGGCTATGTAGAACGTATCCGCAGCGAAGATGATCGCCGCGTGGTCAAACTGGGCTTGACGAAACAAGGAAGATTAGTTTTTCGAATCCATCAGCATTTTCATCACGAAATGGTCAAGAGTGCCATCAAAGATTTAGATACCGATGAACAAGAAGTTTTCTTGAAAGCACTAGTTAATCTATATAACTACTTAGAGGAGATCAAATGAGTATGAGCTTCGGAAAAATAACTGCAACTGCTCGTTATTTACCTGAAAAAATCGTGACGAATGATGACTTGGCTGAATGGATGGATACCTCAGACGAATGGATTCAATCGCGAACTGGGATTAAACAGCGCCACATTGCAGAAGCAGAAAATACTTCAGACATGTGTCTACAGGTTGCAAAAAAATTGATTGAAAAATCAGCGATTGATCCTATCAGTTTAGACTTTATTATCGTTGCAACAATGTCGCCAGATTATACATCTCCATCTGTTGCTTGTCAGGTTCAAGGAAAACTTGGAGCCAAACAAGCGATGGCTTTTGATGTGGCAGCCGCGTGCGCCGGTTTTGTATATGCACTGGCAACTGCGGAAAATTTTGTTCGCAGCGGCATGAAGCGTGGAATTGTTATCGGTGGTGAAAAAACATCGAAACTACTAGACTGGCAAGATCGTTCTTCCGCCGTTCTTTTTGGAGACGGAGCAGCGGGTGTTTTATTAGAAGCAGACGAGAAATCTTCTATTATAAAACAATTGCTGCGAGCAGATGGTGAACGAGCTAATGCACTGACTGCCGGTTTTCGTCAAAACAGCAATATTTTCCATGAAGGATCAGATACTAGTACGGCTTTGGCAATGGATGGCCGCGGAATCTGGAACTTCGCCCTAAATGATGTAACGAAAAGTTTGAAAGATTTTATCGGTGAAGAATCAGTAGATTACTATTTACTACATCAAGCCAATAAACGAATCATTGAAAAAATCGCTCGTAAAATGAATGAACCGATTGAAAAATTTCCTATGAATCTAATGAATTATGGAAATACATCAGCAGCGAGTATTCCTATTTTATTGGATGAACTTGTTGAAACCAATGTTCTAACTTTAAACAGCAATCAAAAAGTGGTATTGACAGGCTATGGCGGTGGATTAGCGTGGGGCAACCTACTGATTCAGCTGTAAACTTGTTAAAAATATAAAATTAAAACTTAAAATTATCGGAGGAAACAACTTATGACATTCGAAAAAATCCAAGACATCATCGTAGAAGAACTAGGAGTAGAAAAAGAAGAAGTAAAATTAGAAACAAATATCCAAGAAGATCTAGAAGCAGATAGCTTGGACTTATTCCAAATCATCAACGAAATCGAAGACGAATTTGATGTGAAAATCGAAACAGAAGACGGCATCACAACAGTTAAAGATTTAGTTGAATATGTTGAAAAACAACAAAACGCTTAATTAATAAAATTTCGGGAAAAGGCTAGGCGTAAGGCCTGGCCTTTCCTGCTATTAGGAGACGATCATGAAAACAGCATTCTTGTTCAGCGGTCAGGGCGCTCAATATGCCGGAATGGGTAAAGAGTTGTACCAACAGGAAAAAATCGTGAAGGAAACTTTTGAAGAAGCAAGTGATCTACTGGGCTTTTCAATGGAAGATTTATGCTTTTCAGAAAATGACCAGCTCAATGAAACAAAATATACACAACCAGCAATATTGACAGTCAGCACTGCTTTTTTACGTGTGCTAACAGCAAAAGGGTTTCAAGCGGATGCAGTAGCAGGTTTGAGTCTGGGAGAGTATACAGCATTGGTCGCTTCAGGTGCGTTAGCATTTAGCGATGCGGTACAACTTGTTCACAAACGTGGACAGTTTATGAGTGAAGCAGCACCAACTGGTAGCGGAAAAATGGTTGCAGTAATGAATACCGCGGCAGAGATAATTGAGGATTGTTGTAATGAAGCTTCTGATTTAGGAATTGTTTCACCAGCCAACTATAATACTCCGCAACAAATCGTGATTGGCGGCGAAGTAGCCGCAGTCGAAAAAGCGGAAGAATTATTGCAGGCTGCTGGAACAAAACGGATGATTCCTTTGAATGTTAGCGGACCTTTCCACACTGCATTATTGGAGCCAGCCAGCAAACAATTGAATGAAGTGTTGCAGACAATCGCTTTTGGAGAGATGCAGATTCCAGTGATTTCGAATACAACAGCAGAAATTATGCCTCAAAAAGATATTGTTTCATTATTGACTAGACAAGTAATGTCTCCTGTTCGTTTCAGCGATAGTGTTGAAACATTAAAAGAGATGGGTGTCACACAATTGATCGAGATTGGTCCTGGTAAAACACTGACGGGCTTCATCAAAAAAATTGATCGCTCGTTAGTAACTAGTCGGGTGGAGGATACGAAGACGTTAGAGGAAACCATTATTTTTTTAGGAGGTTCGAATGGAACTAACAAATAAGACAGTTTTTATTACTGGCAGCAGTCGTGGTATCGGTTGGGGGATCGCAAAAGTATTCGCCCAAGCTGGTGCGAATATCGTATTGAATGGTCGGAAGGAGATTCCATCAGAAAAAATTGCTGAAATCGAGGCATTTGGTGTAAAATGCACCAGCATTTGCGGCGATATCAGTTCGTTCGAAGAAGCTGGAAAGATGATCAAAGAATGTGAAGAGACGTTGGATTCGATCGATATCTTGATTAATAATGCAGGAATCACGAAAGATCAACTGCTTTTACGTATGAAACCAGAAGATTTCGATGCCGTCATGGATATCAACTTGAAGGGAACATTCAATATGACCCAACAAGTGTTGAAGAAAATGATGAAAAAACGCGCAGGTGCCATTATTAATCTTTCTAGTGTAGTGGGTTTGATCGGAAATGTTGGTCAAAGTAATTATGCAGCGAGTAAGGCAGGCGTGATTGGCTTTACTAAGGCAGTGGCAAGAGAAGTCGCTCCTCGTGGAATAACTTGTAATGCAATTGCACCAGGTTTTATCAAAACAGATATGACAGATGAACTAAATGATAAGGTTAAGGAACAGATGGAAGGGCAAATTCCGTTGAAATGCTTTGGCAGCGTGGAAGATGTAGCAAATGCCGCATTGTTCTTAGCGAAAAACAAGTACATCACCGGTCAAGTATTGAACGTTGATGGCGGAATGGTCATGTAAAGAAAGGACGGAAGAAAATGAATCGTGTCGTAATTACAGGCTTTGGTGTTGCCTCACCAATTGGAAATGACGAAGAAACGTTTTTAAAGAATTTAAAAGAAGGAAATCACGGATTTGGTCCGATCACTCGCTTTGATGCTAGCGAAACGGGCATCTCAGTCGCAGCTGAAGTGAAAGATTTCCCTTTGGAAAAATATTTTGTTAAAAAAGATACGAAACGGATGGAAACTTATTCATTGTATGCCATCTACTCTGCACTTGAAGCATTAGAAATGAGTGGGATCAACACTGAAGAAGAAGATATGGAGCGCTTTGGCGTCATGATTGGTTCAGGTGTTGGAGGTCTAGGAACGATCCAGGATCAAGTAATTAAAATGGATAAAAAAGGTCCGGCACGTGTTTCGCCAATGTTCGTACCGTTGGCTATTGTAAATATGGCGGCAGGAAATGTTGCTTTGCGTATTGGTGCTAAAGGGATTTGTACAAGTACGGTAACAGCTTGTGCCAGCGGAACACATTCGATTGGTGAAGCTTTCCGGAATATCAAGCATGGTTATTCTGATGTAATTATCGCTGGTGGTGCGGAATCTTGTATCAACAAGATTGGTATTTCTGGCTTTGCGGCTCTGACTGCACTAAGTACTTCAGAAGATCCAGCTCGTGCCTCTATCCCATTTGATAAAGATCGTAATGGTTTTGTGATGGGTGAAGGCGCTGGTGTTTTAGTTTTAGAATCTTTAGAACACGCACAAAAACGTGGCGCAAACATTCTTGGCGAGGTCGTTGGATACGGAGCAACATGTGATGCTTACCATATGACTGCGCCATCCCCAGATGGTGAAGGTGCAGCACGAGCAATTACTGAAGCAGTTAAAGAAGCCGGTATCGATCCAGCTGATGTAAACTACGTGAACGCTCACGGAACAAGTACACAGGCGAATGATAAAGCTGAAAGCAAAGCCATCGAAGCGGCATTGACTGAAAATGCTTATGTCAGCAGTACAAAATCCTTAACAGGGCACCTATTAGGTGGAGCTGGTGGAGTTGAAGCGGTAGCATCATTGATGGCTATTCAACATCAGTTCATCCCGCCGACTGCAAATATTCAAGAAGTAGATTCAGAAATCAAAGCAAACGTTGTTGTGAATGAAGCAAAAGAAACACCAGTCAATTACGCTGTAAGTAATTCTCTAGGGTTTGGCGGTCACAACGCTGTGATCTGTTTGAAACGCTGGGAGGATTAAAAATGGAGATCAACGAAGTCAAAGAACTGCTGAATCAATTCAATGATTCAAAACTAACCGAATTTGATTTACGAGAAGGCAGTTTTGAGCTATACATGAATAAAAATCAGACGAATCGTCAAACGGTGACAGCGTCACAACCAGAGCAATCAGTAGAACCAGCACCAGTAACACCGATGACAACTGCTGCACCTACTTCAGAGTCAGAAAAAGCTCAAGCTCCTGTTGCTGCAGCTAATGGTGAAGGACAAGTGATTACCTCGCCAATCGTTGGGATTGTTTATCTAAAGCCATCGCCTGAACAGGATGTTTATAAATCTGTCGGCGATACAGTGAAACAAGGCGAAACAGTCTGCATTATTGAAGCAATGAAATTACTGAATGAGATCACGAGTGATTTTGATGGCACTATTACTGAGATATTGGTAGAGAATGAAGATGTTGTTGAATACGGACAACCATTGTTCCGAATTAGTTAGGAGAGAGAGAAAATGTTAACGATCGAAGAAATCAAAGAAATCATCCCGCATCGCTATCCAATGCTGTTAATTGATCGCGTGGAGGAGTTAGAAGCGGGAAAAAGTATCAAAGCCAAGAAAAATGTTTCGGTTAACGAACCATTTTTCCAAGGGCATTTTCCTCACGAGCCTGTCATGCCAGGTGTATTGATTGTTGAAGCAATGGCCCAAGCAGGTGCTGTCGCATTATTATCTATGGACGAATTTAAAGGAAAAACAGCCTACTTTGGCGGAATCGACAAAGCGAAATTCCGTAAAAAAGTTGTACCAGGAGATACTTTAGTTTTAGAAGTAGAATTAACAAAAGTTCGTTCTTCAGCAGGTTGCGGAAAAGGCATCGCCTACGTCGATGGCAAAAAAGTAGCCGAAGCAGAATTGACTTTTATGATTGGATAGATGTCTATGTTTTCAAAAATTTTGATTGCCAATCGTGGCGAAATCGCTGTACGAATCATCCGTGCCTGTCGTGAACTAGGAATTCAGACAGTCGCGGTTTATTCTGAGGCGGATAAAGAAGCACTGCACACAGAGATGGCCGATGAAGCGATATGTATTGGACCTGCTCGCTCAACGGATTCATACTTAAATATGCAAGAAATCCTAAGTGCAGCGATCGTGACGAATGCCGAAGCGATTCATCCGGGTTTTGGTTTTTTGTCAGAAAATAGTTTATTTGCCACAATGTGTGCTGAATGCAATATCAAATTTATCGGACCTAGTGAAAAAACGATTGACGCGATGGGAAATAAAATCCACGCACGGCAATTGATGCAAGAAGCTGGTGTACCAGTAATTCCTGGAAGTGACGGAGCGATCGATACGTTAGAAGAAGCAGAAAAGCTTGCTGATAAAATCGGTTATCCAGTCATGTTGAAAGCTGCTGCTGGCGGTGGAGGTAAAGGAATTCGTAAAGTCCCTAAAAAAAGCGAACTAGAAAAGCATTTCTTATCAGCTAAGTCTGAAGCAAAAGCGGCTTTTGGTGATGATTCGATGTATATGGAAAAAATTATTTATCCAGCTCGCCATATCGAAGTCCAAATTTTAGGGGATCAGCAAGGTGATGTGATTCATTTAGGTGAACGGGATTGTTCATTACAGCGAAATAATCAAAAGGTTTTAGAAGAAGCTCCTTCTGTAGTTATTGGTGAAGAGACCCGTAAAATGCTGGGCGACATCGCTGTTAAGGCTGGAAAAGCAGTAAACTATGAAAGTGCTGGAACCATTGAATTCCTGCGAGATGAAGATGGTAGTTTCTATTTTATGGAAATGAATACGCGGATTCAGGTGGAGCATCCAATTACTGAGATGGTCACAGGCATTGATATTGTAAAAAAACAAATCAAAATTGCGGCCGGCGAACCACTAGGCTTAAAGCAATCTGACGTGAAATTCCAAGGCCATTCTATTGAATGCCGAATCAACGCAGAGAATCCTGCATTTAATTTCGCGCCTTCGCCAGGAAAAATCAAAACTCTGTTGTTGCCTAGCGGCGGTCTTGGTCTACGAGTCGATAGTGCAATGTATAGTGGGGTGACAATTCCCCCGTATTATGATTCAATGATTGCAAAGATTATTGTTCATGGAGAAGATCGCTTTGATGCGTTGATGAAGATGCAGCGTGCTCTAGGTGAATTTGTTTCTGATGGAGTCATCACAAATGTTGAATTTCAAATGGACTTGATCAGCCATCCAAGTGTTCTATTCGGAGACTACGATACAAGTTTCTTACAAAAAACCTTTTTACCAGAGTGGCAACAAAGCGAGTAGGAGGAATTTAGGTGGGCCTTTTTAATAAGAAAAAAAACTACATTCGGATCAATCCTAACCGCGATAGTGTACCAACAACGAAACCGACTGTGCCTGATGATATGTGGGCAAAATGTCCAAACTGCAAACGGACGCTATACAAAAAAGAGATTGGTGCTGAAAAGGTTTGTCCTCATTGTAGTTATAGTTTCCGGATTAGTGCCTGGGAGCGATTGGCGTTGACGATCGACGAAAAGAGCTTCGTTGATTGGAATAATGATTTATCTCAGAAAAATCCGATTAATTTTCCTGATTACTTGACTAAAATCGAAAAAATGAAAGAAAAAACTGGTTTGGATGAAGCAGTTTTAACTGGGAAAGCTTCAATCAATGAACAAGCAGTAGCAATAGGTGTAATGGATGCGAATTTCATTATGGGTAGCATGGGAACAGTCGTCGGTGAAAAAATCACTCGACTTTTCGAAAAAGCGGCTTCCGAAAAATTACCTGTTGTTCTATTTACCGCTTCAGGAGGAGCTCGGATGCAGGAAGGAATATTTTCTCTGATGCAGATGGCTAAAATTTCGGCTGCGGTTAAACGTCATAGTAATGCCGGGTTGCTATATATTACTGTCTTAACAGATCCGACAACGGGTGGGGTAACCGCCAGTTTTGCGATGGAGGGGGACATTATTTTAGCTGAGCCGCAAACGTTAGTTGGTTTTGCCGGTCGACGAGTGATTGAACAAACGATTCGTCAGCAGCTGCCAGATGATTTCCAAAAAGCCGAATTTCTTTTACAACATGGATTTATTGATCAAATCGTTCCGAGGATGACTTTACGAGAACGATTGTCGCAATTATTAGCATTTCATCAACAGAAAGGCTGGTGTGACTAATGAGTCTTACTGCTGGAGAAATCGTAAAACTGGCGAGGCATCAGGATCGCTTAACTAGTCTTGATTATTTTGAAAAGATTTTTACTGATTTTCAAGAGTTCCATGGAGACCGATTATTCGGTGATGACCCTGCAATCGTTGGCGGTATCGCCAATCTTGCTGGCAAACCAGTCACAGTTATTGGGATTCAAAAAGGGAACGATTTGAAAGAAAATATGGCACGCAATTTTGGTCAGCCCAACCCAGAAGGATATCGTAAAGCCTTACGTTTGATGAAGCAAGCCGAGAAGTTTAAGCGACCGGTGATTTGCTTTGTGAACACACCTGGAGCATTCTGCGGTGTTGAAGCAGAAGAACGTGGCGAAGGCGAAGCGATTGCTCGCAATCTAATGGAGATGTCGGATTTAAAAGTACCAATCATTTCGATTGTGACAGGAGAAGGGGGCAGCGGAGGCGCGCTTGCTTTAGCGGTTGCTGATGAAGTATGGATGATGGAATACAGCATTTATGCGATTCTTTCACCAGAAGGGTTTGCTTCTATCCTGTGGAAAGACGGTAAACGTGCTGATGAAGCGGCGGAGCTTATGAAGATCACTGCAGCAGAACTATTGGAGCTGGATGTGATTGACCGAGTGATCCCTGAGACGTTGAAAGGCAAAAAGCTCAGCGAGGATAAAATCATACGAATGATGAAGAAATCCTTGATTGAGAAAATTACTGAGTTAGCTCAGTATTCAACCGAGGAATTGGTCGAAAAAAGATATCAACGTTTCCGTAAATTTTAGAGAATTAGGTTGCTATGTATACGATGAAAAGCAAGAAAAATTGGTCATTGATCAGATTTTCTTGCTTTTTCCTTTTAAACAAATGAGAATAAAGATTATCGGATGTGGAAATAGTGAACATAAAATATTTATACATATAAAATTTGAATATATACATTAAATAGCACTATATCCAAATTAATCTTAATATTTATACAACCAAGTGCTTGTTTTATGAAAATTTCATGCTATAATAAATTCATTGAAAAAAGCATTCAACAAATAGGAGGAATTAGGATGAAAAAGATTACCGGCTTAGTTATGACATTAGTAGCATTATTTACCTTAGCAGCATGTGGTGGAGGCAACGATAATACTGCTGATTCATCATCAAATGCAAAATCAGAAGATCGATTAGCAGCAATTAAGAAAGCGGGCGTGCTAAAAGTTGCGACATCTGCGGATTACGCGCCTTTTGAGTTTCATACCATGGTAGATGGGAAAGACAAAATCGTTGGTGCCGATGTTGATTTAGTCAATGAAATCGCTAAGCAATTAGGTGTGAAGGCAGAAGTTTCTGATATGAGCTTTAATACCGTTTTAGCTTCACTAAAAGAAGGTAAATCTGATATCGCCATTTCAGCAATCTCAGCAACAAAGGAACGTCAAGAACAATTTAACTTCACCGACAACTATTACAATCCACCACAAGTAGTGATCATTAATAAAAAGAATCAAGACAAATTTACCAGCTTGGACGCATTAAAGGATAAAAATGTTGGGGCACAAAAAGGTTCAATCCAAGAAGATGTTGTAAAAGACCAAATGAAAGATGCTAAACTTGTATCAATCGAAAAGGTTCCAAATATGGTGATCGAAGTAAACAGCGGCTCATTGGATGCGATGGTGGTAGAAAAAACGATCGCAGAATCTTATGTACAACAAAATCCGGATTTGATGATCGCAAATATCGATTTGAAAGCAAATGAAGATGAAGCATTCGCAATCGCTTTACCAAAAGACGGCAGTGATAAATTACAAACAGAGATCAATAAAATCATCAAAAAATTGAATGATGAAGGCAAGATCGATGAGTATGTACAAAAAAATCATGAATTAGCCGAAAAATCAGCAGAAGAATAGAGGAAACACGTTTTGAACTTTTCTTTTTTAGATAAATACTTATCTTACTTTGTTTCTGGGGCGGGGATCACTGTGATTATCTCGCTTGTGACAGTTTGTCTGGGAACCTTGATCGGTTTGGCCATGGCACTGTTGAAACTATCTAAACATAAACCGTTAAATTGGTTAGCGAATATCTACATCGAAGTGCTTCGCGGTACTCCGATGTTATTGCAAATCACGATCGGTTTTTTGATTCTACAGAGATTTTTCCCTTCAACCGATTTAGATGTTGGCGTATTGTCCGTTGGTTTGAATCGTTTGATTCCAGGGATGATTGTTCTTTCATTAAACTCTGGCGCCTATGTTGCGGAAATCATCCGTGGCGGGATCACAGCTGTGAACTTTGGTCAAACGGAGGCCGCTCATTCACTAGGTCTGCGTCCAGCTCAAACAATGCGTTATGTGATTTTGCCACAGGCGTTGAGAAATATTTTACCGCCTTTAGGGAACGAATTTATTACCTTGATTAAGGATTCATCTTTGCTTGCAACGATTGGGATCAATGAATTGATGGGGTCTGCGCAAATCGTTGTTTCAAATTCTTATATTCCTTTAGAACCATTAATTGTCGCAGCGGTCGTTTACTTCGTGATGACCTTCATCACATCCCGCTTAGTCAATTTATGGGAGAAAAAACTAGGAAAAGGTTATCAGCGATAAGGAGCAGAGGTGAGTAGAATGAAAGAAGCATTGATTCAAATCGAACATTTAAACAAAAAATTTGGCGATAACGAGGTTCTTAAAGATATATCCGCAGAGATTACTCCCGGAGAGGTTGTCGTAATTATCGGACCGTCTGGCTCCGGCAAAAGTACTTTTTTACGTTGCGTCAATTTATTAGAAGTTCCGACCTCTGGCACGATCAGATTCGAAGGAACGGATATTACTGATAAAAAGAATGATATTTTTAAAACGCGAGAAAAAATGGGGATGGTGTTCCAACAATTCAATCTCTTTCCCAATATGACCGTCTTAGACAATATCACATTGTCACCGATTAAGGTAAAAGGTCTTTCGAAAACAGATGCGGAAAAAGTCGCAAAAGAACTTTTGAAAAAAGTTGGACTATCAGAAAAAGCTGATGCCTATCCACAATCGTTATCCGGCGGACAGCAACAACGGATCGCTATTGCTCGTGCCTTAGCGATGCAGCCAGATGTGATGCTATTTGACGAACCAACATCTGCGCTTGACCCCGAAATGGTCGGCGATGTATTAGAAGTTATGCAGCAGTTGGCGAAAGAAGGAATGACCATGATGATCGTGACCCATGAAATGGGCTTCGCGAAAGAGGTTGGGGATCGAGTACTCTTCATGGATGGCGGTGTGATTGTAGAGGAAGGATCACCTGAAGAAGTTTTTGATCAGACAAAAAATCCTCGCACAATCGATTTTTTATCAAAAGTATTATAAAATTATTGAGACTAGGCAGAGAATGCCTAGTCTTTTTATAAACCTTTGTTCTCAAATGTAGAGTTTTAAACGTATTTGCGTTATAATCAGGTTTTGTAGATGTGTAAAACAAAGCTATGTAAAATAAGGATATAGGAGTTGCCATGTTAGACAAATTCAAACCAACGTGGATGGTCGAAGCCATTTATCAAATAACCCCAGAACAATTGAAAGCTCATGGATTTAAGGCAGTTCTCACTGATTTGGATAATACACTGATTGCTTGGAACAATCCCAATGGGACCAAAGAGCTTATTGATTGGTTAAAAATGATGGATGAAGCAGGTATTCCTGTGGTCGTCGTTTCAAATAATAAAGCTAGCCGCGTGGCAAAAGCATTAGAAAGCTTTAAATTAGACTTCGTCGCACGGGCAATGAAACCTTTTTCGGTGGGAATCAAGAATGCACAGCAACAGTTGGGTGTATCAAAAGATGAGATCGTCATGATCGGAGATCAAGTAATGACTGACATTCGCGGAGCGAGTGCAGCAGGCATCCGCAGTATTCTCGTCCGTCCGATTCTGAACACGGATGGTTGGAACACACGGATTAATCGTTTTTTTGAACGTCGAGTGATGCATGTTTTGTTGCGTAAAGATCCTGAGATGAAATGGAAGAGTGAACTATAAATGGAAGAAGAATTATTTTGTATCGGCTGCGGCGCAAAGATTCAAATCGAACATCCCAATGAATTAGGTTATACTCCGCAATCAGCTTTGGAAAAAGGCTTAGAGAGTGGAGAGGTCTATTGTCAACGCTGTTTTCGACTACGTCACTATAATGAGATTCAAGATGTCTCATTAACCGATGATGATTTCTTACGCTTGTTGAACGAATTAGGCAAAGCAGATGCTTTGATTGTAAATGTTGTTGACATTTTTGATTTCAACGGATCACTGATCCCCGGGATGCACCGCTTTGTGGGGGATAATCCAGTGTTATTAGTTGGTAATAAGGTCGATCTATTACCTAAGTCACTTAAGCGTGGAAAATTGACCCAATGGATGCGGGAACGCGCTCACGAAGAGGGCTTGCGTCCGGTTGATATTTTATTAACGAGTGCTCGGAAATCAAACGAAATGACCGAGTTACTAGAGAAAATCGAAGAATACCGTAATGGTCGCGATGTTTATGTAGTCGGTGTTACTAATGTTGGTAAATCGACATTGATCAATCAAATCATCAAACAAACCGCGGGTGTACAAGATTTGATCACGACCTCGCAGTTTCCAGGAACGACTTTAGATAAGATCGAAATTCCATTGGACGATGGTCATTTCATGTTTGATACGCCAGGGATTATCCATCGTCATCAGATGGCGCATTATCTTGGGAAAAAGGACTTGAAGATCATCGCACCTCACAAAGAGATCAAGCCGAAGGTCTATCAGTTAAATGCTGGCCAAACCTTATTTTTAGGCGGTTTGGCGCGGTTTGATTTTATTCAAGGCGATCGTGCATCATTTGTTGCGTATGTTTCGAATGACATTGAGCCTCACCGGACGAAACTAGAGAAGGCGGATGCATTTTATGAAAAGCATATTGGTGGATTGTTACAGCCGCCTCGCCCTGACGAAGTAGAGGATTTTCCTGAACTAGTTCGCTTCGAATTTTCAATTAAGGAAAAAACAGATATTGTTTTTGCAGGACTTGGTTGGGTGACAGTGACAAAACCAGCTGTTGTTGCTGGTTGGGCACCAAAAGGGGTCGATGTTCTGACCCGCAAAGCATTGATCTAAGTAGCATAAGAAATTTATTTTAGGAGAGTTCTAATGGAATTAAGAGGAAAGCAAAAGCGTTTTTTACGTAGTCAGGCTCATCACCTGCAACCGATTTTTCAAATTGGTAAAAATGGGATCAATGACGCAGTGATCGTTCAGATTAATGAAGCGTTGGAAAAAAGAGAATTGATTAAGATTAATTTATTACAAAATACCGATGAGATTGCTGAAGACGTAGCACATGTCTTAGAAGAAAAAATCAATTGCGAGATTGTTCAAATTATCGGACGTGTATTGGTTTTATATAAAGCGTCAAGCAAAGAAAAGTATCAAAAAATTTCAAAAGAAGTTCAAGGAATTTAAGCCTTATTTTTACGAAAGAACGAGGGGGAATAACTGTTGTATCAAGATGTCTTAACGATTCCAAAAGTTAAACCAATGACGGATACTACGATGCCGAAGAAGCAGGTAGGACTGTTAGGGGGGAATTTTAATCCGATTCACCACGCGCATTTAATGATCGCGGAACAGGTCGGACAAAAAATGGGATTTGATGAAGTACATTTGCTACCAAGTTATTTGCCGCCTCATGTAGATGAAAAGAAAACGATCGATAGTAAGCATCGATTGGCGATGGCAAAGCTTGCTATTGAAGACAATTCTTTTTTGTCAGTGGATACTAGGGAATTAACACGTAAAGGTAAAAGTTACACGATTGATACGATGCTGGAGATGACAGTCGAAAATCCTGATACTGAGTATTACTTTATTATCGGTGGGGATGAAGTTGCATATCTGCCGAAATGGCATCGGATCGATGAATTGGTTCGTCTGGTAAATTTTGTCGGAGTGAAACGTGCAGGCTACTCAACAGAAAGTCCGTATCCAATTATATGGGTCGATGTCCCTGAGATTCAGTTATCATCTTCCTATATTCGCAAACAAGTTAAGCAAGGTTGTTCGATCCGCTATCTCGTTCCAGATCGAGTGCGGGAGTATATTACGGAAGAAGGACTATATCTTGATGAAATATAGCGATGAATATACAGCGCTGGATCGTGAAGCTTTGATGCAGGCTGTTCAAATGAGGATGAGTGAACGCCGTTTCAAACATGTTTTAGGCGTGGAGGAAACAGCTGTTGCTTTAGCTGAACGTTACGGTGAATCGCCTGAGAAGGCAAGCATCGCTGCTTTGACCCATGATTATGCCAAGGAACGGACTGATGAAGAATTTCAGCTGGCAATCGACCAAGGCGAGTACGAGGACAAAAAGGAATTGTTGAAATACGGAAATGCTATTTGGCATGGGCTTGTCGGGACTGATTTTGTTGCTCGTGAACTAGAGATTACGGATGAAGAGATCTTAAATGCCATTCGCCTACATACCACAGGAGCGGCAGAGATGACTTTGCTAGATAAAATCATTTATGTAGCGGATTATATCGAACCAGGTAGGAATTTTCCCGGTGTAGAAGATGCACGAGTCATCGCTTTTAGTGATTTAGATCAAGCGGTGGCCTTTGAAACCAAACACACATTGGCTCATTTAGTCGAAGCAGAAAGTCCAGTTTATCCCAAAACGATCGAGACTTATAATCGTTGGGTCGCTGGAATACAATAATAATAGCAGTAAATTTTAAGGAGGAGAATTATCATAGATAGTAAAAATATGTTAGAAATCGCCGTGAAGGCAGCCGATTCGAAACGAGCGGTTGATATCGTGGCATTAAATGTTTCTCAAGTCTCATTATTGGCGGATTATTTCATGATTTGTTCAGCGAACTCGGATCGTCAAATCAATGCAATCGTCGATGAGATCATTGATAAAGAGGAAGAAGCAAACGTTGAAGTAAAACGTGTTGAAGGAAAAGATGGCGGAAAATGGGTCCTAATCGATCTAGGCGACCTGATCGTCCATGTCTTTAGTACTTCTGAACGTGAATTTTATAATTTAGAAAAATTATGGTCAGACGCTCCACTTGAAAATATTGATGCGTGGTTAGACTAATGGCCTATGAAACATTTGCCTTTGTCTATGATGAGGTGATGGATGATTCGTTGTATCAGCAATGGCTGAGTTTTTCACTACGCCATCTGCCCAAGACAACAAACCAGGTTTTGGAACTAGCTTGTGGAACCGGAGCATTAGCCGTGGAATTCGCTAAGAACGGGTTTGATGTGACTGGTTTAGACCTATCGGAAGAAATGCTGACTTTAGCTAGTGACCGCGCGCTTCAAGAGGATCTCTCGATTAACTGGATCGCGGGTGATATGCTTGATCTAACCGATATTGGTAAGTACCAAGCTGTGACTTGTTTTTCGGATTCACTTTGCTACATGCAAGATGCGACACAAGTCAAACAAGTTTTTGAAGGTGTTTATCAATTGCTGGAAGATTCCGGAACATTTATTTTTGATGTTCATTCGACTTATCAAATAGATGAAGTTTTTCCAGAGTATAGTTTTCATGATCAGACCGAAGATTTTGCCTTTCTTTGGGATAGCTATCGTGGGGATTCAATGCATAGCATTGAACACTTTTTAACTTTCTTTGTAAAAAAGGACGGCGAAATGTTTGAGCGATTCGATGAACTGCACAAGGAGCGAACATATCCAATTGAACTGTATCAACAGATGTTGACTGAGACAGGTTTTAAAACCGAGGTCTTTGCGGATTTCTCAGATGAGGCACCAAACGAGAAAAGTAAACGCTGGTTCTTTGTCTGTCAAAAATAGCCGAGAGCAATCTCGGTTTTTTTGTTCGTTCAGCTTAAAGCGTGCTGGGCTTAGTTTGCTTTTCCTGTTTTGGAAATGGAACAAAAAATACAAATATCTTTTCTCTCTGTCACACACTATGTGATTGTTTGACCGAAGAACTAACCTTAGAAATGACATGAACTGATTTGAGTACAAGGACAATAATTATTTTAAACTTTATCGAAAGGTGGGATGAGCATGAGAGCTTGTGGGATCGTCGTAGAGTATAACCCATTTCATAACGGACATCGTTATCATGCTAAAATGGCGCGAGAGCTGAGTCAATCCGATATTGTCGTTGCGGTTATGAGTGGCAATTTTTTACAACGGGGAGAACCAGCGATTGTTGATAAATGGGCCCGTGCTGAAGCAGCTTTGAAAAATGGCGTGGATCTAGTTGTCGAGCTGCCATTTTCTTGGGCAGTACAATCAGCGGATTATTTTGCTAAAGGGAGCATCCAGCTATTACAAGCTTTGAAATGCAATGTTCTGTGTTTTGGTACTGATAGCGACTCCTCTTTTGATTATGCAGACTATGGCCGTTTTTTTATTGAAGAGAAAGCTGCAATCGATCGGCTCTTTCATGAACTGCCGATTGGCTGGAGTTATCCTGAAAAAATGGCGGAGGTCGTTTCTCGTCTATATCCGAAGGCACAAAATTTTCCACCTAATCATATTTTAGGCTTGAGCTATGCCAAAGAAAATGCAACCTATGATCAACCAATGGAAATCTTTCCGTTGTTGCGAAAAGATCAAGGCTATCATGATGAGCAGTTAGTTATTGATCAGTTTGCGAGTGCCACTGGGATTCGCCAGGCTGTATTATCGGGTGAAGATATTTCCGGTTTTGTTCCCTTTGAGACCCAAGACGAGTTGAATCACACACACATTTCTTGGAAAGATTTTTGGCCATATTTGAATTATCAGTTACGGGCAAGTTCATTGGAAAACCTTCGAGGAATTTATCAAATGAAGGAAGGCTTGGAGCATCGTCTGATAGAACAGGATGCAGAACAGTTTTCTGAGTATATAAAGTCTATTAGTACAAAGCGCTACACACAACCACGATTACAACGTCTCTTAACTTATGTTTTATTGCAGGTTAAGGAAGCTGAAATAAAGGTTGAACAAGAAAACTCGATGCTGCATATTTTAGGTTTTACCGCAAAGGGACAAGCCTATCTAAATGAGAAGAAAAAGCAATTTACGCTACCAGTTGCTGCAAAGATAGGGCAGAATGAGAAAGAGAAACATTTTTTGACTTATCGTGCCGATCAGGTTTATCAATTGATTCACCCGCTAGAGCAAACGATTGGGCGATTTCCGATCCGCGTATAAAAAATACTTTTCAAAGCGCAGGGGAGTCGTTATAATGGGAAAGTATGAAATTAACGAAAGAGAAGTGAAAACATGGGACGTAAATGGGCGAATATCGTAGCCAAAAAGACTGCGAAGGATGCAAACAATAGTAAAATTTACGCTAAATTTGGAATTGAGATTTATGCGGCGGCAAAATCAGGAGAGCCTGATCCGCATGCCAATCAAAAATTGCGCTTCGTTATTGAACGTGCAAAAACGTATAACGTACCAAAGCATATTATTGATCGAGCAATTGAAAAGGCAAAAGGTTCTGGAGACGAGACCTTCCAAGAATTGCGTTATGAAGGATTTGGACCAAATGGATCAATGGTAATCGTCGATGCATTGACGAATAACGTGAATCGTACAGCTTCAGATGTGCGTGCCGCTTTTGGTAAAAACGGCGGGAACATGGGTGTCTCTGGTGCAGTAGCTTACATGTTTGATAATACTGCCTTATTTGGTTTTACAGGTGAAGATGCTGACGAAATCCTAGAATACCTAATGGATAAAGAAATTGACGTGCGAGATGTAATAGATGAAGAAGGTCAAATCATCGTTTATGGTGAACCAGAAGATTTCAACGCGATCCAAGAAGCATTGAAGGAAAAAGGTATAACTGAATTTTCCATGGCTGAAATGCAAATGATCCCGCAAAATGAAGTAACATTGACTGGTGAAGATTTAGAGAAATTTGAAAAAATGATCGATGTACTGGATGAGTTAGAAGATGTTCAACAAGTCTATCATAATGTTGAATTAGACGATTAGAAAAAAGATCAGAAAGAATCTTGTATGATTCTTTCTGATCTTTTTTTTAATCTTTACTAATTGAGGAACTGACTGTGTCGCTTAAGTATCAGCATGAGAAAATGAAACCAGCAAACCTGAGCTAGCTGTACATTGTTTAACGATTATAAAAAATAAAGTGTCGTTCTAGATCAAGTCATTTTTTCACTAATTTTAGCCGATCGTTTTTGCAACGCTCAGTATCTGTAAGTGTTTTGTTTCTATCCTGATAAATATGAGTTGTGGGAATGCAGGATAATAAATTATTTAGGAGCGAAAGCTCGTTTTGCAAGGCAAAACAGGCATTTGGTTTTGAAAAGCGATGCTCAGCTAGAAAATCAGTATATTCTTTGCAGTAGTGTGGGGCGTCGAAATCAGCCATGTAAACCCTAAGTTCGTCACCCAAAAAATAGGCTAAATTAACGGACCCTTGAACTTCAGTGATGAAGTAGCAGCCTAAGGGACGATGAAAAGGAATCAGTGAATCGCCCTTGTCATTTGAGACGGATTTGCAGATAGATAGTAATAAGTCATCGATAGATTCAATATGTCTATTCACTAAAGCCATTAGAAATTGGGTTATATACGAATCTAGTTGAGTAATCGTTTTTGTGAGAAAAAAACTTCTCAGCGGCATCGAAGCTTGGACTAAGCAATTTGGTGTTTTCGTACCATAATCCCATGTATAAGTTGCTGAATATTTTAAGTGAAGTCTTACCATTAGTTTCCGGCGACATCAAGTTGCTTAACCGAAAAAGAAAACGATCGTAAAGTATTCCTGAAGTATACTTTACAAAAGTAAAGCCAAACGACCGTTTTACTATTCAAACATGATAGTAAAAGGTCATTCGGCTTCTTTCGTTTCAACTATTAAACTAACGAATCTTGTACATAAAGATTTTCCGGAATCATTTCCAATAATGGGCTTCTTTTACCAATGACTAATAGATTTAGTTCATGCATGGCCCGGGTACAGACGGTATAAAGGATCAGCTTATCCTGCTCAGTATGGTAATTTTCCGGTGAAATATTCCAAGCATAGACACGATCAAATTCTAATCCTTTAGCTAAATAGGTAGGAATGATAATCAAACTTTTTTTCATGAAGTCTTCTTCATCAGTCAATAACTGAACTTGATTTTTTTGTTCTGGCGTCAATTGGTCGTAAAGAGCCTGGCATTCTTCGACCGTTTTGGCGATAATCGCTGTTCGCCAGTACTTAGCCATTTCAGCAGTTTCTTCGATTTGACGGATCAAGCCATTAACCATTTCACGAGCTTCATTGGCATAATAAACTCTTGGAAAATCTCCTACACGAGCGGTCAATTCGACGCGATTCTCCTGCGTTAAGAATTGATTTGCAAAATTTGTGATTTCTTCAGTTGAACGATAACTCGTAGTCAGTTCAAAATGAGTCAGCGACTGATCAGGGAAAATCTCTTCTAATGAATGAACCATACTTTCATTACCGAAGACCTTTTGGTTCAAGTCGCCGCACAAGGTATAGGTTGCTTTTGGATATAAATGGCGTAGCAAGGCTACTTGTGCAGGAGAGAAATCCTGCATTTCATCAATAAAAATGAAACGCGCTTTTTGCTTCACATCTAGCGGATGAATGGATTTCATCAAAAGAAACATCAAAGTGCCATCTTCCAGGCTAATATCTTTACGTTTAAAATCAGTTAATAGTTCGTCGAGCATATCTTTCCAATTTTCTTGGGTCAATTGATAGTGAGCCAAGAAATTATTCGGGATATTTTGCAGGAAGTGTAAATACTGTTTGGCATAGTTAACGAAACCAAAACGATTGATTGATCTGCGGATCGGACGCATTTTTTTCCGAACGACTTTTTGCGCCATTTGACGACGTAAGCGGCGTTCAGCTTTTTCTGAATCTTCCATATCAGGATTATTAACAAACACGGCTTCGACCAATTCATCTGCAGCCTTTTTCGCCCAATCTTTTTTCATTTCATCTTTTTCTAAACCACCAATTTTTTTCAAAAGCTTTGTCTGCAATAATTGCATCCGTTGATACATCGGCAGTTCCGGATTAGCTTCCTGATACCAGTTGCGAATTTGCTTCTTAGAGATTAAGACATTCTGATTCAACTTAAGATCACGGAAAAGCGGACCTAAATCAGAAATACGCTCAACGTATTTATATAATTCCTGAACGATTGCAAAACTGCTTTTTGCTCGTAACACACGGTCATCTTGTCCAGAAAGAAAGACTTCCTCGTGGCTTTCTTCTGTGTGGATCTGATATGTCGGAAGCAGAGCGCTTAAAAATGTTTTGAATGTCTCAGTGGGTATACCGCTCTCGCCAAGTGATGGTAAGACTGTCGAAATATAATCAGAAAAAATATGGTTTGGCGAGAATAATAGGACTTGTTCATTATCTAACCACTTCCGGTTGTGATAAAGCAGATAGGCAACACGCTGAAGCAAAGCCGAAGTCTTCCCGCTGCCGGCGATTCCTTCTACTACTAAAACTTTGCTTCTGGTGTCGCGAATGATTTCATTTTGCGAATGCTGGATCGTGGCTACGATATTCTTCATATGGTTAGAGGAAGCTTCGTCCAAAATCTCTAATAGAAAATCATCGTTGATCGCTTCTGATGTATCGACCATCGATAAGATTTGACCTTCACGAATTTTGAATTGACGTTTCAGTAATAATTCGATCGGGATAATAGCATCATGGGCTTCATACTGAGTTTGTCCCAAGGTCCCCTCATAGTATAAATTAGCGATCGGTGCTCGCCAGTCGATTACAACAGTTTCTTCCTGTGTATCTCGCAAAGAGGCGATTCCTAAATAAAGCGTCTCTGTTTCTTGATCCTCTTTGAAATCAATCCGCGCAAAGTAAGGATTTTCTCCCATTAATCGCAGGACTTTTTGTCGTTTTTCTTGCGAAGCTAAAGTTTGGTAACGTAAAAGCAATTCTGCTTCATGTTGCCGTGTATCAGCCATTGTTTCAGCCAATGCCTCGAAAGAACCACCTTGAATTCGTTGACCGGCATTTTCTAACATGTCGGTATCAAACTTCGATTTGGTTTCTTTTTTTTGACTGTCCAAAAATGCTAGTTCCTGCTGGATCAAAGCGCTTGTCTGTTGGACGTGCTCTTGTTCGTACTCTCTTGCATTCATTGAGCATCCCCCTTTATTATTCCGTCAAATTGTTCATAACAGCATAATAGTATAGCACATAAGGGGAAAGAGAAGCAAAAGAGGGAGCTTAGTTTAACAATGCGGATGATTGTATAGGAATAAGCATGAAACTGGCCATCTAATCGAGTGCTTTTTCCTATTGCGGCAAAGAATTTTTTTGAAATGCGCACAGACTTTTCTAATATTATTGCGAAAGTTGAACATTTTATGAAATGTTAAATATAGTTGCAAGTGCTGTGCTGGATTTACTTTTCGCTTACTAATAATTTTTTAAAAGGAGTGCTTTAGGATACAAGCCAAGGTTCTAAGATGAAGGTCTTAGGTAAAGTTATATTCCGTATAACAAATAAAACTAAAACATTATAATTAAGTGTGTTATAGAAACTTTATTAAATAATAAATAAATGATATAATATATAGTGTTATATAAAAGAACATAAAGTTCTGTTAAATGCGAAAAAAACAAATATTTGAAAGAAGGAGGTGTTAACTGCATTTTCTATCATTCAGCTCAAAATAGAAAGTTGATGAAAAGGTATTTGCGGTTGGTCAGAGCAGACAATTTTTTGAAGGGAGAGAATGTAAGCGTTTTTAAAATCTTCTTTGTTTTGTAGCGGGTTCACATAAAAAACGAAAAAGGAGAGAGTTGATTTGAAGAAAAAGTGTATTGTTAAGTTATTGGTAGTATCAGGAATACTAGGTTCGATAGTGGCTGCTCCTCTGTTAACTCAGGCGGCTGAAACCAAACAAGCTGCACAGGAAACTACGCAAATAAGTTTTGACGATGTGGCCTATCAAGCTTTGGAAGATGCAGCACGTTCGGCTGTTGAGAAGGCAAAACAAGAACTGGAAGCAGCTGAGAAGAGATTGGCGGAAGCAAAAGCCGCAGAAGATCAAGGAGTTTTGGCTGCTCTGGCGGCTGCAGATAAAATAGCCATACAACAGACTGCTTTAGCTACAGTAGAACAGCAAGTTATTGATGCAGCAGCCAAACTAAAAGCGGAAAAAGAAAAATTGGAAAAGGTTCAAAAACAGCACGCTGATACAATTGCGATGGCTGAGGCTGAACTTGAATCTTTTGAAAAGAAGATTGATGAAAAGAGACAACCATATCTGGAAGCCCAAAAGGTTGCGGATGAAAAAGAGATCATTGTAAATCAAAAGGGTGAAGAATACGCGAACGTGAAGTCAGAACAAGACGCCATCATAAATGAGGCAAATGCAAAGATTGCAGAAGCAGAAGCTCTTTATCAAGGTACTCAACAAGCTTTTAATCAATCAGAAACAGCCATTCAAGAAGCAAACCTGAATCTTGAAGATGTTATCAATAAGATAAACAAGCAACCAGAGATTATCGCTGCGGCTACTGAGAAAAAAATTGCTGCTCAGCATGCAGTTGAAGATGCTCAAATTCGTTCAGGTGAAGCAATCGCCAACTATCCGGTGGCAGATGCCGCTGCCAAGAGTGCACAAGCGACATATGAGGCTGTAAGAGCGAGAGAAACAGCAATGTTACCAACAATTGAATCAGAACTTGCATATTTTGAAGCAGCACTGGCTCAAGTCAGGGGTGAGTTGGCAACATTGTCCCCTAGTGATCCGGCTTATGCGGCAAAAGAAACTGAGATGAATAGTTATCTTGCGGGACAGCAGTATTCGCAAAATGAAAAGGCAATGTTAAGCAATGAAACAGCTGGAGCACTCTCAGCGTATAACAATGCACAAGGAATAGCCGATGCAGCTTTGGCAGAAATCAGCGCTGCCGAGACTGCTTATCAAGAAACTTTGGTCAATAAAAAAGCTGTTGATCAAGCTGCTGATGCAGAAATTGCTGCAGCGGAAGCTATGCAAGCAAATAGAGATAACTTGATCACGAAAGCCGAAACCGCTGTTCAAAATGCTAATTTGAATCAAGAAGAAAAGCTGAAAGAGATGAATCAAGCACAGGCAAACAGGGATAAAGTGACTGCTAAACAAAATCAAGTGATTAAGGGTGCTGAAGAAGTAATTGCTAAAAGTCTTGACGAACTGACTAAAGCCGAAACAGCATTCCAAGAAGCCAACCTGGAAGCTGAAGCCAAAAAGAAAGAATACGATGCAGTAGTAGCAGAACAGCAGCCATTCATTGATTTTTCAAATGAAACGATCAAAGAAGCCAATGAAGAGCTGCAGGCGCAAAAAGATAAGGTAGCAGAAGCAGAAAAAGCACTAGCCGATGCAAAAGCAGAAGTGGACAAACTGAAAGCGGACATTGCTGCTGCAAAAGATGCTTTGAAAAAAGCGCAAGACGATATTAAAGCAAGTATTGAAGCCGCTAAAAAAGATATCACTGCTAAGGAAGCCGCTAAGAAAGCAGCTGAGGAACGTTTGGCAGGACTGCAAGCAGGAAAGAGTGATGCGAAGTCCGGAAGACCTAAAACAATTAATTTAAATGGTTCCACTCATTATCAACAGGGATATGAAGAAGCATATGCGCTCCTTACAATGTCAACAAACCCTGCAACTCCAGTTCAACCAGCAGATGATACCGGAAAAGTCGATGCAAAAGTGAATGTAAATGTAAGAGTATTTCTTCCTACTGTCCGAAAGAGTGTTTATATCAAAGAATATAGAAGAGTCTTCACAAAAAAAGGCGATGAACTACCAAAAACTGGTGAGGCTGCAAATTGGATGATCGTATTAGTAGGGTTATGTTTTGTTAGCCTATCAAGTGCGATTTTGTTAAAGAAAAAATATTCGATTTAACATTGAGCACTGGAGTTTTTTTGCTCCAGTGTTTTTCTCAATTATCGAAAACTGTGGTGGAAGAGAATGGGACATGAAAAAAGAGAAAAAATAATGCGGCAAGAAATCAAAACAATGATTGATCTCTTGATTTACACGAACGAAGAATCCAAATCGATTTATCGACAGCAACTGTCTAGCAGTACCAATTCTACTCAACATAGTGAACTAAAAGAAATTATTGAGACTGGAGAACGTCAACTTCGTAAGATAAAGAAATCATTGTTTCAAACCTTCGAAGCTTTTATTTGGGAGATTAATGCATTTGAATATTTGCCGATAATGGAGAAAAATCATTGGATTGACGCATTGAGTACTTCTACATTACAAGAAGAGATGGAAGACATCTACGAAAAAGCATTTGAAGCCGAAAAACATGCACGGCTTGATCAGTTTGATGATTGGTCCATTTTAAGATAAAAACTCAAAGATATATTAGTAAAGCTGAACGCTCATAAACTTTCTGAATAGAAAGAAATATGAGCGTTTACTTTACTTTTTGTTAAGTATTTTTCAAAAAAACTTTACGTTGGCTTTCTTTGGTCAAAAGCGATTTATTTGATTCCGTCGTGAGCTTGCTTGATTTGAGCAAGATCAATTTTTTTCATTTTATACATTTCTTGGGTAGCTCGTTGGGCTTTTTCGGTGTCAGGATCATTTGTCCAATCCAACAGTTGTTGATTGGCCGTTTGCCAGTAAACCCCGTAACGATCTTCCATCCAGCCGCAAGGCCATTCTTTGCCCTCCTTCGTGATAGCTTCCCAAACCTGATCGATATCTGATTGGTCCTTTAAGTAAAAATAGAAGGAGTTTCCCATTGTGAATTCGAAATCGTGCTTTTCTGGACTATCCATGATGATTAGATCATGACCGCGAAGCTGAAAACCAGCAGCACGTAAACGGTCATCCTTTCCCTTTATCACAAAATTCTGTTTTCCACCGAAAGCAGCGATCCATTCATCGATTGCCGCTTGCGCCAGCCCGTAATTATCATTGGCAAACATAATACAAGGAATAATTGTTTGTAAACTATCCCCAAAACGAACTTGCCATGAAAACCCGAAGCGATCATTCGTCCAGCCAAACATGCCAAGTTCAGGATAATCAGTAAGGGGCATCAGCGTTTCTCCATCCTGATTCAATTGATCCCAAACTTGCTGAAGCTGATCTTTATTTTCACAGTTTACAACATAGGAAACTGCAGGAGTTGGTCTGAAGGCATCGCCGCCATTTAGCAAAAGAAATTCACATCCAGCTAATTCTAACGTGATTGTTAATAAATCACCGATTTCACCATGCTCATCAGTAATGAAATGAGTTTCATCGAGTATTTTACTATCCTCAAAAACTGTTGAATAAAAATCAGCAGCTTGGTCTAGCTGCCCATCAAACCAAAGACAACATCCAAATTGGTGTTCCATGTAGTACCATCCTCTCATTAGTAAAGATTGATATGCCACATAACTCCGTATTGATCTTTGACCATCCCGTATAATTCGGCCCAAAAAGTTTTTTCAAGCGGTAATAAAACCGCGCCTTTATTTGATAGTTGTTGAAAAACATCAGTCGCTTCGTCAGCCGATGCTGCATTAAAAACTAAAGCAACGTTATTTCCAACGATTATAGGAGGCGCCATACCTTCTGGACTGTCAGAGATCATGACATTGGTATCATTGATTTTTAAATTAGAGTTCAACACTAGATCTTTGATGCTATCGTCAACAGGATGTTCATCATCGTGGGGCATTTGTCCAAAAGTCATAACTTGTGCCGGTTCAGTTTGAAAAACTTTTTCGTAAAAGGCAATTGCTTTAGCTGCTTGGTCTTTAAAATGCAAATAGATATCCATAATATTTCCCCCATTCTTATGACACTACTTTACCATGAAGAAAGGGCTATCAATAACGATCTGCCTCGCAAAACAAGAAAATTTTTTAAGTATTTGCAGGATTTACTTATGCTTGGATTAAAAATACAAGATAGATGTATCTACGATGAATAAATTTAAGGTTGGCGAAGGGGGAACAATAACTACCGATCTTTTAAGGTTATCTATGAGGTGGTCTTTTCTTGTAATCAAATAAACGATTGTTTGGTGGTCTAAAAAATCTCATCGGTTAGTTAATTGTGGTAAAATAAGACGATTGAAATCAAAAAATAGAGGAGCGATTTATATGCCATTTGTCCACATTGAATTAATCGAAGGAAGAACAGAAGAACAACTAACCAAGATGGTAGAAGAAGTAACTGAAGCAGTTTCAAGAACTGCCGGAGCCCCAAAAGAGAACATTCATGTCATCATCAATGAAATGCAAAAAGGGAAATATGCACAGGGCGGCAAATGGAAAAAATAATAAATATTATGCTTGCATTTCAAATCAATAAGTGTTTATAATGACCTTGTAATTGATTGATGAAGAAAGACACCTGAACTTGAAGGCTGTTTATCAGAGAGGGAAAGCATGGCTGAAACTTTTCCAAACAAGCACAAGGGATGACCACTTTCAGATGACTCTTGTTAAATGCAGGAGCGGACAGCGCCGTTATCGCTTGTGAGGGACAGAAATCCTGTCCAAAGATTAGGTGGAACCACGTTTATTCGTCCTAGTACCGATTTCGGTACTAGGACTTTTTTTCGTGTATTGTTTATCGAACTAGCTTCTTTGGCAATAAGTTAAAGGAGTTCGAGAAACCTTTCTGATTATCAATCGAATAATTTCAAGGGGGAACTACAGGATGGTAAAAATTTCATTTCCAGATGGATCAGCAAAAGAGTTTGACAATGGTGTTACTGGCTTAGAGATTGCGAAAAGCATTTCTAGTTCATTAGCAAAAAAAGCATTAGCCGTCGTGGTAAACGGTGAGCTGGAGGATTTAAATCGTGCAATCGAAGAAGATGCGGAATTAAAAATCGTGACTGATAAAGACGAAGAAGCGTTGCCGCTCGTTCGTCATTCAAGTGCACATTTAATGGCGCAAGCGATCCGCCGCCTATTCCCAAATATGCATTTCGGTGTAGGCCCAGCGATTGATTCAGGGTTCTATTACGATACTGATAATGGAGACGGGGAACAAATCAGCGAAGAAGATTTTCCAGCAATCGAAAAAGAGATGAAAAAGATTATTAAAGAAAATCTGCCAATTGAGCGCAAAGTAATGAGTCGTCAAGAAGCGTTAGATTTCTTCAGCTATGATCCTTATAAAGTAGAATTGATTACTGATTTGCCAGAAGACGAAGTAATCACTGCTTATACACAAGGTGAGTTCACTGATTTATGTCGTGGACCACATGTCCCATCAACAGGAAAAATCAAAATCTTCAAGTTATTATCTGTAGCCGGCGCATACTGGCGCGGAAATTCTGACAACAAAATGATGCAACGTGTTTATGGTACTGCATTTTTCAATCAAGCAGATCTAGATCATTTCTTAAAAATGCGTGAGGAAGCCAAAGAACGTGACCATCGCAAACTTGGTAAAGAATTAGATTTATTTATGATCTCGCAAGAAGTTGGTTCAGGATTACCTTTCTGGTTGCCAAAAGGTGCGACAATTCGTCGTATTATTGAACGTTATATCGTTGATAAAGAAATCTCAATGGGCTATGAACATGTTTATACTCCTGTATTAGCAGATACTGGTTTGTACAAAACTTCTGGTCACTGGGATCATTATAAAGAAGATATGTTTCCAATCATGGACATGGGAGACGGCGAAGAATCATTAGTATTGCGTCCAATGAACTGTCCGCATCATATGATGATTTATAAAAATCATATTCATTCATACCGTGAATTGCCAATTCGGTTAGCTGAACTTGGAATGGATCACCGTTATGAAAAATCTGGTGCATTATCCGGATTACAACGTGTTCGTGAAATGACAATGAATGACGCACATATCTTTGTTCGTCCAGATCAAATCAAAGAAGAATTCCGTCGTACGTTAGACTTGATCCTAGAAGTTTATAAAGACTTTGGATTTGAAGATTATCGTTTCCGTTTAAGCTATCGCGATCCAGAAAATACTGAAAAGTATTTCGACGACGATGCAATGTGGGAAAATTCTCAACGTTTGTTGAAAGAAGTAATGGATGAATCAGGTTTTGATTATTTTGAAGCAGATGGGGAAGCAGCTTTCTATGGTCCTAAACTAGATGTTCAAGTTCAAACAGCATTAGGAACTGAAGAAACACTATCAACTATCCAATTTGACTTCCTATTACCAGAACGTTTTGATCTAACTTATGTCGGTGAAGATGGAAAAGAACATCGTCCAGTCGTTGTTCACCGCAGCGTAGTTTCAACAATGGAACGTTTCACTGCTTACTTGATTGAACAATACAAAGGGGCTTTCCCAACTTGGTTGGCACCAGAACAAGTTGCGATCTTACCAGTTTCACCAGAACATCATGGAGATTACGCTTATGAAGTGAAGGATCGTCTAGTTCGTGAAGGTGTTCGGGTCGAAGTCGATGATCGTAACGAGAAACTTGGTTATAAAATCCGCCAAGCACAGACACAAAAAATTCCTTACCTATTAGTAATTGGAGATAAGGAAATGAATGATGCTTCAGTTAATGTTCGCCGTTATGGTAGTGAAGAACAAGAAGTGCAAGATTTGAATATGTTTGTTGACGCGATCAAAGATGATATCGATAATATGAGTCGCAACTAGGAAATTTCCGGTGAGTTTTTCTCGCCGGTTTTTTTTATTTTTGGAGAAATCAAAAATTCATTTGTGGAAAACTTTTTAAAGAAATTGCGTAATACTGGCTTTCTAAATTTTTAAAGTTTTCCACAGAAAAATACTAAATGGATTGTTTCACGAAAAATGAGTTTTGTATCAGATGCAGATAGTCATTTTACGCTATATAGAACATCAACTTAAATTTTTATCATACGACTGTGAAACAATTTGGTGTTTGACTATAAAAGAAAGCAAAGTTCTTAAACTATATTAAAGGAACTGCGATTAATCCTTTTGAAAAATCATTTTTTCGGCTACAATAAGACAAGTAACTGTCAAAGTGGAAGGAACAGATGAATGAAAATAACGAATCCATTTAAGAAATTTTTTGATAAATTGAAACTTGCGGACGAAAAAGGCCGTAATCAAAATAAAAGCCATATCCCATTTAGATTGAATTTTTTATTTTTTGTCATTTTTGGCCTATTCGTCATTTTGGTCACGCGATTAGGGTATCTGCAAATCGTTGAAGGCGATAAAATGAAAGCGGAAATGAAAGCATCAACTACGATTACAGTGAAAGAAAATGCGCCTCGTGGTGAGATTTATGACGCTAAGGGAACAGCTTTAGTAAAAAATACTGCTAACCGCGCCATTACTTTCACTCGCGGAAGTGCAATGAAAGCTTATGAAATTCTTGACATTGCAAACGAACTTGATAAATTGATTGATGTGCCTGCAGACGAAAATCTGACTACTCGTGATAAAAAAGACTATTGGTTGGCCGATAAAGATCATTTGAAAGAAGCCGAAGACCGACTATCTTTCAAAGAGAAGAACCTTGATACCTCGGATGAGTACCAAAAAGTAGTCGACAAGGTCAAAGACAGCGAGATTCAGTTCAGCGAAGATCAGCTGAAAGTTGCAACGATCTTTAAACGAATGAACAGCGCTGCAGAGCTTAGTACTGTTTTTATAAAAAATGAAGGTGTGACCGATGAAGAATTAGCAGTGGTCGCAGAACGCGCCTCTGATCTACCGGGTGTATCCGTAGGGATGGACTGGGATCGCGAATATAATGATAACTTAGAGGGGTCATTGAAAAGTATCTTAGGCACAATCACCACTGAAAAAGAAGGATTGCCGGCTGAAGAAGCGGATGCTTTATTGAAAAAAGGTTATGCCCGTAATGATCGTGTAGGTAAGAGTTATTTAGAAAAGCAATATGAAGAAGAACTTCAAGGTAAAAAAGGCGAGTTCCAAGTGACTTTGAACAATCAAGGGACCATCGAAAAACAAAAGGAAATCAAAAAAAGTGAAAAAGGCTCAAACGTCGTTTTGACTATTGACAGCGACTTCCAGAAAAAAGTTGAAGACATCTTGAAGAAGCATTATCAAGGATTAGTCGATAGCGGAGTGGCGAAATACTCACCAGGTGCTTACGCAGTTGCAATGAACCCCAATACTGGTGAAGTATTAGCCATGACTGGCTTCACTCATAAGATGAATAGTAAAGAAATCGAAGAACACGCTTTAGGAACAATTGTTAGTGCCTTTGTTCCCGGATCTGTCGTTAAAGCGGGGACAGTGACTGCCGGCTACCAAACTGGGGTAATCACCGGAAATGATACTTTGATAGACCAACCAATTAAATTAGCTGGAACAGCACTAAAAGGATCTATCTATAACAAATCTTTAGGCAACCAGATACCGTTAAATACTGTAAAAGCGTTGGAATGGTCTTCCAATGCCTATATGATGCAAATCGTCTTACGCATGTTGGGAGTTCAATACCAACAAGAAATGACTTTGCCAGAAAGTGCTTCTTCTAAAGAAATGTATGATAAGTTACGTAAGGCTTTTGCGGAATATGGAATGGGTGTAGATACTCAAATTGATTTGCCAAATGAATTTTCTGGTTACATTAATAATCAATTCGGGACAAAAGATGCTCCAGGTGGCGGGAATTTACTTGACTTGTCATTTGGCCAGTATGATACGTACACTCCGATGCAGCTAGCGCAATATGCATCGACTGTTGCGAATGGTGGAACGAGAATATCACCTCATGTGGTTAAAGGAATCTATGGGAACAATGATAGCGGTGGATTGGGTGAGCTGCAAAAGGAAATCACAGGTAAAAAACTTGACCAAGTTAACATTACAGCTGAGCAAATGGGGATCATCAAACAAGGATTCTATCAAGCGGTACATGGAACGGATGGTTATACGACTGCAAAAGACTTAGCATCTGCCAAGCTTGATCCGGCTGCTAAAACAGGGACAGCCGAAACAGTGGTATCGGTCAATGGTCAAGCGGTGAACACGATTAATAGTAACATTGTAGCTTATGCACCTCACGATAATCCTCAAGTAGCTATCAGCGTGATGCTGCCGAACTTGGATGAAGAACACGACGATACGAACAAAGCCATCGCAAAAGACATAATAAATGCATTTGCGGACACATATGGCGTACAATAAAGTTAAGGAGCTCAGCTCCTTAACTTTTTCTGTTTGCTGAGCTGTAGGTACAGTGAAGAAAGCTTCATTGAAGGAATATATTTATATGAATGAGGAGTGAAAATTATGTCAGTATATAATTTTGAAGTAAAACAAACCGATGGAACTGAAAAGTCATTGGCAGATTATCAGGGAAAAGTTCTGTTAATCGTCAATACGGCAACGGGCTGTGGTTTCACGCCGCAATATGAAGGCCTACAAAATCTATACGATCAATACAAGGATCAGGGCTTTGAAATTCTTGACTTTCCTTGCAATCAATTTGGCAATCAAGCACCAGGAACAAATGTGGAAGTTGCTGAATTCTGTCAGTTGAAATATCACACGACATTTCAAACATTTGGAAAAATTGATGTCAATGGTGAAAATGAAGCCCCATTGTACAGCTATTTGAAAAGTGCGCAAGGTGGTTTACTTAACAAAGCAATCAAATGGAATTTCACTAAATTCCTGGTTGATCGTGAAGGAAACGTGATTAAACGCTATGCATCGCAAACGAAGCCAGAAGACATTGCCAAAGATATTGAAGCGCAGCTTTAAAAACGTCAAGTAGAACTACTTAACAAAATTATCAAAAAGACTGGTCAAAGAAATGGAAACATGATATGATATCAAAGTCTGAGAAATATCTTGGAAAACTGCTTTGACGAGGGAGGGAAAATCATGCGCGTAAATATCACTTTAGAATGTACTTCTTGTAAAGAACGTAACTACCTAACAAACAAAAACAAACGTAACAACCCTGATCGTTTGGAAAAAATGAAATATTGCCCACGCGAACGCAAAGTTACTTTGCATAAAGAAGTTAAATAATTATTAGTTCATTAGCTAGGATCCTTTTTTGGAACCTAGCTTTTTTCTATTTTTATTAGATCAGGATATGAAGGGATATTTCAATGTTTTTTAGATTAGAAGTCAGCAGTTCATTGATGATTGATTTTATTCAATAACCGTAATAGTTTGCAAAACATTTTCTGAAATCTACATAGAAACTTCATAGAATCCTAAACAAAAGCTAACTTTCGCAGGATAGAATTACTTATTAACCAGAATGATTTTAGAAAGGAAGGATCAGATGCTAAAGGTACCACCGATTTTAAAGCCAATTGCTCTTTTGACATTGTCGATCTTGATTGCGACAACTTCGGGAATTCTAAATAATTCTAGCTATCGTCAAGGGAAGGCAACGACAACAACGACAGAATCTACTACGCGTACCACCGATTCTTCTCGTGATTCAAATAGCATGATTAGTGAAACAAGTACGGTGGAAGAGCAAGCTCAAAATGAAGAGTCAAATGTTAATAATGGTGTCCAAGAAAGCTCGGTTTATAACAATTCAACAGAAAATACACAGCCTTTAACCGCTAGTGATTCTGCGACTGTGCAACAATCATCCACTGAAGAATCGCAAACGGTATCGACGCAACAACAGCAGCAACCAGCAAATGAACCAGCTGGATCAGAAGCAGGTGATAATCAATGACCTTACTATTAGATATCATTAATGGACTTAATAAATTTCTGGGCTTTTTAGACATCAGTCCCAAGTACTCTAATCGAGCATACACATTGCTGAGTATTATCCCGACCGTTTATATTCTTCGGATCGTTTATGGACTATGGCTTAACCAGAATTATCTGCAATTAGTATTATATGGGTTAGTATTTCTCGTTTTGGTCTATTTCTTTATTTTGAATTTCTTTTATTACTTTTTGGATAAGAATGTAAAAGGAGATATTACACAGCTGTTTGTTAAATATCTGCCAGATGATGCCTTCAATATTCAAAATGAAAAGCCTAATAAGAAGGAAAAGAAGGTTTTTGAACAAGCGAAAGAAATACCTGTTGAATTTAATCAGGACTATCAGCTGCTATTAGTTGAAAATATTCAGACGCTGATTGATAATAAAGAAATTACGACACGTGACCTAACAAAAGAAGAAGGTTTCTTGATCGATGAAAATACGCTGTATCCCTATTATTATGTCAAAGAAATCGATACAGGGCTTTATCAGTTGCAGATCGGAAAAAATTATCGTGACTTGGAAACGATCGGAACGATTCGACAAACGGAACCTTTGAAACCGATCGGCTTGTTTATTGTAGGTGGGGATTTTGTTAAGGATGGCATTCGTTATCATGAACCTTACCGATTGAAATTTCTAGCTAAGACAGAAGGGGCAGCAACACGGACCCGTCGCAGTAAAAAATAAATACCGTCTGATCAAAACTGTTCTTTTAACAGAGAATGTTTTGATCAGAACGGTATTTTTATTTTAAGTCATCCCGAATACTTTCAACCATTTTGGTATAGGCAATCGGACCATTATATAGCCAACTGGATTCACCATCAAACTCATAAAGATGATTATTTTTGACTGCTGGTATATTACTCCATAAAGGATCCTTGAACATTGCTGCGTTAGAATCGCTATTGACAAGGAAGATATAGTCCGCGTCAAGCTGTGACAGATTTTCTAATGAAACTTGCGAAAAGTCTGCAGTCGCTTTTTTACTGATATCTTTAGTTAATTGTGGAACTTCAAATCCGAGCTCTTTATATAGCAATTGGCCGCTAGAACGGTTTTCCGCTACCATGAAAGCTGAATTATTCGTGACCCATAAAACAACCGCAGATTTACCATCGATTTGCTCTTTCATGTCTTTTTTCGTTTGATTGACTAGTTGATCGTAGTCTTTTTCTACTTGTTTGGCTTTGTCTTCTTTGTTTAAGACATTACCGATATCCTCTAATTGATCACGCCAAGTCACACTATCCCCATTTTTTACGACGTAGGTTGGAGCAATTTTAGAGTATTCTTTGTATTTTCCGCCTTCAAGCGATCCGTTTGAACCGATCAATAACAAATCAGGCTCGAATTTCAAGACATCTTCATAGGGCATGTCATAGTTAATCGTTGGAATATCATTCAATTTATCCTGTAAATAATCTTGAATTTTCCCTTCACCAACAGTCCATTGAGCAACAGGTTTTTCATCTAGCGCGACTAAGTAATCTTCTAGATAGGAGGCAATAATTCGTTTAGGCTTATTTGGAATTTTAACCTGATGATCCTGTGCATCGGTCAAGGTTCGTACGTCATTGTTTGTATCTTTACTCTCACTGCTTTGCCCACAAGCAGCTAAGGTGAATAGCGCTAATAGAGTAGCGGTACCTAAAACAATTTTTTTATACATAAAAAAACTCCTTTGAAGTTAATTGAGAAATATTCTCAATTGCTATTATTACTGAAAGCAACAAGGGTGTCAACTGGGATTTTTGTTTAATTGACAGTTGACGAAGATAACGAAACAGTTCATAATTGAGAACGATTATCAGAGAAATGAGGAAGATCTATGACACAATTAAATACCACTGATCTTTCAATCGGATACGAAAAAAAAATTGTCGTAAACGATATCACAGTAGAAATTCCCAAGGGGCAAATCACCAGTCTGATAGGCCCGAATGGCAGTGGCAAATCAACCTTTCTAAAGGCTTTAGCACGAATTCTTGAACCTGCCAAGGGTGAAGTATTTATTGATGGTGAAAATATTCAGCGTTTGGATACGAAAGCAGTTGCGCAAAAGATTGCTTCTTTGTCACAAACGAGCAATCAAATCAGTGGATTGACTGTTGAAGAAATCGTAGCCTATGGACGCTTTCCATATCAAAAAGGATTTTCAGGTTTAAAAGAGCATGATCATCAATTGATTAATTGGGCATTAGCAGCAACAAATCTTCAACAGTTAAAAGATCAGACACTGGACACGCTATCTGGCGGTCAGCAGCAACGTGTTTGGATTGCCATGGCCTTGACCCAAGATACAGATGTGCTGATTTTAGATGAGCCTATCACTTTTTTGGACCCCGCTCATCAATTGGAAATTTTAGAATTACTGCAGAAAATTAATCACCAAGGGAAAACGATTTTGATGACGATTCATGATCTGAATCATGCTTCGCGATTCTCCGATTATTTGTTAGGGATGAAAAAAGGCGAGCTTCTTTTTCAAGGAACGCCAAAAGAAATGTTTACAGCAGACAAATTGTTGAATCTTTTTGATATTCAAGCAACATTTGCAACGATGCCTAATAGTGATAAACCGTTAGTTGTTTCTTATGATCTAGTAAAGGGGCATTAACGAATGATTAAACGAAAGTATTTTTTCCCAATCGTCATCATTCTGTTGATAGCAGCCATGATCTTATCTTTGCGTTATGGATCAGTCACCAGCAAGTGGTCAGATGTATCTCAAGCATTGACGAATTTTGATCCCAATAATCAAGGGGAACAGTTAGTTGGCTATCTACGGTTACCGCGCATGTTAGGAGCTGTGTTAGTCGGTGCGGCTTTTGCAATCTCTGGTGCTTTGATTCAAGGAATCACTTCCAATCCAATTGCTGATTCTGGATTGTTAGGGATCAATTCAGGTGCGGGATTAGGTTTAGCTATTGTTTTTGCAATAAGTTCTAATCCATCGCCGCTTGCAGGTATCACCGGTTCCTTCATCGGTGCTTCAGTATCAATTCTTTTAATTTATCTGGTTTCTAGAAGGGTTTCTTTTGGTATATCACCAGTGCGCATCGTTTTACTGGGAGCAGCGTTAAGTTCTTTCTTTGCGGCAGTTAGTCAAAGTATTAGTCTGTTGTTTGACTTGAATCAAGATATGACCTTTTGGTTTGTCGGTGGGACCGCAAATCTTACGTGGAATCAATTACAAACGATTTTTCCATTGGTTTTACTGGGAATTATCGGTGCTTGCTTGATCAGTCCGCAAGTTACCTTGTTAAGCTTGGGAGATGAAACCGCAGTCTCATTAGGAAAAAATCCCGGCCGAATCCGTCAGCTAAGCATGCTTTTCGTCTTATTGCTGGCTGGAAGCTCGGTGGCTTTGGTAGGAACAATCAGCTTTATTGGTCTGATTGTTCCACATGTGGTTCGCTTCTTTGTTGGACATGATTATCGTTATGTGATTCCGGCTTCCGGAATTTTTGGTGCTTTATTTTTTGTCGTAGCGGATATTGCTTCACGCTTGATTGCACCGCCTTTAGAAACACCAGCTGGAGTGATTATCACAATCATCGGTGTACCATTTTTACTTTTGCAGATTAGGAAGGGACGCTTATGAGGAAAAGAATCGGTTGGCTCTGTATATTTTTCCTATTGATACTAGGAATAGTACTGAGTCTGACAGTGGGAACGATCCCTTTAAGTTTTCGCGACCTACTACAGGTTTTTCAACGTACGGCAACGACAAGCCAGCAACTAATCGTCTTTGATTTCCGTTTTCCTCGAATGCTTGTCTCGATATTGGCAGGAATGGGGTTAGCGGTATCTGGATACTTGTTCCAAACAATCACTCATAATGATTTGGCTGACCCTGGGATTTTGGGGATTAATGCTGGTGCAGGATTGACAGTTCTGATTTATTTAGGCTTTTTTGCGACAGGTGAGAACAGCTGGTATTTACCGTTGATTGCCTGTGCAGGAAGTTTTTTTGCGACGGCACTTGTTTATTATTTTGGTCGTCAATCTCAACGAATTACTCCTAATCGATTGCTGTTAGCAGGAGTCGCTGTAAACGCGGGAATATCGGCCTTAACATTGATGGGCACAATCCGAGTCTCTAAGGACAATTATCAATTTGTTACAGCTTGGCTTGCTGGAACAATCTGGGGGACAACTTGGCAGCATGTATTGTTGTTAATACCATGGATCATTATATTATTGCCTTTGATTCTATTACGAGGACGTTCCTTGGAGGTATTGGAACTAGGCGATGAAATAGCTGTAGGATTAGGTGTAAAATTGAAACGTACGCAAGTATTCTTCTTAGTATGTGCGGTTTGCTTGGCGGCGGTAAGTGTCTCGATTGCTGGGAGCATCAGTTTCATCGGCTTGATTGCACCGCACATTGCACGTCAGTTCACAGGGCGAAAGAATAATCAAACGTTAATTATGACCGCATTGATTGGCGGCATATTATTGCTGTTCAGTGATATTCTAGCAAGAGTTATTTTGCCTGATGGTGAAATGGCGGCGGGTGTCATAGTGGCCTTGATTGGAGCGCCGTACTTTATTTTACAGCTGTTAAAAAAGAGTAATCAATAGCAAAGAGGACGATCCAGCTTTTTGCAAAAATAATAGGTGCTGTTTTTTTGTTTTAACTTCAGCATTTTAGTTTAATGATAGAAGGAAAAGGAGAAATTCAATGAGTTGGACGACGATATGGAGCCATGCGCAACGGGGGATCGCACAATATAGTAAATCAAATAGTTCAGTTCAAATAGTCATGAGACAAATTACTTCGGTCGATGAGATTCGTTTGGTTTTTGCAAATGAGTACGGGAAACAAACGCAGCATGTTCAAAACCTCTCTTTTCAGACGAACGAGTGCTGTCAATCAATCCCAGATTTTTGTATTTCTCCCGGTGCAATTTATCGAACGAAGGCTGTTTCGATTGATCCGCAGGCAAAGAAATGGCAGATTTCTTTCGAAACAAAGCCGACTGAAAGTGGTTTTGCTTATAGTGATGCAGATTTTTTAGCTAGGACTGGTGAACACGATTTTTGTTCAGGTCTAATAGCAATCGAGGCAGAGACTGCAGGTGAATGCATTATTGCGCTGGGTGACTCTTTAACAGAGGGCGCAACATGGACTGCACCTATACAAAGGAAAATTCGCAGAGAGAATATTTTTTTGGTTAATCAAGGCATCAATGGCAGTTGTTTATTGAAATCTAGCAGTGATCGCTCGTTAGAAAAGGCTAATAGTCTTTTCTATGGTTACGACAGCGTTACACGATTAAAATTTTGTTTGGCTTGTCATAGCAATGTCAGCAAAGTCATTTTATTCCTAGGTTCAAACGATTTGATCAATGGAGAGCTAACATTGGCTAACTTTCAAAAGATGATTAAAAACTTGATTGAACTTTGCAGGGATCACAATGTAGCATATCAACTGTGCACTCTGACTCCTTCTTTGGGGTATCCTGGGATGGACCAATCAAAAGAAATCTTACGTAGAGAAATCAATCGCTGGTTAGTCGCCAATTACAATGAAGTTTGGGATTTCTCTGCGATTGTTGAAGAACATGATCACTTAAGAACTATTTATGATAGCGGGGATCATCTGCATTTTAATGCAGCTGCTGGATTGGCGATCGCTCGTCAAATTTCTAGTGATTTCGTTAAAGGGGAGTAATCCCCTTTTTATTTTGTGCTGAGTTTGTTAGTATTTCTAGATAAGAAGGTGAATGGATGGAGAAAGATGAACTTCGACAACGCGTGATCACTCGTCTTCAAAAAAAAGCAGATAGCGAAGAGAGACAGATTCAAGCAGCGCGTATTTTAAACAAGTTATATCAAAGTCAGGTTTGGCGCGAGGCAGATAGCATTGGAGTGACAATGGCAACGAAATTTGAGTTTCCAACTTCTCCACTGATTCAGCGCGCTTTTGAGATGGGAAAAAGGATCGCTGTCCCTAAATCGCTACCTAAAGGAAAGATGATTTTTCATTGGGTTGATCCTGATACGGCATTTTATACGACAAGATTTGGTGTTGAAGAGCCAGATATTGAAGCTGTTGCTCAGCCAGATGAACTGGATCTGCTGATTGTCCCAGGATTAGTGTTTAATCGAGCAGGATACCGCATTGGTTTTGGCGGAGGATATTATGATCGTTACTTAGCAGATTATAGAGGTAACACATGCAGTTTGGTTTTTATTGAACAATTAATGGAAGATTGGCAGACAGAAGCATTTGATCAGCCGGTCCAGCAATTATTTCTTAGTAATTAGTAAAGTACTATTATCATCCATAGAATGAGAGAGGTAGATATATGAGAAAAGATAAACCATATGTGATGTACACATTTTTTGCCATCAATACGATCGTTTTCGTGATGCAGTATTTATTGCCTGGATTATCGATTGAAAATCAATTAGGAATGTTCGCTCCATCGGTTATTTGGCAGCATCAGTTCTGGCGCTTCATTACACCTATGTTCATTCATTTCGGCTTGATGCACTTTGCTTTGAATGGCGTTGTCCTTTATTACATGGGACAACAGTGTGAAGCGATTTTTGGTCATTGGCGCTTTGCCTTGATTTATTTGCTAAGCGGCATCATGGGGAACTTTGCCAGCTTTGCTTTTAATCAGCCCACGACTTTATCAGGTGGGGCCAGCACCGCGATCTTTGGTTTGTTCGGAGCCTTCTTAGTAGTTGGCTTGCATTATCGTGATAACGGTGCGATACAAGCGCTGACTCGCCAATTTGCTTTGTTTATCATGATGAATCTCGTCTTCGGCTTGTTTGATTCAACAATCGATATTTGGGGGCACTTAGGCGGAATAATTGGAGGCGCATTGTCAGGCTGGGCGCTAGCTGTTCCTTATGCACAGGACCGATTTACTACACGCGCGCGAGTCACTTCAGTTTTATTCTTTATTTTCGCCATAGTTGTTTTTGTTTTCTTCGGTTTGAGAAAATTTAACATGTTTCTATGATTGCGGACAAAGGTGTCCGCTTTTTTTGATAGAAGGTATTTTAACCTTATTAGAACAATAATCTTGATTCATTTGCGAGTGAGCAGCGAATACTATAAAATGTAGAGTGGACCAAATAATCTATTTTAAAAAATAAACTAGGAAATTAAAAATAGGCTATAAAAAAAGTTTTTTTTTCTGTATAATACTAGGGAAGTGGTTTGATGGAAAGTTTGTATGATGTGCAGCAGCTATTAAAACAATTTGGTATCTATGTTTACGTTGGAAAACGGATTTATGATATCGAATTGATGCAGATCGAATTGAAGAATTTATATGAGAGTCGCGTAATCGATCGCGACACTTATTTGCAAGGTTGGGGCATTTTAAAACGAGAACATCACATTGAAGAAAGTCGAGAAGGTGACTAGAGTGGATAAAAAATTATTAGGTATTGATTTAGGCGGAACGACAGTTAAATTTGCGATTTTGACTGAAGCCGGTGAAATTCAACAAAAATGGAGCATCGAAACAAATATTTTAGATGATGGGTCACACATCGTGCCAGACATTATCGATTCAATCAATCATCATTTGTCCTTATATGATATGAAGCCTGAGCAGTTTATCGGTATCGGTATGGGAACTCCTGGGAGTGTCGATATTGAAGCAGGGACTGTTATTGGTGCGTATAACCTTAACTGGACGACTCTACAACAAGTCAAAAGTGAGATTGAAAAAGGGACGAAAATCAAGTTCAGCATCGATAACGATGCCAATGTGGCAGCTTTAGGCGAACGTTGGAAAGGCGCTGGCGATAATGAACCAGATGTTGTCTTTATGACCTTAGGCACAGGCGTCGGCGGCGGGATCGTAATGAACGGCCAGCTGCTTCACGGGATCGCAGGATGTGCAGGTGAAGTCGGTCACGTAACCGTTGATCCAAACGGCTTCGAGTGTACCTGTGGTAAACGCGGATGTTTAGAAACTGTGGCGAGTGCCACAGGTGTCGTTCGCGTCGCTCGACAACTAGCTGAAGAGTACGCTGGCGGTTCAGAATTGAAAGCTCGTTTAGATAATGGTGAAGACATCACTAGTAAAGATGTTTTTGAACTAGCTGAAAAAGCAAATGACGACCTTGCCTTAATGGTAGTTGATAAAGTAACGTTCTATTTAGGCTTAGCTTGTGGGAATATCGGAAACACATTAAATCCTTCAACGATCGTAATTGGTGGCGGCGTTTCAGCAGCTGGAGAGTTTTTACGCAGCCGGATCGAAAAATATTTCAAGGAATTTACTTTCCCGCAAGTTCGCGAAAGTACAAAAATCAAACTAGCAGAGTTAGGAAATGAAGCTGGTGTCATCGGCGCGGCTTCATTGGCTAAATAGACTAAAGGTAAGAGAGGAATCAAGTAATGTCAATTTGGTGGAAAATTAATATTGTACTAATCTCGGTGATCGTCTTATACGGTCTTTATGAGCTATTTGTGCGGATCATGATGAGACGCTCAGCTAAAATTATTCCGCAAGAAGAATTTCAAGCAGGAATGCGCAAAGCACAAATCATCGATGTTCGTGAACGTGATGAGTTCAATGCAAAACATATTTTGGGAGCCCGTAGCTTTCCTTATAGTATGCTTAAAGAGACTTACAGCTCTTTAAGAAAAGACCAGCCTGTTTATATCTATGACCATAATAAAGCGGTCAGTGCTCGTGCAGCCAATCTGCTTCGTAAAAAAGGCTACAAAGATTTGTTCATTCTTAAAGGCGGCATGCAGGAATGGACTGGAAAAGTCAAACAGAAAAAAATCGATTAATCAGTGACGGCTGGATGCTTATCTAGCCGTTTTTTATAATTATCATTTTAGTAATAGTAATCCGGCTAGATTGATCGTTCAGTAGAAGATCAAAAGATTAAGATCAATCTGCAGTTTTCAATAAATTGACTCAAAGTTGAATTACACTTATGATGGACTTTGGAGACTTTACAGAAAATATCACTGAAAAATGAAACACTTTCATTTTTTTGAGAAGGCAAATTTTTATTAGAGACAGGAGAAACTTATGAGTATAAAACTTGTTGCCATCGATTTGGATGGAACACTATTGAATGACCACCATGAAATCAACCAACCAGTAGTTGACGCTATTAAGGCCGCTCGCAAAGCAGGAGTCTATGTCGTGCTTTCAACGGGACGTCCTTTATCGGGAACAAGAGCCCAATTAGATGTTCTAGAGTTGAATCAAGCAGACGACTACATTATTACCTACAATGGTGCTTTGGTTTTAAATACGAAAACGTGGGATATTGTTTCTGAGCATAGCTTAACGCGGGAAGACTATTTAGAGATTGACCACTTAGCTCGATTATTAGATGTTCATCTTCATCTCGCGGATAAAAAAGAAATGTATACGTCAAATCGGGATATTAGTCCTTATACAATTTTGGAATCTTATTTAGTAAACATGCCTTTGCATTATCGGACACCTGAAGAGATCTCAGCTGAAAATATTCTTCCAATCAAGATGATGATGATTGATGATCCGGAAATTTTAAGTGCAGCCTTCAAAAAAATTCCAACAGAATATTTTGAGAAATACACGATTGTTCGGAGTACGCCGTATTTTCTTGAAGTCTTAAATCCTAATGCAAGTAAAGGATTAGCATTGAAGGAATTAAGCGAACATTTAGGCATCAAGCAATCTGAAGTTATGGCGATCGGCGATGCCGAGAATGATTTGTCAATGATCGAATTCGCTGGCACTGGAATTGCAATGGGAAATGCCAGTGAAACAATCAAAGCAGCTGCTGATTACACGGTAGCAACAAATTTAGAAGATGGCGTCAAAGAAGCTTTTGAACGCTTTGTATAATAATAATTTCTATGAATTTCTGGTGAAATAGTCACCAGAAATTTTTTTGTCTCAGACATATCTGAGAACCAAGCTCTACTGGATATTTATGATCTAACTTTAAAGAATTCATGAAAAGAGAAAAATGATGGACTGAATTTGAGTTAGTTATTGCTTATTCGTTCATTTTTCACTACTCTTAAAGAGGCGAAACTAAATAAAAAATGGAGAAAAACTATGAAAAAAATTGCAATTATTGGGGCGGGTCCGTATGGATTGATCGCATTAGATCGGTTAATTAAGCGAGCACCTAAGAGTGAAAAAATTGACTTGCTGCTTTTTGATCCAGATGGGCCAGGCGGGAATATTTGGCGTAAAGATCAGAGTGATCAAGTAATCATGAACACGGTCATGCAGCATGTGACCTTGTTTTCCGAGGATGAAGGTCCAAATTTAGCAGAATGGAATCGGACAGAAGCACCTAGTTACTTAAAAACTTTTGAACGTGGAGAAGAATTCTTTTCTGAAACACATCTAGAGAAAAATGATTATTGTCAGCGGCGCTATTATGGTGTCTATCAATGTTGGTTTTTTGACGAACTACAAAAAAATCTACCGGAGAATGTCAGAGTTCATCTGATTAAAGAAAAAGTCATAGATATGACTTTATCAAAAGGTACTGTAACTATTCAAACCGATAAGGATTATCAAGTAACAGATGTCATTTTGGCGATAGGACATTCTGCAAATTATTTGACTAGCGAGGAAGCAAAAAATCAAAAGTTTGCTGAAGAAAATGAGCTTTTCTATCAAGGTCCAGGAAATCCATCAGATACTCCGCTTGATTCTTTAGTGGACGGGGAAAATGTGGTTCTGCGTGGTTTAGGATTAAGCTTTTTTGATTATATTGCGCTATTCGTTGCTAAATGGGGCGGAAGTTTTATTGAAGAGAATGATTGTTTGCGTTATGAACCATCAGGAAATGAACAGCATTTGATTGTAGGATCTGGCAGAGGCTTGCCATATCATGCACGTCCAAATAATCAGAAAAATCCTGGTGAAGACGCTAATCCGCAGATTTTGACAGAAGCATTTATGGAGCAGTTTCAGGGTAGTGCGGCAGAATTGTTTGATTTACTGAAAAAAGAAGCAGAGTTGGCCTATTATCAACAAAAATTAGCAAATACAGAAATTAACTTAAACGAATTTTTGAAAGATTATCGCACTGGGGATAGAAAAGTTGTTTTACAAAATTATCAGATTCCTGTTGAGGATCGTTTGGAATGGTCGGTACTATTTGATCCAGCGAAGGAGACTGATCCTCGAGAATTTCCAGCATTTATCCAAACGTATTTAAAAAAAGACATTGCTGAGGCAGAGCTGGGTAATTGTACTGGAGCAGTTGCGACGGCCATCGATACCTATAAAGAAATACAAGACCCTTTTAACTACATGTTGGATCATGAAAAATTCTCTCCGAAAGAATATTATGATGATTTTTTTGGATCGTTTAATCGAAGCTACAGTTTTCTGACGATCGGTGCCCCAGTAATTCGACAGAAGCAATTGCTTGCCTTAGTCGAGGCTGGAATTATCGAGTTCTTAGCACCAGAAATGGTTGTAGAAAGAAAAGCTGGTGAATTTTTTGTCTATAGTAAAAAGGATGCTGAGCGTTCATTTAAAACTAAAAACTTGATTGAGGCGCGTTTGCCTGCAACTACATTGAGGCGAACGAAGAATCCTTTATTGATTCAGATGCGGGAAAAGGGCTATATAGCACCGCATAGTTTAACTTTTGACGGTGAAAAACACGAGACCGGGGCCTTACAAGTTATGCGTAAAACCCACCAAGTAGTTGATCAAGCTGGGAATGCTCAGCCGCATATATTTTGTTATGGGATTCCTCTTGAGGGATTGGATTGGTTGAACGCAGCCTCTCCTCGTCCAAAGAGTGATGATCGAGTTTTTTATTTAGCGAATCAAATTGTCTCTGTCATTTATCAATAAAAAAAGAAAGCCGCGGGGCTTTCTTTTTTTATCGTGCGATTCGTTTTCTACGAGCTTTTTTACGATTTTCATCGATTTTTGATTCTTTTTCTTCGATCGGGTCGATCACTTTCTTTTTAACACCCACCACTACGCCCGCAACAACTGCTGCCGCAGCTAAAGTACCAGTAACGAATCCTGAAGCAAATTTACGCATCGTTTCATCACCCTTTCTTTCTATACCTTCATTATGAAGCAAAACCTCAAAAATGAAAAGTTTAACGAATGGAAAAACCACTTGATTTTATTTAGTAAACAAATTATAATTTATTTACTAAACAAAAATAGAAATGACAGGAGTAGATCAAATGGCAATTTTAGTTTTAGGCGGCGCAGGGTACATTGGTTCTCATACGGTCGACAAATTGGTTTCGCAAAAATATGATGTCGTGGTGGTAGATAATTTACTAACCGGACATCGCGAAGCTGTGCATCCTGATGCACGCTTTTATGAGGGAGATTGTCGGGATAAAGAATTTATGATCGAGGTCTTTACGAAAGAATCGATCGAAGGTGTCGTACATTTTGCGGCTAGTTCATTAGTAGGCGAGTCTGTTGAGAAACCTTTGAAATACTTCAATAATAATGTTGTTGGTATGGAAAGCTTACTAGAGGTGATGGAAGAATTTAACGTTAAAAACATCGTCTTCTCTTCAACCGCTGCGACTTATGGCGAACCAGGTGTTTCACCGATTACTGAAGAAGTGCCAACAAATCCAACAAATCCTTATGGTGAGAGCAAGTTAATGATGGAGAAAATGATGAAATGGTGTGACAATGCTTATGGTATGCGTTATGTTGCCTTACGTTACTTCAATGTTGCTGGCGCAAAAGCTGATGCAAGCATTGGTGAAGATCACGATCCAGAAACGCATTTAGTACCAATCATTTTACAAGTAGCCCTAGGTCAAAGAGATCACTTGACGATTTTCGGTGATGATTACGATACGCCAGATGGTACTTGCATTCGTGATTATGTTCAAGTAGAAGACTTGGCCGAAGCTCATATCCTTGCTTTAGAGTACTTAAAAGCCGGAAATCCAAGCAATTTCTTTAATCTTGGGTCAAACAATGGCTATTCAGTTAAAGAAATGCTGGATGCAGCTCGTGAAGTGACGGGTAAAGAGATTGCTGCGGAAATTGGTCCACGCCGTGCTGGAGACCCAAGTCGTTTAGTAGCCTCAAGCGAGAAAGTCAAAGAAACATTGGGCTGGAATCCGGAATATACCGACATCAAAGCGATCATTGAAACAGCGTGGAATTGGCATGTCAGTCATCCACATGGGTATGAAGACTAGGAGGAAATTACGTGTCAATCAGTCAAACAATCAGAGATTTTATTTCGTTAGCCATTCAATCAGGCGGTTGGATGGAAATGGATCGTTTGTATTTAGAAAATCGGGTCATCGCTATGATCGGTGAAGATTCACTAGCAAAGGCAGAGGTTCAAGGAGTTTCTGCAAGTGCTGTCGAATTAGTGGATCAATTATTGATCCAAGCAGAAAAAAATAAAGTGATCAACGGTCTGCAGGCTGAAAAGGATATGCTAGAGGCGCAGCTGATGGATTTGATGACACCACCACCGTCTGTTGTGAATGCCTATTTCGCTCAGTATTATTCAAAAGATCCTGTTCAAGCAACAGATTATTTCTTTAAGTTAAGTAAAGATAACGATTATATCAAGACTCGAGAGATCGCACGCAACATTATTTTCCCAGCTAAAACAGCGTATGGGGAACTGGAGATCACGATTAATCTGTCTAAACCGGAAAAGGATCCTAAGCAAATCGCGGCAGAACGACAAGTGAAGAAGGTCGATTATCCCGAATGTATGTTGTGTATGGAAAATGAAGGTTATAAAGGTCGGATGAATTATCCAGCACGTACCAATCATCGCATTATTCGAATGAACCTTGATGGGGAGAGCTGGGGTTTCCAGTATTCACCGTATGCGTATTATAATGAGCATTGCATTATTTTATCAGAAGAACATCGCCCAATGAAAATCTCAAAGGCAACGTTCCAACGTTTATTAAAAATTACTGAGGTCTTGCCGCATTATTTCGTCGGGTCGAATGCTGATTTACCAATTGTTGGCGGTTCGATTCTTTCTCATGACCATTATCAAGGCGGACGGCATACATTCCCGATGGCTGTAGCTGAAATGGAACGAACGTTTGAACTGAAAGATTTCCCAAATATCAAAGCAGGAATCGTCAAATGGCCGATGTCAGTTATTCGCTTGCAAGGAAAAAATCAAAAGGACTTGATCGAAGCAAGTCAGATGATTTTTGAAAAATGGCAAGTTTATTCGGATGAAGCTTTGCAGATCGTGGCTCAGACGGCAGATGGAACCCCTCATCATACGATTACACCAATTGCTCGTCGCAAAGATGATTTATTTGAAATGGATCTGGTTTTACGTGACAACAATGTATCAGCTGAATTTCCCGATGGCATTTTTCATCCCCACCCTGATGTACAGCACATCAAGAAAGAAAACATCGGCTTGATTGAGGTGATGGGATTGGCTGTCTTGCCGCCGCGCTTAGAACCAGAACTAAAAGAGGTGGAAAAGTATTTGTTGGCTGAAGAAAATGCGATTGCTCACTATCATGTAGAATGGGCCGATCGATTGAAAGCTGAAAATCAAATAAAATCTGAGAACGTGACCGAAATTGTAAAAAAAGCTGTAGGAGCCGTTTTCGCCCGGGTTCTAGAAGATGCGGGTGTCTTTAAGCGCGATGTTGAAGGTCAAGAAGGCTTTACACGCTTTATCCAAACTTTGTAGAAGGGGGCAGCGATGGCAACTATTCGAGATATTGCAAAGCTAGCGGGTGTTTCACCGGCAACGGTATCCCGTGTGTTGAATTATGATCAAGAATTATCCGTCGCTCAAGAAACGAAACAGCGCATCTTTGAAGTGGCGGAAGAATTGAATTATACCAAACATAAACGCGCCAACAAGATTGGCAAATCAGTGATTCGCTTAGTGCAATGGTATGATGAAGCTGAAGAGTTAGCTGATCTGTATTATTTGTCGATTCGTTTAGGGATAGAGAAAAAAGCGGAAGAGTTGAATATCCAGATTCGCAGAGAAGCATTGAACGAATTATCGGATATTCAGGTCAGCGGCACGATTGCTTTAGGAAAATTTGATGCGGAACAAATCCGTCAATTAAAGCAAATCGATGAAAATTTATTATTCGTTGATTTTGATGGAATGAACATGGGTGTGAATTCACTAGTAGTTGATTTTGATCAAAGTTTAGATCTTGTGATCGATTATTTTATCCAACAAGGGCATCAAAAAATCGGTATCCTTTCAGGCGAAGAAAAAACCAAACACAATTTACAGCCTATCGAAGATCCGCGTTTAAAAGCTTTCAAGACAAAGCTGAATCAGCTCAATCTTTACCGACCGGAATTTACTTTGTCTGCGGCCTTTTCAATGGAAGCGGGGAAAACGGCAATGGCGAAGTTCATTGCAAATAACCAAAAGCTGCCGAATGCGTTATTTGCTTCCAGTGATGCGTTAGCTGTTGGTGCCTTGCAGGCGATCCAGGAAGCGGGTCTGCGCATTCCAGAAGATATTTCAGTAATCGGCTTCAACGATGTCAGTGTAGCGAAATACGTTTCGCCAGCTTTGTCGACGGTGAAAGTTGAAACTGAATGGATGGGAGAACTGGCTGTCTCGACGATTCTAGAGCTGGCTAAAGAATTTTCTCCAGTCCCACGAAAAATCATGCTGGGAACGAAGCTGATCCAACGAGATTCAACAAAATAATTTAATGTCTACTGAATCATTGAATTTTATTGTAACCTCAGTGTTTCAGAGGGATTTCTAGTATAATAAGTGCAAGGGTCTTTTCGTGAAATTGACGA
>NZ_JAWGOQ010000016.1:0-100937 GCF_032555305.1 Enterococcus sp.
TACGTGTTTATCTGATAGCTTTTGCAGGATTTTAAAATACCAGTTTGAAATACTGTCTGGTGGAGTAGTTTATTGAAAGTAAAAAATTAATAAACCAAATTTCTTTTTTCTAGAATAAGTCTCATTATTGCAGCATTTAAAGACTTGTTAAATAACAAAAAGGGCCTTTTGGTGGTTTGACAACTATTGATTTATAGGATTATAGTCGAGGCGTGATCACAGAGAAAAATGGAAATAAGACAAAAAAGAATGTCTTTTCAACTCGTACACTTTCGTTGAATGATACACGACATTCGAATCAAACAAGGAGGTACAACGATGGAAAAGCCACTATTTACACCAACTCAGATCTTTTCGCTTAAACGCAAAACAATTGAAAAGCGAATGGATCGCTACTTTAACGACACCCATGACGCAAAACAAACGATCCAAATTTTGGTAGCGCTTCAGGTACGAGATGAACTGGCAGAAGAAGATTTTTCTTTCTGCATGATGGAACTAGTTCGGAGAATCCTGATGAAAAGCAAAACCTCGCGTACGCTGCGCCGCTATTATATTTATTTCAAGAATTATTTTTCTTCGAAGGAATGGAAAGTTGTCAGCTTGCGTTTATTTGCGGCCAAATCATTTATCAAAGAAAAAATCGAAAAAGTCATCAGCCAGTTTATTACAGAACCGTTGCAAGGTTTGGTGGGTTCGTGAACAGAACCAAAAAATTTAATGGATAAGGAGGGGAGATCATGGCAGATTTAGTCGCAAAATTTGAGAATAGTTTAGGCAGAAAACATAAACTACGGGTCAAAAAAGCCAATACCAATATTGAACCGGAAAAAATTAGAGCCTCACTGGAAAAACTAACAACGGTCGATCTTTTTCGAAATAAGAAAGACGCCCGATTATTTGATAAAGTCATCACCGCCAGCTTTTTCGAAGATTTCGACCATATAATCTTTGATAATAGCAGTGATGAAGTGATTGAAGTGACCGTGGGAGAAGCTGCGCCTGTGAACACGCAGGTAATGGACGAGCACGTAGTCGTTAGTGAACAGCCAAAACCATCGTTTGAAGAGATCAAGTTAACTGTTGTTGAAGAGAAAATGGTTGAACCGACTGTATTGAAACAGGTGCTAGAATTACCATTGGGCTTTAGGATGAATCATTTATTCCAGGAACAAAAACGCGCATTAATCGTCTCTAAAGTGCCGGAGGGCGGCAAGCCGCTAGAGGCGAATATCCACAACGAGGAGAATCCTGTCCGTATCGAGCTGCTAGTGGAGCTCAAAGAGGAAATAGAGGAGAAAGCCAATGCCTCACCGCGACAGGATCAGCGAGAAAAACAGAGCCTCTGGGACCGTTTGAAAAGCGAAGGTGGCTAGAATAAATCTATGAAAACCCGAGGTCCAGAGCAGCCGATAACCGCGGATTGGCTGCAAGGACTACGGTGTATTAAAGCTGCCCTTTTGGTTGACTCAACAGACTCAACAGAGCGATCTAGGCGATAAGAACCTTTAATTCTTGTGAAGAACATCGAAGTGAATCCTCCAAAAAGAAATCAGAGGAGTGCGCGCTAATCTGGTTCCTGAGTAGAGGATCACGTTGATTAAACTCACAAAGAGTTTGCGGCGATCATTCAAAAAGCGAGTATTCGCCTTGAGGATGCTCTCTCTTACGATTGTTAAAGTCTCGCTGTACGAGCACTGAATAGGCAGCAGGTTTATTTGTTATGGGTTCAGCTTAGTCGGATTAAGTACATATAATTATTTCGTAGATATGCTGAAAGGCATATCTCTTTGTGCTGAGAAAATTTGAACATTTAAATAACGTAATGCAAAAAAACTGTGGAAACATCACTACTCTAGTAAGTAGGGGATTATTTTCATAGTTTTTCTATTTTTAAAATGAGAAAAATTCAAAGTTCCAGTAGTTGGTTTTCCGACATTCTTTACAAAGACTAAAATAAAAGATTCGAATAACTATAAGACCTTATTATTGATTGTAGAAATTAAATTGTATAGTTGATTAAAGGATGTGTGTAAGTGATGAGGGATGTTTTTAAATAATCAGCGTCGTTTTGAAAGTAAGAGGAGAATGGGAATAGTCAAGTCAATCTTTATTGAGTTAACTCTGTTTTTGATTAATCATTGCACCATATTTATGTTAAAATTTTAGTAATAAAACTTTTTCAAAACTGAAATGTGAAATTCCAAATTTAGTCAATTGGACTTAATCATATTTGTGAACAGTTATACAATAGAGGCGTTTAAAGTGACATCAACTAATATAGAATAATGCTTGATTTTCATTATCGAACTGAAAACAAAATCGAATAAGAAAAGGGGAAATTATGGAAAAGAAAAAAATTGGAATTACTGAGACGGTACTAAGGGACGCTCATCAGTGTTTAATGGCGACACGGATGAGACTTGAGGATATGCTGCCGATATTATCGACACTCGATGCAATCGGCTTTGATTCTGTTGAGTGTTGGGGCGGAGCGACGTTTGATGCTTGTGTTCGTTTTTTAGGTGAAGATCCTTGGGAAAGATTAAGAGCAATCAAAAAGAGTATGCCGAATACGCCGTTGCAGATGCTTCTACGTGGTCAAAATATATTAGGATATCGGCATTACGCAGATGATGTGGTCGAAAAATTTGTCGAATTATCTGCTGCAAATGGGATAGATATTTTTCGGATTTTTGACGCGTTAAATGATGTGCGGAATTTACAGACCTCTTTGAAAGCTGTAAAAAAAGCAGGAAAAGAAGCACAACTGGTATTGGCTTATACGATCAGCGATGTCCATACGATTGATTATTATGTCAGACTTGCCCAAACCATGGAGGGGATGGGCGCAGATTCGATTTGTATCAAGGACATGGCTGGGATATTGACGCCTGCTCATGGCTATGAGCTGGTGAGTCGCTTAAAGGAAGCGATCCATTTGCCAGTGATTGTGCATACACATTCGACTAGCGGCGTCTCCTATATGACTTATGAATCAGCGGTTAGAGCTGGGGCCGATCGAATCGATACGGCGATCTCTCCCTTTAGTGAGGGAACGAGTCAGCCGGCAACGGAGTCGATTGTGATCGCTTTGAAAGAAGAAGGTTATGAAATACCTTTGGATATGGATAGCCTACAAGAAGCTGCGAATCATTTTCGTAAAATTAAAGATAAATATCTGGATGATGGACTATTGAACCCTAAGATGCTGACACCAGATCCGAGAGCGTTAATCTATCAGGTGCCGGGTGGGATGTTGTCAAATATGACCTCGCAATTACAACAAGCAAATGCGCTGGACAGATATGAGGATGTGCTGACAGAAGTTCCAAAGGTTCGCGCAGAATTAGGGTTTCCGCCGTTAGTTACCCCATTGAGCCAAATGGTCGGGACTCAAGCAACTATGAATGTCATTACAGGTGAACGTTACAAAGTAGTTTCAAATGAGATCAAGAGTTATCTGGCTGGTGAGTATGGGAAATCTCCGGTAGAAATCGACGAAGATTTTCGTCGTTCGATCATTGGTGACACAAAAGTCATTTCTGATCGTCCAGCCGATCATTTATCGTCAGAATTTACTTCTTTACAAGAAGAGATTGGTTCACTGGCGAAAAATGAAGAAGACGTATTGATATATGCCTTATTCCCAGAAGTCGGTAAGGAATTTTTAGAGAATCGAGCAAAGAAAAATGACGAGTTAGTAAAAGTTTCTGGATATTTGTAAAGGTGGGAGGTAATTATGCAGTATTCGATAGTAGAAATATTACGCTTAACAATCTTTTCGATGGCGGTCGTTTTTCTGATTCTGACATGTATCATGTTGCTGATCATGGGGATCGCAAAGATTTTTGCGACAACAGAAGATACCTCAAAACCAATCCTTCAACCAGAAAAGGAATTAGACACGAAGGAATTATTTGAACAGGATCCATTAGCAAAAGTCGCTGCGATCACCGCTTTAGCGGAAGCCAGTGAAGATGAATCGGGAAAAAAATTCAAAATTTCGACGATTAAACGTGTGAAATAAGTGAGGGATGGATAATGAAAAAATATGAAGTGACAATTAATGGACAAGTTTATTTAGTTGAATTGAAAGAAATTACCGATGAAGAAATCGTCCAGCAGGAGGCAACAACAAAAAATGCTGAACCTACAAAACGTACCGTGACGAATAATGATGAAACACCGGTGCCTGCGCCAATGGCAGGTAAGGTGCTGTCTATCGCAGTCAAGGTTGGTGAAAAGATCAAAAAAGGGGATACTCTCTGTGTATTGGAAGCGATGAAGATGGAGACAGCAGTTGTCGCGCCAAAAGACAGCGTCGTTATCAGTATTGATGTTTCAAAAAATCAGAATGTGGAGTCCAATCAACTGCTTATGGTGATTTAGGAGGAGAATTATGAGTGAAATAATCAATCAAATGATCGAAACTTCCGGCATCGCTAATCTAACTTTTAACAATCTATTTATGATCGCTTTGGCTTGTTTGTTCTTATATCTAGGTATTAAAAAGCAGTATGAACCCTATTTAATGATCCCAATTTCCTTTGGAATTCTCTTGGTGAACCTGCCGCTTGCAGGATTGATGACCCAAGGTGGAGATGGTAGTCCAGGTGGCTTGTTATATTATCTGTATCAAGGAACCAATCTAGGCATCTATCCCCCATTGATATTCCTTTGTTTAGGTGCGGCGACTGATTTTGGACCACTTTTAGCAAATCCGAAAACGATTTTGCTGGGTGGAGCCGCTCAGTTTGGTATTTTCGCTGCTTTTTTCTTGGCTGTACTGTTGGGGATGACTCCGCAGGAAGCCGCGTCGATCGGCATTATCGGTGGAGCAGATGGTCCAACGGCGATTTTCTTAACGACCCGTTTAGCACCTGAGTTATTATCCGCGATTGCATTGGCTGCATATTCGTATATGGCACTTGTTCCGATTATTCAACCGCCAATCATTCGCCTATTGACGACTGAAAAAGAGCGTAAAGTAAAGATGCAGGAATCACGTAAGGTGAACCAAAAAGAAAAGATTATTTTTCCGATCATGGTCACGATTTTTGTCAGTTTACTGGTACCGAGCGCGACGACCTTGATTGGGATGCTGATGCTGGGAAACCTAATTCGGGAATGCAAGCTGGTACCGAACCTTTCAAACACGCTGCAAAATTCCTTGATGTACATCGTGACGATCTTGTTGGGAGTGACGGTCGGTGCTAAGGCGGATGGCGATTTATTCTTATCGGTAACAACACTGAAAATCATTTTCTTAGGATTACTCGCCTTTGCGATCGGCACAGCAGCCGGCGTTTTGTTAGGAAAACTGATGTACCGTATGAGTGGAGGGAAAGTGAATCCAATGATCGGTGCTGCTGGAGTTTCCGCTGTTCCGATGGCAGCCCGTGTCGTGCATAATGAAGGGCAAAAAGAAGATCCAAGCAACTATTTGCTGATGCACGCGATGGGACCGAATGTGGCAGGGGTAATAGGTTCTGCGGTGGCTGCAGGAGTACTCTTAGCATTTTTCAGTTAGCCAGAAAAAAATTTCTTAATTATCAGGATTTTTTGTGTTGCGGTATTAATAAGGATTATCAAACTATCTAAGAAAAAGCCTGTCAGATGATGGGCTTTTTACATTTTTCGGTGAATTCATCGAATCAAATGCTGATGTGTTTAGATCCCGTAGCAGTGGGCTATTGATTGATCAAAAGGGTCATTGTAGAACTGTGTTGTTTTACATCTCATTTTATTCTGATTGAATTATCAGTGACCCTTTTAAAGCAAGAAATCAGATAATATAAAATCAATAACTGGAAACCATCTCCAAATTACAAAAAGACTGAAGTCGCCATCCAAAATTGGATTTTGTCTTCAGTCTTTTGATCAATTATTTTAGATTATTCATATTTATTAGACTGTTTCAACCATTTTATCTAAGGGGAAATCCTTATCTTTAGTCAGCTCCAGTGTGTTTCGGCGAAAGCGTTCATAACGCATCTCGCAATAATCAGCAAAATTCTCGCCTGAATAATGACGAATGATCGCCCAGACTGTCCACAGCAAGTCTTGGATGAGGATGTAGGATTTAATTTTCTGGATTGCATCTTCAGGAATTGTTTCTCCATAGTAATTATGAAGCAGCTCATTGATCTCTGTTCGATTCAAGCGAGTTTCCACGATGAAGGCAGCCAAATCAAAGTTCAAGTCGTTCAACCCCGAATACTCCCAGTCGATCAAATAATAATCATCATTTTCCCCTAATAAGAAATTCTCAGGAACGGTATCATTATGGCAGGGTACAAGCTCCACATTCCGAATATTTTCTTCGCAAAATGCAAAAGCTTTCTTTTTCAAAGAAGCGTAGTCAAAGAAGAAAACACCGTTGACCATTTTTACCACTTCCTCGTATTTTTCCAATTCCGCCCTCCAGCAGAAAATATTACGAAATGAGCGAGGCATCGTATGCACTTTCTTCATTAAGTCTGAAACGGCTTTAAGATTATTGGAAGAAGTAGGATTGACCTGCGCTAGATTATGACTGTTTGGAATGAAACGGCTGATCTTGATTCCTGTTTCAGCGTTGATGTAGACACATTCAGAATTAATCGAAAAATCTGCCACGATTGCTGTATTGAACTCTTCAATTTTTCGATCAATCATTACCTCAGTCAAAGGACCAGGTTGACGCACGATATATTCTTCACCGTGAATCTCCATTACGTAATTGTAATTTGTTAGTCCACCGGCAAAGCGTGAACGATCAAATACTAATGTCTCATCATTAAAAAAAGAGCGTAAGGTTTCAGTAAGTACCTTTGAGGTCTCTAATTGATACTGCTCGTATACATTATCCGTCACTTTTGGCACATCCATTTCTTCAACCGTCTTTCTGCAGCACAAAACCCTATAGCTGCAATATTTATGGAATATTATACTTCATAGAATTTGAAAAAAAAAGAGAATGACAAGTATCTGCAAAAACTAGCCAAAATAATTCTATTTTTATTATCAGCTAATAATTGTACAAGAATCTATCAATTGTACAATCTGTCGAAAAGTAATCGGTTGCAAAAATGCAAAAATCATCTATTAAATCTGCGATTTTCTCTTTCGTCTGCGTGATAGCATTGACTCATCGAACAAGAAAAAAAACGCACGCACCAAAAAGTAAGCAAGTAAGGAGAGGATCAATCGATGGAATATCGTGGAGATGAAGCGTTGGGATTAGTAGAAACGATTGGAATGGTTCCGGCGATTCAAGCGGCTGATACGATGCTGAAGGCAGCGGATGTCGTCTTAGTTTCCTATGAAAATGTAGGTTCTACTTTGGTAACAGTCATGGTAAAGGGCGATGTTGCGGCAGTGAAATCTGCTGTTGAGGCCGGCGCTGAGGTGGCTTCGAAGATCGGAAAAGTTACCGCATTTAATACTATGCCGCGACCGATTCGACCTATAGGTCATATCGTAATGGCACATGATATTGATTCAAACTAAAGAGGAGGCATAGAACCGGATGAATAATGCTTTAGGATTTATTGAAACGTTTGGCCTAGTTTTTGTCATGGAAGCAGCAGATGCAATGTGCAAGGCAGCGGATGTTGAATTGATCGGATATGAGAATGTTGCCTCTGGCTATATCTCTGTTCTGGTAAAAGGCGATGTAGGTGCAGTGCAGGCTGCAGTAGAAACAGGAGTTGAAGCGGTAGAAAGTATGGGCGGAGAAGTCTATTCCAAAAATGTGATCGCTCATCCGCATAACGATATTGAAAAAATCATTACTCGCTATTCCTTTGATGTATAAGAAAAGATAGGAAGTGAGACGAGCATGAAGTATCGAGTGGATAATGATCTGCTATCTATTCAAGAAGCACGGATAAACATCGAGCTTGCACGGGATGCGGCAAAGGAACTAAAGAGCTTTTCACAAGATCAGCTGGATGTCGTTGTCGAGCAAATGAGTCAAGCACTGCGTCCACATATCGAAAAATTGGCGAAGATGGCCGTGGAAGAGACTGACTATGGCACGTTTCACGACAAGGTGATCAAGAATCGTTTTGTATCAGAATACCTGCCGCAGCGGCTAAAGAACCAGCGATTTGTCGGCATTCTTGAAGAGGACAATGAACAAAAGCTGTTGAAGATCGGGGTTCCAGTCGGTGTGATCGTCAGCATGATACCCGCAACCAGCCCTATCTCCACGACGATCCATAATGTGTTGATCGCTGTGAAGGCGGGAAATGCGATCGTTGTCTCACCACATCCACGATCGAAGGAAACGGTTCGCGGTGTGATCAAGTTATTAGCCAAGACAGCGGAAGAGGCGGGCTATCCACCAGGAGCAATCAGTTGTATGCAGCTGATCTCAAAAAAGGGAACGCAGGAATTGATGGAGCATCCAGATGTTTCCTTATTAATGGCAACGGGCATTCCTAAGATTATCGACAAGCTGAAGCATTCAACGAAGCCGTATATCTATGGAGGCAGCGGAAATGGCCCAGTCTTTATCGAAAGAACTTGTGATACTAGGCAAGCTGTTAAGGATATTATCGATAGTAGAACTTTCGATTTTGGCATGGTTTCTTCCGCAGAGCAGTCAATCGTGGTGGATCAGCCGATCAATCAGGAAATAAAAAATGAATTCAAACGTCAAGGAGCTTACTTCATGACGGAGGATGAAAAGCAGAAACTGTTAAATCTTTTATGTAAAAAGGATGGGTCACTGAATCCAGCTTATGTCGGCAAATCGGCTGCATATTTAGCTTCTCAAGCGCAATTGACCGTTCCGCCTGATACGAAGCTGTTGATTTACGAACAGCCATATGTCGATGAAAGCAATCCATTTGCACAGGAGTTTCTCAGCCCAGTCTTGGCCTATTATGTAGAAAATGATTGGCAGCACGCATGCGAACGGTGTATCGAGTTATTAATGGAAACATTGAAGAGCCATACATTAGTTATTCATTCGCGAGATGAAGATGTGATTCGGATGTTTGCCATGAAGAAGCCAGTCTCTCGCATGTTGGTGAATACCCCTTCGACTTTCGGCAGTATGGGGGCAACGACGAACCTGTTTCCTTCTATGACCCTTGGTAGTAACGCTTTTGGCATCATGGCTTCCAGTGATAATATCTCGCCGGAGCATTTAACAACGATCCGCAATATCGGGTATGGCGTCAGGGGGATTGAAGAATGTTTTGATAAAAAAAAGAATGACGAAGCAGAAGAAACACTTGAAGCTGTAATTAAGCAATTATTGGAAAAAATAATGAAGCGAGGTGATGAAAATTAATCAAACGTTTTCACTTAATACAAAAATCATTTTCAATCCAGGTTCGCTAAACGAGTTATCAAAGCTGCAGGGTGAAACAGCCTTGATCATCTCAGACAAAATTCTCGAGGAGATTGGATACGTCAAGACAATCAAGGGTTACCTAGCAGAAGCTGGACTGACGAGTCATGTCTTCACAGATGTGCGACCAGATCCAGACACCAAGATTTTAGCAGATGGTTTAAAGATTATTCAGGAGATCAAACCTGATGTTTTGGTAGCGATGGGTGGCGGCTCAGCGATTGATGCGGCAAAAGGGATTTTCTACAGCGCCCATCAAATGCTGGGAGATGCTTTTCAACGGCCGTATTTTGTGGCAATTCCGACAACCAGCGGAACGGGTTCAGAGGTAACGGACTTTTCTGTAATCACGGCAGAAGGGGACAAGATTGTACTCGTCAATGATTACATGGCACCTGATTTAGCCATTTTAGATTCAGATTGTGTTGCTAGCGCACCAAGAAAAGTCGTTATTGATACTGGGATGGATGTTCTAACGCATGCGACTGAAGCCTATGTTGCTAATGATGCGACAGATTTTACTGATGCTTTAGCAGAAAAAGCTATCCGTCTGTTATTCGAAAATCTGCTGTTAATCGCCGAGGACATCAATAACGAAGTTGCCAGAGACCATGTTCACAATGCATCTTGCATGGCAGGGATCGCCTTCAATCAAGCAGGCTTGGGGATCAATCACAGCTTAGCCCATGCGATTGGCGGAACGCTGCATCTAGCACATGGACGCTGCAATGCTCTGTTATTAGAAGAAGTGATTGCATTCAACGGGGAGTTAGAAAAATCTGCAAATAATCATGCAGCGAAGCGATATGCGAAGCTGGCTGAATTATTGGGACTGCCAGCGAGAACGGTTCGTGAAGGATTAGTCAGCTATATTGATGCGATAAAGAAATTGAAGAAACAATTAGGGATTGAGTCAGGATTTGCTGACTTGGGAATCGAGGCCGATACCTATCAAGCTGCGATTGAAAAAATGGCAGAGGCCGCTATGATGGATCGTTGTACACCAGTTAATCCCATCAAGCCGGCAAAAGAGGAGTTAATTAAGATCTATAAAAAAGTATATTAAGGAATGTGAGGTTTGTTCATGAATATTAATGAAATTTCCGAAAAATTTGCGGATGTTACAGCGAATATGTCACCAGAAGAACGCGCCGCAATGCTGAAGCTTTTCCAAGGAATCTCAAAAGAGCTGAACGCGCAAGAAGGTTCAGTATCTGCCTGCCGACCAGGAACAACTGAGTCGATCGCTGTCCAGGTGGCCGATGGAGCTGAAACCTATCCGGAAGGTATGACACAGCGCTTAAAGGATTTAAAAGACAATTACTTGAAGGCAGTACCGTCAATTACCACACATCGGGCTAGAGCTTTTACAAAAATGATGAAAGAAAATCCTGGTATGCCTAGGATCATGCTACGGGCAAAGGCCTTTCGCTTAGCCTGTGAACAAGCACCATTATTGATTCAAGACAATGAATTGATCGTCGGACATCCATGTGGGGCACCAAGAGCGGGAGGCTTTTCTCCAGATATTGCCTGGCGTTGGATGCGGGATGAGATTGATACGATCCATGAACGTCCGCAGGATCCTTTCTACATTTCTGATGAAGACAAACGGATCATGAAGGAAGAATTATTCCCATTCTGGGAAACTCGTTCATTGGATGAAATCTGTGAAGACCAATATCGCGAAGCGGGATTATGGGAGTTTTCTTCTGAAGCATTCGTAAGCGATTTGTCTTACCACCAAATTAACGGCGGTGGAGATTCCAATCCTGGCTACGATGTTATCTTGATGAAAAAGGGCATGAAGGATATCCAAAAAGAAGCGTTAGATCATTTAGAAGGTCTTTCAATGGAAAATCCAGAAGATATCGACAAAATCTACTATTACAAATCAGTCATCGATACAACAGAAGGCGTAATGGCATATGCGAAACGCTTATCTGATTATGCATATGAGTTAGCAGAAAAAGAGAATGATCCAAAACGTAAAGAAGAGCTGAAACGTATCGGAGAAGTCAATGCTCATGTGCCAGCGAATAAACCAAGAACATTCCATGAAGCTCTGCAAACGGTCTGGACTGTTGAATCATTATTCATGGTAGAAGAAAATCAAACCGGTCTATCGGTTGGCCGTGTCGATCAATATATGTATCCATTTTATGAAGCAGACAAAAAAGCCGGCCGTTTGAATGACTTGATGGCATTTGATTTAGCTGGCAGCTTCTTAATTAAATGTTCAGAAATGATGTGGATATCAAGCGAAGGTGGGTCGAAATTCTTTGCTGGCTACCAACCATTCGTCAATATGTGTGTTGGCGGGGTGAAACGAGAAGGTGGAGACGCGACCAATGATTTGACTTACTTATTGATGGATGCCGTTCGTCATGTTGGTGTGTATCAGCCATCATTAGCTTGCCGAATTCATAATCAATCACCGCAGAAATATCTAGAAAAAATCGTAGACGTTGTTCGTGCGGGACTAGGCTTCCCAGCTTGTCACTTTGACGATTCTCATATCAAGATGATGCTGGCAAAAGGCTTCAACATGGAAGATGCGAGAGATTACTGCTTGATGGGCTGTGTAGAACCACAAAAGGCTGGACGTCTGTATCAATGGACTTCGACTGGGTATACACAATGGCCAGTGGCGATCGAATTCGTATTGAATCGTGGAACGATGCTGTGGTGTGATTTGAAACCTGGATTGGATCTAGGCGGCTTGGAACAGTTTGATACTTATGAAAAATTTGAGGCAGCTGTGAAGGAACAAATCGCCTATATTACCAAACTTTCAGCGGTCGGCACAGTTATCAGTCAGCGTGTCCATCGCGATGTTGCGCCTAAGCCGCTGATGTCCTTGATGATGGAAGGCTGTATGGAAAGTGGCCGTGATGTTTCGGCAGGCGGCTGTGTTCATAACTGGGGACCAGGCTTGATTTGGTCTGGCTTAGGAACTTACGCAGATTCAATGGCAGCGATCAAGAAGCTCGTCTTTGATGAGAAGAAATATACTTTGGAGGAAATGCGTGATGCAACGAAAGCAGACTTTGTCGGCTATGAAAGACTTCATGCTGATTGCTTAAACGCGCCAAAATACGGGAATGATGATGACTACGCGGATTTGATTGCGGCAGATATCGTGAACTGGACAGAAAATATCCATAGCCAATACAAGACTCTCTATTCAACATTCAGTCATGGTACATTGTCGATCTCAAACAATACACCATTTGGTGAAATGACCGGTGCAACTGCCAATGGACGCCGTGCTTGGACACCATTATCCGATGGTATCAGCCCAACACAAGGTGCTGATAAAAAAGGACCGACTGCGATTATCAAATCCGTTTCTAAAATGGATGTGGCAGCGATGAATATCGGCATGGTTCACAACTTCAAATTATTACGAGGCTTGTTAGAAACACCAGAAGGTCGTCAAGGACTAATCACCTTATTAAGAACGGCATCTGTTTTAGGTAATGGTCAAATGCAGTTCAGCTACGTCGATAACGAAGTATTGAAAGCTGCACAAAAAGATCCAGACAACTATCGTGATTTGATCATCCGGGTAGCCGGCTACAGTGCGTATTTCACTGAGTTATGTAAAGAAGTTCAGGATGAAATCATGAGCCGCACGATGCTAGAGCACTTTTAAAAATGATTAAGGAGAACAAAGGGGATTATGACGATGGAAACAATTCAAATAGAAAGAAAAGCGCGAATATTTAATATTCAAAAATATTCGATCTATGATGGTCCAGGAATTCGTACTTTGTTCTTCTTCAAAGGGTGCCCACTTCGCTGCCGCTGGTGCTCCAATCCAGAAAGTATAGATCGCAAATACGAGGTTATGTTCCAGAAGAATATGTGTATCGATTGTGGAGAATGTGTCAAGGTCTGTCCAATGAAGATCCATAAAATGGACCCAGAAGCGGGTCATTACGTGGACCGCACAATCAATTGTGCCGGCTGCCGGGCTTGCGAAGCTGTTTGTCCGAAACGAGCGATTTCGATCGCTGGAGAAGATCGCTTATTGTCTGATCTTTTAGAGATCGCGATCGAGGATATTCCCTTTTACCAAACTTCAGGAGGCGGTGTGACTCTGGGCGGGGGTGAAGTGACGACTCAAACCGAGTTTGCGACCAATTTTCTGATGGAGTGCAAGGCACATGGGATTCATACCGCGATCGAGACCTGTGGGCATACCTCCTTGAAGAATTTGTTGAAGATTGGCGAGTTTTGCGATTTATTCTTATACGATTTGAAGCATATCGACTCAGAGCGTCATTTGGAATTAACCGGTGTACGCAATGAGCGTATTTTGGAAAACATAAAGGGCTTGATCGAAAATCGAAAAAATATCAAGGTTCGGATGCCGTTAATGAAGGGCTTGAACAATGATCCGGACACGATTCATCGAACAATCGAATTTCTTCAGCCCTATAAGAATCAACGGAATTTCCAAGGAATTGATCTTTTGCCGTATCACAAACTAGGCGTCAATAAATATGATCAGCTGGATCAGCTTTATCCAGTCACTGAAGACTTGTCCATGAGCGATGAAGATTTAGATTTGATCGAGGAGCAAATCTTGACCTACGATTTCCCTGTGAAGGTCATCCGACATTAAAGAGGTGAAAAGATGGAAAGAATCATTCAAGAATCCGTTCCTGGAAAACAGGTGACGTTGGCTCATGTACTTGCCTCGCCGATGCCAGCCATCTGTGAACGATTGGGTGTCGAAAATTCCGGTTCTGTTGGCGTCATGACCTTTACCCCATCAGAGACAGCCATTATTGCGGCGGATGTCGCCACAAAAGCCGCTGACGTGGAAATCGGATTTTTAGATCGTTTTACCGGTTCACTGGTCATCACTGGTGATGTGGCGAGTGTCGAGACTTCTGTCGGTTCTGTGAATCAGATGCTTAGTGAGATGTTAGGCTTCACTGTCGTCAAGGTTACACGAACATGAAGAAGCATCTCATGATTATCGGACCAGCCAACAGTGGAAAATCGACCGTCGCTAATTGGCTGAATGAAACAGACCGCCCTTTAAAGAAGACGCAAGATGCCATTTACGGCAGGTATACGATTGATGCTCCGGCTGCTTATCTGGAGAATGATTGGATGTATCGTTATCTTTTCTCCATCTCGCAAACCGCGGGACGGTTGCTGTGTCTGGTCGATGGAAAACGGCTGACGAATCTGTATCCGCCAAATTTTGTCAGAGCATTTAATTGTCCAGCGACTGGATTGATCAAGGCGCCTGAGACAGACGCGGAAAAACAGGTGGCGATCAATTATTTGAAAGCAGCTGGAATCGATGAATGGTATGTATTTGATACAGCAGACGAAAAACTAAGGACGATGAAAGAGCAATGGATCGCGGAATTGGGAGGAAAAGATGAGGTTTATCACTGAACAAGACATTCGAACAACGTTTATCCAAACTCCGTTTGAGGTCTATCCTCTGCCTGCTGATACGAGGCTGACACCGGAAGCACGACAGTTTCTAGTTGATCGGAAAATAACGATCATTAACGGAGATACCAAAAAGCTTCCAAAAACAGTAGTCGTAAAAAACCAGGAGAAACCGGACCTTGAATTAACCTCGTCACTCTTTCTCTTAGCTGTCAGTTTGATGGTAGAAGCAGATCCGGTGCTGGCGGAAAAACTCTCGCAGCTTTATCAGCGAATGCAAGAGGCATCCTCGCTAAAAGCAGAACCTGAAGTTGTTGAAGAGCTTGAGGATCTGGAAATTACGATGTTCCATGTTCTGCTGCCTCACGGTAAGGAGCTTGCGGTACTGAATTTGCTGCAAACGCAGTTGAATCAAATGCTTGCGAGTGAACCAAAAGATCCGACCCATAAACCGATGTACAGCGAATTTCGTCGTATAAGATGTGAGCTCATTTGCATAATGAAAAAAATACTAGGTGGTGACGTTTCATGATGGAAGTAAGAAATACTTTTTCCTATTGCAACCAATTGATTTCTGATTTTGAACAAACAATCAGTACTCCTAAAAAAAATCAAACAACGATTTACTACACTGGGGTCGATCTAGGAACATCCTGTATCGTTCTTTCTGTCTTGGATGCTGACCATCAGCCGGTTGCCGGCGCGTATCGTTATGCGAGTGTTGTCAAAGACGGCATGGTTGTCGATTATTTAGGAGCGATTCAAATTGTTCGGGAATTAAAGGAACAGCTGGAGGAACAACTCGATGCTGAGTTGACCTATTGCGCCGTAGCAATTCCTCCAGGAACCGAGTTCTTAGACGGCGGTGTGATTCGTCATGTCGTTGAGGCAGCAGGTTTTGAATTAACGGCTTTACTAGATGAACCAACTGCAGCCAATGCCGTTTTAAAAATAGAAAACGGTGCGATCGTGGATATCGGCGGAGGAACAACGGGTATCGCGATCATTGAAAATGGAAAAGTCATCAGTGTCGATGACCAAGCAACAGGCGGAACACATTTTACATTGGTCGTATCAGGTGCCTACAAGATTCCCTTTGAAGAGGCGGATCAATACAAACGAGATGGGGCTCATCATCAGGAGCTGTTACCAGTATTGACACCGGTGATCGAAAAGGTATCATCGATTGTTTCTGAATATATTGCGCAGCATAATGTTCATGAAATTTATTTAGTTGGCGGAACTTGTTGTCTCACCAATATTGAAACAATCATCGAAAAGAAGACCGGTATCACGACCTATAAACCGGATAATCCGATGTTTGTAACACCATTAGGAATTGCTTTGAACTGTACCGATCAGGTTCTTTAGGAGGAGAGTGAGCAAATGGATTATCGAATGATCAAATCACCATCCAGAGGGACCTTAGAGATCATCACGAAACGGATGGGACTAAACCAAACGACTAAAGAGATCGATTTCAAGCAATTCGATGCGATTGGTCTGATCCAAGGGAAGCTGATCGATATGGTCTGTGCCGCAGATATGGCGGAAAAAGCAGCGGGTATCGTTGCAGTGGATGTCCGGGGAAGCTGTCCGCAAAACATGATCTTGCTGGCGCTTTTCGGCGATACGGCCTCAGTAGAAACAGCGATCGAGGATATCAAACAGAAAATGAAAAAAAGAGGCTGATGAGATGATAGCTGCCAAATTAGTAGACAATGTTTGGGCAACACGAAAAATAGATTCGTTGAACGGTCTGAAATTCATGCTGGCTGAACCAATCGGAAGTGAACAAGAAGCTCAGCGCTTCATCGTAGTTGATACTGTCGGCGCTGGAATCGGAGACCGTGTGATCGTCTCAAAAGGCTCAGCGGCAAGAAAAATCTTTGAAGAGAAAGAAGTACCAATTGATGCTGTAGTTATCGGCATCATTGATGAAGACTGCCACTTTTAAGAAACGGTGGGTGAAAAATGAAACAATTAGTTAGTATCGCGACGATTGAGAAAGTGATCGAAGCCAAGCAAACAGAATGCCGTGTAGACGGGAATGCAATCATCACAGCTGCAGCCGTAGATTTAGCTGAAGAAAATGGAATCAACATTATCAAAGAAGCTCATACTGTTGAGTCAATTGATCAAACGCAATTGCTTGATTCTCTGAAAGCACTGATGGGTAATCGAGACTTTATCCAAAGCATGATCAAAAGTTTGGAAGAACCGTACCGCTATGAGCTGGACAGCTCTGGCGCCAAACTGATCTACGGAGACAGTATTCAACTATTCTCGCAAGGCAACTGGAAAAAACAAACACTGTTTTCTAACATTTTCAGCGGACTGACGTTTGATTTTTTAGAAACAGCGAAGAAGAGATACCAGCATCACTTTGAGGTGGAGGAATTCATTCTTCTGCTGGAAGGACAAGCGACCTTCACGATGAATGGCAAGAAAGTCATCGCCAAAAAAGGCGACTACCTGCATTTTCCAAAGAACACTTCAATGGAGATATCCTTCGATGAGGTCTGCAAGCTTCTTACCATTCATCCAGAATAGCAAAGAAAGGATGTCAGTTCTGCTTTTCGCAGTTGATCAATTTTGAATGGTAGCAGCAGATGTATCCTCTACCTGAAGGATCAGATGCTTTGCAGAATGATATAAGGCTCGACAATCAAATTGATTTTTTTCAAAAATTAATTCATTTATAGGAGAAAGGAGCATACAGTGGACGCAATTGGATTTATTGAAACACGCGGATTGATTCCAGCAATTGAAGCAGCCGACGTCATGTTGAAATCTGCTCAGGTGGAATTAGTAGAACGCTCGCTCGTCGGCGGCGGGATCGTAACGATCACCGTTACTGGAGATGTTGGTGCGGTGAAGTCAGCTGTTGATGCGGGTGCATCAGCGACTCAAAACTTTGGCAGTGAAGCACTGCTGAGTCAACACATCATTCCAAGACCGAGTGATCAAGTATCAGAAGTTTTATTTACAGAAAAAGAAACACCAACTGTTTCGAATGACCTAGAAGAAGCTGAAGACAAAGTTCAGCCGAACCTTGAGTTAGAAAAAGCAGCAGCTCCGACACAAGAAGTAAAAGCTGAACCTTCTGAAGTCGAGGCTCCACCAGTCAAGTCAGAACCGACGATCAAGGAAGACTACAAGGAATTGAACGTCAAGGAACTGAGAAAGCTGGCGAAAAAATACAACAATCTAGGAATGACAGATGAAGAGCTGCAAACAGCAACTAGAGCGGTTCTTCGTGAACATTTTGAGAAATATACCAAAGAATAGAAAGTGAGGGAATGCTTTGGAAGAATGCCAATATGATCGCGACCTTCAATCGATCCAAGAGGCACGTACGCTCGCTCGAAAAGGCAAGATAGCCCAAGAACAGCTAGCTACTTACGATGAAACTCAAATCGATAAAATCATCATCAACATGGTGAAAATCGCGAAAGAAAAAGCCGAAGAATTGGCGAAGATGGCAAACAGAGAAACCGGCTTCGGGAACGTTGCCGACAAGGTGTTCAAAAACCATCACGCATCAACAACGCTTTACGAGTCGATCAAAGATATGAAGACGGTCGGGATCATAAAGAATGACCAGCAAAATAAAATAATGGAGATAGCTGAACCGATGGGATTACTGATGGGGATTATCCCGTCAACCAATCCAACATCTACAGTGATTTACAAAGCGATTATTTCTATTAAATCACGAAATGGAATTGTTATTTCTCCTCACCCATCTGCATTGAAATGCACGATGGAGGCGACTCGCTTAATGAACGAAGCGGCCGTTGCTGCTGGGGCACCAGATAATATTATCACTTGTATCTCCAAACCTTCCATGAAGGCGACGGATGAATTGATGCGCAGCGAAGAGATTGCTTTAATTATTGCTACCGGCGGATCTGCGATGGTGAAATCAGCCTATAGTGTCGGAAAACCTGCACTGGGTGTTGGACCAGGAAATGTGCCGGCCTATATCGAAAGAACCGCAGACATCAAAAAAGCAGTCAAGAATATTCTGGCTAGTAAAACCTTTGATTATGGAACGATCTGCGCTTCTGAGCAGGCTATTATCGTTGAAAAATGTATCGAACCGCAAGTCGTTGCCGAATTCCAACGTCAGGGAGGCTACTTCATGACACCGGAGGAAACAGAGAGGGTAGCGAAAATATTGTTTGTCAAGGGCCATGCGATGAACGCGCGATTCGTAGGAAGAGAAGCGCGAATCATTGCTTCAGCGGCGAATGTTAAGGTCCCAGATGGCACAAAGGTACTGATCGGCAGACAAAGCGGGGTTGGCGAAGGTCATCCGTTATCTTACGAAAAGCTGACAACTGTTTTAGGATTTTACTCAGTTGAGGACTGGCAAGAGGCCTGCGAGTTAAGTATTAAACTGATCAATAATGGGGGGATCGGTCACAGCTTCTCGATGCATACCGAAAATCCAGAGATCGTCATGAAGTTTGCGGCAAAACCTGTCTTTCGAATCTTAGTGAATACCGGATCTACCCAAGGCGGGGTCGGAGTCACTACAGCGATCTCACCAGCCTTCACCCTCGGCTGCGGAACTTGGGGTGGAAGTGCTACTTCCGACAACGTGACACCTGAGCACTTAATTAATATCAAACGAGTTGCCTACGGTATTAAAGAAATCGACAGTATCGTAGCTGTACCAGAAAAAGGTTCAGAAACCACTCAGGATGATATGCAGCAGCTGCTGACTGGTTTAATGGATTTGTTAAAGCAAAACGGAGACCTTTGATATGAGTGATTACAAAGACTTAGTCAATATGTTTATAAATGTGTTGAACGAAGACAACGAGTACTCGTCTATTCCGCTTGGGATTTCCAATCGTCACATTCATTTGTCACAAAAAGATGTAGAAGTTTTGTTCGGAAAAGGCTATGAGCTGACTCGTTTGAAGGATTTATCTCAGCCTGGTCAATATGCTTGTAAAGAAACAGTTATGATCGCTGGACCCAAAGGTGTAATTGAAAAAGTTAGAGTTCTAGGACCAGTAAGAGCGGAGACCCAAGTTGAAATACTCAGCGGAGATTGCTTCAAGCTGGGGATCAAAGCACCGGTACGTCAATCAGGAGATATCGAAAACACACCAGGTTTGACCATCATCGGCAGTAAAGGAACTGTCGTTCTGGAAAAAGGGGCGATCATTGCGCAGCGCCATATTCATATGACTCCGCATGATGCACAACATTTCCAGGTATCGGACAATCAGATCGTCCAATTAGAATTGAAGGGTCCGCGAGGTGGAATTTACGGCAATGTCGTCGTACGCGTCAGCGAGAGCTTTCAGCTGGAATGTCATTTAGATACAGAAGAAGCAAATGCAATGGGATTAACTTCGAAATCCGAAGTATTAATAATCAGATAAAACTTAGGAGGAACTATTTATGAAATCAGAAGCATTAGGACTTATCGAAACAAAAGGATTAGTTGGATCAATTGAAGCAGCAGACGCAATGGTGAAAGCAGCAAATGTTGTCTTGATCGGAAAAGAATTTGTCGGCGGCGGACTAGTAACAGTAATGGTTCGTGGTGATGTCGGTGCAGTAAAAGCAGCAACGGATGCAGGTGCTGCAGCAGCACAACGAATCGGTGAGTTAGTCTCTGTTCACGTGATTCCACGTCCTCATACAGATGTAGAGAATATTTTACCTGCCCAAAAAGCATAATAATAATGATGATAAGGCTGAAACAATGATTACTATGAAAGTTGTTTCAGCCTTAAAAAAAAGAATTTTTTTTATATGTTTTTATGTATATAATTATGAATTAAGAACATGTATTATTCTTGCTCGAAATGGCATTCATGCATTTTTTAAAACAGTTGTTTTTTTGTTGAAGTATTCCCCAGTTTACGAAATAAAGTTGGTACGATTAAGGTGGTACTTGATATTATGAACAAAACAGAAAACCCTTTGAAAAAGCTGGTAGATCAAAGACTATATGGTCGTTATGGAAGTGTCATACCAATCTCCAATATTTCCCTTATCTTAGTTGATAATACGGGGAAGATTTTGATGGAATTCAATCCGGAACCTGAATTTTGCAAACTCGTTTGTAAGAAAGAAGAAGGAAATGTTTGCGACTATTGTTTAGGACGTTTGAAAAATGACTTGGAGCATCGATACATTTGCGAATATGGCTTAGAAAATATTTATATGCCTATCGTCGTGGGCAAAGAAACGCTAGGTTATGTGATTGGTGTACAGGCATTTTCTACAGAAACTGAATATAAAAAATATCTATTGGACGTTCCTAGTTTGAGCAAAGAGACAGGTGTCAGCAAAGAAAAAATCGCGAAGGCACTTTCAATGCTGGGAACGGTAGACGAGAAGGAGATTCGGATCTATGAGCAGATTTGCGGCCATGTTTCCAGCAATATAGCATTAGATGTCGAGGAAAGGATATTGAACAATCATACTGATGTTGAACGCCTTTCCATTGAGAAAGAAATCCTAGAGAAGAAAATTCTTGATTTGGAAACAAAGAATGATTCATTAGTAATCAATCCGCATTTTCTATTCAATACATTGAACTCAATTGCTCGAACCGCATATTTTGAGAATTCCCATACAACAGAGGAATTGATCTACTGTCTTTCAGATATTTTACGTTATACCCTAAAATCGGAGAACCAATTACACACGATCGAGGCTGAGCTGGATTACATTAATAAGTATCTGTATATTCAGAAGGTCCGCTTTAAGGATCGCTTGAATTTTGAAATAAATATCTCAGAAGAATTGCTGCCGCAGCATATTTTGAATATGACGTTGCAGCCAATCGTAGAGAATGCGCTTATACATGGTATCACCCCTAAGAGAGACGGGGGCATGGTCAAAATTTATTCAGATAACGAGTGTGAGGACACTATTATTTATGTAGAAGATGACGGGAATGGTTTCCCACAACGAGTATTGACAGCTATACGTGAAAATGGAACCATCAATCAAACGAACAGTTTAGGATTTAAAAGTACAGATCGTCGCCTGAAGCAGTATTTTGGCGGCGAATATGGTTTGTTTATTAAGAAATCAGATTACAGCGGAAGTATTGTTGGAATAAAGTTTCCTAGAAATTAGGTGAAAAATGATGAATCGAATTTTAATTGTTGAAGACGAAGAATTGGAAAGAAACTTTTTGCAATCGTTAATTGAGACAAAGATTACAGAGGATTGCCTTGTTTGGAGCTGTGCGACAGGTACTCAAGCGGTGGAATTGGCACAAAAGCATCGTCCGAATATCCTATTCCTAGATATCCTCATTCCAGAAAAAGATGGGTTAACTGTCCTAAAAGAGGTTCGCGCCTTCCTGCCAGAAGCCACGGTGGTTATCCTTTCGGCTTTTTCTGATTTTTCTTATGCTCAACAGGCGATTGATTATAAGGTATTCAAGTATCTGTTGAAGCCAGTAAAACCGAGAGAAATCGAAGAGGTAGTCCAGCAGGTTGTCGATCAACAGAAAAAGGTAGTAGAGGATGTAACAGAAACTCCAGTGGACGAAAAATGTGAAGAAACACTAGGTTTCGTTCGAGAAGCCGTTCGTTTTATTCAAAAGAATTATCGGGAAAAGCTGACACTTGAGATGGTTTCGGCTCATGTGTATATGAACCCGCAGTATTTTAGTCGCGTGTTTAAAAAGCGAATTGGTGTCTCATATACGGATTATGTCAATAACTTACGCATCCAGCATGCTTGCAAATTACTAGAAACATCGGATTTTCCATCCTATCGTATTTCTAATGAGTGCGGGTTCAATGATCCATCTTATTTCAACCGGGTTTTCTTTAAGCAAATGAAGACGACCCCAAATAAATATCGTAAGCTGTCCCATCAACAATATTCCTAATGAAAAAAAATGATTCTAGATCACAGTCAAGTCAGATATTATTCTCAAAACCGAGAATGATATCTGCTTTTTAGTTACTGCCTTTCAACATCCTATTAGTGAAGCGTTCTAAAAACTGGCATGACAGGAAGATATTTGCATATCTTTGTCATGCCAGTCTTTCATCTGTTTTACTTATTTAAGCGCCATTTTTGAGGTAAATATTTATTGATAGTATTGAGGCCTTCTTCATTGATGACGTAATCAATGACTAGTTGACCTTTTTCGTCAATCTCGTAGGTGTCCTCATCAATCAACCCGTTTTCTTTCAAAGACAGCAGGTGGTCAAGAAAGTTTGCATAAGTGAACTGTCTTTCAGAGCCGTATTCTGCTTTTAAGCCTTCCATCACAGTATTAATATTATTTTTTCTGTCCTGATTACTTCCAATATAGTGCAAAACTCGTGAACGAATTGGCAATAGCATCGATTAATCCTCCTTCTTTCTGATAAAGTCTAACGGATTCACCGATACGATGATCGCGCCTGTGGTAATAACGATCGCTCCAATGATCATCATAGGGCTCAATGAGCTGCGTAAGAAAATCACCGAGAAGATTACTCCCCATAGGACATAGGTACTGTTAATCGACATACCAGTCGCAACGCCGACTTTACTGTTAGCGACGTACCAAGCAAGAAAAGAACCGGCAGCGAACAATGCGCCTAAAGCAATAATCAAAACTAGATTTGGCGCAGCAAGTACATCTACAAATAGTCCTAAAGATTTGAAGATAGGTAAAACAACAATCATAAAGACCAGACCTGAAACGCCTTGGCGGATCGTGATTGCGATGTTTGAATCAATCATTGACATACCAAAAGCTGAAAATACGCCTTCCATACCCCAGCCGATTGCAGCTATAAAGGCACATATAATACCAAAGATAAAGTTATTGCCGGCTGATCCGCCGCCATCCATTGAGATCATGATCGCACCAGCGATACAAATTACCATGCCACCAGCGACGCGTTTAGAAATATCCTGTTTTAAAAATAATTTTGCAAAAATCGCGCCGAACATTGGGAACAATGCAGAAATTGGAATGGCTGCCGTACCAGCGGAAGCGATCCCGATTAGGTACGCACCATTGGCAATAGGACCACCGAACAAGGCACCTAAGATGACCATTAAACCAGGGAAAATCGCTAAACTGCGGCCGATTTCTTTGAATCTTCCTTTAATGATGTTGAACAAAACTAGCCAAATTGCTGCGATAGTATCGTTTAATGCGGATGCCACAAATGGTGCTGCAAAAAGTCCAGCAGCTCCCAATAGCGGTTCCTTCATCATTGCATAAGCTGATACTGTGCTGTATAAACCGAAAGCAATGGCAGAGATAAAGCCCGCTGCCAAGCCTTGTCTAGTAAAGGTGGCTGTCATTTTTTGTTTCATTGAAAATGCGGGTGATGCTTTCTTCTTCAATCTTTCTTCCATTCAATTCACCTCAAAATCAATAGTTAGTGTTTTACGATGTCGAACAAGTAAACGCATACAAGATTCATCGTGAAAACATCTACAAAATAATTATAAGGCAGAATAGATTTCACGTATTATACATTTGAAACTTTATTCTGGTAAAAAGAATAGGTATTTCATAGCGAATAGTAAAATTATTACTTTTCTGGATTATCATTTAAACTACTCGGCACCTATTGGACTATTATTTAGAAATGAGTTAATTGAATACATCTGATAAGTCAATCAGTAGCAAGATTAAGTAACTTTGTATAGAAGTGAATATCAAATGTTAAAATAGGTTCGACTTTTTCATTCTGATATTTTATAGATTATTGAAATATCTTGCTATCATTGAAGGCATATGATCGGAATTCTAAGAATAGAGCAGACGCATTTCATCCAGATTTTCTCTTCACCTTGCTACGTCATATTTAATTGAGTATACTGTTTAAATGATATTTACGTTTGAATTGATTTCTAGACAGATTAATTTGTCTCTATACATAAGTAGATTAAGCACAGATATACAGATTTTTGTTAAGAATCATCAAAAACTCATCAGATAGAGAAAGGGTATATACATGGAACGAATGAAAGAATTACTCGCAGAAAAATTTGGTTATACTCATTTTCGAAAAGGGCAAGAGGAGATTATTCAAAAAATTTTACATAAAGAAAATGTCTTGGGCATCATGCCAACGGGTGGAGGAAAATCCATCTGCTATCAATTACCGGCATTGGTTCTGGAAGGCTTGACTTTAGTAATTTCACCTTTGATCTCTTTAATGAAGGACCAAGTAGACAGCTTGAATGAAGTTGGTATTCCAGCAGCTTTTATAAATAGTACGTTGTCAACCCTGGAAATGAATGAACGGGTCAGAAAAGCCGCGCGCGGCGAAATCAAATTGTTATATGTTGCCCCAGAACGTTTGGAATCTGCGGACTTTCGGGAATTGTTACGCTATGTGCCGATTGAACTTTTGGCTGTTGATGAAGCCCATTGTATCTCTCAATGGGGACATGATTTTCGTCCCAGCTATTTAAGGCTAGCGGAAACGATTCAAAATTTTAACCAGCAGCCAACGATCATCGCCTTGACGGCCACTGCGACACCGCAGGTTGCGGATGATATTTCCCGTTTGCTGAATATTCCAAAAGGAAACGAGATCAAAACTGGTTTTGCTCGAGAAAACCTGGCGTTTCAAGTGATCAAGGATCAAAAGGATTTGTATTTACTGGAATATTTGAAGCTAAATAAGGGACAATCTGGGATTATTTACGCGTCCACTCGGAAAGAAGTGGAGCGTTTGTATCATCTACTGGATCATCATGAATTCTCCGTTGGGAAATACCATGGTGGACTGAATGATAGTGAACGTCAGAAGAATCAAGAGGATTTTCTTTTTGATCGAATCGAGGTAATGATTGCGACAAATGCTTTCGGTATGGGGATCAATAAGAGTAACGTTCGTTTCGTTATTCACGCTCAAATTCCAGGAAATCTAGAATCTTATTACCAAGAAGCTGGTCGTGCTGGTCGTGACGGGCTGCCAAGTGAAGCAGTGTTGCTTTATGCTCCGCAGGATCTTCAGGTGCAAAAGTTTTTTATTGAACAATCACAATCGGAGACGACTTATCAGCAAAATGAATATACGAAGCTGAGAGAAATGAACCAGTATGCCCATACACAAATGTGTTTGCAACGCTTCATTTTGAAGTATTTTGGAGAAGACCAGCCAGATTGTGGCAAATGCAGTAACTGCTTGGATGAGCGGGAGCAGGTCGATATCACCACCGATACGCAAAAGGTCTTATCATGCGTGAAGAGGATGGGAGAAAAATTTGGTAAAGCGTTGGTTGCAAAGGTTTTAACTGGATCAAATGATCAGAAAATTAAGCAATGGCGTTTTGAACAGCTACCGACCTATGGATTAATGAAGGAGTATTCGCAAAAAGAAGTATCTGGTTTGATTGATTACCTGACTGCCGAACACTATTTGGTCCCGTCAGAAGGACAATATCCTTTGTTATCTGTTTCTGAACAGGGCATTTCTGTTCTGTTAGGCAAGCAGGAGGTTTATCGTAAGCAAGCACCCGTTAAACAATTGGTCGCGGATGACGAGCTGTTTGAAAAGATGCGCAGTTTACGCTCGCAGCTGGCACAAGAAAAAAATCTGCCGCCATATGTCATTTTCTCGGATAAGACATTGACCGAGTTGGCTGAGAAGCAGCCACAAACATCGCTGGAGTTTTTACAGATCAAGGGTGTCGGAAAAAGTAAGCTAGATAATTACGGCGAACAATTTTTAGCTCTTTTAAAAAAAGAAAACTAATCAATCCAATTTTAAAAGCATTGACTGCTCACTTCAAAGTAAGCAGTCAATGCTTTTTTGATTATCAGTTTGTCTCAAAGATTTGAGGAACGATCGCATCAAGCCTCAACACCTCATCTTCAGAAAGAACCTTTCCATCCTTTCGCCAAATGTTGATCCGTCGATGTTCCTTTTCAAGGGCGTAATTCTCTGTCACATACTTAGCACGCGGATCATTCAAAAACTTTTTTATGAATTGTGCCCGCAGTTGACTAAGCGTTAGACCGTGTTCTCCTTGTTTAAAAAATGGTGATTCGTAATGGTAAACGCGTTGGTCATTTGAAACCGTTCCTCGCATAATAATCTCCTTCGATCCGTTTATTACCTCTATTTTAACAGTGAATCATAGGATAAAAAATAGCTTTTTGAAAGTTAATAAGAAAATTAGCTAATACCTTTTTTGGCTAAAATAAATTAATTAATTGAATCAAAATATTAAAGATAAGGCTGGATAAATGTTTGATAATCTGAAACTAAACAATTAGGATAAACAAAGTTCTTTTGAATATCCTTTGTTGATCAAAGCTTCCTTAATCCATCCTTCTATTTGATAGACAAGTATAAAAATAGATACAACCAATTTACAAAGAAAAACGGTCGGAAATATCTCTAATTCTAAAGGAAAATTAGGTGTGTGCGCATCCAGCAAGAAATAACTAGCTAAGAACAGTCAAAACACATATGCTGAGAAGCAGTTTCCATATGTCACCATTTCTCTTTAATTGAGTAACTAGTAAATTCAGAAAATGCCAAAATAATAAAACGACTAAAAAACTGGTTAGGCTCTTTTGGCATCCATTTTAAGTAAAAGCAATTCCTAATCTCGTAGAACAATACTTATGTTTCCCCTAACAGTAAAAATGACTATGTTAACTGGCTGATACTGATACTCTAAAATGGGCAATACAAAATGGAATCAACTAAGAGTTAAAAAATGGTCAAGAGTGTATTTCCTGCTAACCGTATCCCGACACCTCAAAATAACCTTCTTTATCTGGTTACTTCCCCGTATAATAATAGAAAAGGTTTAGGGGGCAGACAGGAGGTAGTAATGAAAAAGATTATAATTTTGGAAGATGATGCGGTTTTAAGCGATGGAATCAAGCTGGCGTTAGATCAAGGTAAGACACTTTTCTTTCAATGCAAAAAAATAATTGAAGCAAAGCATATACTGAATGACCGGCCGATTGATTTGATCTTGCTTGATTTAAATTTGCCAGACGGGCATGGAATGGATTTTTTAAAGGAAATTCGTCAAAAGAGCAAGGTTCCAATTATTATCATAACCGCGAATGATTTGGAATCCGATATCATTCTCGGATTAGAGGCTGGTGCCAATGATTATTTGGTCAAGCCCTTCAGTTTAATGATTCTTCGTGCTAGAGTGGCCGTTCAATTGAGACAAAATACTCCAGAACGCAGATTTATAATCGATGACATGCTCTTTGATTTTGATTCAATGGAGTTCCGGATTGCGGGAGCATTGATTGAGTTGAGTAAGACAGAACAACGATTGCTACATCTGCTTTTAAACAATCGTGGGGCCACTTTGAAACGTGGTTATTTAATTGACAAAGTCTGGTCTGGCGAGAGCGATTTTGTGGATGAGCACGCATTGACAGTCGTTATTCAGCGGCTGCGAAAAAAAATCGGTGATGATCCAAGTCAACCTAGGTATATAAAAACTGTTTATGGCATGGGCTATAGTTGGGGGTGAAATATTGGAATGGCAAGTCCTTATGGCATTCATATTGGGTGCTTTCTGTTGCGGCGGTATTTTTTTTATAATCTTTCAACAAAAACAAAAAAAGAGACTTAGGGAGCTCCAAGAAATGGTGGACTCCGCAGCAAAGGGTCAGTTAAAAATAACCAGCTATGAAGAAACTAAGATGTCCTCTTTGGAAAATGATTTATACAATTACTTAACAAGCACGTTAGTGACAGCTGAGAGTCTCACGGATCAAAAGCGAGTAATTCAAAGATTGATCTCCGATATTTCGCATCAATGTGTAACACCGATCGCCAATGTCATGCTTTATACGCAATTATTAGAGGAGAAAAATTTAGAAGATTCAGCTGAGATTCAGTTGATCTCCCAACAAACAAAAAAGTTAGATTTTTTAATAAAATCGTTAGTCAAAATGTCTCGACTGGAAACAGGAACGATCGTACCGGTTCCAAAGAAACAGCCACTAGCGCCTTTATTGCTGTCGATGCAGGAACAATTTCGACTTAATCTGTTGAGTAAAGAGTTGAAATTAACAATAGTTGTTTCAGAAGAGATGGCAGTTTATGATCGAAAATGGACCTTAGAGGCTCTGGCTAACATCGTAGACAATGCAATTAAGTATAGTCCAAAGGGCGGTACTATTCGCATCGCTGTCGATAGCTCTTATATGTTTAATAAGATTATCGTGCAGGATCAGGGCAGAGGAATTCCGGAGAATGAGCAAAGTAAAATCTTCCAGCGTTTTTATCGTTGTGAAGATTCAGCTGATCAACCTGGGATAGGCGTTGGCCTATCTCTCACCAGACAGATTATCGAAGCACAGGGTGGATATATAAAAGTCGCTTCGTCTGTTGGTAAGGGCAGCTCATTTTCGCTTTGCCTTCCAGCTGAATAGAATCTATCAAAACTGATACTTTTCTGAAACAACCTAGAGACATTTTATTGCTATAGTTTGGATTGTAGAGATACGATGCAAACTTTTTTCTAGGAGGTAGGAAAAATGAAAATAATCCAAACAGTTGGGGTTGAAAAAACATTCACTCAAGGCGGGGCGCAGGTACAAGCGTTAAAAGGAGTTGACCTGACTATTAATCGCGGCGAATTTTTGGCAATAGTTGGAACAAGCGGAAGCGGAAAATCTACACTGCTACATATCCTTGGAGGTTTGGATCAACCGACAAAAGGTCAGGTGATCGTTCACAATACGAATATTGAAAAGCTGAGTGATGAAGCTTTGACGATCTTTAGAAGGAGGAATATTGGTTTTGTTTTTCAAAAATACAACTTGGTTCCCATGTTATCCGTTTGGGAAAATATCGTTGTACCGATTTTATTAGACGGAAAAACAATTGACCAAGCATATATCAACCAACTGCTAGAGCTTTTAAGATTAAAGGAAAAAGTCAACAGTCATCCTAATGAGCTGTCAGGTGGACAACAACAGCGTGTCGCGATTGCAAGAGCTTTAGCCACTAAGCCAGTAATCATCTTCGCAGATGAGCCAACAGGTAACCTAGACTCTAAAACGAGTCAAGATGTGCTGGGGCTGCTGAAGATCACAAGTAAAAAGTTTAAACAAACGATGGTCGTTATTACTCATGATGATGAGGTCGCTCAAATGGCTGATCGGATTGTTCGTCTTGAAGACGGTGCTCTAGTGTAGGAGGTAGTCAGATGGATAAAATCGAGACAAAAAACACCTTGCTGGGACTGACTATACGATTTATTAAGGAATATCGCAAAAATACCTTCGCACTGGTTTTCAGCATTTCATTAGCAATTATGTTGATCTTTAGTATGCTGACATTGCTTCATACGAACCATCGAGTAACAGCTAAGCAGAATCTATTCATTTATACAGCGATTGATTACGAAATCAGAGATTTGAATTCTGCACAAGCGAATCAATTGAAGCAAAATACTGATATTCAACATCTAGGATTCGCGAAAAACTTAGGCAGTATCCAAACTAAAGAATCCCAAAGAGGCACACTGCGTGCTTCGAATGAGGATGATATGCTTGCAGTAGCTAAATTATTGAAAGGAAGGATGCCGAAAAATCAGCAAGAAATCGTCGCGGAAAAATGGGCTTTGTTAAATCTCGGAATCAATCCAGTCATTGGTCAGGAACTAACTATTCCCATTAGATATAATCATTCCCCAGATAAGGTGTCCACTAAAAACTTCAAGCTTGTTGGATTGATCAGCGATCAGGCGCTTAATAAACGAGCGGCAGCAATTACCTTATACACATGGCTGGACACAAATCAAATAAAAGGAAATGATTTAATTGCCGGAGTTACCTTTACTAAGAATAGCAAGCAAAAAATAGTAAAACTAAAAAAGCAATTACACCTTAGTGATAAGCAGGTTCGACAAAACGTTTGGCAAGAGGATTCAGACAAACTAATGTTGCTGGACTTTCAAATGAGTCTGCTGCTGATTATTATTTGTTCAGTTGTCATCTACGGGATTCATCGGATCGCTTTATTAGTCCGAAAAGATCAATTTGGGATTTTACGTGCCTTGGGTTTGACGAAAATTCAAATCAAAAAAATGCTTCTTTTAGAATTAAGCGGATTGACATTGTTATCTTTACCGATTGGAGCTGCTGGGGGATATTTTTGTTCCTATTTAATTACGCTGCTTTCCAAAGATCCCAATATCAACATTTATTTCTGGGGAAAGGCAGACCGCTTTGATCTGATCATTCCGATTCTGCCAATCGTTATCTGTCTCATTGTGTTCTTTCTAGCGATTTTGATCGTTGGAAATATTGGTGCTGATAGAGTTAATGCAGGGTCAATAACTGAAACGATTTTTGGAGAGAGAGGTGATAGCGGTTCAAGCATCAAACTTTTTCAGTTAAAAGAGCAGCCCGGCAAGTTGAAAATTTATCAGCAGCTTGGACTAAAGTATGTTTTTAGAGAGAGCAAAACTTCGCTCTTCATTATTTTGTCTTTAGCTCTAGCTTCAACACTGTTTATCGGTTTGCTATATCATGCGATCCTAGCCAAAGAAAATCAAGCGATCAAGCGAGCAACGAACTTTTACAATAGTGATTATTTGTTGACGACCTATGATGATTTAGATCCACGTGCGGGAATCAGTTCGAATACTTATGCAAAGATCAAAACAATCGCAGGAGTCAAGGAACTAGAAACACAAAGTGCTTTCCCAGTAAAAGTTGTTGATTCCGGTGTCGCCCGCAATGACCGCTATTTAGAAGAAAAAAATGAATCTGTTCTACAAAATTACGGCTTTTCATTGATAGGAAAACTAAACAATCAATCGGTGTATCACACGAAGTTGAAAGGTTATAATTTAAACGCCTTAAAAAAATTGAAAAATTATTTGAAAGCTGGTGATTTTGAACCAGAAAATCTCGCAGCGAATGAAGTGATTTTAGCGATGCCGACAACCAGTACCTACGGACAATCCAAAGGTTCTGTGGGCTATTTCAAAAATGGAAAATCATTGATGGATTATCAAATAGGTGAGGAACTTATTGTAAATTATGTCGCTGATTTTGAAATGACTAGTGAAAACTATTGGAAGATGGGTATAGATAGCCGTCATTATTCTAAAAAGAAACTAAAAATTGCTGCAATTGCCTATTACCCATATATGCCGTTGGTCTCACTCATAGAACAAGGCTATCCTATGTTAATCATGAGTGATTCAGCCTATCGGAAAATCGTTCCAGATTATTGTTATGAAACAGTTAATATGAATGCGACTATTGGGCTTTCAAGAAATCAACAAAACGTGATCGAAGAACAGCTCATTCGATTAGCTGTAAAAAATCAGCAAGTCACGGCTAGAAGTATGATTGACGAAAAAGAGCAGCTATCATCAATTTATCACAAAGAAATGGTGTACGTCATTGGAATCGCACTAGTCGTTTTAGTACTGGTAATGATTAACTTAATCAATAACTTGAAGTATCGTATTGAGACTCGAAGGCAAGAACTCTATCTACTTAAAGCTCTCGGTTTATCCTATCGAAACCTGAAGAAGATGATTATTCTTGAAAATTCTATTTTCGTAGCGACGTCTGTTGGAGTATCAGTATTAATGTCAATTATTGTCACTAAGCTTCAGTATCAATATTCTCAAATTTATTTGCTGGGAAAGGTGTTTAATTATCCGGTACGTCAGGTGATTGGATTGAATTTTTGTATCTTTTGTATATGCTATTTAATTAGTCTTTTTTTAGCAAAAGGTCTTCGAAATAGCAATATTATGGAAGAATTTAGCAAAGTAGATTAATCGCTAAGCTATTAGTGACCTGTTTTCGCATTAAATCGAAGGCAGGTCATATTCTTTATTAACGGCCAGTTCATTAAAAAAAGACTTTCAAAGTATAAAGTTTTAACGGGAAAAACTTTACATTTTGAAAGTCTGAGATTTTTTTGCGACTAATCATCTCTAATCGTCGTGATCTTAAAAATGAATGCCTGGGAGAAGGTTTGAAATTTCTCAACCAGTCGCTTTTCAACGCTTAAGATCCGAATGTGCCAAGCTTGAAAAAGTGTTTTGATTTTAACATGTTTATAAAATTGCACACGAATGAAATCCATCAGCAAAACAGTGATCCCACCCGCAAATCCGCAATTGTATAAATTTATTCCAGCAGTTAAATATTGCGTGTTTCTAGTGATTAAGCTAAAAATTCCACCAGCAAGTGTCCCAGTTAGCAATCCGTATTTACGTGTCATAGGTGAAAGTGTGCTAGAAAACAGGATGATCACGATATTATTCGTCGTGGCGACATCTTGGTAAAAAAACATAGCAGTCAGAAAAACACCTAAAGCCGGGAAAAAGAAGTAGCGAAACTTGAAATTATACATACTAAAGCCGGCGAAGGTTAAGATCGCCCCTACTAAAATACCGCTTAAAGGAACGTTTAACACTAAGGTAAATGCCATAGCAAGATAGCCATACAAAGAAAAGCGGGCGATTTTTTTTAAATCTAAAAGTAAATGTTTGGATTGATCCATGTTTCTTCGACAGATGGACTGGAAAATGAGAAATGGGACAGTAAACAATACAAGTAAAAAATAAAGCAACGCGTGGTGATGTTCAAAGGAAAGAGCATGAGGCACGATTTTTATCGCTAGGACATTTCTTGTAGTCAAATTTCCAATGACACCAATAAAACCTGCAGAAAAGCCCATGTTATAAAGATTCAATTCTTTCGTGTGGACTTTCAAAAATTCGAAGATCGGCAAAATCGCATAGCCGATAATTAAGCCTGCTAGGAAAGCAAGGATGATGTTTGAAATGAAAAAATGATCTGGCGCACTGTAGATTGTGCTGACGATTGGCGAAAGGCAGGTACTCAAAAGTCCCATCACCAATAAATCCTGTCTACCAGAATGATGGATTCGCAAATACAGCAGACAGCCCAGAATAATCGGTGCTGAATTGACAATGTTTTTGCCAAAAAACGAAAAGCCGGAAAGCATCATGATCATTGAAACAGTGAGGGAACAAAAATGATGCTTATGCTTTCGCAAGAGAAACAGGCTGCTTAAAGTCAACAGACCGCTATTAAGAAAGGCAGCACCAACTCCAGCGATATGAACGTAATCAGTGATGAGATTACTGGGTGAGCTGATAATCCGCTGCATCCCACTGATCAGCTCTTGCGGACTCGCTAAAAAAAAGGCAGCAAATGTAATTGCTAGTCCATAAGACAATAAAAAAATGAAAATGATATTTGTCGAATGTAATGCTTGTTTCGTTTTTTTCAAAGATTCACACTCCTCTAAGTGACTTGAACGACGGTTACCCCCATATTTTGTATCTCAGTTAAAATATCTTCTGAGCCAAATTGATCCGTGATCAAATAATCAAAGGCAGAAATATCGGACATCTTAAACTTTGAAGTGACTCCGACTTTGCGATGATCTGCAACCAAGATCTTGGATCTAGTCGCACGTTTGATCATTATTTCGTTGATCGTTGCTTCATTCATAGTTTTGGTCGTGACGCCATTTTCTAAATCAATCCCACTGCAGCCAACGATACAAACATCAGCATTGATCGAAGAAAGTGTATTGATCGCAACATCGCCAACTAACGCTTCTTTGGGATAGCGCATTTCGCCGCCTGTCAATATATAATTGTAGCTGGCATTTTGTGGTGAATAATTGATTTTCAAATTATTCGTTATGACCGTTAAATGATCAACATGCAGGAAATCAACGGTCTTCAATGCTGTCGAACTGGAATTGATAAAAATCGTGTCGCCATCATGAATGAACTTACTGGCTTCCTGCGCAAGTATTTGTTTGATGCGAACAGGACCTGAATGTTCATCTTCTAGCTTGTTTTCATAATTGAACATACAATAGCCGAACTTACGAATGATATCATTTTTTTCCTCAAGTAAATGCAAGTCGCGGCGAATCGTACTAAGAGATACGTCCAATGCTTCAGCCAATTCTAAAGTGGTCATGTGCTCCTTTTTCTCTAAAATATCTAAGATGTCGTGATGACGTTTATCAATGTTCATGATTGAATTCTTCATTAAAAAACCTCCTATATAAAACGTTTACTAAACTCTAAAATAAAAGAAAACGGTTTTATATGATTTTATTATACATTTTTATTCGACCAATTGATATAAAAATCCATAAAAAAATCAATCAATCATATAAAAATCCTCAGATTTGTATCCGAGTTAAAAATGGTCTTGCTCTCTAAAAAAGATACCCTTTCTAAAGATATGAATGATAAGATTGAAAGTGAACATTCTCAAAGTACTCGGAGGGATACAAATGAAAATAATGATTATTGAAGATGAAGTAAAAATACGATCCGAGCTGACAATTTTACTGCAAAATTCGCTTTATGACGTTTCAAAGGTAGAAAAATTTGAGCGTGTGGAGGAACAGGTGAAAAAAACAGAGCCGGACTTGATTTTATTGGATATCCATTTACCTGGGCAGAGCGGTCATGAGCTATGCGCCGCGATTCGTCAAATGATGGATGTGCCGATTATCTTTTTAACAAGCGACAGCGATGTCATAAGTGAAACCAACAGCATGTTAATGGGTGGCGATGACTTCATAACCAAGCCTTATCATCCTTCGGTATTATTAGCACGTATTTCAGCGGTTCTGAAGCGCAGTGGGCGAAATCTTCAACCGAACGAAGCGATCTTAAAACATAAAGGAATATGCTTGGACACTCGAGCGTATAAAGTCCGAGCAAACGATAAAGAAGTAGAGCTGTCGAAAAACGAGTACAAACTGCTGCACTATCTCTTTCTCCACAAAGAAGAAATGATTCCCCGTTTGGATTTGATTGAATATCTGTGGGACAACGATGTTTTCATTGATGATAATGCCTTGAGTGTGACGGTGACGCGAATCAGAAGCCGTTTAAATGACATTGGCGTAAAGGATTTTATTGAAACGAAACGCGGAGTTGGATATAAGATTTAGTAGAAAGAGAGACTTCTATGAATTTCAGCGATTATTTAAAAGATTAGTGTTTATTGATCATTCTCAATTTCAGCGGCATCCTATTTTTGGGCCTCTATTTATTCGCTATCGGCAATAACGGGATCACTGTCTGTGTTCTGAGCTTTTTATGGCTGAGTATTTTTTGCGGCTGGTTCATTTCTGACTATCATCGCAGAAAAAAATATTTCACTAAGCTGTTTGAATTGCTGGATAATTTAGAGAAACCTTACTTGATCCAAGAGTTTATGGGGAAGACATGGAAATTGGAGGACAAGCTCTATCAGCGAATTTTAAGACTGTCCAATAAATCGGTGATTGAAAAGATCCAAATGTTGGAAGACCAGCAGCAGGAGTATCGGGAATTTATTGAAGGCTGGATTCACGAGGTGAAATTGCCGATCACTGGCATGCGACTAGTTACCTATAACGAAGGCAATGACCTGAAGCGAAAAGCAGAAGTGTACTTAACCGAAATGGATCAATTAGTGGATAAAGCGCTTTTTTATGCACGTTCTGACCAAGTCTATAAGGATTATTCCATCAAAGAAACCGACTTGCAGGCGATCTTAAATGAAACGATCAATAAAGCCAAGTATATTTTGATTCAAGAACAAATTAGTGTCCGTTCGTTGCAGCATCCGGTTTTTGTTCAAACGGATGGAAAATGGATCGAATTTATTCTCAGCCAGATCATTACAAATGCCATCAAGTATAAGAAATCAACAGGTGGAGAAATCTCTTTTCAGACTAGTGAAGTAACTAGTGGGATAAAATTATCTGTTCGTGATAATGGCATTGGGATTCCAGCCGATGAATTGAATCGGATTTTTGAAAAAGGCTTTACTGGAACGAATGGCCGCGCGCGGGAGAGGACGACGGGGATCGGGTTGTACTTATGTAAGAAGCTATGCCAGAAATTAGACCTGACAATCGGGGCCGAATCGGTAGAAAATGAGTTTACAGAAATCTATTTAATTTTCCCCGTAAATAGTTATCTTTCAAAACTGTAACTTTTCGGACACCTAAGATAATACAACTACTAACCGTAAATCTATAAACTGTTCTTAACAGTTAAGCAGTTTTATAGATGGGAGAGAAAATTATGCATCCACTTATTCAAGTCGAAAAAGTAGAAAAATATTACGGCAGCAAAGGAAACATTACCAAAGCTTTGGATCAGGTTGATTTTGAGATTGAGGCAGGAGAATTTACGGGGATCATGGGAGCTTCAGGCTCAGGGAAAAGCACGCTATTAAATGTTCTTTCAACGATCGATCTGGTGACAGCCGGCCATGTGTATTTTGACGGTTCAGATATCAGCACCTTAAATGAAAATCAAGTCGCTGAGTTTCGTAAAAAAAATATCGGCTTCGTATTTCAAGATTTTAACTTATTGGATACATTGACGATTGAGGAAAACATTACCTTGGCGATGAGTTTGCAGGAGCACTCAAAGAAAAAGATCGTTGGGCGTGTCGATGAATTATTAATACAGCTTGGGATTGATGAGATCCGTGACAAATTTCCATACGAAGTATCAGGTGGACAAAAGCAGCGTTGTGCTTGTGCGCGGGCGATTGCTAACCAGCCAATGGTGATTATGGCCGATGAACCAACCGGGGCTTTGGATTCAAAGTCAGCCCAAACATTATTGGAAACGTTTGTTACGATGAATGAAAAATTAAATTCGACAATTTTAATGGTCACTCACGACGCCTTTTCAGCCAGCTATTGCAAACGGATCTTATTCCTCAAAGATGGACAGATATTCCACGAATTGATTCGCGGTGAAAAATCGCGCCGGGATTTTCTAAATAGTATTTTAGATGTCTTGTCAGTGTTTGGTGGAGGTGGAGGCAATGTTTAAAACCCTCATCCTTAGAAACGCCAAGCGCTCAGTAAAGGATTATCTGATTTACATCGTTACCATGACGATCATTGCCACTCTGATGTTTTCCTTTCACGGTATGATTTTTTCGAAAGATTTGCGCGCCTTGTTTTCAGAAATGACGGTTTTTGCGGTCTTGATTGGAACAGCTTCCTTCTTTATTATCGGGATCGTGATTTGGCTAGTAAAATACATCGTCAATTTTATGATGGAAAAGCGCAGCAAGGAATTCGGGACTTACTTACTGTTAGGAATGACTAAGAAACAAATCATTCGGCTTTTTCGCAGAGAGAATTATCTTCTAGGGCTGATTTCGACACTTTTAGGCATTCTTCCCGGGTTTTTGTTCCAATTACTCTTCGTGAATGTGTTCTATTCTGTTTTAGAAACAGACTATCAGATTTCACCAGACTTCAACTGGCAATCGATTGCAATAAGCTTCGGTGTGTTAGCGATTGCCTATTTCTTTGCATTAGGCAGCATCAAACGAAAAATGAAAAAAATGACGATCCGTGATTTTATTACGATGGATCAAAAAAATGAAAATATCATTCATGAGAAAAGTTCACGAAAAGGCATTTTTCTATTCCTCTCGATCGTCTACATTCTTTTCTTCAATTATATGATATTGTCTTCAAGCTTAACACTCTATCTTGGAATCGCTTGTTCCTTTATTTTGGTTGTCGCCATCTATCTTTTGTATTTTGGCTTGTCGGCATTTTTTGTTCGCTTCATTCAAAAGAAAAGACCGAGTATCTATAAGAATGAAACGATCTTTGTCTTGCGGCAATTATCCTCTAAAATCAAAACAATGCGCTTCACGATGGGAACCTTGACCATTCTTTTTACGGGTGCATTGCTGAGCTGGATGGTCGTAATGATGTTTGCTGATTTCCAACGAACCCAAGTAAAACAAGAAATGCCATTTGATATTGCGGTATTCAGTGCAAAGACCAAAGATTCGTTTGAAAAACAGCTTACTACGATTTCTGAGGATGCGAAGATAAAAGAGTCTTTTCAGTATTCCATCTATCAGAATCAGACTTCAGCTTTAAATGATTACCTTTACGATCATGTCGACAGTACTTACAAAGGAAAAGAAGTTGACGGAAGGTGGGGTGACAGCACTTATTTTCGCTATGACACATATATAAGCTTGAGTGACTACAATCATTTGCGAAAAATGCTTGGTTATCCTCAAGCATCCATAAAAGAAGGACACTATATTCTTCATGGAAAAAAACGACTGGACAAACAGTGGAATAATGTTGATAAAGAGGTCACTATTTCAGTTGCTGAAAAAAGGCTGAAGCTGCAAAAAATCAACACTGAGCCGTTTGCCCAAAATGGGATAAATGGAGCAGATTATTTGATCGTTGTTCCAGATAACCAAGCGAGCCAAATGAAAGCCTATTTTAGTTTGTTAGTGGTTGACTTAGCAACAGCCGCTCCAATGGATTTGCAAGAAAAACTTGATAAGCAAGATAAAAGTTTTACTGAAGATGATAAATATGGGGACTTGTATACGATGGCGTACGGAAATGGCAGTAATCAAATCGTTACTGCATCAGGAACTGTTTTGGTAAGGGACTATCTAATAAATCAAGCCAGTTTTGCGGTTGTTTCAATTTGTTTCATGATGGCCTATTTGGGAATTGTTTTCATATGTGCCGCATTGACTATTTTAGCGGTTCAACAATTAAGCGACTCCACGAAACATCGCAAAAGATATCAAATCCTGCAGCAGCTAGGCTTAAGTAAACGAGAAACAGAGCGAGTCGTGTTGAAACAACTCAGTCTCTTCTATCTTTGTCCATTAGTCATTTCAATTATTTTGAGTATTTCGATCGGATTATTCGCGGGTGAGCGTTTTGTTTATTATACGGGCGTTCCAGCAACTCCGGTGAAATTTTACGGAATCGCTTTGCTGGTATTTCTAATTATCTATTTAGGCTATTTCATAGCTACGTATATCGGCTTTACACGGAATTTAGAGGAAAGAAATTAAGCGAAAACATCATCGTGTTGATCCTAGGGTTAATTCAATGATGTTTTTTCAGTCGTGCTTTTCGCAGTTTATTATTGTGAAATTATCTTTAATAAATATGATGAGAAATTTTAGTTAAATAAGTTTAGCACGGTGATATGTGTTAACTATAAAAATAGGTCTCAAGGCCTATATTAACATTTTGACTTCATGATAGAATATAGGTAACAAGTTACCTATTGGGAATAGAATGTCGGAGTGATGCAAATGAATATCGAAAGTTTAACTGAAGCCTATAAAACAGGACGGGATAATCAGCAACGAGCCATTTTCGCTAGTTTGTTCATTTTGGGGAACAGGCTGCAAACCTCCTTTGATAAGGTAGATCCTTTTGTGACGGTAAAGCAATTCATGGTATTGATCATGATCAAGCAAGTTCCAGAAAAAGTTTTGGATTTAACTAGCTGTGGAGAGTTGTTAGGCTGTTCAAGACAAAATGTAAAAAAACTTGCTTCTGCATTAGAAAAAAAGGGGTTGATCACAATCAGCCGCAATCAAAAGGATAAGAGAAGAAGCGACTTATCAATGACTATGGAAGGTGAGCGCTATTTTCAATCAGTTGCTAAATTGCATAGCAAGGCACTCGGCTCAATTTTTGAAGGCTATTCAGATGATGAACTTGCGAGCTTTTTTACAATTTTAATGAAAATGTACGCAGGGGTAGAAAGGCTGGAAGCTATAGAGGTCGAAGAACAGGGAGGAAAACAGGATGAATAGTTTCGTACTATACGCAACCAAAAAAGGAAGTTCCGAGATTTACGCCAAAGAATTTGCACGAAAAAAGAACTATCGATTACTTAAACGGGAGCAGGCTTCTACAGAAGATATTGCTGGCAGCGACAAGATCTATTATTTTGGCAGTGTCTATGCTGGAAAAGTACTGGGTCTAGAGAAACTAAAAAGGGAGTTCCCCAATAATAATCTCACGGTTTTTCCGGTTGGTTTGTCATCGAACAATGATCAGGAAAAATTAGCTGAAATTCAGGATAATATCATGAGTGTGTTTCCTCAAGCAGAGATTATTCATTTGCGAGGACGTTTGATCAAGGAACAATTGAGTCTGCCAGAAAAGCTGATCATAAAAATGATCAGCAAAGCCAGTAAAAAGAAAGCCACAGAGGACAAATTAGATATTGAAAAAGCCATCGAACAGGCTGTCGATAATGGAAGCGTTGATTGTATTGATTTAGCTGTATTAGAAGATATTCATTAATATCAGAAAAAAGGAGCGAGGAATGGAATGGGAAAGAGAATAATTATTATTTTGATCGTCATAGTGCTACTTGTTGTGATCGTGAAAGTCGGAGCCGGTATATTGACAAAAAGTACTCTGAAGAAAGCAAAAGTCAATGAAGTGAATATAGCACAAGTGGCAGATGGTGAGTATGAGGGAAATGCGCAAATCAACCCGGTCTCGGCGAAGGTCAATGTTAGAGTCGAACTTGGGAAGATAACAGATATTGAAATCAAAGATCACATGACAGGTTTAGGAAAGAATGGCGAGAAAATCATCGATCAAATCATCAACAAGCAAAGTTTGGATGTTGATGCCATCAGCGGCGCGACTCAGAGCAGCGTGACGATTACGAAAGCCGTTGAGGATGCTTTGACAAAAGAAGATTAATATTCTGCTTCATTTTTTAATCGATTGAATTTAATTATTTTACTAGCTATAATAGACTTATCAAATGAGAAAGTAGTCGATTGATATGTTCTATATCATTTACAATAAAGTATGCATTGAAATTTGCTCCGCACAATCTAATACGATGAAACATTGTACGGAGCCTAATTTCATAAATCTTCATCAATCATAGAGTGTCGTCAGAAATAGGTTTATCTCTGGCTTATTCTCTATGTTTATAAGATTTTAAGGCCATTGACAGTGTTTTTGTCAATGGCCTTTTTATGTATTTTCAAATGCATAGAAGATCATTTCATCGGTGATCTTTTTTTGCAATAGATAACTTTTAAAGGAATGAATAGAACATGAAAAATTTTAATGATTTAACAACAGGTAGTGTTACGAAACAATTAATTCGTTTTGCAATCCCACTTTTTTTAGCAAATTTACTTCAATCCTTTTATAATATTGTGGATATGCTGGTTGTAGGAAGAATCGTCGGAAGTACTGGTGTAGCAGCGATAAGCAATGCTTCATCATTAGTTTTTATCATTAATGCTATTTGTATGGGAATTACGATGGGCGGTACTGTGATGATCGCGCAGTACCGGGGAGCGAAAGATGCACAGGGACAAAAAAGGACTGTGGGGACGATCTATTCAATGACAACAGTGATCGCAGTTATGATCACTATCGCCGGTCTCTTGCTAAATAAGCAAATTCTGACGTGGATGAATGTTCCGAAAGAAGCTTATCAAGATGCTTGTGAGTATATGTTGGTGATTTTTATCGGCACAATTTTCGTTTTTGGTTATAATGCCACTTGTTCAATTCTACGTGGATTTGGCGATTCCAAGAGTCCATTGTACTTTGTGATGGCGGCTGCAGCGATCAATGTTTTCCTAGATTATCTGCTAGTCGGACCATTCAAACTCGGTACTGTTGGGGCTGCTTATGCCACAATCATTGCCCAGGCTATTTCATTCGGCATTTCGGTCATCTATTTAAAAAAACAAAACTTTATTTTTGATTTTAAATTATCGAGTTTTAAAATCGAAAAAGATACGTTATTCAAGCTTTTGAAAGTAAGCTTGCCTACTGCGATCCAAATGACAGTCGTTAATATTTCCTATTTGATTATCGCCGTTATGATCAATGACTATGGAGTGATCACTGCTGCTGCCGCCGGTATTGGTCTAAAGATCAACACTTTTGCAGGCATGCCTTGTTGGGCGATCGGACAGGCAGTTACTACAATGGTTGGGCAAAGTATGGGGGCGAAGCTTCTTCATAGAACAAAAAGAATTGCTAAAACGGGCTTTACAGCGAGCTTATTGATTTCCTTGGCAGCAGTCGTGTGTATTCAATTATTTGCGGAACCGCTGATCGGGCTATTTGATTCTTCCAATAAAGAAGTGCTGGCGGCTGGTGTTATATACTTAAGAATCTGCTGCTGTTGGAATAGCTTGTTTTATGCGACGATGTACAATTTCGATTCATTCGCGGTGGGCGTCGGCTTTGCAAATTTAGGAATGGTGAATGCACTTTTAGATGCTCTACTGATTCGTTTGCCTTTGTGTTGGTTCTTAGGAACCTTACTAGAATTTGGTGTGAAAGGTATATATTGGGCTCAGGCTTTATCACCGATTATTCCAGCATGTATTGGTTTGATCTACTTTTTAAGCAAAAAGTGGTATGATCGACGACTAGTCTAAAAATAGAGTGCCTGTTTCTATTAATGAGAAACAGACACTCTATTTATTCATTAAGTCATTTTACAAATAATACTTAAACAGGTCAGGCAAATCCACTCGTACAAGCTCCTCGGATGCTAAAACAAGGTGATTTTTTGAATCATAAACTGTTCCTTGATGATGGATCACCGACAGACCGCTTTGAACATTGAATAACTGCGCTTCGGAATCCGTTAGCTGACTGATACCAACTTGATTCATTCCTTTAAATTTAGGTTCGATTTTATGGGCAACAAGGACCTTATACAACGATCCAGATAGCTCACTCTCAAATAAAAAAGTAAAATCTAGAGGTAAATAATTCTTCTCCAACATGATTGCAACGCCATCTATTTTTCGTAGACGCTCGACCCTGATGCCTTTTTCAGTACTAAACAAAGAGTTGAACTCAGCAGGTATCGCCACTTCTTCAACCGATAGAACTTGTGAAGTAAGATTTTTCCCTTGTTCTAAACAAACTTCAGTCAATGATAGGCTTTTCTGCATTTCTAGATTTCGGTTTTTTACAAAGGTCCCTTTGCCTTGTAGGCGTGTTAGATAGCCTTCCTCCACCAGCTCATCAATTGCCTTCCTAACTGTAATTCGACTGACATTGAAACTCTTCTGAAATTGAGCTTCTGAAAGGAGTTTATCTCCTGCAACCAACTTCCTATTTTCAATTTGTCGGAGGATCGCTTCCTTGATTTGTAAATAAAGAGGTTTGTTCTCATCTAATATTTTTTGAGACATTGTTACACCGCCTTTTCTTAATTATAAACAATTAAAAAAAATAGATCAAGTGTAGTACAAGTTAGCTAAATAGTTATAAACACGTATTGACATGTGTATCAACATGTATTAAACTCGTCATATAGATAAGTAGGAAATGGCAAGATGAAGGAAAGGAAGAGATAGTATGGGAATTAAAGAAATAGTGGAAGCGATTAACGAAGAAAGGCAGTCAGTTGGAGGAATCAAAAATGTGGTCTGGCTGGCAGCAGGAGGAAGCTACGGCGGTTTTTATCCTGCTCATTACTTCTTAGATCAAGAATCACGGGTAATTCGTTCAAAAAATATCACGAGTAATGAGTTTGTCAAAGCACCACCGGTTTTTGTTGGGGAAAATACATTAGCGGTGGTTTGCTCCATGCGGGGGACACCAGAAACGATCGAAGCAGCGAAAGTAGCAAAAAAACGAGGAGCAGCGACAATCGCCTTATATATTGATGAATCCGAATTGACAGAAGTATGTGACTATAAACTGAACTACGATTCAGTTGCTCTCGATGACAGTGACTTTTCAAAAACAAATGCTGCTTATGGTTTACTGATGGCGATGGTAGTGATGGATACAGTTGAAGGCTATGAACATATGGAAACAGCAATGCAGAGTTTTGAAAAAGTGGACACTCTATACAAACAAGCGGTCATAGATATTCGAACAAAAGCAATAAAATGGTCTCTTCAGAATCGGAAATCTAAATCAATTCATATCATGGGCAGCGGTGCAGCGTATGGCGCTGCATACATTTTTTCAATCTGTAATATCATGGAAATGCTGCAGATTGATTCACCAACCGTTAATAGTTGCGATTTCTTCCATGGACCTTTTGAAGTCATCGATGAAGAAACATCTGTTTTCCTTCTGATGGGAGAAGGCGGAAGTCGGCCAAATGATGAGCGAGCAGCTCGCTTTTTACAGGAATTCGGGGGAGAAAAAGTGTTTGTTCTCGATTCACGAGATCTTGGCTTAGACAAAATTGATCCCAAGGTCGCTGAACATTTCAACCACCTAATCTTTTCTCCAATTCTGAATAATGTCTTTATGAGAGAGTTGGCTTATCAAATCAAAAAGGATTATACGACTCGTACCTACATGTGGAAGGCAGCTTACAACTAAACAAGATGACCCAGTGATTTGAAAATTGCTGGGTTCTTTTTTTTAGAGTAAACAAGAATTTTCCCCATGCTATTATAGAAGAAAAGTCCCATTTTGATGATTTCATTTTTTTCCTTCTTATACCATTCGCTATCTATGGCAACTCATGTCCTATTTGTAGTTTATCGACAAAAAAATCCTTCAACACTCTCTCTACACATTATTTTAGAAAAAATGGAAGTGTTGGAGGGAAGTGATAATCCCTAATACAGCAAGCTTTTTGACCTGCAACAGAAGTTGGCACGATAGTTGCTACTAAAAAAGTGAGAATAGTTATGAAGAATATCAATTCAACTTTGCCAGTAATTCTTTACGTTTTGTCAGGTCTACTTCCTGCTTTAGCAGTTTAGTAGAATGATATGTCTTCGAAAGTCCAGATAAACTCTTTTAAGAATTTATCTCCATAATTTAGAGAAGACTAGCGTATTTAGAAGGATGGTATGCGTACGAGCTAGCTTGATGCTGGTAAGTACACGCTTTAATTGAATGATATATGGCATTCATAACGAATAAGGAGGATAGGGAATGAACAAGATTATTTTAGCGAGCCACGGAGAATTTTCGCAGGGACTAAAGCAAACGGCATCAATGATCATAGGTGATGAAGGAAACATTTTTGCTTTATCCGCTTTTCGTGATGAGGATGAACCGATCAAAAATCAGGTAGAACGTCTACTTGAAGAAATCGGCTATGATGACGTCTATCTTTTGACAGACATTTTCGGAGGCAGTGTGAATAATGATCTGCTAGCGATTCAACAAGAGCATTCGGAAGTACATTTATTCGCTGGTATGAATCTGCCGCTTGTGATCTCCATTGCAACACATGCCGGAAAGATCACCGCGGAGCAGTTGGACATGATCCTTGAGGAGAGTCGTCGAGGATTGATCGACTGCAAACAATTATTAACAACCAAAATAAATACTGGAGGTGACGACTTATGATTAAACTAGTACGAATTGATTACCGCTTATTGCACGGACAGGTTGTGTTTTCTTGGACCAAATCGCAAGGGATCAATCGCATCATCGTAATCAACAATGAAGCGGCTACTGATGAGTTTAAAAAAATGTCATTGAATTTAGCAAAACCGACTGGTGTAAAGCTCAACATCTTCACTGTCGATGAAGGTTTGTCGAAAATGGCTAAAGTAGAAACTCTAAAAGAAAATATCATGCTGATTTTTGGAAATACCAAAGAGACGCTTGCTTTTTGCGAAGCTTATCCGAAAATCAAGGAAATCAACTACGGCGGGATTCCTAAAACGAATAATGGGAAGCAGTTTGGCAGTGCGATTTTCTTAAATGAAGAGGAACAGACAGAAGCGCGAAAATTGAAGGAGATGGGGATTAAACAATTTATGCAGCAGATACCAACCTCTAAATCAGAGGATTTAAATAAATTACTTTAAAAGGAGGGCTTTAAATGTTGGTTCAATCAATAGTGTTAGGATTGATTGGTGTGTTCGTCATGTTGGATTCCCGCTTGTTAGGCCGATTGAATTTTGAAAGGCCATTGATCGTTGGAACACTCGTCGGGTTGGCACTGGGAGACCTAGAAAAGGGATTAATCGTTGGGGCGTCAATCGAACTAATCTCTCTGGGAGTTGTTCAAGTCGGAGCCGCGGTACCTGCGGATATGACTTTAGGTGCAGTAATCGCCACCGCTTTTGCTATTTTATCTGGTTCAAATGCAGAGACGGCTTTGACAATCGCTATTCCCATCGCCATTTTAGGACAGCTGTTAGGAATTTTAATGCGCACCGTTTTAGCAAGTTTGACACACCGAGCCGATTCATTGATTGAAGAAGGAAAATTTAAGCGAGTACAGCATATTCATATCGTGTGGGGGACGATCCTCTATTCATTGATGTACTTTGTACCGATCTTCTTAGCCATCTACTTCGGTACTGACCTGGTTAAGTCGATTGTTGACGCGATTCCAGAATGGATCACGGATGGTTTGAGCTTGGCAAGTAAGTTATTACCAGCGTACGGGTTTGCTTTGCTACTGCAAACCATGCTATCAGTCAAAATGATGCCATTCTTAGTTTTGGGCTTCTTGATAACTGCCTATTCAGGCTTAGGAATTACTGGAGTAGCATTATTTGCAGGTATCGTCGCATTCGTCATGTATCAAATCGAAGCGAATAAATCTGGTGGCAGCGGTGGCGGAGGTTCTGCTGAAGAGCCTGATGCATTGGATGATCTATAAAAGGAGGTTAATAAAATGGCAAAAGAAAAGGATCCAAATTTTCGTAAGTATTGGCAATTCTTCTGGCGTTCTTGGGCGATTCAAGATTCTTGGAACTATGAGCGGGCTATGAATATGGGTTTTCTGTATGGAATCGCTCCAACGTTAGACCGTATATACAAAGATCCGAAGGACGAAAAGTTGAAAAAAGAAGCTTATCAGCGTCACATGCTTTATTACAATTGCACTCCGCAAACTAGTGCTTTTGTATTAGGCTTATCAGCTTCGATGGAAGAGCAGTATTATGCTGATCAAGAGGGCTTCAATCCTGATACGATCAACTCAGTCAAAACATCATTAATGGGACCGTTATCTGGTATTGGCGATTCCTTCTTCCAAGGAACGGTTCGGGTATTGGCATTTGGCTTAGGAATCAATTTAGCACAGCAGGGGAGTATTTTAGGTCCGATTTTAGCAATGATCATTTCCTTTGTCCCATCATTTTTAGTGACCTACTACGGTGGGAAATTCGGTTATAACATGGGGAATAAGTATTTAACAAAACTATATGAAGGCGGTTTGATGGACCGTGTAATGTATGTTTGTTCGATTATTGGTTTAATGGTGATTGGTGCGATGATCGCCAGCATGATCGGCATCACTACTCCTATCAAATTTGGCAAAACATTTGTCCTGCAAGATGTTCTAGATAATATTATGCCGCAGATGCTGCCGTTTGCTTTAACAATGCTGATGTATTGGTTATTACAAAAGAAAGTAAACACAAGCATCATGTTATTGATTTGTATCGTGGGCGGATTGATTTTAAGTGCTCTGGGAATTTTTGTTTAACTATGGTAGTTGGAACAGAGTTTTGACTAAAAAAGTCAAAGTGATGTTTCTCTAAATAAAAGAAAACTGAGGAGGAATTCAGAAAATGAATTCAACGATGGAAGCAAAAGATATTATCAAAGAGATCGTGGGGAAAACGGAAGTAAAACATGTTGTTTTCGTTGGCTGCGGCGCATCAAAAGCAGATTTGTATCCAGCAAAATACTTTTTAGATCAAAATGCGAAACAATTACGCATTAGTCACTACACAGCCAACGAATTCAACTTTGCGACACCAACTTCGGTTGATGAGAACACAGTCGTGATCTCGGCTTCACTTGGAGGGGCAACTCCAGAAACAGTAGAAGCCAATGCGATTGCCAAAGATAAAGGTGCTACAGTTATTAGTTTAACACGAATTATTGACGCACCGTTAACAAAAGATGCAGATTATGTTATCTACCACGGATTTGCTGAAAACTATGCAGCGAAGCTTGAAAAAACAGGTTATTGCTTACTATTAGCAGTAGAGCTGTTGAATCAAGTGGAAGGCTACGAACACTATGATAAGATGATGGATGGATTTAGTAAGATTTATGATTTAGCCCAAGAAAGCGCAGAATCAGCGCGCAAAGCGGCAAAACAATTTGCTCAACGCTTCAAAGACGAAAAAGTTATTTATATCATGAGCAGCGGAGCTACCCATGAAGTAGCCTACTCATCATCCGTTTGCTTAATGATGGAGATGCAATGGATTAACTCAGGAACGTTCCATGCAGGTGAATTCTTCCACGGACCTTTTGAAATTGTTGACAAGGATGTTCCATTCATCCTACTGATGAATGATGGGAAAACACGTGCAATCGACTCTCGTGCTTTAGCATTCTTGGATCGTTTCGATGCGAAAACGGAAGTAGTAGACGCACTGGATTATGGATTGTCAGCATTTGTCGAAAAAGAAGTGTTGGATTACTTTAACCCATTTGTGATCACTGCCGTATTCAGAGTCTACGCTGAAGAACTATCATATGCGAGAGAACATCCATTAACTAAACGTCGTTATATGTGGAAACTATCTTATTAATCAGATAGTTTATGGAGAAAATCAAACAAATTTTACTTGACTAGTCGCAGAAAGCCTTGCGGAAAAACTGAGATACTTATTCTCAGTTTTTTCGCATTCTAAAAAATTGAAACCTCACGACAATGAAAATGCTATACAATAGAAGCGAAGGTACAACAAATCGATTAAAGCAGGTGATATAGAATGAAAAAGGAATTAGATGAGTATTTATATGACTTAACGACAAATATGAAGGAATGTCCTGAAGAAAAATTCTCAGCGAATAAGATCGCCGAGTCTCTGCAGCTAAATCGAAGTACCATCAGCAGCTATTTAAATCAAGCCTTTCGTGATGGGGAGTTAGTAAAAATCAAGAGCTATCCAGTTTTATTTCTACATAGAAAAGCTTTAGAAGACAACGCTATACAAGTAGCAAAAGTCGAGTATGAATCAATGGAAGAGCTATTCATGCAAGATAAGGGTAATGCGATTGAGGAAATCATTGGCGCCAATGGAAGCTTAAAAGAAGCAATTGATCAAATCAAAACAGCGGTATTGTATCCTCATAATGGTCTGCCTATCTTATTAATGGGTGTAAGCGGATCGGGGAAGACTTTTCTAGCGGAAAAAATTCACGAGTATGCCAAAGAACAACAGGTGATCGATAAGAAAGCTCCATTCATCGCTTATAATTGTGCGCAGTATTTCAACAATCCGGAATTATTATCCTCCGCTTTATTCGGTCATACGAAAGGTGCCTTTACTGGCGCAGACCATGAACATAACGGCTTAATTGAAAAAGCAGATGGCGGAATATTGTTTTTAGATGAAGTTCATCGATTGTCAGAAGAGGGCCAAGAGAAGCTGTTTACATTTATGGATACTGGCGAATTTTCTCCGATGGGAGATACTAGCATTCGTCGGAAAGCCAAAGTTCGTTTGATTTTTGCAACGACTGAAAATGTCTACTCTGCCTTCTTACCGACCTTTTTGCGGCGCTTACCAGTAATCGTAACATTGCCAAAATTCCAGAATCGGCCACAATCTGAGCGGTTACGACTGATTGATTCCTTCTTCATCACGGAAAGCAGTATTTTAGAGAAAGAACTTCAAGTTTCTTATCAAATGATTGATTTTTTGTTAAACAGTGACTTAGAAGGTAACGTCGGAAAAATCAAGAATATTATCAAATATGCCTGTGGAAATGCATACGTTCATCATAAGAATGACCAGACAATCATTGTCCGCTTAAAAGATCTGCCCTTAGAGTACAATCTGAAATTCAAGGAACAATTCAGCAAGCCCAAGAAGCGAATGTCTGATCGTACTTATCTGCCAAATACTAAGCAGCAAGTCCACCTAGAAAGTAAAGAGACCCAGCTGTTGCGAAACTTTTTCGGAGAAGTGATTACCGATTTTAAAAGGGTTCAGCAAAAAGAGAGTCTAGCGCAGGAATTTATTGAAGAGAATGTTAGTCGTGTCACACAGATGATGGATGAGTTTATCTTTCAAGGTACCTATGAAAAAGAAGAATCACTATACTCTGTTCTGACTTATCATATTCGCCAAACGTTGGATATGATGTATGAAAATTATGGGTTTGAGCAGGATGGAAATCGAGTGGTTTCTTTAGCAAGTTATCTCTATCTGAAAGATAATACGGATATTTTGGGCAGTCATTATGAGTGGCAGCAGCAAAAAAATGAGCTGCTGGAATTTTTGGATTCCTTTTTAGAAACCCCGTTTTGGTATGCAAAAAAACTGTTGACCTATTTATCCCAACAACTGGATCAGCAATTATTAGAAGAAGATATCGTTTTTGTGACCTTCTATTTTTATAGTTTGCAGATCAGTGACTTGCCGAATGATGTGAAATGTATCGTACTGGCTCATGGCTATTCTACCGCCAGCAGTTTAGCGAACGTGGTGAATCGAATGCTAGGTAAAAATGTTTTTCAGGCTTATGATATGCCAATCAACATCACTCTTGACAAGGTGGAGACACAGATCATTCGCTACATCAACGATTATCGAACGGATTCGGGATTGATATTATTGGTGGACATGGGGTCCTTCAATCAACTGGGAGAACGTCTATCTAACCACATCAAAAGTCCTCTAGTCATTATTGATAACGTTAGTACACCTTTAGTACTTGAGGTTGGTGAGCATATCATCAATGGTGATAGCGTGACGGAAGTATATGAAGCGATCACTGTAGAAAATCGCATCCAAAAGCAGCTGATCATTCCCGAACTCAACAAAAAGAAAGCAATTATCACTTGCTGCTACACTGGAATAGGCAGCGCCACACAGATTCAAGAGATTCTGCAAAAGTGCTTAGGCGATTCGGCTAAAGAATTGACGATCCTGCCTTACGATTACAAGAAATTATCAGAGAATAAAATGTATGAAACCCCATTCCAATTGTATGATGTCCTGATGATCGTTGGCACGGAAAATCCTAAGATCAATCAAGTTCCTTATATTGGTTTGGATCAACTAATCAATGGTGAAGCTGTTGAAGAATTCGCGGATATATTACACGATCAAGTAGATATTGATAGTGACGCCTTCAAGAGTCAGTTAATTTTTAACTTTTCAATCAACAAGATCGTAGAGAACTTAACAATTCTAGATGCGACAAAAGTACTGCGTTTGGTTCAAAAAGCTGTTAAAGAACTCGAAAAACTAATGAATATCGAATTTTCTAACAATCAACTATTTTTACTCTATATGCATTGCTGCTCGATGATCGAACGTATCTTGCGCAAAGAGAGCGTTGATGAACAAGAGGACATTGAAAAATATGTACAAGCGGAAGGTCACAATATGGAATTGATTCATCAAGCCTTCAAGGAAGTTGAGAAGGAGTATACCATCGAACTTCCATTACTAGAGCTTCGATTATTGAATGATATTGTAAAGGAATAGGTGAAAGAATGAAAAAGGCAGTAATTTTTGATATGGATGGGGTATTGATCGATAGTGAGCCCTTTTACTTTAAGCGTCGGATGAATTTCTTCAAGGAAAAGGGAATTCATCCTGGCTCCAATAAATTTGAGGATTATGTTGGGAATTCTGAAAAACAAACGTGGGAGATGCTGGTGCCAGAAAACGAAGAAAAACAAAAAGAATTACATCAAGAATATCTGAAGTATAAGCAGCATCACGGAATTGATTTTACCAAAGCGCTGCGAAGCTCAGTTCCATATGTATTGAATATATTAAGTGAAAAAGGTGTGTCACTTGGCTTAGCCTCCTCTTCGCCACGAAATGAGATTAACAAAATGCTGACAGATTGCCAGCTTGAAAAGTATTTTTCATTCACCATCAGCGGAGAAGAGGTGACAGAAAGCAAACCAAATCCGGAAATATATTTAATCAGTCGTGAGCAGTTAAATTGTGAAAGCTATTTAGCGGTAGAGGACTCGACGCTGGGTATCGCCTCAGCAAAGTCTGCTGGTATCTTCACAGTCGCTTTAAAGCAAGCTTTTTCGATGGATCAGCAAGCAGCGGATATCATTATTGATGAGTTAGAGGAACTGCTTAAATTACCCCGATTAATAAAATAGTCATAAAGAAATTCTTCAATAAATCGGTTGGAGAATTTCTTTATGTGTTTTTAGTTGCAAAGAAAAATCATTTATTATAGAATAACGTCAATCAATAATTACGCATTGAAGAGAAGAGTAATTGACCGCGAAACGATTAAAGAGACCCTTGTCAGGTGAAAAAAGGGATCGTGGAAAATCAATGAAGATGAGCTCTGAGCATTCCGCTTGTTCACGCAAGCCGAACGGAAAGCGACCGTTATATCGCCTGGTATATTTGTACCGTAGAGGTATTGTCTGCGAAGAGAATACGAACAAGGGTGGTAACACGAAAATATTCGTCCCTTTATTTATCAGTGATCTGGTAAGTAAAGGGATGGATATTTTTTTATTTGTCAAAAAGTATTAAGGAGAGTGTTTGTATGAAAAAGTTTAGTTTCGCTATAATGGTTTTAGGGTGTTTACTATTTTTAACAGCCTGCGGTACTGGTTCGGCAACAACGCAACATAAAATTAAGATCGGAGCTTCACCAACCCCTCATGCTGAGATTTTAGAGCATATCAAACCAGAGTTGAAAAAAGAAGGTATAGACCTAGAAATAGTGAAATTTGATGATTACGTACTTCCCAATAAAGCGTTAGAAAACGGCGATATCGATGCCAACTATTTTTCAACGGTCCCATATTTTAATTTGCAAAAGAAGGAAAATGGCTACAAATTCTCGAACGTAGGCGCCATTCATTTAGAGCCGATGGGTATCTACTCACACGAAATAAAAAAAGTTAGTGATATTCCAAACGGTGCCAAGGTGATTGTCTCTAATGTCCCGTCTGAATGGGGACGAGTTCTCAATATCTTTGTGAAAAATAATCTGATTAAGCTTAAATCTGGAGTAGCGATCGATAAAGCAACCTTCGAGGACATTATCGAAAATCCAAAAAAACTAGTTTTCAACCACAGTGTTGATCCGACACTTTTGACCTCAGCTTATGAAAATAAGGAGGGCGATCTAGTAGCGATCAATTCAAACTTCGCCTATGAAAAAGGCTTGAATCCAGTGAAAGATTCACTGATGATCGAACAAAGTGACTCTCCTTATGTCAATATCGTAGCTACGAGAACCGATGATAAAGAAAATAAAGATATTAAAAAAATAGTTGAAGCATTACATGAGCCGAAATTTCAAAAATGGATCGAGAAAAAATGGGGCGGCTCTGTCGTACCTGTTACTGATTAAGAAAGAGAATAGGTGATGAATATGGAACGAGCGATTTTTGCAGGTGGATGTTTTTGGTGTATGGTCAAACCTTTTGACAGTCTTCCGGGCATTGAATCAGTTATTTCCGGCTATACTGGCGGAGAAAAGGAAAACCCAACTTATTTAGAAGTGAAGAGTGGAACGACTGGTCATACAGAGGCAGTCGAAATCATTTTTGATCCTGAGCTGATTAGTTATCAAGAATTAGTTGAAATTTATTGGCAGCAAACGGATCCTACTGATGCCTTTGGACAATTTGAAGATCGCGGAAGCAGCTATCGTCCAGTAATATATTATTTTGACGAAGTACAAAAGAAGATTGCGGAGAAAAGTCGAGTATCACTGCAAAACAGCGGTAGATTTGACAAACCGATTGTGACTAAGATTGAAAAAGCTTCTGAGTTTTATCCAGCTGAAGCGGAACACCAAGACTATTATCAGCGCAATCCAGAAAACTACCAAAAAAATGCTGAACGAAGAAAGCAATTTATTAAGGAATTCTGGTGAAATTATTATTTCCAGCTTTATCCCTCAAAAGCTCGTAATATTTGTACGCTCGTGAAGAGGTTTTTACTTTATGAACTTGTACAATGAAAGAAAAGGGGATGAGCGGTCATGGCGATCTCAAAAATTGAAGCGGTGTTCAATGAAAAGGTAGAAACGATCTGGGATATTGTTACTTCTTTAAAGGATGTGACCTGGCGTAAGGATGTCAGTAAAATCGAAGTACTGGAAGAGCAGAAAAAATTTGTCGAATACACCAATGAAGGTTACCCAACGAACTTTGTCATAACTACATTTGAACCATGGACACTGTATGCCTTTACGATGGATAATGACCATATGAGCGGGAGATGGACAGGTGAATTTTTCTCTGTGTCTGATGGGAAAACAAAAATCATTTTTACTGAAGACGTTACTCCCAAAAAGTTTTATATGAAGCCATTCGTAAAAGGATATTTGAAGAGGCAGCAGCAAAAATACATTGATGACTTAACAACTTATTTGATTAGCAAATAAAACATAAGCTACTTAGAGACCTAGAAAAGAAATAATTCTAGGTCTTATTTGCTGTCAGTTTTTTTGCAGATTTTATCATTTATTTAAAGGGGCTTATATTGGGTCAATATATTTTCAAAATGGGTTTGCTATATGAGTCTCTCATATATGAGACATATGTCCTAATGCTTTTGTTCTAGATCGACTAGAATAAAGTTGAAGGAGATGTTTAGAATGATAATTCTACTGTTAATCATACTTTTTGTTGCAGGGTTAATTACTATACGACAATGGAAAAAACACCAATCACGTTTAAATTATTGGGAGCAAATTAATGAACTTGAACAACAACGAAAAGAACAGATACTACGCCGAGCTCTTGAAAACCAACGAGTGAACCAAAACAAACAGCCATCCGCTTCTTAAGACCGAAGGAATCGGGTGGTTTCTTTTTTATTGGTTCTTCTTGAAGTATTCTGCTTCAGAAGAGCGTTTGATCAGTTCTGGCATATCGAGGATTTGAAACTTCCTAGTTTCACGTTTCAAGATTTGGTCGTCACATAGTTTATTTAACAAGCGCAATAAATGACGGTAACTGATCCAGATAGTCGCTGCTACATCAGTCAGATTATCAAAGAAGTAATTTTTATAAGACCCCTGAATGATATACGTACAAAGCCGCTGTTCCCCAGAGTAAAGTGCGTTTGAGGTGTAATTGTGAGAGCTGTTAATCAAATTTTCGGATAAGCTTTTAGCTAGTGCTACCATGAACGTCAGATTCTTGAATATTGAATCTTGATCGTCTTGAAAGGGTACAACGATACATTCAAACGGTGAAAGAGTGATCACAGAAGCAGTTGCGTATTTTGTGTTGGACATCAATTCGACATCGCCGATCAATCCGCTTGAAAGGTAATATGCCAAAACCAAGTCTTTCCCACTGGGGGCACTAGTACAGACTTTTGCTTTACCAGAAACAACAATCATAATAAATTTGTATTCGACTCCTTGAGAAAAGATCGTCTCACCAGATTTGAATCGACGAACTTCACAGACGTTTTGATGATCGAGAATCCCATATTTATCAAGCAATTCAAGGTGGTGCTTTTCTAGATTTTCTCTCATAGTTTCTCCCTTATTCTTCTTATGCGGTGTTAAAGCCAATCTGTCATCACTATTTTACTATTGTTTTCTTTTTATTGCAGAGATTTGAAATAATTTATCGATTTGTATGCTCTAATTAAAGATTTAAAGCTACTTATAATTATTTGATTTACAGAAGGTGACTTAACTTCAATTCAGGGAATTTAACATTTTGCGTTAGTTCTTGCTCTCTTCATCTCAATTATCGACCATCAATTGAGTTTATTAACACGAATATTCAGTACGTAAAATTGGATATCTTTTATGAGATTGTTTTTTATTGGCAAATAAAGGCTTTCTTATTTTTGTTTATGCTTTTTTAACAGTTATTTTAAATGATTTAAATTTTTCTAAAACTCATTTGTGCAGTATGTTACAATAATTATTGTAATGAAAATGTTTTCAATAACTAGGAGGTATAATGAATGACAAAAACAGTAATTGTAGGTACGAACCATGCAGGGATCGCAGCAGCTAACACTCTTTTGGATAACTTCCCAGATCAGGAAGTTGTGATGATCGATCGGAATAACAATCTTAGCTATTTAGGCTGTGGAACTGCGCTGTGGGTAGGACGGCAGATCGATTCTTATGAAAATCTATTCTATACAAAACGTGAGGATTTTGAAAACAAAGGCGCAAGGATTTCGATGGAAACGACGGTTGATCGAATCGATTATGAAAAAAAAGAAGTCTACTGTCTATCTAAAGATGGTAAAGCATTTGTTGAAAGCTATGATAAGTTGATTTTAGCTACAGGTTCAGTGCCGATTTCTCCTAAGATTCCAGGCCGTGATTTACAAAATATTCACTTTTTGAAACGCTTCCAAGACGGAAAAGCAGTCGATGAATTATTAAGTACAGACGGCATCGAAAACGTTGCGGTAATCGGTGCAGGATATATTGGAGTAGAAATTGCCGAAGCAGCAAAACGTCGCGGGAAAAATGTTCTTTTATTTGATGCGATGGAACGCTCCTTGCCAAGTTATTATGACAAATGGTTCACGGATGACATGGATGAAATCTTAAAAGAACATGATATCGAATTACATTTTGGTGAACTGGCGAAGGAGTATAAAGGGAATGAGAAAGTTGAATCAATCGTAACAGATAAAGGTGAATACAACGTTGATCTTGTTATCAATGCGATCGGTTTCTTGCCGAATAATGAACTAGGAAAAGATCATTTAGAATTGTTCAAAAACGGGGCTTACCTAGTCGATCTTCATCAGCAAACTAGCGATCCGGATGTTTATGCGGTAGGGGATTGTGCAACGATTTATTCTAACGCGTTGAATGATACGACTTATATTGCTTTGGCAACAAATGCGGTACGCTCAGGAATCGTGGCGGGATACAATGTCGGTGGTGTGGCATTAGAGTCAATTGGTGTGCAAGGGTCAAACGGAATCTCAATATTCGGATTGCATATGGTTTCGACCGGCCTATCCGAAGAGGCAGCAGCTAAGAATGGAATCGCTGTGAAATATACCGACTTTGAAGATCTGCAACGTCCAGGATTCATGAAGCAAAATGCCAAGGTGAAGATTCGGATCGTATATGAAGAAAGTTCTCGTCGGGTGGTCGGTGCTCAATTATCCTCAAAAGAAGATATATCTGGTGTGATTCACATGTTCTCACTCGCTATAGAAGAGCAAGTAACGATCGATAAACTTAAATTACTAGACATCTTCTTCTTACCGCATTTCAATCAGCCGTATAACTACATCACAATGGCTGCGTTAAGTGCAGAATAATAGTCTATTCATTGAGTTTGATAATATTGAAAAGGGATTGTCGCCTGAGCGCAACAATCCCTTTTCTTTTATGTTCAGTTATTCCGCGTCCTTTAATATATCAAGGACTTTCTGATAATTTTGATTTTGAAATATTTCGTAATTTAAACTTTTGTAAAGCTTGACTGCAGGATTACTCCAAGTTTGTGTATTTAAATATAGATCTTGATCAGGATAGTATTCATGGAGCAACTCAGTTACCCGAATCGCTAATGCTTTAGCCAGACCCTTACGTTGTTCTTCTGGAACCACTCCCAACCAGTGAAGCCGTGGGTAATTCTCTTCGGTCCACCAGGCAGTAAAAGTCCCCACTTTTTCTCCTTGCGGATTTTCGATGAAGAGCATTCGCCGCCTCAACTCTTCTTGATGAGGTGCGAAAGATCGTTGAAAATATTCAGCGGCATCCACCTCTGAATCAAATTCTAAAACAGCCGTCTCAATCCGACACCAGTCCTTTTCATCGCCTGGTTGATAAAAGACGATACGATAGCCTTCAGGTAATCGTATCTTTGGCAATGCAGGAGCATTTGATGGGCGAAACATTGTGAACGGAATGAACGGTACAGACTTATCCAACATAACAAGACCTCCAATATTTTCTCATTAAAATCGTATCATGTAGTCATACTAAAAGCTAGCTGGATTTTTATTAGCAATGCTTTTTCTAAGACCATTTTTGTTTGACTAGTCCATAACAATGAATGCACTTGTTTGAGCTACTTACAAACCAAAAAGTTGTCTGAATTCTGGGTTGGTTGTATGATGTGCAAACTAGCAAAACGCTTGTTCTCCATAAAAACTACTATTATAAAGAAAATGGAGACATAGAGAATGATTGGTATTATATAATGATAGAAGAAATTGGATTTCAGATTCTCTAGGAATTGTCAAGACATTTCTTGTTTTTTGACAAATAGCAATCTGTGGCAATTTCTGGTGATGAAAAAGTTAGGGAGGTAATTTTATGGCGAAAAGAGTTTTTTTCAGTTTTTACTATGAAAATGATTTATCGCGAGCGTTAGTCGTTAAGAACAACTGGGCTTTGAAGGAGAATGAAGAGTCCGGTTTCATTAACAAAGCAGAATTTGAGCGAATGAAGCGTGATGGAGATGAGACGATTGAGCGTTGGATTGATAAACAATTAGCGGGAACATCGGTGACTGTCGTATTAATTGGTAGTGAAACATTGGACTCCAAATACGTGCAATACGAAATCAAAAAAAGTCACGAACGCGGAAATGCGATTATTGCATTGAAAATCGGCAAAGTAAAGAACTTGAATCAGCAAACATCGATCAGTCAGTCAGTCGTAAAAATTGTTGGTAAAAAAAGCGATGGAGAATTGCTTTGGTTTGATGAAATCATTGATGGGGAATATGATTACATTAAAAACGACGGCTACAACAATCTTGAAAAATGGATCGAAAATGTTGATAAGGTGAAGGAGAAATAAAGAAACTCTACAACTTGTCTTGGATAATTTTTGAGGGGGAGCTCGCTGAAGACTTTTTAAAAAAGGAGACTATGAAAGCGAATGGAGAACTTAAAGGGGAAAACCAAAGCAACGCGCTTTAGAGAGAATAGAAGGACAAGACATTGAACAAAAAGTTCAGTTCTTGTCCTTTTTAATTTACTTAGACAGAGCAAGTGCAAGGGCTTTTTGGACAGCAACAATATTTTTATCTTTTCTAAACTGAATTGTTTCTGCGGGCAATTCAGCACTGGAAATCCAAAGTTTAAGTTCTGCATCCAAATCAAAGTGTCCGCTGGTTTCTACTGAAAACCGTGAAATAGAACGATACGGAATAGATTTATATTCAGCCTTTTTACCTGTAATACCCTGCTTATCAACTAAGATCAAACGAAAATCGGTGAAAACGATCAAATCTCGAACCAACTTAAAGGCTAAAGAAACAGCTTCTCCAGGAATCAAGACATCCTCCAATTTTTTCTCAACTGCTGCGTTATCGTGTTGGTTGGCGTTTCCCATTAAACCATCAAAAATACTCATAAGTAAACTCTCCTCTTCAGTTAATTGAATAGTTTAATTTTAGCTGATATTTATCTAAATAACCACACAGTATTTAATCAGATGAATGAAAAATTCAAAATAATAATTATTCTTTCACAAAAAAAGGTTTTGTTCTTTTTTACCAGAAATTTACTTGCTAAACAAATGACGTTTCGTTATACTCGATAAGGAAAAGAACTCAGTTTTTAAAGACTGATATAGGAGGTGTTCTCATGTTTATTAACTATCAGCGGTGACTATGATCTCAATCGTTACTTAGAGTTTCTAAGCAAGCAGAACAACTTGATATCCTCCAAGAACCTTTTTTTGCGTTACCTTAAAAAGGGTTATTCAGTCTACATTTGATCATCGCTTAGGAGGAGGCATACTTTTTAGTATGTTTTTTTGTTGTGCTTTAAAAGATTGGTCTACCGTTGTTGAAAACGGTTCAAGTGAAAAAATAAACTTAAAGGAGCAGAATGATGAAAAAAGTATTAACAGTTGTAAGTTGCTTGTTGCTAACCGCCTTGGTGGTATTCGTAAAAACAGAACAGGTTCAAGCAGCCAAAAAAACGAGTAAAGTTCAACGTCTTGTAAAAAGCAAGGACATCAAGGAAGATGATTTCTTCGTTGACGCAAAATGGTTGAATAAGCAGATGAAGGATAATGATAAAACAGTTGTGATCGAAGCATCTTATGGTGAAGGCAAAGATTACAAAAAAGCGCACATCCCTAGTGCATTGCATATCGATACAATGGAGATCGAAACGGAAGAGAACAATTGGAATATTCTAGATGCTGAAACATGTAAAGAAGTTTTCTTGAAGCGCGGAGTCACAAAAACAACTCCAGTGGTTATTTACTCTAGCGATATCAATGCTGCTGCACGTGTTGCCTTTGTAGCTTACTGGTTGGGTGTCGATGATGTTAAGATTTTGGATGACGGCTTAAAAGCATGGGAAAATGCTGGTTATAAAGTAGAGAAGGGAACTGAAGAGGCAACAGCTGCTAAAGATTTTGGTGCTGAGGTTCCTGGCCGACCTGAATATTTAATCTCAACATCTGCTGATCTTCTTGCATCTAAAGAAAAAAATTCAGATTTAGTTATAGCTAGTATTCGTTCTTGGAAAGAGTTTACTGGTAAAACAAGCGGTTACGATTATATCGAAAATGCTGGTGAACCTGAAGGGGCAGTTTATGCGAAATCGAGCAAGACTAGTGCTGATGTGGCTCAGTTAATGAACAATGATGGTACGGTCAAAGAGCCGACTAAAATCTTCGCCGCATGGGAAAAATGGGGCATTACTCCTGATAAAGAGGTTGCTTTCTATTGCGGAACTGGTTGGCGTGCGGCCACAGCCTTCTTTATCACGAAGCAAGAAGGTTGGAAAGATGTTCGTCTCTTCGATGGTGGCTGGTTTGATTGGGATAAAGCCCATCAAAAAGATCCAAGCAAATACCCGGTTCAAGTTGGCGACCCAAGAGACAAAGATAAGGTGGAAATCTTGAACTAATGAAGATTTTCCACTATTTCATTCATCTGCTACAGGCAGGATTGGTTTATGCCATCTATTTAATGAACGATCTTTATAATAATCATTTAGGCTTTATGCGAAACGTTTCCTTTTACTCCCATAAAGTTGAAGCTAGCACATTCGGCAGTATTTTCTTTTTGCTGCCGCTTCTGCTAGCAGCTGTCGCCATTTTCTTAGCAAACAAAAAAAGAGGAATCGAAACCTTACTTTTGACTTTATCTAGCATCCTATTTCTAGTTTGGCAAACAGTAGTTACACTGGAAATAATACCGATTTACTATCTAGTGAGTGGCATTCTATGTCTAGGATTTTTACTGCAATTTATAATCGTCCTAACAAAAAGGAGCTAATCTGATGGATTACTCAAAAGAAACAATTAAAATGGCACAATATATCGCAGAAACTTGTACAAGTTGTAAACGTTGTATGAAGGATTGCCTTTTTCTGCAACAGTATTGTGAGGATCCGCAAAGATTATTCCAGCGTTTTTTAGAGGAAGATCTCGAACCGATCATCCCGTATTCCTGTATGCTATGCGGTCATTGTACGGTTGTATGTCCATTAAAACTAAAATTGGATGACGCCTTTCTGTCAATGCGACAAGATTTGATCAAAGAAGGGCTACCATTAAGACAATTAAGAGGGGTTGAAATGCATCAAAAGCTTTCAACCAGTAAACTTTTTACCGCTGTGAATCGAGGCGAAGCAAAATGAAATATGGTTTTATGGCCGGCTGCTCATTAAGCTCCAGCAGTCCAAAACAAGTTGGAAAAATTGTCGAATACTTAAAAAGTTTTTATCCCGATTTGGCCATCATTCAAGGCTGCTGCGGGAAACCGACGCGTATGATCGGTCAAGAGCAGTTGTTCCAAGAGCGTTTCGGAAAACTGACGCAACAAGTACATCAGGCTGAGATTGAAGAATTGATTGTCGCTTGTCAAGGCTGCATCAAAACGATGACGATTCAGAATCAGTTTCCTACCTCATCCTTATGGGTGAAGATGGCAGAATTGGGACTGCCTAAAGAATCGATTGGTAAAGCAAAGGATAGTAACGTTGTTTTTTCTATTCAAGATTCTTGCCCCACCAAAGAAGTGACCGAGATCCACCAAGCTGTCAGGTACTTGTTGGAACAACTAGGTTATCAAGTTGCGAAAAATCGTTTGTCGGGAAAAAACACGTTATGCTGCGGAATGGGTGGTATGTGCGGCGTCTCGAATCCGACTTTAGCAAAGAACTTTGCAGAAAAACGAGTTCAAGATTTTAAGACTGATCATATTGTCACCTATTGTGCCAGTTGTACTTCAGCCATGATTCTTGGTGGCGGCGAAGCTTGGCATTTATTAGATTTGATATTTGGGGATGTCATACATAATGAAGATAAAAGTCCGACTCATCCATTAGCCAACCCAGTAAAGGCATGGAAGAATCGGTATCAATCAAAAAAAATTGTCACAAAAGCATAGGAGAGAATGATGAAAAAATGGTTAATCGGTTTGCTGACGGCGGGGATGATTTTTTCTTTAGCTGCCTGCAAAACTAACGAGAAAAAAGAAGCAGATACGACGGACTCTATCAGTAGTTTTTCTGATGCAGTCAAAAAAGGAAAAGGCGAAACGGTAACCTTTTATGGGTTTGGCGGTAGTGAAAAAGCCAACGCTTGGGTGGACGAAGTGGTTACCCCGGCGATGAAGGATAAATATGATATCACGGTGAAACGTGTACCGATGGATATTGATCAAATTTTGAATAAATTGACCACTGAAAAAGAAGCTGGTACAAAAGCTGGTGACATCGATGTTATTTGGATCAACGGTGAAAACTTTTATACAGCCAAACAAGCGAAGCTGCTTTACGGACCGATCACCAAAAAAGTCGAAAGCTTTGAGAAATTGATGGATGTTGACGGACATAATTCTAAGTATGATTTTGGTGTCAAAATCGATGGCTATGAAGTTCCTTATGGCAGTGCACAATTAGTTTTCGCTGGCGACAAGGAGAAATTCAAAGAGGGTTTTCCTACAGATACAAAAGCTTTGCTGGAATATGCGAAAGCCAATCCGGGTAAAATCACCTATACTGCACCACCGGAATTCACAGGCAGTGCTTTTGTCCGCAATGTCATTTGTGATATCGTCGGGTATGATAAAGTAGAGAAGGCCAAAGCGAACAAAGAAGAGTTGTATAAGGTGATCAAACCGGGGCTAGATTATTTAAATGAGATCAAGCCTTATCTATGGCAAGAAGGCAAAACTTATCCAACGACCACTGCTGAGCTGGATCAGATGTTCGCAGCTGGGCAGATCGATATGAGCTACAGCTATTCGCAAATGCATGTGGCAGAAAAACGCAGTGATAACGAGTTTAAGACGACAACCGAATCCTTCTTGTTTGATAAAGGGACGATTGCTAACCAAAGTTATCTAGCGATCGCCAACACGTCGCAAGTCAAAGCATCGGCCTTACTTTTGATTAACGAAATGACTAACGAATCAGCGCAACTGAAAAAAGCAGAAGCCAAGTACGGATACAGCATTCCGCCATTTGATTCAAGCAAATTATCAGAAGAAACCAATCAAAAACTGACCGATCTTTATAAAAATCAAGGCGTCTTATCACTTGAAGAAATGCAGGAAAAACAAATTCCTGAGGTTCAAGCTGAAAAGATCCCAATGATTGAAGCGTTATGGAAAGAGCATGTCTTACATGAATAAAAAAAATTTTTTGGCAGTACCTTTTCTCTTAATAAACGGCGTTGTGATTTTTGCAGCGCTGTTTAAGGGGCTGCAAATTAGTCTAGGGTACTATCCTTTGAGCGGTCTGCGAGAAATTACTTTAGCGAATTATAAACAGATTTTGACCGACCCATTTTTTCAGAAGTCGCTAGGATACAGTTGCTATTTGGCACTGACTGCGACTTTTTTGTCATTGCTACTGGGAGTGGCTCTGTCTTTTCTTCTACTAAAAGTAAAAAGTCCTTGGTTACATACAATTATCCGACTGCCGATTTCTTTGCCGCATATTATTGTCGCTTTAATGATTATGCAATTGGTCAGTCAGTCGGGAATTATCTCGCGATTCCTTTTCCAATTGGGCTTGATAAAAGAGATCGGTCAATTCCCTTTGCTGATCCATGACACAGGGGGCATTGGGATTATCTTAGTCTTTCTTTATAAAGAGATTCCTTATGTTGCAGTGACAACCTTAGCGATTTTACAGCAGCTGCAATTGGGATACATAGAAGTGGCTAAAAACTTAGGTGCCTCAAACTTACGAATCTTTTTTTCGGTGATTCTGCCGATGATTCAGAAAACGTTAACGACTTTATTTATCATTTTGTTTTGTTTTACTTTTGCTTCTTTTGAAGTGCCGTTTCTGCTGGGAAATCCAAGCAAGCAAACAGTCGCATTAACAGCGTACGATTTATTTACTCAGGTCGATTTGACGACACGTCCTCAAGCCTTCGCGTTAAATCTAGTGATGTCAGGGATTTGTTTAATAGCTGTACTGCTTGCATTAGCGATCAGCCGGGTGCTGCCGGGAGGGAGAAAATCATCATGAAACTCTCGACAAAAAGAAATTCCTTATTTTTACTTCTTTCCGCAACGATCGTTTTAGTACCCTTGGTTCTATTGTTTTTATGGTCCTTTAGCGATAAATGGATGTTTCCTGCCCTTTGGCCGCAGGAAATAACTTTTAGGGCTTTCAAACAAATGCTAAGCGAGCCTAACTTCTTTCCAGCGATTCTAAATAGTTTCGTGATTGCTTTAACAGTAACGATCATCACTATTATGATTGCACTGCCAGCGGCTAGATATTTTGCTTTTCAGACAAAACTTTCTCAGCGTTTTGTTGAAGTGGTCATTTATTTGCCGTTGATTTTACCTGCTATCGCAATTATTACATCTAGTCAGGTGCTGTTTTTGCAAATGCGCTTGACCGGCACCTTTTTTGGTATTATTCTGATTCATACTTATTTATGTTTACCTTATGCGATGCAGATTTTACTGGAAAGTTATCGTCAGTTAGGAGATGGCTATCATCTGACCGCACAAAGTTTAGGCGCAAAACGTTGGAGAATTTTCTGGCAGATCACCTGGCCATTGCTGAGACCTGGCTTGAGTACGGCTGCGACCCTGGTTTTTATCGTTTCCTTCAGCCAGTACCTGCCGACCTTTTTTATTGGTGGAGGGAGAATCGTCACACTGCCGCTTTTACTGCTGCCATATGCGAATAATGGCCGTTTTGGCTTAGCTTCAACTTACAGTCTAGTCTTTATAATCTGTACAATGATCGGTGTATTCATCTTGAAAAGAGTAATAGGAGGAAAACAGCGTGGGATTAAGCGTTAAAAATTTGCAGCTAAGATACGGGAAAAAAGAAATATTACGTGATTTGTCTTTCGATGTGAATGAAGGGGAGATTCTTGCACTCTTTGGCCCATCTGGTGTAGGAAAAACCAGTCTCCTAAAAATGATTGCAGGAATCCAACCGGTTGATAAAAACACGATTTGTTTCACTGAATCATTTTCTCAAGAAAGTACAGTATTGGTATTCCAAGATTTTTGGCTTTTTCCCCACATGAATGTGGTGGAAAACATCGCTTTTGGATTAAAGGCCCGCAAATTTTCAAGAGAAATTATTCAACAGAAAATCGATAAAATCCTAGAAGTCTTTGATTTAGAGGGCTTAGAAATGCAGTTTCCTGATCAATTGTCTGGCGGACAAAAACAACGAGTAGCGTTGGCCCGAGCGATTGTTTTAGAACCCAAGCTGTTATTATTAGATGAACCATTTGCCAATTTGGACAATCATTTAAAAAGCGCCATGCGGGATTATTTGCGACGCTTGCAAGAATCCTATCGTTTTAGCATTATTTTAGTGACACATGATCGTGACGAAGCTCTTCAACTGGCGGATCGTATGATCATTTTATTAGACGGTAAGATTCAGCAAATTGGGGAACCCAAAGAAATCTATTTCCATCCCAAAAACCGAAAAGTTGCTGAAACGATCGGGGAGGCCAATTTTATCTCTGGAACAGTCAACAACACTTTATTTCGAACAGAAAAATTCAAACTAGCTGTACAAAATCCCGACAATATAAAGGGAGAGGCTCTTCTCTATCTTCCATATGGTGCAGAAATAACGATCAGACAAGAAGGGGCAGGAGTCCCGGCCTTCATTACTAGCAGTGATTGGACCCCCAATGGACAGCGAGCACAAATCAAAGTTGGGGAGACAAGCTGTACTTTTACGAATTTATCTCAAAAAATCGCTATTGGTGAGCAAGTCTTTTTAGATTTCAGCGAGCCCTTGCAAGTGATGAACCGATGATTTCGATTATTATCCCAACTTTAAATGAAGAAAAGAATCTTACGAAGCTGCTCTCACAATTGAAGCAACTAAAGAATACGATTTCTTTCGAGATTATTGTCGTGGATGGCGGCAGTCAAGATCAAACAGTTGCGGTCGCCAAAAATGATGCCGCAGTTTATCAATTACATAAGGCCAATCGAGGTGCGCAATTAAAGCTTGGCGTCGAGAAGAGCAGCGGTGAGATTCTATGGTTTTTACATAGTGACAGCAGAATTGAAAGTAGTCAGAATAATGTTTTAGAGCAAATTCAAACTGCTTTAAAAGATAGTCACTATAGTGCGGGTTTTTTAAAATTAACTTTTGATTCATCGGATTTCTTCTACCGTTATTTAGCAGGGACTTCCAATTTGCGAGCCCGTTATCTGGGCCTGATTTTTGGCGATCAAGGCCTATTTACCACTCGTGAAAGCTATGAGAAAGTTGGAGGCTTTGAACCTACACCTTTGATGGAGGATTGGCAGTTAAGCCGAAAGTTGTGGAAGCTTGGAAAATTTTATTCATTGTCAGCGACGATTATCACCTCCAGCCGACGATTTCGTAAAGGAAAGCTTCGAACGCACTTAAAGATGCACAAAATAAAATTGCTTTATTTACTGGGAATGTCACCAGAAAAATTAGCGAAGCGTTATTATAAATAGAAAGGAGTCATTCATGTTAGAAAAGATTCAGCTCTATTTGAAACAAAACCAACTCATCGAACAACTACACTTGCAAGAGCCCTTTACAGTTAAATTTTTAGCTCAAGGAGAATACAATCAAAATTTCCTAATTACTGATGAGAAAAGCAGTTACGTCTTTCGTTTAAACTTTGGCAGTCAACTGCATTTAGAAAATCAGATTCAGTATGAATACCAAGCATTAAAATGGCTTGAACGAACAGAACGAACGCCTAAAGTTTATTACGTCGACGATAGTCATCGAAGCTTCCAGCAAGGATTATTAATCATGAAGTTTTTAAAAGGGCAGCCTTTGGATTACCGAAAAGATTTACAGGAAGCAGCCAAAATATTTGGTCAGATTCATCAACAGCCAATTGATGAATTAGCGGATAAAACGTTCATAAAAGAAAAGGCGACGATCTTATCTGCTCGCATCAAGGAGTGCCAGCAGTTATTGGAACCTGTACTAAAAAGTGATTACGTTCCATTGCATGCACAGCGTCAGTTAGCCAATGCCTTCGACTGGTGTCAAAAAAATGTTTCTCGACAGCAATTTTTCATTGATTTGGATCAATGGTCAATCAACAATACAGAGGTTAATTCACATAATTTCATCATTGGAGAAAAAGGATTTTTGATTGACTGGGAAAAACCAGTCATTAGTCATCCGGTTCAAGATATTTCGCAATTTTTAGCTTCAACAACAACACTTTGGCGAGCGAACTTGATTTTGAATCGCTCAGAGAAACAAGAGTTTATTTCCAGATATCTTTCTGAGACTAATTCTGACGCCGCCTCTTTTGAAGAAGCACTTAGAATCTATCACCCATATTTGATGCTGCGGGCGTTAAGTTGGTCGGCAATGGCCTATGACAGTTATCAAAAAGACACTAAAGAATTGAAGAACCAAGAAATTTTCGACAAAGTGGCTAGTTATTTAGAAGAGGATTTTTTACGTCAAGCATTGAAGGAGCAGGTCTTTGAATAAAAAAGCGTATATTTTATTTACCCGTGTTCCTGTGCCCAATAAGGTTAAAACGCGTTTGCAGAGTTTGCTGACTGGCGAAGAAGCCTGTCAGGTTCAACAGCGAATTTTACAAGATAGTTTTGTAAAGTTTCAGCCGTTAAGTGAAACCGGGGTGGATCTCTATCTTACTTACTCTGATGAAGGCGATCCAACAGAATTGCTTACAGCATTACCAAAGAGCTTTCACTCATTTCAACAGCATGGAAAGACGATCGGTGAGCGTATGAATCACGCGATGAAGTATGTTTTAAAAATGGGCTACGAGCAGATTATTTTGACTGGAAGTGATATCCCAAATTTAAATACCAGCACTATTCAAGCAGCATTTAATCAGATGCGTGATGTTGTTTTAGGACCGTCACCAGATGGCGGCTATTACCTAGTAGGCTGTACTCGATCAATTGATTTGACACCGATATTTGAAACGAACATCGGATGGGGAAAAAGTGAAGTTCTAAAAGAAACACTGCGATTATTGACGGATTTTGATGTGACCTTATTAGCATCGTTGCAGGATATTGATTATCCCTCTGATTTAAAAGGAATTCGTAACGACTTAAAAGAAGAAAATTTGTATTTTAAACACTGGCTAGAAGAGAATCGAGGGATCTTAGAATGAAGAAAGTCATTTTTGATTGTGATAATACTTTTGGGATGTTCGGCCGCGATGTTGATGATGGACTGACTTTATTTTATTTACTGGGCTCACCAGCGATTGATTTACTTGGAGTTACCTTGACTTATGGAAATGGTGGTTTAGAAGAAGTTATAAAAATGACTGAAGAAGTTCAGCAACGTTTACGATTGCCTTTCATTTATTTCTCAAGCAATCAAGCACAGTTTTTGGTTAAGCAAGTTAATTGCTATCCCAATGAAGTGACGATTATAGCTACAGGAGCATTATCGAATTTATTTGAAGCACAAAAAATTGACCCTAATTTTTTTGAGAAGGTTCAAGAAATTGTTTTGATGGGTGGCACGCTCGAACCTCTGCAGGTAAATCAACGACCAGTCGCTGAACTGAATTTTTCATGCGATGCGGAAGCTGCTAAAGCAGTTCTATTAAGTCAAACAAAGCTCACAATAATGAATGGTCATATGACTTCTGAAGCTTTTTTTTCAAGAATTGAGCTGGACAAATTTCTGGAGTTGGCAGCAGATACTATCAGTCAAGAAGCGCTCATCTGGATTAGTAACACGTTAGATGAATGGATTGGTTGGAACAAAAAAATCTTTAATTTCAATGGTTTCTGTAATTGGGATATGACGACCGCCGTCTATTTAGAACATCCGGATCTGTTCAGTAACGAACATTATTGTTTATCTGTTGAGCAATTAGAACTCTCTCAAGGTAGAATGACGATTACTGATGAGTCACCTTATATAGTGAAAATGCCTAAGAAGCTTTTAGCCGTTACCGAGTTTAATAAGCTCGTGATTGATCGGATGATTCAGGGACTAAAAAGTAATGAAGACTAACAAGGAAGGAGAACAGGTGAAAAAGATCGTATTCTTTATTTTGTTAGTATTATTTGGAATCTTTCTAGCACATCAATTTGGTTTAGTTGATTTCTTGACAGATATTGCTGGGTTAAGGGCTTATTTAGAAAATCTTGGCTGTTGGGGATATCTGATTTTTATTGTCCTTTCGATCGTCGTATCGGTATTCCTGTTGCCAGGACAATTCCTAGCGATTGTCGGAGGTCTTGCATATGGTGGGTTTATTGGTGGACTGTTGACGATCGTTGGTGCTTCGTTCGGCTCCAGTATTTCCTTTATTATCGGAAAATATGTGGCACGGGATTATATTATAGAACGATTCGGCAGTGACCCAACCTTTCAAAAAATAGAAAAGGGTGTTAAAGAAAACGGCGTGTTTTTTTTGATTTTTACTCGACTAGTGCCGATATTTCCTTTTGCCATCCAAAGTTATGCTTATGCAATGACACCCATGAGTACCAAAAGTTTTAGCTTGATTTCATTCTTAACGATGATGCCAGCAAGTTTCCTATATGCCTTCATGGCTTCAGAGATTGCCGCCAAAGGTGTCTCTGTACTCTTATTGTTGGAATTAACAGGCGCAGGAATTCTCTTAGCGCTGCTAGCCTACTTGCCGAAAAAAATCAGCAAGAAAATTAGCCGCTTAAATTCAGAATACAAAGAAGATTAATAGTGTAAAAAAGATCAGAGAAACTCTTTCTGATCTTTTTACGTTCCAGCAAAACAAAGGGAATCTTATATTGAACGAAGATAAGATAATTTCATTTTTTTGTATTCTTCGATATTACGATCGCTGTTTCTCAAGAGTTGATTTTAAACCGTGTAAGTTAACTAAGACTCCATTGTTTTCTTTTGAATGTCATTCTAAAATAAAGATGAAAGGGGAGATGAAGATGGAAATGAATATTGGGCCGATTATTATGGAAAAACGTAAAGAGAAGCAAGTGACCCAGCAAGAACTAGCGAATTTTGTCGGTGTATCTAAAGCTTCAGTATCGAAATGGGAGACAGGGCAAACCTATCCTGACATAACGTTGCTCCCGCTCTTAGCTGCTTATTTCGATATCACAATCGATTCGCTGCTAACCTACGAACCGCAATTAGATAATCATGAGATACAGCGAATCTACGCAATGTTGAAGGAATCCTTGATAACAAAATCACCAGAGGATGTTTTAGCGACTGTTCGCAGTTTTGTCCGTCGCTATTATTCCTGTTATCCCTTTGTACTAAGAATGGGGATGTTTTTAATGAACCATGTTGATCTACTACCAGGCGAAGATAGCATCCAGACATATACAAAGGAAGCGCAGGAATTATTTGTCCATGTTCGAACACAAGCAAAAGACCCTGAAATGATCATTCAAGCTTTGAAGTACGAAGCATATACTGCTCTAACTTTGAATGAGTTTGATCAAGTTTTAGAAATTTTGGGTGACCAAGTCCCTATGCTGTTTCCAATTGAGAGTTTAATAGCTGCAGCACAACAGCAAAAGGGTGATCAGCAACAAGCGATCGTTACTCTTCAAAGTGCCATCTATCAATACTTAACAGTTTTTTTGAGCTTCTTAACGAATTACTTACAGCTACTACTTAATGATTCTGCTAAGTTTTCCGAAACAGTATCACGAGGTCTTCAGTTTGCGTCTATCTTTAATTTAAATGAAATGCATCCCGTAGCTTTGATGAACTTTCAATTATCTGCAATTTTTGGCTATGCACAAAAGGGTGATGAAGCTGCTGCCTTACAAAATTTAAATAGGTTTCTTAATGTGTTACAACAAACAAAATTTCCAGTCGATCTTCATGGAGACAACTATTTTGATCAAGTCGATGATTGGTTGAAAGAATCAGAAATTGGAAATCAATTGCCTAGAGACTCAATGAAGGTTAAGGAAAGTTTGATTACTATCGTAATAGATAACCCTGTATTCGCAAATTTTAAGGACCAAGTACAATTACAGAGAGTTTTTAGTGAACTGCGAAATATCAAAGGACAGGATGTGACTGATAATGAATAATTTCGAATTTTTGAAAGAGAATCTGCCCATTTTTCTGCCATTAGTCATTTTAGAATTGATCTTAATGATCACCGCCGTCAGGCATGTATTGAAACACCAAAATTATCGTTTTGGCAGCAAGGCTATCTGGTTGCTGATTGTGATTTTGCTTCAAATCATTGGGCCAGTCATGTACTTCGTCTTTGGAAGAGGGGATGACCAGTGAGCATTTTGGAATTGAGGCAAGTGACTAAAAAGTTCGGTTCGAAAAGTGTGTTAAATCAGCTAAATCTGACTGTCCCAACAGGATCAATTTTCGGTTTTGTTGGCGAGAACGGTGCAGGAAAGACGACTACCATGAAGATGATTTTGGGATTAGAGGAAAAAAATGGTGGAGAGATATTCGTTAAGGGAATACCTGTAGTTTTTGGTGATAATCAAACCAATCATCTGACAGGATATTTACCTGATGTGCCGGAATTTTATGATTATATGTCTGCTCAAGAATATCTAAAGTTCTGCGGAGAAATCACCGGTCTATCGAAAGAGCAATTAAAGCAAAAGATTACTGAAATTTTATCACTGGTAGGATTAAAAACGGATAAACGGAAGATCAGTGGGTATTCGAGAGGGATGAAGCAGCGATTGGGTATCGCGCAAGCTTTGTTGAATGATCCAGAATTATTGATATGCGATGAACCAACCTCAGCGTTGGATCCCAGCGGGCGCAATGAATTTTTGGAAATGTTGGAGCAATTAAAGGGACGGACGACGATTTTGTTTTCTACTCATATCTTGAGTGACGTGGAACGGATCTGTGATTACGTCGGTATTTTAAATAAAGGTAAATTGGCTGTAAGCGGATCATTGAATGAATTGAAGTGTCAGTATGCCAAAAATCAAATTGAAATCAAATTTTCAAAGTATGATGAACTCACTGAATTTGCTGGCAAATTGGATGAGATGAAACAAAACGCCATACTGAAAGAGGTTTCTTTTAATATGGAAAAAAGGCTTTTTCAACTTGAGCATGCTCAACCTTACGAGAAAATTGCACCACAGATTTTTCAACTATTTGAAACGTGTCATGTGTTTCCAATAGCGATCAAAAAAATTGATCCATCATTAGAAAAGATTTTTCTGGAGGTGGTTCAATGAAAAATTTGTTTTATTTTACTAAGAAAGAATTATTTGAATGCTGGCGCACTTCGCGTTTAGTGATTATGGTGATTATCTTTTTAATTCTTGGCTTAATGAATCCCTTACTGGCAAAGTTGACACCGGAAATCGTGAAAATGACAATCGGAGAGATTCTGGCGAATACCATTCCTGAACCAACATCTATTGACTCTTGGACACAATTCTATAAAAATCTTACACAAATCGGATTGATTGTTATAGCCTTGATGTTTAGTGGAGTCGTTAGCAATGAGATCGGCAGGGGAACATTGATTAATCTTGTGACCAAGGGGCTGAGACGGTGGGTGATCATCGTGGGAAAAATGATTAGTTTGTTGCTCCAATGGACGATTTGTTTGGTGTTAGCATTTTTAATCACCTGGGGTTACACCGCGTATTACTTTCCTGATGATAAGAGCCCTCATATTTTCTTAGCCGTTCTTCCCTTATGGATATTTGGTCTGCTATTGTTCAGTTTTATTCTTCTTGCTTCAACAATCGCTCATAACAATTACGAAGGACTATTGATAACGGGCGGAGGGATTGTGTTGCTAGTAATCCTCAACTTGTTCGATAAGATGAAGCATTATAATCCTATTTCACTAGTTACCCAAAATTTATTTTTATTGAAAAAAAGCGCAGGCTTTCAAGATTATCTCCCGGCAATGCTGATCAGTATCATTCTTGCTATTGCAGTTATTATTTTAAGTGTGCTGATTTTTAATAGGAAGAAACTGTAGTGCACTCTTTAACTCATAGAGGTGTTATTTTTGAAGAAATTGAAATGAATGACTATCTATTCAAGTAGAATTTCTGACAAACGAAAAATTACTTGTTGTGCTTGAGAACCAGATCTTTTCTGGTTCTTTTTTTAACTCAAAATTCTCTTTGGAAGTTTTTGACAAAAAGAAAAAAACATCAACACAATGTCGATGTTCATAATTAAATAAATAGATAAATAACGGAATAGATATAGTAGGCTAAGAGTAGTAAAGCAACGATGCAAGAAAGCTTAGCAAAAAAACCTCCGCGCGCTGGCTTAATAGACTGGCGAGATTGCTTACGTGTCATCTCTGCTACGTCAATATCAGGTGTCTGCTGTTTTGATGAACGTAAAAGTACGACTGCCAGTAAGTCGATAAAAAGTAATCCTTGTAAAATAATGCTAACGATGAATACAATTTGATCTCCCTTTATTAGCCTGAATAGGAATAAGACGATCATCAGAAGATCAAAAAGTAGTGTCAGTAAAAGCGCCATAATAAAGCTCCTTCGAATAGGTTAGAATAAACAAAGTTTATTATAGCATACAACTAATAAAAAAAATTACGAAATATTTGTGAAAGATTCCAGTAGGAGCATTACCTCTTGTGTCTCCATAGTGAATAGATCATCCAATAAAGCATAAATGTAACCAGGGAAATCAACATTAAGAGTGCGAGTGTCCATGCTCCTTCAACCGGCTGGTCATGATGATAATTCATTAGCAGGTAGATGCATAAAAAAGTCGGAATCAAGGATAAATACAAATGAATCAGCACACGATCTCTTTTGAAAAGATAAAAATAAATGATTGTCATCAAGCCAAAAATCAGATAAATAATCCAAGAAACTGCATCGCCAATATCCATAAATTCCCTCCTTCGTACGCTATTATAACAGAGTGACGGCTTTAATAAATAACGGGAAAATGAGAATTGATTGGTTTTGTTAATGAGAAAATGCCATTTTATGTCTCATTTTCAATTGTATAATAATAAATACGCTTTAAGCTCTGAAAAATCTTTCTTTAATTTAAAAAAATCAGAAAGAATTGAGAAACGGTTGTTATATAAGGGTTTCCATAATTCAAAGTTAAAAGAAATAATTTTACTTTGTGATTAATTTTTGTTACTTTATAAAGAGAGAGGTAAGGAAGAAGCATTAATTGTAACTACATATTAATGCTTGATAGAGGGGGATGACATGGATTATAAAAAACTACTATGTAGTGTGATGTTGTTAGGAAGCTTAGGGACTTCAACAGTGGTGGCCTATGGGGATGAAACAACTGATTCTACTAGTACACAGGAGAGCTCAGCAGTAGTAGAATCATCTAGCTCTTCAATTGATTCAACTGGAACACAGGAAACATCAACACAAAAGACGTCAGAATTAGAAATTAAGGAAAACGTAGCAACTGATTCTAGCGAACAGATAGAAAGCAACAGTGAGATAGAGGCTATAGATGAAGAAGAATTCGATGCACAAGGAAATTTGCAGTTTCATCATCCGATTCGATTTGAAGATTTTACATTGGAACCACCTGCCTTTAGAGCAGCTCGTTCAACTATGAGCACACAGCAGGTATTTATCAATCAAATTGCTCCATCAGCAAAATCATTGGCAAGTGAAAACGACTTGTATGCCTCCGTTATGATTGCGCAAGCAATTGTCGAGAGTGGATGGGGAGGGAGTGCACTTTCACAAGCACCTAATTACAATCTTTTTGGCATTAAGGGAGATTATAAAGGACAATCTGTAACAATGAAAACACAAGAGTGGAGCGAAAAAGAAGGCTGGCACTATGTGAATGCCAAGTTTAGAAAATACCCTTCTTACAAAGAATCTTTAGGAGACAATGTAACAGTTCTGAAGAAAACCTCTTTTTCAACAGGAATTTATTTCTATTCAGGTGCGTGGAAGAGTAATACAAAATCTTATAAGGATGCTACAAAATGGCTGACAGGTAGATACGCTACAGCACCCAATTATGGATCAACTCTGAATAACGTCATTGAGACCTATAAACTAACGCAATACGATACCGGAAGTAACAGCAGCGGCGGATCTAATCCAGCACCAGTTCAAACGAACGCGATGTATCGTCTGTATAACCCGAATAGCGGAGAACATTTTTATACGGCAAATGCTGCTGAACGTGACAAGGTTAGAAAAGCGGGCTGGCGTTACGAAGGTATCGGCTGGCAAGCACCTAGAAGCGGCACACCTGTTTATCGCCTTTATAATCCGAATGCAGGGGATCACCATTATACGACATTTGCTTACGAGAAGAATGATTTAGTTAAAAAAGGTTGGCGTTATGAAGGAATAAGCTGGTATTCTGGAGGTAGCAAGCCACTTTATCGACTCTATAATCCAAATGCTAAAGCAGGTTCTCACCACTATACATTGCTTCAAAGCGAGCGGAACAACTTAATCAAACAAGGTTGGCGCAATGAAGGTATTGGTTGGTACGGACAGTAATGATGACTAAAAAAAGGTTCTCGATGAAATAAATCATCGAGAACCTTTTTTAGTCAGCGTCAGAGATTTCTGAAATGACAAAAAAGTTGTGAAGACTATCTTTTGAGTACTCATACTTTTTCGCAATCTCACACAGAATCTGATTGTTAGATTCAACAATTGGCTCGTTCCCATCATACAAAGTTTCCGTTGGAAGATGGATTTCGAAAGATTTTTTGTCCTCTAACACCAAAGGCTTTTGAAAGAAATATCCAGCGATCTTTTTCATGAGAATTTCTCCTTTTTCTATTATTTGTTATATATTACCTCAGCGAAGCTGTTAAAACCAGAAATAAGCTCTATAACAAGTGTAATTTATAGTAAGCGTAAGAGCGCGATTCCCAATACACCTGTAAGAACTATTTTCATCAAATCATTCGTACGAATACCCACAATCAATGCTGGTATACAGGCTAAAACCTCTGGAATGCGTACAGTAGGAAAATGACCTGTTCGAAAATTTAGTAAGCTTTGCAGCAGCAATGCTGTCAAAATCGTCATTGGCAAGTAACTCAAGAATTTTTCGATCACAGGTGGCAACGTGAATGCCTTAGTAAGTACAAAAGGTAAGACCCGTGGAATCCAAGTAACTAAAGCACAACCAAAAAGTGTCAATAAATAGTAGTAATTATTCATCTTTGATCAGCACCCCCACAAAACAACCTGAAAGTGTTGCCAATATTACGGCAAATTCAGCAGAGACAAAACGCATCAAAAGGAAAAGCGCAACAGACGTCACAGCTAAAATCGTAATCGTTTTATTTCTTTGTCTTTTTAGCGGCAATTGAACCTGAAAAAGGAACAGGCCAAGAAACATCGCAGTCAAGGCAAAATCAAAACCAAAAATTGTGGGGTCAGGAATGAAATTTCCCAGCAGCGCACCAATAACGGTTGAAAGAATCCAAACGAGATAGGCAGTGATATTTAATCCGTGCATCCAATTGCTTGTAACCCTTTTTTCTTGCGCTAAAGTGCTCATCAATACTCCATAAGATTCGTCTGTAAGTAGTGTTCCGATGGCAATACCGTTTAACAACGAATCTTCTTTAAAGTAGTGAGCAACAGAAAGACTCATGAGTAAATGGCGCAGGTTAACTAGAAAGACTGTAAAAACAATGGACAAAACCGGTGCGCCCAACAAAAGCAAACCGCATAGGATGAATTGTGCACTTCCAGCATAGACCAACGTTGACATCAAAAAAACTTGCCAGATAGCAAGATGGGCAGACTTGCCCACGATACCCATCGCAATACCGATACCCAGATATCCCATGATTGTAGGCAGACAGGCCTTGACTCCATCAGAAAAGCTGGAGGTTTGCGTAATGCGATTATCCATATGGTTTCACCTCTCATTTTTTTTTAATCATATTAGACTAAAACAAATAAAAAAACAAGAGTAACTAAAAAAATAAATGAGCTACTGATCCAATGAGAAGAATATATCAGTGAGCAAGAGAAGTTACTGCTTATTTATTTTACCATAAAAAAAATAGTAAAAAGTTTAAAAAATGAAATAGTATTAGTTAAATAACTAATGATTACTCTTTTCCATGAGAAAAGGCTTTAATTTTATTGCTGGATGTAGTTGATGTATAATAGAACTAAGGGAGGCGTTTTCAATGAAAGAAAGCTATAAAAATATTCTCGTTGCAGTGGATGGTTCACCAGCTTCGAATGATGCGTTTAATGAAGCACTCAATGTTGCTGACCGTAATGGCGCAAAATTATTCATCCTTACTGTAGTGGATTACAAATTTTCAATCGGTGATCCAGCATTTATCAATGACGCGCTGAAGTTTCATTTGAACAATGCTGAAATTGAATTAGAGCAGTTGATTTCCAACTCAAAGATGAGTGGATTGGATTACGAAACGAAGATTGATTCAGGAAGTCCAAAACGAAAAATTATTGAATATGCGCTTGAAAAACAGGTCGATCTCATCATGGTCGGCGCGACTGGATTAGGAGCCATAGAGCAAGCAATAGTTGGTTCTACGACAGCGTATGTCGTGAATCATGCAAAGTGCAATGTAATGGTAGTTAAATCCTAAGGAGTTTAAAAACGCAAAAAAAGTTTCTGCCTTCCATTGAAAGCAGAAACTTTTTTTATTGGGATAGTAGGGCTCGAACCTACACTCTCCTGATTCAGAGTCAGGCGCCTTACCAGTTTGGCCATATCCCAGTGAGAACAGAAAACATTATAACGCTAGTTTTTCTATTCTTCAAATAAATTGTCTTGATTATTTATTTCCAGCTTGTTTCAAAGCAGCCAGAACGATATTACCATTAGCGAATCCAAGATTGATCTTGATAACTTCAGCCTCGAACACCAAAGTTAGGCGGATACCATTTAGTTTCTTTTTACCGCTGATTTCCTTACATTGATACAGATTGTATTTATAAGCCTTTTGTTTACTTAACGCATAAAGTATATTTCCTGAAATTCCATAGGCGGTCAAGCCTTCTTGTTTCTTGATATTTTCATATTTATGAAATCCGATAAACGAAAAAGTGAAGGTCGTTTTTGGAAAAGACTGTAAAAAGCTACTAAATAAATGGATTCCCTTCTCTTCATTGGTATTGTAGTCAATCCCATATTTCTTGCTAAATTGATATAATTCGTTTGCTGTGTTCATAATGACCTCGCTCTTCTTAATACTACTAGTATAAATGTTTATTATAATAGAAACAATTGTTTATCTATTGAAGCGGCGGGTATTGAAAAATTCTGAAACAGCCATCGTAATTAATAAGATACCGAAGATTTGAAAGAGAATCATAATACTGCTGAAAGGATTGAATAAAAGGAAAAATCCAGCGATGATCATTAAGCCGCTGTAAATCACTTGACCGGTTACTGGAAAACCGTTTCTTCTGGCAGTCCAGCTTTGAATAAACTGACTGATGGCAAAAATTAGGATAATAAATCCTAAAAACATTGGTAAGATACTAATGATCCCCTTTGAAAACCATAGGACTACAAAAGCGGTGATTACTCGCATGATGCCGCCCGTGGTTTCGAAACCGACGTTGCCAGTATATTTCTTCGCTCTTAGCCCACGAATAATCTGCAAAATACCAAAAATTAACAAATAGAAGAAAACAATGTAAACAATTCCTCTAAAAACGTTTCGTGGTGATGCTAAGATAGCGATTCCAAGCATGAGATAGCAGGCACTTCTTAAATATCCATACTTTTTGATTGAATCAATAAAATTCGACATAAAACTATCACTCCTCATAGATAATTTTACCCGATTTAAATACATTTTGCTAATGAAGTGAAAAATTCGATTGTAAACCATTCCATACTTCGGTATAATTGCGAATAACATTGATCCAAAAGCTAGACGAACAAATGAATGTCGATACTGGAGGGCTTACTTATGAATGAAGAAGAAATTGAACTAGGTAGAAGTTATCGTTGCCATCCGATTGGTTTCGAAGAATGCGTAGAAGGCGAAGTAATTTCGAAAATGACAAACTGCGCAGTCGTTCGGATCAATCAGTGCGAAGAAATCGATCAAGAGCAGCGAGATGACAAATCTAACATGGTCGTGGTAAAATATTCTAATTTCATTCCAAGTTAGAAGGCGGTTTTTTTGAATATATTTACATTGTTATTGGTGATTTTTACGGCTGTACTTTATGTTTTTTTGATGATAGCACGCAGAGAAATCGTTGTCCCGGTTTTTAAGCGACGCAGGCAATATCCCATTTATTTATTTTTAGCAATACTGATTTTATGGATAGGATTCACTAGTTGGCAAGACCTGAATGGCCGTGTGCAGACAATCCTAGCAGCACTGGTGATGTTGAGTTTTCTGTTGGACAAAAAAGGTTTTACAGAAGAAAGCCTGATCCTTTTTAGCTTAGATAACCGCGGGATCCCTTTAGATGAGATCGAGCGGGTGGTATTGTTTCAAGAGGAGAACGGATTAATCAAGTTAAATTATTTCCGCAAAGAACGTCGTGGGCCGATCTTGACTTTTGATTACTCTTTAACAGAATTCGTCGTTTTTCTGTCAACTCATCTCAGTGAGGGAAGCACGTTGGAAATCTTAACCAAAGACGATCAGGACAAAGATGGCAAATAAAATAGGCAATGCTGTTTTACAGCATTGCCTATTTGTATGATATTCAGCAGATTAACGGAAAACGCGGAAGCGTTCGTCGTCAGCTAGGTATTCTTTTTCATTAGCTTCGCCTTCTTTAGAACCGAAAACTAATTGTGAACGTAATTGCCAGTTTGCTGGAATATTCCATTCCTTTGCGACAGCATCATCGATAACTGGATTGTAATGTTGCAAGTTTGCGCCAAGGCCTGCAGCTGTTAAAGCGGTCCAAGTGTTTGCTGTTGCGATACCATTTGATTGTTCAGCCCAATCAGGGAAGTTATCAGCATATAATGCAAATTGTTCTTGCAAGTTTTTCACAGTATCAGTTTCCTTGAAGAACATTACAGTTCCATAAGCGTTTCTAAAGCTAGCGATTTTTGCTTGCGTATTAGGAAAAACTTCTGCTGGAGTTAATGGTTTCAACGCTTCTTCAACAATGTTCCACAATTTTTCGTGGGCATTTCCAAATAGAATAACGGCACGAGGTGATTGTGCGTTAAAAGCAGTTGGGCTGCTTTTTACTGCGTCTTTAATCAACTCAGTGATTTCTTCTTCTGATTGTTTAACATCTCGTCCTAAAGCGTAAAATGAACGACGATCTTTTAATGTTTCTAAAAATTGAGACATAATAATTTCCACCTTTTCTTGTTTTGTTCTTGTTGACAAAAACTACTTTACCATCTTACAAAAAGTAAGAAAAGAAATATGCTCGTGGAAAGGTAATTTTTTTTAAAGGGCTAGTGAATAACTTCCATGAAACTCTTTGAAATATGATAAACTAGCATTATGAAGCTTTAAAATTGGAGGCCCACAGATGAACATAAAGGAAGTAGGAAAAACAATTCTTTTGTTTTTGATCTTAGGAGCTATTTTGATTGGTTTACGCCAGTTTGTTTTTACTCCAGTAGTAGTAAAAGGAGATTCGATGGATCCGACACTGATCGATGGGGAGCGTGTCATTGCACTAAAAAATACGAAAGTTAAACGCTTCGATATCGTGACCTTTCCAGCACCAGACGATGAAGGAAAAAACTATATCAAACGTGTGATTGGCTTACCGGGTGATACTGTCGAGTATAAAAATGACAAGCTCTATATCAATGATAAAGAATACGATGAACCTTATTTGAAAGAGTTCAAAGGTAAATTGGATGACGACCAGCCGCTGACCTACGATTTTAATTTAGAAGAACTATTTGGATCAAAAACAGTCCCAGAAGGCCAGTTATTTGTTTTAGGCGATAATCGCCGAATTTCAAAAGACAGCCGAATCATCGGGATGATCAAAGAAAAAGATATAATGGCCGATGTGAAATTTGTGTTTTGGCCACTGGATCGTTTCGGTACTGTAGACTAGCATAATATGCTAGTCTTTTTTAGTTTATTTCGAAAAAACTTCATTCTCATGTTTTGAAAATGAATCGAATAATCCGAATGGAACAGCCCGCTTTACCTTGAAATTCAGTTCGTCTTATTAATTTAGATATTATAGCAAATCAATATTTTTAACTATCCATTTTACTATTAAATTTCCTGATGACAGCTTGCTTAACCATGCGCAGAATCAGTGTAACTGTTATAATATACGAGTAACATAATTTGAAGAAATGAGGGGAAACGATGCCATTACAATTTTTGTTGGGTGCTGGACAGAACGATGCAAAAGAACAAATGATTCAGAGAGCACGTGTTTGGTTAGAACAAAATCCAGTGAATCGCGTGTTTTTCTTAGTCCCCAATTATAATAAATTCGAGCAAGAGATTAATCTCTTGTCAGCTATAAAACAGGCGCGGGGAAACACGGAATTCAGTACGATCCGCACACAAGTTTTTAGTTTTCAAAGACTGGCTTGGTATTTTTTGCAGCGGGACGGACAAGTTCCGGGAAATATTCTATCTGAAGCAGGCAATGCCATGATCTTACGGAAAATTCTCCATGAACAACGTGAAGAATTGACGATTTTTCGAGGTGAGGTCAATAAGACTGGTTTCATCCAACAATTAGTCGGATTTTATCAGGAGATGCAGATCGGTAATGTTACTGTGGCTGATTTGGTTGAGAACGGGGACGATCAAGACCAAGTATTAAAACTTCAGGATTTGCAAAAGGTCTTTACAGCTTACGAAGAAGCATTGATTACTTATCAAGTAGCGAACGAAGATCCGCTTTTATTATTGCAAGATTATTTAAGTAAACAAGATCTTTCCAACAGTCTTTTTATCGTTAGTGGATTTACACGTTTTAATGCACGGGAGTTAAGTGTTTTGAACACGTTAATGGGTAGCGGCAATCTGCTTGTCGATTTAGAGTTAGACCGTCCTTACCCTAACGAAGAACCGAATCCATTGAATTTATTTGCTGATCCTGGGAAAACTTATTTCCAGCTAAAACGCAGTGCTGATGCGCAACGGATTCCAGTACGTCCGGATCAATTTTCTCAGTTAAAGCAAACAGTCTTTAATCAAATAGGAGAGTTTTGGGCAAATCAAAAAAAAGTAACATTAAGCCAAACAGATCAGTTCCAGATTACACAATACGCAACAGTCGCTGAAGAAATTCGAAAGATTGGTGAAGAAATTCTGCATCTTGTCAGGGATGAAAATTATCGCTATAAAGATATTCAGATCTTAATGCGAAATCCGCAAGTTTATAATAGTGTCTTACCGGATATCTTCCAAAAATTGGCTATTCCATTTTATTTGGACGAGACACAAGAGATGTCGGCGCATCCCTTGATCGAGTTTCTGCAAGCCTTGTTTTTGATTGATAATTATCATTACAGGATTAACGATGTTTTTCGAATGCTCCGAACAGAATTATTTGCGCCGTTTGGGTGGGAGGCAAATACATGGTTCGTAGAACAGCAGCAGTACAGAGAGAAAATCGATCAAACGGAAAATGTTTGTTTAGCATATAATTTTCGCGGGAGTGCTTGGACGAAATCCGCTGATTGGGAGTTTGTCGATTATGATTTTGAAGCGGATGTTTTTAACGACGCCAAACAATTGGAAGAGACAACCAATGAAGTTCGTCGTTCGGTTCAACATATTCTGCCAATATTCTTTAAAGAAATTAAACAGTCTGCAAACGGATTGGAGGCAGCGACGCTTTTCTATCATTTTCTAGAAAAGAGCGGTGTAAAGCGACAATTATTATTTTGGCGTGATCAAGAAGTAGCTAAAGGTAATTTGGATAAGGCTCGTAATCATGAACAAACCTGGCAAGCGTTGCTTGATCTTTTAGATGAATATGTGCTGATTTACGGAGCAGACGCTTTTGATTGGGATGCATTCCAGGAAATCTTTTTAGCGGGATTAATGAACTTAACCTACGGAAAAATTCCAACAGCGATTGATCAAGTACGAGTTAACGATCTGGAACTGACACGTGTGGATCAAATGAAAGTCACTTTCGCGATTGGGTTGAACAATAATGATTTTCCAGCCCGTTTTGACGATAAAGGATTATTGTCAGTGGAAGAACGTTCCGCCTTTAATCAAAATCTGCCAGAGGGCAAGTTTTTACCTGAAAGTAACAGTTCTAAAGTGAATCGCGAACCATTTTTAGCATATTCTGTCTTCCTTTCCGCAACAGAAAAGCTTTATTTAAGCGTTGCAACAACGGTTGAGGGCGAGAAAAAATTGGAGATTTCCTCTTTTTTAAAACAGATAAGTCAGGGTTTAAATGTGCCAATTATTGAAAATGATTCCTTAAAATTAACAAGTGAACCGGAAAATCATCTAGGCACAATGCGAACACTGTTGTCCGATTTGATCGCTTTAAATCGTTTCGCCCAGGATGAGAACCGTACTTTCCTACCAGCTTGGCGTGAGTTGCAAAAATTTTTACAAAATAGCTTGCTGGCTCCATTAGCACAAAGAGTCTTCAAGAGTCTTCAAGACCTCAATGTACCAAGGGAACTTTTGCCTGAGACTGCGGAACGACTATATGGGAAAAATCTTTATGTCTCCGTTTCGCGGATAGAAAATTTCTATAATTGTCAGTATAAATACTTCGCTAGTTTTGGACTTGGACTAAAGGAAAGAACCGTTTATGGACTGACTCCAGCAGCAGCTGGAGATTTTTATCACGAAGCTTTGGATCATTTCTTCCGTTTATTGAAGGATCAAGGGATGCGTTTGGCAGAGTTGAATGAAGAACAACGAAATCAACTTGCTGATGAAGTATTGAGAGAAATATTTGGTGAGTTGAAATTTGCTATTCTTTCTAGCTCAGCTCGGATGAACTATATTCGCTATCAACTATCAAGGACTATTCAAAAAGTCAGCTGGGGATTGGTGCAACAAGGAATTCGCACAAAGTTCGAGCCACAGCAAACGGAAATTATTTTCGGTTCGATTGGCGGACAAAAAGGTATTCCTGGAATCAACTTACCGCTATCAAACGGCGGAGAAGTAGCGGTTCGCGGGAAAATCGATCGTTTGGATCAATTGCATAGTGCTGAGAATGATTGGTTAAGCGTGATTGACTACAAATCAAGCCCGCATAGCTTCAATGTAGCTGATGCATATTATGGCATTGCACTGCAATTGATTACTTATTTAGATGTTGCAGTGACAGACTTTAGTCAAGAGAACGGAAAAGAGATTAAACCAGCGGGAGCCTACTATCTTCACGTCCATAATCCAGTGTTAAAGGATCCAAAGAATATTGAAAAAGACATGTTGAAAGCTTATCAATATGATGGCCTGTTTACAAAAGAGCCTGAGCTTTATGATCAGTTAGATCAAAGCCTACATGAGAAGGAAAATTCATTACTCTTCCCAATTAAGAAAGATAAGAATGGGCAAACGGTCATTGTATCTCAGTCAAAAGACAAATTTTACGATCTATCTGAGATCGAGACTTTGCGTCAATACAATCGCGAAAAAATTCAAAAAGCTGGCAACCAAATTGTTTCTGGTGAAATTAAATTGAATCCTACTTACAAGGATAATCAGCGGATTGCTTGCCAGTACTGTCCATTCCGAAGTGTTTGCAAATTTGACGCGATGTTGAAGGAAAATAATTACCATCGCTTAGAAAAGCTGTCTAAAGAAGAAGTCTTGAAACGAATGGAGGATGAGCTGCATGATAAATAAATTTGAAATCCCTCCAAAAGCACCGAATGAAATGTATACTGACTCTCAGTGGCAGGCGATTTATGATCAGGGAACTAATCTTTTGGTTTCCGCTTCTGCTGGATCAGGGAAAACCGCAGTACTCGTTAGACGTGTGATTGAAAAAATCAAACGCCAACAGCTCTCTGTTGATCAGTTACTAGTGGTAACATTTACTGAAGCGGCTGCCAGTGAGATGAAAGAACGAATTCAATCAGCCTTGCAAGAAGCAATCAACGAAGAAACGGATCAAGAATTAAAAAATCATTTTACTCGTCAACTGACGCTACTGCCGACTGCGAATATCTCGACATTGCACTCGTTTTGTTCTAAAGTCATCCAGCGCTTCTTCTATTTGATTGATTTAGATCCGAGTTATCGAATGTTGACGGATGATACAGAGACAATCTTACTAAAAGAGGATGTTTGGGATGAACTGCGAGAGACATTCTACGAAAAAAATCAGGAGATTTTTTATCGTTTAACAGAGAATTTTTCAAACGATCGCAGTGATAGCGGTCTGGAGGACTTAATTCTTTCGATGTATGAGTTTGCTCGTGCTAATCCTGAACCATTTCATTGGTTGGATAGGTTAGTCGATAACTATCGTGTGGAAAGCTTAGTTGATTCTGATTTATACCAAGACTTGATTCGACCACAAGTTTTACAAACATTGCACGAAGTCAATCAAACCTATCAATGGATGATTTCAGCCAGTCAAGGTACGGATGAACTGCTGAAAATTACTGAGCTTGCACAAAATGAACAAGCCTTCACTCAGCAAATCGAAAAAGCATTAACAGATGACAAGTTAGATGCTGCATATACTAGTTTCGAAAGTCTCAAATTTGCCACGTATCCTTCACCGCGTAAAAAAGAAGTCAAAGAGCTTTATGGCGATGTAATCAGTGAGTGTAAAAATTATCGAGATCAAGCAAAACAAGCATTGATGAAAATCAAAGAGATGCATTTCACGGTTTCTCCAGAAGAACAAGTTGAACGCCTGCAAGAAGCGTTACCGATTGTAGCAGAACTTGTTCGGGTAGAAAAACGTTTCATTGAAGAATATTCTGCGAAAAAACAGGAGAAAGGTATGCTGGATTTCAATGACTTAGAACACTTCACTCTGCAGATATTACAGGCAGAAGTTGATGGTTTTAAGCCGGCAGCAAGCTATTATCGCAAACGTTTTTCAGAGGTTCTTGTTGATGAGTACCAAGATATTAACCAGCTTCAGGAGACGATCCTAAGACAATTAAGCACAGATGAACCAGGAAATCTTTTCATGGTAGGAGATGTCAAACAATCAATCTATGGCTTCCGGTTAGCTGATCCAACGTTATTTATCCAAAAATATCACGATTTCGCAGATGAAGAAGGTGGACGGCGGATCATCTTAGCTGAAAATTTCCGTTCGCGGAAAGAAGTCTTGGATTTTACTAATTTAATCTTCACTCAACTAATGGATCAGACAGTCGGACAGATCGAGTATGACAAACAAGCAGAACTAATTAATGGTTTTACCGATTTTCCTGAAACGGATGCCTTCATCCCAGAATTACTAATTTACGAAAAAAATGGTGAGGTTCCAGAGTGGATAGAAGACAAGGCTATGGGCGAAATCTTCATGACCGCAATAAAAATTCGGCAATTAATCGATGATGGTTTCGAAGTCTATGATAAAAAGCAAAAAATAATGCGCGCTGTCCGTTATGAAGATATCGTTTTGCTAACGCCAACTAGAAGTAACAATTTGACGATCTTAGAAGTTTTTAAACAATTAGGAATTCCGCTATCGATTAATGATACGCAGAATTATTTTCAATCAACGGAACTCCGAGTAATGATTTCTTTATTGCAGATTATTGACAATCCTTATCAAGACATTCCACTTGCGGCTGTTTTGCGTTCACCGATTGTCGGTCTACAAGAAGAGGAACTGGCACAGGTTCGGCTATCATTGCCACAAAAAGAGTATTATCGAGCAGTCAAAAGCTATAGCAAAAATAATTCGGATGCCACAGCGAAAAAGTTAACGACTTTCCTAGAGCAATTAAATGATTGGCGTGAGTTTGCAAGACGAGAAGCCTTAGCAAATTTACTAGTTAAAATCTATAATGAGACAGCCTACTTAGATTATGTTTTAGGAATGCCGGCAGGGCAACAACGCCACGCGAATCTACTAGCTTTGATTGAGCGAGCAAAAGATTATGAACACAGCAGCTTCCGCGGTTTGTATCAATTTATTCGTTTTATTGAAAAAATGCAGGAAAAAGATAAAGATTTAGGTGAGCCGCCAACGGAAGAAGTCCAGGATGCCGTGCGTGTTATGACGATTCATGGTAGTAAAGGGCTGGAATTTCCAGTTGTTTTCTTAATGGATATGAGTAAAAGCTTTAATGTTCAGGATACAAGAAGAAATTATGTTTTTGATGAACGATTGGGACTCGGTGTAAAATTGCTGACACCAGATGATCGTATTAGAAAAGACACTTTGCTATTCCAAACGGTCAAACAAAAAAATTTGAATAAGTTATTATCCGAGGAAATGCGGAAATTGTATGTCGCGCTGACTCGAGCAGAACAAAAGTTATTTCTAGTTGGTTCTTATGATGATAAAGATGCAGCTTTTAAAACTTGGAGCAAAGGATCTCTGAATGAAGGCCTGGTTTTAGACGCCGGCCTTAGAAATGGTCAGAATGATAGTTTCATTGATTGGGTGGGGATGACCTTATTTAGACACCCATTGATGGATCAGTACCAAAAAGAATATGCGGTGAATCAGCCTGCTGTTTTGAAAAATCATCCAGCCTCTTTTAAATTAGACTTTGTCGATCCGCAAACAATTGCTGAAGCGGTACAAGGCTATCTGCCAGAGATCAAAACGCTGGAAATTCCGCAAGGAGCAATCAATATTGAAACCTTGAAGAAGCAGTTGTTGTTTAAGTACCCCTATCCTGAAGCAACTAAAACGACTAGTTATCAATCAGTCTCAGAATTAAAGCGTCTATACGATGATCCAGATAATCGGGAGACGCTGGGCGTAACAGCAACACAAACTCAGTATCGTTTTACGGAAGGTGAATTAAACGCTCCGAAATTTTTAGGGACTCAAAAGGAATTATCATCAGGAGAGATTGGTACGGCGACACATTTAGTAATGCAGCTTCTGCCATTAAATGAAATGCCAGAGAAAAAAATGATTGAAGACTTGATTCAGAAATTGATTGATCGAAAAACATTAACAACAGAAATTGCTGAAAAAATTTCTGTGGACAGTATTATGCAATTTCTGGATTCTGATGTCGGACGATTTATCATCGAAAATTCCGGAAAGTTGTATCGGGAAGAACCATTTGCGATGTTGTTGCCAGCTAACCAATTGTTCGATGACTATCAGAATCACGATGAAATATTGATTCATGGGATTATTGACGGTTACTTGGAATTTGAAGATAAATTATTCTTGTATGATTTGAAAACTGATTATTATTCACCTGAACGTGAACAAAGTTTGATCAATCGCTATCGGGGACAGTTACATCTGTATAAGGATGCCTTAGAAAAAGCAAAACAGAAACCAGTGAAGGCCGCTTACCTAGTTTTTTTACAAGGAAATCAAGTCATTAATTTGTTAGAAACTCCTAAAGCTTAGGCAAGTTATACTTATAAATTGTAAGTGATGTGCTATACTCTCCCTATCGAGGTGAGGAAGATGGAACAAGTAGAGGTAATGGACTTTTCACTCTGTCCAAAGTTTGAGAAAGGATTTCAAATTTTAGGCAAAAAATGGAACGGTTTAATTATTGATGTATTATTAGAAGGCGGTCCTCAAAGATTTGTCGATATTGCTGCGATGATTCCAGATGTCAGTGATCGGGTCTTAACGGAGCGACTCAAGGAATTAGAGGCAGAAGGTATTGTCGGTCGCGTGGTTGCCTGCGGAAGCCAAAAGCGCATGGATTATTGCTTGACTAAAAAAGGTGAAGCTCTAGAAACAGTGATGAAAGAAATCCATCAATGGGGCGACACTTGGATTACAGATGCAGAATGTAGTTGATAATTTTTTTGATTTCTTGTAGTATTGGGATAGTCAATTGAATATTTTAAAAAGCGTTGATAGAAAAGAGTAGTCTTTTTAGATCTTAAAGGGAATGTCTGTCGTTGACTGGAAGCAGACTAAGAAGAAAAAAGATGAAGTTCACTTCTGGAGCTTGTCGATAAGACCGGTCAAGCCGTTAAAGAAGTGAGAGCGCCAGATCAATTGGCGAATTAGGATGGTAACGCGAAACCTCGTTCCTTTATAGGAGCGAGGTTTCTTTGTGTTTATTTTTATTGGATATTAAGTGGATTTTTTCACTTTAGTAATAGGGAAAGGAAGAAAACAATGAGTTTACAAGAGCAATTAGAAGAACTAAAGAGTCAGACGTTAGCCAAAATCGAAGCTGCAGAAGAACTGTCTGCCGTTGAAACGATTCGTGTGGAGACGTTAGGAAAGAAAGGCCCGATCACAGAAGTATTGCGAGGAATGCGAGATCTTTCAGCTGAAGAACGTCCGAAAGTTGGAGCCTTCGCGAATGAGATCCGTGATCTTTTAACAAATGCTGTGGAAGAACGTAAAGCACTATTGACCGAGCTAGCTTTAGAAAAACAATTAGTCGCGGAGTCACTAGATGTTACTTTGCCAGGAAAAAAAGTAAGTCACGGCACCCGTCATGTATTGACACAAATAATGGAAGAAATCGAAGATACTTTTGTTGGAATGGGTTATCAAGTAATCGAAGGAACAGAGATCGAATCTGATCACTACAATTTCGAACGAATGAACTTGCCAAAAGATCATCCGGCACGGGATATGCAAGATACATTCTATATTTCCGATGATGTTTTATTACGTACCCATACATCACCTGTTCAAGCTCGAACGATGGAAAAGCATGATTTTTCAAAAGGCGCACTACGCATGATTTCCCCGGGGAAAGTTTTCCGCCGTGATACGGATGATGCGACTCATAGTCATCAGTTCCATCAGATCGAGGGTTTAGTTGTCGATAAAGGTATTACAATGGGGGATTTGAAGGGAACGCTGGAAGTGTTATTGAAAGAATTGTTTGGTGCAGATCGTAGTATTCGTTTGCGTCCTAGTTATTTCCCATTCACCGAACCCTCAGTAGAAGTCGATGTCAGCTGTTTTAAATGTGGTGGTAAAGGCTGTAATGTCTGCAAGCACACAGGATGGATTGAGATTTTAGGTGCCGGCATGGTTCATCCAGATGTTTTAGAAATGTCAGGAATCGATTCAAAAGAATATTCTGGCTTTGCTTTTGGCTTAGGTCCAGACCGGATCGCAATGCTGCGTTACGGTGTAAATGATATTCGAAGTTTTTATCAAAACGATGTTCGTTTCTTGGAACAATTCAAGGGGGAGTAAGAAACAATGTTAGTTTCATATAAATGGTTAAATGAATATGTAGATATTAAGGATATCGCGCCAAAGGATTTAGCAGATCGCCTTTCATTAACAGGAATCGAAGTCGAAGGCTTGGAATCTCCAGCGGATGGTTTGAAGAAAATCGTTGTTGGTGATGTAAAAGAATGTATTCCGCATCCTGATTCGGATCATCTTTCGATCTGTCAAGTTGATGTGGGTGAAGAAGAATTATCACAAATCGTTTGTGGTGCTCCAAACATTAAAGCAGGAGTTAAAGTTATTGTGGCATTACCTGGTTCGCGGATTGCAGGCAATGTAAAAATCAAAAAAGGCAAAATGCGCGGACAAGTTTCTAATGGTATGATCTGCTCATTGCAAGAGCTTGGCTATAGTGATTCAGTGATTCCTAAAGAATACTCTGAAGGAATTTACTACTTGCCAGAAGATGCCATCGTTGGCGAACCAGTTTTCCCATATTTGGAAATGGATGATATAATCATTGATCTATCAATTACGCCTAATAGAGCGGATGCATTAAGTATCCGGGGAGTGGCCCATGAGGTTGCAGCTATTTACAACAAGGAAGCGAAATTTCCATCCGTTGAATTAAGAGAATCAGCAGAAAAGGCTAGTGATAAGATCAGCGTATCTGTGACTGATGAAAATGATGCGCCACATTATGAAATTCGGATCATCGAAAACGTAAAAATCGGTCCTAGTCCACAATGGCTACAAAATCGTTTGATGAATGAAGGAATTCGTCCTATCAGCAATGTGGTTGATGTGACGAACTACATTTTACTGCTTTTCGGGCAACCGTTACATGCCTTCGACTATGATAAATTAGGAAGTAAGGAAATCATGGTGCGCCGCGCCAAAGAAAATGAACCTTTCACAACATTAGATAGTGTAGAAAGAACGTTGAATCCTGAAAATATCGTAATCACTAATGGTGAAATTCCAGTCGCTTTAGCAGGTGTTATGGGTGGTTTGGATTCAGAGATTTCTGATGAAACAACGACAGTTGCATTGGAAGCAGCGATGTTTGACCACACTTTAGTTCGACGTACTTCTCAAAGCTACAATTTACGCAGTGAGTCCTCAATGCGTTTTGAAAAGGGAATCAATCAAGGTGAAATAAGTTTGGCTGGTGAGGTAGCTGCAGCTATGATTGCTGAACTAGCTGGCGGTAAAGTTCTGCAAGGCGGAGTTAAAGGCAGTGAAGTTCATCCTCAAAATGTCGAAGTGAGTACTACCCTTGAGAAGGTTAATCGCTTCTTAGGTACTGAATTAACGCAAGAGCAAATCAACGATATTTTCCAAGCTTTGAATTTTGAAACTCAAGTGAAGGATGGCGTGACAACTGTCAGTGTACCGCCACGTCGTTGGGATATTACGATTGAAGCCGATTTGATGGAAGAGATCGCACGTATTTATGGCTACAATAATTTGCCGTCTACTCTACCAGAAGGGCAAACTGTTGCAGGTTATCTGACTGAAGCACAAAAGGCAGTAAAAAAAGTACGTAACTTATTAGAAGGTGCTGGATTATCAGAAGCGATTAGCTATGCTTTAACAACAGAAGATAAGGCGCAACAATTTTTAGTGAATGAAAGCAAAGTGACTCGGGTTGCTTGGCCAATGAGTGAAGAACGATCAACCATGCGTCTAAATTTGATTAGTGGTTTATTAGAAGATTTAGCTTATAATGTGGCACGCAAGAATAATGATGTCGCTTTTTATGAAATCGGTCATGTTTTCTATCAAAACAATGATCCGAAAAAAGATTTGCCGATCGAACAAAACCATGTCGCAATCGCTGTTACTGGTAATATTGTAGATAAATCTTGGACTGGTAAAGCAGAAGCTTGTGATTACTACACGATTAAAGGGATGGTAGAAGAGTTAGTCGGTGGCTTAGGTCTCACTGAGAACATTTCTTTTAAAGCAATCAAAATGACAGAGATGCATCCAGGCCAAACAGCTGGTATCTATTTAGGAGAAGAACTGATCGGATTTGTCGGTCAGGTTCATCCCAAACTGGCAGCAAGCTATGAACTTAAATCAGCCTATGCAGCTGAGTTGAATTTAGAAGCACTGATCAGTCTGGAAAAAGCGCCATTAGTTTTTGAAGCAGTTTCTAAATATCCTGCGGTTAGTCGTGATATTGCGATGTTGGTGGATGAAGCAAGTACGAACGCTGAAATTGAAGCGGTGATTAAATCTGCTGCTGGCAAATTCTTGACTGATTTGCAGGTGTTCGATGTGTATCAAGGTGCAAATATCGAGTCGGGCAAAAAATCGATGGCGTACAATTTGACCTTCGTTAATTCTGAGGCAACTTTAACTGATGAAGAAATCAATCACATTATGAGTAAAGTTACTAAGAAGTTAGAAGAAAAGGTTCAAGCGATCATTCGTTAATGTACAGATAGATATAAAAAACTCCTCAAAAGTCAACTTTGAGGAGTTTTTTTGAAATTAACTTGCTTGTGATTCGCTGGTTACAACAACATCGACTCCTGTATTCAGAAGGTTATTGATTGCTACGTCGCCAATTTTGACTGGAGCTTGCAGTTTAACTTGGTTGATTTCTCTCATTGCCTCCAAAACCATTTTCTTTGGAATACCATCTGCAGTTTTTACCGAACAAAGATGAGAACTACCGCCATTTACGAGAACAGTAGAAGTGACCACTCGAATTGGATTTGTGGCTTCTGCCTTGCCATATTTTACGCCCTTGTTACAGCTGTGGCCGGTCACCTGATAATCTTTGGTTTCATCAACGGTTAGATGACAGCCTTTTGGGCACATGATACAAATAAAGTTTTTCATCTCTTGGACACCTCCTCGACACAGATCTCCAAATCACCATCAGTGACTTTTTCCAATACTTTTTTCGACAATTTAACTTTTTCCATCTCTCCAGGTACGATGTAGCTTTTCTTCTGTTTTGCTAAAACCTCCCCTTTTGATTTGATTAGAATCTGACTATCATCAAACACTTGATTGACTCTGAAGAAAACTTCTACTCTACGGTCGATATTTTCTTTTCGGATGGTTTGGGGAACCGCATAGGTTACGTGATCGCCATTTTTTACTGAAATGGCGTTTGATAGTTCTTTTTCTTCCTCAAGAACATAAGTGGCGGCTGCAGTTCCAGCCTTGATGCTTTCTTCAGTTACAAAATCAACTAAATCATGGACATGGACCACGTTTCCGCAAGCGAAAATCCCTGGTATAGAGGTCTCCATATTCTCATAAACGAAAGGACCATTTGTTTTCAAATCGAGATCTAGATTTGCATCACGGCTTAATTCATTTTCAGGTATCAGACCGACTGATAGTAAGATTGTATCGCAGTCAAATGTTTGCTCTGTGCCTGCGACAGGCTGACGTTTCTCATCGACTTCTGCAACGACAACCTGTTCAACACGATTTTTTCCGCGAATTTCAGTAATTGTATGGGATAGATACAAGGGAATATCGTAATCATCCAAACATTGAACAATATTTCTCGTTAACCCGCCCGAATACGGCATTACTTCGATACAGGCTAAAACTTCTGCGCCTTCTAGAGTCATACGTCGAGCCATAATTAAACCGATATCACCGGAGCCTAAGATAATGACTTTCTTTCCAACAAGGTAGCCCTCCATGTTGACATAGCGTTGAGCCGCTCCAGCAGTAAAGACGCCAGCTGGGCGACTGCCAGCGATACCAATAGCGCCACGTGTCCGTTCACGACAGCCCATGGCAAAAACAATTGCTTTTGTTTTTAGGATCTGATACCCTTGCTCTTTATTGACGACGTGTACTTCTTTTTCTTCAGATACTTCTAAAACCATCGTATCTAACAGAACCTTGACGTCTGTTTCTTGGATTTTTTTTATGAAGCGAGCAGCGTATTCAGGTCCTGTTAATTCTTCCTTAAAATAATGAAGACCAAACCCATTATGGATACATTGATTCAAAATGCCTCCCAGTCGCTGGTCGCGCTCAATGATCAAAATATCTTTGATACCATTTTCATAAGCAGCAACAGCCGCTGCTAAGCCTGCTGGCCCTCCGCCGATTACGATTAAGTCATGCATTTTAACGACCTCCTTTAGTTGCTTCTACAAGAATATAACTGCCTTCACGGTCCTGGAGAATATCTAGTGGTGATTTATTACGTTCGTCAGCCAAAATTTCTACAACCCGTGGACCGCAGAATCCTCCTTGACAACGTCCCATACCAGCATTACATCTGCGCTTGATTCCATCCAAAGAAACAGGAGGGATAGGGGAGTGGGCTGCAGCTCTGATTTCTCCTTCTGTGATCGTCTCGCAACGGCAAATTACTCTGCCATAATCATTATTTTGGGAGATGAGCTGATTTTTTTCATCTAAAGAAAGTTCATCAAACACTACTTTTTCACGGAAATCAATAAACGAGTCCTTTCGTGTGAATGACTCTTCGACCGACTTTTCTAACATCTCAATTCCATATAGAGCTATGGCTGGTGCGGAGGTAAGACCAGGAGATTTGACACCCGCCAGATCTATAAATCCTGTGGCTGCTTCTTGCAAAACAAAATCTCCAGTAGAATTATTCGCGCGAACTCCAGAAAAATTGCGAATTGATTGACGTAAATTTAGGTCAGGCACCGATTTTCTAGCCAAGTCGGAAACTAGTTTTAATCCGGCGATTGTACTTTCAGTATCCTTTCCGCTGTCCAAGTCTTCGGTAAGGACAGGTTCGGAATTTGGCCCGACAACCAAATTTCCATGAACAGTCGGACTGATCAGAACCCCTTTTCCGATACTGGATGGACATTGGAAGATAACATGATTCACAACAGTTCCTTCAGATTTATCCAAGAGGTAATACTCTCCCCGTTTTGGAGTGATTTTGAAATTTGGTTCAGCAACCAAGTTATGAATATCATCCGAATGGACACCAGCAGCATTGAATACATATTTCGTTTGATAGGTGGTTTTATTGGTCGTGATCTCATAACCGCCATTGATCTTTTTGATATCCTGAACACGGTTACTCAAAGCGATATCAACACCATTCCTTACAGCGGTTTCTGCTAACGCTAAGCAAAACTCCCAAGGGTTTACGATGGCCGCAGTAGGTGCGTACAGAGCACCTAAACTTTCATGTGAAAGATTAGGTTCCTTTTGATGGAGTGCTTCTTGATCCAACAATTCAAGATCTTTCACGCCATTTTTGATGCCTCGTTCATAAAGTGTCTCAATGAGAGCCAACTCTTCCTCTGAAAAAGCGACAACAAGAGAGCCGATTTGATTATAATGGACAGATAGCTTTTGACATAGTTCTTTCGCACGTTCTGCTCCTTCGACATTCAGTCTTGCCATCAAGGAACCAGGTTCTGGGTCAAAGCCTGCATGCATTATGGCGCTATTAGCTCTAGTTGCTCCCAAGCTGACGTCATTCTCGGCTTCTAAAACTAAAGTCTTCAGCTGATACTTGCTTAGTTCATAGGCAGTTGCAGACCCAACAATTCCGCAACCGATTACAGTTACATCATACATAGATTTTTCCTCCCAATTATTTTGAGTTATTTTCCGATTACTGTTCCCTCCAGAAAGCACTAAAAAAAGAGTACAGTAAACAAACGCCAATGTTTGTTGACGTTTGCAGCTATACTCTTTTTATCTCTAGCAGTTATTTAGTTATCTGTATTATAACACCTTTATAAACGTTCAACAATCGTTAAATTGACCAAATCGTGCTTGCTGTTGTTGAGACAGCGAGACTTCCTGCTCCCAAAGCACCCATAATGTCTTCTTTGTCGCGAATCAAACCACCAACGATTACCGGTTTTTTTGAATGGTTGACCAGCTCTTTGATTATTTTTGGTGAAACACTTGGAAGAACTTCAACTAAATCTGCTTCAGTATATTTTAATTGGCGGTCAACGTTTTCTAGAGCAGAAGAGTCCAAGAGAAAGAAACGTTGGATCGTTAATAATCGATGTTTTTTAGCATGACGAATGATCGCAGGTTTGGTAGAAATAATGCCGTCAAAGGAGGTAGATTGTTTAATATAGTCAATTGCTTTTTCATCAGATGATAGCCCCTTGACTAGATCGGCATGTAAAATAGCTACTTTTCCACTAGTTTTAATTTTCTTAGACAGATTTGCCAACTCCATCAGATGGGATTGGAGAATAAAAATTACTTCAGCTTCAGAATTAATCGCTGCTTCAAGTTCAACTTCATTTTTTGCAGCAGCGATTACTGGGGAAAGCTCTAATTTTTGGTACAATTCATGAATGTTCATCCCTATGAACTCCTTTTATTTTCTCACTATTTATTTTACCACGAGAAAAAAGTAAGAAACAGACTTCTTTATATCTATTCCAGCATAAAAAGAAACAAGACATAAAAAAATCCACTGAGTGTCAGTGGATAGCGGTAATCATACACGGATGAAATTAATAAGTTCTTTCCAACAATTGCTTGGCTACGATAACTAAAACTTCTTTGCTTTTACTATCAGGTAATTGATGGATTTCATCTAATGCCTTTTGTGTTAGCTTTTCCGCAAATGATAAGGAACCGGAAATCCCGCCAAGGCTATCTACATAAATAGCTAACTGAATCAAATCCTGTCGAGATAACTCTTCAGGCTTTTCTAAGTAGGGGCGTATGATTTCAGGATGGTTGTCACGTGCAATCAGTAAGGGCAGAGTAAAAATCCCTTGCTGAACATCAGTTAGAATAGGTTTCTGATCGTTTCCTAGTTCTAGCGAAAAATTCAAAATATCATCATAAACCTGAAAGGCTAGACCTATTGCAGATCCGATGCGTTTAGCTCGTGATTGCAGTTTTTTGTCAGCCCCACCAAAATAGGCACCTTCATGACAACTTAGTCGAATAAGTTCCGCAGTCTTACCGTTAATGTTTCGTAAGTAATCGCTAACGGTCTGATCGGCATTGAAAGTACAAGTCATTTGGGTCAATTCCCCCTGTAAAACTTTCTTCATCGCTTGAGCGTTTTTAAGCAGAAAAGGGGTTTGGCTCATGCATTCGGCTAGTAGTTCAAAATAACTAGTATACATAAAATCTCCAGTGTAAACTGCTACATCTTTACCGAAGCGCGTTTGGATCGACGGCATCCCGCGGCGAGTAGGCGAGTCATCGATAATATCATCATGGACAAGTGTTGCAGAATGCAGCAATTCAAGTGAAGCTGCGATTTTTATTAATTGTTCGTGCTCTTTTTTTTCTCCAAAATCAGCGAAAAGAAAGAAGAGTGCCGGACGAATCATTTTTCCCCCTGTAGAAGAAAATTTTGTGATGGCCTCTTCAATCGATTTATTATTAATAACAAGTCTTTGTGAGATCAATTTCTTAACTTGGATTAGATTTTCCTGTATTTTGGGGTATTCATTCCAATAGTCTAACATGGGTGCTCCTTCTTACAACGTTTTCAATTCCATTTTAGCGCATGCTTCACGTAAAGACTACTAGAATGCTTAATTAGCGTTTCGTGAGAACTAACACATGACAGATAAGCAAATCCTTTGAACAAAAAGTATAAAAATAGCATAATGAATACGAAAAAGAAAATTGAGAAAGTTGGGTGAGATGAATTTAACCGTTTTCTTGGAGCTCGTAGAATTTAAAGCGAAAACTGCGAGTGTCCTGCCTTTTTTTATTGGGATTTGTTTTAGCCTGTATAATTTTCACAAACTTCATTTAGGTCTAGTCCTGTTTTATTTTGTCGCAATGTTCATTTTTAATATGGCTGTCGACATTTTAGACAATTACAATGACTATCACCATGCGACGGAAATTCACGACTATCGAGAAAAAACCAATATCATTGGGAGAGAAAACTTGGATTTAAAATTAGTTTTCCGAATGATGGTGGGAATGATCATTGTTTCGGCACTGATTGGAATCGGTTTGTCTCTTGTAGTCGGATGGCCTTTTTTGTTAATGGGGTTATTTTGTTATGGTGTAGGAATTTTTTACTCGTCGGGTCCAAAACCTTTGTCGAGTCTGCCATTTGGAGAGGTTTTCTCTGGATTAACTATGGGATTCATGATTACGATTCTGTGTGTTTACCTTAATACGTATGAGGTTTTTCGATGGAGCTTTAATAATCTGAGTGAGATTTTTCTGATCTCACTTCCAAATACATTGTGGATAGCAAATTTGATGCTGGCAAACAATATCTGTGATTTAGAAGAAGACGAAAAGAACAATCGCTTTACATTGGTTCATTATTTAGGAAAACAGCGATCAATCCAATTGTTCATTGGATTGAATATTGCAGCTTTTCTAGCCATTCTATTTTCGGTGCTCATTCGAATTGCCCCATGGACAATGTTGGGAACATTTCTAGCGGCGCCATTCATTTATAAACAGGTTCAAATATTTCTTACAAAACAAGTCAAACGCGAGACCTTTATTTGTGCAGTAAAGATCCTAGCAGTAGGGGCTGTTGCACAGGTACTCAGTTTCGCATTGACGTTCTTATTTTAAAGGAGGAAACAGAAAATGAAAGAAATCGTCATTTTAGGCGCAGGCTACGCAGGATTGCGGGCCTTACATGTATTGCAAAAATCAGGAGCAGACATCCATATCTCTTTAGTAGACCGCAATGATTATCATTATGAATCAACAAGTCTCCATGAAGTTGCGGCTGGTACCCAACCAGATGAAAAAATTTGCTATAAGATCGAAGATGTAGTCAACCCAAGTAAAACAACATTTATCATGGATACTGTAGAAAAAATTGCTGCTGATCAAAAAGAGGTTTATTTAGAAAATCAGACACTTAAATATGATTATTTAATCGTTGCCTTAGGTTTCCAATCTGAATCATTTGGAATACCAGGGGTGAAGGAAAACTCTCTAGAAATGGTTGACGTGAAAACAGCGGATCAAGTTCACAAACACATCCTTGAGCAAATGGAAAAATATAAAGAAACACAAAACGAAGAATATTTACGAATCGTTGTCTGTGGAGCAGGTTTCACAGGAATTGAACTGGTTGGAGCGCTTGTTGAGGGCAGCAAAGAGTTCGCTAAAATCGCAAACGTAAAACCAGAGGATATTCAAATTTATTGTGTGGAAGCAGTCGATAAAATTTTGCCAATGTTTAGTGATAAACTAGGACAATACTGTCTGAAATATTTGGACAAATGGGATGTTAAACTATTAACTGGTAAACCAATTAAAAAAGTGGAGCCAGGGGCGGTTATCTATCAAAATTCTAAGGAAGATGAAAATGACCTTGTGGCGCTTAAAGCGAAAACGATTGTTTGGACAACCGGCGTCAGCGGCAGTCACGTCATCGGCGACTCAGGTTTTGAAGAACGTCGTGGACGTGTCATGGTAAAACCAAATCTGACTGATCCAAATCATGATGATGTATATCTGTTGGGTGATGTGTCAGCAGTCATGGATCCAGCCAGTAATCGCCCTTATCCAACTACGGCACAAATTGCGTTAGCGATGGGGTCTTATGCCGGCAAAGATATATTAAATCAAATGAAGGGACAACCTAGTAAACCATTCTCCTTTAAATCATTAGGTTCAGTGGCTTCAATAGGAAATACTCATGCCTTTGGAGTTGTCGGTAGTACTGAAGTAACTGCATATCCGGCTTCTTTCATTAAGAAAGCGATTATGGACCGCTCACTCTTTGAGACAGGAGGAGTTAAGGAAGTTATGGCAAAAGGCCGTTTTGATTTCTATCACTAAATCGAAAACAGGTTATTCGGTGAAAGAAAAAGCACTCGAAATTTTTCGAGTGCTCAGACTGTAGACAAAAGACGTCCCAAACTCGTAATTTGAGTTTGGGACGTCTTTTTATCTGATTTCTTTCGAAATTCAGGACAAAAAAATAAAGGCT
>NZ_JAWGOQ010000017.1:0-95035 GCF_032555305.1 Enterococcus sp.
CGAGAATTTTTAGGTGCTCCTCCTAGTCAGCAATTTTTCATTTTATTTAAGGATAGATCACTAACCTTCTAGAAAAGTGATTTGTTCAGTAGATATTATATAATAAAGGAGAATTCGAATCACGCTTCGAAAAATTTAAGTGCGCAATGAATTTGTATGCCAGAACTGGTCGTGGAATTGTCGTTTCTTTCTACACTGTCGATTACATTGAACAACTGAAGTATCAAAATGATCAGGCCACCGATCAATTACTGCAGGCACTGGCACAAGAATTGAGTGATATTCGGTTGCCAGAAGAAGATCAGTTTTACCTAGGTAATGGAACCTTTGTCGTTATGTCCCCCGTGTATCAATCGGGAGATAGTCTTGAATTTATCCAAAAAATGAACAGAATAACCAAGACACAATTTTCACTGTTTCCATTCAAAAACTTTGATCGATCACAAAACACAGTCATTCGTTTTGGAGAGATTGTCATCGAAGGAAATACCGAGATGACCGCAGAACAAGTAATCAGCCGTGTTAGACGACGTTCCGAAGCTGATTTGACCGATGAATATATATTGTAAGGAGGGAAACGCATGGATCAGCTACTCATTTACTTCTTTGAAGCTAGTAAAATCGTCACAGGTATATTTTTTGTCGCGGCTGTGGTCTTATTTCTCTGCTTATTGATTGTTAAGGATCGAATTTGGCGTTACTTTAGGAGGCGAGATTACTGATGAGTACGATTTTATTAATGTTTGGGATCATCTCAATCTGGTTTTCTTTATTAATTACCTTAGTCATTCTATTTGGTGCAGTGTACTTTTTGCTGAAAAATATTCGACCTCCAAAAAATCGTTTGGAGCCGCTCAGCTCTTATCCGCTTATCACGATCGTTGTTCCGGCACATAATGAAGAGATCGTTATCCAAGATACGGTGAAAGCTATTTTGAAAATGAATTACCCGCGGGAAAAAATGGAGATTCTAGTTTTTGCGGATAATTGTGATGACGACACTTATGCGCGTGTCCACACGATCCTTCAACAGCCAGAGTACGAAGGCTATTATTTGACTAAAGTTATTGATCGCAAAGGATCTGGAGGAAAAGCCGGAGTATTAAATGACGCGCTGGAGATCGCTCATGGAGAATATCTCTGTGTGTATGATGCGGATGCGATGCCTGAACAAAACGCGCTGCACTTTTTAGTCGAAAAAGCCTTGGAGGACCCTGAGCGTTATGGTGCGGTCTTTGGCAGAAATAAGACGAGAAATTATAAGCGCAACTTTTTGACACGCTGTATCAATTTAGAGATTGTCACCAGCCAACGAATCATTCATACCGGTTTATGGCAATTGTTTAAAATCGGACAAATTCCCGGCACCAATTTCATTATTCAAACACAGATGATCCGAGAATTGGGTGGCTGGGATAATGGCGCATTGACTGAAGATACTGCATTAAGCTTTAGAATTATGAAGCTTGGCAAATTAATCGCTCTAGCCTCGCGCGCGGAAGCATTTCAACAAGAACCTGAGACCTTATCGGTTTACTACCGTCAGCGAAAACGTTGGGCTAAAGGAAACTACGAAGTTATCATCAGTAATGTCAAAGATATTTTCGGCGGCTCCAACTGGCGGATTCGCCTGCAGAGTATTTATTATTTCAATACGTTCTTCTGGTTCACCAGTGCGATTATTTTATCCAATATTATGTTTATTGCTAATTTATTTGCGATGATCCTGCATATTTGGTTCCCATCGATCGACGCGATTTTCACTTTTGGCGGAAGTAACCGTCAAATTGGCGCTCTTTTACTAGTAAATTGGGCCTTAATGTTTGCGATCTACCTGTTGCAGATTCAACTAGCCTTGTCTAGTCAGTTTGGCCAAGCAACCACCGCGAATTTCTTTTATGCCATTGCCTCTTACTTTACCTATTCCTTACTGTTCATAGGTATATCGATCGTCGCCTTCTTTTCTTATGTAGGGGATAAATTGTTTCAACGGGATAGCAGCAAATGGTATAAAACACAACGTTTCGACAACTAGGAGGCAGATTTATGCGCAGACGTCCAGCAATTATGTGGTCACTGCTGGCTTTGATTTTTTTAGGCTACATCGCCGCAGTGCTTTTCAATATAAAAGATAATCAGACAAAACTAGAAAAAACAGCCTATCAACAATGGCGATCGACTTATGTGAAGGAAACCAATGAAGGAGCGTTCGTCACCACAAATCCCAAGGAAAAAGCCAATATTTCACTATCCGAAGGTCACGGCTATGGCATGCTGATCACTATGGAGGCAGCAAAACGTGGCTGGGCTTCCGAGAAAGATTTCAATGATTTTTACCGTTACTATAGCAGCTTTCAAATCAGCAAAGACAATCCGCTGATGAGCTGGCGGCAAAAATTTGAAGGCGGCAAACAAATCGAAAAAGAAACAACGAATGCAACGGATGGCGATCTGGATATTGCCTACGCCTTGATTGAAGCAAGTGAGCAGTGGCCAGATAGTCAAACAGACTATAAATCCGCGGCACAAAGGCTGCTTTCAGGAATCAAAGTGAGAAACTACAATTCAACGAACAAGCTGTTAACGGTCGGCGATTGGGCAACGAAAGATTCCGACTCTTATGACTTGATTCGTCCATCAGATATCATCCCTAGTTACTTCGATACCTTTGCTTCATTCAGTGGGGATGGGGATGATTTCTGGCAAACCCTCAAAGCGAGTTCTGTTAAAGCGCTGGAAACATTGAGTAAACAGCATAAAACCGGACTAATCCCAGACTTTGCTTGGGTAGAAAATGGGACTGTTTCTCCTGCGAAAAAAGATCAAGTCGCCGGAGCGAACGATGGAAATTATGGCGCCAACGCTTGCCGAATTCCTTGGCGCCTTGCAAGCTCAAATGACCAAGCTGTCAATCAAGTATTAAGTAAAATGATGAACTTCTTCTTGGAAGAAAACACGATCGCTGAAGGCTATACACTCTCAGGAAAAGCCTTATCTTCAAGCCAATCCAAAAACTTCTCAGCTCCTATTCTGTTCGCTGCAAAACAGAAGGAAGCCTATGGAAACCTAGTAAATTCACAAGCATGGGTAGTGAACGACGGACTATCAGAAAATGACTACTATGGTGATACCTTGACCACCTTGGTAACCCTGCAGATGAACAAATAAAGACAGGAAGAGTCGTCTCTTCCTGTCTTTTGCTTTAACGAAAAATATCAAAATCGGATAAAAGGTTTTTCAAGTTTTGAACATCCCACGGCAACAATTCCGCAATCGTCAGCCCAACGACATCACTTTGTTCTGAGATAGCCTGCATCGTTTCTTTCACTTCTGATAAGGACATTTTACCAGCTTCAGCAGAGTAATCCGTGACTCCTGGCTCTGCAAAATACAGCATGCGAAATTCATTCGGGTCCAACACATCCAGGTCAAAGTGAACGACTACCTTAGTAAACTGATGCTGATTTAACCATGCTTTTATTTCTTCTGGTGTGATTCGGGCTTGATCTTGAACTTGATATTCTATTCCTAGTCTCTCTAGAATCACTTTTTCTTCCGCAGTGGGTTCCTGCAGCCCAACATACAAAACATCTTTTGCTTTAAATGGATGCTGGACCTTCTCTGCTAATACGGGGTCGCCGTCATTCAATAGATTCCCTAGAACCATCGCATGTTCATTGTAAAAGATATCAGGAGTTGAAATATCTGGATGGGCATCAATCCAAATGATCCCTAGCTCCTCGCCGTATTTTCCATGTAAATAGTCGAAAGGTGCCTGTGACACTAGACAATCTCCGCCTAAGGTAATGATCTTATCGGGAAGTTCTTCTTGAATCAGTTCCATTGTCTTCTGCACGTTCTCAGCAACAATACTTTGTCCTGTCACACCATTTTCTCGTACCAAAGGCTCTTCATACTCAGGAATCGGTACTTCAACTTCATTATGCTCCAAATTTTTAGGCACTAGAAATGACAGCAGATCCTCACCCAGTGAGTAAGTCGGGTTATTCCCACCTTGCCATTGAGGGACTCTTAAGCGAATTGTTTTATCCAACACTTTTCTCCTCTACCATTTTATTTACTGCTGCTTTTATCTTACCTTTTAGCCCGTGATTGATGCAACTTTGATTTATTTAGCCGCATATTCCCCCACCAGATAACCATACTGCAGCATATGCCCTTCCATCGCTGCTAAAAGATCTTTTTTCTTAGCCGAGGCGGGTAAATCTAGCTTTTTATCCAAAACAAAAACATGGTATTTATAGCGATGACTGCCGAAGGGCGGCTTTGGCCCGCGATAGCGATGTCTACCGTAGCCTATTCCTTGAACAGCATTATTTAATTGAGCTACCTGCTCGCCGTCTGGTATTTCTGCAGGGATATTCTCAGTTGCCGGCAAATTCCAAATTAACCAATGATTGTAAACACCGACCAGAGGATGATCAATATCATCCATGATCACCGCTAAGGAAACTGCAGCTTTATCCAGTCTGGATAGCTGCAGCTCCGGTGAGATATCTTTCCCATTCCCTGAATATTCTTCAGGAATCATGCCGCCATCAGCGAAGGCAGAACTGGTGACTGTCAATTTAGAAACATTTTCAATCACGATATCTTTTTGCCGCGTAACTGCCAGAATGATCACAGCTACCAAGACGACTCCAACAACAAATCCAACAACCATTTTTCTTCTCCTCTTCATCAGTTTTCCTCTCTCATCGTTCGTCGGATGCGGCTCAAGGAAACAGGCGTGACCCCGATATACGAAGCAATGTGTCCATGACTGACCCGCCGATCAATGTCCGGAATCTCGTTCTTCAATTTCACATAGCGCTCCGTTGCCGTTTCTGCCAGCAACGCTGTCTCCCGCACCAATTTAATGCGCAAGGTCTCTTCAAGGATGCCGATATAGATTTTTGTTAATGAGGGATCATCCAGCATCAGCTTTTGAACCCGCTCATAATCAAAACAGACTAACTTGCAAGGCTCTACCGCTTCAAAATTACACATGACCTGCCCGCTAAATACGACATGCTGCGTGCTGAAAACTTGTCCAGCCTCTAAAAACTGGTGTGTCAGATCATTGCCTTGATAGTCCAAATAATACTTTCGAATCAATCCATCTACCAGTAAATAGAGCTTATTCTCTTCATCCCCGGATGCAACGATCAAATCCCCCGCCGGAAATTCGACAAAGGCCCCTAAATCTATCAACCGATCAAGAACGTCTTCCTTGATTGTCACCTTGGCATAGCGTTTGACTAAACTCCGGATTGCTTGTTCAATAGCCTGCATCGCCTGCTCCCTCTATTCTTTTTATTTAATTGTAGCGAAGGAGGAAAGCCCTGTCATTAACATAGGATAATTGAAGGCATTATTTTCTTAATAATTATTTTTTAAGTGTTTGCCCCACTACTCCGCAAAAGTTACCTTTTGGTATCAATGGTACTTAAAAGTACGTACTATACATTTTTAAACTCACCCCATATACTAAGCTCAGGAAATTATAAGGGGGCTTTTAAATGATTCATTCATTAACAGATAAAGTACGATTCAACAACGGGGTGGAAATTCCCGGACTAGGTTTAGGTGTCTTTCAAATACCTGATGAGGATACTGCGGAAGTGGTTAAAAACGGGATTATTAATGGCTATCGTTTGATCGATACCGCTCAAATCTACGGAAATGAAGTTGGTACAGGGGTCGGCATCAAAGAAGGGTTGGCAGCGACAAATATCAAACGAGAAGATCTATTCGTTACATCAAAAGTCTGGAACAACCATCTCACTTATGAGGAAACGATTACGGCCTTCGAAGAAACACTAAAACGTTTAGAACTAGATTATTTGGATCTATACTTGATTCATTGGCCAGGCAAAGCTGCCTTCAAGGAATCTTGGCAAGCTTTGGAAGAACTATATTCAGCCGGAAAAATCAAAGCCATTGGCGTCAGCAATTTCGAGATCCATCATTTAGAAGAATTATTATCTTTTGCAAAAGTCACTCCTGTGGTCAATCAAGTGGAGTTGCATCCAAAATTAGCCCAGCAAGCACTCCGCGACTTCTGTGAAAAGCATGACATTAAAGTTCAAGCTTGGTCACCTTTGATGCAGGGAAAACTATTAACTGATCCTGTTGTTAAAGACATCGCTGAAAAACATCAAAAAACACCAGCACAAGTCATCCTGCGCTGGGATATTCAGCAAGATATCTTACTGGTTGTCAAATCGGTCCATGAACAACGGATGAAAAGCAATGCAGATGTTTTCAATTTTGAACTGGATTCCGCTGATATGACACGTTTGAACCAATTAAATGAAGCTTTGCGTGTCGGACCAAATCCAGACGAATTTGATTTTTAGCTTGGGCGAAACTTCCAGATAAGTTCCTGCATTCCCTCTAGAAATCGCTATACTATTCACAACTTGATTAAACTTAGCCGCTCTTGTCCACTGAGGAAAATGAGCGGCTTTTTCATGCAAATATAGAACTTAGGCATCGTGACTTTTTGATTAATCTTGGCAGGATTATCTGGACATACTGTCTGATGCCGTTAATGATATACGATTCTCCATAAATCATTTTCTGCTCCTTCATTGACACACATGTGTCATCAAAGTATAGTTTAAGAGAGCAGCCTTGCTGTTTCAAACAAATAAAACAGATTGGCTAATAGTGTGTCAGGGAGGGGATTATGGGAAAAGAAGCTGAGATTATCACGGGTTTGTTTGAGGCGATGAAAGTCGATGACTTTTCATTGATCACCGTTACGCAAATCGCCCAAGAAGCAGACATTGGACGCAAAACATTCTATCGCTATTTCAAAAACAAGGAAGAAGTCCTTGAACGCAGCGTTGAATTGCTATTTATGGAATATGCCGCCTTCGAAAAAAATTATTTCGCTTCAGACTATGAGACGTTGCTTTATTACCACTTTGCGTTTTGGCGTAAATACAGTAAGCAATTGAAACTCCTCTATAAAAATGACTTGATGTTCTATGCTTTTCGACAATATCAAAACCATGTCCCGAAACTGAATGCTGCGTATATCAGACAAGACAAACTTAGTCCAAACGCTGCAAAATACGCCAAGGCCTTCACGACGGGGATCTTCTGGTCGATCCTCTATACTTGGGTAGAAAATGGCGCAAGAGAAACACCCACCGAACTGGCTAAGATCTGTTCAGACTTTTTAAGCCACTAAAAAAGTGCTCAGATAATTTTCTGAACACTTTTTCTTTGTTTATTTTTTACCTACAACGAATAGATACATTCCTTCCGCTGGCGTGGTTTGCTGAATAATCGGCAGCTGCAGTTTTTCCAAGCTTGCCTTCATTACATGCGACGGGATCCGATGACCGCCATTGGCATGATCCGTTTCCGATTCAAATTCTACAATCACAAATTGTCCGCCTGGCTTGATGATGCGCGCCAATTCCTGCAAGGCCTCTTCAAAAGGATGAACTTCGTGGATCATCACTGAAACGATGGCAACATCTACTGAGCTGTCCGGCAAATCGATTGCTTTGATGTCACCGGTCATGTTGGTGATATTTGTCAGCTGCTCCTTCGTCGCTCTTTCTTGGATCAAATCCAGCATTTTTTGTGATTGATCAAATGCGATCACTCGCTCTGCTTGCCTAGCCAGCGGCAAAGTTAAATAGCCGGTCCCCGCGCCGCCGTCAAAAATTGTTCGCCCCGTTAGATCCGGTAAATAGCTGATAATCGCTTCGGCTGATAATTGCAGCCTGCGTTCTTCCCCCTCTAAAACTGCGACCATTCGTTTGAAATTCTCCTCGTTATCTAAATTGTGGTGCTCATGTGTGTGATGTGGCATTTTACTCATCCTTTTCTTTTGTGTTAACCATTGTATTCATATTAAAGATATTTTATATCGCTGATTAATTTAAAATGAAGAGCGGGCTTCATTTTAAAGCGCAGACAGCTGACTAAGTTTCACCGAAGCAAAATACTCCCACATCTTAGCTTCGCCTTCATTGATGATCTGACTGATAGGACAGCTGTGCTGATTATTCGCCAAACAACTGACTTCATCAGGAAAACCATCGATTGCATGGATGACATCTAAAAAAGAGATTTCCACGGGACTCATTTTCAGCCGATAGCCTCCCTTGACTCCTGAAACCGATGAGATCAGATTCGCTTTGGCTAACTGAGTCAAAATCTTTGATAAATAAGACGGTGAAACTTCAAATTTATTCGCCACATCATGAATACTCAAGTTACTCTCTGATTGATCATTTTGTGCAAAATAGACCATGACATGCAGACCCATATTCGCTGCTTTGGTAAACTTCATGAGTATCCTCCTTTTCAATTAGAGATATTATTTATCCATAATATATACGTAAAAGCTATTTGTCAATCTGTCTTCAAAAAAAACGATCAAAATCTTTTCGACTCTGATCGCTTCAGGTAATTACTTTGGCAGCTTCAACATAAATACAACGATCGTCACCATCGACAAAACCACAGTGGCAACAGACAGCATTCCATGAAACCCCGCATCCTTTTCGCCCGGCCCAAACTTCATCCAAAGTCCACAAAGCAAGGTGCAAGCCAACATAACCAAGGTAAAAATCCCTAAAATTCTCATTGAACTCCCTCCTGTTCTTTAACTGCGTTCTCCACCAGCATTCGACAAAGTTGATGACGTTGTTCCCTATCCATCACATTGATTGAAGAATAGCGTTCAAAATCCTTTCCCCGATAGAACGCTAGTTGCAGAAACGAAACCAATTGATAAGCAATCACACGACACTCCACTTCAGCCTTTTGATTGTTGAAACAGTCCTTTACCATCGGCAAAATCTGATAAGGTAAATCAAGTTCTCCTTCCAAGAGTAAGTACGGGATTGTTGGTCGGGTTAATTCCGCATACTCACAAGTACTATCTGCGGTAGCGATTAAAAAGGCGATCAGCTTTTCTGTAGGATCATTCGATTCCTGTTGTTTTTCTTGCTTTTGTCCACTCTTTTCGATCAATTGGTTCACAGCGATACTTACCAGCTCATCTTTGGATTTGAAATAATAATTGATCATCGCCAGATTGGCCTCTGCTGTCTCCGCGATTTTTCTAGCGGTAATTTTTTTGGCCCCGTTTTCCTTCTGCAATAAATCCACCGTTGCTTGAATCAGCCGCTCCTTGACATTTTCTTCATTCATTTACATCCCTCACTCCAACTAAACGTGTTTAATACATGATTAATTTTATCAGAATATACAGGATTGTCAATAGCCACTGGTTCAGTATTTCTATAATGAACTAGCCAAGATGTCATCAGCTATCATTTGCTTATGACAAAAGAATTGAGATGGAGGGATACTATGCGGTATAAGTTTGAAGGAAAGTGCACTCAAGAGGGCAATCGGCATTTTATTGAAATACCTTTTAACGTATGGGAAGTCTGTGAGCAGAAAGGCAATATTCCTGTGGAAGTTACGATTGAGCAAATTTCCTTTGAGTGTAAATTAATCCCTAAAGGACAAGGGGGGTATTATATTCCATTAACTAAAAAAAATCTGACACAGCTCCCAGAAAAAAACAGCTATTCGACTACCTTTAGCATTCTCAATCAATTATCGCGAATCAATCATGATAGTCCTTACTCCACTCCAATTCGGACGATTGATTCGATCAAGCTTGTTTTGCAGCCTGACGATGGACTATGTTGACTTCCTATGGTTCCCCTTTTTCGATTGGCTTTAACGGCTGCTGATTTTAAAACTGCTCGTGCTTTTCCGGCCACAGGATACCCCAGCGTAAGACATTTATCTTACGCTTTACAACCTCTTGATTCACTGTCTTGGTCATATATTTACCTTTTGGACTTCTGCTTGTGATTCGCTATGCTGGACGGTAACCCGTGATTGGACTTTCACCTGCTGGATAACTGCTACCCATGGCACATTAAAAAACCGACGGCAAAGAATCACCGCTGGTTAAAGGGGGGCTTATTTATTTCCAGAGCGTAAACGCTCGTGCTTTTCCGCTCGAATTTTCAGTAATAGGTTGCCTAAGTTGGCCCAGTCTGTTGGTCTTGGTGGGTCAAGCCAGATAACTTTTTCTACCTCTAATGGTGCATACTCTGAATTTAGATTAGTAATTACTAAATCTGCTTGATCATCATAGATATATTGTGTTGCAACATTCAGGTTCACAAAAAAGCTCAAGTTCTTTTTGATAAAGGCATTGTATTCCTGACCGAATGAAAAATCGATGCAAATCGTCAATTTGGGCATCACCTGTTCCAAATCCAGATTTCCCACTAAAATCATCAGGTACCTATAAAAGATGTAAGGACGATAATCAAAAAGTCCTTCCTCTTTAACGAACGCTTCATCCCGCAGATACTCTCGACAAAAGTTGAAATATTCGACATAAGATTCTTCAAAAAAGCTCACGTCAAATCGTTCAAAAGAATAGAAAGCATTTAAAGGAAAATACACTAATTCAAAGTGCAGTCGACTTAGTTCCGGCCAAAGAACCCGTTTCAACTCAGCGCTATCCATTTCAAAATTTTGTGCAATCCTTGTTAAAAAATGCTCATTTAGACGACTGATACGCTTTCCTAAAAACTGATCAGCGATGGCGGTTGGCGCTAAGACTCCGTTCGTATAAAGGTAAGAAAAGAGTTCCTCAGCTAAATGCTTTTCTAAACCCAGCTGTTCAATCTGTGCAAAATCTTCAGAATAAATAGTCTTCAACTGCTTCAACACTTTTTGTTTGTTTTCATTGAATTCGGTCAACAGATGTCCCTGTTCCTGTCTAACAAGTGAAATAGCTAGAAAATGCCTCAACTTAGTTCGCAGGTTGCGCGGAAATTGCATTCCCGCAGTTGTCAGCTCGGTTAGAACTACCTCGATTTGCTGTTTGATCTCATCGGAATACAAACTATCATCGCTAGAAAGCACAAAGGAAAAGACACGAGTCAAAACGTATCGGACATTCGCTTCATCACCAGTAAGCTGGTATTTCTTGTTCATCGCAATCGAAGCCTCTTTAAAAAACTGCTTCAACTGCTGCATCCGATTATACACACTGGTATAGCTGGTGTATTGATCCAAAGCAAAGCTGTGGGTCGATTGAAAATTTTCTTCAAAGAGTGCTAAAAAGATTTTAAAAGACAGAGAATCTCTTAAATAGAGCTCCAGTAATAGGTCTGAAGTGGCTTGTCCGACTTCCAGCAAGGTGGTTTGAACGGAATCATTTTTTATCGAAAAGAATTTTTCCAATCCATAATTTGAAACATCGGTCGTCAATTCTTCTATCGTCTTGCTAAAAAGAAAACTCGAAAGCTTTAATCGGTCTTGAATAACCGTATTTAATTCTGTCAAATCTCCGGACTCTTCCAGCAGGCGTAAAAATTCAAATTTTCGTTTCGCATCTTTATCCAAAAACTTTTCCAGACTCAACACTTATGCTCACTTCTTTCTGCCGTACAAGGCGATTCCTGAGAGAACTTTCATTGTTTCAGCCAGCCGCGCATCGGTAAAATCGTCCGAGCCTCCTGGAGTACCACTACTGTTCAAGGTAGTAAATTGGTTGCTCTCGTTGGAGAAAAAAGAATCATCTAAATAGCGTTTTTTCCGCTTCACAGTCTGCTCCTTGGCCGATTTTTTTTCAGGTTGCTTTTTGCTTTGCTTCTCTGTTGACGAATCCGTTGTGCGATCTGGCTCCATTGAGGCAACTTCGACAGAACTTTCGGTCGTTTCAGGTGTGGAACTTGAAGATTCCACAGGCTTTACTTTTTGATTAGGGTTTATGGGACTAAACACATCGTCTGCTAGAGAAGTATTTTGAAAAAGCAAGGATGTGGAAAACAGAGCGATCGTTCCCATAATAATCATTTTCTTCTTGTTTTCCACATTCATAACCTCAAACTTTCTTAATAATTAAATAGGTCAGGAGCACCAATACGGCGATAATTCCTAGCAAAGGCAACCAAACATGGCCGACCTTCAGCAGGATTTGTTGTTCCTGTTTTTCTTTGACTTGATGGGTCATTTTTGTTTTGACAACGGTCGACATCTGCTTCACTGGTTTAGCTGTAACGACTAATCGCATTTTAGTAGCTGTATCTCGATCACAAGTAACTAATGTCAACAAAGGAACCGTTGATTTTTCTAAAACGTTGATCTGTGTTTCATTAACCATTTTTTTCGTTTGTATTTCATAGGCATAATATCGGGATAAATAACGAAGATAAATCTGATCGCCACGCTTCACCTCCGCTAATTTACCAAAAAGCAAATCTGACACACCTGTATGATGTCCCAATAAAACCAAGTTGTTCGTATTGGGATCACGTTCAGGGTACATCGAGCCGGCACCATAGAGCATCGCTTCTTGACTTAGACCTGCAAAAATTGGCAAACTCATTCCAATTGAAGGAAGTTGAATGGCCCCGATACTCGTGTAGGCATCGCTGCTTTTCATAATGTCCGAAATGGCAGGTGCTTCGATTCGCTCAAAGGGAATCTGATCAATCTCTGAAAGTCTCGCAACCTCTGTCGTTTTTATCGTTGTAGTCTTTTCAACAAATAAGCTATCTTTTAGAATAGGAAAGCAAATAAGTAAAATACCCGCATAAAGGAAGACTAATAAAATTACTTTTATCAGTCTATTCTGCTTTTCGTTCTTCCTCTTCATCTTTTTTCTTCTTTCTCCAAATCAGCCAGATGATCAATAATACTACTAACAACAATAAAATGCCGATCAAAATGAATACCCATGTGTAATCTTTCTTAATCGTTACATCCTTGTCGTTTAACTTGCGAGCAACATCTCCATTGATGCTGAAATCTTTTTCAACAATCCATTGGTTTTGGAAATGAATCGCTTTTCCATCCGCATCTTTTCCGCGAACATACTGACCATCAGCTGCTTTGTTCCCATTGATAACCATCTTCAGGTGATAGTCTCCCGGCTTCAACGGTTCGCCATTTAGCGGCACTGGAAAATCAAAATTAGTATTCGGCGCTACTTGTAAGGAATCTTTATGCGCTTCATATAGAACCTTTGAATCCCCTTTTTGGGTAATCGATGCATCCATCGTCACTTGATTGATATACGTCATTTGATTGTTTTGCAAATTCGCTAAAATCACATTGCGGGCGTTGATTTGCCCTGGTTTTACTGTATGTAAGATCATATCAGGCGTAACTGATTGTGTATTTTGACGCATCAACAATGCCACCACGTAAGAATACTCATTTTCAATTGCTAAACCTTTGCTATCAGAATCCTTTGTCGTTTCTTTTTCAGTCTTCGCTTCTTTGAAGGTAATTCCGCCTGCCATGACACCGTTAAACGTTTCTTTTGGCATCGTTAACTCAAAGGGTACACGCATCGCTGATTTGGACTTTAATGTCACCTGTTTCGGTGCTTTGACATAGTGAGTTAAATCATATTTCAAGCTTTTATCCGCTTTGGTTTTATTATTGCCGTATTCAACAATCACATTTGAATTCGTTTTGGCACTATTGACTGCTACATTTACCTTTACTTCACGATCAAGGTCATTTCTTAATTCAACATAAACCGTTTGTTTTTGATCTGGATTCAACTGTAAATCAAAATAGGTCTTGTTTTTGTCAATTTGATTTTCTGGTATCGTTGGTGTTACTGCAAAACTGAATTCACTAGCAAAAGCTTTCGCTCCGCCGACCATAACAGATAATACAGCAACCATTAATGTAAACATTCGTTTTATTCGTTTCAATATAGCTCTCCCCTTTTATCACAGCTAAATTACATAGAACAACAAAGTAAGATTCACGAAACTCGCGAATCTTACCCTGAACTCATTCATGCTCTATTTAGCTGGTGTTTCTCCGCCATTTTCTGGTACGTCAGACAATGTCCAAGTTAATTTTGTCGAGTATTTTTCAGCATACTTCGTTGATTTACCTGGTACAGATAATTCAATACTGTCAGTTTTTTGAACTTTTTGTCCATCTTCATCTACTTCAGTCAAGCCGTCTTTTGTTCCCCAATCATTCAAATAGGTTCCTGCTCCTTGACCGGCAGCTGCAACCATAACATCTGAGGCTGTACCTGGAACTAATACCGTATCACTTGCGATTGTTGGTTTAGCTGAAGCTGAGATTGTTTGGATATTTGCATTTTTTAATTTGATAGAAGCACCCTCTAATTGGTGATCGGTTGCGCTCTTGAATTGCTCATCCTGTGTAACCGTCAATTTCCAGCCAGATTCAGTTCCGCGATTATCTGTCACCTGCACATAGTCTGGACCATACTGTGCTTCCCCAGTTGGGTTTCCAGCTTGATCAACATTGTAAAATTGTTGCGCTGCTGCATAGTAAACTTGGTCAGTCGACGTGATTTTTTGTTTACCAAAGTTCAAGTTAGAAGCAAAATCAATTGATAACGGACCGTTCGTTCCTGGTTCTGGACCATCTGGGTCAGTCGGATCAGTTGGATCGACTGGATTGGTTGGGTCGGTTGGATCAACTGGATCAGTCGGATCTTCGTTCGGAACGAATTCTACTGTTCCGTCTGAGTGATATACTCCGCCATCTGCTGCTAGGGTCGTTACTGGTGACGCTGCAAGTGCGCCCAAAAACATTGTTGATAATAATAATTTCGAAATAGTTTTCATTGTTTATTCTCCTCTTATCTTTTAATTATTGCTTGGTACATCTTCCAATGTCCAAGATAATTTTCCTTCATAATTACCAAGTTGTTGCTTGCCAACAGGAACCTTTAATTTGATTCCCGTTTTGTTCGCCGCGCTCCAATTTTGGTTAACGGTATAATCGCCATCTTCAGTTAGCTGCTTTTCCTCGACTTGAATATTGTCGGCCCCAATAACCGTATCCGTACCAGCCTTTTCAAAGATCAAGGAATCAGCTAAAGAATTTGTCGGACTTTTCAATGGTTCGCTTTGCCGCACCATAAGTCTCCATGGAGCCTTATCCGTTCCGCGATTATCAGATACGACTAATTTTCCAGCGTAAGATGGCCAATAAGTCATTGTTTTATTGCTGACCTTTTGAGTTCCAAAATCCATGCTTGAAGGAACTTCTTTTAGTAACAGCTGTCCAGTTTTTTGAATAATTTGAACCGTAACAGTTTTTGCGACTGTCTCCCCGTCAAGCGTGTAGGAATACGTTGTTGGAACTTCTTTATTTAGTTCTGCTGCTGTAGTATTTTTTATCGCTTCAAAGGTTGCTTGCGGTAAATCAGGACTTTTTTCAGGGCTGCCATCTGCAAAGATAACCTTAGCCTTGGTATAACTGTTCAGCGCATCAATGGAAGCCAATCCATTAGCTTGAGGAAGTTCAAGCAACGCATTTTGCGCGTAAACTGCGAATTGTTGATTTCCGGCTACTTCGCTACCGTCAGGAACAATCACGATATTTGCTGTAATTTCCTTTTTGTTAGATTCCGTTGTTCCCGCACTGTAATGAATTTCATGTGTCCGCGAAAGCTCTCCTGCTTTTAGAGGTTGTTTAATCGCTTCAAGATCGATGTCCTCTTTCAAAAAGGGACCGCCGCTGGCTTTCATCAAATCAATCACTTGATCTTTTGAGCTTAGTGCTTGCGCTTCACTTTCTTTTAAAAGAATATTCTGAGCAGTAACATGCGCTTCATTTGAATACTTCACTTTTACTTGATAGCTATACTCCCCATCAGGAATTTTCCAGTCCACAGGATCTGTATTGGTACTTTCACCAATCGTTTCATTGGGATTATCTACCTTAGTAGAAGTGATATTACCGCTATACAACCATGAGCCCGTTGCTGCATCTGGAATAAAGCTTAATTTGTATTGATTGTCCGCTTTATAAGGAATAATCAAGCGGCCCTTTTGCACTTCCTTGCCAGCAATATCTGTCCCCCATGCCTCGATCGGCAATGGTTCGTTGTTTTCTTTGACCGTATCCACATTGTGCGTGATTGCTCCGGCCCCTTCTGCAATACCAGGGGATTCCACTTCATAGTCAATCACTGAACCAGGCAGCATCACTCCGTAGCCATCTGTACCAGTCACATCATTGTCACCAATAAAAGTTTTTCCAGTTGCCTTTTCAGTTCCTTTAAAATTTTGTGGAGTAATCTTTTTCGCATTATCTTTCGTTGGATTGATCGTCAATACTTGATACCCTTTGCTTTCACCGAACCAAGTTCCTTTAACATCGAGTAATTTGTTGGTATCCGTCGTATTCTTGATCCAAGTCAAACGATCCTTCTCTTCATTGGGTGTTTCAAAATCAGAGATATTGACAACACCTGTCCCCTGAGGAGATTCCAGCGTTCCCTCATCTTCTACGATCAGCTTTCCGCCAGAAATGATTTTTCCGTCCTTAACGACACCTAAGCCTGCATTTTTAGATAAATGAATATCCCCAAACTCATTGTAGGTCGTTTTATGTGAAGCAGCAGTCGCCTTTCCACCATTAGAAATATTTCCATCATCCGCAGATAGCTTTAAGCCATTCGTAACATTCAATTGAGTGAAATTGATAATCCCAGTACCCGTAACTTTTATCGGATCTTTCTGAATGGCTCCAGTTCCATCAACATCTGTTCCGAAATTGTAAACAACCTGATTGGTACTATTTTTAACAATTGTATTGGTGAAATCATCACCTTCGGAACCACCGGATAAGCCAGCAATACTAGTAGCACCTTGAATATTTGCGGTCACATCACGCAAAATGTGTCCATCTTTAATGTTGGAATATTCGGTTGCATAGAGATGTCCAACATTCGAGCCAACACCTTCCATATTCACTGTGATTTTCCCGCTTTTGGTGTCAGCAGCGTTATTCCCGCCATCACCATAAACATTCGCACCTGCTAAGGAATCAACACCATCTTTTAAATAAATGTTTAACGTAATTGTGTTCTCCTCTGAGGTACCTAATTCGGTATCCCCATCGTACGGGCGACCACCAGAAACATTTGTACCGCTCGGCAACTTAAAAGTGCCAGTATAATTACGTAAATCAATTGTCAGATTCGCATCACCAAGCAGGCTGCCGTTATTGGTAACCCCGCCAGAAAAAGCGCTCGGTCCTTTTAACGGTTCTCCTGAAAAATCGCCGCCATAAATATAATTATGGGAATTTCCAGTGACGGTGTGATCAGAAGAGAAACCATAGGAAGCTCCCATTGAGGCATTGATGATTCCATCATTTACCTCCACACCAACATCTCCAACGATTTTCTCATCGTTCCAGCCACCGCCGCTTAGGAACCAGTCAACCTCTCCATAATTCACAATCGCTTTTGTATTTCCATAAACACGTTTGCCAGAGTAACCAGAACCTTCTAGCGTGGATACCATCCCGGCATTCATTTCATTGGTCGTTGATCCTTCAATAATTCCTGAAAAGCCACCACCATAGGTCCAACGAGCTAAATCATTGTTATGGACCGTTTTGGTATTTCCATAAATATAGATATTTGTTGCTCTCGCAGCATTGCTTCCGCCGCCGCCAACAATATCAAAGGCGCCAATCGACTCCGTTTCATAATCACTGGGCGAGCCAGAAGGTTTATAATCGATTCCGTCTTTATATTCACGTCCACCAGAGCTGTAAACAAATCCTGCACCGCCGACTTTTTTATCTGACCGCAGCGTGCCAACTTCAACTGTAGTATTTCCCTCGATATAACCACCGTATCCAGCTCCTCGAGTAAACGCTACGTTATCCGCTCCTTCACTAATCATTCCCTGAGCGATTGTCGTTGTGATATTCCCATAAACTTTGAACTTCGCTGTTTTTTCAGCGTACTCTTTTCGCGCCTGTGGCGTCATTTCATCATAAGCAGCATCTGTTCCTGTCTGTAAATCAGCGGTAGCAACATCCATTCCTGCACCGCCATCGACTCGAACTAATGATCCTTTGTGATACTCACCCGCTTTGATTGAACTAGTAATTGAGCCGGTGATCGTCCCATCTTTCGCGTTGGCACCAACGAATACTCCCGTGCCTTCTGTAAACAGACTACTATCAAGATTAGTGGTAATCGCTGTTGTTGAACGATCCGTTCCAATATTCCCGCTATAGGAGCCGCCAACATAATCTGTTGATAGGCCAGACCATGAACCATTTCCGATTAACGTATTTTGAACACTACCCGTAATGTTTCCATAGTTCACTCCGCCATAGTAGTCACCTAAAGAAAATTTTGTGCTACTATCCTCTACATCAATAGTTGTTTTTACATTACCCTCTACATTAGCGGGACTGGTACTGCCTGCACCATAGCCTCCGCCATATAGGTCAGCTACGGTTCCAGCAACAGATTTGATATTTACTGTAACATCACCCTTTACTGTCCCTTTCTCACTACCTCCCACGACCTTTCCTAAGGACCCTGTCGTGTTGTTAACCTGCAGTGTAGGATTTCCAGTAAGTGTTCCTGAACTTTTATTTCCACCGAATAGATCAAAAGCTCCGGATCCAGTAGTATTAACAGTGATTGTTGGGTTACCAGTAATATCCTCCGTATCAGCTCCGCCATAAATAGTTAACGCATCACCTGAAGAACCACCGCTTAACGTTAAGTTATGACCATTCATAAAGATATCCCCAGCGATATAGGTCATATTTCTAAAGCTAATATTGTTACCGAAATTTGCCTCAGATGCAAAGGTCATTCGATTTGAACCGTCAGGAACAGCAGTGTCTGTAGTAATTGGGTCTTCACTATTACCAGTAATTATTAAATTGTTGATCTTACCTTGCAAACTATAAAAGGTAATCGTCGATTTATCGACTGTTGCAGGTATCGTCCGATCCAATGTTGACTGACCAATAGAAATATTTTTCCCAAAATATAAAACATAGTCTTTATTGCCGCTAACAGAATACATATCAAACAATGCTTCTTTGACGCCTGCTTCTGTGCCATCATACTCTTTATAATTTTCACCTGTTGGACTTGGCACTGCGATTACTTTTGTCTTATCCGCTGTGCTGATAACGTCCTTAATTGAGTCAGAGACAGATGTCAATGCTACATTTGAACGTTTCTTAAATACCGCGATAAATGTCTCATTTTGAGTAAATATGTGATCTTTCAGCTCAGCTTCGGTCCAAGCCTTCCCCTGCTTGTCCTGCCAACCTGTCAAATCTGCTTGATCAGTCGGTCCAAAAGAAGGAATGCTTGTTAATTTTCCTTCCATTGTTTCTAAATCAATCTGCGTTTTCCCCTCAGAAAAGGGATGCACCTGATCCGTTTGAAACGAAATCGTTACATTAACGTGTTCTGTCGAACTTTCAGTTGAAGCAGTATTTTCCAAATTACTTGAACTTGTTGTTGCATTCGATCTATCTGATGAATTCGAAGTTGCAGCTGGAAGTTGAGAAGACTGAGAGGCTGAAATGATAGTTTCAGCATTAGTGGGCTCGGTCTTTTCGACAAGTTCATTTGTATTTTCTACTGGGGATGAAGCTTGTACCGCCATGGTCGCAATCGGTGCATTACTAAAAAGCAAGGTTGCGGTGATGAACGTTCCCAAAAATTTATTGAACAAATTTTCTCGCCTCTTTCTTCTCTTTCCTAATTGCTAGGGACGTCTGTCAATGTCCAAGTTAGCGTCGTTTGATATTTCACTGCATCCTTAGGAGTTGAACCCGGTACGCTTAACGCCACATCTTTTGTGATGTTCACATCTTGTTTCGCTCCTTGTTCATCCTCTTCTTGAACACTTTCGACTTTCCCCCAATAATCTTCCCAAGTACCTGCTCCTGATTTTTCAGCCGCTGTCATGACAACAGATTCGCTACCATCTGGGTTTAAAGAGATATCTTCCGCCGCGGTCGGCGCAGTCACACCAGATGCATTTGATGTCACGTTTGGATGAGCAAGAGTAATCTGAGCACCTGTTAAGACTTTGTTTAGGGTATCCGTAGTGGCTGTCAGCTGACCTGACTCTTTAACTGTCAGTTTCCATCCGCTATTGGTTCCGCGATTATCTGTAACCTGTACATAATCTGGTGTATCTGAATGCCCGTCGTTATAATGTTGCGCACGTGCATAATAAGTTTCATCTTTATTGGAAATTTTATTCACACCAAAATCAAACGTAGAGGCGTAGTCAATTGACAACGGTCCTTGTGTTCCTGGTTCTGGTTCGCCGCCGGGATTGGATGGATCCGTTGGGACAACCGGATTTTCTGGATCAGGATTTTCTGGATCGACTGGATCAGTCGGATCGGTGTTTGGGCGGAATTCTACAACCCCATGAGAGTGATATTCAACGGCTTCTTCCGCAAAAGCTGTGGTGCTCAAGGTAGTAATAGTCATCGCACTTAAAGCAAGCACGCTAAATAATTTGATTCGTTTCATTTGTTTACCAACTTTCTATCTATCGTAGTTCTATACGGGTTCGCTTGGTGTTCCTGGATTACTTGGAACATTGCTTAGCTCCCAATTTAATTTTGTTGTATATTCCTTCGCCAGTTTTACTGTTTTTCCTGGAACAAATAGTTCAATAGCTGTTTTACCAGCTTCATTATCATCTCCGAAACGGTAAACCCAAGTTCCAACACCTTTTCCAGCTTCCGCATCTACTGCTGAAGCCGCTTGGTCAGGAGTCAAAGTAATTGAATTTGCCACCGTGCTAGGTTTATAAGCATCCAATGAATCATCATTCACAGCTGCAATCAATGAGGCTTTGGCGATTTTGATCTGAGCACCTGTCAATTCTTGATTCTCCGCAGTAACAAATTGGCCTTCTTGTTTAACAGACAAATTCCAACCAGCTAAATTCCCACGTTTGTCTGTCACCTGAACAAAGTTGTTATCTTCAACTTCTGTTCCATCTGTTCCCTTAAACTTATCTAACGCAGCGTAATACGTTTCGTCTTTCGATGAAATCTTTTGTGCGCCAAATTTAAAGCGTGAGGCATAATCGATTGATAATGAGCCGCCTACTGGAGTTGGCGGGTCAATAGGATCAATAGGGTTTCCAGGATCTGTCGGATCTGTCGGATCTGTTGGGTCTTCCCCTGGAATAAAGTTGACGGTCCCATTTGTAGGCATCGTACCGCCTTCTTCAGCCGCAAAAACTTGGGCTGTTCCCACCGCTAAATTTAAAAGTACCGCAGCTGACATTAAAAATAAGCCTTTTTTCATTTAAGATTCTCTCCTTTTTTCTGTATCCATACATACGTGACAACCATCATTAATAATACGAAACCGCTCACTTGCATAGTCACAAAGCTTTGATCACCTGTCTTAGGAATAATGGCCTGACCAGATGCCGAATAATTCGGTGTTGCAGTCGTAGAACCATTCGAACTTCCATTTTTCTGGCTTCCTTGTGAGTCGGAAGAATCCGAACCACTTGGCTGCTGTGCTCCTGGCTGTTCAGGTTTTTCATAAACTCCGTAGAAGCTGGTTACACCATGTGAGTGATAGTCTTGCTCCTCCGCATAAGACGATGGTCCTTGAAAAAAACTTAAGACCAACAAACTGAATAGAATGAGTGAGGTTCGCTTTTTCATTGTAAGTCCCCCCTTTCGATACACCTGTCTGGATAAAAGTTTTTGATCTCACGGACAATCCATATCTTACAAGCCTCTTGGTTTAAATTCTATTTTGTTTTTTTTTAGATTTACAAAAAAAAAGTGAACGTATAAATCTTCTGAACCGAAAAGAACTATTCAAATAAATCAAATTAATTTATTTGGTAATTTGTAATAATTATCATTTTCACACCGTGGATTTTACAACGTCCAACAAAAAAAAAGCAAGCATATGTATTTTTGAAGATAACACCATAACAGGGCAGAAACTCTATGAAATAAGTTTTATTAAAAGTGAATTCATAGTGGTTTATTAAATTTCAAATTAAACCTCATGATCATTAAAGAACAATTATCAGCTAACTAACTTTCATTTCAATAAGTTATTCCCTTTCTTATTCCATTACAAAAAGTAAGTATTTGTAAAGATATGAATTTTTCAAGAATTTTTTTGGACTATTTTTTTCTCTCGCTGATTATCTAAAAATAACTACATACTCAATATACATGAGTGCTTTTCTATAGAAACAAAACTTTTTAACAATTTATTCTTATTTTTAAATCTATAAATTATTTTCAAAAAACTTAAAAATTTATGTATAAAGTTGAATGCTCAACGAGTGTTATTTATTGTGTACTTACGAAATATTTATATAAATATTCATTTAACAGTACAATCAAAAAAGTCCCTTTTTTAAATTTGTATAGACACAAATCTAAAAAAGGAACTACTTTTTTCATTTATTAAACCAACCATAACAAATAGAACTATTCATTCTATGGGGAACCTTTTTGACAGTCAGCAAGCACATTAATCTTCTAACGAACAAAATGTTTTATTGAAAAATATACAACTGGAAACCAACGAGGCAACCGGCAGAATGATTACTGCAGCCATTCCCGTCAACAAACTCGTCAGCAGCTCCCCGACAAAAGCTTTGGAGTTGATAATCTCAAGAAACGAATAGTTCAAATCTTGAAACCAAATAATCAACGCTAAGCTTGAACCCATAAAAGCAAAAAGCAAGGTGTTGATCGTAGAACTCAGTATTTCATGAACCACTGTCATACTGGATTGAACTAACTCCTTGAATGTCAGCTTCTCGGAGCGACGATAAATTTCATAGGTCGAACTGCTGACAGCGATGCTGCTGTCGATCACGGCTCCCGAGAAGCTCATCAAGATGATCGAGAGATTCAATGCGGAAAAAGGAACAGAGACAGAAAGGTCCATCATCTGTAATTCATCTAGTTCCTCCAAAGCAAAGCCCTGTACTTTAACTACGTGAATGAGCGGCAGCGTGACCGCTGTAAATACGACCAAGAAAAACAAGATACAGAGAAAAGCAGCTTTCGTTTTTTGATTCACATCATTGATATAAAACAATGTCACGATCGTTACAGCTAGAAAAATCAATAAGGTTGCTGGATATACTGGAAAGCCTTGACTCAATAAATACAACAGCAGGATAAATAAACAAAAATTAGCAAACGTCCCAGTGATCATATAGATTGAACTTTTTTTGAAGATCAGCAGCACCAATCCCATCAAAATCAAGGTAAGAAAAATCAAGACACTCATCGCAATCGCCTCCTGCCCATTTTTTCAGCCATACTGAAGGCAAACAAGGCGGCTGGAACAGACAACACGATCGCGAAGCCGCCACACAAGGTTCGTAAAATCTCTAATGACAAGTGCATACCGATCACCTCAGAAAAAATCCAGCCATTCGCCATGTAAAATACAAAGGAAGGAATAGCCCCGCTAAGATAAGCGAACATTAAGACATTAATCATTGACGAAGCAGTATCTTGGGCAATTTCTCGCCCTGATTGTATGAGTTTTTTCAACGGAAGCTGCTGGTTTTGCGCGCGAATCTCATCCAGTGCTGAAATGATCGTCACTACATTGTCCATACTTGCACCGATCGCGCCGATCAGCAACCCGGCTAAAAAGACGGAACGGTATGGGCGCGTGATAAACTGCATTTCTTCATACCGCAAGCCTTCATCTTTCAGAAAATTCATCGCAACGACACAGACAGTAAACGCGAGAAAGACACTGACTAAGGTACCAAAGACTTTTCGAATATCCAGCTTTTTAAAGCCATAAGAGGTGCCCATCGCTAAAAATACCGCAATGATTGTATAGATACTCATCAAAAACAGGAGAGACAAACGGCCGTTTTGTTGATTGATCCATAAAAACAAAAGCAGCAAGGTGCTATTCAATACTAAGCCTAGCAGCGCGCGAAGCCCCTTTTTCCCGCTAATGGAGAGCATCACAAAAATAAACAAGCCTAGCAAAATAAAGACATAGCCATCTCGTTTTAACGCCTGTACTCGCCAAGTGTTCCCCATTTTTTGCAGAATCAGCTGATCTCCTGTGCGATATAGCGGGGAGACACTTTCATTTTCATAATAGGTTGTTTCTAAGGTGACGCTGCCGCTTTGATTCAGCAGCTCCCCCGTTACTTTTTGCGTCTGCGTTGCGGCATCCGCTTCTGCTTTTTCTACCCGCATCACCGGTTCTGAATAAAGGGCACTGCTCTTTGCTTGGATCAATAGACCTAGCAAGAGAATAGCCAACAAAGCAAAACTATACGTGAGAATTTTCTTCATAGAGGACCTCCCTCATAATTCATCTTTCGCTTATTCTACCATCCAGCAATAAAGTTAGGCACACCTATAGTTGATACTTAAAAAAATTAAAGGAAAAATCTCCCGACCAGTTTTCTGATCAGGAGATAGGCTCACTATTTCTTCAATTGATTACGTTTTACCTCTTTAATGATTTTCAATGCTCGTTTGCGGGTCTTAATATTGGGACTTTTTAAACGGCGATACGCACTTGCCAAGTCGGTTTTTTCCATTGATTTCCCCTCTTTTATTTAATGTGCCAGCATTTCCTGCGAGATTTCATGACCGCTCATTTTTACTGGATAAAAAGTTGGCCAATTTTCTAGCTCAGCAAACAACGCTTTCTGACTTTCACCACCAAAGTAAATATGGAAATGCGCGGCTTTGGCTGGTGCAATCCCGTGATCGCTGAACTGAACATATTTGTAGTTCCCTGCATCCGGATCTTTAGTTTCAAAGGTAAAGCGGACACCACGATTTCCTTTTTCATAGGTTAGGATCTCGGATCCAGCATATTCATACGTATAGTTGTGATGCTTCCCGTCAACGATGAAATCTATTTGATTATCGGTGATCTTGATTTCATCAACATCTGTCTGGTAGCCTGTTTCATAATAGCTCTTATATTCGTCTGCCGTCTTGTCCTTGTTTCGCTTCGCTTTGTAATCAAACACTTGATCCAATGTACCGTCCTTCAATAAAGGATAGACCGATTGCCAATCTCCAGCATAATCGGATAGTTTACGGTCCTTCACCTGTGAATCTTTGAAATAGCCGTTATAAATCGTTTCTTCTTGCTGAGATTCTTCTTCAGGCTTGACTTCTTTCCCGGCAACACTTGTTGTTTTCTTTAAAGCCGCTAAATTTTTTTCCATCACTGACACATAATTTTCACCAGCATCCATTTGCTTTTGAGTTAAGCTCTCTAATGGATTTAGGACCTCCAGTTTTACCTTCGTTTCATCTGCGAGCGTTTTTGCCGCTTTTCCTTGGTTGTTGTTCTCGAAATAGATATAGTTGATTTCGTTGTCCTCAACATAGTGCTTCAACTCAGCAATACGTGAAGGATCCGGTTCTTGATCCGGATTGATTCCTGAGATTCCCACTTGATTCAAGCCATAATCCAAAGCCAAATAACTGAAGGCTGTATGCTGAGTCACGAAATTCTTCTGTTTGGCCGTTTTCAACACATCTGAATATTCTTTATCTAAGGCTTCAAGCTTTGTTACATATTTTTTTGCATTCGCTTCAAATTCGGCTTTTTTATCTGGATACAAGTTGATCAATTGATTTTTGATGGATGTCACTTCTTGGATTGCTCGATAAGGTGAAAGCCAAGTATGTGGATCAAGTTCATGGTGATGTCCGTCCTCATGACTGTGATCATGATCTTCCTCACCGCCAGGCAATAGAAGCATTTCCCTTGTGCCTTCCACGATCCTAGGTTTGTCCTTCTGCCAAGACTTAAGGGCACTTGGTACCCAAGTTTCCATGTTCTCATTATGATAAACAAATGCATCTGCTTCAGTGATTTTTGCCATGTCCTTTGCCGATGGTTCATAATCATGGGGCTCCGAACCTGCAGGCATTAATAAGGTCACATCGCCGTCATCTCCAACAATATTTTTCGTAAAGTCATACACTGGATAAAACGTTGCGACAATTTGCAACTTTTTTTCTTTATCTCCTGTCGCTGCTTGATTACCCTTGCAGGCAGTTAACCCGATAAGTGCTAACAAACTGATCATGACAAATCCTAACTTCTTCATTCCAAACCTCTTTCTATCCGTTACTTTTTATTTTGATCCTCTATTATAAAAAAACACGTGGACTCTGTAGATTTTTTCTCGAGCAGTACTATTTTGTCGTATCGTAAGATTCCTTAAAAAGACCCCTCCATTTCTCAACCTTAAATCTCCTTGATTTCCATTACAATTTACAAGATACAAAGCGTAACCGTTACGATTCAACAACGATACTTTATCATTTTAAAAAAAGTGTGTCAACATAAAATAACATGAAATTTCATTCATGTGAGTGTGCTTTCATTTTTTACTTCGTCCACTACGAAAAAAAAAAGCGACTAAAATCAGTAGATTTTAGTCGCTTTTATCTAAGCCAATTGTTCTTTCTCAAACTGACTATTATATAAATCCGCGTAGAAACCTTTTTGTGCCATAAGTTCTTCATGGTCGCCTTGCTCGATGATATTTCCTTCATTCATGACCAAAATCAGATCCGCATTGCGGATGGTCGATAAACGGTGAGCGATCACAAAAGAGGTCCGGTTATTCATCAACTTATCCATCGCAGCTTGGATCAGTTCCTCTGTTCGCGTATCAACAGAGCTGGTTGCCTCGTCCAAAATCAGCATTGGTGCATCCTTTATGATAGCGCGAGCGATCGTCATTAATTGCTTCTGTCCAACGGATAAGCTGACACTATCATCCAGATAAGTATCATAGCCTTTTGGCAATGTACGGATGAAATGGTCGATTCCAACTGCTTTACATGCTTCGATAACTGTTTCATCAGAGACATGCTGCTGGTTATAGATCAGATTTTCTTTGATCGTTCCTTCAAACAGCCACGTATCCTGCAGCACCATGCAAAATTGATCATGAACTTCTTCTCTGGTCATATCTTTGGTAGAAACACCATCAATGACGATTTCTCCATGATTTGTCTCGTAAAATCGCATCAGCAGATTAACGATCGTGGTTTTTCCGGCGCCAGTCGGACCGACTATCGCGATCTTTTGTCCTGCTTTAGCATCCACACTGAAATTATGGATGATCGTCTGATCTTTATTGTAGCCGAAGCTGACATTTTCAAAACGAACGTTTCCTTTTGGATTTCTCAGCTTTTGTTTCTTTTCTGACTCATCATCTAATTCTTCCTCTTCAAGAAATTCAAACACACGACTCATTGCAGCTCCTGCTGATTGCAAATTCGAAAAGGCTTGAGCTAACTGAGATAACGGTTGTGAGAATAAACGAATATACACGGTAAAGGCTACGATCACCCCTAATGTTATATCGCCTCTTAAAGCTAGAACAGCCCCAACAACGCAGACAGCGACATAGCCGAAGTTTCCAATGAAACCCATCAACGGCTGCATGATTCCCGAGAGAAACTGCGATTTCCAAACACTGCCGTAAAAATCTTGATTGATGTCTGAAAATTCTTTTTTCATATCTTCAGTAGCACTGTAGGCGTTGATGACTTGTTGGCCGGAATATGCTTCTTCAGCAAAGCCATTGATCTTGGCCAATTTTTCCTGTTGCTGGTTAAAATGAACTTGTGACTTTGCCATGATGACTGCCATGAGGATAAATCCTAATAAAACAGCTACTATTGATGTGATCGTCAGCAGTAAATTCGTGCGGAACATCATCACCAAACATCCAACAAACAATGTGATTGAGGGAAACAATGAACTCAAGCTTTGGTTCAACGATTGGCTCACTGTATCCAAGTCATTCGTCACCCGACTCAAAGTATCTCCTTGACTATGGGAATCAAAATAATTCAATGGAACCGCATTGATTTTTTCCGAAATTTGACGACGCATTTGCTTAGAGAAGCGTTGAGTAACTGTCGCTACGATGAAGCCTTGAAAGTAGGAGAGGATTGCTCCTATTACATATAAAATGACTAGACTCAATCCAATCTGACTGATTCGTGTGAGGTTGATCGAACCACTTAAGCCTTCTGAGACCAAATCAGTAATCTCACTTAACCGATTCGGTCCAACGATCTGAGTTACGCTTCCAATCGTTGCAAATATGATCGCTAGAAGTAAGGGCCATTTATACTGATTCAGTGCCCTAAGTACATTATCTCTTAATGGGTGTTCTTTTGCCTGCGCTTGAACATTCTCTAAGGTATTATCCATGGGCTAATTCCTCCTTTGAGAGCTGTGAATAGGCAATTTCTTGATAAACATCGTTTGATTCTAATAATTCTTCGTGGGTTCCCTGTCCAACGATGTGTCCTTCATCTAAAACAATGATTTGATCGGCATCCATGATGGTGCTGATCCGTTGGGCGACGATCAATTTTGTCGTGCTCGCTAATTTTTCGTTCAAGACTTCCCGTAATTTTTTATCAGTTTTATAGTCTAACGCTGAGAAGGAGTCGTCGAACAAGAGAATCTCTGGCTTGCGGGCAATCACACGGGCAATTGCCAAACGTTGTTTTTGCCCTCCTGAAAAATTGCTCCCGTTTTGCGCAACGTGACTATTTAGCTTTTCTTCTTTTTCATTTACAAATTCACTAGCTTGCGCGATTGACAAGGCTTCGTCCATTTTTTCCTCATCCAACGGAGTATTGCTGCTGGTCCCAAAATCCAGATTTGATTGGATTGTTCCACTGAACAATACTGGCTTCTGTGGAATATAACCGACGATGTCATTCAAATTCACGTGACTATAAGTGTTGATCGGCTGTCCATCAATCGAGATTGTTCCTTCACTGGTTTCATAAAAACGCGGGATCAAATTCAGAATGGTACTCTTCCCACTCCCAGTCGAACCAATGAAAGCGACTGTATCGCCTTGTTCCGCTTTAAAGTTGATATCATGGATTACCGGCTCAGAAGCATCCGGATAACGGAAAGATACATGATCAAATTCAACAGTCCCTTTAATATCTGGTTGAACCTTCTCGCCCTCATCAGGAAATTCAACGGAGGTTTCTTTATTCAGCACTTCGTTGATCCGTTTTGCGGAAACAGTCGCCCGTGGCAGGATCATGAAGATCATCGACATCAAAATAAAACTCATGACTACTTGCATTGCATAAGAAGAAAATACGATCATATCACTGAACAGTGTTAGCTTCGTTATGCCTGCTGCCTGTTGAATCATATAAGCACCAAACCAATAAACAGCCAAAGTTAAGCCACTGGAAATTAAGCTCATTCCGGGACTCATAAGCGCCATCACGCGTCCTGCGAATAGGTTGGTCGATGTTAACTCTTGATTCGCCTCTTCGAATTTTTCTTCTTGATAGTCTTCAGCATTATAAGCACGTACCACGCGTAGTCCTGTTAAATTTTCCCGCGTAATACTGTTTACTTTATCCGTCAATTGTTGGACTTTTCGGAATCTTGGCTGCACCAGCGTTAAAATGACCGACAGCATGATTAATAGGATCAATACTGCTACGCCAGTCGTCGTTGTCCATTGCCAGTTCTTGCCGGCGATTTTTAAGATTGCCCAAACTGCTGTGATAGGTCCTTTAATCAACAATTGCAATCCCATCGCGACCAATTGTTGAATTTGTGTTAAGTCGTTCGTAGTCCGTGTGGTCAAACTTGGGATCGAAAATTGTTGAATCTCGTGGGTAGAATAGTCCATCACCTTGCCAAACATATCTTGGCGCAATCGGCAGGTTAAACTTGCAGCGATTTTGGCCGCGAATAAACCCACAATTGATGAAAAGACGAAGCTCATTAGCGATAGCAAGACCATCCAACCGCCTGGTGTTAAAATCTCACTGATAGCCGTATTAGGTGTTTGCAACAATGTCGTGATTTCCGACATATAGTCTGGGACTTTCAAATCCATCCAGACCTGTCCGACGATAAATAGAACACTTACCAGTGCCAGCAGTCGTTCTTTCGTATTGGTTCTTTTGATTAGTTGTATCATAGGGGCCTCCTTAATCGTTTTAAATAAACAAATGATATTTTGGTTTTAAATTAGCATGCTAACTATTATAGGAAATTGAAATCTGATCGTTTGATCGACCAGATTAGAGTTGAATATTCTTTTTGAATTTTTCCATCGTCGCGAAAAATTGTGTTAATTCTTCATCTGAAATTCCTTGTCTCAATATTTTTTCAATTTCATCAATCTGCTTTTCAATTTTGATCGTTGTTTGAATCGCTTTTTCCGTTACAATTAATCGCTTCAATCGTTTATCCTTTTGAGATGGAGCAGTCGTTAAAAATCCATTCTTAATCATGCGGTCAACTAGTTTGCTGGCGGTAGGTTTGCGAATCGATAATTTTTCTTCTAGATCTTTCTGATAGATTTCTTTGTCACGATTGTTTACCAGATACCCTAAAGCAAAGCCTTGAGGCCCTCTAATATGAGCATCAGGGCTCATCTTTTCAACGTACCTAGCAATCAACAGTGATAACTCTCTGACCTCAAAACCAACTGTTTCCGGTTCTTTCATGAGTTTCTCTCCTTAATTAGTTATCATGCTAACTATTTTAAAGTCATTTTCTCTTTTTGTCAACCTCTGTAATTACCATTCGCCGTCTCTTTAAGAAAAGCGTAATAATATCGCTGACCAGAGCACACAGCAGGACCGCACTTGTAGCGATAAATACTTTATTACCAGCGGAAATACCGCTCAGTCTGAACAACAGATATAACAGTAAAGATATCCCCACTAACAGTCCGCCAAATAAACGATTGGAAAATTGCCAGATCCGCTTACCATACTTCAAGAAAGCAATCCCACGGAAACCAATCCCGCCCGTATATCCCTGCGCACTAATTAGAAGAACAACTAATCCTAGAGCCCCAAAAAGTATCGGTACATTATCTACCCCTGCCTTTTCAATAATTCCCATAATCGGCATGTCCAGCCCCCCAGTTTTCTTCGCAAAGACTTTTTCTTAAATAAATTATAGCCCAAAATACAGTGATTAACGAAACAAAAAAGTGCTTGAGACTGACAAATCTCAAGCACCTACTATGTTAACTCAACAAAGGCTGCATCTTTTTTCCGCAATATTGACTCGTCATTTTCAGCAACGGACCAATCAGCAGGACACCGATAATGGGTCCCACCATAAATTGTCCGCCTAAAACCATTCCTGTAACAAAGCAGATCATATCCAGACCCATTCGAACCTTTGCCAAGTCGACTGTTAGACGTTTGCTCAAAGCAAAACTCAGAGCAATATATCCTTCTTTACCTGCGTTCGTCGCTGCTGCAATACCCGAACCAATCCCGATAAAAGAAATCCCCACTACTACAAGTACTAATTTTACAGGCATTCCACTTTGGATCGCTACATACTTGATCATCAAATCAGTGAAGATGCTGGTAGCGATTGGGTTTAGGAGAGTTGCTAATCCTAATTCCTTCTTATCGATCAACGCGACGATAATCAAACAGGTACAGGTAACTAACAAAGACGCTTGCCCTACAGTAATCGGCAGATGCTTCGCAAGACCTTCCCACAAAACACCCAACGCATCCGCCCCTAAGCCAGTCGTAACACACAACCCCACACCAACGCCTACTAAAGACGAGCCTAAAACAGAAATCACATTTCGTAAAAACATCTTCATCAATCCAATTTCGTGCCGTTTGACGCGATTACCTCTTTATACCAATAGAAAGAGTCTTTTCTGATTCGTTTGCATTCTTTTACATCGTCATCTGTCCGATCAACATAGATCAAACCGTAACGTTTTTTGTAGCCGTTGCTGGTTGATAGCAGGTCAATCGCTGACCAAGGCATATAACCGACTACTTCAACGCCAAGATCCATCGCGCGTTTGGTCGCTTGGATATGTTCACGTAAATACTCGATGCGATAATCATCATGAACTTTTCCATCAGGAGTCAACTCATCGTAAGCGCCTAAACCATTTTCAGTAATCATAAATGGTACGCGGTAACGAGTATAAAGATCCCGATAGACATATTCCAGACCAATCGGATCGATTGCCCAATCCCAATCCGTTGTCCGTAATTCAGGGTTCGAACACATTTGGTAAAAGCCTGGATGGGTCTCAAAACCAGACATATCACCCTTTTTACCAGATAAGTTGTAGCCAGACCAGCGGCGTTCTTCTCCTTCTGGACAGGCATGGGCACATTGACTGTCGTAATAGTTGATCGCGAAGAAGTCAGATAGATTTTCCGCAAAGAACTGCTCATCTCCTTCTTCCATTTCCGGTGCCAGACCAGCCTTTTTCAAGTAAGTTAACGCTGCAACATTATAGTAGCCACGGAAATAAACATCTAAGTAATAGGCGTTACGAAGATCATTCGCATTCAACGCGGCTAATTGGTCCTCGGGTTTACATGTCCGAGCGTACACCGGCGCGTAGCCTAACGCAGGACCTGCTTTCGCTCCTACTTCATGCGCCAACTTCACGGCTACTGCCTGCGCCAAGTTCATGTGATGATTGATTTGATAACGCAGTTGATTGTTGTCCTGGTATTCTGGCAGTACGTAGCATTTTTGTGTCCAATATTGCACGATGATACTTTGTTCGTTAATGGTGATCCAATACTTGATATCATCCTTAAATTCATTGATGACATATTTGGCGAAGACTTCGAAATCTTTTACTACTTCACGAGACAGCCAGCCGCCGTATTTTTCTACTAATGGCCATGGCAGGTCATAATGATACAATGTCGGAATTGGTTCGATATCATTGTCTTTCAGTTCTTTGATCAAATCACGATAGAATTGAATCCCCGCTTCGTTGACCACGTCATCCCCATTTGGAAAAATTCGCGACCAAGCAATCGAAAATCGATAGCTGGTAAAGCCCATTTCCTTAAATAAGGCAATATCCTCTTTGTATTTATGGTAATGATCACTGGCCACGCTGGCATCGGCAAAGCCGAATTTTTCATGACGTTCACTGTTGATGATATCTTGTTGGGATAGTCCTTTCCCATCCTCTTGTGCCGCGCCTTCTACTTGGTACGCGCTAGTAGCTGCTCCCCATAGGAAGTCTTTTGGAAATTCGTTATTCATATCTTTGCTCCTCATCTTTTTATTTAAAACTGAAGGATGAGTCAATAACGGACTGCTTCAGGTTTTACATGATTTATTCTTTCTGATCGACAAAACTGGTATCACCGATTTTCTTGATCGTGTATTTACCATCTTTATAGGTCAATGTCGTGACACTGCAATTTGCGATTTTTTCTCCTTGGTATTTTCCTGGTGCAACACTTTCCAATAAGATTGGAATAATGCCACCCGAGGAAACGATCAAGACATTGCCGCCTTTTTTCGCGACTTTTTTCATTACTTGCGGCATCGCTTTTTCTACTCGCTGCTTCATTTGGTCATATGTCTCGGCAGTCTTGGTCGGATCAACCTCTGCCACCTTGTTTGCTAACTCTTCTTCAGTCAGCTCTTCCTTCAAGAAATCCCATAATTCGTCACTGCCTTCGGGATAATCCAAATTCAATGCTTTAGCAACCGCTAGATTCATGTCGTCATTTGATTGACCCTCAAAGCCGCCGAAGTTTTTCTCTCTAAAGCCCTTATTTTCGATAATCTGTGGAACCTTCTTCTCATTCTGTTCTAAAATCAGCTGTGCTGTTTTTCTTTGACGACCTAAATCACTAGAATAAGCGGCAGTGAATTTGACGTTCTTCAAGCCTTCACCGACTAATTTTGCCTGTGACTCGCCCTCTTCTGTTAGCAAACTGTCACAAAATCCTTGGACTTGATTTTGGGTATTGAACCAAGTTTTTCCATGCCTGACTAGATAAATCGTTGTTTCCTTTGATTCCTTAGCTGCCTCACTCGTTACGGAGCTACCAAAGACCGCCAAAACAACGCTCAATAGGGACAATATAGCTATTACTTTTCTCTTCATTTAATAAGCTCCTACTTTTTCATCGCCAATTCGAACAAATCAACTAAATCTCTGGTCATATTCACTTCACTGGTAATAGTCATCAAATGATCCTGCGCATGAGTGAAGAGCAGGCAAGACTGATAACTTTTCCCCGCGGCTTCATTTTGGATGACCGCGGTCTGTGAATGGTGAGCTAAAACGATATTGTCTTTGGCTTCCTTCAACGCTTCATTTGCTGCTTCAAAATTTAATTCTTTTGCAAATTTGATCGCTTCCTGTGCTTTCGTCCGACCATTTCCAGCATGGATAATGATCTGCATCGCTACCGGGATCAATTCATTTTCTTCTTCGACTAATTCTGTTTCTTCCATCATCTTCTTCACCTCATTCATTTATACAGCCTCTACTGGAGCCGTTAGTTCTGCACCGGCTTTTTCTTCTTTGACTTCTTCTGCTAAGACTTCTTTTTCATAAACCTTGAAGAATGGATACCAAGTAATCAAGTACATCGCGAACAACAGGACATACCATAAGATCGCCCGGAAATCTTGTAAAATCATCACACTAGAGATCGGTGCTGGAATCTGGGCTACCTGCATCAATTCCTGCGGGATATTCAACAATCCGCCCCGCATCGCGAACCAAACCACAATACTTCCAGTGATTGAGTTAATCCACATCGGCATCATAAGAATCGGGTTCATGACCACAGGTGTACTGAAAACGATCGGTTCATTGATATTGAACAATGATGGTCCGATACAGATTCGGCCTAAAGTCTTTAATTTCTTCGCTTTTGAGAAGCACATCAATAAGTTCAATGTCAATGTAGCTCCTGTTCCGCCCATCATGATTAATCCTAAACTGTAGACGGTTTCATTCGTTACAATGTTCGTTCCTAAATCACCACTTTGAAGCGCTAATGTATTCGCGGCGATTCCGGCGATAAAGATCGGATTTTGAATTGCTGACCATAACCAAGTCGAGATCCCCATCGAATAAAAGAAGGCTGGGATCAAAACAAGTAAGATCAGACCTGGCAATGATTGTCCGAAGCTTTGGATCGGTTCAAACAAGTTGATGATTACTTCGAACACATCGATCTTCAAAGCAAAGATCAAGGTTGACCATAGTGCTAAGCTCAAGAAAATTGGAATGATATTATTGATCCATTCAACGACGAAATCCGGTAATTCAGAATTACGTAATAAGTGTAATTTACTGAAATAATGGAAGATCACACTGACGATCGCACCAACAATTACACCGATCAAAATCCCTGTCGGCCCTACCCGTCCCATATCATAGACGCCTTCCTCTGCGCCAACTGGGTGCAAGGTCATCATCAAGATACAGACTGATACGATCCCTGCTGTAATCGAATAGTTCTGATGTTTGAACTTTTCCATATATTGATTAGCGACCATAAATGCCGCGATCAATCCAATCATGCCGAATGAATAATTAGAAATATTGCCTAAGTCTGGTAGAGCTGGAATATATGAGCGAAACACATTGTAAAAGAAGACGATCGACCCGGTCATGATAAACGGGATCAGCTTCTGCATGGCACTCGATAATCCGGCAACGGAAGGTCGCTGAGTCAGACTTTTTGCTTTTGGTGCAAAAGAATTCGCCAGCCAATCCATAAATTTTTTCATTTTACTTGTTCCTCCTAATTCATTTTTTCAGGTGTATCATTTTGTTACGTATGCTAAAACGTGATTTGTCTGAACGTTTTATTTTCCCAATTTGCTAAGTGCAAAATCCAATAATCCTTCACCATCCAGCATGCCGTAAATATCTTGCGGGATTACATCGACGACAACGTTGTGGGGTGCTGCCTGTGCAGCCATCTCTTCTTTAAATGATGCATAATGCGGACCTAAAAGCAAAATATCGATCGAGTCTAAATAGGAAGCCACTTCACTTTCGCTTCGCGCTTCGATCGAGCCTGAAATTTTACGTTTCTTCGCAGCCTTCCGTGTTTTTTGAGCTAAGAATCCGCTAGACATTCCCGCACCGCAACAAAGTAAAATATTTACTGTTTCCATCATAATTTCCTCCTAAAAGTGTGTTTTTTTCCTTGCGCTGTTCTCTTTACATCCTCATTATTACGATTTTTCACATTTCCCTCAACTAGACTCTTGCACGCTGGTCGTGCAACTCTCTATTTTTTCTTAAACCATTTCACGCTATAATAAATTGAACGCCTATAGAGGGGGATGAGGAAATGAAAGAAAAGCAAGAACAACTATTGAAATTATTGCTGCAGCAGGACAGTCCTATCTCTTCCAGAATCTTGGCTGAAAAAATGAGTGTCTCCGTGCGAACGGTGAAGAACTATATTTACGAATTGAATAAGCTAGGATCAGAACCTGTGATCAACTCCTCCAATGCTGGCTACACTGTCATACCCGATGAAGCCGCTAAGCTGTTGGAAAAGCCGCAAAATACCAGCGGCGAGTTGCCTCAAACCTTCAAGGAGCGCTCCTTCTTCATTATCAAACAGATTTTAATGGAGCATCGCCAATTGAATATTTTTGATCTCTCTGATGAACTATTCGTCAGCTACTCCACGCTAAAATCTGATCTCGCACGGATGAACAAGGCTTATGAAAAATATCATGTCAAATTTATGCTTAAGCAGGATGAGATTCAGATTATCGGTGAAGAAAAGGAAAAACGCCGTTTGATCTCCTATATTATTTTTGAAGAGGTTCCGCATAAATTTATTGATAAGCAAATTTTAGAAGCGACCTTTGATAAAGAGGACATTGAAAAATTATCCAGCATCATCCACTCGATCATGCATGATTCCAACTATCATTTGAATGACTTTTCTTTTGTCAACTTGATGCTGCATTTATTGATTTTGCTGGATTCTGTCCGAAATGATAAATCCCTAGTCACCCGCAATTGGTTCAGCTCATGGCTGCGGGAGGACAAAGCAAAATTGGTTACGAAAATGATTGGCTTGATCGAAGAGGAATTTGAGTTGACGCTGAACAGTTTGGAAAGAGAAGAAATCCACATGATCTTTCAGGCGAACGCCAACTATATTCCTTCTAACAACCTGAAAGAATTGGAGCAGATCGTTGGCAGTGATGTTTCTCAGATTGTTGATGAAGTGTTAGAGGATGTGCGCCAGACCTTTGGGATCAATTTGATGAGTGAAAGCTTTCTTGTTCCCTTTTCACTGCATGTCAGCGGTCTATTTTCCCGCGCCAAGCAAGAGACTTCCTTGAAAAATCCGATGCTGGAATCGTTGAAAAAAAGCTTTCCGATGGTCTATGATGTCGCTGTCTATCTTTCCTTACGCTTAAGCGCCCTATTTGATATTTCCGTCAGTGAAGATGAGACCGCCTACATCGCATTGCATATCGGCTCTGAATTAGAAGGACAAAAGCGGAATCTCTCAAAAATTCGAACCGTGCTCCTTTGTCCGAAATATATGAATCTGGACGAACAGCTTTACGAGAAACTGACTCAGCATTTTGGCAATGATCTGCTTATTCAGACGGTTGTCTCAAAGTTTTCTGAAACAATGGAATTGGATTTCGAATTGTTAATCACCACCTTACCCGTGCCGGAATCAAATGATTACATCGTGATCCACGTTTCTCCGATTTTTACAGAAGAGCAGCGAGTAAATCTGATCGCCGATTTAGGAAATATTCGTTTGGACCGCAAGAAAAGTATCCTGCGAAAAAACTTTGATGACTATTTTGCTGAAGCCTTCTTTACTAGTCAGCTACAGGGAGATACAGCGGATGAAGCTATCAGCGAGATGTGTCATCGCTTAGAACAAGAAGACATGATACCAACAGAATTCACGGCTCATGTCTTGGAGCGAGAGCACGCCTCTTCAACGGCCTTTGAGGCGATCGCTATCCCTCATTCTGTCTACATGGATGCCCATCAAACAGTCATCAGTGTTGCGATTTCTGAAAAAGGTATTGTTTGGGGCGACAAGAAAGTCCACGTCATCCTACTGGCAGCGATCAATGATGTCGATCGACGTCGTTTTACAGATATTTACGAAGCGTTGATTTCGCTATTTGAGACAACTGAGAGTTATCAGGAAATCAAGAAAATCAAAGATTTCTCAGCCTTTCGTGCTTTTATCTATGCGAGAATCAAACGAAACTATTAACACAAAGAAGCACGCTCAAATCTAAGATTTGAGCGTGCTTCTTACATTATTTTATTCAACGTCAAGCTCTAATTCGGACGAAGCAGACTGCTCTTTACTAAGCCGTCTAATACCGCCAATGTAAAATATCCCTGTTAACAGAGCCGCACCAGCATCAGAAAATGGTGCTGCATGAAGCAACCCATCCATTCCCCAATTACTTGAAAAAAGCAAAATCGCCGGAATCAATAGAATGATTTGACGCGTCAGTGTTAAGAAAATCGCTGAACGGGTCCGACCAGTCGCTTGGAAGAAGTTCGAAGCAACAATTTGAAAACCGATGACTGGCAGAAACAAAAACCATGTCTGCAGCGCCTTGGTCCCAAAGGCTAATAGTTCTGGTTCATTATTGAACATCCGCACCAATTGCTCTGGCATTAATCTAGTTGCTATCCAGCCGATACATACGATTGTGGTCGCGATAACGATCGCATACTTTTGAGTCTCTTTGACTCGGCCAAATTTTTTTGCACCAAAGTTGAAGCTGACGATGGGCTGAGCCCCCTGTACTAGTCCCGTGATTGGCATCAATAAGATCGTTTGTATACTATTGACAATCCCCATTCCCGATACAGCGATATCTCCGCCATAGTTCAACAGTGTCATATTCAACACGACGTTCAAGATACTATTCCCAAGCTGTAGCAGGAAGCTTGGTAGACCCAAGGTTGTGATGCGAGCCGCAACCTGTCCCTTGATGCGCATATTTTTAACATGCAGCTGATGATGACTGCGTTTGCTGAGAAAATAAGCCAAGATCCACACCATTGAAATAAACTGCGACAAGATCGTTGCTAATGCTGCGCCTGCCATTCCCATATCAAAGACATAGATAAAGACTGGATCAAGAATGATATTGACTCCTGCTCCCATAAACATCGTGATCATTGCTAGCTTAGGCTGTCCATCCGCCCGCAAAAAATTATTCATCCCGATACTGACGATCTGGAAAACAGCTCCTGAGAAAATGATACGCATGTAACTTATGGCATAAGGTAAAACAGTGTCACTAGCGCCAAATGCTGATAATAACGGCGACAAAAAAAGATGTCCCATAATCTTGAACAGAAGACCACTGATTATCAGCAAAGAAAAAGCATTTCCCATTGCTCGTTCTGCTTCTTCGATTTTTCCGGCACCCAACTTCATAGAAAATAGCGTCGCGCCGCCGACACCAAATAAAATACCGATCGACAATAAAATGATCATGATTGGAAACCCAATCGTGATGCCAGCCAAACCATTGGCACCCAACCCAGGAGCATGCCCGATGTAGATTCGATCGACCACGTTATACAACGCATTGACGACCATTCCAATGATTGCCGGAATCGAGAATTGCATTAATAATTTTGAAACCTTTTCTGTTCCTAATGGATTTGCTGCTTCCATTTTTTACCCTCCTTTTAGGTCATGCTGTTCGGTTTTTTCAACCATTTCCTCTAATAATTCGAAAAGCAGATCGCGTTTAGCTTCGTCCATGCCCTCCAGCATGATCTTGTTCCAACCAACAAACTTCTCAACCATTGCTTCCCGCATATCCTGCCCCTTTTGAGTCAGAGAAATTTTATTACAGCGTTTGTCCTTTTCATCCTTTTTCTTCGTAACTAAGCCCTTTTCTAAGAGTGACTGAACCGTTCTTGTCGTCAAAGCCTTGTCTACTTGAAGATACGCACTAATTTCCTCTTGCGTCACTGCATCATGCCGATAAAGATACATTAAGATCGGCTGTTCTGCCGTGGTAATATTTAACGGCTTCATCGCCGCATTTAGATAAATTTGATTTTTACGATATAAAATCGAGATCAAACGTCCGACACTTCGTTTCATAATTTCCTCCAGACTATCCAATAATTAGTTGACTACTCAACTAATTTACCAAACGTTAGTTGATCAGTCAACCATTATTCAAACATTTGTATGATGATAACGAAAAAGAATTATCGAAGATTATCTCCGCACCAAAAAAAGTGATCAACGCCCCTAGGCCTTGATCACTTTGAATGGTTTGTTATCACGCGTGCTTAGTATTTGAACCTGTTGGTGTCTCGCTACTGTTTGATTTCGCTAAGCTCTTGATTGAGCCGCGAATAATCATTGAAGCTGCAAAACCGACTAGTGCTAAAACAGCAAAGATCCGCAAAACATTTGTATAGGAATGGAACATTTCTGTAATCTTACCTAAGAAAATCGGACCGAACATTCCGGCTGCTGCCCACGCAGTTAAAATATAGCCGTGGATCGCACCGACTTCTCTCGAACCAAAAACATCACCGATATAAGCTGGAACGATTGAGAATCCCGCGCCATAGCAAGTCATCAACAGGCAAATCAATACTGCGAACAGCAACGGTGAACTGACCACTGATAAACTCAATAGCACAACGATATCGATCACAAAAAGAATCGTAAAGACATTTTTTCGTCCTAAAACATCTGAGATCAACGCCCAAACTAGGCGACCACAACCATTGAAGACACCCATCACACCCACCATTGTGGCTGCCATGCCGGCGGTCATCCCAGTAATTTCTTGGGCCATTGGTGAAGCTTCTGAAACAAGCGAAATTCCGCAAGTAATATTTAAAAATAGCATAAACCATAATAACCAAAATGTTTTGGTCTTAATTGCTTGATTGGCGGTCAATTGTACTCCGCGATATTGTACCTGCACTTCTTCTTTTGGATCTGGAGCCTCAAAACCTTGCGGCGTCCAACCGACTGGCGGCTTTTCCAAATAGCGTGAAGCCGTGAACATGACTAAGAAATAAGCAACCCCTAAGATATAGAAGGTTTGAGAGACACCGACCCGCACCATTAGCTGTTGAGCGATCGGTCCAGTGATCATAGAAGCAAAACCAAATCCCATGATGGCAAGTCCAGTAGCCAAGCCCTTTCTATCCGGGAACCACCGAATCATCGTTGATACTGGCGTGACATAACCAGCTCCTAACCCGATTCCGCCGATAATTCCATAAGTCAGATACAACATTGGCAACGAATGACTTGAAACGGCAAAACCAGTCGAAATGATTCCTAACCCGAATAAAATCGACGCGACCGTCCCTGTTTTTCTTGGGCCAAATTTTTCCACAAATTTCCCCATAAACGCTGCTGATGTTCCTAAACAGAAAATCGCTAAACTAAATGCAAAAGAGATTGACGATTTGTCCCATCCTGTCAACTCTTTGATCGGTTCTTTGAATACACTCCACGCGTATGCTGAACCGATAGATAGATGAATCGCTACTCCTGATAATGCGATCAGCCATCTATTTTTTTCCCTGCGCATCCTCTTCCCTCCTGATTTCATTGCATTTGTGTGTTTGAGTGCGATAAAAAAGAGATAACACTCGTTATCTTTTTTTGTTCAAAAATTTATTTTATTTAAGCACTCAATAAACACGAGTATACGCTCTCATTTAATTAAATTCAACAAAAATTTTGATATAATCCGATTATCTTGTTTGCTATTAAAAAAAAGAATATTACAGTACGTGTTTATGTGTATCTCACTTATATTTACGTTAGCTAACACATATTTTCAACCAATAAGAAAGAACACTTATCCTTAGTTAGATAAGTGTCCTAAAGTGTAGCATCTATTTAAGAAAGCTCCTCATTCATTTCCTCTTCGATAATTTTGATCCGTTCTTCAAAGCTGAGTACTTGATGGATCTGATGGAGCATCCACATATAACCAAAAGGATCAACGAAGATCGAGTTCTGAAGTGCATCGTCCATCATGCTGGTGACCCCTTGAACTTCTGTACAGCCGTTTTCCAACGCTGCGGCATGTGTCTTTTCAATATCTTCAACCGAAATATTAAACCAAATAGTGTTTGGTTTATCTGGTGTCGGCGCAATCAAACTGTATTCTGGATTTTCATCCAACATATGAAAACGCGTATCATAGAGAGTAAAAACAGCTTCATTGCTACCTTCTGGATAATTCGTTGCCTCCACTACTTCAATTTCAAATATTTTTTTATACAATTCCAATGCCTTCAAGCTATTCTTTACGACAAAATCGATTTCGGTTCCTGTGATCATTTTATTGTCCTCCTTGATTAATTCCAGCTGCTGTTCGATTTTCTTTAACTTTTTTTCTTCTGCAGCAATTGCTGCGCAGGATTGTGCCTTCTTTTTCTCCAAAATCTGTTCCAAAAAGTGTGGATCATTCATTCTTTCGAGGGTCTTGTTAATCTCGCTCACCTTAAAACCAGAATCTCGCAATAATAAAATTTGATTGAGTCGTGCGATTTGATCAAGGCTATACAGACGATAACCGCTAACAGGATCAATCGAAGACGGAGAAAAGATCCCTTGTTCGTCATAATGGCGAAGCATTCGAGGAGATATATTCACAAGCTTGGAAAACTCACCTATTTTATACATCGTTAACTCCCATCCTTCATCATTCGAATGATAACCTTATCATATACCTTCACACAGTGTGAAGGTCAACATTAAAAGACTGCCAAACGATTTTCGTTTGACAGTCTTTCACTTCAGAATGAACCCCTTCATTCGATCTTAATGATTTTTCTGATGAACAGGAACGTAAAAAGACATTTTTCCTACACCCGTATATTCTTCTAGATTAAAATTCCCAGCAATTTGAAAGGCTTCGCTTTGGTTCAATTCACCGTAACAGCGGCCAATCAATTGATCCAGTTCTACTTGATCCGTATAGCTGAGATCAAAGCGAGCATAAGTACCCGCGGGCAATTCAAACTCTGACGGACGAGTTTCTGTGGTATCTGTATTACCGATCAGATAGCATTGGTCACCATTGATCACTGCGTTCACAGCCAGCAGATCACCTTCTATTTTGGAGGCATATTCTTCTTTTGCCCGCATCTTCTGCTTGCTCATCTCTGCCAAGCCATCTGGAGAATTCGGGGCATTTAGAGTCGTAATCCAGCCGTGAACGGTCAGCGCATCTCTCTCAACAGTCTTAAACATGACTAGGTTCCTTCTTTCTTCGACATTTTCTTCTATCGTTAAATCTTCTTTTACTAAAGAAAATCAGGGATTCATCCACTACACGCTAAATATATGCCCCTCGCCTAGCCAATGCAATAAAGATGCCTATCCGGTTTTAAAAATGAATCACGCCTGCCGCCGCAAGTACAAAAAGCACCGTGCATAAAAGAGTGATAAACAACGTAACGAGTAATAGAATACGAATTACTCTTCTGGTCGAAGGATTCATTTCATCCTTCAAGTTTCTAAAATGGATTACGCACACCCAAATCGCAGCGATCGTTATTAACAGCTGAGTTGGAATGATTCCAGCCAAACTTCCACCATTGACCGCTGCCGCAAACCCGACAAATGAAAAAAGCAGTAACATACCGGCACAAATTACAGAAAACAAACCAACTCGAAGCGACTGCAACAGCTTTGCTTCTTTCTTCATCTTAGCCATGTACTTCACATCCCCTTTCATCAAATAATCAAGGGATACTTCATAATAATCACTGAGGGCGACCAGCGTCGGAATATCGGGATAATTTTTCTCATTTTCCCAATTCGAAATCGTTTGGCGCGTAACGTTAAAAATTTCCGCCGCCTGCTGCTGGGTCAGTCCCCGCGCTTTTCTTTCTTCTTTTAATATCTCAGCAATCATGATGATCTCTCCCTCCTAACTTGATGATAGGATCTATAACTAAATTATACTAGAAAGCCATGCTTACATACGCTTTTTCTCGCGCAAGCGCTGTTTGACATTGCCTTTATGTGCAACAAACCTATCCTTTTATGCAACAAGCAAAAAAAAGATTCTATCTGTCGCAAATCCTTGCTATGCTAAAGTCACAGAGGGGGGAACTTATGAACATCAACTTTACTTGGGTAAAAGAAAAAGCCTTAAACGAAATCGACATCTTCGCGAACCCTGAAAATAAAACAACGCTCAAGCGACTTGAAAAACAGCTGCAACAAGAGCAGGAACTTTTAGCGGTCGATCCTAAAAACAACCGTTCGATCAAATTGCCGCTTGATCAAATCGTTTCTTTTGAAACCATGGGACATTTAGTAAAAGTTTACATGCATAATAAGCAAAGCTATCACATGTCTAAACGTCTGAAAGAGTTAGTTGATTTAGAACGCCAAAATTTCTATCGAATCAATAATTCGCAGATTCTAAACTTGAATTGTGTCCATTCTTTCCAATTAGGAGAGCATGCACGTTTAGAAGTTCATACTAAAACAGGTTCAACTTATGTTGTCAGCCGCCATTATGCCAAAAAAATTAAGGAGAAACTCTTATGTTCAAACAATTAAAAAATAATTTCTTTCAAGCAGCTTTTGGTACCCTCGTTTGGATCACAATCCTTTGCTCGATAACAGATTTCTTTACGCAGATTTCTTTTAGTTACATTTGGAATTTGATTGGAATCAGTGTTTTGATCGGTCTGCTATTTGGGGTTATTTACCCGTACCTTTGGAGCTACTCTACCTTTAAGGCTGCTATGAACATACTTATCTGCACGGTGCTCAACACCCTTTGCGCTTATACAGGTGTGTATCTCTATTCGACTCAGATGTTTGACCTGATCCGCCCATTTTTCATTGCGGAGCTGTTGTTGACATTAATCCTGCACATCATCACTTTCTACTTTTACTCAAAATACGACAATAAAAAAATGGCCGCTACTTTAAATCAATTAAATCAATAAAAAATCCCTGGCTCACGTGAGTCAGGGATTTACTGATTTATTAGAATGTCACCGTCTTGTCAGCCCACTCTACCATTTCAACACAATCAAACATTGTCGATATTGGGCAAGAAGTCTGGTCTTCTAATTGGCGAGATTTAAGACAGGTTCCGCAGGCCAATAATTCGCCACCCTGCTCTTCCAGCTTCTTCATCTCCGCAGGAACATCATATTGTTCGTCTTCGATGCTCTCAACTTCCACCGCTTCACCCATCAGAAAAAATTTAACTTCATGCTCCTTCTTTAAGGCTGCTACGCCAAAACGAAAGGCATTCCAGGCTTTTTCATGCTCCTTGGTTTCCAAGATAATCGCTAATTTCATTTTACCCGCTCCTTTAATCATTAAATACCGATCATGCTTAAAGTATAGCGATTTCAGCCATTAAAAACAACGCTTACAGTGACAGTCTGGGCATTAAAAAAAGGTACCCGCATTTTAACGGATACCTTTCGTTTTGATCAAATTATTCTGTGACACGGGTTACGTCTTCTTGCATTTTTCCTTGCGCAAGGATATCTACTCGAGTTTGTAACTCTTCGTACATTGAAAGTACGGATTGACGTGATTCATTCACTTCTTCAGAAATCTCTTTGGCTTGATCGTTGATGGTTGCTAATTCTTTCTTCGCTTCATCGATGATCCGGTAAGCCTCCATCTTAGATTTTTCTACCATACGGTTGGCCTGTTTCCGTGCGGAGATTAAGACTTCCCCAATTTCTTGCTGTGTCGAAATCGCATCATGTTTTAACTGCTCATTTTCTGAACGAAGCTCTGCGACTTTTTCCCGCAAATCCATGATTTCTTTTTCTTGAACTTCTTTAGCTGCTTGTTCCTCCACCATTTGATCCATCGCTTGATCTTTCTCGACAATCACTTTGTCCAATTGAGAATATTGTTCATCCTTCTCGTTGATCTCTGCGATCAGTTCATTGATCTGAGCTTCTAATTGATGGATTTTTTCTAGACGTTGGATTTCTTCATCTTTTTGCTGGGCAACCAATGCTTGATGTTCTTCGTGGATCTCTTCCAACTCCTGTTCTACAGTGGCTAAGTGGGCAACGGAATCCTTCAGTCTTTCATTTTCAGCCTGAACTTGTTCCAATTGCTGTTTCAAGTTATCTAATTCTTGTGTTTCTTTCAGACGTTGGACCTCTTGCCGAGCTCGTTGAACCTCAGCTTCTAGATCCTGGATCTGACGACGATTTTGGGCTTTTTCTTCACCCATTCGTAAGACAGATTGACGATAGTTTTCATTTTCTTTCGTCAGCTGTTGGGTTTGGGCTGTCATTTCTTTTTTATATTTCTGTAAAACTTGTTCCTTTTCAAAAATCAAACGTTTCAATTCTTTGATCTCTTCTGCCTGCTTTTCTGGTGATTCAGGAACGGTGTTATCAGAAACCATTTTTAAAGCAGGAGCAGGTTTGGCTTGTGGTTGTGCAGGCGCTGGTGACTGTGCTTGTGTTTGGGCTGTCACTGGTGCTTGACCTTCATTTTCAACTTTCTCTTCTGGAACAGAATTGATCTCATCGATAATGTTCTTGTTGAAAAACCATCCGCTCTTTTTTTGTTGTGCTACCATTTTTTTCCCTTCTTTCCGTTAGTCTTCTTCTTGAATCATTACAAATTTATCTTCTCCATTCTCACGAGAGAAAGTACAACTATAATCTTGTTTCTGCTTCTCCCCATCCCTTACATTTAGCTGGAAGGTAATCTGTGTCAGATTGGATACCCCCTCTGCTTCAGCAGCAAAGGCTTGGATATTTTCTTTGATTTGCTGACGATTGTCTTCACTGGTTAAATCTCCAGCCAAGGCAATATTCAACGTTTGGGTCGGTATATCTAAGACGATCAAGGTCGTCGGCAATCCAAAGTAAGGACTGAGTTTATTCGATAAATCACTCTCCATCGCATACTGCTTCTCGCGACTATCATCAGAGAATAATTCATCCCAGGTATATTCCTGTAAGCCGATCCCTTCTTGCGGATATTTTTTGACCGGCAGCTTATTGATTAGTTTCTTTTGATCCTTTTTCATCACTTGAATGTCATCTTTTAATGCATTGTTCTGCTCGTTGATCGCATATAGCTGATCTTGTACTTGGAATAGACTGTACGTGGTTAAGAGTAATCCTACTGCTAGGCAGAAGGTCACGAATAGTAACGCCGATATATGCTTCGTTTGTTGAATTTGCTTGACATAATCCAACTTTCGCTGAAAAGTCGCCGATGCGTCTCTTGGTGGCTTGATCATCTGCAATCGAACGTTGATAACCATTCGATATAACCACACTAAGAGCACTATAATGATGAGCCCTACGCAAATCCAGTTAATGATTATCACGTGTTTTCCCCTTTTCTTTTAGTCTTCCAATCTAGCGAGATGAATCGCTGGAAAACGGAATTGGACAGTTCCTTCGATTGACTTCCGATGGACAAAACCAAACGTCCGGCTGTCTTTAGAAACGTCTACATGATCACCAATCACAAAGTAAACATCTTCTGGAATTTTGTTTAACGTTTGAAATTCATCCGCCACAGTTGGTGATAAATGGTACGTATTCGTCGTTTCAAAATCACCCTGTTCGCCGATATCTAAAACCATTCGATCATTTCGGACAAACATGCTGTCGCCTGGTAAACCAATCACACGTTTGACAAACATCCCCTCTTCCTTATCAACTGAGAAAGCAATAATATCATAGCGTTGAATTTGAGTTTTTTTCTTAACAAGAACCTGATCCTTCTCGGTCAGCGTCGGAATCATCGACGTGCCCGAAATCGTATGAACACTATACCGCTTTTGTAACTGTCCTCTCATAACAAGCAGCATCGTTACAGATAGAATGATGAGAAGTAGGACGGTTAAGAGTAATGCCCTCCTGTCATTCGGTGGATCCTCTGCGTGTCCGTGTCGCTTATTTGCCATGAGTGATGGCACCCCTTTATTTTGCTTTAATGTAGGTTACTAGATCAGATTTCGCTAAGTTGGCATCAATCACCCGATAGGAAATCACGGTACCGCCATAAACATTGCCCTCTGAGATTAAGATTCCCTCAGGTCGAACCACTTCTACAAAAGCAACGTGACCATAGCGTGGATCTGATCCGGCTGTTCCTGGTGTGAAGGAGATCAACCAACCAGCCTTGGGTTCACGACTGACCTCATAACCTAAAGCTTTTCCTTTAGTTCCCCATTCACCGCCGTTGCCCATAAAGTCATCGACGCTCTTGCCTAACTGTTTCACACGATTAAAGGCGTACCAAGTACATTGTCCGACTGGGTACGAACCTGAGGTATTGTAATTGACCCCGTTATAATCCGGGTAACGCATCAATGAGCGATATTCTTCAGGAATCTCGTCTTTTCCCTTGATAAAGACACCCGAAGACTGATCGACTTTTACGCGATCGTATTGCGTCAAGTTGTAGACAGCAATGATCGAATTTAACTTTCTATTATAAGAAGTATCGGTCGCATACTTTCCTGTTAAGGCTTGCGTTGCCCGCAGGTAATTCTTTGCGGTAGAACGCCATGCATTTTGATAATATCCGTCATTGCCGGAAATTCCGCCGCGTAATAATTGCACGTAATCTCCAAGTGAAGCGGCATAATTCGGATATTTGCGGAAAGCGGAATTAATGGAGTATAAATCGCCATTTCCACGATCTTCTTGTGTAGCCATCGAAACAGCTTGGCCTTGATAGGTTCCTTTTACTCCGAACAGGTTATAGTTTGGCGGGAGCGACAAACTGCTTGTGCCAGAACCGCTTTCTAATAATGCTTGTGCTATCATCACGGAAGCAAATACATCATATTCTTGCCCCAGCTTGCGTGCATCTTCTGCAATCGTAGAAATGAATTTCTTGGCTCCTTCATTTTCGGTGAAATTGATGGATGCTGGATACTCTGCTAAAATCGTTTGACCATATTCTGTCAATGAAGCATTCGGCAATGCTTGAACCAACAGGTCTTCATCAATATTCATCGGCTGAAGTACAACTTGCCGTTGTTTTTCCTTTTTGTCTGTCTCTTCATCGTCTTTTTCAGTATTGATCGCTTCAGCTTCATCTTCCGCTGCTTCTGTTGATTCTAGTGAGTCATCCACTTCAACATCTTCAACCGTCAAATAATAATCTTTGCCAATATAGACGCCAACTATTTCGAGCTGATCATTCTTCTTTTGATACAGGAGACTGCCGACGCTGATTTCCTCATTTACTTTTTCTGGCGTGCCGGTGATCTCTATCGCAAACAAATCGCCGTAAAGATTGGCAGCTAATTGCTCTACACTAAAATCCTGCTCTTGTTCTATCCCAAGTTTTTTGATTCCATCGTAAATCAAAGCAGCATGAGCCTTGTTTTCAAAGCTGGACAGCAACGGCAGCTCATAGCCCTTCAAATCTGATTGAGCCACTTCTGACGTCTTCAGATCACTTGGAAGTTGCAATGTACTAGTTTCAGAAAATGCATCCGGTGTCGCTTGGATAACCGCGTCACTCGTCTGAACTTTCGGTTCACTTGATGCTGGCGGCGTTGGTACATTTTGCCCAGGACTCGGAACCGGAGTTGGCGCGGGAGCAGGCGGATCTGGCGTACTTGGCGGTTCCTGACTAGTACTTGGCGGCGTCACAGAACTACTCGTTGTTCCTGTTGAACCACCAGTATTTGAACTAGTCGTACTTCCCGGCGTGCTACTAGAAGTCGACGTTTCACTTGGCGGTGTAGTCGAACTGGTTGTACTAGATGTTTGGCTCGTTGTACTCTCGCTTGTCGAGCTTTGACTCGATGATCCGCTGTTAGTCGAACTTTCATTTGTCGAACTCTCACTGGTTGAGCTTTCGCCCTTTGGCTGTTCTGCTGCACTGCTCGACGGTGTTGTTTCCGGTGCTGGCTCCGTTGGCGGTGCACTTTCCGCCGGTGCTTGTTCCGCTGGTGACTCCGTTGCAGCAGGTGCTTCCGTTGCAGGAGCCTCTGGAACTGGCGCCGCAGACGGTTCTGCCGGTGTTTCCGGTACAGGTGCTGGCGCAGGCTCTGGTGCCGCTGGTGCAACAGTCGAACTCTCTGGAACTGTCGTCTCTACGACAGAAGATTCTTGTAGTAAATTATCTGCTTTCAATGCTCCGCTACGCAGACTAGCAGCTCCCCAACAAACTACTGCTACCCCGCAAATTACCATAACAATCTTTTTCATGAACATTTCCCCTTCTTTCTATCCTGAATCAAGCTAAGTATTTGAAACAAATACTAGGGGCAACCAATGAATTGAAAAAAAATCAAGGATGCTGAAAATAATCCGCATCCTTGATTCAATCTTCGATAATGATGCATCCACTTAAATTTTCCAATGAATGCTGATCATCCTCCGCCGCTCATCGCTAATAGCATCTGATAAGTCACAATATTTCACTGACTCGCGGCATTTTGGCTTCTCCTACAAAAAAGGAGAGACGCTAATCAACATGTTCACTGATTGAGTATACCTATCAACCTTCAGCATGCTGTCAGTAATAAAATTACAATGGCCGGATCTCTATATGTATTTTTTGTTTTTTTATGAACCTTTATGACCGTTGATATCTGCTATAAAAAAACTTGTTTTTTATACCCCTCGCAGCAACCTCATAAAAATCGAGAAAACACCTTCATTGCGCGCACCATTGGTTACACATATTATTCTACCCGCATTTATAAGGAATGTCTCAGCCATTTTTGAAATATAAAATTTAATTTTTGGATAAAATTAAGAGAATTGGGTAATTGTATCCGTTTCCACAATTGTAGTAGCCTAAATCTAAGTAATTGTGAATTTATTAAGAACATCCTGGAAAGAAAAAATCTTTTTTTGTTTTTTTTATTTATTTTTTGAATAATTACGTCCGCTTTTTTTCTGCCGCCAAAAAATAAAGAAATATCGACTGCAAAAGTCGATATTTCCGTTAATTTACCTGAATCTTTTCTTTTTTTATTTGCAGGTTCTGGAGCGTTGAATGTTCCTGTAAAAGCTCTGCCAATTCCAAGAGATTTTTGATGCAAAGATCCGCACCATGTTGGTAAAATATTTCAGCCGCTTGCTGATTCAACTGCTCCATTTCTTCCTTAGAATACTGTTTGTATTCCTCCAGTGATAGCCCCATCACGGAGCTGCCTTCTGTAACAGCAATGCTTAATACCCCCGCATTTTTTCCTTCTTGAATGTCAGAGATTGTATCCCCTACCTTAATTACCTCCGCCATTGAACGGTTTTGAAAAAAACGCATGTTCTCAAAAATCATAAAGGGATACGGGCGTCCCAATGAATCTACATCATCCGGTGTAACAACGTAATCTGGATGATATCCTTCTACTCTAGCCGTTTCAAAAACGACCTCCATCATTTCCTTGGTATAGCCCGTTGTAGAGCCGATGTTATAGCCTAATTGTTTGATTTTTCTCATCGCTTGCTTCGTTTCTGGCTTTAAGTGACTATTTTCCGCCAGGTCTGCAAACAGGTAGGTTTCAAAATCTTGATAGATACTAAGAACATCATTTTCATCAGAAGGACGGCCATAAAGCGCCAGCCATTCTCTTTTTACTTGATCAAGCGAAAGCAGCTGCTTGATATGATCTATTTTAAGCATCCCCATTGGTTTTCGAATCTCTTGGTTTGTGAGCTCGATGTTCTTATTACTAAAGGCTTTTTTGAAGGCATGGACTGGAGCCATACAGCCGAAGTCAACTGTGGTCCCTGCCCAGTCTAAAATAATCGTATTAACTGACATGTGCTACCTCCGAATAGTTTTCAATGACTTTGACCAACCGATCAATATCTTCTGGATAGATCTCCCCAATATTTCCAATTCGGAAACAATCAACGCTGCTTATTTTTCCAGGATAGATGACAAAACCATTTTGTTTTAAATGCTGATAAAAATGCTGAAAATCAAACGCTCGCTGCTTTGGATAAAGAAAAGATGTGATAAAAGGACCTTGATGCTGCGTGATGAATGGCTGGTAGCCTAATTCTCCCATTTTTTGCCGCAGTAGGCGATTATTCGTCAAATACCGCATGTAGCGTTGGTAGACCCCACCTTCCTTATCTAATTCTTTCAGCGCTTGATAGAAGGCCAAAACAGTATGAGTCGGCGAAGTAAAGCGCCATTTGCCATCCTTTTCCATCGTTTCATATTGATCATACAGATCTAAAGACACTGTTCGAGCAAAATCTTTCCGTTGTTCAAGCTGCTCCCGTTTGGCTAAAACAAACGAAAAGCCAGGAACACCTTGAATGCATTTATTCGAACTTGAAATGAGAAAATCGATCGACAGTGCGGAAACATCTATGGGAATCCCGCCAAAGCTAGACATCGCATCAACAATAAACAGCAAACCTTGATCTTTAGCCAGTGCTGCTATTTCTTCTAACTCGTTCAGAATGCCAGAAGTCGTCTCGCTGTGAACCATGGCGATCGCTGATATCGTGCGATCACCAGTCAGGATTTTTTCTATATCTGAAGCTTGAGGAATTTCATCCTCTGCCACTTCATAAACACTGTACATTAGATTGTAACACTCGCACATACTGACTATTCGACGGCCATAGGCGCCATTTACACAGACTAGCACATGATCTTTCAGTCCAATCATCGAACCTATGACTGATTCCACACCAAATGATCCGCTGCCCTGCATCAAAATAGTGGTGTATTCTTCTGAGGTGACACCCGCTAGATCCAACAGCTTTTGTCGGATTTCTTGTGTGATTCCTTTGTATTCTTGGTCCCATGTACAATGATCCACCATCATCGCTTGTTTGACAGATTTACTCGTCGTCAGCGGTCCTGGGGTTAATAATTTATATTCCATGTTACACTCCTTAATCAACTAATTTTTGATGCTTCTCTAATAATTCTGCAGTCAATTCTTTCGGGAAAACCTTTTGATTTTTGGCTACTTGTTCCGAATTGACTATTTCTCCTTTGTATAGAGCACTAGGATAAATCTCCAGCAAGTCTTTGCGGCCTTTTTCTAAAATCAGATCCAGCATTTTTTGCGCTTCTGGATTGGTTTGTTTTCCTTTATCAATCACTGCTAATGATTCGGTCAAAGCATAGGTTCCCTCTGATGGCTCAACGAAATCAATCGGCAATCCGTCCTGTTTATCCTTGACAGCCTGATGTCGTATTCCGAAGCCGATCGCAACTTCTCCTAAACGAACCTTTTTCAATGGACCTGAGCCAGAACTTTCCAAATGGTCCCCCGCATTTTTATAGATACCTTGTAGGATTGTTTTTGCTTCATTCTCACCATAATTATCAACTAAGGCTTGGAATAGCAACCAAGCGGTAGAAGATTGTTTGATGTCTGAAATCGATAAGGCATCCTTGTATTTCGGATCCGCTAGCTCTTTCAAACTCTTCGGAATCGGCAGCTTCATTTCCTTCATCACATCCGTATTGTAAAAAATCGTTCCTTCTTGGACGGTAAATGGTGCGGTGTAGTCTGGAATCTTCGTTAATGAATCAACTGGTAATTTTAATTCCTTGAACATCTCCTCTTTTTTCTGAGCACTATTTAAATAGAAGGAACTCATCGTCACTAAGTCGGCTTCAATATTTTTTCCTTCTGCTAAAAGCTTGCCGCCCAGCTCTGATGTGCCAAAAGATTGCAGTGTATATTTTCCCTTGTAGCCGTTCTTATCTAAAACATTCTTAATGACCTCTACCGGCTCTTCATCGGCATTCGTATAAATCGTGACCTTTTCGTTCGCAGCATTACTTTTGCTGCAGCCGCTTAATAATAGAAGGAAAAGCAGACTTCCAAGTAAAGCGAGTAGTTTCTTTTTGTTCATTCATCATTCCCCTTTTTATAAGTTGTGTAAGTCCTTGCATGGCTAAATTGATTACTAATAAAAACAACGAAAGCATAAATATATCGTTAAACCGACCAAAATGCTGGAGCTCTTTTAATTTGGCAGTAATAACCATTGTATTGGCACTTGTTAAAAAAATTACGGCACTAATTGTCACCATTGAGTTGAAAAAGTAATAGGCAAAGATATCAACGATCGTCACCTTTGAATTAGGGATCAAGATCCGCCAAACGGTTTTCAACCAGCTGTCACCCATTAACTTGGCGGTATTCTCCCAATTCAAATTCATCTTTTGCAGCGCTTCTTTTGCCATTTGATACGGTGTTGAAAAATAATGAACAATCGTTACAATGACTAAGACGATTAACGTGTTATGCAGCTGACTGGCGCTGAATAATAATAAGTAAGCAACTCCCAAAACCATTCCCGGAATCGAGTTGGTGATTGTAGCGATACTGTCGATCACTTGGTTGAGCTTATAAAGCTTACGCTCTCTAGAAGTCAAGATTGCTGCTAGATAGGCAATGATCGTTCCAATTCCGGCAGTCAACAACGCCATCATCAGCGAGTTTTTCAACGTTAAAACCAAGCTGTCATCTTGCATAAAGCGGGCAAAATTATTTAGCGTTGGACGCAAATCATAAGGCCAATTACTCACCATCGGAATAATGATCAAGACAGCAAAGACACCTAGTATGAACAGTGACAAACTAAGAAATAGTAGTCGGAAGCACCAATCTCTCACCACATTCTTTTTGATTACTGCCTGACGCGGTCGTTCATAGCGCACTACCTTCTTCTGTAGATGATTCAGAACCAAGATACTGATGATCGATGGCAGCAGCATCGTCAGGGCGACCAAGGAGCCAAACTGAAAATTCGGAATTGTTCCCATAAAGCCTTCATATAATAATGTCGTGATAAAGGGTGTTTGTCCGCCAACTGCACTTGGAATCCCAAAATCAGTAAACGACATGAAGAAGCCTTGCAGAAAGGCGACCGCCAAAACGCGAGTCAAAGGAATCAGAATCGTCTTATATAGCGATCGATACCAGCTGTCCCCCATCAAACGAGACACAACAAATAATTGTGTATCCAAGTATTTCATCGAGTTATTGATCAAAATAAAGATTGGCGGCAATGTATAGATGACAAAGCCTAATAAAATACCGATAGAGCCATAGATATGGAACAGTTCCTGTTGAAAAACCTTGCTCCATAGGCCTTGTTTACCAAAGGCATAAATAAGGACAAAGCCATAAGTAATGGTTGGTAAAAGCATCGGAAAATCCAGGATGCTCTCGTTCAGTTTCAAAAATCTTCGGTTGATTCGCGTAAAATTATTTCCGTAAGCTAAGAAAAAGCCTAAGATCGTTGAACAGCTTGTCGCCGCTAAAGAGTATTTCAAGCTGTTGCCAAACGATACCTGCCAATCCTGATTGAAAATCTGAATACTGCTTCCCCCCGAGCTGGGAAAAGCGGTCAACACGATCTGAATGATCGGATAAGCCAAAAATAAAAAGAAGAAAGCAAGCACGCACCAGCTAATCATTTTTTTCAATGAAAAGGCGATTCTCATGATGCCACCATTTCCACAGATTGCTGAAATATTTGCTGAATATTCTGTTGCTTGATCGCCAATTGGTTGACGATGAACTCTTCGACAAAATGACAGGAAGCTTTACTCATAATTTCGACCGGCGAACTGCATTGAGCGATTTTTCCTTCATCGAGAACAACGATTTTATCAGACATCGTCAAAGCCTCTTCTGGATCATGAGTGACGATGACGATAGTCAATTGAAGCTTCCGCGCGATTTCTTGGATTTTGACTTTGATTGATTCCTTGATTACCCCATCTAAAGCACTTAGCGGTTCATCTAACAAAAGCAGCTGCGGCTTCATTACTAGCGTGCGCCCCAGTGCAACCCGCTGCTTCTGCCCACCGGACAATTGATGGATCGGTTTCTCCAAATGGTTTTCCAAATTCAATAATTGGATCAGTTCATCAACCTCTGCTTTAGTAGAACACTCTTTTTTATTGCGTAGCCCGTATGTCAGATTTTGATAAGCTGTTAAATTAGGAAACAAAGCATAATCTTGAAATACAATATTGAAGGGCCGCTTTTCCATCAATGTGTGCGTGATATTCATCCCGTCAAAGAAAATTTCTCCCCCGCTTGGCTCTTCTAATCCTAAAATCAAATTTAGTAAAGTGGTCTTTCCTGAACCTGATTGTCCAAGAATAGAAACAATCTCGCCAGATTCGATTTCTAAGTTAATATTTTCCAGTACGGTCGTCTCTTGAAATTTTTTCGAAATGTTTTCGAGTTTTAACAAATGTATCTCTCCTTTATTCGCATTTACGAATCAATTTTTCAAACTGGATACCGTCAGCGAAAACAAACAAGGACAGCGGTATCCTCTGACAAAAAGTATACCGATGCAGTGTAAAGACACCGTCAAGTTCACGCAAAGATAAAATAAAGATTGTTATGGTTGTGTAAAGAAAGTAAATTTTTGCACTTGGCCAACAGGAAAAAGACGACCAAACGCACTCTGGTAGACTTATTGTTTTTTCTGGCCTCTATTCGTTGCACCCGCAACGTTTTTCTTTTATACTATTCTATGCTCGTTTCAGTGAGAACTAATTAAAATCAGAGAGGAACATTTCTTTGGAGAATTCTTTTGTAAAAACAATCAATCGCATTGCTCAACTCTCAACCTGCTATCGAGAAAATAAATTTAAGAAGTTAGGCTTAGGTGAGATGCATCATGCTTACATCTTAAGTGTTTGTGCTGAACCAGGAATTTCACAGGAAGAGCTGGCCTGCAAAATCTTTATTAATAAAAGCAACGTTGCTCGACAATTGGCGCAGCTGGAGCAGAAAGGTTTCGTCACTCGACAAAGCGACCAGCAGGACGCACGACGGCTGAGAATCTTTCCAACCGAAAAAGCTTTAGCCATCGAATCAGAAATTCGTTCAATCCTAGCAGATTGGAACCAAACGTTGTTAGCGGAGATTCCAGCTGAACAACAAGAGGCTGTATTATCTGGATTGCACACAATCATGGAGAAAGCTGAAGCAGAAATGTGCAGCAAGAAATAATGGATAACATGGATAAGGAGCAAAAATGAAATTAATTCTAAACTACCTGAAGCCTTATCGTTTCCGAGTAACGATAGGTGTAATCATTAAATTTTTGGGAACCATGATGGAATTGATCCTGCCTTGGACTTTAGCCTATATTTTAGATCAGGTCATTCCGCAAAAAGACCCCAAGAAAATTCTTCTCTGGGGCGGTGTCATGTTGGCGGCTTCTGCCTTTGCTTTGTGGGCAAACATTGTCGCCAATCGGATGGTCTCACGGGTCGCAAAAGATACGACGGAACATATTCGTGGAGACCTGTTCCACAAGATTACTTATCTAGACACGACGCAAATTGAAGACGTCGGAGTCTCCTCATTAGTTTCACGTGTAACATCTGACACCTACAATATCCATCTGACTCTTGGTGTCATGCTGCGGATGGGGATTCGCGCACCAATTCTTTTAGTTGGTGGGATTTTGATCACTACTACTTTAGATCCGATTTTGACATTGGTGCTAGTTGCAGTGATGCCGATCATCTTTGTGATGGTGACGCATATTTCCAAAAAAGGAGTGCCGCTCTTTGGCAAGCTGCAAAAGCAAGTTGACCAGCTTGTTTTGACCGTTCGGGAAAATGTGACTGGCTCGCGGGTAATCAAGGCCTTATCAAAGGAAGCCTTCGAACGTCAACGATTTGAAAACGTAAATCAGTCTTTAGTCAATGCAGAGACGACAGCTAATGTAACTTTGGCTGCCTCTCCCGCTCTGTTGGATTTATTCCTGAACTTAGGTTTAACGTTGGTGATCGTCGTTAGTGCTTACCGGGTGAACGCTGGTTTGACACAGCCCGGTGTCATCGTGGCCTTCCTGACCTACTTCACAATCATTCTAAATGCGATGCTCTCGATCACGCGAATCTTTGTTTTGTATTCTCGCGGCTTAGCTTCGGCGAATCGGATCAACGAAGTCCTGCGCAAAAAACCTGCTATAGTGCCGGGAACATTGGATCAGCGAAACACCGCCTCTACTAAATTAGTTTTTGAGGATGTGTCTTTTGCATATCCAGATGGCGCTCCTGCGATCGAACATATCAGCTTTCGTGTCGATCCTGGTGAAACGTTAGGTATCATGGGTGCGACCGGCAGCGGAAAAACCACGATCGCCAGTCTGATCCTGCGCTTATATGATCGATCTTCCGGTCAGATCTTATTAGACGCTCAAGAGATCAAACACTATTCCCTTGATGCGCTGCATCAAAACATTGGTGCTGTCTTGCAAAAAGACGTGCTCTTTGCGGATACGATTCGAGAAAACATTCTATTTGGTCGAACCTTTTCGGAAGAACAAATTCAACAAGCAATTGATGATGCGCAGGCACGAGAATTTATCGACAAGCTCGCAGATGGTCTGGAGCATCACCTGGAAGCCAAAGGACAAAATCTCAGTGGTGGACAAAAGCAGCGGGTGCTCTTAGCTCGTGCTCTGATTGGACAACCCGATCTATTGATCCTTGATGATTCTTCCAGTGCGCTAGATTACCATACCGGCGCAAATCTGAGGAAAGCATTACGAACAAATTTTGGCGAGACAACAAAAATTTTGATCGCTCAACGGATCAGCTCGATCCAGCATGCTGATAAAATCCTTCTATTAAATAAGGGGAAAATGATCGGCTACGGGACCCATGAAGAATTACTCGCGGAAAACGCGACTTATCAAGAAATCTACCAAGGACAGACTGGAGGGCAAGCCATTGAAGAATAAAGGTTCACGCAAGGGCACGCTGCTTCGTTTGTGGGGTTATTTATATCAGTTCAAATGGTTGCTGTTCTTAGCAGTAATCTTAACGATCGCCAGCAATTTATTTGCTTTAGTCGGTCCCCTGCTCTCCGGCTATGCTATCGATGCGATTCAGATTGGTAAAGGCAATGTCGTTTTCCAAAAAGTTTTCTTCTATTGTAGTTGGATGGTGGTCTTCTATGCAGCTTCCGCGATTTTAAGCTACGGCATTAAACGGCTAATGATCTATTTGAGCCAGAAAATCGCGTTTCGTCTGCGGAAAGATCTTTTTGAAAAGATTGTTTCGCTGCCAGTCGGTTATTTCGACCAGCACCAGACTGGGGATATCGTCAGCCGGATGAGTTACGACATCGACACCATCAATACTTCGCTGGCTAGTGATTCTGTTCAAGTATTGAGCAGTTTAGTCACTGTCATCGGCTCTTTTGTTATGATGATGGTGATTTCGCCCCTGATGGTCACAATCTTTTTAGTTACAGTACCGGCATCAATTTTACTGACGCGCTACTTGACCAATAAGTTCCAGCCGTTATTCCGCAAACGTTCTGCCAAGCTTGGTGAATTAAACGGTTTGACCGAGGAATTCCTATCCGGCGAACAAACCACCAAAGTTTATCATCAAGAAGAAACAATGATCAGCCGCTTCTCCCAAAAAAATGAAGAAGCGATGACGGCCTATTACAATGCGGAATACTATGGCAGTATGACTGGTCCTTCAGTCAATTTCATCAACAACGTTTCGCTGTCACTGATCAGTATCTTAGGTGCCTTCTTATTCTTGTTCGGGCACTTAACACTGGGAAAATTATCCTCCTTTGTTTTGTATTCACGGAAATTTTCTGGGCCGATCAATGAGCTGGCGAATATTTTCAGCGATCTGCAATCCTCTATTGCAGCGGCTGAACGAATCTTCAAGCTACTAGACGAAGAACCCGAAGTTCAGGACGTCCCAAATGCTCATGTCTTTGAGAAAGCTCGCGGTGATGTTCGCTTTGATCATGTTTCTTTTGGTTATCAAACAGATGAGCCTGTCATCAAAGATTTATCTTTTGAAATTTCTGCCGGCAGCGTCGTCGCCATCGTAGGTCCAACAGGAGCTGGGAAGACAACGATCGTGAATTTGCTGATGCGCTTTTACGATCCTGATAGCGGTGCAATCTACTTAGATGGACAAAATATCAAAGAAGCAACCCGCAGCAGTCTGCGGAAGCAATACGCGATGGTCTTACAGGATACTTGGCTCTTTACCGGAACGATCTTTGAAAATCTGACCTATGGGAATGAGGATGCCACATTAGAAGATGTGATCAAGGCGACTAAAGCCGCCCACATCCATGATTTCATCGCGCAACTGCCAAAAGGCTACGATACGGTGATGACTGAAGATGGGTTAGCGATCTCGCAAGGTCAAAAGCAATTACTGACAATCGCTCGGGCAATGCTGCTGAATGCGGAGTTGTTGATCCTGGATGAAGCCACTTCAAATGTGGATACACAGACAGAGCTGCAAATCCAAGAAGCGATGGGTAAATTGATGGTAGACAAAACTTCCTTCATTATCGCCCACCGTCTCTCAACCATTCGTGAAGCCGACCTGATTCTCGTAGTCAATGACGGAAATATCGTTGAACAAGGCAATCACGAAGAATTGCTAGCTAAACAGGGGCGTTATTACGAGCTTCATCAAGCACAATTCGAAAGCTAAAAAATCAGAGTATCCACGAAAGCGTGAATACTCTGATTTTATTTTGTCTTTTTCGCAATCTGCTGAACAACCTCCGCAAATCGTTCGCGTTCATTGATCCAAGGATTGTGGCCTGAATGTTCAAACCAAACGATTTCCTTACTTGGAGCATCCAGCTTCTTATAATAATCTTCTGCTAAACTAAGCGGCGCATTGATATCATGCTTCCCCAGTAAAAAATAAACGGGAATATCTAATTTTGAGTAATCCCTCCGCAAGTCTACATCGTATAACTGCGGATACACGTGATTGAAGGTTTGCAGGATGCCTCGAAGATAATTCACTTTATCCAAGATACCGTATTCCTTTGCCGCAAGATCACGCATGGTTTGGAAACCAGCATTTTGAATCTCAGGATTTCTCGCCATCGCTTGGCTCAGATAATTGAGATAAGTCGCACTTTTAGTAGTAACCGCGTTGCCGTAATAAGGTGGTTCACCATTTTTCCGTAATGTATCCACGATTTTTTGATCGCCGTTTTCCTTCGCCAGCTTCATTGCTAGCGCATAATCAATTTTTTCCGTCTCTTCAAATGCTACCATCTGCCCGGTTCCAATAAAAGCTTGATAAAGTTCCGGCTGTTCTTTCGCCATAAAAATACCTAATGCGCTCCCCCATGATTCACCGACTAAATACAATTTTTCCTGCTTAAACTCTTTTAGGAGTGAACGGACCAACGCCGTTCCATCCTTCACATAAGTTTCTGGTGTTAATTTTTTTCGCGAAATCGCAGAAAAGGATTTTCCTGAGCCCGGCTGTTCCCAATTGACCACAACAAAATTTTTTTCTAGTTCCGCAAGTTCATACCGTGTCGCCGCCAGCTGAGACCCGCCTGGTCCACCAGCTAAAAATAAAAGTAATGGCTTGTCGCGATTTTCACCTCGAATGCTGATCCATTCCTTGCTCTTGTTCAAATGAACTTCTCTCAGTTCTGCAATACTATTTTCTTTAGCAATTTTCGGTGTCGAGGCTGTCAGTTGAGTAAAAAATACCAAGACAATCGCGAAAACGATAACAATCAGCATCCCCAGCACGCCCCTTTTGACTCCTCTTGTCGCAAACACGTCATTCCTTCCCCGAAAACGCTTAAATAAATATAGTAAAAATTTTATCAATAACCCCACAATGAATAGCACAAGTAGTAATACAATTAAGATAAATAGCCCCAAAGCCAACATTACAATCCCTCCTCCTTTTTTGACCACCGTTCAACAACGTCATCATAACAACTTTTTGAACAGTAGTCAACTTTTTGTGATATACTATTTTTGGAGGTTGATACGATGAGTAAACGAGAAATGATTTTAGATGCCCTGCAGGAATTGCTTTACGAAGGAACGGCTGGGACCGCTTCTGTTCAAGATATTGCAACGAAGGCGGGGATTGCGAAAGGCGGACTATACTACTATTTCAAGAGCAAAGAAGAAGTCTTGGATGCTCTGGTCGAACGCCAGTACAGCAATGTCATCGAAACTTGTCGCACAAAATTAGCCGCCGTCGATGCTCCTGCACTAGAAAAAATCAAGCTATTATTATATTTTTACCGCAGTACCGAAGTAGACCGTGCAATTGACGTTGCCTTGCATGAACCTCAAAATGCCGCGATTCATCAGAAATCGATGGTCTTTATCCTGCGGCAGCTTTCACCAATCGTTGGTGAAATTTTACAGCAGGGCGTCGAGGAAAAGATCTTCACCTGCGATCAGCCGGAACAGATAGCGGAAATTTTACTGTCGCCAATTATCTTTTTGCTCGATCCCGGCTTGTTCACCTGGACCGATCAAGAAGTACAATTGAAATTAAAAGCATTGGCGCAAATGCTCGAGGCCAGTCTTCAAGCACCGATAAACTCATTTGCATTTCTTTATGAAAACTGGACACAGCAAAAATTAAAATAAAAAGTTGAAGGCCGCATCGCAGCCTTCAACTTTTTAACTGTTCAGCATATTCTCGACTATTTCTTTGCCAAGAAATGTTTTTTCCCCTAATTCATCAACGGTCATACCCTCCGCCGCTAACCGTTTCACCATCACCGTCAGATCTTCACCAACCTGAATCACGTGCTTGTCTGGATCATAGAAACAAGCGACCTTTTGTCCCCAAGGCATCGTTGCGACATCTCGCAGAAAATCCAGCTTTTCCTCTTGCGTACGCTCAAGAAAGCCGTCAAAGTCCTCCGTCTCAAAGTAAAATTCTACCGTATTGTTCTGATAGTTGAACGTTTCTTTGTCGCAACCCGTAAAGCGAATCCACGATTCTTCCGTTTGCAGCGACAATCCGCCATTGAATGTCACATTCTCTCCAAAATCAGAAATAATATCTACTTCTAGAATCTTACGATAGAACGCCTTTGACCGTTCCATGTCTTTCACCACCAGCATTGGTCCTCGATATTCCATGCCATTCCTCCATTTCTTAAAAACGTTTACATTATTGTTTACTATATCACAAAAGAGTTGTTCAGTGTTTGAAAAATATCATTCCACGTGTATTGACCCACTGATGTACTAAGACAAGAAAAAACTTGGAGCCTTTCGACCCCAAGTCCTAAAAAACTATTTTGCTTCAGCATATGTCAGCTTTTTGCCAGTCATTTCTTCATAGTCATTAACCATGATTTCCCAAGCTTTGGCGATATCTTCATCCAAACCGAACAGTCCGCTGCGGCCTACGATATAAATATCTGGCCCAGCCGCATCAATGCGTTTAAAGGATTTACGATTGGAAGAACCGTCCATCTCGATCACGTAATTGTAGCCTTTTTCTTCCCGTAACTCTCGTAAAGCCACAATCTTATCTAACGTGCTTTCGATAAAGCGTTGCCCGGCAAATCCAGGATCAATCGTCATGATCGTGATTTTATCCACCAGTTCGATATACGGGAAAATCGTTTCGATCGGTGTCTCAGGATTCAAGACGATGCCCGCTTTTAATCCCGCATCGTGAATCTGATCAATCAGACGGAAAGCCAAGCCATCCAATACTTCTGCGTGCATGCAGATCCACTCGCATTGCAGATCCACTAACTGCTGTACCCAAAAACTAGGATCAGTCACCATCAAATGGGCGGACATCGGCAACGTCGTGATTTTCCGTAGTTCTTCAATGAACCATGGCGATAATGTAATATTCGGTACATAATGCCCATCCATAATGTCGATATGATAGGAATCTACTTTGTCATTTAAAAAGGTGATCTGTTCTTTAAACTTGTCTAAATCCATCGTCATCAATGATGGGGAAAATTCTACTTTTTTCATGTGTCGTCACACTTTCCTAAAAAATTTGAATATCTTCTAAATTAATATCGTCTTCTTCTTTTTCAACTTGCAGCGCTGCGTCTTCTTCGGTGACATTTTTCTTAATAACCGCGAGAACTACCGCTGTCACGACTACATTGACTAAGATCGCGATCACACCTGCCCATGGCTTCGACATAGTCGGAATCATCAGTACTCCACCAAATGGGACTGTCGCATCCGCACCTAAGATCATCGTCGTTGCTCCGCCGGCAAAACCACCGATCGCTGTTGCTACGACACCTCGCACGATATCATTCATAACTAATGGAATGACACCTTCAACGATATTGATGACACCCATAGGAACGGCCGATTTCAGTGTTTCAACTTCTAATTTCGTGTAGATATTCTTGCCGAATAATTTCGCGATAAAGAAAGCTAAACCAAAACCGATCGGTGTTGCCGTATTAACCAGCTGTAAAGCGGTAATCGGTCCATTTAACCCTTCCGCCTGCATCGTCAATACAAAAGCGAAGACTGTTTTATTGATAGGACCGCCGTAATCAACACCACTCAGTAGACCGATCACACCACCAAAGATCAATAGTGAAGAATTGCCTAATCCATCTAAGAAGTTTGTTAATAATCCTGTTAGTGCAGCAATTGGCGCACCAATGATATACACCATGATCAGGCCACCAATAATCGATGTTAAGAATGGGATAATCAGCGTTGGCATCAAGCCTTTTGCCCAATTTGGCAGCTTGACATATTTTAAAATTGCTAATACTAGATAACCTGCTAAGTAACCACCTAAAATTCCGCCGATAAAGCCTGCACCGATCGCATTTGCTGTCAAACCAATGATGAATCCGGGGGCAATCCCTGGTTTTCCACCGATCGAGTATGAAATTCCGGTCGCGATAACAACTGGCAATAACCCTAACCCTTTACCGCCCATCGTAGCTAAGGCATCCCAGATCGTAAACTCACCTTGAACTAATGCATCTTGACTGGAACCGCCAAAGGCCATTCCGATGGCGATTAAGAACCCAGCACCACAGACGATCGGAATTAAGTAAGAGATCGCTGTCAATAAGTGCCCTTTAAGATTTAACTCTTTAATTTTTTTCATTTTTCTTCCTCCATTAAGCGAATGCTTCAACAACATCTTCTGGCTTTTTCGCCTGCAACAGATTTCCGACCACTTCATCGTTCCCCAATTTTCTGGCAAAAAGCGACAACAATTTCAAATGATTGGTCGCACCGTCAGTATCATTCCCCACTGCGAAAAGAATAATGCCCTTCACGCCTTTGCCATCCAAGCTTTCCCAAGGGATCTCTTCCTGATTGATTCCGATGGCTACTCCGACTTTATTGACGTAGGCGCTCTTTCCATGGGGGATCGCGATATAATTTCCAATGCCCGTTTGGCCTTCCGCCTCTCGTGCGTAAATATCTTTAATAAATCCCTCTACTTCTGAGATATAGCCATTGCTCAGTAACTGGTTCGCCAAATCATTCAAAGCATCATCTTTGGTCTTGGCGGTCATATTGGTTTTGACGATGTCTAAATCAACGATATCTTTTACTTCCATTTGACTTCCTCCTAAACCTTTTGAGCAACAACCTCTTGCGCTTTTTCAATCAATTTATTGGGTGATTTGACCGCAATTTCCGTCGGTACTTGAATAATCCGCTTCCCATCAAAACGTTCCCGTCCCGAAATTTTTACGTCTACTGCTAAGATCACAATATCGGCTTGATCGATCTCTTCTTGGGTTAATTCATTTTCGATCCCGATTGTTCCTTGTGTTTCTACTTTCATCTCACAGCCCGCTTTTTTTGCGGCGTTTTCTAATTTTTCCTGAGCGATATAAGTATGGGCGATTCCCACTGTACATGCTGCTACTCCAACGATTTTCATGTTGTTCCCTCCTAATTGTTGTCTTCTAATAGTTGGTAAAAAAGTTCTTCGCCTTCAACATTCAATAATTCTGCTAAAAAATCATCGTCTGCTAACTGGCGCGTGAATTGCGCAATCTGTTTCTTTATTTCTTGACTTTCGTCGCTTTTCAGTAAAATCGTGATGATTAGTTGAACCTCTGGCGTTCCCTCGTCCAAATCAATTGCTTCTGCCAAACGAATCAATAAAACTTGGCTTTGCTTGATCTTCGGACTTTCCAAGTGGGGCAGGATCACATGCTCAGCAATCATCGTATTGCCGACCTTTTCCCGCTGCTTCAATAAATCAATCAGCTCTTCCGCTTCAGCTGGATTGGCGAATTCTGCGATAAAGCGCTGAATCTGATCTTTATCTGTTAACGGTTGGTCTAAAAAGACGCTGAAAAAATTATCGTTCATCATAGATCGCCTCGATTTTCTTTTGTAGTCGATTTTGATCATCTCGCGTAAACATCGCACTGACCAATAGGGACTGAATCGGAATCGTATCGCTGACACTAATCGTTGTTAAAATCAGATCGATCCCCGGATATTTCTCCGTGAAGCGTTTCGCGTCCCGCGAAGCTACTACATCCACGATTTCCAACTCAGGAAATTTCTTCTCGATCTTGACTCGTAAAAGCTCCGAAGTTCCAACACCAGTCGTACACATGATCACCGTGCGGATCGGCAGCTGGTTCGTCTCGATGATGCGGGCAAAGTACAAGGTGATAAAGCCGTTCTCGTCTTCATTGATCTTTGATAAATCAAAGCGCTGGCTGACTTCATCTGAAACATTCGCAACATCGGCAAAGATTGTTTCATAGGTCATCTTGATTTGATCTAACAAGCTGTTTTTTACATGAATTCCATGGTCCAGGCGATTGATCATCGGCTTGATATGATTCGCTAAGTCAAGAAAGATCGAATCTCCTTTGATCGGGATATTCAGCCGCTGGCTCATTCCATCTAAATACATATTCGTGATCTCCACGACCTTTGTAGAAAACTTGGTAACTTTGCTTAAGGATCCCTGCATCCGGGATGAGGTCAGATACTGATAGAGATAGTACACTTCTGACTCCGGCAAGTCGCTGTGTAAATAATTTTCAACTTGAACGATCGCCGCTTTGGCAACTTGATAAAGGGCGGTGTCTTGTTGCAGCCCTTTTTGTTCCGTTTGAGAAAGCGGACTCATTTCTTCATTCGGTAGCTTGCGAACCTTCCGCAAACGACTAATTAAAATATATAAATGAGAGAAAATATTGACATTGTATGGATAAGGAATCGTCATTTCCAATTGCTTTTCCATCAGCTTCAGCTGGTCTAAGATAAACAGCACGTCATAATTATTAAAGTTTAGTTCTGAATTGTTCTTTAGTTCATCGATCTCAATGATGTTGTGCATTTGGATCAAATCAGCAATCGCACGGCGAATATTAGCTTCCTTTCCCAGAACGGCTAATGTCCGCTGCTTCCGCTCTAAGCTCAGATTGTAGCTTTGCAGATGCTCCGCGATGAGCTGCTCATCACTGAAGATGACCGACTCGCCAACATAATATTCTTCAAACAAGTCATAGACATTCTTCGCATTCGGCGAGGAAAGCAATAACTCCTCCATCACACGATTTCTGCGCTCCTGCGGAGAATATTGACTCCGCTGACTAGGTTGAAAATTTGTCTGGCCGATGTACTTTTCGTAATCTAATTTGTAGCCTCGCCCCTTTTCTGACTGGATCAATCCGTCACCATAGGTTTCGTTGATTTTTTTGATCAGACGATAAATGGTTTTTTGCGAAGTTCCTAGGTGCTCCGCCAATTCATCGGATGTGATATAGTCATGTCGTTTCGTTAGAAGTAGTAACAGCCTTTGTTCACGATTATTCTTTGCTCCCACGGCTATCAACCTCCCCTTCTTGTTTTTATCATAACTCGTCAGAAAGAAAACGCTTCACTCGTTTTTGACCGTTGCAACGGACAAAAAATAAAAAGTCTTCATGTTCATTATAGTCAGGAACAGCTTAGAAAGCGGCAAAGATTCGCATAATTCACAATTTTTATGTCCGCTATTCTGCTTGTAAGAGTCTTTAAAACAAAATAAAAACGCAGGACAAAATGTCCCACGCTCCTTTCGTTGCTATCCTATTACCATCCACCTGATGCTCCACCACCGCCGGATGAACCGCCGCCGAAAGACCCCCAAGAGGAGCCGCCGCCTGATCCGCTGTCATTATCAGACCAGTTATTGGAATTGTAATTTGACGCTAGATAAGCCGTAGTCAATACATCACCATTGCCGGAGTATAGTGTATCTCCAATAAGTATACGACCGAACATTTTCTTCTCCGCGGAAGGATTTCGCAACAATCTTCCTTGAATGATCGCCCGTCTGATGCCTCTCACCGACATCCCGATCAGTAAACCACTTAACAAGATGTGGTACAGCTCTGTATGCTTAACCGTCCGCTGCAATTCTTCATCGCCGGTAACCGAAGCGGTCTCCGATTGATATTTCTTGTAGTTTTCTTTTAGGAAAACGCGTGCTCGTAGAAGATTGCCTACCAACAGCAAGCTAGCGAGCGCCAATATACCTAGGAGCACCACTCCGATCCAATGGAAAGCCATCAGCTGTGTCCGTTGACTCTTAACATTTTCGATTTGTGAATCTACTAGAGCTGTCTTTGTATTCATAATCTCGAACACTTCATCCAAAACCTGATTGACCCCTGCATCGTAATCCTCGTCCTTGAAGGCCTCCACAACGTCATCATTATTGATGATATCATCGGCTTTACCATCGGGAATCAGTCCTTCCAGACCATATCCAACCTCCAAACGAAATTCTCGTTCGTCCAGTGCAATTAGATATAACACACCATTATTCTCAGTCTTATCGCCGATTCCTAGTTGATTGAATATCTTATTGGCATAGGATTCGATGTCTTCCCCGCGCGGCAGCTCCGGAATTGTAACGATTTGAAATTGCGCACCATTCGTGCTTGCCGCTAATTGTTTGTTCATTTGGTAGATCTTTTGCTTTGTTTTCTGACTCAGCATATTGGCATTATCAGAAATAAAGATGTTGTTCTTATTGATAGTCAGATGACCATCGGTTCCATCAATCGCCACATCATAGTTATTGGCTTTATTCGGATACTCCTTCAAATTTTCTAGATTCTCATTCATAGCTGATTTAAAGGATTTGCTAGCTGTGACTTTCTTACCAGACAAAATATCTTCTCGTTCTTGATCTAATTTCGTTAACTGCTGATCATAGGTCGCCTTCTTCTCTCCATACCCGTTACTTGTAAAAAGACTGAACAGTCCAAACCCGCTGATCAATAACACGACAACTAAAATTAAGGAAAAGAACCCATTCCGTTTACGCAGCTTACGATAATTCTCAACAACCTCTTGATGGATTCGTTCCCCTGAAGTACGCGATTCCCTTTTCATTTTCTCTCACCCATTCTTATTCAAAGCTAACGTCTGGGACTTCTTTAGCTCCTTCATCCGCTTTAAAGTTTGCCTTTTTATCAAAGCCTAATACTTTCGCTGCCATGTTTTTCGGGAAGCGAACTAGACTTTGGTTGTAATCATTGACTTGTTCAATATAGTTTTTCCGTTCAACTGAAATCCGATTTTCTGTACCTTCTAATTGAACCATCAAGGTTTTGACATTTTCATTTGAAGCCAACGTTGGATAGTCTTCTTGAATGACATTTACCATTGTGCCTAGGCTTTGATCGATTTGATTGTTGGCAGCATTCTTTTCTGCCGGTGTCTTCGCATTGTTGTATGCTTTACGCGCATCGGTGATTTGCTCAACGATTTTTTCTTCATGATTCATGCTGCCTTTAACACTGTTTACAAGATTTGGAATCAAATCTGCTCGCCGCTGCATCACGTTCTCCACCTGCGACCATTTTGCATCCACATCGTTTTTCGCTGAAGCCAATGAGTTATATGTCGTTACCAAATATGCTCCGATTGCCAGAGCGATGACGACAATCCCAACAATGATACCTGAACCTCTTCGTTTCATTTTTATCCCAACCTTTTTCTGATTTATTTGTTATCTGTGATTGAGCTAATTATAGCATTCGGGTAGGGACGCGCCTCAGACTTTCGGCTGATTTTTTATTTAAACGGTTGACAAAAAATCGACCCGAATTTTCCCTTCATATATAGAATGAAAAAAGCCTGCAAACTTTTTATTTAGAAAGTTCACAAGCTTTTGATTTTTAAGTAAAATGGACCGGTCGTGCTTCGATATAACCGCGATAACCCTGAGGCTCCAATTGAATACGCGGTCCTTCATTTTCAGCCCACTGGCAATTATTCAGACTTGGATCATATATATCAATCTGTTCCATCACTGCTTCGATCGCCTCGTCAAAACGAGACTCATCATAAGGATCACCTTGAAACAGCAGCATCGTACAAGCAGGCAAGTCGATCACTTCAAATCCTTCGGGAACGATTCCGTGATAATCAAAAGGAACCTCTACTCCTTGCGCATAAATCGATGTTCCTTCTGGTCGCAGGCTTTCTGGCAGCCACAGTCCGATCGGCTCATACAAGGCTTCTTTGATACTGGCAAGGATGCCCCAGACATCGCAGCCGACCTCACGAGCGTAATCAATATAGGTATCCGCCTTTTTCCCGCGCAATAAGATCAGCTTGCGCAGCGGAAAGTTAATCAAACGCACATGTAAATTCTTCGATAGCGGCGGCAAATCGTCATGCTCTTCTCCCATTAAATAGTAGCTTTCCACCGGATAAGGTGTGAATAAGGGGATCGGTGGTGTCTTTTTTTGATAAGCTTTTGGAGTAACACCAAATTGTTTCCGAAACGCTCGCGTGAAGCCCTCATGAGAGTCAAAGACAAAATCCAAGGCAACATCAATCACTCGCAACTGTTCATCCCGCAAAACCAGCGCCGCTTTGGATAAGCGTAATTTGCGAATATACTCGAAGGGTGATTTATCAGTATATTCTTTAAACATCTTGGCACAATGCCACGGTGAATAGCCTGCTTGCTTCGCTAATGCATGCAGGGTAACATCTTCTTCTAGGTGTTCATCAATGTATGCTTGCATTCGCGTTACCGCTGCCGCATGCTCCAAGTTTGCCATAATACCTCCAATCTCTTCTTGAACGATCCAACAAGTGCACAAGGAAGGTCAAGAAATGCTTCCTCTTCTCTTCTATACTTATGTTATCAACTAAGAGGAGGAAATCAAAGTGAAAATCAAAAATAGTTTAGTGCGTCATATGGAAAAATTGTGTCAGGAAATCGGATCCCGTGCGACAGGTTCAGCTGGAAACAAAGCGGCGGTTGATTATGCGGCTGAGACGTTTCGTTCTTTAGGGTACGATGTTCGACTTCAGGAATTTCCTTGTATGAATTGGCAAAATGATGGTGCGGAATTGATTGTTGATGGTCAAGCAATCGAAGTGGCGGCGGCAGAATATGCAATGCCATGTGATGTCAGCGGTGAATTGGTTGCCGTTCAAACCATCCAAGAATTAGAAGCAGCCAATTTGACTGATAAAATCTGTGTGATGTATGGAGAGCTTTGTAAAGAACCGATCATGCCGAAAAGTATGATCTTCTGGAATCCTGAGGAGCATCAAGCGATTGTTCGTGCTCTTGAAGAAAAACAACCGTTAGCTGTTATTACCGTCAGCTTTCTTGACGATGTTCCAGTACCAATCATTCAGGATGGCGACTTCAATGTTCCATGTGGAACAGTCAAAGGATCACTGTTATCCTCACTATTGAATAACAAGTTCGCGACATTACGTTTGATGACTGAGCGTAAACCTGCTACCGCTGCGAATGTGATCGCAACGTTTGGCACCGGCAAAAAACTCGCCTATTCTGCTCATATTGATACAAAACCTACTACTCCTGGTGCGTTAGATGATGGAACAGGAGTTGCAGCACTGCTGACTCTGGCGGAAGAATTGATCCAGACCGACCTAGAATATCAACTTGAGTTTGTTCTATTCAATGGTGAGGACTACTATTCCATGCCGGGAGAAATGACGTTCATGGCACAATCGTTAAATCAACCTGAAGAATACGAATTTGCCTTTAACGTTGATGGTGCCGGGATGCAAAATAGTACCATCTCATACTCACTCTATGAATGTTCAGAACAACTGACCGAGCAGCTAGAGAACTTTGCAGCAGATTATCCGACTGTCGAAAAAGTTGAGCCTTGGCCGATGGGCGATCATATGCTGTTCGCTGGCGCTGGAATCCCAGCAGTTGCTATCGCTTCGACTCAAATGTATTTATTGATGGAAGCGGTGATGCATACGCCGAAGGACAACTTATCAATCGTTGATTTTCAACGTTTGGAAGAAGCCGTTATTTTCTTAAAAGAACTTTCTACATCTTTAAATAAATAACCCAAATAGTGATAGACTGTCGATCTTTCTTAGATGGACAGTCTTTGCAATACAAAAAAACTGTAAATGCCCATCATTTAAGGATACGCATTTACAGTTAGTTCTTCTATCTAACAACTACTGCATATTTTTTAAGATTATAGCTAGCTTCAAACTTATTCCCTGCTACCCAATATTTTCCAGCATTCGGGTCAGAAACATGATAAGTATTATTGCTTTGGTTATATCCATCTAGGGTCATAATATGGGCATTGTCGATTCCAGTACCCCAGAAATATTTTCCATATTGTGGACTAGCGAAATTCAACGTAACATAGACCACAACCGAATTCCCATTGCGCAATTCCTGCTTCAGCGTTGCTGTAGAGCTGCCGGAGATATTCGCGACTTTACCATATCTACTGCCCCATTTTGCTAACGGTGCCGGGAAGATTGACTGATAAACACCGTTCATCACGATATCTGGTCGTCCCGCGAATCCATTATTCGGATTATTGTCCGCTGCTAAAGGCATTTCTTTGATAAAGCTTTTCAGGTTGTAATTCCGAGCATAGCCTTTCAGTTGCAGACTTTGTAGTAAGGTCGCTGCTTCACACCCCATCGGAAGTCCGGCTGAGTTTTGATTAATATACGGTGCATTCAATAGAATATACTCAGGAGCGCTGCCCTGCACCGCATACCATGAGATACCTTCGTAGCGCCAACCTGCTCGTTTTAAGTTATCTCGCTCATTCGCATTCAACGTATAGTGATGAGTCCCAGTTCGCGCATTAGGATTATACAAGCGATACAACGGGATCCCGCTGCTCGGTGAGTACCATGAAATACCTTCATAACGCCAGCCTGCTCGTTTTAGGGTGTCCCGTTCACTTGTATTCAAGGTATAGTGATGGTCCCCCACGTTAGGATTATATAAACGATAGACAGGATTGCCGCTCGCTGGTGCGTTCCAGCCGATTCCCTCATAGCGCCAGCCAACTCGTGTCAAATTATCCCGTTCATTCGTGTTAGCAGTATAAAAATGTTCCCCGCTGTTAGGATTATACAGACGTGACATGGCTGTTCCGGCAGCATCAACAGAAACAGGCAAACATAGCAATCCGATCAGTAAGCCAACTAACAAACCAACTTTCTTCATTTATTGCTCCTCCTACTCTTTACTGACAATATCTTTAGTCTTATTTATTATATCATCTTTCTAGTAAGAATCTTTCCTATTTACTCCACTCACAAATAAAGTCAGCGCATTTTTCGATATCATCAGAAGCGTTGGTCTTGCGTCGGATCAAATAGAAATTCCGTTTAAAACTATCGTCCAATCGTTGATGCGGAATATCTTCCACCGCCCGCTCTGAAATCAGTGAACAGCCGAACCCCTGCCGCAACAGACCAACAATCACTTCATTATTTTGGATCTCCATCACAGGTCCATTTATATCCTTTTCTTCTAAAAAACGCTTCGTATAGTAATAAACGCCCGAGGTATTTTCCCGTACGAGCCACGGACCTTTTTCTGTATCACCAGCTAATACTAACTGATCCTCCATGAGTGGAAAACGCTTGATATTTGGCGCAGACAATGGCTTTTCAATAAAACCAAGATCCACCGTATGATGTTCTACAGCTTGTAAAACTTCTAAGGAATTCATCATCTGAACACTGAAACGAATTTGTGGAAATTCCTGATGCAATTGGATCAAGAGCGTTGGCAATACATAATTGGCAAACGTGTGGGAAGCACCGATCACACAGCGGACAATCTGCTGTTGATTGGTCTGGACTGCTTGATACAAGTTATCCCAGTCGTCCATCAGATCTACGACACGTTCATATAAAATCTCCGCTTGCGGCGTCACCAGAACTTCTTTTCTGCCGCTGCGAATAAATAATTGTGTGCCAAATTCATTCTCTAATTGTTTGATCTGAGCGGAGACTGTTGGTTGTGAAATAAATAAAATCTCTGAAGCCTTTGAAAAATTCTTGGTCTCATACACTACTTTGAATGTTTCTAGCCATTTGAACATCGTAATCACTTCCATTATCTTTTTCTATCTAAGGTATTATATCAATAAATTCTAATAATGAAAGATATCGGTTATAATTTGTTATGCAAATGAAATGTCAATGAAAACCAGCAAAACTTTTCGTAAAAAACACTTTCTAAATAACGCGCATTATCTTTTTGATCGATCAAAAATAAATCTCCAACTGAAAACTAATTATAAGAAAGAGGATCAACGATGTTTACAAATCTTTATATTAAAAATAAACCCATTCTGCCCGGTCTGGGCTTGTCCGTGGGAGTGGCTATCTTGGCAAAATTACTCGCACTGCTTGTACCGAAGCTTGGCGGAGCCACCTTGGCAATTCTATTAGGTATCATTTTAGGAAATACGATATTCAAGCAGCCCGCTTTAGCCGTTGGCACGAAGTTCTCCGAGAGCCGCTTATTAGAATACTCAGTCGTCCTGCTGGGCTTTACCGTGACCTTCCAAACCATCGGAGAAATGGGGCTCAAAGGGCTGATCTTCATCATATTGATCATGGCAACAGTCATTTCTGGTGCTTACTGGTTCGGTCGAAAGCTTGGCTTTAATGAAAAAATGGCCTTAATGATGGCCGGTGGGAATGCAGTTTGCGGATCGTCTGCGATTGGAGCAATTGCACCAGCTATCGAAGCAAACGATGAGGAAAAAGGTCAAATCATTACCCTGGTCAATCTACTAGGAACCGTGATGATGCTGACGCTGCCCTTCTTAGGAATATCGCTATTCGGGAATGCACTATTAAGCAAAAGCGCTCTGCTTGGCGGAACCTTGCAGTCAGTCGGACAGGTCGTCGCTGGCGCCAGCTTAGTAAATCCTGAAACGGTCAAATACGCGATGCTCTTTAAAATAACGCGAATCATTTTCTTAGTTGTGGTCGTTTTCCTATTCGAACGTAAAGCGCAAAAGGATGGACTAAAAACAACCAAGGAGTCGAAGAAAAAATTCCCGATTCCTTGGTATGTCACTTGCTTTTTAATTTTTTGTATCATTAACAGCTTCTTTTCGTTGCCGCCAATCTTTAGCGATGGTGCACATTTTATCAGCACTTGGTTTGAAACGACTGCCTTGGCTGCGATCGGACTGCGATTAGATTTTCGCAAATTCCTAAAAGAAGGACCGCGTTTCCTAATTTATGGTTTATCCGTTGGGGCGGTCCAAACCATTGCTGCGGTGGTACTCATTTTTATTTTGCACATATGATTATTGAATCTGATTTATCTTTTTATATTGACAGTCTCGCCTCTTGGTCAGGTTTTGACCATAGCGGGGCTTTTTTATTTAGTCAACTCCAGAACTTGATACCATGAATTATCCTTTTCTATTTTTCAAAAAAGAAATCGGAAAAAACATTCCAATCATTGATAGGAAGGCTTCAAACGAATTTATTAAATTATCTTTTACTCAACAACCGCAACAATTTCAACTTCTACCAGAGCACCTTTTGGCAAATCAGCTACCCCAACACATGAACGGCTAGGCTTCTCCTTCTCAAAAAAACTGGCGTAAACTTGATTAAACGCGGCAAAGTCAGACATATTTTTCAAAAAACAAGTCGTTTTTACAACTTTGTCATAATCTGCTCCGACAGCCTTCAAGACACCACCGACATTCCGTAAAACCTGATAGGTTTGATTTTCGATTGTTTCCCCAACTAATTCCCCACTGACAGGATCTAGTGCAATTTGTCCTGATGCATACAACATTCCATTCACAACTTTCCCTTGAACATACGGTCCAATCGCTTGTGGCGCCTCCGTAGTTTCAACTGTGTAGACTGCAGCCTCTTGAAAGTTCACCTTTTTTACATTGTTTTCCATTTTCTCCACTCCTTTTTAATTACAATTAATCAACAATTAGTTTTCTCTAAATATATATTATCCACTAAACCAGTTCATAGGTTTTTGGATTTAACAGATTTAATCCATCTCACGCATCACTAAACTGGGAGAAGTTGGACTGACAGCTATCTCTTATTAAAGAATTCATTTTTCCAAAAGCGCGAAAAATGAGTTTTATTATCGCCTTGCATACGATTAAGCTAAACTACTTGTCCACTATTTCGTTAAAAATTTATAATTACGTCTCACGCTTGGTAAACTGCAAAAAGCTTAACTCGCAAAAAAGCATCTCACCGAGTAGGTGGGATGCCTGGAGAATCCCACTCAACAAATGTCAAACAGGACTTCAAACTGTTTTTTTCAAAACAAGCCTCAAGTCCTCAGCCTAATAATAATCATTGTTGAAGTAGTCGTCGCGTTCATAAAAATTCTCCTCATTCATGTTAGTGTATTCATTTTTCTTGAGAAAAATGAATTTGATTTTCATGCCGTATATCATTCTGCCAAACATCAGCTTCATTGATACTGCGAAAGGCAGAACTGACATCCTCTTTAAAATTAAATTTAAATGGCAATTAAATTAATTTATGATTGTAATGATAACGAAGGTTCTTTTAGATGTCAATAAGTTTAAAGAATTTTCTGACATTTATTCTCTCATTTTTGTAAGCCTATTGTTCGTCAAATACATGGTGAATATTATAGAATTTCAGTATTGTGTTAACAAAGAAAAGAGAGAGGGTTTTTTTAATGAATAAAGGAATGACTGGTTTCCAGTTAAAGGTTACCGGGGTTGTAACAATGGTACTCGATCATATTGCAGAATTTTTCTTATTTTTAGGTGTTCCTATGTGGTTCCATTGGATCGGACGAATCGCGGCACCGATTTTTCTATTTGAAAGTTCTGAAGGCTTTATCCATACTCGGAATCGAAAAAGATATATGTTCCGATTATTAGCAGGATTTTGGTTAATGGGCGTCATTAATATGATTTTGAATCGTTATTTCGCGGTAGGCGATGCGATTGTTATTAATAATATTTTTGGTACTCTATTTTTAGCCACCGTCTACATGCAGGCCTGTGAATACTTCAAACAGCGGAAAATCGCTAAAGGATTGCTCTGGTTCTTAGTGCCAACACTGTTAAGTGCTTTGGTAATAGTGCTTTTGTCTAGCGGATTACTTGAATCGAAATTTGGATTGCTATTTTTCCAAGCGTTCAATTTACTTGTTCCAACAGTATTATTGACTGAAGGCGGAATCCTATTTGTTTTACTGGCTGTTCTGTTCTATCTTTTCCACGGCAAGAAATTTTTACAAGTTGCTGCGCTAGTGATTATCGCTTTAATTACATTAGTGACTGGCGGTGTACAACACGCATTTACCATGAATTATCAATGGATGATGATGTTTTCAGCGATTCCGATTATTTTATATAACGGTGAAAAAGGTCGCAGTATGCGGAATTTCTTCTATATTTTTTATCCCGCACACATCGCAATTTTTGCCATCATCAGCTTTTTGATCCAACGCTAAGCTTGACCTTGTTCATAAAAAGCTTTACAATGCATTTTGTGAATAAATCGTACAGATAACACGCAACGCGTGTCGAGAGAGAGGCGGTTTCTATTAATTTAGAAACCACCTCTCTTTTTGCGAGTCCAACTTTTCATAGATTTAATAGCAATGAAGTATCTTTTTACTATTAAGCCTTCTGAAATGTAGCACTGTTTAGTTGGATCGTATGCGTGAAGAAAAATGCTTTTTTCAACAAGAGTTAGCTACAGGTTCCATTTACTACATTAACAGAGATAGCTAACGTCTTATTCAATGTTATCTGTCGAAATAAAGTGAGGTTATTACATGAAAGAAAAGAAACTCCATTTGTTGTTAGCTGTCCTTGCCACGGGAATTATGTCCTTCGCCGGCGTTCTGATCGAAACTGCTATGAACGTGACCTTCCCCACCCTGATCAAACAGTTCGGAATATCCACTGGTATGGTGCAATGGGTCACGACTATTTATCTCTTAGTGATCTCCATTATGGTACCCTTCTCTAATTATTTATTGAAAAATTTTTCGATCCGTAAATTGTTTATTGTCGCTAATCTCTTTTTCATTGCCGGTTTAGTGATTGATCTGTGGTCGCCATCTTACGGTATTTTATTGATTGGGCGACTGTTGCAGGGTGTCAGCACAGGTATTACTCTGCCGTTGATGTTCCATATTATTTTGAATTTCACCCCGATGCATAAACGCGGAACGATGATGGGGGTCGGAACACTTACAACTTCCATTGCCCCAGCGATTGGACCGACTTATGGCGGTATCATGACCGCCAGCCTTTCTTGGCACGCGATCTTTCTATTCTTATTACCAGTTCTGGCCATCTCTTTGGTAATCGGGCTTTATGCTATTCCAGAAATGCCAGTCAAGAAAACAGGTGCATTGGATATTTTGAGTCTGATTGGTGTGGCGCTGCTATTCAGCGGACTGCTGATGTTCCTAAATCAAATCGGAAGCTTGGTCAGCCTTGCTTCTCTGGCTATTGGAATCATTGGCTTAATCATCTTCTATCGTCAAGCGACACGGGGAAAGAATCCGCTAGTCCGCATTACAGTCTTAAAAAATAAAGTCTTCGTCCTATTCTTATGCGGCTTCTTAGTTTGTCAGTTTTTACTGTTAGGGATCTCATTTGTCCTGCCAAACTTTATTCAAATCGTTTTAGGCAAAGATGCTTTTATTGCCGGCCTTGTAATGATGCCCGGTGCAGCAGTCGGTGCGATCCTAGCCCCGATCTCTGGTCGTGTCTTGGATACCTTTGGTTCGAAAAAACCAATCTTACTTGGCTTAAGCTTTGCGACGGTTGGATGGATTGCCTTAACACTCTTATTACGTTCGCCGATTTTACTCGGATTTGTCGCAGGGCATGTCTTTTACATGATCGGCATCGGATTTTCTTACAGCAATCTAATGACCACCGGCATGAACTTGCTCTCAGAAGATGAATACGGAGATGGCAACACGCTGTTCAATACATTGCAGCAATTTTCCGGTGCTGTTGCTACGGCAATCGTTGCGACCATCATCAACTTGGCACAACAGTCTCAATCAGACTTTATTGCGGCTACCGTTACTGGTTCACAGATTTCACTGCTTTTCTTATTGGCTTTATTAGTAGCCGTCTTGATTGCTTGCCTAATTCATTTCCGCAAAGAACCGACACTTGGTTAATGTAAAGAAGACGGGCAACTGTTCAAAAGATCATCGCTAGTTTTCAGCTCAAATCCTGCTAAACTGAACATATAAAGTTTGGAGGGATGAAGAATGTCACTAGGAACGAATTTCTTCAATGCACGAAAGAAACAAGGTCTGTCTCAAGAGGGAGTAGCGGAAAAACTCGGTGTGAGCAGACAGACGATCTCAAAATGGGAACTGGATGAAACGCTGCCGGATATCAATCAGTCAAAAAAATTGGCCGCCGCATACAAAGTTTCGCTAGATGAGCTGATCGAATTTGACCCTGACTTGAACGATATCAAAGAAGTTATCGCCAAAACCAGTGAAGAAAAACAAGCGAAAGTCGACTGGACAAGCGTTTGGGCAGAAAAATATCCTGTCTTAACGACTTATCAACAAAACGTTCAATTAGATGATTACGTTCCAAAAATGAAAGAGATGCTGCAACGTTTGAAGAAGGATTATGGCTACAATGACCAAGATGCCTTCCTCGTATTGAAGGATATTTTGGCGCAAATTTGGAATGATGCAAAGAAGCCGTGACGACGATCCTTCACGGCTTTTTGATTTACTCTTCACATTCAGCAATTTCGCTTAACGCTTCGGTTGATTCACTTTTCTTTACTTGTGTGATCAAAACTATCGCTAGTAAAACAATCACTGCACCAAAAATTGGCGTATAGGCAATGCCCATTTTACCAGTGACCTGAGCTCCGACTGTTGACCCTAATGTGATCCCGATATTGAAGGCTGCGATATTAAGTGCGGATGCAAGAGTGATATCTTGCGGTACATATTTTTCCGCTAACTGTACGACATACAATTGCAAGCCCGGGACATTCATGAAGGCAAACAAACCCAAAAGCATCGCTGCCAGCAAGCCCAAAATATTATTTCCAATCAAGATCGTGACAAACAAGAAAATGAGTGCCGCCATCAAAAGCCCAAACATTTTAATTAATGAAGCAAGTGGTTTTTCATTGGCAAAATGTCCACCGACCGTATTGCCGATCGCCACCATCACACCGTAAACAATCAAAATAATCACGACCGCACTTGCTGTGAAGCCAAAGTCTTCTAAAATTGGTGACAGATACGTGTACGCTGCGAATGTTCCACCGTAACCAAAGGCAGTGATCAAGAAGGACATCACTAATGGCTTATTGGTAAAGATGCGAGCAAAGCCTTTCAAATCGACCTTGCCAGGAATCGGTAAATGACGCGGCACTAAGAAACTGCTGGCGATCAGACCAAGCAAACCAACTGCTGCGATAAAGATGAAGGACATATTCCAGGTTGTTTGCTGCCCGATAAAGGTCCCCAGCGGTACACCGGTTACTGTCGCCACGGTCAAACCCGTGAACATGACAGCAATTGCACTAGCCCGCCTTGAAGGTTCTACGACATCAGCCGCAATAACCGTTGAAACTGACATAAAGATTCCGTGAGCCAACGCCGCTAAAATCCGACCCAATAACAAAATCGTAAAGGTTGGCGCAAATGCGGCTAATAAGTTTCCGCTGATAAACAGCAGCATGATCCCCAGCATCAAATTACGGCGATTCCATTTTCCTGTCAAAACAGTTAATAATGGTGCTCCAATCGTAACGCCGAATGCATATAATGAAACGGTTAGTCCTGCTTGAGCTAAGGTGACGTGGAAGCTTTTCACAATCATTGGTAAAAGTCCAACACTGATAAATTCGGTTGACCCGATCGCAAAGGCATTGATTGCGAGAGCCAGTAACGTTAAGTTTGGTGAGATTTTCTTTTCCATTTTGTTCCTCCAAAGAAAGTATTTGTAACCTACGAGAAGATACTATATACTGTTGATGACCTTTTGATAAGTACCCACTTTTTTGTACTATAGGTACCTTTCAGTAACTTTTGTATATCATCAAGATTTTAAGGAGGAATTTTTTTTGGAGAATCGTGCATATATGATCGGCGTAGAAGCCACGATGGATGTCATTGGTGGGAAATGGAAACCAATTATTCTTTGTAACCTACGCCACGGACCGATGCGTCCCAGTGATTTGAAACGCGGGATCACCGGCATCAGCCAAAAAATGCTGACGCAGCAGCTCCGTGAATTAGAAGATGATAATATTATCGACCGCAAAGTCTATCAGCAAGTCCCGCCAAAAGTCGAATACTCATTAAGTGAATACGGCCGCAGTCTGTCAGATATTTTAGACAGCCTGTGCAGTTGGGGCGAACAGCATGTCGCTCACCTGCAAGAACAAGGACAGGATATCTGTTTGAAGGCAAATTAAAAGAAGTTGAGACGAACTCAACTTCTTTTTTTATTTGATCGAAATATCGCCAGACATCTTTGCCCAATGGTTGGTTGGTCCGTGACCGTGACCGACAAAAATCGGTTGGCTGATGGCTGCGTGGATAAATTTCTTGCCGATAATGATCGCTTCCTTCAGTTCTGTTCCCTTGGCTAGTTCCGCAGCGATGCACGCTGAGAAGGTATCGCCCGTTCCATGTGTATTCGCTGTTTCTACTCTTGGCGCACTCATCCAGAAACTCTCTCCCGATGCCAGTAAAACAAAATCTGCGGCTTCCTCATTTTGGCTATGCCCGCCTTTGACGATGACATTTTGCGTGCCGAAAGCTTGCAGCTTCTTCGCTGCCTCGATCATCTCATGATCTGTGACGATTCGTTGTCCAATAATCACTTCTGCTTCTGGCAAGTTTGGCGTTACAATGGCAGCTAATGGTAATAGTTTTTCATTGATCGTTTTTACTGCATCGCTTTCTAGCAAATGATGCCCGCCTTTCGCTACCATCACTGGATCAACCACCACCGGTCCAAAGTCGACTTGCTTCAATTTCTTCACGACAGTCTCCACACGTTCAACATCTGCCAGCATCCCAGTCTTCGCTGCTCCAATCGTAAAATCAGCAGCCAACGAATCAAACTGCTCCTCGATAAATGCGCTGGGGATCGCCATACTGTCCTGCACACCATAAGTATTTTGTGAAGTCAGTGCCACGATAATACTCATACCAAAGGCTTTACGCGCCTGAAACGTTTTTAAATCAGCTTGAACTCCTGCGCCGCCACCAGAATCTGAACCGGCGATCGTTACGACTTGCGGTGTTGAATTGATCATGCTTGTTCCCCCAGTACTTTATCAATTTTTTGTCTTAAGCTACGGACCTTTTTACCGACATCTTTTGCCCGCATAATCTCACTGACGATCGAGACGCCTGCAATCCCTGTTCCAAGAAAATCCGCTAAATTATCTTCCTTAATCCCACCGATCGCCACACTTGGAATCTTCACCGCTTCATTAATGGCTTTTAGCATTTCTTTAGACGTCAGTGGGGTATCTTTGGTTTTCGTTGGATAAATCGCACCGATTCCTAAATAATCCGCACCAGCTTTTTCAGCTTCTAATCCTCGTTCCACTGTCTTCGCTGAAACACCTAAGATTTTTTCTGGTCCAATCAGAGAACGAACAACATCTACTGGCATCTCATCATCGCCAATATGCACACCTGCCGCATCGACAGCCAAACAAATATCCACCCGATCATTGATGATCAAAGGAATCTGGTAACGATCCGTGATCGCTTTTACCTTCAAGGCAAGCTCATAAAATCTTCCCGATACCAATTCCTTTTCTCGTAATTGAACCAATGTCACACCATTTTTGCAGGCTTCCTCAATCACGCTCAAAAATTTCTCGTCGCTAAAATCATAACGCCCAGTCACTAGATACAATGTTAAATCCATTACTTTCCCCATCCCTTCACTTCAGTCCACCAATCTTCTTCCATCAATACCGAAAGCTGATTTAAGGTTTCTTGCCGAAAAGCGGCTAACCCAATCTCGTCTTTCGCCTGTTCCCCACAAAGATTAAAATAGCTGACTGCAGAAATGACCGCATCGGTAGTTCCTACTCCGCTGCCTAATAGAGCCGCGATCAATGCTCCAACGATATCCCCCGTTCCAGTAAAACGATCCAATGCAGGTACCCCATTGGTTAATCGCCAACCATGCTTTTGATCGACGATAATGTCTTGACTGCCGGTCGCTAAAAAAGTGGTTTGCGGATACGACCTTACTAAATTCTGCATCGCTTCGATCAATTCTTCGATTGCTTCATCCCTTTGATCCAGCTCGCTACCGTCCACTCCACGAGCATAACTCGGTAAATTGCAGAAATTACGCAATTCGGAAATATTGCCCTTTACGACTGATGGTTTTTCTTCCACCAAAGAACGGCCTACCTGATCACGAACTCGACTGACACCATAACCAACCAAATCAACCACCGTTGGCTTCTGCACTTTATTCGCTAATTTACTCGCTGCAATCAGACTTTTTTCTCGTTCTTCCGATAAATGACCAATATTCAGCAGCAAACTATCGGTCTTTTGAAACAGCTCTTCAAACTCTCTGAAATCAGAAGCCATGATCGGCTTCGCCCCAACATAGAGCAAAGCATTCGCCACTGTCTCACAGGTGACTTCATTGGTTATGCAATGAACTAACGGCCCATCCGCCAACGGAAATATTTTTGAAAAGTTCGTTTTGATCATCCAAACATCCTTTCACTGGAAAACAGCCGCTGCCAGCGTTTAAAAATTGCTGTTTCCTGTAATTTAACTAACACCACAAAAGCAATCGCCGAACCAATCAGCGTCGCCCCGACAAATCTTGGCGTATAGATCAGCCAATACAGATCATTTTGACTGCCAGTGAACCAAACCATCACAGGATAAGACAAAAGCGAACCAATAATACCCGTACCAACGACTTCTCCCAGCATCGACCAGATCAATTTCTTGCCTAAGCGATAAAATAATCCTGCAAAGAATGCGCCGAATACCGCACCCGTCAATGCCAACGGCGGAATCCCCAACATCGTCATCCGAATCAAGGCACAGACCACTGCCATCACTGTCCCATAGATTGGTCCCAATAATACCCCGGCGATGATATTCATGACGCTGGACATTGGTGCCATCCCTTCGATCCGCATCAATGGCGAAAGCACGACATCCAATGCGATCATCAGCGCCAGTAACGTTAACTTGTGGATCTTATTTTTCTCCACGACAAATAACTCCTTTCTGCAAGAAACAAGAGGAGTAAAAGACAGAAAAACCCAACCAAAAGAAAATGGTCGGGTACGATCAGTCAACTAGCTACATTTCCCTGCGACAGTCTTAACTGCATCAGGTTCCATGGGTATAATCTCAGCATTACAGCACCCCAAATGTTTCTATTCAATTGATTGAAGTATAACATACTTTTTTTTAACCAACTAGCTTATAATGAATAAAAGCGGCTCGAGCGTTTTCTGCTTTTGAGCAATAAGAGAAAAACAGAAAGGATGTTTTTATGCCTAAACCAGATTTTTCTGCGATCCATCACGTCGCTATCATCGTGTCGGACTATCAAAAAGCCCGCCATTTTTATGTCGATATTCTCGGTTTGCCGATCATTCGCGAAAATTACCGACCAGAGCGTCAAGATTATAAATTAGATCTACAGCTTAATGACGCGGAATTGGAAATCTTTGCCGTACAAGACCCGCCAAAACGGCCAAGTTTTCCAGAAGCCGCCGGCCTACGTCACTTAGCTTTCAAGACCAAAGAGATTGAAGCGACGGTTGCTTATTTAGCTAGCCACGGTGTCGAATGCGAACCTTTACGAACCGATGACTTCACTGGTGAGAAGATGACCTTCTTCTTTGACCCAGATGGACTGCCGCTGGAATTACATGAATAACAAAAAGCCTCTTTTCGCTTTGAAAAGGGGCTTTCCTTGTAATAGATTTACGCTTCTTCCACTGGATACTTAATCGCATTTTTCTTCAATTTTTCACTGATGATCTCATCAATATCGAAATCCAGATTATCAGCCATCATGTAAGAATAAATCAGTACATCAGCCAGTTCTTCCTTCAAGCGCTCTGTTTGTGTCCGTGCTTCTTCTGAATCCTTCCATTGAAAAAGCTCCAGCAGTTCGGCCGCCTCTAAGCAAATTGATAATGCTAAATCCTTCTCATTATGAAATGGGCGCCAGTTTCTTTCATCGCGAAATTGATTGATTTTTTCCATACTATTCATAGTCAGCCTTCTTTCGCTAACTATTCTACCATAGAAACAAGGCTTCGATTTTCTTCCAGCTCACTAATCGTTTCTTGAATCCAGCGTGTACTTAGTCTAGTCAAGAAGGGATCAATCACAACGACCGGATAGTCCTCCGGTAATCCTTCTGCTGAGCCCGTGGTGATCAGGCAATCGTATTTTTTTAACTCATCTTGTAATTGCAGCGTGCCGCCGGATAATTTTTCAAAATGAACGATCATGAAATTTCCATAGATCGTATCTGAAATTTGTTTTGCTAAGAAACTCTCTTCTGTGGGCGTTAAATCAGACAGCAATAAAATTTTTAAAAGTGGTCCCTGATTTGCCAGCCACTCCATACTTCTTTCTTCCATCGTGATCAGTAAATAAGTATAATCACGAATAAAATCTTCTTCCTGATACATTTCGTATTTATCGACGAAGCTTTGTACCAGCTCTCTAACTTTTTCAACACCGCGATTGTATATTTTCGACACTTCTGATAGGAACATAGTCCGGTTACGCCACAGCAGACACACATATTGTCCTTGAGGATCATACATATAGAAATCATTTGATAATACTGTCGCCAAGTCGATCCTGCTTTGCTTATCTAAACGATAGCCTAGCATTTTATTATAGTCATCCACTAATTCATAATGGCGCATAAACAGCTGCTGATACTTTGCATTATCGGTCAGCGCAAGCTCTCTATGTGAAACACTGAACACGATTGAATCTGAAAAGGTCAACCAAAGACCATCCCGCACCATGTCTGGGGTCAGCTCCATGTCCGCTCCTTCTCTAACTGCTTGCTTCAATTCCTTGTACTCGATCTCCATCGGCAAGACTAATCCTTCAGTCCGTAAGTCTTCTCTAGGATATTCATGACCATTTTTCATCCGCCAGGTACTGACGTAGAAATTGTAGATCAATCGTTTTTGAAAAACATACTTTTCATGGATCTGATTGACTCTCACGAATTCCTGCACATACCGTTCAATAATATGGTAATGCTTTGTCGGCAGCTTTGGCATGGTACTTTCAAAAGCCTTTTGTTTCTCAGTATAGAAACGGTAATAAAAGTTCCGAATCTCTCCTTCGTTCCCCTCCACTCGTAAGGGACGATAACACAGGTCCATACCAGCCATGGTTAAAGCCTTCTCGATTTTTTTTAAATACCGTTGTGTATTAGAAGAACTGAGATACAGCTTTTTGGCTAGAGCAGTGATATTCTCGCACTCCTCATACAAGAGCTCCTCAATAATCTGAAATTCCGGACTCGTGTTCAAAATATTGGCATACAAGTTCCCCAAACTGACTTTTTTATCGACAATTAAGCGGTAGAGCCCTTTTGTTTTTATAATCTGAAAACTCGGATATTCCTCATTGATCAATTCGATATCATTTAACAAAATCGGCAGCGAGCAATTCAACTCGCTTAATAATTGATCGCTGGACCATCCATCACGATGATAATAGAGCTGCTCCACTAATGCTAATCGCCGCTTATTGCTTGTTCCTAACACTGCACGAAAATCCATGACCATTCTCCTCTCAAAAGAATGCCTTTGCTGCTAAAACTTTACTCTTTCCCCTTTTTCCGACTGTCCACCAGAAGCCAATTCTTCGGAATTTTTGTATTTTGACAAAAAAATGAAGTCTCCATTAATCAATGACTTTCTCCAACATTATTTTCTCAGTAATATCCTTTTTTATGTAAAAAAACTGCCAAATACTTTAAATCTTTTATGTTGTTAACAAATAATAAAACAAAGAAACGATTTAGGCAATTTTTGGTCAATTTTATTCAAATGTCGTAATTTTAAAACTATTTTTTTTTAGATCGTGAAAAAAATTGAAATAAGACACTGGACTATCAGTAAAAATGAACACAAACAATCGGTATTCAATCTTACTTTTTTTAAAAATAAAACTTTTTTTTATATTTTATAATCAAAAGTCCTTCTATCAACTTATCCCATTTTTTTTCAAAAAATAAAAAAGCAAGGGCAAAGTGACTGCCCTTGCATGTTCTCAATTAAATTAGTTTGCAGCGTGTTGAATCCGACGATACTTATAGAATGCAAACAACATCAAAGCCATACCCACAGCTAGGAAAGCAATAATCCCTTTACCCCCGGTTGATGGCAAGAAGCCGCCTTTTGAAATGTTGGCAACTTTCAATGTTGCTTCATCTTTAAATGAATCTTTTGATATTATAAAATCTTTATCATCTGTCAATAATTGGAAACCATTTGGTGCTTCGATTTCTCTTAAGTAGTAAGTTCCGAAAGCTAAACCAGAAACAGTGATTTTACCGCCATTTTCAGAGGTGTAGCGAGTCGCGTTTGTGTAATCTTTGTCTGCACCGATCTCTGTCCATGTGACAGTATTATCTTTGTAAGTCAAATAATAATCTTTGCCGCTATCTTTTTTAATGACGATGAATGTAGCGCCATCTAAGGCTTGAGTTTCTTTTCCATCTTCATGTTTTAAGAATTTCTTCCCGCCAGTAACGATCGGTGGAACCTCATCATCATATTCATTTTCATCCGTACCATCATGGGTTAGATCTACTTCGAATTTATTGTTGACATCTACATCTACAGGAGTTTTTTCTGTGAAAGAGACCGCATAATAAATGTTGATCGTCTTCCCGCCATATTGGCTCAAGTATTCAGCTGTCGTTTTCGAAGTGTTAAAGTTGGTATCATCAACACCGCTTACTGCATCATTCAAATTCATTGTAATAGTGAATCCTGCTTTTTCATTATATGGATCAGCAGTACTCATATAAGTTGGTACCCCATGAGTAAGGAACTCGTCTTTAATACTTGTAGATGAATCACCAATTGTAATCCGATCAATACCCTCAAATTTCAAACCATTTTCTGAAACAGCATCCTTGAAGATTAGTTTTGTATATCGTGTTTGTTGTCCGCTATCCTTATTGATGATTTCACCGATTTGGTTAGGGATTGTAAAGCTGGCACGATAGTAAACCTTTTTGCCGACTTCATAATCATAGCGGTCTTTTTTCTTTGGCTCTTCCTCTGGTTTTTCTTCATTGTATAGTGGATTACCATTTTCATCGACTAACACTTTGTCGATTTCGCCCTTAACTTTGTTTTTTGGATATAAATGAATATCTCTATTTTCTACATTATTCTTCACTACTGGCAAAACTAAAATCAACGGAGTAGCCGAAGCTTGAACACCTGACTTAGCTAACTCTTCAAAGAAATAGACTTTATATGTTCCGTCAGCCGAACGCTTATCCAAATTATTGAAAACGGCCAGACCAGAATCATTTGTCTCCTTTGTATCCTTAAGAGTCGCTTTGCTTTCAGTGAACACAAACTCTTTCATTAATTTTTTTACTGCTGCTGCATATTCTTCTGCCGAAGCAGTCGCACTTACTTCAGCATTTAATTGACTATAAAAATCATTACTGATATCCCATGCTTTGAAGGTGACTCCCGGCAGTCCTTCATATTGATTGAATTCGCTCATTTCTTCCCCGGTATTTTGAATGTCTTCTGTTGGGAATTGGTCCATTTTTTTCTTGTGAAGTGTAACGTTTACTTTCTGTTCATCTGTGGGAGCGTCGGCGTAAGAGGTTTCCCCGAAGCCGAACATTCCTGTAATCAATGGTAATAAGAAAGCGATCACTGCCAATAAACCTGTCATTCTTTTTCTTTTCATTTATTTCTCCTCCTGTTTCTGTTTTTGATAAGCCAAACCAATGCCCCCGATTACTACCAGTAACAACCCACTAGCTATAAAATTACTGGACAATTCATTCGTTTGGGGCAATTGTTTATTTGATGATGGCTTATTTTCTAGATTTGTTTGTTTCTCAACGAGTGGTGGTGCTTGCTGCTGGATCTCTTGATATTTTCCATAGAGACGAATCGGCTCTGTGGAGGGTGTATCTGGCATAAAGACTACCATTGGCAAGAATTCCTGCTTTCCAGTTTCGCCTGATGCCATCAGCAAGTACACCGCCGTTTGTTTTTGTTGCTGATAGGGTAACTCTGTTCGAACGATTCCATCATCTGTTGCTGATAATGGGCGCTCATTCACCTGCGGCAAAGCCGATTGTTGAATATACTGTTGAAAATGTTTTTTATCCTGATAACGATTCAACCAGAATTCTTTGACTTCTTTTTCTGTTTGATTACTTTTTTGACACCAGACGGTTAAATCAAAAATATCAAAATAAATCGATTCGGTTCCCGCAACCTTTTCACCAGCTAGTTTCGTATCAATGATTAATGGAACAGTCTCTTCCGAAGCAAAGGCAGGATTCGAATAAAAAAAATAGACCAACAAAATAAATAGAAGACTAATTTTTCTCAACCCAGATCACCCCTCTTCAAAATCCCTTCTTTAATCCCCAATAGCTCTCATCCAAAGTGACCAAGCCCATTCATTTGAGTGACCACTAAAATAAAAAAGATCACTCAGGCAACGACATCTCAATAGCTTTTGACTCATCTTGCGAATCATTTCTTCAGTTTTTTTCGACTGAAGAATTAGTCTTTTTCTTATTTCAGCTTGATTCGGCTTTCTAATTGAAGGAATTGAATCGTAAAGATTCCGAAACCGTAAGCTGATATTTTTCAAACTAGTGATCCTCCTTTCTTAGACATATATAATTTTAAACAAAATTTTATTATAATGCCTTTTAACAAAAAATTAGATTTCAGTTATTTTTAAGAAATATAAACCTTCATTCTAAATGATATAATCTTTTTTTAAGAAAACATTTTGTTATAAACCTTTTTTTATTATAAATAATTACGATTTCAAGTTTTTTATTTTATTGTTTTAAAAAAAAGAAAAACACTCATTTTTTAAACGAGTGTTTTTTTAAGCATCTATTTAATTGATATATCAACAATCCTGATATTTAAAATTGTTATTAGCATTATCCAGCAAAAACGCCTAGTTAACTAAGGATAAATAGTAATCTTGCCAAAATTCTTCGGTCACGACCTTCTCCCCATCCTCGAATATAAATTCACCAGCCTCTGGCTCAACGATTCGATCATCAGGTACATGGTACAAACGCCGCTGTCCTTTGATCGGAAATGGCTTGATACAGCGAACATTCTCAAAAATCCATGCATATGAATCTTCGGCTAATTTTTTAACATCGACTAAATCAACGATGCAAACCGCATGACCCGAAATACAGCCGGAAGTCTTGATCGCTGTCGAACAAATCAATAGCGGACCACGATGATGCGTCGTCCATGAACGATATTCCTCTGTTTTCTTTCCTGCAAGGATTTCCATCACCGGCTCCGGGTGAATCGAGATAGCTTTCAAATCGTTCGCCTCACTTTTTAACTTATTTACTATCATTTTATCACTTAATTCCCTATATGCTAATAAAAATCAACCGTTTTCAATGTTGCTTTTTTGCTGGATCTTCTCAAAAATCGAGAGCCAAGACTCTTCAAAGACAATCACCATCGTATGGATCGACTGATTTTTGCCATTGTTGGCTACCTTATAAAGAATTTCCGCTGCTTTCTCTTTCGGATAACGGTAGATCCCTGCGCTTAATACCGGAACAGCGAGTGTTTGTACTTCATATTCATGAGCCAGCTGAAAAACGGCTTCGTAAGCAGAGTACAGCAATGCTTCTTCATCATGTTTGCCATCAATATACCGCGGCCCAACCGCATGGATCACATAATCCGCAGGCAATTCAAATGCCGGTGTAATTACTGCTGTCCCAGTGGGTGTCCCACCAATCTTCGCCATGGCTTGCTTTAATCTCGGACCGGCCGCTCGATTCAAGGCGCCATCGACCCCACCGCCGGGAATCAGGGCTGAATTTGCCGCATTGACGATCGCATCGACGTGAACTGCAAGACGTGAAATATCCCCAAGCTTTACATCAATCATTATTTTCTGTCCTTTCAGTTTGTTTTCTCAATTATAACAGGGAGCGGCTAATCAGATGCTGATTTTTATTTACCGACAGGAAATAGAAAGAAACAGAGATCAAAAATTTTATATGAACGATGAAATTCAAATTTTTAATTATACTTCTTTTTCATTTGGCCTGTCAAACCGCAAAATCGAATGAATACCCTCAACTTCGAGTGATTAAAACGGTCTTTCAACGTTTCTAGGACCTAATCGCTCGAAATTGGGGGTACTAATTCGAAATTGCGGTTCGCATTCTTTTTTAAAATCCTTTATATTCTAGTCACCGGCCGGAACACAAAACAAAATCAGGAGGCAACATCAATGATTCAGCATATCGGCAACAAACTACAAGTAGAGATCGACGCAGGTGGAGAAAAAATCGAGAAAATCACCTTCCCAAATGTGATCGAAGAGCCAAGCGAGGAAAAAGTCCTTGAATTAGGAGAAATCATGAGAGGGTTATCCGTTGAAGGCAGTGAATTATACGGCGTGGTTTTGACCAGCCAATCACGTTACACCAAATAATGAAGGGAGAAAAACTAAATGCTAAAAATCGTCGCAACCTTTAAAAACAGCTTTGGAAAGAACCACACCTGGAGCTTTAAAGATCCAAATACTCTGAAAACCGACACTGAGATCAAAGGTCTGTTAGAACAAATGACAGACATGAAGCTTTGTCAAAAAGACGGCGCGGAACTCTTCCACACTGTGGAAACCGCCAAGTACGTCGAAACCATCGAACGAATTATTTTTTAGACAATCATTTTTGAGGAGCAGCGGTAACGCGCGACCGCCCTCCTCTACCAAAAAAGAAGGGATGAGAACCTATGTATGTACAACCTCTGTCGTTCCGACAGCTATTCAACTTAAAACCAAAAACACTGGAAACACGCATCACCAATTTTTATCAATCGACCCAAAACAGCAACATCACGATCCAATACATCCTAGCAATCAAGGCACGAAATCAGTTGGGAGCGGCGGAGTTTAACTATTTTCTAAAGGATCTTGTCCGCGACCTATTCATGAATACCAAGGCGACACGCTCCATGAAACGCTACTTCCATTATTTTGAAGACTACTTTATGGCTTCTGAGTGGAACACTTTAAGTTCAAAAGTCTTTCCCAAAAGAAGCTTCGGTGAAACAATCGTGTCAACTGTCCGTTCCCTATTACCATTTGGCCGTCCTGAAGAAACCAATGAACCTTGAAAAAACTGAAACGTTAACGAATAACCTACGCAGAAAACGAAGCAGAGAAAGGAAGCAGAACAATGACCCAGGACTTAGATTTAATTACCACATTTGGCAAAAGTGACGGCGGCACCCATGACTGGAAATATAAAGGGCTCGACCCGAACCTATCCGCACCAGAGATCAAAAAAGCTTGCGAACTATTAACGAACTTAGACATTTGTACAGAAAACGGCGTAAAGCTATTCGACTCTGTGATCACAGCCAAAGTCGTGATCACTAAAGAAACAATCATGTTCGATCCAGAACATGAGACAAAAGGCGTGACTTACTATGGAGAAACGGTAGAAAAACCAATCGAAAAATCGACCTTTGAAGCAACAGGAGACTTGAAACAAACGGAACAGGGAGCCTTACCAACTCCGATTGTACCTTTAATGGAGATCTCGAAACAGAAGGTGCTGCCAACAATACCGCGCCTGCACAATCTATTAACAAAAATTAAACCAATGGAAAGACCAGAAATAAGAGTGGAAAAAGAATCGCTCCCACAACCGAAAACTACTCCGAACGAAGATAACAGGTTGAAACAGAATTATGTAACATTAACCGAATCTGACTCAGTAGACCAAGACACGAAAGAACGAACCAGACTACTGCACTGGATTCACAAAATTAGAAAAAGAAACAAAGAAGGACCACCAGTTCCCAAGCGAGAGTAGGCCTTTTCGCGACTAAATCGATCTTTGACAATTTCATACTGCGTAGAGGTCAAAATTTTATTGGCACCTGCAAGCAAAAACACAGGTGCCATCGATGAACTTATTGGAAAAGCAGATAAACTTTTTGGTCAGCAGCTTTTTCACGTCACGCGTTGCTTTCTAATCCAGACTAGTTTAATTTCAATACAAAAAACGTATATGGATGTTCGCCCTCACTCTATATAGTTGATTGCCTACGTTAAACAAGGGCTCTTGAGAACCATGTCTAAGCAATTTCTTCATGCTGGCTCTCAAAATTATCTAGAATTTCGCGAACTTCGGCTGTTGATTTCGTATTCATCAGACTCACCCGCAAATCATTCGCACCAGGAAATCCTTTGACATAGATTTTGAAGAAGCGATGCAAGCCAACGATCGAACGAGGAACTTGCTCCGCATACTTATCTTGCAGGTCCAGCTGCAAGCGCAATAAGCCGATCATTTCTTTAGGTGAATGCTCTTTTGGTTCTTTTTCAAAGGCATACGGATTCTTGAAAATCCCGCGTCCGATCATCAACCCATCAACGCCGTATTTTTCCGCAAGCTCTAGTCCCATCTGACGATCCAAGATATCTCCATTGATTGTAATCAAGGTTTGCGGTGCAATTTCATCTCGCATTTTTACAATTTGAGGAATCAAATCCCAATGAGCATCGACTTTACTCATTTCTTTCCGTGTACGCATATGAACGGAAAGATTCGCGATATCTTGCTTCAATAGATGACTGATCCAATTCTCCATCTCCGAAAGTTCAGTAAAGCCTAGTCGTGTTTTGACACTAACTGGCAAACCGCCTGCTTTCGCTGCTTCAATCAGTTCCGCCGCCACTTCCGGACGCAGAATCAGACCGCTGCCTTTGCCGCGCTCTGCGACATTTGGCACAGGGCAGCCCATGTTCAGATCGATTCCTTTGAATCCCATATCTGCCAAAGCGATACTCATTTCACGAAAGAATTCTGGCTTGTCACCCCAGATATGCGCCACCATCGGCTGTTCATCCTCCGTAAAGGCTAACCGTCCACGAACGCTCTCGATTCCATCTGGATGACAAAAACTGTCCGAATTCGTGAATTCTGTAAAGAAAACGTCCGGAGCCCCAGCCTCTTTCACCACATGGCGAAACACTACGTCCGTCACATCTTCCATCGGTGCTAAGATAAAAAAGGGCTTTGGCAGCTCTGTCCAAAAATTACTCTTCATTATGTATACTTCCTCCTAAATATCAAAACAACGTCATTATACTAAGGTTTGGCGGAAGAAGCAAAAATACAAATTGAAATCTAAAAAAAGCCCTTAACTAGGAAGCTAAGGGAAAGGAAGTTCATTGATGTGCGCCTTACTGTCGTACCACAGCTCTTCTGGCGAATAAGAATCCGTACCATTGAGAATCACTTCGCCCGACTCTTTAAACTCAAACTCCGAGCCGATCCAGTGATAGGAAGTATGCCTACCAAACGCGAATAGATTACGTTTTATTCTTCCTTTCTTTGGGACATAAAGATCGAGCATTTCATCAAATAAATGCGATCTCAAATAACGTATCTCCTCATTGTCAAAAGTAATTCGTAAAAAACCAGACATATTATCAATACTTACCGCTTTAGGCACTTCGCCTTTAGGGTATTGTTTTATTTCAATTGATTTTTCTAACTCGTCTTCTTTTTTCGTTTTAGAAAAGAAAGAGGCAAAAAATGAAGGCTTCGAATTTCCCAAAAGCTCATCCGCCGATACCTGAAAGTATTGACTCAATTTCACCAGCATATCTAGATCAGGGTAGCTTTTATTGCGTTCCCACTTCGAAACAGCCTGCGGGGTAACATTCAGAAAAGCCGCCAGATCCTTTTGCGACATTTTTTTCGCTTCTCTCAGTTCTTTGATCTTAGCTCCAATCTCTACCATGAACATTTCCCTCCAGTATCATAATTATCTTGAACTCTATTTTGATTTCAACAAAAATGATCAAGTTAGTAGCTAACCATGATTGCTACTACTGATAAAATATACGTTAATTCATCCTGAAACTAATATTTTGCATACGACGGAGTTTGGGAGCCACTTCATCGGACGTGATTGAGCCACCTGAATCGGGAAAAACTGAGCCACTCGAATCGGAGATAGAGAGCCACCTT
>NZ_JAWGOQ010000018.1:0-89754 GCF_032555305.1 Enterococcus sp.
CTTTTTACACCGTTGAAAATTGGCAAGCCGCCTGCGATCTTTCAAAAGAAATTTTGAAAGAAGAAGGTGCTGGGCATACGATGGTCATTCACACCGAAAACAGGAAGGTTATTCAGGCTTTTGGCTTAGAAAAGCCCGTCTCGCGTTTATTAGTGAATACGCCAGCAGCGCTAGGCGGCATCGGTGGAACGACCAATCTAGTCCCTGCTCTCACGCTAGGTTGCGGTAGCATCGGAGGAAGTTCAACATCTGATAACATTGGCCCGCAGCATCTTTTCAATTTAAGACGGGTTGCTTATGGAACCACAGAGTTAGAAGAGATTCGTAGTAATGAAACGACGACAAATGAGGAAGCATCCCCATTAACAGCTAACGAAGAATTAATTAATACGTTAGTGTCACAAATTTTAGCACGGTTACAATAATTTGAAAAAATTTTAACAATAAACTTTTAGGAGGAAATAATAATGTCTAGTACAAACGCTTTAGGAATGATCGAAACAAGAGGATTAGTAGGTGCAGTAGAAGCAGCAGATGCTATGGTGAAGGCAGCAAACGTAACATTGATGGGCAAAGAGCAGGTTGGCGGTGGATTGGTGACAGTCATGGTTCGCGGCGATGTAGGTGCGGTAAAAGCAGCCACCGATGCAGGAGCCGCTGCGGCAGAGCGAGTAGGAGAACTACTGTCTGTTCATGTGATTCCACGTCCTCATACCGAAGTTGATGCAATTCTACCAAAAATGATTCAAGAGTAAGTCTCCTAACAAACACATGAATAATTTTACTCAAAAGCGTAGTGCCTTTCACAGCGCTTTTGAGTTCCAGTAAAAAGATTCTTGAATGAAGGAGGCTAAAATGTGAAGCAATATAATGCACTTGTCGATGAAATTGTTAAAAAAATAAAAGAAACACAACAGTCGCAAATTCCGGTAGAAGCATCGGGAAGACATGTCCATCTCTCAAGAACTCATATCGATCAGCTTTTTGGAGAAGGATATCAGTTTACTGAGGTAAAAAAACTGTCTCAGCCTGGGCAGTTTGCTTGTAAAGAGCGAGTGACCATCGCTGGACCAAAGGGAATGTTCCAAAATGTTGTGATTCTAGGACCTGAACGAAGCGAATCCCAGGTGGAGGTTTCATTAACCGATGCACGAACTCTAGGAATTGATACACCGATTCGAGAAAGCGGCATGATTGAACAAACCCCCGGCATCACCGTGTTGAACGGGGCTCAGGTCGTTCAATTAACCAAAGGTTTGATTGTTGCTAAAAGACATATTCATATGACACCAGAGGATGCTAAAAAACAACAGGTCTCAAATAAGGAAATCGTCAAGGTCAGATTAAATAGTGAACGCTCTTTAATTTTTGATGACGTGGTAATTCGGATCAGTTCAAAATTCGCTACAGCCATGCATATTGATTATGACGAGGCAAACGCTTGTGGATATCAGAAAGGTGTTACGGGAGTGATAGTAAAATAGGAGATTGCCAGTAATGAAGATAAATGAAATCGAAATCATCATTGAAAAAGTAACGCGAGAAGTTCTAAAATCTGTCCGCCTTCATAATACGAACGGAACTATTTCAATTGCTTTGCTTCGGCAAATTGGCGAGTACCCAAAAGCAGTCATCGAAGGTCTTTCCACGAAAGTGAACTGGGTACAGACTGATGCTCCTACAGCAAGTGCCCTTCTAGTCAACTCATTATCCTTATCGCAGCTTGCAGCTGTAGCCAATCTTCAGGTGATTGATCCTACAACTGCAACGATTCTTCAGTTTTTAATAAAGGGAAAACCAGTTTGGGTACTGGCTAGTGAAGTCGATCGCAATAAATTGAAGAAACAAGCGAAATTCGCGTTATTAAAGAAATATGATGCAATAAAAGAAGAAACCGTTCAATTTGGTCTAGACTTTGAATTTTCTATCGATAAAATCGATCAATTAATATACAAGCAAAAAAGCAAAGACAGTCTCTTCAAGCGAGCGAAATACTTAACACAAAAAGATTTAATTGAATTGACTAAAGAAACGAACTCTCTAGTCATTCCTGATGGCAGCCGGTTGACACCTCTGGCTGAAGATTATGTTCAAGAGATGAATATTCAGATTGGGGGAGAAGCGGATGCTGCTGGGAAAAGTGACAGGAAGTTTATGGGCAACACGGAAAGATGAAAAATTGAATGGCTCCAAATTTATGCTGGTAAAAACTTGGAATATGAACTTAGAACAAGCAGAAGGACTACTAGTTGCCGCAGACAATGCAGGAGCAGGAATTGGCGACCTCGTATTGATTACGCAGGGAATGGCAGCAAGAATTTCCGCGGAAAATGAAGGAATCCCGATAGATGCCATGATTGTTGGAGTGGTTGATTCGGTGGAGACAAATAATTCAAGGAGAGATGAGAATGAGTATAAATGAAATAATTATGTATATCATGGTTGTCTTCATGATCATTGGTGCGGTCGATCATGTAATCGGTGGGAAGTTAGGATTAGGGGAACAGTTTGAAGAAGGAATCATGGCGATGGGTTCGCTGGCATTATCAATGGTTGGGATCATTACCTTAGCACCCATTTTGGCAAATTTATTGAGCCCAATTGTCGTTCCTTTATACAGTATGCTTGGTGCTGATCCATCGATGTTCGCGACAACTATTTTAGCAAATGATATGGGTGGTTTTGCTTTAGCACAACAGATGGCTGTTGATCCGCAGGCTGGTCTTTTTGCAGGAACAATCTTAGGAGCCATGATGGGTCCAACGATCGTATTCACCATTCCAGTTGCTTTAGGAATCATTGAAAAAGAAGATCAACAATTTTTAGCTACTGGTGTGTTAAGCGGTATGGTAACAATTCCAATCGGGTGTTTGGCTGGTGGTCTAGCTGCGGGGATGCCGATCGGAATGATTTTAGTTAACTTGATTCCGATCGTAATTTTTGCTGTATTAATCATGATTGGTCTATGGTTTGCGCCAAAAGGGATGATCAAGGGGTTCACAATTTTTGGAAAAGGCGTAGTAGCGGCAGCGATCTTCGGATTGGTTATTGGCGCCATCCAACAATTGGTCGGTATTACCGTTATCAAAGGAATTACTCCAGTTACAGAAGGGATTGAAGTAGTCGGTGGGATCGCCTTGACCTTATCCGGAGCGTTTTGTTTAGTAGCAGTTATTACTAAAGTATTTAGCAAACCTTTATTAAAACTTGGAGAAGCGATGGGGATGAACGAAGTGGCAGCCGCAGGTTTAGTCGCTACTTTGGCCAATAGTATCCCGATGTTCCAAATGATGAAAGATATGGATCAAAGAGGAAAAATTATCAATGTGGCATTTGCCGTTTCTGCTGCCTTTGTGCTAGGAGATCATCTTGGGTTTACAGCAGGTGTTGCAAAAGAAATGATTTTTCCAATGATGGTAGGCAAATTGGTGGCTGGTGTCACCGCTATTTTTGTAGGGATGTTCATGGCAAATCGCGTGTTAGGCAAGAAGGAGGGGTAAACAATGACAGAAATGAATCAAGAAATGCTCGAAAAATTGATCCGAAAATTAGTAATGGAAAATATAATGCCGACAAAAAATGTCGATCTAAGCGGCATTTTATCCATTGCATTACCAGAAATTGAAGTAGCAGAAGAGGATCGTTTAGATACAGGTAATCCCGCAGACATCGTTTATACAAAAGACTTAGTATCTCTTCAAGAAAGTCCTCGTCTGGGTTGCGGATTAATGGTAATGAAAGACACTACGTTTGATTGGACTTTAGAATACGATGAAGTGGATTATATCATCTCTGGTCAATTAGATGTAGTTATTGATGGCAGGACAATATCTGCTAAAGCTGGTGAAATCATTTTTATCCCTAAAAGCAGCAGCATAAAGTTCTCAGTAACTGGAGATGCACGATTCATCTATGTCACCTATCCCGCTGATTGGCAAAGTCAGTAAGTATAAGTTATTTTCGAGACTGGTAGAAGTAATTCTACCGGTCTTTTTTGTCCTACAAAAAGGCGTCAGGTAACAAGGAAATCTCCCCAGTTATCTATTGAAAAGTATATTAGAAGCTGAAAAAGCTGTTTAATGGTATAGTATTTTCAGTAGTTTTTCAAAATGATAGCATTCATCTTTGAAAAAAAAACACACATTTAAATGAATAAGAGGGTTTTGTATGTATGAAAACTTTATAAGTAATCTTCGTTTACGAAGATTCACCGTCTTGGCAATGATTATTTTTGTCCTATTTATGATTAGAGATTTTATGACGCCGATCTTGTTAACGTTCATTTTCACGTTGATTTCGGTCAAAATCGTCAAATTTGTTCAACGCTATATTAAAGCACCGACATTCTTGCTGGCGACCATTCTTTATCTGTTTGAATTGTGGTTGCTATATCTTTTGATCTCTAGATATTCAACCATTTTGATCGATCAAGTCGTCTCTACCTATAATTCAATCGTTCATTTCTATCAACATAAAGAGTTCAATTCTGACGTTGCAACGAACTTCATTTCTAGCTATTTTAAGAATCATAACTGGCAGGATAAGGTTGAAAGCGGGGCTGGAATCATTTTGGAACAATTGCAAAATGTTGGTCGCTTAGCCATCGCTTTTATTGTCTCGTTTATATTGAGCTTTTTCTTCATGGTAGAAAAAGAGAAAACGATTTTGTTTTCAAAGAATTTTCTGAGTAGTAATTATGCGTGGTTTTTCCAAGATTTGTTTTACTTTGCCAGAGTTTTCGTTGAAACATTCGGTGTTGTCGTAGAGGTTCAATTACTGATTGCGATCGTCAATACAGTAATTACCACCGTGGGGTTAGGTCTGATTGGTTTTACGCAATTGCCGACACTAGCGATCATGATTTTCTTCTTAAGCTTAATCCCGGTCGCTGGAGTGATTTTTTCTTGTATTCCGTTAACGCTGATTGCTTATTCAACGGGAGGGATTCAGACCGTCATTTACGTATTGATTTTGATTGTGGTGGTTCATTGTATTGAAGCCTATATTTTGAATCCGAAGTTTATGTCGAGTCGGACAAAGCTGCCGATTTTTTATACATTCGTTATTTTATTAGTTAGTGAAAAATTTTTAGGTGTATGGGGATTGATTGTCGGTATTCCGATTTTCAACTTCTTCTTAGATATATTAGGGTTCAAAATTCGTACGAAATTGACAAAAGATTAGTCTAAGAAGAAAGGCTTCGCGAACTTGCTCAGCTTTTACTTATTGCCGATAAAGCTAGTTCGTGAAGCCGAACATGGATATTTCTGCTGTAAAGTGATTTATTCATGTAAAAATTTTATACTCCCTTTAAGTATAAAAAATGGAGCAGCCAGATTAGGCTGTTCCATTTTTTCGTAATTGCTCAACAACTGATTCTTCTGGGGTCACGAACAATGTCTTTTGATTTTCATATATCACAAATCCAGGCTTAGCACCATTCGGTTTATGAACATGTTTGACTGCGACATAATCAACAGGGACCTGTGCCGATTGCCGGAATTTTGAGAAGTAGGCCGCTAATTCAGCAGCTTCTAGCAACGTTTCTTCACTAGGGGTATCATTCTTTACAATGACGTGCGAGCCCGGAATATTTTTGGCATGCAGCCAAACATCGCTTTTCCGCGCTTGCTTCAAGGTCAATTGATCATTTTGCAGATTATTTTTTCCAACAAAGATTTCCGTTCCATCACTTGCAACAAAGCGTTCTGGCTTAGAAGGTGCCTGCTTGCGATTTTTCTTGCTGCGTTTCTTCTTTAAGTAGCCGCTGGCAATCAGCTCTTCTTTGATAACTTCAATATCCATTGGTCCAGCGATTTCTAATTGAGCTAAGACGGATTCGAGGTAGGCAATTTCATCCTTAGCCTCAGCAATTTGATCGTAAATCAATTTAACCGCATTTTTCAGCTTTTGGTATTTTTGGAAATACTTCTGTGCGTTTTGATTAGGGGTTAATGCGGGATTCAATTTGATCGTTATTGGCGCATTATCCTCATAGTAATTCTGCAATTCAATGCTTTGCGCTCCCCGTGGCACTTGCGCCATGAAGGTGGTTAGTAATTCACCATCACGACGAAAATCTTCTGCATTCTCTGAATCTTTCAAAGTTTTTTCGCGTTTGGCTAACTTGGTTTGATTGCGCTTGATCTCATTTTCAACTTTACGAATCAAGTCATTTCCTAATTGCTTTACGCGATCTTTTTCTGCTTTTTCTCCATAAAAAGCATCAAGTAAAGCGCTCAAGCTATTGTATGCGGTACTTTCTTCGAAGGTTTCAAAGTCCAGCGGAGCAAAGAATTCCTTGTTATTTTTGAGTCCCAACGTCGGTATAAGTTCGGATTGAACGGTATCCCAAAAATCAGCCCAAACAACCATTTTTTCATTAGGTCTTTTCTTTAAGCGATAAACCAGTTCTTCTGCAGTGTCGCGACCCAATCCTTGGAAATTTTGCTGCAAATATCGTCCATCCAACGTTTCGGCAGTTGAAAGAATCTTGAACACTTGCTCCTTATTCACATGAAACGGATTCAGCTGCTCTTGCTTCGGCGGTTCAATATATTCGCTGCCAGGTAAGATGGAGCGGTAAGTATTCTGAGAATGCCCAATATGCTTGATGGCATCCAGAATTTTTCCCGTTTGCTTATTCAACAGAACAATCGTTGAGTGACGTCCCATTAGTTCAACGATCAGAACGATATTTTGCAAATCACCTAATTCATCACGCTTACTGAAGGTAAAGTGAACTACGCGATCATTTTCGACTTGATGAATATCCTCTAAAATTGCTCCATCTAAATGTTTCCGCAACATCATCACAAAATTAGGCGGATTATCAGGATTTGTATAGGCAATTTCTGTCAGTTGAATTCGTGCGTAGCTAGGATGCGCTGAGAGTAGTAACCGTCTATTTTTCCCTTGAGCGCGAATAACTAGTATAACCTCATTTTCATAGGGTTGGTGGATCTTAGATATTCTTCCAGTAACGAGTTGTTCTTTCAATTCGTGTACCATTGCATGGGTAAAAACTCCATCAAAGGACATTTTTTATCCCTCATTTCTATTCATTGTAGGTCTATTATAAACAAAAAAACGCCAGTGACCAAGCAAGTCACTGACGAAATCTTAGACTGTAATTGTTTCCTTGTAATTATGAAGTTGGTCTAATAGATATAGGAGCATTTGTTCTGCTTCATTCGGCAGTCGATCATAACCGCCTTGATAGGTCTTACGGGATTGAACAAACGCCAGTCGAGTCTCTAATCGAGTCATTAAATGAATCAGGTAGTGGTGGCTGTTAAAATCTGGTTCATGTTTTTTTACTGGTAGATAACTGATACCTGAAAGCGGACCAAAGGGCTTGAAATCTGCAGAGCCGTCAATGATTTTCTCAATACTGCCAAGCGTTTCATCTGGCGTTACTTTTCTTCCTTTAAAATCACCAGTATTTAGGATATAGCAGTCAGTTTTCATTTTCTCAAACAATTCTTTGAAGTCTTGATAGTCTTCTTGCAAAGGATAACAGCGGAACGGATTGGCAAATGGTTCGATAACTAACTGATCTGCTGTTTCACCAACCACGTTTTCTGCGGTTGAACGTTTTGTAGCAAGAGTCGCACCAAATACAGCAGCAAGCGATGGATCTTCAATCTTGATCAGTGGCGGCAAGCTGTCATCTTTCATAATCCAAAATAGACCATCAACCTTTTCGGCAATGTGATCCACTCGATTTGGTGTAGCGTAGCGGCTCTTGATACTGCGCCCATTACCATTACGGATATCTTCGGTCACTAGTACTTTTTTGTTTTCCTCATCCAAGGTGACACCGACATTTTGCGCAGTAACGATATATTTGATTTGTTCGCTAGACATCGGATAGTCCTGTGTCTTATCAAAATAAGCTGGTTCAAGAGCGGTAGTCGATCCTTTTTCTTTTGAAATAACAAAGGCATCATCATGAAGAACATGAACTTCTCCTTTATTTTTTGGTTTAGCTAAAGTAATAGTGGACTTGCCTGAGCCTGATAAACCAAATGCGGCCATTGTATATTTTTTCTTGTCGAGCAAATATTGTTTCATCCCACCGTGACAAGCAATAAAACCATTGCGATGTGCTGTTGCCCATGCTAACGTCAAAGTCGCCTTTTTTAATTCACCAAAATAACGCAGTCCCAATATACCAGCACAATTATGCAGCGGATCAATCACAACTACGCCATCAGGGAAGTCAGAGTGGTGCCAGTCTGGATCTGCAAAAATAAAAATATCACCAGTATGAATCTCGTCAGATTCCTGATAGAACTGATGCTTTGCATCCCCAATTTGAAAATTCAATAAATAGGAATAGAGGTTAGGACTATAATCTGCAGGGACCATCAAATGTGATTTGACGGTGAATTCCTCATCTAGACCTACGATGACTTCGCCGGAATAGAATTTTTTCGAACGTGCTTGAAAAACTGCTTCTCGCAGAAGTTCACTGTAAAAGTCCGCATCAATTCCCTGCTGACCGATGATTCTGCGTGCTGCTGCTGTTCGACCTACAATATTGCCATCGTTAGTTACTAAAACCTTGGCGTCAGTAGGAAGCTGTAATCGGCTGGTGTAGGCGACATCGAGGTCAGTCGTTATCGTTCCAGGGCTGGACTTCGCTAATGCATAAGCATCTGTGAGATGCCGGATACGTGTCACGTTATTTCCGTAGAACGCTGTTTCGAGTACACTGCGAATATTGGAAAACAGACGGTTCTTCTTGTTGATGTCTTTGTGCGAAAAATGTTCAATGCTGCTCATCATAAAACCTCCTCATAATAAGTTGTCATTATTATAATATCATTAAAATAAAACGCTCACAATCAAATATAGAACACGAAAAATTTTTTGCTTTACGCAAAAAAATCATTATGCTTGTTGCTGGTAGCGTTTTTAAGGTAAAAATAATATAATGATAAGTAGGGAGGCGTTATCATGGAACGATATTTAGTATCAGTAAAAGAGAAAATGATTATATTTTGGCGTAAATTCATAATTATAGTATCTGAAAATGAACGTCGATCCTTAATCATAGCCGCAAGTTTAGTAATTTTTGCAGTAGTATTTTCAACATCTGCCGCCTTTGCTCAGAAAACGATTCGCCAAGATCAATTAGATGAATTAGTTTTTGATGCTTTAAAATCTGACCATTTGATTCCACTTGATTATCAAATGGTGGATAAAAAAATCCAAGATACTAAAGCAATTTCCATCATGTTCAGTCAGCCAGATGGGACATCTTTTAAGAATGTAATGACAATTCTTGATGACCCCAATCAAAAAATGATGTTGAATCGTAAATTCTATTATTATCCAGTCGTTTACGATAGTGAGACGATCGCAAAAAAGTATAAACTCGATCCACGCCAAGTGACATTCATTTTCTTTCATAATGGGAAGGAAAAAAATCGCTTTGTCGTCGAAAGTTTAAAGGATTTGAACAACGAGTTTATTCCCGAACTTAACCGATTACCGATGTGGGACCTTAAAAATTAAAATGAGATTTCGAATAAAATAAATGAGGTTTTTTTAATGAAAAGAGTTGACAGCCGATTTTTTTTCCGCTAAACTAACTTCAACATTAAAAAAGAGGAGTGACATTCATGAGACATGCAAACTTATCTAATCAATTGAATAGCTGGCAAAACTGGCGTAGATAAGTTGTATTTATGAATTCGCTCATAGATACAACGTTTAGACAACTTCTAAATTTTGTATCTATGCTGGATATTTTTTCATGCTTATTCCCGCATAGAGACCATCTATGCGGTTTTTGTTTTTTTAAGACAACTACCGTGAAATTTTGGGTAGTTGTCTTTTTTGCGAGTTCCTCTTCGTGCTTTAGCACGATTAGAGGAATCGTATGCGTACGAAAATAGAATTATTTTTCTGATTTGTAGAAAAATAATTTCCTTAATTCTGAACTAGCTTTTATCAAATCAGTGGAAAATCAAAAAAATCGGAGGAATTAACAATGAAAAATAAAGGAATTATTGGATCAATCATCGCATTAGTAGTTGTACTTATCGGAGTTTTTGCTTATCAAATGGGGTCACGTCAGACAGGAGCCTCAACCGAAAAAGAAGAGATGAAAACAGTCGGAATTTTACAATATATCAGCCATCCATCGTTGGATCAAATCAAAGACGGCGTGATTCAAGGATTAAAGGACGAAGGATATGAAGAGGGTAAAAATATCAAGATTGAGTTTTTAAACGGTCAAGGAGATCAAAGTAAATTAAATAGTATGAGTCAGCAACTACTGGAAAAAGATTCAGATGTTTTAGTTGGAGTCGCTACCCCAGCGGCAAAAGCATTGGCAAACGCAACCAGCGACAAACCAATCATTATGGGTGCAATCAGTGATCCAATTGGTGCAGGCTTGGTTAGTGATTTGAAAAAGCCAGGAGGCAATGTTACTGGTGTCAATAACTTAACTCCAGTGGATCAGCAATTAGATATGGCTAAAGAGCTGTTTCCTGATGCAAAAACAGTTGGAATGATTTATTCATCTTCAGAAGAAAATTCGAAATCACAAATCGAACGAGCGGAAAAACGGGCGACAAAAGATGGCTTAACGGTTAAAAAATATGCAATCAGTTCAAGTAATGATATCGCTCAAATTACACAACAAGCTTGTCAGGAAGCAGATTACCTTTACATTCCGCAAGACAATACAATTGCCAGCGCGTTTCAAACGCTAATCAACGAATCAGATAAAGCGAAAAAACCAGTATTTGTCTCTGTTGACAACATGGCCAAAGAAGGCGGAATCGCTACAGTTGGACAAAATCAATTTGATTTGGGAGTTGAAACTGGAAAAATGGCAGCTGATGTTTTAAGCGGTAAATCTAACCCATCAGATACTCCGGTTAATGTAATTGATTATGGTGATATGATTATTAATGAAGACAAAGCTAAGGAATTAGGTATCACGATTCCAGAAAAAATTAAAGAGAAAGCAGAAGTAGTTAAAGGGGAGTAGACAGATGGTAATTTCAGCGATAGGACAAGGATTTTTATGGGGAATCTTAGGTTTGGGAATTTTCATGACGTACCGAATCTTAAATTTCCCAGATATGACAACAGAAGGTTCATTCCCATTAGGTGGTGCAGTCTGCGTGACTGCCATCACTAATGGTGTATCTCCGTTTCTTGCAACTCTTTTAGGAATTGTTGCAGGGATGTGCGCCGGTTTTATTACCGGCATGCTTTATACAAAAGGAAAAATCCCGGTCATTTTAGCTGGAATTCTAGTCATGTCGGGACTGAACTCGGTGATGCTGTTCATCATGCAGACACCTAACCTTTCATTACTTAAGCAGCCTAAAATTCAAGATTTCTTTACAAGTTTAAACTTACCAGACCATTTTGATATCGTCTTGTTAGGTTTGATCGCGATTTTAATCATCATCGCGTTATTACTATTTTTCTTCTTCACCGATTTTGGACAGGCTTATATCGCAACTGGTGATAACGAAAATATGGCTCGCTCAATAGGTATCAATACTGATCGTATGAAGGTGATCGGTCTGACTTTGTCAAATGGTGTCATTGCCCTATCCGGTGCGTTGATTGCACAAAATGACGGTTATGCAGATATTGGTAAAGGAGTCGGCGTGATCGTTATCGGGTTAGCTTCTATCATCATTGGTGAGGTATTGTTTGGTGAAGTAACCTTCATTGAACGACTAGTTGCTATTGTTTTAGGTAGTATTATTTATCAATTATTGATCTTGCTCATCATCAAAGCTGGTTTAGACACGACTTACTTGAAGATTTTCTCTTCAATCATTTTAGCACTTTGCTTAATGATCCCTCGTCTAAAAGAAGCATTGAATTTGAAGACTGGGCTAGAGAAGGAGGAGTGATCGTATGAATGCAGTTGAAGTAAAAAAAGCAAATAAAACCATCAGCAATGGAATCAATGATAAACGGAAAATTTTGAATAATGTTGATTTAACGATTGCTCCCGGCGAATTCGTCACTGTTTTAGGGGGGAATGGCGCTGGAAAAAGCACATTATTCAATAGCATTTCCGGCAGTCTGCAATTAGATAGCGGAACGGTCTCAGTGATGGGTAAGGATTTGACTAAACTCTCTGAAGAACAGCGAGCGACATCAATATCCCGAGTGTTTCAAGATCCGAAAATGGGAACTGCACCGCGACTAACGGTAGCAGAGAATTTAGGTCTAGCAGAGAAACGTGGTAAAAAGCGCCGATTACGCCAACGTCAACTCAACCAGAAGAAAGAACTGTATCGGGAATTGTGTAAATTAGTTGGAAATGGACTAGAAAATCATCTCGATACGCCAACAGGATTTCTTTCAGGTGGTCAGCGGCAGGCCTTAAGCTTGTTGATGGCAACGATCACGAAACCAGATTTACTATTACTTGATGAACATACAGCTGCGCTAGATCCTAAGACAGCAAAACAATTGATGCTGCTGACGGATCAACGGATTAAAGAAGAGAATCTAACGTGTTTGATGGTCACTCATAAAATGGAAGATGCTTTACATTACGGCGATCGCGTGATCGTGATGGAAAAAGGGGAGATCATTAAAGATATCAGCGGGGAAGAGAAAATGCGCATGACGTTAGCGGATTTATTCCTGCTTTTTGAAGAGAGTGAGACAGTAGCTGAAGTAATGTAAATAAACTTTTTTTACAGAAAATTAAAATAATGGGTTGACTTATCGGAAAAACAAATCTATACTAAGTTCAATCTTAAATCAGTTTGGAGCGATTTTTATGAATACGAATAAGAGTACGCACACACAACTGAATAATTATTACTTTAGCTATTTTAGATAGGTTTGTGTTCATGATTCATGGATGCAAACGACAACAAGTTTGTATCTATGATGGCTAAGGATTTTAAGTTCGACTTAATGCCACATAGATGAAAATCTATAGTGGCTTTTTCTTTGGTATTATTTTGGGAGACTAGGCTCATTGTAGATTTTCTACAGTGGGCCTTTTTCGTTTTCAAAATCGCTGATTGAAGGTTGACTATTATTTATAAATGAAGGAGTGAGGAAAGATGGAGAATGAAATTTCAGGAAAGACACGATTAGCCGGGTTGTATGCACTACCTGCAAGACACAGCTTTTCACCAATCATGCACACAACAGCGTTTCAAGCAACAGGGGTGGATGCAGTTTATCTGAGCTTTGACGTACAGCCAGAGAGACTTGGCGATAGCATTCAAGCCATTCGTGATCTTGAAATGCTGGGAGTTAACTTATCGATGCCTCACAAGATGGCAGCCATCAACTATGTGGATGAGCTTAGTCAAGCTGCTCGTTTGATCGGAGCAATCAATACTATTGTGAATCAAGACGGGAAGCTAATTGGACACATCACCGATGGAATTGGGTGTATGAAAAGTTTAAAACAAAACGGCATTGAAATCATCGGTAAAAGAATGACGATTCTTGGTGCTGGTGGTGCTGCAACTGCGATCATCACTCAAGCAGCAATCGATGGTGTAAAAGCAATTGATGTTTTCAATATTAAAGATGATTTTTATCAAAAAATCGAACCCAAGCTTGCAATAATCGCTGAAGAAACAAATTGTCAGATTCAGCTACATGACTTAGCAGATGAACAGCAGCTATCCGACTCTTTATCAGCAAGCAGCTTGTTAGTCAATGGAACAAGCATTGGAATGGCGCCAAATACAGATCAAATGCCGTTACCTGATGCCACAATGTTAAGAAAAGACCTGCCGGTGTTTGATGTCATTTATCATCCAGGCGAGACAAAACTCTTAAAAGCAGCAAAAGCGACTGGAGCAACTGCTGTTAACGGCTTAGGAATGTTGCTATTCCAAGGAGCTGCATCTTTTGAATTATGGACCGGCAAGGAAATGCCAGTCGATCAAATCCAACCGTTATTGGAAAATGAAATCAAAAAATAAAAAGTGAAGGAAGTTATTATTATGATCTTAATTATTAAAAAAGGGATTCAAGAATCAGAATTATCTCCTATCTTATCTCGTATTAAAGAAGAGGGTTTAGGTGTACAAATCAATCATGGGAAAGATCGTTTAGTACTTGGTCTACTAGGTGATCCAAAAATTATTCAAAATGTACCTTTCCAAGCATACAGTGTGGTTGAACGAGCAGTAGCTATTTCAAATACCTACAAAATCACTTCCAGAGAGTTTCATCCGCAAGATACAGTCGTTGATGTTGACGGCGTGAAAATCGGCGATGGCAGTTTCGTAACAATGGCTGGACCTTGTTCTGTTGAAGGCGAAGAACAAATCATGGAAACTGCTCGGATGGCAAAAGCTGGTGGCGCACAAATTCTACGTGGCGGAGCTTACAAACCTCGGACTTCTCCATACGCTTTCCAAGGATTAGGCGAGGAAGGATTGAAAATCATGCGTAAAGCTGCGGATGCACACGGCTTGAAAGTAATCACAGAGGTGATGGATGAAGCCCACATTGATGTTGTCTGTCAATACGCGGATATTATCCAAATCGGTGCCCGCAACATGCAAAATTTCCGTCTTTTAGAAGCGGTTGGTAAAACCGGAAAACCAATTGGGTTAAAACGGGGCATCTCAGGTACGATCCAAGAATGGTTGAACGCTGCAGAGTACATTGCAGTTCAAGGCAATTCAAACATTATTTTCATTGAACGCGGGATTCGGACTTACGAAACGGCGACTCGGAATACGTTTGATTTAAGTGCTGTTCCATTGATTAAGAAATTGAGTCACTTCCCAATCATTGTTGACCCAAGTCATGGTACTGGTGTATGGGATCTAGTTGCACCGATGGCACGGGCAGGAGTTGCAGCTGGGGCAGATGGAATGATCGTGGAGATTCATCCAGACCCATTACACGCTTGGTCAGATGGAGAACAATCATTGAATGAGAAAAATTACCTGCAAATGATGAGCGAAGTTGAGATTATGGTAGATGCGATGAAGAAAATCAAAGAATTAACTAAAGAAACGTCACTTATCTAGTCGGGAGGAGACCTTCATGGAAATTGTTTTACCAGATAAGAGCTATGAGATCATCGTAAAACGACACGGCTTAGATTCAGTTGGTGAATGGATTGCCTCACTTTGGCAAAATAAAAAAATCGCCATCATCAGCGATGAAAACGTCTTTCCAATCTACAGTGAGAAAATTCGCCAACAATTATCCGAATATGAGGTTTGTTATTACACGGTTCCAGCTGGCGAAAGCAGCAAATCATTAGAGATGGCAAATAATCTTTATGATTTTTTAGCTGATAACCAATTTACCCGCAGCGATGCAATCATCGCATTGGGTGGTGGGGTCGTTGGAGATTTGGCTAGTTTCGTCGCATCAACTTATATGCGAGGGATTGCTTTTGTACAGATTCCGACCTCTTTACTGGCTCAAGTCGATTCGAGTATTGGCGGGAAAACAGCCGTTAATTCTAGTAAAGCCAAAAATATGATTGGCACCTTTGCCCAACCAGATGGCGTTTTGATTGACCCAGAAACATTGAACTCTTTGCCGGAATTACGAGTACGAGAAGGAATTGCTGAAATCATCAAATGTGGTGCAATTAGTGATGCTTCACTATGGAAGGATCTTGAAAAACTAACAGGAATTCAAGATCTTCTGGAGCATAGTGAAGCGATTATTCAAAAAGCTTTACAGGTGAAGAAAACAGTCGTCGAGGAAGATGAATTTGATAATGGATCGCGTTTGTTATTAAATTTCGGCCACACAATCGGACATGCAATTGAAAATACCGCAGGATATGGAGTAATTAGCCACGGAGAAGCTGTGGCGATCGGAATGGTAAAAATATCCCAAATAGCTGAAGAAAAAGGACTATCTCCAGTAGGAATGACTGAAAAAATTAAGATGATGAATCAAAAATATCACTTACCAAACAAGTACCAGCCTTGGGAAGCTGAAAAATATTTCACTGCCATCACCCATGATAAAAAAGCACGAGGAGATAGCTTGAACATCATCTTACTAAAAGAAATTGGACAGGCCTACATTCAGAAAATCAATATGACAGAAATCAAAGACTTTTTAGTAGAAGGGAAGTAGTTTATGCGTTACTTAACAGCTGGAGAATCTCATGGACCAGAATTAACGACGATCATCGAAGGTGTTCCAGCCGGACTTACACTTTCCGTTGAGGCAATCAATCAAGAGTTGTCTCGCAGACAAGGTGGTTACGGGCGCGGCGGGCGTATGAAGATCGAAAAAGATCAAGTTCGAATTACATCTGGCGTTCGTCACGGCAAGACATTGGGCTCTCCAATTACCATGATCGTAGAAAACCGTGACTGGAAAAATTGGCAGAAAGTCATGTCCGTTGAGCCCGTCGAAGAAAAAGCGGAGAAATTACGGCGAGTAGCAAAACCACGACCAGGCCATGCTGATCTTGTTGGTGGCATGAAATACCATCACAGTGATCTGCGAAATGTCTTGGAACGGTCATCTGCTCGTGAAACAACGATGCGGGTTGCTGTGGGTGCCTTAGCGAAACAAATCCTTGCTGCTGTAGACGTCGAAATCGCCAGTCATGTAGCTGTACTTGGCGGAATTGAAGCAACTGTACCAGAAAAACTAAGTGTTAAGGAAATCCAAGCTAAAACAGCCGCCTCTGAAGTCAATATGGTGGATGTAACGGTAGAAGAATCCGTCAAAGAATTGATCGATCAAACCAAAAAAGCGGGAGATACCATCGGTGGAGTTGTGGAGGTACGAACTGATAACGTACCAGCAGGACTAGGAAGCTACGTTCAATGGGATCGCAAGCTTGATGGCAAGATCGCACAAATCATGCTAAGTATCAATGCCTTTAAAGGAGTTGAATTCGGCATCGGATTTGAAGCAGCTCATCAACCTGGCTCTAAAGTCATGGATGAAATTGTTTGGGACGATGGCTACAGCCGAACAAGCAATCATCTTGGTGGATTTGAAGGTGGGATGACTAATGGTGAGCAAATTATCGTTCGCGGTGTCATGAAGCCAATCCCAACATTATACAAGCCACTTATGAGTGTTGACATCGACACGAAAGAACCTTACAAAGCTAGTGTTGAACGTTCAGATAGTACTGCCGTTCCAGCTGCTTCAGTGGTAGCAGAACACGTCGTGGCAACCGTATTAGCGGATGAAATTTTAGAAAAATTCTCATCAGATACAATCGATGAGCTACAACAAGCAGTAGCAGAGTATCGTCAAGCTATCAAAAACTTTTAAGAGAGAGGGTGCGTCTATGAGAAAGAAAGTGTTCGTCTTAGGACTTGGTTTAATCGGTGCTTCACTTTGCAGAGCAATCAAACATCCATCTATCGAGTTGTTTGGCTGGGATTATTCAGAAGAAACCCGAGAAATTGCTCAAGAAGTCGAACTGGTGGATCAAATTGCTTCTATTGAAAGAGCACCTGAGATGGATGTCATTATTTTAGCCGTACCCGTCCTATCTACATTGCATTATTTACATGAGCTGGCGCGATTACCGCTACGGCAATCTGTAATCGTTACTGATACCGGGAGTACAAAAAACGAGGTTATGAGATTAGCGAAAACATTGCCATTTACCTTCATCGGCGGACATCCAATGGCGGGATCTCATAAATCAGGGGTTAAGGCGGGAAATCCAAATCTTTTTGAAGAAGCCTACTATATTTTAACACCGCCTGAAGGAACTGATGTAGAACCCTTAATCGAACTGCTAGAACCAACGCGAGCAAAATTTGTTGTGATTGAACCAGACTCCCATGATGAAATCGTTGGTGTGTTAAGTCATTTACCACACATCGTGGCATCTGGTTTGGTAAAAATGAGTGATCAGTTAACAGAAACTCACCCGCGAGCAACACAGCTTGCTGCCGGAGGATTCCGTGATATTACTCGGATCGCTTCCTCAGATCCGCAAATGTGGACGGATATCCTATTAACAAATCGTGAGATCTTATTGGAATTAATCTCAGGATGGCAGGCAGAAATGTCCAAGATACATGAAAGCTTATTGCAGGAAGATCAGCCTGCAATTTATGACTTTTTCAGTCAGGCTAAACATTCCCGGGATCTTTTGCCAACTAAAGATCGTGGTGTCATTCCAGCGTTCTATGATCTGTATGTTGATATTCCAGATATTGCAGGCGCAATTGCGAAAGTGATGACACTCATCAGCGAAGCGAATATCTCAATTATAAACTTAAAAATTCAAGAAACTCGTGAAGATATCTTTGGTGTTTTAGAGCTCTCATTTAAAAATCAAGCGGACTTGGAAAAAGGGCAAGCTTTAATAGAAGAAGCGGATTTTCGTTGTCGCAGAAGGAGTTGAACAAATGAAACTATTAAAAACAAAAGCAGGATTAACTGGAGAGTTGACTGTCCCAGCAGATAAATCTATATCGCATCGCAGTATCATGTTCGGCGCAATTAGTCATGGAAAGACGACTGTTCATAATTTTTTGAGAGCTGAGGATTGTCTGAGTACAGTTGCTGTTTTTAAAGCCCTTGGTGTCACCGTTCATGATGATGGCACAGATATTATTGTTGAAGGCAAAGGATTTGACCAGCTTCAAGCGCCAAATAATATGCTAGATGCTGGTAACTCTGGTACTACACTACGTTTGGTGCTGGGAATCTTAGCAGGACAACCATTTAATTCGAAAATCGCAGGAGACGCGTCTTTGAATCGCCGTCCAATGGAACGAGTGATGGGACCATTGCGAAAAATGGGAGGGAATCTTCAAGGAAAAACCGGAGGTGAATTTCCACCTATTGAAGTACAAGGAAGCGAGCTATCTGGTATTACTTATGAAATGACAATCGCAAGTGCGCAAGTAAAATCCGCGATTTTGTTCGCTGCATTACAAGCCGATGGTTTGACCACGATTATTGAGAAAGAAAAGTCACGCAATCATACAGAAGAAATGATCAAACAATTCGGCGGGGAAATTTTAGTAGAAGATAAAACAATCACCGTATCCGGAGGACAGAAGTTAACAGGTCAGGAAGTAACTGTTCCGGGCGATATCTCCTCCGCTGCCTTTTACCTAGTAGCAGCAACTCTATTACCAGAAAGTGACCTTCGATTGAATCATGTCGGGGTAAATCCAACACGTACTGGAATTTTAGATGTTCTAGCGGAGATGGGGGCTGATATTCAACACGTTGCATTAGATAAAAAAAATCAGGCAGCCGATCTGTTAATTAAAACAGCCGCACTTAAAGGTACAGAGATCGGCGGGGAAATCATTCCACGCTTGATTGATGAATTGCCAATCATTGCTTTAGCGGCAACTCAAGCAGAAGGAACAACTGTGATTCGTGATGCGCAAGAACTGAAAGTCAAGGAAACGAATCGGATTGACGCAACTGCTCTGGAGTTAAACAAATTAGGAGCCAACATTGAAGCAACTGACGATGGAATGATTATCCATGGTCCAACCCCTTTACATGGAGGAGTCGTTGATAGTCACGGGGATCATCGCATTGGAATGATGCTACAGATTGCGGCGCTACTAACAGATGAGACTGTCGAGTTGAACAATCCTGAAGCTATTAATATTTCTTATCCGGATTTTTTTACTGATTTGAGCTCATTGATCTAGCTGTGTTAAAAATAGTTCACAATGAAATATCAATCGAGTCATTGGTATAAATAGTATATGGCACATTACAAGTATCTTCAAAAAGGAGAATGTTTTATGGAATCAATCGTCTTGATCGGTTTTATGGGAGCCGGAAAAACAACAATTAGTAAAGAACTTGCCACTACGTTAAACACGCATTCAGTAGATATGGACGATGTCTTAGTCGAACGAATCGGCCAACCAATCAGCGACTATTTTGATGATCATGGAGAAGCATCATTCCGTGAGCATGAGACTAATCTCTTGAAAGAAGCGTTAAATGAGGACTCAGTCATCGCTACTGGTGGTGGAGTAATTTTGCAAAAAGAAAATCAAGAAGTCCTATCAGATAAACTGGTGGTTTATTTAAAAGCTGACGCGAACATTCTCGTAAAACGGATTCGTGAAGATAAAATTAATATTCGACCACTAGCAATCAAAAATGATGACGGCGATCTAAAACGATTGTTCTTTTCAAGAGAAAAACTCTATGAGAAACTTGCAAAAATCACTGTGGATACTTCAGAGAAAACACCAAAGGAGATTGTCAACGAAATCATCCAACAGGTTGAGGTTGTATCCTAATGAAAGTTGGTTATTTAGGACCTAGAGGGTCATTCACCTACAGTGCGGCAACCAATTTTTTTGATGACAGTGTTTTGTTTCCTTATGAGTCCTTAACTGCACTGCTAGAAGAACAAAGAAAAGGAACACTAGATTATTGTGTCGTTCCAATCGAAAATACAATCGAAGGCTCTGTGCTGCCAACATTAGATTTGATTTTCCAAACACTGCCAACGATTCAAGCTGAAATTGTTTTGCCGATTCAACAACAGCTAATGGTTCATCCTGCACATGCGGATAGCTGGCAAGAAACAGAATTGATCTGCAGTCACCAGCAAGCTTTGGCACAATCACAGGTATTTTTAATGAATCACTTCCCGACTGTTAACATTGAACAAATGGGCTCGACTGCTCAAGGTGCCCAAAAAGTAGCCGATCATCCCGATAAAAGATATGCCGCAATTGGCTCAAGAGATGCGGCAGAACAATTTGGACTAACAATCGTGCAGGAAAATATCCAATCAATCGGTGAGAATGAGACGCGGTTTTGGGTGTTAGGCGGAATTCCAGTAGAAGGAAACTTAATTCAGGGGAAAAATAAAGCAACGGTGCTTTTTGATCTGGCAGCCGATCACCCAGGAGCGCTGTATCAGTGTTTAGCAATTTTTGCGTCAGAGAAAATCAATCTGACTAAAATCGAATCTCGTACCCAAAAAACTAAACTGGGGGAATACTTCTTTATTATTGATTTAGAAACACCAGAAGCTGGAAAACTACAAAAAGTTTTGCAGCAATTTAAAGAGCAAAACTTTACGGTCACGCTGATCGGAAATTACCCTACCTATATTCCAAACGTTAGAAAATCTTAGTGGTTAAGGTTTTCTAATTTTTTTGGTGAAAAATAAGACAAAGTCCAGATGATTTGCTATTTTAATAATAATAGTAACGAGATGAAGAGGTGCACTATGAGCCGGATGGATAAATATAAGAAGATCCACGAAGAGAGTCAGAAGGAAGAGAAAAAACCTTTTGGCTTTCGTCGTGAGATGAAGAAAGATGAACAGGTAGAACCAGAGAAACCTACGTACAAAGAAACTAGTTACGAAGAGCCCAAAAAAACGTATCAAGAACCTGAAGAAGAGTTTTACTATGAAGATCATTATCAGGAGCCAAAGAAAAAACGATTCAATTTTAAACTTCCTGCATTTAAAAATCCATTTAAACGAAAACCAAAGAATCCATATGAACAAAAAACAAAGAAAAAGCGCAGCTGGAAAAGAATCCTAGTCATGATTTTGATCGCGCTTCTAAGCTATTCTGTAGTTGCTTTTGGTGTGGGAAATTTTGTTGCAAAGCATGATTCTTCGATGCCGAAAATGGAAACCCAAGAATTTAATGGAGCAGCTTCAGAAAATGGTACAAAAAATATATTGCTTTTAGGGAGTGACACACGGGACAATATTAGTGGTCGGTCAGATTCCATGATGGTGCTGCAGGTCGATGGTCGAGGAAAACCCAAATTAGTTTCTTTCATGCGGGACATGTACGTTAACATACCAGGTGTCGGAGAAAATAAACTGAATGCGGCTTATGCTTATGGCGGGGCTGATCTAGTTCGTCAAACGTTGAAGGAGAACTTTGGCATTGATTGTCGTTATTATGCGATGGTGGATTTCCAGACTTTCGAAAAGGGAGTGGACGCTCTATTTCCACGAGGGGTCCAGATTGATGCTGAAAAAGATATGAGTGCTTATATTGATGAACCAATCACTAAAGGACCACAGCGAATGAATGGTCACACACTTTTGAATTACGCTCGTTTCCGGATGGATGAAGAAGGCGACTTCGGTCGTGTTCGGAGACAGCAGCAAGTGATGCAATCGGTCTTCAGTCAACTAAAAAATCCGCTGGTTCTTTTAAGAGGACCGTACGCTGCCGGTAAAATTTGGGGGTACTTGTCGACAGATATGCCAAATACTTTTATTTTGGGTAATTTGTTTGGTTTCGCCAAAGCTGTAGGGGGAATCGACCGTTTGACTTTGCCAGTCGATGGCTCATGGTCCTATATCGATACAGCGAATGCCGGCAGTGCTCTAGCCGTTGATACAAACCAGAATGCACAAGCTGCTCAAGAGTTTTTAGGGAAGTAGTGGGAATTTGATTCCCATGATTCTAGGAATATGCTATATTATAATTATTGTAAATTTTGATTGAAACGAGGAAGCAATTATGAAATTAGCGATCGTAACAGATAGTACCGCATATCTGAATGAACGCATACGCAATCATAAAGATCTATTTATCATCCCAATTCCGGTCATCATTGATGATCAGCCTTTTGAAGAAGGTGTAGATATCGGTTATGAAGAGTTTTATCAGAAGCTGAAAAGTAGCAAAGACTTCCCAAAAACTTCACAACCAGTACTTGGAGAAGTTTACCAGTTGTATCGCTCAATCAAAGAGCAAGGGTATGATACTGTTATCAGTATTCATTTATCTGAAGGAATTTCTGGATTTGTGCGTACGTTGACAGCCATAAAGGAAGATATCGAAGGACTGCAAGTCATTCCTTACGATTCGAAAATAACTAGTGTTCCAATGGGCTATATGGTAGAAAAAGCACTAGAAATGAGCGATGAAGGAAAATCTTTGGATGATGTATTAACCGCGATTGACGAAATTCGTGATACGACCAACGCTTATATCATAGTTGATGACCTAGACAACTTAGTTCGCGGCGGACGTTTGACGAATAGCGCAGCAATTATTGGTGGATTATTAAAAATCAAACCGATCCTTACTTTTGAGGATGGCAAAATTGTTTTAGCTGAAAAGATTCGTTCATTGAAGAAAGCTTTGCAGCGTACGGAAGAAATTATCGAGGAACGCCGTCTAGCAAATAATAATGACCTGCGAATCTTCGTAATTCACGGCAATAACCCTGAATTGGCTCAACAAGAGTATGATAAGCTAAGCCAAAAATATCCAGACGCAACAATCGATGTTGGAACATTTGGCCCAGTAATCGGCACTCATCTAGGTGATAAAGCAATCGCACTAGGCGTCGCAAGATAGTTTTAGTAATTGATTGTAAAGCATTTAATAAAAATACATTACGAAATGAAAGCCGAACAGGTATATTACTTTCCATTCAGAAAGGGTGTGCCTGTTCGTTTTTTTGACTCCATTTTGAACGTTTAAATGAAACACCGTATGTTTAACCAATACTGGGATAAAGCAGTTTAGTTTGATGATGCACGCGACGAAAAGATCACTTTTTTTGAAGGCTTAAAAAATGAAACCATTAATAGAAGTTAGTTGCAAAAATTGATTTTATTTCGTATTCTTTTTTCATTAGTAGTTTAGTAATTTACTAGATTAGTAAACATAACTAGGAGGAATAAAATATGAAAATACCAACAAATTTGAAGCATAAACCAGTCTTCTTAGTCGAAGATTACGATAAAATTGATGGACATCATGCATGGGATAGTGACGCAAAAGGTCTAACATTGGGTTTGGCACAATGGAATGATCGAGGACGTGTCGATATCTCAGGCAAAGTTTGGCGCCATACTGGAGAAAAGTGGTCGCGTCAATCAGAGGAATTACCAATCACTCGTATCTTAGACTTAGCGATTTTAGTTGCGCAATCAAGTATTTACCTGCAAGATGCTTATCGTTATGAAAAATTCTATGATCCAGAAAATCCTAAAGTAGAGATCATTGGTTTGCAGGGCGGTAGAATGGAAGTTCAAGTAGATACCGAAAATCCAAAGATCGATGAAGATATCATTTTATTCAATGATACGATGAATAAAGATGGCGATTTGATCGCACAACGATACCGTACGTTGAAACGTCTTTTAGATGAACTAGGTTATTAAGTCATATTCGGAGGTGAGAAAAGATGAATCAACCTTTTGTCGTAACAGAAGGACGAACATTTACAAAAGTTGAAGAGCAAATGATCTGGCGTAAACCGGCTAGTCATAAAACAAGTCAAGAAGAACTGAGAATCGCGACAGAGATCAAAAATAATTGGCTGGATCCTGAAATGAAGATTATGAATGTCTTATTAGAAGGCGATGCTGGTTCTGGTAAGACCCAACTTGCACGAGCACTGTCTGATGATCTACAGCTGCCATATACTAAAGTGACTTGTTTTGCTGATATGGATAAGACAGATGTGTTTGGTGCCCTATTACCAGTAGTAACCGCGGATGATAGCGATGATCAGGAATTACTAGAAGCGATTTATCAGACGGACTCGTTACAAGACGTTCTCACAGTGATCGAAAATCACTTTCAGATCGATGCTTTTGAAGCAAAAGAACGTTTAAGTAAGTTGATTGAGCGAATTGATCAGGATGAGAATTCAACGATCGTCGAATATAAGTTTTACCCTTCAGAGATCGTTCGAGCAATGCAAAAAGGTTATTTGCTGGAAATCCAGGAACCGACTGTTATTCGCGATGCCTCCGTACTGGTTGCTTTGAACTCAGCTTTGGAACCAAATGGTTTGTTAAACATACCGACGGGGATCATCCGCCGTCATTCTGATTGCGTTGTAATCATCACAACGAATCGTAATTATCAAGGAAATCGACCATTGAATGAATCTTTACGTGATCGAGTTCAGCATGCGGAAAAAATGGATCTTCCGACAATTGATGTGATGATCGACCGAGCAATTGCTAAAACCAACTTTACTGATCGAGATTATCTAGAAGTAATGGCGAAAATAATTCAGTTGTTGGATGAAACAGCTAAAGCAAATGCGATTAAAGGGGTCGCGGGTATGCGTTCATATTTCTTTTGGGCAAATAGCTTGAAACAAGGACAAGATCCTTTAGAAAGCATTTTTCCGAAGGTTTTGTATAAATTGACCACAGATGAAACTGAACTGAAAATACTGCAGGATGCTCTAGAACAAAGTAGGCTGCTCACAGAACTTCAACAAGTGAAGAACCAACAAAAATTTAATCAAGGCAGAAAAATTAGTCACGCTGAAGCAGACCAACGTAATATTTTAGAAGAAGCTGAAAATGCTACATTAAAAAGCGAAATTTTCGAGACAGAAACTTCCACTGAAAATGAAGATTCTGACTTAACTGAAGAAGCTTCTAATAATGAAAAGCAGCCAGAAGCTGCAACGATTGATGATGAAGCGACCAGAAGCGATTCCGAAGCTGAAAGTACAACTGCTTCACTGGACGAAGAAGAAAAGATCGGATCAGCCATGTCATTAGACGAAATGACCGAGATTGATAAATCCAAGCGTAAAGAACTCAATCGTGAGATTCGTGAAACTCTAAAGGATACGATCCACGCAAAAGAGGGAACAATTCTTCATCGGCCGGTTATCAATGAGACAGCCATCAAAAATGGGCAAGAGTTAACGCAAAAGGTTCTACCTGAGGTTGAAAGTCTGAGTCGAGTGATCAATGATCTATTAAATAAAGAAGTCAGTAATGATTTTTCTAGCGGAAAGTATTATGGTGCTCGTTTTAACCCGAGCCACGTAGCTTATGGCGATTTGCGGAATTTCGATAAGAAAAATCCACCAAGTGAACAGCCATCTTTAGCATTGGCAGTGAGAGTCGATGAGTCAGGTTCAATGTTACGAGATGATCGTATCCAAAATGCCAAGTTAGCAGCTGTAGCCCTAAGCTTGTTTGCCGAAAAAACAAGTATCCCTTTAATGCTTTATGGCGATTCAGCCGATCTCAGTCAACGAGAAAAAACTTCTATCTATTCGTATAAAGAATTCGACGATAGCTATGATTTCATGGCAGCTAAACTTTCTACGATGAAACCACGGCAAAATAATCGGGACGGTGTTCCGTTACGTTTGCTAGCGGAAAAACTTAGCCAGCAAGCTGCTGATACGAAAGTACTATTGTCCATCAGTGATGGACAGCCGAAAGCCTTGCCGGATTATACTGGAGAAAAAGCCAAGCAAGATATCCAGAATGTTTTGGCTGACTATGAGAGAAAAGGAATTCTTTTCATCGCTTGTGCCATCGGCGAAGACAAAGAACAGCTGCGGTCATTATATGGTGAGAATAACTTCGTAGATATTTCAGATATCTCAACATTGCCTCAGCAATTACTACAACTAATTGCTCGGTTCGTTTAAATAAAAAAGGCGAACGTCCATACACTTTCCTATTTGGAAAGAAATACGGGCGTTCGCTTTCTTTTTGTAAAGTTTCTATCGAAATTTCTTTATGATTATTTTTGATCTAATAAGTCGCACGAGGACCGCCAACATATTTTGGTCGACTCCGCAAAGCGGTGACATGCGCACCGCCAAGTTCCTTAATTGATGGACGCACAGGAACCTGCACATATTTTACGTGCATGCCAATTGAAGTATCGCCGATATCAATTCCAGCTTGTGCAACGATATGCTCAACTTCAACGGGATCAGCGAACTGTTCAAAAGCAGCTACGGAACAAGAGCCACCAGCGTGCAAAGCAGGCTTGACTGAAACAATTTCCCAATCTTTTTTCTCAGCAATCTCTTGCTCAACTACTACAGCACGATTGATATGCTCACAGCCCTGAACACCTAGATATATTTTTTTGGGATCAAGGATTGATTTCAATGTCTCGATCACCCATTGGCCGACTTCTTGACTAGAATTTTTACCGATCGTACCGCCGACAATTTCACTTGTGGTACAGCCGAGTACGAAAACATCGCCGGCTTTAAGATTTGCTTCATTTAGCACATCATTGACGATCGTTGTTAGATCTTGTTGAATTTTTTCTTTTTCCATTCGAATGACTTCTTTCTGTTTACTATTTATATTGAGGATGGCGTAAGACTCTCTGCAAAGCATGGAAAAGAGGGACTGTCACCGCGATACCGAAAATATTTTGAACGAGATTGCTTGGCAATGAAGCCAAACCTGCTGGCCAGCCGAATAGCAAGGCCGTCGCTAAGGTATAACCAATAATCATAAAGAGACTAGCAAATATAAATCCAAAGGTAAGACCCTTTTTATTTGGATGCTTATTATAAAGATAACCTAAAATCAATCCTTGGATACCATGAATAATAATCGAAAAAATTGCCCACTCAGGATAACCAGAGATCAAATCAATTAAACCGCCACTTAAAGCACCGACTAGAAAGCCGCCAGTTGGACCAAAAAGCATAGCGGAGGCATAAATTCCAACTTCACATAATGTCACGAATCCCTTGGTTGCTGGAATAGGGATGATAAACAAGATCGAAAGTGTTACAGTTAATGCAACCATCATTGCTATTTTTGTCATTTCTCTCGTTTTCATGTTCTAACCTCCGTCTTTATGCTATCCCCAAACCAAACATTTCCTTCGCCATTGCTTAAAACAATTCCGTTCTTAATTCCTTGATACACATATTCTTTACTATCATGAATTGCTGAAAGCAAATCCTTCCCTAAAATAAGATTTGATGTAATAGCAGAAGCAAATGAACAGCCAGCCCCATTGATCGATACATTTGTCAGTTTTGGCTTGGAGAAGTATTCAAAATGGTCACCATCGTAGAATAGGTCGGATGCCAGATCACCGGAAAGCCTTTCTCCACCTTTTATAACAACGGATTTAGCGCCGAGAGCGAAGATCTTTTGAGCAGCTTGCTCCATCTCGGCTAGGTTGGTGATTTTTTGCTGACTTAAGATTTCGGCTTCCTTTAAGTTCGGTGTAATGATCGTAGCATAAGGAAACAATTCGATTAATTTCGTTCGATATGTAGCGCTGTAAACGCGATCAGTCTCTTTAAAAGCCATGACTGGATCCAAGACAATTGGTCCAACAAAATCCCGTAGAAAATCCTTAACGATTTCAAGAGAGTCTAGCTGATGCACCAATCCGATCTTTATACCATCCAAAGAAAGACCTTCTTTAATGGTAGCCAATTGGTCACTTAAAAGATTAGAGGGCAAATCATTAATCCTAAACTGATCATCTTTTATTACCGCAATACAAGTAATGGCGGTCAAACCAAATAAGTGGTAGTTCTCAAATGTTTTCAAGTCTGATTGCAGACCCCCACCTGCTAAAGTATCAGAACCTGCGATAGTTAACGCTGTTCTTGTCATAGAAAAACTCCTCATTCTATTTAAAGCCTTTTTCTTATAATTGAAAAAGCTCGATTTTAAAACGATGTTAGAGTGTATAAAGCTGAATCACTTATAATATATTCGCCTGTACCTCATTTCTTTGATTGCCATTAAGCATAAAGAGAAAAGATTGAGGGCTGTTCTTTTGATTATCATTCCTAATCAATATTGTTAATGATTCTTATTATAAAGTTGCGAAATAAAAAGAAAACAGCCAATTGGTTGTTTTCTATCTCATCCAATTCCGAGTGAAAATAGTTGTTCCTTCAGAATAAATGCGGTAGCATATCCAATGAGAAAGGGGCTCGTTATCATGAAAATATTTATCGCTGGAGCAACTGGCAGAGTGGGCGAAGAGCTAATCAAAAACTTAGTCGAAAAAGGGCATACTATTTATGCAGGCGCACGTCGTGACAAAGATATTGCAGGAAACGAATCAGTCACACCAGTTCATTTAGATCTTCACGGCACAATAGACGAGATCGCAGACACATTGGCAGATGCCGAAGCAGTTTATTTTGTTGCTGGATCAAGAGGCATGGATTTACTACAAACAGATTTGTTTGGTGCTGTTAAACTGATGCAGGCTGTTGAACAGAAGGGGATCAAGCGCTACATTCACCTAAGTTCATTATTTGCTTTACAACCTGAAAAATGGAGAGGGACACTAACTGATTATAATATCTCAAAATTTTTCTCCGATAATTGGCTGATCGATAGAACGAAGTTGGACTATACAATCCTTCAACCAGGAAGCTTGAAAGAAATACCAGGAAGCGGAAAAATAACTACTGACATCACTGAAGTATCAGAAAATTCGATTGAAAATGTTGCGGCTGTTTTAGCAGAATTACTTAGTCAAGATAACACCATAAAAAAAGTAATTCTTATGGGAGATGGTGAAACACCCATCGAAGAAGCAGTAAAGAAAATATAAAAAAAATGGTCCACTCGACGAGAATCCTAGTCTGAGTGGATTTCTCTTTTCTTAATTCAGACACGGCGAAAAATATTAAATAATTTCTTAGTCTTTCTACTAACTTAATGATAAAATAGAGACTGCCGAACAGAGAATTCCGTGATTAAGGATGTCAGTTCAACTTCTCACAGTTCGATGAGAAGAGAGAGCTTTTACAAAGATTGATTAAGACTTCAGCGCGAACCCTTTAGTTGAATGATAAACGACATTCGAATCGTACTAATTTTTCCTTGAAAAATTAATTCATTATTACGAATAAGGAGAAACCTTATGAATCTTCAAAATATCCATGATCTTAGAATCGAAGAGGGGGTTCAAATGATCAGAAAAAGGAAAATTACGAAATATTATATAAAAGAGCAAGGCTTCGCCAAGAAAGAAGCACAGGAGACAGCCAAAAAAACACAGTCAGAGTTTGCTGAAGCTCGAAGACTTTATCTCGCTTTGTTTTACGAAGCCAAACCAGTATTCGCCGACCGCAATGAAAAAGAGAAGGTGTTGAGAGTTTATCAGGTTTTCAGTTTTCTCGCTTTGATTTGCTTTGTTATTTGGTTATTTAGTAACGGATATCTAAATGGCTCGAATGTGACCGATAACTTTCTTTTAATTGCCTTAGTGATCAATTTTGCTATCATTAGTTATTTTGATGAAAAAATAACCGAGCGAATCCATGTGCGAAAAACAAAAGAGCTTTTGCGGCATGAACCAGATGCGATAGCCAAACTGGCTCAAGTCGAGGAAATTAAACGTAATATTTTTCGTGCCGAGCATCGGGGAATCAAATTGGTTGAAGAGCAAAAAGAAGAAGCAGCTAAGAATCCAGAAACTTCATCGAAGGTAATTACTATTGAAAAAATTAAAGCATTTCGCGGAAAAATCAAAAAATAGCCAACTGCGTTTAAGGAAAGCGTGATTGGCTATTTTTGTTTTCAATCATAAAGTAAGTTGCTTTTTCTCAAATGCTTTGCAATAATTCATTTTATAGATAGGTAAAGGGGGAGGCATTAATGATCAAAGCAATTGTTTTTGATATGGACGGAGTTATCGTTGATACAGAATTTCAAGATTTCAGAATCCAGCAAGAGTTTATAAAAAAAGAAAATCCCGCGATTAATACACATGAGACTGAATTTAGCGAATTGATCGGTCAATCATACGAGATGCTTTATCGAACGCTAAGAAAATTTATCGGCAGCAATGATACACTGACAATTATTAAGGAACGATTTGAAGCGTATAATGAGACTGCTTATAAATCAATTAATTACCAGCAGCTATTCCGCAAAGATATTCTTTTGATCTTGAATTGGGCCAAAGTCAATAATATTTTGCTAGCGGTCGCTTCATCTTCAACACATGAGCATATCCTCGAAGTTTTGAAATCCTGCGAGATTAAAGATTACTTTGATGTAATTTACAGCGGTGAATTTGTTGAGGAAAGCAAACCAAATCCAACCATTTATCTAAACACATTAAAAAAATTGGCTGTGAAACCAAATGAGGCGATAGCAATTGAAGACTCATTTTACGGAATCAGCGCTGCAAAGGCAGCAGGTATCCCAACAATTGCATATGAAGAGACACGTGCAGTAATCGACCAAAGCGCCGCAGACTATTTAGCTGTTGATATGGTAGAAATTTATCATCTCATCCAGACTTTAAATAGATAATAGGAGAGTGGAGTATGTTTGAAAAGGACCCGTTCATTTTCAAAAAAATATCCCTTGATGACTTTAATTTTTTGAAAAGTATTCTTCAGGATGAAGAACTAATGAAGCTTGGTTGGGGAAAAACTTATTGTGATCTTGAAGTAAAAGGGTGGATTAATAAAATCATTCAGCAATATGACAGTTACGGCTATAGCTATTTCATTGTTGAAGAAGCTGATAATAAAAGAATACTGGGAATTGCTGGTATCATCAAAACCACAATTAATTCAGCTACATTAAATGAAATCGCATACATTGTAAAAAAAGACTATCAGGGCTTAAGCTACGGAACCAAAATTGTTCATCAGATCGTTGATTTAGCATTTGATAATTTCAATTTGCCGCAAATCGTTGCACAATTTATTCCTGAGAACATTGCGTCAAAAAAAATTCTTGAAAAAAATGGTTTTACATACGAATTTAGCTATCAGCGTAATCAAAATGGATTGCTGAAAGATCATTTGGTTTATCAATTGAAAAATCAATCTCTGAGTGAAGATAAAAAGATTATGCGGAATAATGAATTTTAATCAAAATCTGAGGAATTATACGTAAATTCAGATAAACTAAGTAAACTAAAATTAATACAAAGATCATCCGATTTAAAGTGATAATCGGAATGGTTTTTAACTATTCAGCTTTTGTTAATGTATATTATGTAAACTAAAATAAAAAATTTAAAGGAGCTCTACTGATAAGCTCCTTATTTGTGTTTCTACCTTTTTATCTATGATTTTTCTTGCAACATCTTAGAAATGTTTCCATAACCAAGTTCATTCGCATAATCTTTTGCTGATTTTCCATAATTATCGACAATGTTTGGATCTGCGCCGTGATTAAGTAATTCAGCGACTATATCTTGGTAAACTTGCGAACCGTCTCTTAATGCAACAGCTTCAATTAACGCTGTATAGCCGTAATCATTTTGATGATTGACATCTACGCGACCATCCATTAAAAGAATTTTTACATTTTCAAGATGACCTTTTTCTGCTGCAGGAATCAACGCATTTCCGCCAAAGCGGTTCGTAATTGCTTGATTTGGCGTACTTTGCGCTAACATATAGGATAAAATCTCCGTTCGGCCTTCAGCTCCCGCAAACAAATATGGGCTATCCTGAATATTATCTTGTTGATTAACATTTGCACCGGCATCAATCAACTTTTTAGCGAGTTCAACTTGATTATTATGAACGGCAATCATTAAAGGCGTTTCTGCTTTTTCGTTCACTTCGTCTATTTGATACGATTTATCTTTAAGAATCTCCTCTGCTTTTTTTAGATCGTTTGCTGAAGCCGCTTGCAGCAAACTTCCTGACGGGTAAGTCACAGTACTCTCCTCCTTCGTCTGTTTTATACTAGATGTGTCAGATGTTCTCGAGCTAGATTGATTTATCGAAGAAGTATCCACTGATTCATTATTTTTTTGATTGAGCTGACAGCCACTAAAAATAAGTAGACACATTGCTGCGATAATGATTTTTTTCATAATTTCCCACCTCAGATATCTTAATTCTTATAACTCTCCGGTCAAGAACTGCGCACGTCCAAAACCAAAGCTCCAATCTTCATCAGTGTTCACTGTAAGATTGATCATGATATCTTCAATGCGAATACCTAATTGTTCGTTTAATTCTTTGACTAGTTCTGAATAAAAGTTTTGTTTTTCCTCAGTAGTTCGCGGACGTGTTACTAAACTGAAGACAATTACTTGATCCGTTCGTTCAAAAGCTAGTCCCGTATCAAGGATTTGCATTCGTAGGGCTCATGTTGAGTAACTAGTTGATAGCGATCTCCATTTGGTGCATGAAAGGCCTTTAGCATGACCTGGTATGAAATATCTAAAATTTGCTTGATTTCATCTTCAGAGCGTCCTTTGATCATATCGATTTTCATTAATGGCATGGGTCATTCCTCTTTTCATTTTTTGTAATTATAGCATTCAAGAAATGATTCAGCAGTAAAGACAACTTCTAGGTTAAATAAGAATCATTTTAGCTCATCACCTGTGTTTATTAAGAATTATTTATATTCTATTAGATAACTAATAGAAAAGCTGGTATATCAGCTTTTATCACACTAATCAGTTTGACCTTCCTTAAAAAAACCGATAAACTATTTAAGTATATGAAAAATAAGTTTAAGGAGCATGAAAATGTCTCATTTAAAAAAATATAAAAACTTCATTAAAACTAGGATTGGCTTCTTCAGCCTGCTAATGGGCCTACTTTGGCTGAAAAATATGTTCGCGTATGTAGTCGATTTTCATTTAGGAATTCAGAGTCCAATGCAATTATTCATTCTATTAATCAATCCTCTGAGTGTTTCAATGCTGCTGCTTTGTATCGGGCTTTTTATTAAACGTTCAAAGGTGGCGTACACGACTCTATTTGTTATTTATGGTTTGCTGACGATCTGGCTCTTTTCGAATGCAGTATATTATCGCGAATTTACAGACTTTATTACGATAAATACGATGCTGGGTGCTGGCCAAGTTTCCACGGGTTTAGGTGAAAGTGCGGTAAGATTGTTCCGTTGGTACGATATCGTTTATATCCTAGATCTATTGATTATTCCGATTCTTCTGTTCAGAAAGAACATCCCATTGGACGATAAGTACCCTCGGTTTCGACAAGCAGCTGCTTTGTCTGCCCTTTCCTTGTTGATCAGCAGTGGGAATATATTCCTGGCTGAGATTGACCGATCCGGCTTATTAAGCCGACAATTTTCCCGAGAAAATTTGGTGAAATATCTCGGCGTGAATGCATTTACTGTTTATGATAGTTATCAGACGTATCAAAACAACCAAATTCGCGCTGAAGCAAGTCCCAACGATTTGAAAGAAGTGAAAAGCTATGTCAAGGATCACTATGCTAAACCAAATGATTCAATGTACGGTATTGCAAAGGGAAAAAATGTGGTCTACATTCATTTGGAAAGCTTCCAGCAGTTCTTAATTGACTATCAGCTACCAGATGAAAATGGTGAAAAACATACAGTAACACCATTTTTAAATAGCTTATATCATGGTGAAAGTACTTATAGTTTTGATAACTTTTTCCATCAAGTCAAAGCTGGTAAAACATCCGATGCTGAAACACTAATGGAAAACTCACTATTTGGTTTGAATCAAGGAGCATTGTTCACCCAAATGGGCGATAAAAATACCTTTGAGGCAGCGCCGAATATCTTGAATCAAAAAGCTGGTTATACCTCAGCAGTGTTTCATGGGCATTCAGCTTCATTTTGGAATCGCGACAAGACCTATAAGCATTTAGGCTTTGATTATTTCTTTGATTCTTCATATTACGATATTAATGATGACAACTCGTTCCAATACGGTATGCATGATAAACCATTCTTGAGTCAATCGGTTCAGTACTTGGAGCGTCTGCAACAGCCGTTTTACGCGAAGTTCATCACAGTTTCGAATCATTACCCTTATTCTCGTTTCAAAAATGAAGAAGATGGATTCCCGTTAGCGAATACCAAAGATGAGACGATTAATGGATACTTTGCTACGGCTAACTATTTGGATACAGCTTTAAAGGAATTCTTTGATTATATGAAGGCCAGTGGACTTTATGATAATTCAATCTTCGTCCTGTACGGCGATCACTACGGAATCTCTAATACACGGAATCGAGAGCTGGCTCCGCTGCTCGGAAAAGATTCCGACAGTTGGACTGATTACGATAATGCTCAATTGCAGCGAGTACCATTTATGATTCATGTACCAGGTGCAACGAATGGCGGTGTCAATCACACTTATGGCGGACAAGTCGATGCCCTCCCTACTCTGCTTCATTTATTAGGGATTGACTCGAAGAAATATCTGCAGTTGGGACAAGATCTATTTTCATCTGAGCATAAGCAAGTCGTAGCCTTCCGCGATGGTGACTTTGTTACACCGCAATACACCTTCTATGGCGGAAAAATGTATGACAATCAAACAGCTCAAGTCATTGACGAGCCGACACCTGAACAAGAGCAGCTTTTCGTTGAATTAAATCAGGATGTTGATCAACAATTGATCACCTCTGATAAGATTACGAATAGTGATCTGCTGCGATATTATCAAGACAGTGGATTAGATCCGATCGATCCAGGCTCATTTGATTATCGTGATCAAAAAGCTCGTTTAGAGGAAATCGAACGGCAAAAAGGCTCGCAGTCTTCAAGCTTATATAGTGAAAACAATCAGAAGTCAACTGTTGGTCTGTATAAGACTAAAACGTATCAACAATATGAATAATAAAAACTCCTCCAGCGTTTCTACTGGAGGAGTTTTTTTAATCTTGTCTTCTGTTCATAGCTTCTTTTCTTAACTTGCGTTGTGCTTTTTTCGATCCGCGATCGATATCACGACGTTCTTTCCGAATATGGAAATCTTCAAATAAGTTTTCAAGCTCATAATCCGCTGGATAAAGCTCAGATGCACGAAATTCAAGTTTGATTCGTCGCTTTGGAACTTCAATAAATTGATCTTCAAGGAATACTGTTACATTGTCAGTGAATGGTACCTCCTGATAGACGAGCGCAGATTTTTGTTGTTCTAATAAGAAAATTTTATCCCCTTTGAAATAAGTTATTTCAACAGCTTCAGTTAGCTGTTTTTTCGTTTTCTTTTTAAAGGTTTTTTTCTCTAGACTGTAATTGCGATCAGTGAAATAATTCTGCGCTTTAGTAATGATCTGATCAGAAATCGCCATTTTTTTGGCGATCCATAACGCGTTACTTTCACCTGTTTGGCCAATTAGTAAGCGATACTTCGGTGTCAGATGCTCAGCATCAAAATCCATAGCAGCAGTAATGAAATCTGGATGCTGTTCGGCAAATCGTTTGATTTCACCGTAATGCGTCGTAGTGATCAAGATACTGCCTTTTTGATAAAACTCCTCCATGATCGCAATTGCTAGTGCTGCTCCTTCATTTGGTTCAGTACCGCTGCCCAATTCATCCAATAATATCAGGCTGTTCTTACTTGTTTGTCGCAAGATATCCGAAATGTTCTGCATATGACCGGAAAAGGTACTCAAGGCATTCTCTATGCTCTGTGCGTCACCGATATCTACAAAAATCTGATCAAAAATCGCGATTTCTGTACCTTCTCTTGCGGGTATCTGTAATCCAACCATTGTCATTAATGTCATTAGGGCGACTGTTTTCAGTACAACTGTCTTTCCGCCAGCGTTTGGTCCAGTGATCGTCAATCCACGGTACTCGTCACCAATTGTCAGATTAAGCGGCACAGCATTTTCAATCAATGGATGGGTCGCAGCTACTAGATGTATATAACCATCTGCATTTATTTCTGGCGTAATTCCTTTCAACTCACGACTAAACTTTCCGCGAGCAAAAATATGATCAAATTCGGCAATGATCTCGATATTTTGTTGAATCAATGGTAAAGCTTCGGCTAACAAACCTGTTAATGTAGCTAAAATTTGGTAGACTTCGGCTTCTTCAACCATCTTATGATATGCTAATTGCTCATTCCAGCGGCTAACATTGCTAGGTTCAATATATGCGGTAGTGCCTTTACTAGATAGTTCAACGATTGTTCCTTTAATTTGCTTCTTATAAGCCGCTTTGATCGGTACAGTGAAAATATCATTTCGTTTAGTGATGATCGCTTCTTGCAATTTTTCCTTATTTTGCCGGATGAATTTCTTCAATAATTCTTGTATCTTGTCTTGTGTTTCAGCAATGTCTCGACGTGCTCGACGTAATTCGCGGCTGGCATCGTCAACGATTCTTCCGTTTCGAATTACTTGATAGATTTCAGCTTCGATCTCATTGAAGTCATTTAATCCCTGACCGTAACGATTCAATGTCGGTGCGATACTTTGATTTTTCTCGAAAAATTGTTGAATCAAGCGCAGGCTACGCAAGAAATCCGCGTATTCTAATAATTCTTGCGGTGTTAAGACAAACCCTTTTTCAAGTTGGTTCGTAATATGTTCGATACTTTGCAACCCCATAAAGGGAACATGCAAGTTACTATCTAATAATTGTTTTGCCTCAGTCGTCTCTGTGAGTCGTTTTTCTACTACTGACAGTTTTGAATGAGGTTTGGTGGCAGTGATTAATTTTTTCCCAAAACTGCTGATTGCATAGCTGCTTAGTTGTTGTCTAATTTCGTTAAATTGTGTTTTTGTAAAAGTTTCGTTATTCATGGTCTCTTCCTTTCAATCTGAAAAGATACCTATCGAGGCCGGGGGAACTTAACAAGAAATATCAGATTATGAATTCTAGGTGCATACGTCTTCGTCAAACATGTCAGAAGTTTAAAATGCCTGACAGCTAGCTCAATCATAAGAATCAACTTTTTATGACGAAAAATTTGAAGTATCTTCGTACGCATACGATTCCACTAGATGCACTAAAGCGCATAGTGGAACTCGCAAAAAAAGCTGTGAAGATTCCTCTTCACAGCCTGACTTCGGATTCATCAGCTTTGATAGGTATCATCTAATTTGGCATGCGAAATAAACCTGTGGTTACAGTCCATTTTCGCTATCTAGTTACTCCAAATTAAATATCTACACTCACCAAGACACCTCATAAATTTTGTTAAGTTTCCTTAGTAATAGTCTAACGTGACCTTTTACATTTGTCAATTCTAAATAAAATTTTACGCGATCGTGGCTGGGACTGGTTTTACCCCATCATTGATAAAGTAAACTTGGTACCAAGTCAAGAAGGTATAAATTGTCCAAATTTTACGACGACCATCGACTGTTCCTGCAAAATTATCATCTAACAGTTTTACGATCTTCTCTTGATCAAAGAATTCGTTGACGAAATCTTGCGTGAATACATCACGAACAATCTGATAAAATTTCTCTTCGCGCAACCAATCTTTGATCGGCACTGGGAAGCCAAGTTTTTCACGGTTATACCATTCTTCAGGTAAATGCCGTGCTGCAGCTTGACGGAATGCGAATTTCGTATTTTCAGCATTAATCAAATATTTAGTAGGAACGATTTCAGAGACCTTCATCATTTCCTTGTCCAACAATGGTACACGAACTTCTAGTGAATTAGCCATTGCCAATTTATCAGCCTTCAATAGGATATCTTTCGGCATCCATTGGTGCATATCCAAATATTGCATTTTTTTGATTTCAGACATATCCTGAACTTTTTCATAATGGACGTCTACAATATCTTTAATTGTAGGACTTTGTTGAAATTCAGGCTGCAGATAATCAACAGCTTCATCTTCTTCAAAGACTTTTGCTTGTCCGATAAAGAATTCTTCTGCCGGGGCCAATGAAGTATACAAATGCAAAGCTCCTTTGAAGGTTTTACCCTTCAAACCTTTTGCGATTGAATAGCGCATATTTTTCGGCAGTTTTTTCAAACCTTCGGCAACAACTTTAACAGCTTTTGATTTCGTATTCATACCATAGGCTTGATAGCCGGCAAATAATTCGTCAGCCCCCTCACCACTTAGTGCGACACGTACATCCCGGCTGGCAAGTTCAGTTAAGAAATATAGCGGAACACATGAAGGGTTTGAATCCGGCTCATCTAAGTGATATTGGATCAATGGGAAGTACTCAAAAGCTTCGTCTCCAGTAACCACACGAGATGTATTGTTCAAGTCGATCAAATCGGCTAGTTTCTTCGCTTCAATTGATTCGTTGTAAGTTTTATCGCCAAACCCGATCGAGTAAGAATGCTCAGGACGCAATACGGCAGTAACATAACTAGAATCAACCCCTGATGATAAGAATGAACCCACTTCAACATCAGCGATCCGATGAGCTTCGACTGATTTTACAACAGTATCATCAATCAAGTCGACCGTCTCTTCCAGCGTCATAGTTGTTTCTTGTTCTTTTACATCCCAGTATTGTTGGATGTCTAATTTGCCATCTTTATAGGTAAAGTAATGTCCTTCTTTAATGCGGTACACATTTTTAAAGAATGTTTCGTCTAAAGCTGAATATTGGAAAGTCATATATGGTTTCAATGCTTCCTTATTCAATTCTTTGACAAAATTTGGGTGTTGCAGAAAGCTCTTGATTTCCGAACCGTACATAAAAGTACCGTTCATCATTGTATAATAAAGCGGCTTGATTCCAAAATGGTCACGAGCACCGAATAATTCTTGTTTTTTTGTATCCCAGATTACAAATGCGAACATCCCACGGATTTTTTGTAATAAGTCAAGGCCGTATTCTTCATAGCCATGCAATAGTACTTCAGTATCCGCATGGGTAGTAAAAATATGCCCCTTAGCGATCAAATCTTCACGAATGCTTTGGTAATTATATATTTCTCCGTTAAAGGTAATGATTTTGGTACCATCTTCATTCTTGATTGGTTGCGTTCCACCTTCTAGATCAATGATACTCAAACGACGAAAGCCTAAAGCAGCACCCTCATCAATAAATTGTCCTGCACTATTAGGTCCGCGATGAACAATCGTATCCATCATATTTTTAACAATTTGTTCTTTTTGCGTTGTATTTGAACGGTCAATAAATCCTACTATTCCACACACAATCTCTACCCTCTTTCAAACATGGTAAACTTGATACTTCTTTCATATCAACTTTCAAAGTATATCATAGGATTTGCGGAGTTTCACGAGTGAACGTGATTTCCTACAAAAAAAGCCTGAAAAATTAATTTTTTTCAAAGAGAAGAGCGTATTTAACTGATTATGAAACGCCTATTCCAAATAAAATAAGAGTAACTTTTTCGGTCAAATTATATCTGGAATATGTCTATTCGATTTATAAAAATATTTTGCACTGATTCGATCTTAAAAAAACAACACCTGTTTACCAAGTAGTTTTGGTGCAACAGGTGTTGTTTCATTATTAATCATTAGTAATCGTTAGCGGCACTAAGAACGGGTATGTGCCAAAGAACTCGATCAGCGATTTATTTTTGCGATCTGTATTCAATTTCAAGCTGCTGGATTCATCTTTGGGACTTTGTTCGATCGTCACCGTCTGATTACCATCCAAAGCGACCAGATAGCTGTGTTCTCCGACTTTCTTGAAGTCGTAATTGTCATTATTCATTGTCGTAATGAAGATTCTGTCCAGTACATCGATTGGTGTTTTGTGATGAAGGTCTACTGACAGGTCTAAAGGCTTGCTGTTGTCCAGAAGGTTGTCATCAAAATCAAACCCTAGCTCCTTCATGTGGGCCATCACGTCATTCATTTCACGACTGAACATAGAATTTTGACCGCTAGTATAGATATGCTTATTATAGCAATCCTTAAGCAAGGTTAAAACAGCGTCGTTCAAAACTGTTACAGTCATCGATTCCGGATAGACTTCCATCAGTTTGATCTTTTCATTACGGAATTTACCATCTGAGGTTGGCATCATGAAACTAAAATTAATGACATTCGCACTTGTTAATCGATAAGAAAGGTTAAAATGTTTGCTTTCCCAAGTAGAAAAATCATTCGTTGAAAGATGCAACCCGTAGTTTTCTAGCGGTTTGATCAATTCAAATGTAAAATATTCCAGCAGAGCTCCTTTTGCGATGGCGGAGATTGAAAACTCTTCATCAACAAAAATTTTCTTAAAGTAATCCAGCAATGTTGGAAAATCAGATTCCATCAAAACTTTTCTGAATTTCAGATCAGCAATCTCTTTTTCGGCATCCTCAATCAAGCGCAGCAGATCCTGATAATTTTCATTCCGATTATCATAATAGTTTAGTGAAGAATCACTGACTGGTTTAGCTGATGGTGCCGCCTTAAAAGTTTCAATTGATTCTTCCATTGGTTCTTCGGGGTGAAGAATTTCTTTTTCGCGAATGTTTAAACTTGGTTCTTCTGATTCGACCAGCGCATCGTATATTTGATTGATTTTGTTCTTCTCTTCGGTCATTTACTCCGCCCCCCTGTTTAAAAAATCCTTGATAAAAATCTCAAGTGCGGCATCCATTTCTTCTAAACCGCCGAACCTTTTTTTGATTAAGCGTAATTCCTTCAATGCAACTGCTTGCTCTAACTCAAGACTGGCGATTTTGCTTTCTAAAGCAATTTTTTGTGATTCGCCAGACAACTGATCCCCAACAAAAGGTGTCCATTCATTACGTTGTTTCTTCAGCTCTTTCAACTTGCCGTCAATCACTTCGACTTCTTCTTCGATTTTTTTGCGGTTCATAAAAGTTTTTGTTTCTTCCAATTCCGCCTTCAGCTTTTCTTGATGAGCGATTTTCCCGTTTATTTCCCGTAATTCCGATTGAGCCGCGATTGTCTTCGCATCAAAATTATCTTGCTGGTCTTGTAATTCTAATAATTTTTCTTTATATTCGCCTTTCATGACCCTTTCCCATTGATCACGAATTTCAGGTAATATTTTTATAGTTGGTTGTGTCGCATCCACCTGCAATACCGAACGTTCGCGGTAATAGCTACCGATTTGGTAATTGATTAGAATTGGTGAAATGATATCCCGCATGATCATAAATGGGAACGTCCTTTGAATTTCTTGATCCAATTTGCTTGTCAAAAAATTATCGATTTCGTGATTCGCATTGCTGGATTGTTGGATTGAAGCGGGCAATTCATTCCAATAGATCTGGTACACGTCGCCCATACGTTCTTCCTTCATTGCTTCTTCCAACCGTTTGATCTGCCCCATCAACCCACCTAACACATCAGAAGCAGATTCCTTCACTGAATCAAATGATGTTTCAGTATGAAGTTCTTCCTGTTTTTCTGGAGTCTCCATCTAAGACCCTCCTTCATTTTAATAGTTAACTATATAATAAATATTACCATAATTATTATTGATCTTACTCTTGGGAAGAAAAAATATTATCATATCTCCTTGAGAATTAGACACCACTCCTCTATTTTACCCCAGTGGAGTCATAATGATAAGCATAAACTGTTGGAGGAAGTAAAAAAAGATTGTGTCTATCTGAAAATATGACACAATCTTTTTGATTAATTTGTTAATCCGCTAAAAAAGTCTTTAACTTGCTGCCATAAGTTTGCAAAAAATCCTTGATTCTCTTCTAAAGTACCTTTCAGTGAATCACCGAATTTTCCTAATTGATCGGATACTTTATTGACAGTTCCTTTAAAGTCGTTACTGATTTTGTCTAGCTGCTGAATAGATTCTTTGTCTAATACACCATCAGTCGTTTGATACTGTTGTGCTAAGGCAACTAATTTACTGATATCATCTTTTGTAACATATTGTGATAAATTATTTTTTTCCAATGCGTCGTTAACGATTTTTTCGACGTCATCTTTGGTTGCTAATTCTCCTTGTTTTTCTTTAAGATCAGCTAACTCTTTCTTAATATCAACCAGTGTTTGATTCAATTGCGCTTTATAAGCTTCATCTGCTTTTTCTTTTTCACTGTCAGACAAGTTTTGATTTTGACTCTGTTCATTCGCTTTATTGACAACCGATTGCGAAACATCTGATGTCGTATCAAGTTCAGTTTGAGCCAATTGTGCTCGCTCTGGATCGACAGTTTCACCATTTGATTCAAAAGCTTTATAAACACCAGTCAAAGCACTTTCACCTGTTACTTTTACGACACTGGCAACCTTAACTGTTGCATCAGTAATACCGGCAGTAACTAAGGGATTTTTGTATTGATCAGCAGTGATTTGGGTAATATTTTCTGGTGTCAGAATTTTAACATTGATCCCTTTCCCCTGATCTTCACGATTCACCACGACAGAACTCAACATAACGCTATCATCACCGCTGCCGTAGCCTAGGTATTTCACCAGATCAGCGCCAGTAGCTTTTTCCATCTTTACACTGTCTTGAGTGATTCCTAATTTATTCATCGTTTCATCTAGTTGTGTTTGATTCAAGCCAGCTCCAGCGACAAACGTCGGCTTTCCCCACCGTTCGTTGATTGCTCCGTCCTCTGAATCAGCATGAGCGTTCGTACTGCTTAGCAAACCAGCTCCTAGTGCCAGGCCTAATCCTGTTAGTAAAATATATTTATGAAATTTCATAATATTGCCTCCTGTTTCTTGATATCACCATTTTAGCCGATTTGGGTTCTTTTACTAACTCAGAACCCTTTTGCTTAAATAATTATTTACAAAACTTAGAATCTCTTAAGCTTTTTCTCGGTCTTAAGTTGGAGGTAAAAATTGGTCTTCTATGGTTTAAAAAAACTTCCCAACAAATTCTGTTGAGAAGTTCAAATACAACTATTTTTCTTTGGTCGTAAAATGAATCTTATCTTGGTCGTCGCGTTCCAAGTAAGTCGTTTCCTTCAAATAACTGAAATGCAATTCTTTGATACTGGAATCTTCCAGCATCGTTTCGTAGCCTTCAAAAATAGCCCGAATGTATTGTTTGTATGCTTGTTTTTTTCGTTGTCGCTTGTTCATAAGACACCGTCCTTCTTGGTTATATTACCAAGCAACGGCTTTTCAGACAAGTATTTTATTGATACGTTTGATTCAAGTAGTTTAACAAGTCTTTCGATAGGTCAGTTGCTGAAGTTCCCTCTGGCTTATTTTCAAGGAATTCAACGACTGAATAATTTTGCTTTTCTGAGTCGAAAGCATATAAGAAACTATTTTCTTGACCTTTTTCATCTTGTTTTTGTTTGATTTCAGCTGTTCCTGTTTTGGCAGCGAGCGGGATATTCAAAGCTGCTAAACTGTGAGCAGTGCCGTTTTCGTCACTAACCACCGCCTGCATGTCATTAGCGACCGTTTCCGCTGAGCTTGTTTTGATTACTTCTTTTTTGTCCTTTGTCTCTTTGTCTGCAATCAGTTTAGGATAAACCATCGTTCCCTTATTTGGAAAAACTGAATAAGCGGTAATTTGCTGAATTGGACTCAATAGCAATTGCCCTTGGCCATATCCTGTATCCGCTAATAGGATCTCGGAATTAAAACTCTTTTCATTTGAGATCTGCGACTTATTCATTGCGATCGGCAAATCAAAATCCTTTCCAAATTCGAATTTATCTAGACCCGCACGGAAAGTTTTTTCTCCCATTTTCAACGTCTCTTGAGCCATATAGATGTTGTCCGAATAGACTAATGCCGTCCGCAAATTAACAGGACTAACATCAGATACCCGCGTAACTTGATAGGAACCCCATGAACTGTCTTTTTGCCATTTTAAACCATTTATTGCTAATTCTTCATCCGGATTCAAGGTGCCCGAGTCTAAACCAATTGCTGCTGTGATGGTTTTAAAGGTTGAACCAGGCGCATAACCTGTAGCGAAACGGCTCATGAAAGGCTGATTTTTATCGTTATTATAGGAATCATAATCTGATTGACTGATGCCGTTAGTCATTTTATTCGGATCAAAGCTTGGTGAACTAGCAGCTACTAACAAATCCCCCGTCTTAGGTGCCATGACAACACTGGACCCAGCTTGACCGTTTAATCCATTAAAGGCGATTTGCTGCGCACGGCTGTCTATTGTTAATTTGACATTTTCGCCATCTTTTTTTTCGATTTTTTGTAATACTTTCTTCTCATTGCCTTCACTGTCAGTGACTGCTAATGAGCCGCCATCTTTTCCTCGTAATTGTTTGTCTAAAGCCATCTCTAACCCGCTGCGACCAATCAAGCTGTCGCTTGCGAGATCATCATTCTTCTTCATATCTTCAGCAGTTACTTTACCCACATACCCAATCAGTTGTGCCGCTGCTTCTTTTAATGGATAAGTCCGACCAGTTGTCTCTTTAACTTCTAAACCATCTGGCATATCTTTTGGAGCATCCGCTGTGGTCTTTAGTGGAACAAAGAAATCATCTTGTACCCAACCTTGTGTTAAAGCTGCTTCAATATCTTTAGTAGTAATGTCTAAGCTTTTAGCAATTGTCTCGATTTTTGCTGTACGATCATTTCCAGTACCAAGATTTTTCGGTACGATTCCTGACTGGTAGACTGTTCCGTTGGCTGCTATCGCCTGCCCATTACGATCAAGGATTTCCCCTCGTGTTGCTGGGTCCACTGAATAATTAATCTTATCCTTGCCAGACATGCCTGGAAAAATCAGATTTGGTTTCCAGTTAATCTCCTTGCCACCGTTTGTTAAAGTACCAGAATATTTTTGATTTTTTAATTGTCCAAAACCAGTGTTTATCGATAATTCATATGAAAATTGATACTGATCGTCTTTTTTCTCAACACTCAAATTTTTCATCTTGATATTTGATGCGCTGATACCGGAAAAGATTGATTGATATTTTTCTACGACTTGTTTACTTGTATAGCCACTATCTTTGATTGATTTGGCATTTAAATTCTTTGGCAGCTGTTGATACTTGCCTTTTTCCAAACTCTTAACAAACGCGGATACTGTTGCTTCTCCTTGTTTTTTTTCTTGACTTGCTTGATAGGCGCGTACACCAAAGAAACCGGCGACAGCCAAAATGATAATACCGATAATAATAATCGGCAGTTTATTTGTTTGTTTTTTATTCCGTGTACTTCTCTCCATATAGGGTCCCCTCCCTAGCATCTTTTGCCCTCTTTCTTTATACTATAAAAAAGGACGTGATTAACTATGAATCATTGCTACTTATTCATTGGCCCGAGCGGTTCAGGAAAAACTAGTTTAGCTGAGAAAGCCTTTACTCCTGACCAAAAAATCATTTCTTATACGACACGTGCTCCACGCGATGGTGAGAAACACGGGCGTGACTACTTCTTTATCTCAAAAAAAGAATTCAAACAGATGGTGAATCGTGATCAATTCGCCGAATATGATGTGTATGATAACCATTTTTATGGCATTGCTAAAGAAACATTACAAGAAGCATTAGCCGCTGGCGATTGTTATGACCCAATCACAACAACAGGTTTTATTAATTTGTACCGTCTATTTGGTGATCAAATGGTGCCTATCTGGATCAATATCTCACAAGAAACCATGATCGCACGTCTTGAAAAAAGAGCAACTGTTGAAGAGCTAGATCGACGACTAGCGATTTTTCAAGAAGACCAAGATAGTCTTGCTCGATTAAAAAAGTTCCCTAATCTAATCGAAATAAATGGTGAAGCATCATTAGATGACATGCTGGATCAGTTATGCCAAGCGCTGAATTAGCTGAAATGCTTTGCGTTCTCCATGTTCGAATGGGAAATGAATCATTCCGCAATACGTGAATCCGAGCTTATCGATTAATGAGAGCATCGGTTTGTTAGCTGGATATGTATCAATTCGAATGTCTTCAAAGCCTAGTGCTTGTGATTGCTTGATTGATGCGGTCAATAACGTTTTACCCAAGCCGATCCCGCGATATTTTTGACTGACTGCCACATGATGCAAGGACACATAAGGTTGATCACCTTGCCATTTGCCCTCGATGGCTTCATAAACGGGATCTTTCCCCGCAATCAATGCTGCGGTTCCAACAATCTCGCCTTTCAAAGTCAGTACATAGCTGGCTTTTTTACGCATATCTTCACGAATCACTCCCTCATGGGGTTCATGCCCATCTTGCCATTGCGGTGATCCTTGTTCTTTTAAATATTGTTTCGCTTCGTTGACTATGACTCCGATGGCTGGTACGTCTTCTAACGTTGTTAAGCGGAAATCAAAATCTTGTTCCTTTAAATCACTAGTCTTCGCCTCATTGCCAAAAGATAAAAGAGCTTCAGCATCTTTTTTACCCATTATACCGCCTAAGAGCTCTCCCATTTGCTTGGCTTGTCTGACGATAAAATCTTCATCTTCATACCCCATTGTTTTTCCACCCTCTCTGCCAATGATCACCTTGCTCTAAAAATGCACCAAGCAATTCTAAATGATGTGCTAATGACCATTTTTTGATCGTTCCCAACCCAGGAAACTTTTTACTTTCCCGATAGTGTAATAACTCCTCTAAACCAAGTGTTAGTAGTAACTGATCTTGATTGCGGGAATACCATTCAAATAATTTTTCTAATGCCTCGAAAAATTTACCTCCTTGATCTTTTGCGCTCTCATTATTGTCAGACACAAAATGTTTGATCCTTAAATTAAGATACGCATCAAAATAACTGATATGAATTGCGATTGCACGACTGGGACCACCTTTATCAAAATAACGACTACCTTCAATTGTATAATCGCTAAAACCCTTTGATTTAGAATCTAAATAAAGGTGTTCGTCGCTATAAAAATCATCCACCTTTTCAGCATAATTGGCAACATTTTTTTTCATCTGAAAAGCTTCTCTGAGTAAAATTTTATTTGGTACATCTAAAATTCTAAATCTTCCTTGATCTGGGATAATGGATATATCAGCATTTTTGATATGTAACTGTTCCTGCTTTCGCGGAGAATGAGCATTGAATAAATAGAGATCTGCTAAAAACGGATTATCTCTGGTAATGATCTCTGCAGGTTTTACACTCGATTGTGAACTTAGCTGCCACTCGAAGCGTTTTTCAGCAAAAAGTTTTGCTGTACCTACCTGAGGATTTGTGATCAAATAACAACAATAATTATTTTGATCGAAGAGCTCGATCGTTTTTTTCAATGTCGCTGAATCTCGAACTGGTTCAATAATAGGACGAATTCTTTCAGACCAGCGTGCTTCTTTGATCAAAGTATTCACCGCTAGCAAGTCGAATTGTTTACCTCTTAGATATGGATAATACATAGCCTCACTCCAATGGTTCAGTTGGTCGACGTCGGACCTGTCTTTGTTGACGTAAAAACTCATAATCCTGTTCCAATGCCCGCAATTCTTCTTCTAAGCTTTCAATTCTAGCGGATTGGACATCTTCTATAAAACGCCGGTAATAATTATTTTCTTGCAAACTATCCTTTTCGTCCAAACGTTTGCGCAATTCTTTATAGAGCTGCTCTGTTGAGAAGAAACTCGGACCGTATGACATCCGTTTCGCCTTTTGAACCTCACGAAATAATGAGGCCATAAACCGTTGTGTTAAAGCGGTCTCTTCAACTTGAAGTTCTCTTCTCAATGGCTTTTTCGCGATGAAAAATGTTCCATTGGCAGGTAGATCCTCAGCCTGTGAATAGGGACGATAAACTAATACACCTATGTCACTGGGAATATCAGCTGATACTTTTTCATACAATTCTTCTGTCAAAACAAAATAATTATAATGACCAATAAAAGAAAGCTTAGCCTTCGAATAAAAATCAGCTTTGGTTACTTTTAGTTCATAGCAGCGCCATTCAGTAGAATTTGGTTTAAAAAAACAAGCCAAAGTATCAACGATGCCTTGTTCTTCAGGCATAGTGACTTCTTCTACGACGATTCCGCCAAGTTCGATACAATAATAATATAGAGCTTTTTCGATTTCTTGTGTTAGTGTTGTTTTCATTTTCTCACCATGGGAACGTATTTTCGTAAACTTTAGCATAATTGCATAAAAAAAAACAGAGGTTGCCCTCTGTTTTAAATAAAATATGAAAGATCGCTGGCGGGACTGGGATACGCAAAGATATATTTCTCTACTTCTTCGTGAGTCATCTTCTTCGTCAGGATGATCAAAAGATAATTGATAACTTCATCAGCGAGCTGGCTTAAGCAAGTGATTGCAGCGATTTTATCTTCTTCATCATAAATTAATTTGATTTTTGCTCCTTGGTCATTAATTCGATGATACGTATACCATCTAGAAAGTTCCATCGTTTGTGAATGATATTTTTCTGGATGAGCAGCAAGTTCTCTTTCACTCACACCGATCCTAGCTAACCGTTGATCGCCAAACACGATTGTTGGAATCATTGGGTACTCTATTTCTTCTGATTCACCATTCATTGCTATTACCACATAACCGGCTTCAAAACCAGCCACTGGTGTCAATTTAGGTTGGCTTTTTGCGACTACGTCCCCACAGGCAAAAATATTTTGTTGTGACGTACGCAAATGATCGTCAACGCTTATTCCACGTTTGTCATAGTTGACGCCAGCCTTCTCCAAATTCAATCCTTCGACATTAGGGACTCGACCGGTTGCACCAATCACCATATCTGCCGTCAATTCAATATTTTCGCCAGTAATACGATATTGTGGATGCAGCAACTCTACTGCTTTCGTGTTCACGTTAAAATGAAATTGAATGCCGTCTGACTTCATATGTTCAACTAAATCAGTCACTAAATCTTGATCGAATTCTTTTAGTGGATGATCATTATGATGAATAATGTGTACTTCTGAACCGGCAGCACTAGCAATTACCGCTAATTCAAAAGCGATATACCCCGCTCCGATAAAAGCGATCTTCTTGGGCAAATGCTCTAATTCCAAAAAGTCCGTACTGCTTTGCAGCAGGTCTTGACCGTCGATTGGCAATACTGAAGGACGCTGTCCTGTTGCAATTAAGAATTGATCCGCCGCTAAGTTTTGATCATCCACAACGATCTGATTGGCATCAATAAAGCTAGCTTGGCCTTGATAACGATCAATTTCTGCAGCATCTAGTCCATCCTTAGTATTTTGTGGAACACTATCGGTATAGCTCCGTTTGAAGGTCATCAAATCTTCCCAAACGATTTTTGGAGCTTGTTCAAAGCCCTTACCGATCATCGTTTCGATTCGTTTTTGAGCTTCTACCCCGCTCATCAACATTTTCTTGGGGTCGCAGCCGCGATTTGGACAAGTACCGCCCCATAAATCCGACTCGATAATTGCTACATTTTTCCCCTGTTCCTTTAAACCATAGGCTGCGGAATTTCCGGCTGGTCCGCTGCCAATCACGATTGCATCATATTTTTTCAATGTTACCCCTCCTGACTTAAGTAACGGAAGACATCGCTCCGGTTGATGATGCCGATAACTTTCCCGTCATGTTTCATGGCAAATGCATCATGCTCAGCCAATAGATCAAAAACTTCACTCAAACTTGTATCTACCTCTAAGGTCAACAATGCTGAATCCGCAGTTTCTGATTTTTGATAGTAACCGCCATTATATAAGGCCTCCAGCGTTTGAGTATAGACTTCATCTGTAGTTTCGTCGAAGAATTCTTCAACAAATTTGTTTGCAGGATGTTTTTGGATTTCTTCCGGTGTATCACATTGAATCAATTTCCCTTCGTGCATCACCGCTATACGGCTGCCGATCTTCATAGCTTCTTTCATATTGTGCGTGACGAAGATAACCGTGTTACCTAATTTTTGATGAAGCTCCAAGACAAGGTCCTGCAAGCTAGCACGAGAAATTGGGTCTAAAGCGCTGAATGGTTCATCCATCAATACAATATCCGGCTCTGAAGCGAGTGCACGAATGATTCCAATTCGCTGCTGTTGTCCGCCAGAGAGTTCGCTAGGCATCCGATCTCTGAATTGTTCTGGATCCATGTCTACTTCCTTCAACAACTCATCTACACGCTTGTTGCGTCGTTCCTTATCCCAACCAAGCATATCTGGGATTACCTCTATGTTTTCCTTAACACTCATTGTTGGGAATAATGCGATCTGTTGTAGCACATAACCGATCTGCCAGCGCAGCTTTTGAATATTATAATCTTTGATTCGTTTTTCCTTAAAGTATAGATTGCCGTCCGTTGGTTCGATCAAGCCATTGATCATTTTCAGCGAAGTAGTTTTACCACTTCCTGAAGGACCAACTAGAACAAAAATTTCTCCCTTTCGAACCTGAAAGTTTAAATCTTTTAAGACAACATTGCCTTCGAACTCTTTACTAACATCTTTAAATTCAATAATCGGTTCCATCTATTTCTCCTCCCCAATGATCTTTTCTTTCACTAAGAAGTCATGAGCAACTTTTGCTGGCTGTTCTTTCTTCACGTTAACCAGATAGTTCATTTCGATCATTTGATCTTCTGTGATTTTACCAGCCAAACGATTCAAGGCTTTGACAATATCTGGATGCTTGTCGGCAAATTCCTTCTTCATCAAAGGTGCACCTTGGTACGGAGGGAAGAGATGCCGATCGTCTTCTAATGTCACTAAGTCATATTGTTTAATCTCACTATCAGTCGAATAAGCATCGATTACATCGACATCTCCATTATTGATAGCTTGATACCGCAACGCTGGTTCCATACTTTGAACCGAGCTTAATTTCACACCGTACTTATCTTGAATTCCGCGATAACCATCTTGACGATCGATGAATTCAAGAGTAAAGCCGGCTTTCAATTGATCCTGCTGTCCTTGTAATTGAGAAATTTTTGTGATACCCCGTTTTTCAGCTTCGCTTTTTTTCATTGCTAAAGCATAGGTATTTTCATAATCCATCGGTTTTAGCAAGCGCATATCAAATTGCGCGTCCAATAATTTATTCGCCTCTTGATAAGTTTTCTCTGGTGACAAATCATCTGGTGTATTTTTCGGTACTTTAACCAAACTTTCTAAGACGGTTCCGGTAAACTCAGGATAGATATCGATTTGATCGCTTTTCACGGCACTAAACAAGAAGCTTGTTTTCCCAAAATTCGGTTTTAGTTCGACATTAATCGACGAATCTTCATCCTTGATGACCTCTTTGTACATGTTGATCAAAATATCTGGCTCTGAACCTAGCTTTCCTGCGATCGTTACTGTTTCAGTACCCATCGGATTGTTCTGAGCAAAGAAAATGCCGCCGATACTTAGACAGATTATTCCTAGAGCAATTAATGTGACCTTCCCGCTACGATTTTGTAGGAAACGGATCAACGTGCTAAAAATAATTGCTAACAATGCTGAACTGATCGCACCGATTAAAGTTAAGTTGGGATCGTTTCGATCGATTCCTAACAAAATAAATGTACCTAGCCCGCCTGCTCCAATTAAAGCGGCTAATGTCGCAGTACCAATAATCAATACTAATGCTGTTCGAACACCAGAAATAATCACTGGCATTGCCATCGGTAATTCTACGCGCATTAGTTTTCTCATTCGGGACATTCCAAATGCATCAGCAGCTTCTTCGATCGATGGATCAATCTCGGCTAATCCAATATAAGTATTTTGGAAAATCGGTAATAGCGCATAGACCACTAAGGCAATCAGCGCTGGAACAGTACCAATGCCTACAAAAGGAATTAATAATCCCAGTAAAGCTAACGAAGGAATTGTCTGCAAAATACTTGTAATTTGCAAAACAACCTCGGCTAATTTTTTCCGTTGGCTTAATAATATCGCTAGCGGAATTGCGATCACTATAGCAATCAGTAAGGCGCTCAAAGAAATCGCTAAATGTTCAAAGATCGCTGATAATAGATCGTCTTTTCTTTCACTAAATGTATTAATTAATTCATTCATAAAATATCCTCTCAAAATTATGACTTATTCTTAGTATAACTTAATCAAAAAAGTAGGCAAAAAGATTGGCTCGTATAAAAAGTAGTATAATGACGATTAGATTATCGAATAAAATCGACACTTATAGAAATTCTTCTTCAGTGCAAGTCTATCCTACACTAGGGTAACACTTCTTATATTATATAGAATTGAAACTGACTCAAGTTTGCATTCTAAAAAAAGCAAAAAGAAAGCAGGAAAATTGATGAAAACAATCGAAAATCTAAAAAAAATTCAACGCCAGGACAAAAACAACACGTACTCATATATTAATTCTCACTATTATAATTGGTTCAAAGCAATTGATTTGAATTTGTTAAATAGTGATGGTTTTACCAATTATTTCTCGCGTATGAAACAAAATGAACCAGACGTATTTGAGGCTGTACAAGAAAAAGTTTTGAACGCAACCATCACAGCCTTTCAGCAAGACCTCTCTGATTCAGATAGTTTTGTTTTGGTAACTGCTGCATGGGCAAATGGGTTCGTACCTGAGAAAGCTGCTTCTGCCCTACAGGATTTTGATCGGTATTTGACTAATTACACTATTCAAAAAGACCCATTGATCGGGATCAATCAGATGAATGCTGACTTCAATCAAGTATTGCTGCAGCATCTGCCAAAAGTACGTCGTCAGGACTTACGCTTAATCTATCGATTGCTCTTATTGAAAGAAGCTTCATCAAATGAGATTGGCACAGAATTAGAATCGTTAAACGAACCGACCAGAAGAAGAGCTGAAGCTATAATGAAACTGTTCCAAGGTCTTTAAAACAAAAAGAAACGACCACTCAACCGTCGTTTCTTTTTTTATTACTTCTCTGTTGGCGTAACCATTACATACCACTGCTTTAATTCATAACGATATACCCCGTCTTGAAACACCGGATCAGCCTCCGAAATCGCCTTCGCTTCAGCTAAATTTTCCGCTTCAAAAATGATCATCGCGCCATCAATCTCCTCAGTGGCCATATCACCAAATACTCCTGCTGTTAAGTAACGTTCTTCTGAAAGCTTCTTCAAATATGCGGCAGAATCCATCGCTACTTGTTCGCTAACCTCGCCTTCTCCAGTCCGATAATCGGTTCGCACGAAAAGCATACTTCCTTCTTTCATTTTATTTCCCCTCTCCTATAATAAATAATTATTTTCTTTATTAGCAATTTGCAACCTATGAAGTTCATATGTAGCATACCCTGCGACAATCAAAGGTTCTTTTTGACAAATCGCCTCTGCTTCTTCATAGCTTTTTGCCTTGAGAATGAACATTCCGGCCATTCTAGGAAATCCCTTAAATGCTCCAGCTAGTTCAATGTTCCCCGCTTCATCCAGCTTCCGCAGATTTTCGACATGCTCTGTCACTCCTGCTTTATTCAATCGACGATACTCTTTTGTTTTCTTGATCATCATGACAAACAACCATTCTTCCATTAGTCTTCCTCCTCTTTTATATACTGATACGCGATTTTTTTTGCACGTTTTTTTAATTCAATCCGGGCTGCAGCAGGTTCGAGTACTTCAACATACGTCCCAAACGAAAGCAACCGATGATAGGTCCATTCGTTCAAAGGATACTGAACAGTCACTAAGTAGCTTCCATCAGAACAACGCTCAACCTGATCCTCGTGAAACTCATCGAATAATCGGTAGGACATCTCAGCAGCAATAAGTAATTTGAAAGATACAAATTCAATAGTATAAGTTGATTCACCTAAAGAAAAATCCTCTGGCAGTATTCGTTCAAATTGTGTATTCGTGACATTGAGCCTTTTCATACGAGATAAACGAAAAACTCTGATTGCTTTATTCGTGTGGCAATAACCCACGATATACCATGCGTGTGATTTGAAAATCAAACGCAGCGGATCAATCATTCTTTCGGAGCGCTGCAGCTCAGAATTGAAATACTCAAAAGTCAGTACATACTTTTCGGTAATGGCTCGGCGTAATTCTGAGATCGTGATTTTCTCATCATCGCTGCTGCCCCAGTGACTAAAATCAATTTCCAGCCAGTCATTGATTAATGGCTGATCAAAAAGGGCACCGATTTTATTTAAAGCCTGTTCAGCATCCGGATAATTTGAAGCCTGAAGAATTTGCAGACCTTGATAAATCTGGACTTGCTCATCATTCGTCAGAAAAGACTTATTTAGAGCATATCCATCCATCAATGAAATACCCCCACCAGTTCCTTTCTTTGAAATAATCGGGATTCCAGCTAGAGTCAGCGTCGTGATATCCCGATATATCGTGCGAGTCGAAACACTGAAGTAATCCGCCAGCTCTTTTGCAGTGACCTGTTTCCGGCTAACGATATAAAAGATCATTTGCACCAACCGTTCAATCTGCATATCTTTCCTTCCTTTCTTCCAAAACTATATCAATGCTAATGCGACAATAAGCTGTCATATTAAAAAAGAAAAAACAGATGCAAAACACATTTTTTATGTCCTGCATCTGTTTTTAAGACAATCTAGTAATTTCTCGCTCAATCAAAGCAAGTGAAAGTCTCAGTGCCTTCACTCGTTCTCGCGATAAGGTAATTTGAGCCTTCATGTTTCGCCCAGTGGCTTGCTTCTCCTCTAGCGAAACAATTGCCTGCTCAATTTTATGCAATGTTGAAGACAATGATTTCTTTGCGGCTAGATAATCTGCTAGTTGATAATCTTCCATCTTAGTCTCGCCCCTTTCCTCGATTATAGCAAAAAAAGTCCCCTCTTAAGGAAGAGGAGACAGATTCTTTTGTTAAATTAGCGAATCCCTAAAGCAATTCGTGCGTAACGGCTCATTTTATCCGTTGTCCATGCGGGATACCAAACGAGCTTCACTTCTACATTCGTTACCTCTGGAATCTCAGACAATGCTGATTGAATATTGTCTGTTAAGATGTCTGCTAACGGACACCCCATAGTGGTCAAGGTCATCTTGATCACAGTGTTCCCAGTTTGTTCGAAGTCTACTTCATAAATCAAACCAAGGTTGACGATATCAATACCTAACTCTGGGTCAATAACTGACTCTAAAGCGGTCAAAATAGTTTCTTTGATTTCTGCTACTTCTGCATCGGTCCATTTTTGTGTGTTCTCTTCCACCTGCTCCACTCCCTTTCGAGTTTCAAGATGTATTTTACTCTATCTCAAGGCTTTTGTAAATGAGAATTGAAACCCGTTTATTCTCATTTAAGAATCCTTATTTATTATTTTGCGAATTTTTTATTTGTAGTTGTTCGTCGTGAGTCAAGAAAGTCCCCACTACAGAATCCGTTGCCACAATATTTGTGAATGAATGTGGATCTACATCCGCAACCACTTGTTTCAGCGTATATAATTCATAGCGAGTGAAAACGATCATGATCATTTCTCGTTCACTAGAACTAAATCCTCCACGTGCCTGGATGACTGTCATTCCTCGAAGCAGTTCGTTGCTCAGGGCTGCTCGCATTTCGACGCTTTTATCTGTAGTAACAAAGGCAGTCATCTTCTGATGGCTAGTATGAACATAGTCAACAACAGTACTCATAGTAAATATCGTAATAATCGTATATAAGGCGCTCTCCCAAGTAAAGAAGAAACCTGCAACCACTACAATCACACCATTTAAGAGCATCATATAATTTCCGACTGTTCGACCAGTCGTTTTGGATAATAGTAAGGAAACGATGTCTAAGCCGCCTGTAGTAAAACCAAACTTCAAAGAAAATCCTGCTCCAATGCCCAGTAATACACCACCAGTAATGGCATTCATCAAAACATTATCCGTTACTTGACCAACAGGCACCAGGGTCGTGAAAACTGACATTGAGATGACGTTAGCAAAACTTAAAATCATCGCAGATTTTCCTAATTTAATGAATCCTAAGATAAATACCGGAACGTTCAGAAGAAAGATCAAAATCCCGGTATCAATGGATAAACCAGTATTTGACAGTAAATGCTCAACGATTTGAGCAATTCCGGTCATCCCGGCTGAAAAAACATTTGCTGGAATCAAGAAATAGTTCAAGCCGACCGCGCCAGTCAGCCCGGTAAATAAAATGACAAGGATTTTTTTCGTCAAATCCTTAGATGTATAATTGATAACCTTCTGCATCCGATAATTCCTCCTTTAATTCAAACCTATAATAGAGTAACAGGTTCACTCCGCAATAATCAATCGTTTTCAATAATTGATTGGAGAATAATCATAGCTTTCTTAGCAATTTTTGATAAACTATAAGAAAAGGATCAGGATATCGATTGTCACTAATGAGATTCTGATCGAATGGAATAAGGAGGATGTCTATGGCAAAGGATGCAAGCTTTGATATCGTTTCAGAACTGAACAAAGAGGAAGTCAAGAATGGGGTCCAAATCGCCCTGAAGGAATTGAAAAATCGTTTCGATTTTAAAGGAAGCCTATTTGATATCAAGCTAGAAGGAAATCAACTGGTGATAAAAGCTGAGGATGAATATAAAATCGAACAAGTCAAGGATGTTTTGTTCAGCAAGTTGATCAAGCGTGGGGTCCCACTAAAGAATATTCAATTTTCTGATTCTGAACATGCGCTAGGTGGAAATGCTCGCCAGGCTGCGGAGTTAGTGAATGGAATTGATAAGGAAAGTGCAAAAAAACTCACTACTGCAATTAAAAACAGCAAAATTAAAGTGAAAGCACAAATACAAGAAGATCGGCTACGAGTTACTGGAAAAAGCCGAGATGATCTACAGCAAGTAATCGCGTTAGTAAAGAATATCGATTTACCCATTGATGTTCAATTTACTAATTATCGTTAAAAAAAGCCGACAGAAAATGTCGGCTTTTAGTTTGATCTCTTCTAGGGCTGTCTATGTGCTAATTACTTTAACAAAGATGTTTTATAAATATTTTATATGCGATATTTTTATTTTGTCCTTCTGTAATGAAAGCTCTTGTTTAGTCATTTTACCTATTTTCTCGATTGCCAAAAATCCTGTGCTGTTCTTTCAACGTCTTCTGCACCATAGACAACTTTGCGATCCGACCAACTGATCGGTAACAGGTTTTGATAATGTGGATTCGTGTAGCGCTGATCTAACAATAAGATGATCCCTCGATCTTCCATCGTTCGGATCACTCGACCGGCAGCTTGGATGACTTTGTTCATCCCCGGCAGCTGATAAGCGTAACTAAATCCCTGATTGCGTTTTTCATCATAATACTCTTTGATCAATTCTTGTTCATGATTGATTTGCGGTAAGCCTACACCAACAACGACTGTACCAATTAATCGTTCGCCAACTAAATCAATGCCTTCTGAAAAAATCCCCCCCAGTACACAAAAACCGATCAAGGTATCATTTGGCTGATCGACAAAAGCGGCTAAGAATTCTTCTCTTTCCGCCTCGTTTAATTTTGATCCTTGAATCTGGATCGAATATTCCGGGTAAACATCATGAAAATAATCTGCGACTTGATCCAAATACTGGAATGATGGGAAGAAAACCAGATAATTCCCTGTCTTAGTTTTTACAAGGCGTTCAATCGATGCTGCAATTCTTGGGATGCTCTGGGTTCGTTTTTGATAGGTCGTTTGGATGCTGGCGTCCACCATGACTAAACGATTTTCATTTGGAAACGGACTTGGCAAACGGTAAGTTAAGCTGTCTTCGCCCCCGCCTAAAACTTCCTGATAATAATCTAAAGGAGAAAAACTGGCTGAGAATAGAATACTACTTCCAACCTTCTCCATCGTTTGTTCTAAAAACCATGATGGATCGATGCAATACTCTTTGACAATCAGATCATAACTTTTATGCTCAACTGTCGTCTCATAATGATCATCATAAAACTCACTCATTCGTGTAAAGCGAATAATCTCAAAATAGACTGGCAGCATCTTTTGTTGAGCTGGATGATCAGGATGTTCTGCCAACCATTCTTTGATCTGTTCCTGCAATTTGAACAAACTATTGATCAAGTTTTCCGGTGCTGCTTTTTGATGAAGATAGGCTTCTCCATCTAATGCTTGATGGATCAATTCAAACTCATTGTCGACTCGAGTAAACGCACGATTCAGTTTTTTAAAGGATTTGTCTAATTCCTTCTGCATCTGAGCGATATTCTCTCTGGAAATACTGGCAGAATACATTTCTTTTGATCGATTGACTAAATTGTGGGCTTCGTCAACTAAGACTAGGTTCGTTTTGTTTTCTTCTTCAAAGAAGCGTCTTAAGTAGACAGTCGGGTCGAATAGATAGTTATAGTCTCCTACTACTAAATCGCAAAAACGACTGACGTCCAAGGATAATTCAAACGGACAAAGCTCATGTTTTCGCGCGTATTCCTCGATCACTGGTCGTGTATACTGATCATCATTATTCAACATATCCCAAAGACCATCGTTCACCCGATCGTAATACCCTTTCGCAAAAGGGCAATGCTCTGGTGTACAATTACGTTCTGTTAAAAAACAAATTTTATCCTTTGCTGTTAAAGTGACACTTTTAACTCGCGCATCTTTTTTCGTTATCTTCGTAACTGTTTCTTCGGCAACCTGTCGCGTGATTGTTTTAGCGGTGAGATAAAAAATGCGCTCCCCTAATCCTTCTCCCATCGCCTTGAATGCAGGAAAAAGTGTCGACATGGTCTTACCTGTCCCAGTAGGTGCCTCAACGTATAGCTTTTGCTGTGCATGAATCGTTTTATAGACCGCCGCAGCCAACTCTCTTTGTCCAGCCCGATACGTATCAAAAGGAAATGCTAAAGCTTTTAATGAATCGTTCCGAGTTTCTCGCCATTGTAGCTGGAAGACTAACCAGTTTTCATACTGCTCGATCAAATCGTTAAAAAAATCTGTCAGCTCTGCAAAGGTAAACGTACGAACCTGCCGTGTGATTTTTTCTTCAGTAGTTTGAAAATAAGTCAAACGAGTACCAATTTCTGTTAATTCTTCCTGCTCGCTGTAGATATAGGCATAAACCATCGCTTGATAAAAATATAAATCAATGATTCCAGCCTCAAGTTCCTCAAAAGGTGTTTCCGATGTTTTAATTTCATCAATGTAGACTCTATCTTCTTCTATATAAATACCATCAGCTCGCCCTTCAATTTGAACGGCTGTTTCCGCAATCTCGATTGGCTTCTTCAACCAAACTTCTTTTTGATACCCTTCTCCTGCTTCTTTTTGCAATTTACGGTGAATCCGTGCGCCTTCTTGAGGTGTATGATTGCTGTTTTTTCCTTCATCAATACTTCCGCTTCGTAAAATAAATTCTACTAGTTCACGAATCGCAATTTTTTTGACTGCCATTTTGCCACCTCGTTCTTTGCTTCTTTGTAGGATGTTAAAATCATTGCGCTGTTTCACCATAGAAGATTTTCTGTCCTTCGTCAAGTTTTATTCGTCTATAACTTCTCCTTCTGATTGATGAAGTCATTTTGACAAATGCTGATTCGAAACATCAAAATCGTTCAGGGAAGCCACAATTTTTTTACTTTTAAGGTATAATGGAGAAGGAATTTATGATTCTGGTTTTCCTACTGTCTTGTTCTTCAAGATTAGGTACATGAATCAAAGCAAAGTAAGATAATTTATAGTTTTCAGGGGGAAAATAATGATTCAAATTGAAGGTTTTGTTACTGGTATCGCGCAAGAAAATTGCTATTTGATTCATAATGAACATCATTTACTGATTGTTGATCCGGGCTCAGAAGGCGACCGCTTGATCAATGAAATCAAACGGATTGGCAAGACACCGCGAGCGATTCTTTTGACTCATGCCCATTATGATCATATTGGTGCTGTTGAACAGCTGAGAAATAAATATGGGATACCTGTTTATATTAGTCCTCTAGAACAGACTTGGCTGGGGGATCCAATTTTAAACCTTTCCGGCTTGGGTCGTCATGATAATATGCCTGACCTGATCGTTCAACCAGCTGAAAATGAGTTTGAAATGAAAGAATACACGATTGGAGATATGACATTCCAAGTTGTACCGACTCCAGGTCATTCGATCGGCAGTGTCAGCTTCATCTTTGATAACTTTGTCGTAGTCGGCGATGCCTTATTCAAAGGAAGTATCGGCCGAACAGACCTCTATACAGGCGATATGCAGCAATTACTATACAGCATCAAAACTTATCTATTCACCCTTCCTCGTGAGCTTCCAGCTTATCCGGGACATGGTGAAGCAACAACAATCGGTCATGAGATCGATACAAATCCGTTCTTTAATTAAACAACTATTTTGGAGGTTTTAAATATGGCAGAAACAAATCTTTATATTGTTCGACATGGTAAAACAATGTTCAATACGTTGGCTCGTGTACAAGGCTGGTGTGATACACCGTTAACTCAAAGCGGACGTGAGGGTATTCATTACGTTGGTTTAGGCTTGCAAGACACAAAATTTGAAGAGGCCTATTCAAGCGATTCTGGTCGGGCAATTGAAACGATGCGGATTCTTTTAGGCGAACATCCTGATGGGAAAGACGTTCCCTATCACGTTGATCCACGCATTCGCGAATGGTGTTTTGGTTCATTAGAAGGTGGTTATGACGCGGAAATGTGGGGCGTTTTGCCACGAGTATTGAATTTTAAAACGGAAGATGAGCTCTTTGCTACTGAAGTGAGCTTTGAAGAAATCGCCAATGCCGTGTTCGCTGCTGACACAGCAAACTGGGCAGAACCATATGAAAAATTGCGTGAGCGTGTATGGCAAGGTTTTGAAGACATCGCGCAACATCGCGAAAAAAATGGCGGCGGAAACGTTTTGATCGTTTCTCATGGCTTAACAATTGCTTTCTTGTTAAGTTTGATTGATTCAAAACAGCCTGTTCGAGCAAACTTGTTGAATGGCAGTATCAACCGCCTGCGTTATGAAAACGGCGAATTTTCAATCCGCGCGATCAATGACATTAGTTATATGGAACGGGGTCAAATGATTTCTGATCAAATTGATGACTAATATTTGGAACTGTCGACATTTGTCGGCAGTTTTTTTCTTATAAAAAGCTTAGCCTTTTTTCGATGGTCATTTCAATGGTGAAACGGTATACTAATTATTGTTATTAATTTGAAAGGACGTATACTATGCTTATTGCCAATATTTTTAAAGCAATTATTCTTGGAATCGTCGAAGGGATCACCGAGTGGTTGCCGATTTCTTCTACCGGTCATTTGATCTTAGCGGACGAGTTCATCAAAATGAATATGAGTTCTGCTTTTACCGAAATGTTTAATGTTGTGATCCAATTAGGAGCAATCCTAGCTGTGGTGGTTTTATACTTCAGCAAGCTTAACCCCTTTGCTCCTAGTAAAACAGATGAGGAGAAAAAAGATACTTGGACATTGTGGTTCAAGGTGATCATAGCCTGTTTACCAGCTGCAGTGATCGGTTTGCCGTTGGATGACTTCTTGGAGGCTCATTTCCACAAATTCTTACCAGTAGCAATCATGTTGATTGTTTACGGGATCGCCTTCATTGTGGTGGAGAAACGCCACAAAAATGTAGCTCCAAAATGTACAAATTTGAACGATTTCACTTATAAAGCTGCTTTGATTGTCGGAGGTTTCCAACTACTGTCATTGATTCCCGGAACCTCACGTTCAGGAGCAACGATTCTTGGAGCGATTATCATTGGCTCTTCACGCTTCGTCGCAACCGAATTTTCTTTCTTCCTTGGTATTCCAGTAATGTTCGGTGCCAGCGGTTTGAAGATCGTGAAATTCCTGATGCATGGCAATACCTTTGGTGTTTCTGAAATTGTTGTTCTATTGGTTGGTATGGTAACAGCTTTTGTTGTGTCAATCATCGCTATCAAGTTCTTATTGGATTACATCAAAAGAAACGATTTCACCGTGTTTGGATGGTATCGAATCGTTCTAGGGATTATCTTAATTGGCTATTGGCTAATCGCTATGTAAGATCTGCATTTTTGCAGGTCTTTTTATTTTCGCCCTTTTTGCCATTCACAATAAACTTTGAAAAATAGCTGAATACTTATCTAAATTAATTCTAAATTAGAATAGAAGAAAAATAATCGCTGTTTTTCCCTATATAAAAGCATTACCCACATTTAACTACTAATGAAAGTCATTCTCATCTCTAATTGATAATTACTTTCGTTCTCAATTAGCTATTTTCATTATCAATTACCATTGATAATGTGCTATTATTAAGGTGAAGAAAGCCAATGATTTAACGTAGTTCCCATGTAGTTGAGCAAAAAAATGCATATGTAGAGTCTATGTTTATGAACCTTGGCACTATTTGAGAAAGGAGGAAAAGTGATGAGTAAGAAAGAACGTAATGCTTTTCTCTCTACCCTTTTCTGTTTAACATTTTTGATCGTCGGTAAAATTCTCATGGAGATTTCTCAATCGATCTTTCCCCTCTTTTTCGTTCTGGCTATTATCAGCGGTGGTTGGAAGCAAACCTATGAAGGAATGAATGAATTGATCCATGAACGAACCTTAAATGTGGATTTATTGATGGCTCTAGCCGCAATCGGTGCTTGTCTGATTGGCAACTGGTTTGAAGGTGCGATGCTGACCTTCATTTTTTGCTTGAGCGGTGCATTGGAGGAATACGCTACTAACAAGAGTACGAAGGAAATTACTGCTTTGATGAATGTAGCACCTAATGAAGCCTTAAAGATCATCAATGGTGAACATGTCACTGTGCCCGTGGAAGAACTGAAGCTGGGGGATTTGGTTTTCGTACCAAAAGGCCAAGCTGTACCAATTGACGGTCGAATGTTAGGAGCATCTTCGATTGACGAGTCCGCTATCTCTGGAGAATCTGTGCCCGTGGAAAAAGCCTTGCACGATGAAGCTTTCGGAGGAACGATCAATTTGGGCCAGGCTTTTACGTTAGAAGTTACGAAAAGCAGCAGTGATACCTTATTCGCTCAAATTTTACGCTTAGTTGAAAATGCTCAAAACGAGCAAAGTGCGACTGCGACATTTATTGAAAAGATCGAAAATATTTATGTCAAAATCGTCCTGATTGCTGTTCCATTAATGATCCTGCTCACTCATTTCTTGTTGGGCTGGAGCTTTACTGAAAGCTTTTATCGTGGAATGGTTCTGTTGGTTGTTGCCTCCCCTTGTGCTTTAGTTGCCTCAGCAACGCCTGCAACTCTGGCGGCGATTTCTAATGGCGCAAAAAAAGGAATTCTGTTCAAATCGGGAAAAACATTGGAGAAGCTATCGGATTTGAGGGCAATCTCATTTGATAAAACAGGGACCCTGACCCAAGGAAAACCCCGTGTAACTGATTATAAAACCTTTTCAGATGATTCTGTGATTCCGCGAATGTTCTACTCGATGGAACGACAATCGACCCATCCTTTAGCAGTGGCGATCACGAATTTCTTTAAAGACGAGGAGGCGCTTTCTCTGCAAGTCGAGGAGAAAGCTGGTTTTGGATTAGAAACGACCTATCTTGATCAAGTTTGGCAGTTAGGAAAGCCTACAAAAAAACAACAGCATCAATTGATTGAGACCTGGCACGAAGAAGGCAAAACCGTGGTTGTCCTTAGTCGAAATGAGCAGATTATTGCTCTGCTTGCATTGATGGATTTGCCTAAACCTTACACGAACGACGTTATTTCTTACTTCCATGAGCAAAATGTGAAAACAGTCATGCTTACCGGAGATAATCCTGGGGCGGCAAAATATGTTGCTCAGCAACTTGGCTTAGATGATTATCGCGGCGGTTGTCTTCCTGCCGATAAAACCGAATTGGTCAAGCAGCAGCAAGAAGACTATACCGTTAATGCTATGGTCGGCGATGGGATCAATGATGCCCCTGCTCTAGCAACAGCTAGTATCGGAATCGCGATGGGAGAAGGAACAGATGTCGCGATGGAGGTTTCTGACATGGTATTGATGAAAAATGATCTGACTAAACTAATGTATAGTCACCGCTTAGCAAAAAAAATGAAGCAAATCGTGCGGCAAAACATCGTCTTCTCTTTAATTGTTATCGCAATTCTGATTGCCAGCAATTTTATGCAATTTCTGAGCCTTCCCCTTGGCGTCGTTGGTCACGAAGGAAGCACCATTTTAGTGATCTTGAACGGCTTACGAATGCTGGTGCCGCTGAAGGAACTTAATCATTTAGACGAAACCAAATGTACCACATGTCCACTCTATAAAGCTGCGCATTAAAATCAGGCAGGATCACCTATGATCCTGCCTGATTTTTTGCTATGAATTTTTGATAACCAATCCCTCAATTACATCAGCGGCTGCTTCACAAGCATCAGTAATCATTTCAAGATGATTATAGATATCTCGCCATTTTATGACTTCAATCGGATCCTTTTCATGCGCAAACAAGTTTTTCACCAATGCGCTGTATAACTTATCCGCTTCTGACTCAGTTTCATTTACTTGATCAATATAATGCTTTAAAACTTTTGAGTGCTTGAATTTAGCAAATTCTTTTGTGGCACTGACCACATCAGATGTAGCTATCACTATGAGCTGAAGAAATTGATCTGTATTTGGACGAATCGTATAAACGAGTAAGTTCTCAAATAGGTAGGTCGTCGCGTTTAGTTCGTCTAAGATATCATCTAAGCGATTCGTGATCAATACGATGTCTTCTCGATCGATCGGCGTAATAAAAGCATCATAAAGCTCTGTCATGATTTCCTTAGAAATTCGGTCCCCCAGCCCTTCCAAGCGATGGATTTCTTCAGATTTATCAAGAAATTTTTCGGTCGAATAATCCAAGATCAAATCTAATAATAAGGCTGCTGATTCAGAAGAATACTGTGCCATTTGCTCTAATTTACCAAAATAGTCAAATTGTTTTTTTCTAACCATTGTTTGATCCCCTTTTTAAAAAATTGCTACAAAGATTTTTGCCATGATAAACGCAATTGCACCGCAGCCGGGAAATGTTAATACCCATGCACTGATCATTTCTTTGACGATACTCCAATCGACACTCGACTTGCGTTTGGCTGCCCCTGCCCCCATGATCGCGGTTGTTTTTGTATGGGTGGTTGATACCGGAACTCCAGATACAGAAGCAAGAAATAGACAAATGGCCGCACTCAAATCGGCCGCAAATCCCTGATACCGTTCTAATTTAACCATGTCCATTCCTACTGATTTGATGATCTTCATCCCACCGACAGAAGTTCCTAAACCCATAGTTAATGAACAAAGCACCATGACCCACAGCGGAATGACAAAGCCGTTGCCAGTTTTTTCAGCTAAATCATTGTAGAATAGACCAAGCATGAAGACACCCATGAATTTTTGACCGTCTTGTGCTCCATGTAAGAAAGCATTCATCGCAGCACTAATCGCTTGTCCGATTGTAAACACGTGATTGGCGATTCTTCGGGAAACACCTTGAAAGATCAGCACGATCAGCTTGGTAACAATCCAGCCGCCGCCAAAACCCATAATCGTCGAAACAACCAACCCAACGATCACCTTTGTCCATTCAGCTCCGCTAACCGCTTCCAATCCACCCATCGCCATCGCTGATCCGGTCAAGCCGGCAATTAGTGCATGTGATTCGCTGGTAGGGATTCCAAAATACCAGGCAGCCACTGCCCATACCACAATAGCAAATAGAGACGCAGCTAGGGCGACCTGGGCGGCATTTCCTGCTCCTTCAAAGGTTACAATGTTGCTGATTGTTTCCGCAACCTGTGCATTGAAATACGTCATTACCAGTGCACCGAAGAAATTCATCGCAACCGCTATCCAGATAGCGACATTTGGCTTCAAAACTCTAGTAGATACTGCTGTAGCAATCGCATTTGGCGCATCTGTCCAGCCATTGACAAAAACTACGCCCATCACTAATGTTATTGTAACAACTAAAGCTATACTCATGTTGCACCACCAATTTTTTTATTTCCATTCCAATGATAGCATAACCGTTAATAAAGCGCCTTTTTTGTCTCCGCTCATGCTGCTGTTCTTTTTTATTTTCTGTTAAGGAAAAAAACTTGTCACGATTTTATTGCATTGAAAAGCTGCTTTATGTATAATGAGTAATGTTGAATTGTACGGCTATAACCGTATAAGACTGAATTCGGAGGTGAAATCCATGCCAAACATTGAATCTGCAATCAAACGTGTTCGCACTAGCGAAGCTGCTAACGCTAAAAACTCATCACAAATGAGCGCAATGCGTACTACTGTTAAGAAATTTGAAGAAGCTGCTGCCGCTGGCGCTGAAAATATGAACGATCTTTACAAAGAAGCTTCTAAAGCCATCGATATGGCTGAATCAAAAGGTTTGATTCACAAAAACAAAGCGAGCCGCGATAAAGCACGTCTTGCAAAAAAATTAGCTAAATAATAAAAACCGATCATTTGATCGGTTTTTTTATTTGCCCTCACATAAAAAATAGCGCCGATACAAAATGTACCGACGCTACCTTTTTATTTATTCGTTAATTCCTCGTAACTTTTCGCCCGTTCTTCCATATCTTCTACTGTTTGATTCAGCATTTCTTCTACTAAAGCATCATCCTTCTTGATGTTATGCAGTGCAGAGAAGCGTGTTTGCCCTTCTAAGAAGGCGTTCATCTTACTGAAGTCAGTTTTCTTGAAGTCGATACGCATAGGGTCTTTACCCTTTTGTGCGCGAACTGGATCGAAACGATAAAGTGGCCAATATCCAGATTCCACTGCTTTCACAGATTCTTCGATTGATTTGCTCATACCGCCACGAATACCGTGATTGATACATGGTGTATAACCAATTACTAGCGAAGGTCCTGGGTAAGCTTCCGCTTCTTGAATAGCCTTCAATGCTTGTGTTGGATTCGCTTCGATCGCTACCTGCGCAACATAAACATCGCGGTAAGTCATAGCGATCATACCAAGATCTTTCTTCTTCGTCTTCTTACCGCCGGCAGCGAATTTCGCAATTGCTGCTGATGGCGTAGCTTTCGACATTTGTCCGCCGGTATTGGCATAAACTTCATTATCCATTACTAAGATATTTACGTCTTCACCAGAAGCTAAGACATGGTCGATTCCGCTGAAGCCGATATCGTAAGCCCAACCGTCACCACCAATGATCCATTGGCTAGGTTTCGCAAACATCTCATGATCAGCAAGAATTGATTGCAAGTCTTCATCTGTTTCTTGACCTAAGACAGCGCGTAATTTAGCGGCGCGTTGCTGACTGCCTTCACCTTCAGCCATATGATCCAACCAGTCTTGCAGTAAAACTTTCGTAGCCTCAGAGCCAATACCCTTTTCAAGTGCTGCCGTAACTTTGTTTGCTAGGCGATTTCGTTTAGTTTCATTCGCCATATGCATTCCCAAGCCGTATTCAGCATTGTCTTCAAATAGTGAATTGCTCCATGCTGGACCGCGACCGTCTTTATCAACAGTATATGGTGTCGCTGGTGCTGAACCGCCCCAGATTGAAGAACAGCCAGTAGTGTTCGCGATCATCATGCGATTACCGAACAATTGAGTCAACAGTTTCACATAAGGCGTTTCCCCACAGCCTGCACAGGCTCCTGAGAACTCAAGCAATGGTTGTTCAAATTGAGAACCCTTAACAGAGAATTTCTTCGCTGGGTTTTCTTTTTGACGTAATGTCATGGCGAACGCCCAGTTCATTGCTTGTTCTTTTTGATCTTCATAAGACTTCATGACTAATGCTTTTTCCTTCGCAGGACAAGCTTCAACACAAAGCCCACAACCAGTACAGTCTTCCAATGAAACTTGGATACGATATTTGAAGCCGTCTTTTCCACGCATGTCGCGAGTGATAAAGCCTTCAGGTGCCGCTTCCATCTCTTCTTCGTCAGCTAGGAATGGACGAATCGCCGCATGTGGACAAATAAAGGCACATTCATTACACATCGTACAAGCTTCAGGAATCCACTCAGGAACTTCCAAAGCAATTCCGCGTTTCTCATAAGCTGCTGTACCAGAAGGCATTACACCACCTAGCATGCCGTTTTCGATCAAATCATTCACTGAAAGCTGATTGCCTTCTTGACGATTGATTGGTTCAAGAATATTACGGATGTATTCTGGTTTATCTTGGCTTTTTCCATTAAACAACGGTTGTACTTCGATTTCAGCCCATTCAGCCGGAATTTCAAATTTCTTCAATTCCGCTACTGTTGCATCAATCGCTTGCCAGTTCCGTTCAACAATCGTTCTAGATTTTTTACCATAGGCAGCATCTACTTCTGCTTTAAGCAGTGGCAAGTAGGTTTCGTGATCCATGATATCCGTCAATTCGAAGAAAGCTGTCGACATCACTTGATTGATACGGCCGCCTAAGCCAGTTTTTTGAGCAATCTCCATCGCATTGATGATATAGAAATTGATATTATGCTCTGCCAAATAGCGTTTGATCCGGCTTGGTAATAATTGTTTGACTTTCTCTTCATCCCAAACAGTGTTCAGCAAGAAGGTTCCTCCATCTTTCAAGCCTTTGACTAAATCGTATTGATGAATATAGGCGCTGTTATGACAGCCAACAAAATCAGCTGCTTCTACATTGTAAGTAGAAAGGATCGGTTCCTTCCCGAAACGCAAGTGAGAATTCGTCAGCCCGCCTGATTTCTTAGAGTCGTAGGAGAAGTACGCCTGCGCATAATAATCTGTATTATTACCAATGATCTTGATTGCTTGTTTGTTGGCACCAACAGTCCCATCGGAACCAAGTCCCCAGAATTTTGCTTGGAAGGTTGATTTCGGTGTCAAATCTAAGACTTCACCCATTGGCAAGGATAGATTCGTCACATCATCAATAATCCCGATAGTAAAGCGTTGTTTCATATCAGCAGCTGGTAACAATAGATGGTCATAGACTGCTACGATTTGGTCTGGAGTCACATCCTTAGAGGCGATTCCGTAACGACCGCCGATAACAATCGGACGATTCGTATGACGATAAAGCACACTTTGAACATCCAGTAATAATGGTTCGCCGTCTGATCCAGGTTCTTTTGTACGATCCAAAACAGCTACTTTCTCAACTGTTGCCGGTAATTTCGCCAACAAGTTTTCAGCTGGGAATGGACGGTATAAATGAATATCAAGGAATCCGACTTTGCGGCCATTGGCGTTCAAATAATCCACTGTTTGCTGGATTGTAGGTGAAGCAGATCCCATCGCGATGATTACTTCTGTGGCTTCTGGATCACCATAGTAATTCGTCAAATCATAATCTGTACCGCGCAGATCATTGATTTTCTTCATGTATTTTTGCACAATCGCTGGCATTTCATCATAATAGCGATTGACTGTTTCTCTTTGCTGGAAGTGAATATCCGGGTTTTGAGCCGTACCAGAAACATTCGGACGATTTGGGTTCATCCCTAATCTTCTGAAATCAGCCAACGCTTCCCAGTTCATCATCGCCTTCAAATCATCGTAATCAATCACTTCGATTTTTTGGAGTTCATGACTGGTTCTAAAACCGTCAAAGAAATTCATAAATGGCAACTTGCCTTCGATACTCGCTAAATGAGCTACCGCGGACAAATCCATCACTTCTTGAACGCCGCCTTCAGCCAACATACAAAAGCCTGTTTGGCGGGCAGCCATCACATCGCTGTGATCGCCGAAGATACTTAACGCATTGGTGGATACCGCACGTGCTGCTACGTGGAAAACCGTTGGCAATAGTTCACCAGCAATTTTAAACATATTTGGAATCATCAATAGCAAACCTTGTGAAGCTGTGTAAGTCGTGGTTAAAACGCCTGTCTTCAAGGAACCATGGACCGTTCCAGCGGCACCGGCTTCTGATTGCATCTCAACAACTTTTACTGTTTCATTGAAAATGTTTTTGCGACCTTGTTCTGCCCACTCATCAACGACTTCCGCCATCGTTGAACTAGGAGTGATCGGATAGATTCCGGCAACTTCAGTAAATGCGTAAGAGATATGCGCTGCTGCTGTGTTTCCATCCATTGTTTTCATAGTTTTCATCATTTGCACCTCGCTTAAACCAATTGCTCCTGCTTTGTCTTTTGAATGTATTGATCAATCTCATTTGCTGCAATTTTTCCGGCACCCATAGCTAAAATAACGGTTGCTGCCCCTGTAACGATATCTCCTCCAGCAAAAACACCCGGAATCGAAGTCGCACACGTTTCCTCATCCGCATCGATATAGCCCCATTTATTCAGTGCCAGTTCAGGGAATGTGTCTAATAAAACTTTATTGGCCCCTTGTCCGATGGCTTCGATGGCGGTGTCTGCTTCAATAATGAATTCACTGCCAGGGATCACGATCGGTCGGCGACGACCAGATTCATCTGGTTCGCCTAATTCCATCTGAACACATTTAACAGCTGTCAATCGGCCATTACCATCGTCCATGTATTCGATTGGGTTGCTTAACCAGTGGTATTCGATCCCCTCTTCAACTGAATGATGGTATTCTTCTTCACGAGCAGGCAGTTCTTCAACAGAACGTCGATAAACGATCGATACTTTGTCTGCTCCTAAACGTTTGGCTGATCGTGCTGCATCCATCGCAACATTTCCGCCGCCAATGACAACGACATTTTTAGATTTTTGAACAGGGGTATCGTATTCAGGAAATTGATATCCGTGCATCAAATTGACGCGAGTCAAATACTCGCTGGATGAATAAACACCATTTAGTGATGTTCCCTTGATTCCTTGGAATCTTGGTGCACCTGCACCAACTGATAAGTAGCAGGCATCAAATTCTTCAATGATTTCATCCATAGTGATTGTTTTACCAACGACAACGTTTGTTTCGATCTTCACACCTTGCGCAACAATACGTTCAATTTCTTGCTTAACAATACGTTTCGGCAAACGGAACTCAGGAATTCCATAAGTCAAAACGCCGCCTGGCGAATGCAACGCTTCGTAAACTGTCACATCATAGCCTAGTTTCGCAAGGTCGCCAGCAGTGGTCAGTCCAGAAGGTCCTGAACCAATAACCGCTACTCGACCTTTATCGCCGCTGACTTCTTTGTATTCAAATGGCTGATGAAGCGCCCAGTCTGCAACTAATCGTTCTAGCTTTCCGATAGCCACTGGTTCAAACTTCTTAGAGCGTCCTAAACGGCAAACCATTTCACATTGTTTTTCTTGTGGACAAACACGTCCGCAAATCGCTGGTAAATTCGTATATCGGCCTAAGATTTCATAGGCTAACGGCATGTCGCCTTCTTCAATCGCTTTGATAAAACCAGGAATGTCAATCATAACTGGACATTCTGTAATACAAGGAGCGTTTTTACATTGCAGACAGCGACTTGCCTCAAGCTGTCCTTCCTCCAATGTATAGCCCAATGCTACCTCATCAAAGTTCTGATTGCGGATTTCTGGTGCTTGTTCCTTCATCGGGGTTTTAGTATAGCTGCGTTTAGCCATTTGAACTCACCTGCTTTTCATATCTTTCATTAGCCAGTAATTCTTCCGGACGATACTGCTGCATCCGATTGACAAACTCATCCCAATCGACTTCTTCGCCTAGAAATTCCGGTCCATCCACGCAAGCGAATTTAATGGAGTCACCAACTGTCACCCGACAGCCGCCGCACATCCCTGTCCCATCGATCATAATTGGATTCAATGAAACATAGATTGGCACCTCATGCTTCTGTGCAGTGAGAGTACAGAACTTCATCATGATACTCGGTCCGATCGCCCAGGCCATCGAAATTTTTTCACGCTTGAAAACTTCCTCCATTGCATCTGTTACCAACCCTTTTTGTCCCAAGGAGCCATCATCAGTCATTAGAATCAGCTCATCGGAATACTTCGCGCAATCCTCTTGCAGAATCAATAAATCCTTATTCTTCGCCCCGAGGACAGTGATTACACGATTGCCTGCTTCCTTCAATCCCTTAACGATCGGGAACAACGCTGCTATTCCAACACCGCCTCCTACCAAGAGAACGGTACCATAATTCTCAATATCTGTAGCTTTACCTAAGGGGCCTACAATATCCGTCAGGGCTTCACCAGCCATAACAGTAGCGAGCTGGGCTGTCGATTTGCCGATCACTTGAAAGATTAAGCGTACCCAACCCGCTTCTTTGTCCGTATCAACGACAGTCAGCGGGATACGCTCACCGTATTCGTCGATTCGCAAGATCACAAATTGCCCTGGTTGCGCTTTACTGGCGATTCGCGGTGCATCAACCAAAATTTCAAACTCAGTTGGTGCCAGCTCCTTGCGTTCTAATACTTTAAACAAATTCTCACTCCGTTCTTTCAATGTGATTCCTTACTCCGCTGCGTCAATCAGCGTTTTAACAAAAGCCTTCAATACTTCTTCGTCATCATCGTCTGCTTCGTTTTCAATTTTCACTGTTTCGGCTGCTTTAGTCGCACCTGTTTTAGCAAAAGCTTCATCAAATGCAATCGCTGCATGACAGAAATAATCTGGGTACAGCTCGCTGTCTCCGCTTCCTACTACACCATAAACTTTTCCTGATAGATCTTCTTCCGGCAGTTCTTCATGGAAATCTTCTAAATCGAATGGAATCTCGCCATCTCCATCAGTATAGGTAGCTAGGACACAGATATCTGCATCTTCATAAATATCTGATTCCGCATCATCAGCATCAACGCGTTCTACGTCGATTCCATTTGCTTCAAAAGCGTCCTCAAGAATTTCAGAGATTCCTTCTGTGTTGCCTGTGTTAGTTGCATAAACGATCTTTGCTAGTGTCATGTTGTTCATCCTTCCTTTTTATCTGATTTTGTATAAATAAAGCCAAAATAAATTGGCAATTATTCTGTTAAGAACAAAAGTACTTTTTACTGCTAAGCAAAATACTTTAACTAAATATTAGAAGTTTGCCACTTTTATCATAACTCAAAACTGTGAATTAATGAACATTTTATCGGGATTTTTATTCGTTAATTTTTTAATAAAACATGTTTTTCTGTTGTTTTTTGAGTTCTGACGACTCTAATTGAGAAAGCTTTTCATTTAGCATTGTTTTTTTAGAATTATCAGATAAATAAAACAAAAAACTAGCAGGACGGGATCGTCATACTAGTTTTAATAATTGGATAATTATAGAAGAAAAGTGAGAAAAAATTCTATTTTTTTATACGCTCTGTCGATTTTAGAATAAATAACTGGAAGTTCAATTCTTTTTCAGCCTGTCCCGTCTTCACTTGATAATCATTTTCTACCAATTCGTCATACATTGAGACAAGTAAACTTAGAGGAAATTTGGCGACTTGCTGCATCGCTAATTTTACTCGATAAGGATGTATCCCTAAAGTTTCTGCAATATTAGCCTGCTGATAACCGATTTTCTGTAGAAGCTTCGTTTGCAGCAGCAGACGGATCTGGCCAATCAAAATTGCAGTCAACTTGATCGTTTCTTCGCCTTGCAAGTGCAATTCTTCGTAAGTTTGATAAGCTTTTGCTGTGTCGCCTTTCAAGATCTGCTCAGTCAGCTCGAAAATATTGTGCTCTAGCGTTTTAGGGACTAGATCTTGAACTAATTGAAGCGTGATCGTCCCACCGCTACCGGCAAGCAACAACAATTTTTCGATTTCATTCATCGCTTTCGAAAGATCAAAATCGGTTAATCGCAGAAACAGATCAAAGGCTTCCTTGGAAATTTTAACATTCTCATTGCTGATATAGCGCTGTAGGAAAGTACGCAACTCTCGTTCTTGCAATGGTGCGGCATCTATTACCTCGGTTTTCTTCAAAGCCTTCGTGATTTTTTTTCGAGCATCAAGCTTAGGGTAATTCGCCCAAAAAACCACGATCGAGGTATCTAATGGTTTTTTCAAGTAATCGACTAAACCATCGGTATCCTGTTCCGGAACATTACTTTTCTTTTCACCGGTTAAAAAGTATGGCTTCTCAACGAAGATCAAACGATAATCGCCAAAAAACGGTAGCGTCTCGGCTTCGTCAATCACTGCACCTAGCCCGCTTTCTTCCATATCAAAAGACATGAAATTCAATTCCTCCAGATCGTCCTTCTTCATTCGTTCTAAAAAGGCCTGACGGATTTCTTGGATCAGATAGTCCTCTGTCCCTGTCACAAGATAGATCGGCTTCAGTGGTGCGTTTCTAATCTGTTGAAGTGCTTCTTGTGTATTCATGCAACTGCTCCTATTTCAATAGTAAGAATAATAGTTTTCATTGGTACGGTTCATAAATATAGTTTCCGAACCCTGACTATTCATGCTACCACGATTGATCCAGAAAATCTATTAAGACTTTTATTTCACCCTTTTTTGTAAACGCCGACCATTGATAATAGATCATTCCCTGTTGATCGGTTCGTAAAACGTTGACGCGATATTTTTTCAGTTTAGCTAACGTTTCAGTCGTTGGATGACCGTATCGATTTCTTCTTCCTACTGAAATGACTCCATACTTCGGTCGCAGCTGTTTGATAAATTGCTCTCCAGTGGACGTATTACTGCCATGATGACCGATTTTTAGGAAATCCGCTTTTAATTGCGGATATTTCTTCAGCAGCTTTTCTTCTCCAGCTACTTCCAAATCCCCAGTTAATAAAAAGCGTTGATGATTCAAGGTAAAATAGGTAACTAGCGAATCATCATTTTCACCTTCGCTGGCTTCTGGTGAAAGCACCTGCAGCTTTAATTTTTTACCGATCGTCTCTCCCCGCTTCGTTAAGTGGATCTTGGTTCCCTTTAATGACTGCAAAATAGATCGTAATTCCATTTGCGATCCTTCCGCCAAGTATAGATTTTTTACTTTCAATTCATCTAATAGATGCGGTAGTTCACCCATATGATCGGCATCATTGTGAGTGACAATCAAATGATCAATCCGCGTACAGCCTAACGACTTTAAGAATGGTAAAAGATTGTAATCTGAAAGCTGCTTTTGCTGCCGCTTTTGCCACTCTTTTTGCTTAAAATTCAAACGTCCGCCTGTATCAATCAAGAAGGTTTCTTGTTTGAATGGCAGTTTAATAAAAATACTATCTCCTTGACCGACATCCACAAAAGCAATCATTCCTTTGGCCGAAAACGAAATCGATAGCAGCAATACAACAGCACCACCTACGAGCCATAATACTTTTTCTCGATATTTCAAACGATCAATACCCCATAAAACAAGTATAAGCAGAACCAAAAGAATCAGAAAGCTCGGGCGGCCGATAGTTAAGTTAGGGAAAGCAGCCAAATCTAGCGCTTTTTCTAGGATATGAAAAATGGAATCGAGAATCTTGCTTAAGAAATGCGGAATCGGAAAAAAACACCCCATAAAAAGTAGTAAACAACCTGGAAGAATCACCCATTCAAAGAGCGGAAACAGCAACAACGTGAACAAGCCTCCGATGATGGTCCATTCACTGAAGCTGTGTAATAGAACTGGCAGAGATAAAACGGAAAACAAAAACATTTGCTGGTGTATCTTGAAATGGAAATCATTAAGATACAGCAGCAGGAGTGCAAAATATAGACTCAGTTGTGCCCCTACTGACCAAAATACTAAAGGAAACAACAATACTACAAGGAATAGCATCAAACTCCATTGATCAAGCTTTGAGAAGGAGAGCTCAAAGGTCAGGCAGGCAAAGGCAATTAAAAAGCTGAATACTGCTCGAATCGTACTATAGCTCCCGCCAGTTAAATATGTCAATAAAACTCCAATCATACTCAATATGACTAGCCGTGTCTCTCTGGTCAAACCGATTCTCTTCAGCAACAGGTGGCCCCCACCTAAATAAAATTGGATATGCAGTCCAGACAACGTAAACAGATGCAGCAACCCAGTAGTTTTATAAGCAGCTGTGTACTCTTCAAAATGAGCATCTTTATAGCCAATAACCAGAGCTTTGATATAACTGGATAATCTTCGGGAGTAACGCTGATCGATTTTCCAAATCAGCTGCTGTCGCAAATCGTTCAAGGAAAATTTCTGTTTTTTCAACGTTTTCAGCGATTCAATTTGAAGAATTTGATTGTAGCCTAAACTTCGATAGTATTTTCTGGCGTCAAAGCCATTTAGATTTCTAGCGACATCAAAAGCTTCTGTCTCACCGCTGACCAAAGCTGAGTTCGGCAATTCTTTTCCTACCCAAATTGATTTTTCCTCTGGTGTTTTTAACGTATGATAGACTAAATACTTTTTTCCTTGCAGGTTGCCTGTCAATTTTAAGAAATTACCATCAACTTTAACTGAATCAGTTTGAATTTGCATAAGTTGATTTGTTAGTTTTTGAGGAGCATTATCAAATTGGTTTACATAATAATACGTTCGTAAACCAATAAAAAAGCTGCACAAAAAGACTAGCAGCAACAGCTGTAGATTTTTCATGCAGATTATCCGAATGATTAAAATAGTCACGAGTATTAGCAACCAAAAATTGAACTGATAGAGAAAACTTGCCGCTAAAATAGCGACTAGGATCGGCAGAATCAAATAGTTCCGGACAGACTCTATCTTTCTGGTAATGTGGCAGCATCTTCTCCTAATTGCAGCTTCGTAAAGTGTTTGCTCTCTAAATGAACTTGATGGGCACTGGCACCGACTTGCTCGATCAACTCGATAGCATAAGGATCATTGCGATAATCCTTCAAATAATGAATCTTTTTGATTCCCGCCTGTAATAATGCCTTTGTGCAAGCTAAACATGGAAAATGAGTCACGTAAACTTCCGCTTGATCTGTTGCGATCCCCAATTTGGCACATTGTAGTAATGCGTTCATTTCAGCGTGGATCGTTCGCAGACAATGTCCGTCAACGACATAACAACCTTCGTCCATGCAATGAACATCGCCGCTGACGGAGCCATTATATCCTCCTGCGATAATTCTTTTATCACGTACGATTGTCGCACCGACTTCTAAACGTGTACACGTGCTTCTTAATGATAACAAAACGGCTTGCGCCATAAAATATTGATCCCAAGGTATTCTTTCTGTTGTCAAAATCTTCGTCCTCTCTTTCGATCTTTCTTATATTGTAATCAAGTCTTTCAAATTTACAAGCGTCTTTTTACCACTGCCGAATACTTTCGCCAAATCTTCTATCAAATGAAAACTGCCATTTTCTTAAAAGTAGAAGTTGGCTTCTACGACTTTCTTTTCACCGATCCTTGATCCATCTGCTGAACTGCTTCATTTCTCTATATCTAAAATACGCAAAATTTGACCGGAGATTCGAAAAAAAGTCACTTATTTTCTACTATACTTACGCAACTTAATAAGGCCCAAGCAAATCAAAAGTTGATTTACTTAGGCCTTATACAATCTGATAAAGATCCACTCATAAAAAGAAACGTATTTCACCAGTTAGAGTGTTTTTGTATTTTATAGCTGGCAAACAAATAAGCTGCTACGCATCAGCGGCCTTGCCCGCAAGATAATCCGCCCGATCATTGTATTTATCCCCAGAATGTCCCTTTACCTTAACGAAAGAAACGTTTGTTTTAGTGGAAAGCAGATCAAACTCTTTTTTGTAATATTCAGAGATTGGTTTGTTCGTCTTCCAGTCTCCTTTGGCCCAAGATTCGATTCCTTGATAATCATAATGAATCGAGATTTTATCAACCTTGTGATCTACTGCCCAGCGGATTGCCTCCAGTGTCGCGATCGTTTCACCGGCAATTTGATAGCTTTCAATAAAATCAGGTGTTCCTGTAATGGATAGTTCATCTATTACTGTGCCATCCTTGAGAATGACTACGCCTGAGCCATATTGTTGCTTGCCTTTATTAAATGACCCATCTACAAAGGCACTATAGCCCTCATCAAAACTGGCTACAACTTCAGCCTTATCCTGTAAATATTCATTCGCTGCTGCTTCACTTGTAAAAGACTTGAACTTTGCGTTAGGATAGCCTTTTACTAGATTATTTGTTTCATTCCATGTAGTAAAAACACCCGTTTTTCTACCTACTTTAACTGCGTAAAATTTAGCCACTGCTATATCTCTCCTTGCTTTTTATCCTATTCATTTGATCACTTCGGTTTTTGAAACTCAAAAAGGAAGACAATTTGATAGAATTCTTATCTCAATCTGATCCTTCTATATTGTAATCGAGTCCTTCAGATTTTCAAGCGTCTTTTCACCAATTCCGGAAACTTTCGTCAAATCCTCAACCGTTTGAAAGCTGCCGTTTTCTTCGCGATATTTGATAATGTCTGCGGCTTTCTTCTCACCGATCCCTGATAATTGCTGCAACTCAGCTGCATCTGCCGTGTTGATATTGATTTTTGTTGTATCGGATCCAGAACTTGCTGAACCGCCATCATTTGGATTAGCCTGATTGAGCGCTGGAATCTCTTCTCCTATTTTGGGCACATAAATAATTTCCTGATCCGTTAGCAGCTTAGAAAAATTGATTTGATTTTGATCAGCTTCTTCAGTAAAGCCGCCCGCCAGATCAATCGCGTCCATCAAACGCATCCCCTGTGTGATACGATACATTCCAGCTCTTTTAACAGCTCCTTTGACATCGACGTACCAGTCCTGATTACTGGATTCACTTGTCTTCATTACACTGCTGCTTTCCATCGAAAAGAGTGCTGGATCTGCCGACTCTTCTTCAGTTGGTCTTGAGAAGAAAAAGAAGACAATGACAGCCAGGATTGCTGGTACGGTAATTAAATATGGATATTTTCTTAGATATTCTTTCATAGCGCCCTCCTTCTCTATAAAGTACGTAAAAGAAATGGAAACACCACCGAAATGTTCATCTTAGAAATGATTTCTTGGGGGACTTATCTTAATCTATGTTGAACTGACATTACCTTAAAAAATCAAGTAGGTGTTCGATTAATCTAAACACTTAAGGGCGTTATAAATAGTCGAGCAAACAGTAATTCTTAGCTAGGAAACGAGATACTTTAGTCCTCTAAGATAAAATCCGGATTTTCTCTCAGATATCCAAAATAAAAAGCGAGTGCAGACTCACTGTTAGGTGATTTTACACTCGCATTTTATTTTGTTTATTTCATTTCTGCTAAATAGTCTAAGGCATCTTTGACCGTTTTAACTGGAACAATCTTCATGTCTGTATCTAGTTTTTTAGCGGCTGCCTTGGCTTCTTCATAATTCGACTTGATTCCAGGCTGAGCTTCTTTCATCTCTTTAGTGATCTCATCATCTGGCGCGAAGAAAACTTTGTTATCACTGGCCGCAGCGCTGGCGACTTTTTTATCGATGCCGCCGATTCGTCCAACTTCGCCCTCGGAGTTGATCGTTCCGGTTCCAGCAATTTTCTTTCCTTGACGCAAATCCTTATCGATTAATTGTTCATAAATTTCTAATGTGAACATAAGGCCAGCAGATGGACCGCCGATATCACCTGCGTCGATTTTGATTTTTTCCTGCGAATCTATCTCTGTATGATCGGTCAAAGTGATGCCGATTCCCGGTTTTTTATCGGTTGGAAGCTTGATTAATTTTTCAGTAGCTTCTTTTGTCTCACCGTCATGGATATAGGTCACTTTCATTTCCTGACCGACCTTTTGCGATTTGACATATTTCATAAAGTCTTCACTGCTGGTAAAGGTTTTGCCATCAGCTTTTGTGACTGTGTCACCAATACTGATTTTTCCGTAAAAATTAGAATTTTTTTCAACACCTAGCACATAAACACCCTTATACTTCATTTCATAGGGTTTGTTTGCTAATTTTAGTGCTTGTTCAATCGCAAAATTCTGGGAAGTCTCCATGTTAAACTTCTGAATCTGCATATATTCATCGTCGCTAGCTCCACCAGTCAATTCATCGGTCGAAATCATCTCATGGAATGGTTCGAACTTAGATTTGATTGCTGTAAAAACAGTTGCTCGACGAATACCCACCGAGGTTAAACTAAAGGATCCTTTATGTTCATCCTTTTTATCATTGACTGTGATCAATTCTTTTAAATTAATCGTCTCTCCCGGTTCCTCAATATAATATGGAATCGGCACAATTATACAAGCTACTAGTGCTAAAGCTAAAAAAATCAGGATCAATCGTTTGACAAGTTTATTATTTTTCACTATTTCTCACGCTTCTCTTCCAATGCCCGATAAACAGCCTCAGGCAAATATTCTTTAACATCTCCGTTAAACGTCCAAACTTCTTTCAGGATAGAAGAACTGATGTGACTGTATTTTGGTTCGGCTAATAAGAAAACAGTCTCTAGTTCCTGATCTAAGTGGTGGTTCATGAGGGCAATCTCTTTCTCATATTCGTAATCCTTGATACTGCGGATGCCTCGTAATAGAAATTTTGCTCCTAGTTTTTCAGCGACACTTACGGTCAATTCATTTTCTTGAGCAATGACTCGCACATTAGGAATATGCTCAACCGATTCCTTTACAATAGCAAGTTTTTCCTCAGAGGTAAAGTAACTCTTTTTGTTCGTATTTACAAAAACGCCGATGATTAATTCATCAAACAATTTCGCTCCACGTTCGATCGTATCCAAGTGCCCCATCGTCAACGGATCAAAACTGCCGGGAAAAAGCGCGATTCGTTTCATCCTAATCCTCCCAATCATAAATCGTTACGGCGGTAATGCCGTAATCATGTCGTTTACGTTCTTTTAGCTGTCCAATCATTTCTGGGAGGACAACCTCTTTATCTGTTTCACAAACAACGGTAACCTCTTTGGTTAACAGATCATTACTCAGCAGCATTTCGATCTGCTTGACGATCTCCTGCTTTGCATAAGGCGGGTCTAAAAGGACCAGATCAAATTGAAGCCCTCTGTCTGCCAACTGCTGAATTGCTTGGTTGGCCGGCATTTTCATTAATTGGAAGGCTTCTTCATTTTTAGTCATAGCAACATTCTCGCGAATAATCTCCATTGCCCGGAAATTTTTCTCAACTAAGACGGCTTGATCCATCCCGCGGGAAACAGCTTCAATTCCTAATGAACCGCTGCCGGAAAATAGATCCAAAGCATTTCCTCCGTCAAAATAAGGTCCGATCATATTAAACATGGCACCTTTTACTTTATCCGTTGTTGGACGTGTATTATTTCCTGCTAAGGTTTTTAACTTGCGACCGCCAAATTCGCCTGCAACTACTCGCATGATCTTCATGCTCCTCTTCTACTTATTATCAAAGAAAAAGATGAAAAATGTTTGAATAAATCAGACATTTTTCACCTTACTTAGACTGTTTCTGCTAATCGAATCTTTGTATTGGCTTCTACGACATCCAACTCATCGTCATCTTTAACTTGATAAGCGGCTTTCGTTCCAATTCGATCCGCGAAATTCATTTCAATATCTGGTCGATATGAACGCTCCACTTGACGTACAAAATGCAACGCTTGAAGTTTTTCTTCCGTTTCATCAGCGAGTTCTTCGTTCACATACAATACCACATATTTCATTTTTCTTGAGACAAAATGAATCAAGCCGTAGCGTCTCAAGGTTTTTAATTGCTTCAAGGAATATACCCAAACGACTATTCCTCGCCTTTTTTGCATTATAAATTCAGTATTATCCATGACAATTCCCCTCACAACTATGATTCCCTGTTTCAAAAAAAGGATTTCCTGCATCTACCTTGATCTCCGAAGAAATAGTCTGAGCAATGCGTTGACCGACTTCATCCAACAAACGCTGAAAATCTGTTTCTGCTAAACGAAAAGCAGCCACTTTCTCATTCAGATCAAGCGCTCGTTTACTCAAACGAACCCTGCGTTGCTGTTCGCGATAATCAGGCGCATATTCGCCATAACTAGCAATTTGCTCGAATTTATCTTTATCAGCTTGAAATGTCTTTTTAAGCTTTGAGACTTCTATAGAATTATTCATCTCAGTTTTGGTCTGCAGATAGTTTTTAAAGCTTTGGCTCGCTAGGATTTCCTGAATCAGCAATTGATTTTGATCCTCCAGCTGAAAGAAAGCATCATTAATGATCATTCGTCACTATCCTTTGTTTTTTCTGGTTCCTGTAACAAGACTAGCACACTTTCCTGATCAATTGCAACGCCCAGCTCCGCCTCTGGAACATCAAAAATTTCATTCAAATGATCTTGACTAATCCAGTTAAACAGATTGAATAAAGGGTCAACCATTGGTGAGTAAAAAAGGCCGTTTTCATACTCAATCTTGTCATGTCTAGCCAAGTCTTTAAATTCTGCGGCAGTTAGTTCAAAGGACAGATTACTTAAATGTGCCCCTTGATCCGTTTGCCACTCTTCTAAACGGTCGTTATCCAGCACTCTTTTCGGCGTTGTTAAAAAACTTTTTAACAACTTTTTACTGTCATTCATTGATTTATCCGGTGTTGCTAAATCAGAAAGCTTATATAGTTCGCGATAGCGATTGATAGCTTCAATCGTTCTGCTTTGCTTTTGTTGATTCAAAACATTCCAATCAAGGTTGCTCTCCTGCACACGATTTGCCAATGGATTCCCGCTATTGATCTGATAGGGCATCAACCGCAGTAGGTTTTCCAGATCCAAATAGACCGCACCAATCAATTTTTCATTATCGCCGTTAAAAAAGAGCATCGCGAACGTGTCATTATCAAAGGCGATCAATGGACGAAAACGCATGTCGTTCTCACTTAGTTCGATCGCTACTGGTTCCTCATCATACGTCAGAGCAAAATCAGCTGACAAATTGATTTTGTCAGAAAGTTGGCTGCTGGTCATACCAAATTTAAAAGGCTTGATATCTGCCTTTTTAGCCATAACTTTGATTGCACTGACTTTCCCACCTTCGACATTCACTTCTAATGTTCCCTGGTCAAGAGCATAATCCCTTGTTTGAAAAAAGAAGCCGCTCTCTTCCACTTTGGTTGCTTTACCGAATTTCTGCTCGAAGGTATCGATAGATTGAGCGATATATTGTGCGTAACCTTCTGTTTTAATCGTTTGATGCTTTAGTGCCTTATGACGAGTTACTTGATTGGTTTGTTCGACAGGTGCCTTTCTTGGCGTCGGCGGAAAGAGGACTGGCTGTAAATAGTAGCCAATCAAAACAACAAATAGAATACTAAGAAAACCAATTATCCTCTTCACACAGCAACGCTCCTACTAAAACTCTCTTATTTTTCTTTTACTTCAATCAGTAAGTCTCCTGAAGAAATACTTTCGCCTTCTTCTACGTATAAATGTGAGACTTCACCTGCAAAACGTGCATCGATCGACGTTTCCATCTTCATCGCTTCAGTGATCAGCAATGGCTGGCCTTTTTCGACATGATCGCCTTTTTTGACTAAAACTTTCAAGACAGATCCTGTCATCGTCGCACCAATCTGCTCACGATTTGTTGGTTCAACTTTACGTTTTGTTTGCACAGCACTCTTGATCGAAGCATCTTTGACGACGATCTCGCGGCGCTGACCATTTAAATTGAAGAACAAGGTTCTATTTCCTTCGATATCCGCTTCACCAATCTCATCCAAACGAATAATTAACGTCTTGCCTTTTTCGATTTGGACATTGATTGTTTCGCCAAGTCGCATACCACTAAAGAAGGTCGGCGTATCCAGTAAGGTAACATCTGCAAATTGTTCATAAGTCTTTTGATAATCTAAAAAGACTTGCGGATACATCAGATAGCTTAAGACATCGGTCTTACTTGGTTCGAAACCGATCAATTCTTGTAATTCTTTTTTCACTTTTTCAAAATCAACAGGCTCCGCATATTTTCCTGGACGTTCACTCATCGCTGGTCGGCCTTGTAGAATAATCTGCTGCAGTTTTTCAGGGAAACCACCAACAGGTTGTCCCAGTTCACCTTGGAAGAAGCTTACTACGGATTCAGGATAGCTCAGTTCATCACCGCGGTCATAAATATCCTTTTCAGTCAGTTCATTTTGCACCATGAACAGTGCCATATCACCAACAACTTTAGATGATGGGGTCACCTTCACAATATCACCAAACATCATATTAACTGTTTGATACATTTGTTTGATTTCATCCCATTTATCACCTAAGCCGACTGCTTTGGCTTGCTGTTGCAGATTTGAATATTGTCCGCCTGGCATTTCATGGTCATAAACTTCCGTTTGAGCTGCTTGGATCCCATTTTCGAAACTAGCATAATATGGGCGTACATCTTCCCAATAATGGTTGATTTGTCGAACATTCTTCAAGTTTAATTCTGGCGTACGATCACCATACTGAAGAGCATAATACAAGCTGCTCATACTTGGCTGGCTCGTCGCTCCACTCATCGCACTGGTTGCGACGTCTACCACATCCGCCCCAGCTTTAACAGCCGCAGAAAGTGTGATCAGCCCATTACCAGAAGTGTCATGGGTATGCAGATGGATCGGCAGGTCAGTCGTTTCTTTCAATTCACTGATTAGACGGAAAGCTGCTTGCGGCTTCAACAAGCCCGCCATATCCTTGATCGCAATCATGTGAGCGCCAATGGATTCCAGCTCTTTCGCCATATCCTTATAGTATTGAACATTGTATTTCGTGCGACCTGTATCTAAGATATCGCCTGTATAACAAATTGCCGCTTCAGCGATTTTACCTGCATCACGAACGTATTGAATACTTTTTTCCATTTGCGGAATCCAGTTCAAGCTGTCAAAGATTCTGAACACGTCAATTCCATGGTGGGCTGCTTCTTTAATAAACTCTTCCAATACATTATCTGGATAGTTCGAATAGCCGACCGCATTTGAGCCGCGGAACAGCATTTGCAGCAATGTATTCGGCATTGCTTTGCGTAATAATTTTAGGCGTTTCCAAGGATCTTCGGTCAAGAAACGATAGGACACGTCAAATGTCGCTCCACCCCACATCTCGCTTGAGAATAATTCAGGGATTCCTTCACCAGTTGCTTGGGCGATATTCAATAAATCGTTGGTACGTACACGTGTAGCTAATAAGCTTTGATGCGCGTCCCGGAAAGTCGTGTCCGTCAATAGTACGTTTTCCTGCTCTTTGACCCACTGGACTACTGCTTCAGGTCCTTCTTTATCTAAAATGTTCTTCGCTGTGACGATTTCTCTCTTCTCGATCTTTGGTTTCCTAGCTGAATCAAAATAACGTTTCTCTTGTTTTTCGATTCCTGGGAAGCCGTTGACCGTGATTTCAGAAATGTAACGCATCGTTTTATTCCCTCGGTCGCGTACCCGTGGAAATTCAAATAATTCAGGTGTGTTATCAATAAATGTCGTCTTAGCATTTCCGCTCTGGAATACCGGATGACTGATTACATTATACATGAATGGAATGTTGGTTTTTACCCCGCGAATCCGGAACTCGATTAAACAGCGCTGCATTTTTTCAATCGCTTGATCAAAGTTCAACGCATGAGTACAAACTTTTACTAAAAGAGAGTCAAAGTAAGGGGTAACAGTCGCACCAGCATAAGCGTTACCTACATCTAAACGTACACCGAAACCACCTGGTGAACGGTACGTATCGATTTTCCCTGTATCTGGCATAAAGCCGTTCAATGGATCTTCTGTCGTTACACGACATTGGATCGCTGCTCCAGACATTCTTACGTCTGCTTGTTTTGGCAAGCCGATTTCTTTATGCAGGTCTTTTCCTTGAGCGATCATTAATTGTGATGTAACGATATCAACACCAGTAATCATCTCAGTAATCGTATGCTCTACCTGTACCCGAGGGTTGACTTCGATGAAATAGAAATTATCGCCTTCGACTAAGAATTCAACCGTTCCGGCATTAACATAGCCGACATGCTTCATTAATTGAACAGCTGCCTGACAGATTTTTTCCCGTTGCGCATCATTTAAAGAAATACACGGTGCTACTTCAACCACTTTTTGGTGACGGCGTTGTACAGAACAATCGCGCTCAAATAAATGCAGAACGTTTCCGTGAGTATCACCCAAAATTTGAACTTCAATATGCTTAGGATTGGCAACATATTTTTCGACATAAATTTCATCGTTACCAAAAGCAGCCTTTGCTTCACTCTTAGCACGATCATAGCCTTCGCGCGCCTCTTTTTCATCATGTGCTACTCGCATTCCGCGACCGCCGCCACCTAACGCTGCTTTGATCATGATCGGATAACCATGCGACTCTGCAAATTCCAAGACTCCTTCGATTGTGTCAACAGGACCATCAGAACCAGGAATTGACGGAATCCCAGCTTCTAATGCGGCAGTTTTAGCTTTGATCTTATCGCCGAAAATATCTAAATGATGCAACTCAGGTCCTACAAAAATAAGACCTTCTTCCTTACAACGTTTCGCAAACTCCAAATTTTCAGAAAGGAAGCCATAACCCGGATGGATCGCATCCACCTTCGCTTCTTTTGCTACTCGGATGATGTCTTCAATATCTAAATACGCATCAATCGGTTTTTTCCCTTTACCAACTAAATACGCTTCATCTGATTTGAAGCGATGGACCGAATACTGATCCTCCTCTGCGAAGATCGCCACCGTTTTAATGTTTAATTCGCTACACGCCCGAAAGACCCGTGTTGCAATTTCTCCTCTGTTTGCTACCAATACCTTTTTCATGCACTTCACTCCTGACTTTTTAAGTATTCATACTCGATTGCAAGTTTCGTCCGTTTCTCATCCGCACTGATATTCAATGCAAAAGCCACGCCGACTGACAACACAAGTAAGCTATTTCCTCCTTGACTCAAAAATGGGAATGTGATCCCAGTCAAAGGAATAATTCCTAAAATACCACCAAGATTAATAAAAACCTGTAATAACAATAAACTTCCAATTCCCATGCAAATCAATGAATTGAAAGGTTTTTTCGAACGAATCCCAACCAAGTAGATCCGTGCGATCATGAAAATCAAAATTGCCAATATAACCAAAGCGCCGATCAAACCGACTTCTTCTATTACAATAGAAAAGATAAAGTCCGTATGAGCTTCACTTAAAAAGCCTTTTTTTTCAATACTATTGCCTAGTCCGCGGCCAAACCAGCCGCCGTTAAACATGGCATAATAACCATTGACCATTTGGTGACCAGTATCCAATTCATATTTAAACGGGTTTTTGAAGCTTTCAAATCGACTGGCAATATAGGCAAGTTTTCCTGGAAGGATCGCTTCCCCAAAATGGGTTAGAAATTCGATCACTAAAAAGCTTCCCGCAATTCCGGCCCCACCGATAATCAAGCTATAGACCCAATTGATACCGCTGGCTAATAATAGAATCAGCGCCAATAACGTGATGATCGCCGCATTCCCCATATCGGGCTGTACAGCTACCAAGAAGATCATGGCGAAAACTAAAATCATCGGACGTTTCATGTCGGTGGTGAAATTATCTTGGATTGTTTCCTGTCGCTTCGACAAAATGTAAGATAGGTACCACACGACCATGATTTTTAAATACTCAGCCGGCTGCATAGTAAAGCCGCCAATGTCGATCCAGCCCTTTGCACCATTTCGTTCGTCTCCAATAAAAAATACAACAATCAACAGAGCGAAAATTAAATAAGTCGCGAAGATGATCAACTGCTGACTTTTTAACACATCCGTTTTCATCTTGTACATCAAACTGATCATAATTAAACTTAAAATCCAAAAGATTCCTTGATTCATTACCAGACTTGTTGGCTTTAGTCCCTGACTAATCAACAAATAGGAAGTGGAACTATAAACAAATATCAAACCGATAACTGTTAAAATCAAATAAGGAATCAAAATACTATAATCTAAAAAGTGGCGTTTCTTTATCTTAGTAGGCAAGGGTTAAGCCTCCCAGCCGGCATCCGTCGTGTCTTGACGAGTTTCGTACAAATCTGTATATAATCGATTGAGTTCTGTTTCTAACTCACTAAGCATTTTCTGTCCTTCTCCCCGCTTCAAGATACCAACCTTTTCAGCAAAGAATACTTGACGTGAGAAGCCATACATTTGTGTATCAACGACCTCTTCAAAAGCCTTACATTGAGAGATACAAAGACTGTTCGTTTGATTGCGAATCAGCAATTTGATTCGATCAGCATCTTCTTGTAATACTTTAATGGCAAAATCAGAAGAAATATTTTCCATTTTGCTTCCCTCCTATCTTGATTTCAACATTATAACATAGAAAAATTTTAAAAAGGAAAAAAATAAGCGAGACTAAGCTTTTTCTAAACTCTTTGTTCGTGTTTTGACTTTTACACAGCTGATGAAATATTACATAGAGATTACAAACCAAAAACTTTATCTGAAAACGCGAAAAATCAATCCTTTTCGATCCCGCCTTCGTGAAACAAAGGTTAAATATGAAACATAACAGTTTTTTATTAATTTACCAATGCTGATTACGTTCAGTCTTGATGAGAAACCATACCAATCAAAACTATTTGGCTATACTGGATCAGCAAAAATGCAATATAGCAATGATAATTATCGGTCCACGTCAAATAGCCCGCTGACTAAACGGGCTTTAAAAACGTGGTATTCCTTTGAAAAATGCGATTCAGTTCGCAATCGCCCCATGCCAACGTTGGATTTTCCATGAGGCGGAAACTGTCAGCTACTCGCGCTTCCGGACACGTTCAAGCAGCCGCTTTCTTTTTTTTCTTGGGTTTTACTGGCGGTGATTCCTTGTTTGGGGCAGCCACCTGTTCGATCGTGGCTTCTTCTGTCTCTAATTTACCTGTGATGATCAGTCTCACAGGAGTGGCTTGCTCATCTACTTCGATATTTTCAACTGAAACTCGCGGAGGCAGACAGGAAGCGATCAGTCGATAGGCGTCACTTTCACTAATATCCCGCGGATCGACTCCCATTGGTAGTTCAATCGTCTCGATAAACCAGCCGGGTTTTGGATAGTTCATCATGATGTTTAACTCTTCTGGAACTCGAATATCTCCTGTTGCTTCTATATGGTTAACAGGCTCTTGCACCTGGGGAATGGGTTCTGCTTTTGGTTGGACCGGTTCTTTTACTGATTCTGCTGCTGCCGGTTCTGTATCGGTTTCCTTCTTTTTGTCGAAAATTTCTTTTTCTTGCTTTTCGATCACCGTCGCATGGCGGACTTCATCAAATAGGCTGACATCGTTCTTATCGAAAATGCTTAACTTGGTCAATTTTGACATTGCGGCTCTAATTTCGTCCGCGTTTTTTGTCGGATCAAAATCTTTGAAGCGCAGATGATGGGCTCTGCCATCGCTTCTGCCGAATTCGGCATCAAGTGCCAGTGCCGATGGTGTGACTTTCATAGAATCCCTTCCTTTCTTTCGTTTTTTTCCCTATTCAACTCACTGAAGCGAGCCAGCCAACCCTGCCAATGGTGCCTCGATAAATTGGGTAAACAAGCCCTTCAGCTTTTCGGTAATCGCTGTATAGGTTTTCGCTGGAAACAGCTTGATTTGTAATAAACGCCATTCTTTCTTCTCGAAATACTCCGCGAAATACATGTAAAGCTCCCGCAACACGGCGGAAGATCGTGTATGCATAAAGATGTGCTTTACCAATTCTGGCAGCATAAAAGAAAAATCCTTTTCGCATAGTTCATCTCGCACCTGAAGCGCTACCAATAATTCAATCGCGCCATTGCCGTCATTCGTGTCATGATAATAGTGATTGATGCGTTTTTCTAAGTTTTTACGTGTCAGACTGAACAGTTGTCGTTCAGATAATCCGTGTTCTTTCATAAACTCTTTCTCCTTTTCAAGTTGCTTATTTAAGTTGTACTCTTATTTTTTTCAATCGTGGATGATG
>NZ_JAWGOQ010000019.1:0-89100 GCF_032555305.1 Enterococcus sp.
TCGTCAATTTCACGAAAAGACCCTTGCACTTATTATACTAGAAATCCCTCTGAAACACTGAGGTTACAATAAAATTCAATGATTCAGTAGACATTAAATACAACTTTTTCTACCTATAGCGCAATCTCAAACCAAGAAATTTATATGACTTCAGGAAATCAGGTAACGTTGATTGATCTCCCTAGCACGACCAGTACTGGCTATTTTGAAATTCCGTTGAATCAGTTTCAGCTATTTGTGCCGAAGAATACACCGAGACAAGTAGGAAGTTACCAAACCACTTTACAATGGACGGTTACTAATGGACCATAAGAATTTTTAAAGTACGAAAAAAATGCCTAGGAAACTGGGCTTTTTTTGTGTCTCAAGGATTTTAGAATTTTTCAGATTTTTTCCGACTAAGAACGATTCTCACTATAATTGATTGTGAAACCGCTTTATATGAGGGTATAATAATAACAAAGATAAAACAGGTTCTGGACTTTTGGAAAACGGCTAATGATAAGTTTTTCACAATCGAAAATGTTTATTTAACAATAATTGTGATGTGATTATTCACGAAAGTCACATTAGTTTGTGAGATTCTTATTATTACAAGGGAGGTTTGTATATGGAAACATTAACGAAAGCAATTGCGAAGTTTAAAGGAGGTGTCAGGGTTCCCCACAATAAAAATACTGCAGAATTCGAAAGCGTTTTTATGGATCCGCCGAAAATTGTGACCATTCCAATGCAGCAGCATATTGGAGGTGTCTGTAAACCGACTGTCAAAAAGGGTGATGTAGTGACGGTTGGTCAAGTGATCGGTCATTCAGACGCTTTTGTTTCGGCGCCGATCCATGCCTCTGTTTCGGGCAAGGTAAAGGGGATCAAACCCGTATTGATGATGAACGGGCAGACTTGCGAAGCAGTTCACATCGCCAGTGACGGATTACCAGTGGAATTTCCGGAACCCAAGCCGATTGAGATTAATTCGAAGGAAGATCTCTTGAAGGCTGCTCGCGACAGCGGCATTGTCGGAATCGGCGGAGCCGGTTTTCCATTACATGTGAAATTAGCAGTCAAGGATGAGACACCGATTGATACTCTGGTGATTAATGGGGCAGAATGTGAGCCTTTTATTACTTCGGATTATCGTGAAAGTCTGGAATATCCTGAACGGATCATTGCAGGAATGCAGGTAATCATGAAGCACCTCAACATTCCTCATGGTGTGATCGGGATTGAAAGTAATAAGCCAAAAGGATTGAAGCGCCTACGTGATCATTTGAATGAGCTGGCTGATCTTGATCCGACGATTGATGTGATGGAGATTCCTTCCTTGTATCCGCAGGGAGCGGAAAAAATGCTTGTTTATGCGACAACTGGACGAAAGATTCCGCCTGGCAAGCTGCCATCTGAAGTGGGCTGCCTGATCACCAATATTTCCACCATCTCACTACTCCAGCGTTATATCGAGATTGGCATGCCGTTGACCCACAAACGAATCACAGTAGATGGCAATGTGGCTCAACCGAAAAACGTGGTTGTGCCAGTTGGCACCCCAATCAGTGATGTCATCGACTATTGCGGCGGTTTAATTGATGAGCCTAGCAAAATTATTTTAGGCGGACCAATGATGGGTATCGCACAATTCTCATTGGAGCTGCCTGTCACGAAGCAGACAAATGCTATCACGATTTTATCTGAGGCGCAAAGATTGCCGGAAGAATCACCGTGTATCCGATGCGGCCGATGCGTCGAAGCCTGTCCTATGTCTTTACTTCCCGTTCAGATTGAACGGTGCACGTTGAACAAAGATGTCACCGGGTTGAAGAAACTGAATGTATCGGCATGTATGGAATGTGGCTGTTGTGCCTTTGTCTGTCCGGCTGGTCGGAGACTTGTTCAGGCCATGAAGGAAGCCAAACGATTAGAAAGGGAGGCAGCGCAATGAACAAATTACCTGTTTCGATTTCACCCCATCTTCACTGTGGACGCAGCAGTCGCAGCATCATGCTGGACGTAATCATCGCTTTGGTTCCAGCGATTATCGCCTCGACGATTATTTTTGGTTTTCGTGCTCTTATATTGATTATCGTCACGGTTGCTGCTTGCGTCATCAGCGAATATGTGACGAGAAAAATCTTGAAACGACCAGATACGATCCATAATTTGACTGCAGTTGTTACAGGCATCCTGCTGGCGCTGAATCTGCCAGTCACTTTGCCATTTTGGATGGCTATTTTAGGCGGAGTCATTGCCATCGTCATCGTGAAGGAATTTTTCGGCGGTGTCGGTCAAAACTTTGTCAATCCGGCGATCACCGCTCGGATCATTTTGATGATGTCCTTTGCCTCTCAGATGAGTACTTGGCAGCCGCCATTAAATTACTACATGTTCCGTCCAGATGTTATTTCGTCGGCAACATATTTTTCTGCTTCACAAACAGGGCAAAAGATTCCTTCATTGTTAGAAATGTTTTTGGGTATTCGAGCAGGAAGCTTGGGTGAGACCTGTGCTTTGGCATTGCTGCTGGGCGGTGTCTATCTCGTCGCTCGAAAAGTAATCTCACCGATCATTCCACTTTGTTTTATTGGAACGGTTGTTATCTTTTCTACTTTGTTAGGTGGCGATCCGCTCTATCAAATGATGTCAGGCGGATTATTGCTGGGAGCGATTTTTATGGCGACTGACTATACAACATCACCTGTAACTAGAAACGGTAAAATTATTTTCGGAGTCGGCTGTGGCATTGTCACGGTATTGATTCGTTTCTTCGCTGCGCTGCCGGAAGGAGTGTCTTATGCCATTTTACTGATGAACATTTTGACTCCTCATATTGAGAATTTGACGATTCCGAAGGTCTTTGGTGAGGGGGCGAAGTCTAAATGAAAGGTTCGAATTCCAAAGTAATTTTTACTGATGCACTTTGTTTATTTATCATCTGTCTCGTGATTACTTTCGCTGTCGCAGGTACGCGATCAGTCTTTAAAGATCGAATAGCCAAACAGGAGTGGGAGCAGACGCAGAGTGTGATGAGCAAACTGATCAAGGCGGATGATTTTCAAGAGATCGATGTTTCAGGAGGAAATCAGGGGTATCAAGCAGTGGATAGTTCTGGAGAAACGGTGGGCTATCTTTTTGTAACAGCTGCTTATGGGTATGGTAGTGACGTGAGTGTCATGAGTGCTGTTAAGGATGGCAAAGTTGTGGGCGTTGATGTATTGGATGCATCAAACGAAACACCGGGACTTGGACAAAACGTCACTAAGAAAGAGTTTATTGATCAATTTGCTGGTACAGATGGTACATTAGAGGTTGTGAAAAACGACCCAGCAGATAAAAATCAAGTCGAAGCGGTCACAGGGGCAACCAAATCCTCCAATGCCGTAGCTGCATCAGTCAAAGAAGCACTTGCTCTGTTTGAACAAGTCGCTAAGTCAGGAAAGTAGGGAGGATAAGCAATGGAAAAAGAGAAAGCATCCCGCATTTTTAGTAAAGGATTGATCACCGAAAATCCAGTTCTGCGGCTGATGTTGGGGACCTGTCCGACTCTGGCAGTCACTACTTCCGCTTTGAATGGACTCGGTATGGGTGTAGCTGCGACAGTTGTACTTTTTGGCTCCAATGTCGTGATTTCACTTCTGCGGAAAGTGATTCCGGATCGCGTCCGAATCCCAGCCTTTATCACCATCATCGCAGGATTTGTGACGGTCGTTCAATTGGTCGTTAAAGCATTAGCACCCGCGCTAGATGCTACTTTAGGAATTTATTTACCATTGATCGTAGTAAACTGTATCATTCTTGGTCGAGCAGAGGCTTATGCGAAGGATCACACGGTGCTTCATTCTGCTTTGGACGGATTAGGCATGGGTGTCGGATTTACGATGGCGCTTCTCTGTATGGGAGGCATTCGCGAGTTGATCGGCAGCGGTACATTTTTAGGTTTCCCGATTACCGCAGGTGTCGTACCACCAATGACAATCATGCTATTGCCGCCAGGGGGCTTCTTTGTTTTCGGCATGCTGGTGATGGTGGCGAATAAATTGAGTGATCGCAAGACAAAAGAGCTCGACTGCGGTGCTTGTCCGATCGCGGAAGCTTGTACAACGGTTTGTGAAGAAAAGGCAGGTGATCAGTAATGCAGATATTTGTAACAATATTAGTCGCGGGTATTTTGACTGATAATTTTGTCTTGTCGCAGTTCTTGGGTATTTGCCCATTTCTAGGAGTATCAAAAAAACTGGACACAGCAGTCGGCATGTCTTTGGCTGTTACCTTCGTAATGGTGTTGGCAACCGCGGTGACTTATCCGATCTACGCTTCCTTGTTAGTACCCTTGGGCTTGGATTATTTACAGACGATCGTCTTTATCCTGACCATCGCTGCTTTGGTGCAGCTGGTGGAGGTTGTGATGAAACGCTACATGACGCCACTGTACAATGCGCTAGGGATTTATCTGCCACTGATCACTACGAACTGTGCGGTTCTTGGTGTGACGATCTTGAATTTTTCAAAAAGTTACAGCTATGTCCAATCGCTAGTCAATTCCTTTGCCGCAGGCGTCGGATTCCTACTCGCGATGGTGATTTTCGCTGGTGTGCGCGGACGCTTGGAGGGCAATGATATTCCCGAGTCGCTCCAAGGCCTGCCGATCACACTTGTTGCTGCAGCAATTGTTTCCTTGTCGTTTCTAGGATTTGCCGGTTTGGCAGAAGGATTATTCCAGTAGGGGGTGGAAAAAATGACAGAAATCATGATACCCATCGGCATTGTCAGTGGTATGGGATTGATCGCAGGAGTCATTCTTTCACTCGCTACGATCATTTTTCATAAACCAGGTGATGTAAAAGAAGAAGCTCTGCGTGAGGCATTACCGGGAATTAACTGCGGAGCCTGTGGCTTTTCCGGTTGTGACGGCTATGCCAAAGCGATGGCTGAAGGTGAAGCAGGAGTCACTAATTGTACACCGGGGGGAGCAACAACGAGGCAAGCCTTGTCAGAAATTTTGGGAGTCGAAGTGGGTGATGTTCAAAAAGTTGCGGCATTCGTCCGCTGCAATGGCGGCTGCGAGTATACGAATACAAAGATGGAATACAATGGAACCGCGACCTGTTATGGTGCCAATCAGATTTTTGGCGGACCGGAGGCTTGTCGTTTTGGCTGCATGGGTTATGGCGATTGTAAAACAGTTTGTGACTATGATGCGATCCACATTGAGGACGGCATCGCTAAAATAAATCCTGATAAATGTGTCGGTTGCTTAAAATGTATCGCAGTGTGTCCGAAAAATCTGATTAAAATGCTGCCGGCAGAAAACACCTCGATTGTGGCCTGTTCCAATCAGGATAAGGGTGGCGGTGTTCGCAAAATTTGTGATGTCGGCTGTATCACCTGTAACCGTTGTGTGAAGGCTTGCCCGCAAAAAGCAATTAAGATGGAAAATAACGTCGCGGTGATTGATCCAGAGTTATGTACCGATTGCGGTGAGTGTGTGGAGGTCTGTCCGCAAAACTGCATCATGAGTATGCCGATTAAGGAAAAGGTTCCTAGCTGATAAAAATCCAAAAAAACGAAAGCCCTTTCAATTTTGTGCTATCATAAAAAGAAAAGGGTAGGTGTTGAAATGAAATTATTAATAACAGAGGACTATGAAACATTAAGTCAGATTACAGCGGATATTGTTTTGATGAAGTGGGCGGAGAGTCGTCGCGTGAACTTGGCATTGACTGCTGGTTCATCACCGAAACGGACCTATGAAATTTTAGCAGATCGGCTGCAAAAAGTGAATTTTGATCGGAATTTGGCACATTTTTATAACTTTGACGAGATCTCATTAAAGGACCAAGAATATGGTTTAACGATGCAAGCTTTAACCAAAGAGTTATTCCAGCCGTTAGGGATCGAAGAAGAAAATATTGAAGTGTTAGATGCAAAGAACTATCAGGATTACGATTATCAAATCGCTGAAGACGGCGGCTTGGATTTGGTCTTGATGGGAATTGGCGGAGACGGCCATTTCTGTGGGAACTTGCCAGAATTTACTTCTTTCGACTATGGTGTTTATCGTGTGCCGATTGAAAAAGGTGACGATCTGTACAAGTTTATTGATGAAGCAAGTCCTCATGAACCAGGTGGAGAAATGGTGACTTTTGGTCCGCAAACGATTTTAGCAGCGAAAGAGTTAGTGCTGATCGTCAATGGCGAAAAGAAGGCCGCAATCATCAAGCAAGCCTTGGAAGGCCCGATTACTGAAGATATTCCAGCATCTGTACTGCGCTTGCATCCAAACTTGACGGTGATTTTAGATCAAGAAGCAGCTAGTCTATTAGATTAATCCTAAACAAAAACGAGAGACGATGAGCGTCTCTCGTTTTTCACTGGACTCAATTAACTAATCAGCTTCGCAGCCTCTTCATCAGCGATGACGGTGATATTTGAATGCAATCTCAGGGCTGACGCAGGGAAATCTTCTGTCAACGGTCCCTTTAGCATTTTTGCCAAAGCCTCCGCCTTATTACTGCCATTGACGATTAGGAGAACTTCTTTTGCCTTCAAGACACTAAGTGGACCCATCGTCACAAAGGATTTCGGAACTGCTTGACCATAGCCATTGTACATGTCGACAAAAACATCGTACCAAGGGTATTCAGGCTTAATTTCCACTTCATAAGATAGACTGTCAAAATCAGTCGTTTTCGGCATGTTCCCACAGAAATGACCATCACTGCCCAAGCCAATCACCATCAGATCCAGACCACCGGCATCTTCGATCTTCTGATCAAATGTCGCAAAGTTTTCCATCGTTATCTCATGGATATTCTCCTCTTTGATATTCGCTGGATCAAAAAACATTTTCTTCATTTCAAGATAAGTAGAAGTATGATCAGATCCTTCATAGGGTGCACCATCAAAGGTATAGACATGGAAATTGGAGCAATTGTTGTTCTTCATTCGGCTAATGACTAGTTCATAGGCTTTTTTAGGTGTCGAGCCAGCTGTTAGAGCACAATTCACTCGACGATCGGCGGTCATTTTTGACAAAATTGTGGCCGCTGCCAATTCACTCATTGCTTCGTAAGTTTTTACAGTTGTGATTTTCATCAAGCTATCCTCCATTTCGCTTTGTTTTCATTAAGATGTAAATAAGAGTTTTTCTAGATCGCATTTTTGATGCTAAAACAAACCTCATTAATAAAAGTTCCACTAGTAAACGTTATTTTGATTTTATGTTTGACTAAAATTTCGTGCTAATATCCTCATCTAAACCTTACCATGTTTTTCCGTACTTTGTGTAAAGACACTTAAAATAATTTTTCTTCCTCAATATTTTTTAAAGTCATTTCCTCTGTCACACCTTGTACCAGCTCTGTAACAAGAATCTCGATCTGTTTCTTGTGACCGAAAGTTGCAAAGGGATTACATTTTGACTGCCTGCTGGCTATACTCGAATTAATCAAGAGAGGAGCCAAAATAATGAAAGAAAATAAACGTGAATTTCCTAAAAATTTTTTTTGGGGCGGGGCAATCGCTGCTAATCAAGCGGAGGGTGCTTATAATGTTGGCGGAAAAGGGCTGAACGTTTCAAACATCAATGAATTTGTAGATGATATTCCTCTGGAAGATCGAATGGAACGTGATACGACATCGACATTTGTCAAAGAAGCCATTGAAAGCATTGAAAAAGGGGAAGAGCGAAATTTTCCGAAATTGCGAGGCATTGACTTTTATCATACTTATCAAGATGATTTGAAATTACTGAAAGAACTTGGGTTGAATACTTTCCGTACCTCAATCGACTGGTCACGGATCTTTCCAACTGGTGTAGAAGATGAACCGAACGAAGAGGGATTGAAATTCTATGATCAGCTAATTGATGCGATCCTTGAAAATGGCATGGAGCCAATGATAACCTTGTCTCATTACGAAATGCCGGTATATTTGACGACTCATTATCAAGGCTGGTATTCCCGAGAGGTCATTGATCACTTTGTGAAATACAGCAACGCGATCTTGGAACGTTATAAGGATAAGGTGAAATACTGGATCGTCTTTAATCAGATCAACCTGATAAGTTATGAAGCATTTTGTCACATCGGAATAACAGAAGATGGTGCAGATAATTTATTAGAAGCTAAATATCAAGGTCTGCACAACATGATGGTAGCCAGTGCCAAAGTCAAAAAAGCTGCGACAGCTATTAATCCAGCAATGGAAATTGGAATGATGGTTTTTGCTGATGAAGTGTACCCTGCTTCGACAAAACCAGAGGATGTATTGGCAGCCTTGCAGTATTCGCAAATGGATTATTTTTACAGCGATGTTTTACTGAGAGGAAAATATCCTAAATATGCCTTCCGTTATTTTGAAGAACAGGGGGTTGATATCACGTTTTATGAAGGTGATGAAGAGGTCTTGAAAAATACAGCCGACTTTCTTTCCTTCTCCTATTATTATTCGAGTTTAGTTTCAAAAGAGTCCGTCGCAAATAACCGTTCTTTCTTCAAAAATCCGGAATTGGAACAATCACCTTGGGGTTGGTCAATTGATCCAATCGGTTTGCGAATCGCATTGAACGAGTTTTACGATCGTTATCAATGTCCGATCTACATTACGGAAAACGGGCTGGGAACAAATGATATTGTAGAGGAAGACGGCATCCATGATGACTATCGCAGCTACTATTTGGCAGAGCATCTGAAGCAGGTGAAAGAAGCGATTTACGATGGCGTAGATGTGCGCGGCTACTATGCCTGGGGCCCGATTGATATTGTCAGCGCCTCATCTCATCAAATGAGCAAACGCTATGGCTTCATTTATGTTGATATTGATGATTATGGTAAAGGAAGTAAACAACGCCTGAAAAAAGATAGCTTTACTTGGTTCCAAAATACGATCCAGCAAAATGGCGCGAATCTCTAAGATAAAAATCTGCTAGCTATGCTGGCAGATTTTTTGTTGATTGCATTCATTCGTTTCAACCAGTACAATTTATTTGAGATTGCACTGGAGGAGATGACTATGTTTTCAGTCGAACAGCTTTCAACCTTTAACGATTTAGATTACCTGATCTACAATTTTATTATTGAAAATCCAGCAAAAATTCCTTATATGACCATTCGTGAACTTGCAGATGAAACTCATGTATCGACAGCGACGATCACGCGCTTTGCGAAAAAAGTCGGCTGTAACGGCTTCACGGAATTTAAGCTGCTGTTCAAGAAAGAACAAACAGTAACTGAACCAGAGATTATTGATGATATCTCTGTTGCTGAAGCCTTTTTTGCTCGAGCGAAAGAGAACAACTTTCAGGAAAAGCTGAATGAAACTGCACAAGTTCTAGCTGATGCGCGTATGATCATTTGTGTTGGAACAGGCAACTCTGGCGTAATGGCAATCTATGCAGCCCGCTATTTTTCTTCGTTAGGGAAATTTGCCGTCAACGTCGATAATCCGATGTTTGCTATCGATATGCCGACTTCGCCAGATACGGTTTTTATTTTCTTTTCCGTTTCGGGAGAATATTTTTTAAAAACATTACCTTTGATCAAAGCCAGTGAGGCTAAAATAATCTCGATTACCAACAGTCGAAATAATCCGTTAGCTAAAATATCGGATTGTAACTTGGCTTATTATGTTCAGCAAGAAAAGAAAACCATTGAGTCCTATGAATACTTGATCGACACGACAACTCAAATTCCGGTAATTTATATGATTGAAGTGTTAGCAAAAAAAGTCCGACAATTGATGCAAAATTAAAGAGACTTGGATGAAAGGTTCCTCTAATAGAGGGCCTTTTTTAGTTTGAACGAGAAATTCTACCGTATCAACTGTTTATTTTCATGACGACTTGACAAGTTAACAGATGTTCACTATGCTATAAGTGAACATTCGTTAACTTATTCTGTGGAGGAGATCATTATGCCAAGAAAGGTAGCAAGAGACACAAAAAAACTTATTTTACAGGTGGCCTTAAGGCAGTTTTCTGAAAAAGGTTTCGATGGTGTTGGAATTCGAGATATAGCAAAAGAAATTGGTATCCGAGAAAGTGCAATCTATAGACATTACAATGGAAAACAAGATATTTTTGATTCGATAATTAAGGACATTGAGCAGCGTTATCAAGAGGAAACTACTGAAATCGACAGTTCAATTAGTTTAGATGATAATCTCTGGAACGAAAATGATCTACTTGAAGAGTTGGTTCGAATGAGTTTTACCATGTTTCACTTTTATTTAAAAACCGAATACGGTTCGCAATTGCGGCGGATGCTGACGATCGAGCAATACCGTAATTCTGAAGTAAGCAGTTTTTTCCGTGAACTCGTGATTAACAATGGTTTGGAATATATCGCAGGCGTGTTTACCAAATTAATTGAGGAAAACTTCTTTATTGACGAGGATCCTGATGTAATGGCTTTGCAGTTTTATTCACCGTTGTATTTACTGTTGACCAAATACGATAATCAGCCTGAAAAATATCAAGAAGCGGTGTCATTTCTAAAAAAACATATTACCCAGTTCAATAAAAGCTATTTGAGGAGTGAGTAATCATGAAAGGGATCGGAATACTAATAGTAGAGTGGCTAGTTGCTGGATTTATTGTTTATGCTGCTTTATGCGGTAGGAAATTGCTTTTTATTGACGGACCAAGATCGGCGGTTATCACCTTAGGAGTGATTGGATTTGCGATGTGTACCTTGATGCCGACGATTGGCAAATTTATTAGTAACGCTCCTGCACATCCCTTAACGATTATGGGCTACATCTTTGGTACAATTGCACTTTTTACCACGGCAGCGCAACTATTTAAATGGCAGGTTCCGTTTATTTATGATCCTAAGATGGCGCTTATTGTCATTGCGGGTTGTATTGTAATTAAATCGCTTATTGGCAGATTTTCTTATCTGATAATGAAATAGGCCGTTACTTTTAGTACAGTGGATACTTGATCAATTGATGAGAGAAGATATACAAAAAAACGAACAACGCAGCTCGTCAGTAAAAAAAGCGCTTGTTTTTCGTTTTTTATTCTATTTCAACTCTGGCAACGTACTAAAATAACTAACCTCAAGTACCAATTCTAATTCTTTCTTTTTTACTTCATCCGAATCTCCGTATTGCAATAATATTGCGTGTTTCCGTATATACTCGTTCCTTTTGTAATGTATTGTACTACGATTTCAATAGCAAACATTCTTACAATTGAAAACAAAAAACTGTAGAAAACACCAATTTATGGATAGTGTCTACAGTTTTTCTTTGAGTTAATTTTCCTCTAGATTTTCGTCTTCTTTCGTTTCGAAATATTGCGAATGAACAACGACTAGCACGATTCCGATAAAGACCATAGCACTAGCGAAGTAGAAGGTATAATTACCACCGAATTTTGCGCCGATCAAACCAGCCACAAATGGTGCAAGTGAACCGCCGAAGAAACGGACAAAACTATACGTTGATGAGGCAATGTTGCGTTTGATTCCAGGAATTTCCATGGCAATCGTAGTCATCAAAGTATTGATGATACCTTGGAAAAAACCAGCGACGATTAAGGCTGCTGCAACAAGTGAGGGCTGATCTGCATTGATTCCCATCAGCATCAAGCAAATCACAAAGCCAATAAAGCCGATCATCAAAGTATAGAAGGTACCGATTTTCCGCTCAAACCGGGTTGCCAAGAAAATCGAAGAGATTGCCAACAAAATTCCCCAACCAAAGAAAGTCATTCCGATCTCCATTTCAGAAAAGTTTGGCATTAAGAATGGGGCATAAGCAAGTAAAGTAAAAAAGCCAAAATTGTAGAGCAAAGCGATCAAACCAACTGAACGCAGCTTGTGATTTTTCAAGGCTTTGACACCAGCAAAAAAGGCAACCTTTTCTTTTTCACCTTTGGGCTCTTTGAACATGATTAAGATTGATAGGAAAGAAATCAGCATTAGAACCGATACACCAGCAAAAGGCAAGCGCCAAGAGATTGACCCAAGCGATCCGCCGACAAGAGGGCCGATTGACATCCCTAGACCCATCGCAGCCTCATAAAGCATGATTGATTTTTCTGTTTGACCAATCAAAACACTGACGATTGCAGATAAAGCTGTTGAAATAAACAAAGCATTTCCCAAACCCCAGCCCGCGCGTAAATAGATTAATGCATCAATCGTATTTGACAATCCAGCAAAAAGAGCAAATAAAACAATAATAAATAATCCCAGCAGCAAAGTTTTCTTGGTGCCGATACGACTAGAAACAAACCCAGTGAACAACATAACGATTCCTGTCACCATCATATAGCTTGTAAATAAGAGCGTTGTTTGTGCAGGTGTTGCCTGTAAGGACTTGGCGATCGAGTTTAAAATTGGATCGACCAATCCGATGCCCATAAAGGCGATCATGCAGGCAAAAGCGACGACATATGCAGCCTTGCCATTTTCTTTTTCTGTAACTAAATTTTCGTTGTTTTCGTTTAAATTTTCCATAAAGTCACCACTTTCCATTCAACAGTTTAGTCCTAGCTATAATTTATGTCAATATTTACATAAACAAAATTACATATATTTTTTGACCAAAAAAAGCAGACCCAAAAGGATCTGCTTTAAAGCTTATTTTGCAAAGTAGGCTTCGATTTTTTCTTCTGTCCAATCACACCAGGAAAGCTCTTCTTTGCATAAACGAATTTTTCGTTCAAGAATCAGCTCGCGGCCAAAGTTTTTTCGTCGCCCCTCTTCATCGAGATCGCTTAAGCTGTCGAGAACGTCCGAATATTCGTTCAATTGTTCATGAAAATATTGCTTTCGCTCCATAATCAAAAATTTTGCTGTATCCCGATCCAGCGCAGAGATAGTAAAGACTTTTGCTAAAAATTCATCCTTTTGCGAGGGAGCGTGGCTCTTAGTGAAGACCCATTCTTTAACTAATTCTTTTCCTGCGGGCGTAATGTCATAAATCTTGCGTTTGCCATCAGGAATATCAATAATCTCAATCAATTTCTGTTCCCGTAATTCTTTCAAAGTGGGATAGATTTGACTATGATGCGCTTCCCAAAATAAATTCAAAAATCGTTTTAATTCATAACCAGTCAAAGGTGCGCGGACGAGCATCGCCAAGATAACATAACTAATTGTATTCATCGGGTGACCCCTTCTGTTCATGCTTTTTCAAAATAGGCATTTTTGTTTACTTTTTCCGTCTCTATTGTATCACTGTTTTTGATTTTTGATAATTAGACTATCGGCTCAGATGCAAAGTGGTATTTAAATAACGAATATTTTCACTAATCCGAATATATTATAAAGAAAAAGAGGTGACAACATTTTAAGAAAGCGTTGACATTCATGTTTTCATCACTTAGAATGAAACTATAAAATAATTAAGAGAAAAGACCGATCATGGCGCCGGAGTCATGATTGTGAGTATGTTACTGAAAATGATCAGGCAGAACTCAAGAAAGAATAGCTGGAGACCAAGGTCCCGCTGTATACTTTCTTGGGTTTTTTTTCTGGAAAGGAGGAAAAAATGAAGATCAGCCAAATTTTAAATAATAACGTTGCATTGGTGAAGCGAGGAGGAAATGAGGTCTTCGTCGTTTCAAAAGGAATTGGTTTCAAGAAGAAAAAAGGACAGGAGATTGCGGAAGAGGAAGTTGAGAAAATGTACATTCTTGATTCTTTCGATATGCTGGATCATTTTAGCTATTTACTATCTCATTCTGATCCCAACGATATTCTTTTGATTAGCAACATTATTTCCTATGGAGAGGAAAAATTGGGCATCAAGGCAAGTGATTATTTGAGTTTGGCTCTTCTTGACCACTTGGAGTTCTTGCTGAAACGAGTTGAAAAGCAACAATTCATCAAAAGTCCCTTGATTTGGGATACGAAACGTTTTTATCCGGATCACTTTAGTGTTGGACTGAAGGCATTGAAGATGATCGAGGAACAAAAAGGATTACAATTGCCAGAAGATGAAGCCGTGTCACTGTGTTTGCATTTTGTCAATATGGAAGAAAGTCGTGACAGTCGCAAAGACTATGTTTTAGAAATGCGCACGCTGGGGGACCTTGTTTCGATCGTGGAACGTCATTTCAATTTAGCTTTGGACGAGGAATCGACCAATTACATGCGTTTTACTACTCATTTGCAATATTTTGTACAGCGAATCGTTGATGGTGAAACCTTTAATGACGGATCAGAAACCTTGGAGCTTTATAAGCAAGTTTGCCAATTGTATCCAGAATCATTTAAAGCAGTCCAGAAAATGAAAATTTACGTACAATCACAGTTTAACTTAGAGATTTCAATCAATGAAGAAACCTATTTGATGCTTCACATTAATCGTGTGACAGAAAGAATGGAGGACAAAAAATGAGTTACGAAAAATTAAACAAACAGCTGATCGAGCTGGTTGGCGGTAAAGAGAATATCAAAGCGGTTGCACATTGTGTAACACGTCTGCGTCTGACCCTAAATGACCGTAGTCTAGCAAAAACAGAAGAAATCAAAAATTTAGATGGGGTCATAGATGTTGTTTCCAATGAAGTAGCCTATCAAATTATTGTTGGAACGCATGTTACGGACGTCTATAACGAGTTTATGGCGATGCTGGGCTTAAAGCCAGATGGAGAAGAGGTTGAAAAGCCGAAAGCTAAGGGAATCAAAGGAATCGCATCATCAATTCTAGTAATGATCTCAGAAACCATGACTTCGATCATCGAAGTTTTACTAGCAGCTGGGATGATTGCCGGAATCATGGCGATCATTTCATTAACAGGGTTGGTTTCAAAGGACAGTTCGACCTATATGATTTTCGATACATTACGAGGTGGGGTATTCCACTTCTTGCCAGTGTTTATTGCAGCATCAGCGGCAAAACGAATGAAATTGAACGAGTATGTGGCGATGGCATTAGCGGTAGGCTTGCTTTCTACTAATATTGATGGTGCCAAAGGATTGGAATTATTTGGTTATAATCTGCCGACAATTGGTTATGCGAATACCTTTATCCCGATCTTACTAGGTGTCTGGTTCTTGAGTATTGTGACAAAGTATCTGAAAAAAATCATTCCAAGCGGTCTGCAATATTTCTTAGTTCCTGCACTATCGCTAGTTTTGACTTTTCCAGTTATTCTCGTTGTCTTTGGTCCGATCGGAACATTAATCGGTGATGGCGTAAATGCTTTCTTTAACGTATTGATGAGTACGATCGGTAACTGGATTGTTGTCATGTTGTACGCCGCCTTCCAACCATTCCTAATCGTTTTGGGGGCTGCCAACTTTACTTATCCGATCGTCTTGAACTTCTTAGGAACATTAGGGTATGACCCAATCATCAACCATGCAGCAACGATTTCAGATATCGCAGTTTGTGGTGCGATGTTCGGCTACTTCCTACGTGCGAAAAAAGGTCATCAACGTCAAATGTTCGGTACGGTCAGCTTCAGTGCTCTGATGGGAATCACCGAACCGGCAGTATTTGGTGTCTTTGTAAAGTATCGCAGACCCTTCTTAGCGGTTATTATCGGCGGCGGGCTTGGTGGATTAATCGCTGGTTTAGCTGGTGTGAGAACCATGGGATTTGTCTGGGGGTTAGCAGCTTTACCAACCTATTTAGCAGGTGGAACAAGCAACTTCATTTGGATGCTCATCAGTGTCATTGTCGGCTTCGTCGGGGCAGCCGCAGTGGCTTACGGTGTTGGAATTCCTAAAGAAGAATCAGAAGAAGAGCTTGAAGAAAAAGAACTCGTTGAAGCATTAGAAGGCAACCAAGGATTGAAACAGGTTTGTATTGGTAGAATCGCTGAAGGAACAGCAATTCCCTTGAGCGAAGTCAGCGATAGAGCATTTGCTTCTGGTGCGTTAGGAAAAGGAGTAGGAATCTTGCCTTCTCAAGCAGAAGAAACAATTATCTCGCCAGTTGAAGGAACAGTAACAGTGGCCTTTCCTACAAAACATGCGTATGGCATCAAAACAAAAAATGGTGTGGAATTATTGATCCACATCGGTGTCGATACGGTGAACTTAGAAGGGAATTATTTCGAAGGCTTTGTAGAACAAGGACAAGAGGTAAAAAAAGGCGACATTATAGCTAAATATCAAGCTGATAAAGTTGAAGAAGCTGGTTTTGATCCGGTGATTATCGTGGTCGTAACAAATTCAAATGATTATCTCGATGTGATCTCAACCAGTAACGAACAAGACGACGAATTACTTACAGTGATTCTGTAAAAGGAGAAGCAAATGACGTTTATGAAAGGTTTTTTCTGGGGCGGCAGTATCGCCGCCCATCAGTGTGAAGGAGCTTGGCAAGAAGGTGGTAAAGGGCCGGCGATTATGGATTTTGTTACTAAAGGATCAAACAAAGAACCGCGGACGATTACTGAATCAATTGATCCAAAGCTAGATTATCCTTCACATCTAGGAATCGATTTTTATCATCACTATAAAGAAGATATTCAGCTTTTTAAAGAAATGGGTTTCACCGCTTTACGTATCTCGATCGACTGGTCGCGGATTTTTCCAAAAGGCGATGAGCAAGAACCCAATCAGGCCGGACTGGATTTTTATGACAAAGTCATTGATGAGTTACTAGCAAATAACATTGAGCCCATCGTCACCTTGTATCATTTTGAAATGCCGATTCATTTAGTTCATGAATATGGCTCATGGAAAAACCGGCAGGTCATTGATTTTTATCTGCATTATTGCGAGACAGTCATGCGAGCATACAATGGCAAAGTGAAATATTGGATAACTTTTAATGAAATGAACCATTTAGATCCGCAGTCTGAACAATCCGATATTTTTACCTATTTGATCGCTGGTTTGAAATATAGCGAGATGGAAAATCCAGCACAAGATTTAGCACGGATCGGCTATAATATGACTTTAGCGGGAGTTAAAGCAGTTAGGGTGGCACGTGAAATCAATCCTGAAAATAAAATCGGCTGTGTCTTCGGCTTAAATCCGATCTATTCCTATGATTGTCAACCAGACAATGTTTTGAAAGGTTTCTTAGACAACGATCGTGATTACTACCAAGTCGATGCGATGTGTAATGGGAAATTTCCTAAATATAAAATGAAGCAATATCAGGCGTTGAATATCAACTTAGAAAACCAACCAAGCGACATTGAAGATTTTGCCAAAGGGTCGATTGATTTCATTGGTTTGAACTATTATATGTCCAGCATTTCTGAGCCGAATAAACCCGTTGAAGGTGAAGCGGCATTATTTGGCGGCCTGCAAAATCCATATCTCGAACAATCGAAATGGGGCTGGGGCATTGATCCAGTGGGAATTCGCTATGTCATGAATTATTTGTATCGGAAATACGAGCTTCCCATCATTATTACTGAAAATGGGCTGGGTGCTGTCGATCAAATAGAAAATGGCGTAATTCATGACGATTATCGGATCGACTACTTGGAGAAACATATTCAGGCAGTCAAACAAGCGGTGGAGGAAGATTATGTGGAATGCTTTGGCTATTTGACTTGGGCTCCAATTGACTTGGTCAGTGCCACCACGGGAGAAATGAGTAAGCGCTATGGCTTCATTTATGTTGATCTGGATAATGAAGGTCAAGGTAGCCTACTACGTTCAAAAAAGGATTCTTTTGATTGGTACCATAAAGTGATTAGAAGCAATGGGGAGGCACTATAAAGATGAAGAAAATTTTGGGACTATTGTTCGTAGCTTTGTTGGCTTTTAGTTTAACTAGCGGAGTTTCGGCTCAAGCAAAGGAAAAAAATTCTGATAAAGAAGGTGAAGCAACAATCTATCTGGTTCGTCACGGCAAAACTTTTTTCAATACTACCGGACAGGTTCAGGGGTTTGCTGATTCACCTCTAACAGATAAAGGAATCGAGCAGGCAAAACAAGTTGGAGCAGGACTGAAAAATAAAAAGTTTGATCTCGCCTATTCCAGTGACTTAGGTCGCCAAAGAAACACTGCTAAGCTGATCCTTGCTGAAAATAAGAAAAAAACACCGAAGCTTTCTGAACACGATGGCTTCAAAGAATGGAATTATGGTGGTTTTGAAGGGAAAACGAATGCAGAAATGTGGACGCCGATTTTTGAAGCGAATGATTTGAAGTTTGACGAAGATTGGACAGACTATGATAAGCTAGTCAACAAGTTAGGCGATGAAGGAGTAGCAGATGCTATAGCAGAAAGCGATCCATTGAAAGTAGCAGAAAGCTATAAAGACATTACTAAAAGAGGTCAGGCAGCGATGGATAAAGTCATTGCTGACGCGGAAAAGAAAAAAGCTAAAAATGTTTTGATCGTTTCTTCTGGAAGTATGATCCCGACACTACTTGAAATGCTTGTGCCTGGAGAATACAAAGGAGAAGCCATTGATAATTGCAGTGTCACTACATTGAAGTACAGAGACGGCAAATATTCAGTCGATAAAATCAACGATACTCAATATGTAGAATAATTTGAGAACTGCTTTCGATGAAACTTATCGAGAGTAGTTTTTTTATAATTATTTTCATAAATAAATTGATTGATAAGGAATCGCCCAGTACTAAATCAGGAAGCATCATGTGGAATGAAATAGTTCGAGGTACGAAAATTTCCTTATTTGGGCGTACTATTAAACCTCAGACTTACGGCGGATGTTTTTCTCTTCAATTTTTTATACACTTATTTCAGAGAGGAAGAACGTCATGAAGGTTTTATTTGTATTTGAGGATCATGAATTTTCTAGTTTTTTTGTGTATGATCTGACTAGCGGCGTAAATACCCTGTTGCGTGTTTCGCCAGAAATAAAAATTCAAAAGCTGACCATTGGGGAGCTGTACACGCAGGTACCAATTGAAAAATTCTTAAGCTATTTTTCAGTCGCCTTTTCTATAGAAGTAAAAAAATTCTTGATTCTGAAAAAAGCTGATAGTTTGCTAGGTGTCAAAGAAGCAGGCCTTGAGGAAGATGGTAAAATGCCAGTGACTGTTTACAAAGATTTCACTGCAATTAAAAATGGCCAGCGATTCACAAAGGGCAATCAGCGATTGACCCTTGATGAGATAGATGCGTATATAAGTTATCAAATTGATCAGGATGGTCGGATTGATGTGTTTGAACGTCAAGAAGATATTATTCGGCTGATGAAACGGAAGACTGTTCGCCCACGTTTATCTTCGATTACGAGTAATTATGGAACGATCAAAGAGTATTCCGGCAGCAATCTTAATCTGAAGGATATGCTGAAAATGGGAACTGGCTATTTAGCAAAAGGTAGTGCTCGAATGAATAAAATCAATGTACCAGAAGTCGGAAGTTTCTCTTTAGCTGGTAATTTCCCTTACCAGTTAGGAACGGTCAATTGGGAGCAAAACAGCGTGAAATTGCGATCAGATTTGATTCAATAAAAAGTTATTCACAGGGAATGCTGAAAAAGCGTTTTTATCATTCGATTTAGCCGCTTACAAAGCGATAAACACTTTCACAACAGGCTTTGATAGAGTTTCACAACTGGGAAACTTTTTGAGAAAAACGTCTTTGGACTATTGACATTCGTGATGGCAACTCAGACATATGAACGATAAAAGACTATGGTACACTAAAAAATGGAGGGATAATTATGATTTGGACTTTAATTGTTGGCGCTGTGATTGGAGCAATCGGCGGCAGTCTTTCTGGACGTGGAAAGCAAATGGGCTGTATCTTTAACATCATTGCTGGTCTAGCGGGATCTTATATCGGCCAAGCAGTTTTTGGTCATTGGGGTCCGCATTTGGCTGGGATGGCTTTGGTACCATCAATCTTGGGAGCAGTGATAATAGTCGCAGTTGTTTCATTTTTCACAGGAAGACGATGAAACGAAACATAACAGGAGTCGAGAGATCGGCTTCTTTTTTTGTTTGCCAAGGTCTTTTCTTTTTTCTAGTCGAGTTCGTTCTGCTTTTCGAAACTCTTTGTTATAATGGAAGATGGGTGATAAGAATGATAAAACGAATTGAAAAATTGCGTGCATCAATGAAAAAAGAAGTCATTGATGCGTATTTAGTAACAAGTCCAGCAAACCTTCGTTATTTGACGAATTTTACTGGGACAGCAGGTCTAGCATTCATTACATTAGAAAAAGCGTTCTTTATTACTGATTTTCGTTATACTGAACAAGCGAGCGAACAGGTTCAAGGGATGACAATCATCCAGCATAAAGGCAATATAGTGGGCGAGATTATCAAGCTGGTAGAAAGCGAGAGTATTAGTTCGCTTGGCTTTGAAGATGGGTTCATGACGTATGCGGAATATTCTGTCTTTGAAGAAGTCATTGATGCGGAGCTAGCACCAGCTAGTGGTTTGATTGAAAAATTGCGAGAGCAAAAAGATGATGGAGAGATCGCAATCATTGAAAAAGCTTGTGCGATTGCGGACGAAGGATTCGACCACGTCTTAAAAATGATCCGTCCAGGTATGACAGAAATTGAGGTAGCTAATCAGTTAGATTTCTTTATGCGCTCACTTGGCGCAACAGGAACATCTTTTGATACGATCGTAGCAAGCGGAGTACGGTCCGCTTTGCCTCACGGTGTTGCCAGCGAAAAAATGATTGAACATGGCGATCTAATCACACTAGATTTTGGCTGTGTCTACCAAGGATACGTTTCGGACATCACTCGGACATTTGCGATTGGTGATCCTGGCCAGCAATTGAAAGATATTTATCAAATCGTTTTGACTGCACAGCTAAAGGTCATTGATGCAGCGCAAGCAGGCGTGACTGGTGCACAATTAGATGCTGTTGCTCGTGGTTTTATTACTGAAGCCGGCTATGGCGAAGCCTTTGGACATTCTACCGGTCATGGAATCGGCATGGAGATTCATGAAGGTCCGAATATCAGCAAAACAAATAATGATCCATTGAATGTCGGCAATATTATTACTGATGAACCAGGGATTTATATAGCTGGTTTGGGCGGGGTTCGAATCGAGGATGATCTGGTGATTTTAGCTGATGGTAATCGAATTCTGACGCAGTCTCCAAAAGAGCTCATCATTTTGTAAGTGTGATAGAGTAGTGGTAGCGTAAGTAAACAAGAAATGATAAACTAGAACCAAATCTGCAGAGATTGAATTAGGAGGAAGTATCATGATTTCAGTAAACGATTTTAAAACTGGGTTAACAATTGAGGTGGACGGCGGCATTTGGCGTGTAGTCGATTTCCAACATGTGAAGCCAGGTAAAGGTGCGGCCTTCGTTCGTTCAAAGCTTAAAAATCTGCGTACTGGAGCGGTTCAAGAAAAAACGTTCCGCGCTGGAGAAAAGGTAGCAAAAGCTCAAATCGATAATAAAAAAATGCAGTATTTATATGATGATGGTGACAACTATGTCTACATGGATATGCAAAGCTACGAACAAATTGAAATGCCTAAACAACAGGTAGCTGATGAAATGCTTTACGTATTAGAAAATACTGAGCTCACTGTTATTATGTATGGGAATGAAGTCTTAGGAGTGGATCTGCCGAATACAGTTACCTTAGAAGTGGCAGAAACGGAACCAAACATCAAAGGTGATACTTCATCAGGTGGTTCAAAACCAGCTGTGATGGAAACGGGCCTGACAGTCAACGTACCATTTTTCGTGAACCAAGGAGACAAACTGATCATCAACACACAAGATGGCAGCTACGTTTCTAGAGCATAATAATGATATTGATACGGAAAGCCTTTGAATTTTGACGTTAGAATAATCATATACTACTAAAGAGTTCGCTCGATGATAGAAGGAGAGAGTAAGATGGCAGATGAAAGAAATTTAGTTTTAGGCGAGAGTCCTGAACTTGGCGAGATTATCATCGCACCAGAAGTAATCGAAGTAATTATCGGGATCGCGGCTTCTAAAGTCGACGGGGTTTACGGTATGCGCGGTTCTATTGCTAGTAACATGACAGAGTTGCTGGGAAGAGCAGCTCATGGCAAGGGTGTTTATCTAAAAAATGATGAAGACGGCTTAAAGGTCGACATTTATTCATATTTTGATTATGGCACATCTGTTCCAAAAGTGGCAATGGCGATGCAAGAACGTGTAAAACAGCAAGTTTTGTTTATGACAGATGTTGCGCTAAGCGAAGTTAATATTCACGTAGTCGGTGTTGTTGCAGAAAAACTTGAACAACCAACATTAGAAGAATTATTCAATGATGAAGAGGAAAATAATGAATAAAGAATTATCACGTCATGAGATTCGGGAGAAGGCTTTACAGGCTTTGTTCCCATTAGATTTCAACCAGGAGTTAACCAAAAAAGACGCCATAAACCATGCATTAAGTATTGACCAGCAAGAATTCGTCAGTGAAGACGAAGATGCTTTCGTTCCAGTCTATCTTGATGAATTAGTTGGTGGAGTCGTAGAACACCAAGCAGAGCTAGATGACATTATCAAAAAACATCTACGTTCTAACTGGTCGATTCAACGAATTGCTAAAATGGATTTGATTATCTTGCGACTAGGGATCTATGAGATGTTGTATAACACTCAAGTACCCAATCGAGTTGTTTTAAATGAAGCAATCGAGCTAGCCAAAACTTTCAGTGATGATCAATCAAGAAAGTTTGTCAATGGAATCTTATCTAATGTAATGAAAGAGATCGATGAAGCTGGGGCAAATAGCTGATAAAGCTATTTTTCCCAGCTTTATTTAAACTATTAAAAGAAGCGGGGAATGAATGTGGCACAACTTATCAATGGGAAAGAGTTAGCTGAGAAGCTACAACAAGAAACGGCGACGCAAGTTGAAGCGTTAGCGACAAGAGGTATCCATCCTGGCTTGGTCGTATTATTAGTCGGAGAGAACCCCGCCAGTCAAGTTTATGTGCGAAACAAAGAACGCGCAGCAAAAAAAATTGGGATCCACTCAGAAGTAAAGCGTTATTCAGAAACGATTACAGAGGCTGATTTGATCAAGGAAATCGAATATTTCAATAATTCTGATGAGTTCCATGGAATTTTAGTGCAGTTACCATTACCAGAACATATTGATGAAGAAAAGGTCCTGCTTGCGATTGATCCATTAAAAGATGTTGATGGGTTCCATCCAATGAATATGGGACGTTTATTTGCAGGGATGCCTCATACAATTCCATGTACGCCATACGGGATTATGAAAATGTTTGAAGCGTATGATATTCCGTTGGCTGGCAAGCAAGCAGTTGTGATCGGCCGTAGTAATATTGTCGGTAAACCCATGGGAATCTTGCTTTTAGAAGCCAATGCAACCGTGACCTTAACACATTCCAAAACGGAGGACCTGGCAAAAGTTGCCAAGAAGGCAGATATTTTGGTTGTAGCAATCGGCAGAGGTCATTTTGTTACAAAGGAATTTATCAAACCAGGAGCAGTCGTAATCGATGTTGGTATGAACCGTAATGAAGATGGGAAATTGATTGGTGATGTAAAATTTGATGAGGTCGAACCAATCGCCGGCTACATCACTCCAGTTCCTGGCGGTGTGGGTCCCATGACTATCACTATGCTGATGCAGCAAACGGTAGAATGTTGTGAACGCCAAGTGTTGGACCATGAATAGCAAAGAGGTGTTTGAATGGCACAAGAGTATTTAACTGTCAGTGCACTAAATAAATATATTAAACGAAAATTTGACGTAGACCCCTATTTAGAACGGGTCTATTTGACCGGAGAAATCTCCAACTTTCGTATGCGGGCAAATAGCCATCAATATTTCAGTTTAAAAGATGAGCGCTCAAAAATAAGTGCGATCATGTTCAAAGGTGCCTTTCAAAAACTGAAATTCGCACCAAAAGAAGGTATGAAAGTATTGGTGGTTGGTCGTGTAGCACTTTACGAAGCTAGCGGAAATTATCAAATCTATATTGATCATATGGAGCCCGATGGTGTGGGTGCTTTGTACCAAGCTTTAGCTGAATTGCGGGAGAAGTTAGACAAAGAAGGTTTGTTTTCAAGACCCAAAAAAACGTTACCGCGCTATCCAAAACGGATTGCGGTAATCACTAGTCCAAGTGGTGCGGTCATTCGCGACATCATTACAACAGTGAAACGTCGCTATCCAATCACCCAGTTGGTTTTATTTCCTACATTAGTACAGGGAGACAAAGCAGCAGCGGATATCGTCAAAAATATCAAAAAAGCAGAAGCAATGGATTTTGATACCATGATTATTGGACGGGGTGGCGGCTCGATCGAAGACTTATGGCCTTTCAATGAAGAAATCGTCGCACGAGCAATCTCTGCTTCTCCTATACCGATTATCTCATCAGTGGGACACGAAACGGATACGACAATTGCAGATTTGGTTGCAGATGTTCGAGCGGCGACGCCAACGGCTGCTGCGGAATTAGCGGTGCCTGTTTTATCAGAAGAAATCTTGCGCATCAAAGAAAAACAAGCGCGCTTAGAGCAAGCCTTCTTGCATCAGTTGCAACGTAAAAAAGAACGCTTTGAACGGCTGCAACAATCATATATTTTTAGACAACCCAATCGCTTATATGAAGCACAAAGTGTACAGTTGGATCGCTTAACGCAGCAATTGCAACAGAATATGACTGTTTTGGTGAATCAGCGAGAGCGAGAATTGATGCAGTATAGCAATCGTTTGGCACAAGCCAACCCCATTAATCGTGTCAAACAGGCGCAACAGCAGATGAGCTATTTGCAGGAACGCATACAGCAGCAAATGCAAGGCTATTTGGAAAATCAACAACGACGAGTACAACAAGCCATCACGTCACTAGATTTATTAAGTCCTTTAAAGACAATGGGCCGAGGCTTTACTTATACAACGCAAGATAATCAGGTGGTTCGTTCAGTAGACGATTTACAGGAAAAAGAGATGACTGTTCATTTTGTCGATGGAACGGTGAAAGCAGCGATTTTAGAAATTGATAAAGGGGAAGAATAATGGAAAATACAACCTTTGAAGAATCAATCACGCAATTAGAAACGATCGTCACACAGCTAGAACGTGGCGATGTGCCTTTAGAAGAAGCGCTAGAAGCGTTTCAAAAAGGGATGGTCTTAAGCAAACAGTGTCAAGATACGCTAACAAAAGCAGAAAAAACATTGACTAAAATGATGAGCGAAGACGAAGAAGTGCCTTTTACAGGTGAGGAGGAAGCCTAAATGTTGCAGAAGCTTTCTGCTGAAGAGCTACCTAGAGTCGAAAAAGAGATCCGCGACTTTATTACTACCTGCACGACCCATGAACAACTGAAAGAAAGTATGCTTTATTCCATTGAAGCAGGAGGGAAACGGATTCGGCCGCTAATTGTTTTGGCAACTGTCAAAGCATTTCAAAAGGAACTGACCGCACCTGTTTACCAAACAGCTGGAGCACTGGAGATGATTCATACGTATTCGCTGATTCATGATGATCTTCCAGCGATGGATGATGACGATTTGCGTCGCGGAAAACCTACTAACCATAAAGTCTTCGGAGAAGCCCTGGCGATTTTAGCAGGTGATGGACTTTTGACTGGTGCTTTTCAACTGATTAGTGAAACTACATTGAGTACTGCTGAAAATGTCTTACTGATCCAGCTTTTAGCGAAAGCTTCTGGTACTGCCGGGATGGTAGCTGGACAAGCAGGGGACATGGCAGCAGAGAAGCGTCATGTCCCTTTAGACGAGTTGAAGGCGATTCATCGTGGGAAGACGGGAGCGCTTTTGACCTATGCCTTCGTTGCTGGGGGCATCTTGGCAAACCAAACGGAATACGTGATTGAGCTGCTTGAAAAACTTGGCGGACACATCGGGCTGGCTTTCCAGATCCGTGACGATTTGCTTGATGTAGTCAGTACCACTGAGGAACTAGGTAAGCAAGTTGGTCAAGATGAAAAATCTGCTAAAAGCACTTACCCAGCCTTATTGGGTCTTGAAGGAGCAAAACAGGCATTAACAGATGAATTGAACCAGGCTGAGATTGTTGTGCAGCAATTGACGAGTGTTGCTGAGTTTCACCCGCAAATCTTCCAAGAATTGCTTGAGCTGTTTGCGCTAAAAAAATAACTTTAGAAGTAGGGAATGATATGAAAAAAGAACGTGTCGATGTGCTGGCTTTCAATCAAGGACTTTTTGAGACAAGAGAGAAAGCAAAACGCGGCGTGATGGCTGGGCTAGTCTACGATCAGAAAAATGAGCGGCTGGACAAACCAGGTGAAAAAATCCCAATTGAGACGATTTTACAAGTGAAAGGACAAGGCTTGGCGTATGTTTCTCGTGGTGGACTAAAACTGGAGAAAGCGTTAAAGACTTTTTCTGTTGATATCAATCGGAAGATTCTACTGGATATCGGTTCTTCTACGGGCGGATTTACTGATGTTGCGTTACAAAACGGGGCAACGTTGAGCTACGCATTGGATGTGGGCTATAATCAATTGGCCTGGAAATTACGTCAAGATGAACGTGTAGTAGTGATGGAACGAACCAATTTCCGCTATTCTAAACTAGCTGATTTTGAGCACGGACAGCCGAATTTTGCAACAATTGATGTTTCTTTTATTTCCTTGAAACTAATCTTACCACCACTTCATGATATTTTAACAGAAGAAGGTGATGTAGTGGCATTAATCAAGCCACAATTTGAAGCAGGGAAAGAGTATGTTGGAAAAAAAGGCATCATCAAGGATCCTAAAACGCATTTGATGGTTTTGGAAGAAATCACGGATTTCGCGACAACTCATGGATTTGATGTGCAGGAGTTAACCTTCTCCCCAATAACAGGCGGCGAGGGCAATATTGAATTTCTCGCTCATTTAAAAAAAGTTCCTGAGTCTGGCATCATAAATCCAGAAATAGATTTGGCAATTGTTGTCTCAGAAGCCCATCAGCAACTAGATAAATAGTCTGGAGGAGAAGGAATGCGAAAACAAGAACGTCATCGTATCATTACTCAGTTACTGAGTGAGTTCGATGTGAAGAAACAAGAGGATTTCGTGGCAATCTTGGCTCAGCAAGGAGTAACTGTTACTCAAGCCACGATCTCACGTGATATCAAGGAAATGAAATTGATCAAAGTACCCGCTCAAAATGGTGGTTATCGGTACAGCATGCCACGCAAGGAGCAAGAAGATGTAAACGAAAAACTAGCTGATCTTTTGAAAGAAGCTGTGATTTCTGTTGATCAAATGGAAAAGTTCATCAATGTAAAAACACTGCCGGGAAATGCTTCGGCGTGTGCTAATTTGCTGGAAAAACAGTTCACTAAAATTCTATTCACGACTTTAAATGACGATGATAGCGTTTTGATGATCGCTCGAACGGAAGAAGATGCCAAGCGTATTAAGCAAGACATCGCTCAGAAAAGTCAAAATAATTAGTATGTCTCATTAAAAGGAGAATGTGCAAAATGTTACAAGAACTGACAATTAAAAACTTTGCGATCATTTCTTCGTTACATTTGAGTTTTACTGATGGAATGACTGCATTAACTGGTGAGACTGGTGCCGGGAAATCGATCATTATCGATGCGGTGAGTTTGTTAGCAGGTGCTCGCTCTTCAATCGAATACATTCGCCAAGGCAGCGATAAGTGCTTAGTAGAAGGACTTTTTGATTTACCAAAGCAGTCAGACTTTGAAATATTGATGGAGGAGCTTGGTATAGAAGTCGACGAGGCGGGATTGATTGTCCAGCGAGATTTGAATATCTCTGGAAAGAGTGTCTCACGTGTCAATGGCAGGATTGTGACTTTAGCAAACCTGCGACGAATCGGACAATTTTTAGTTGATATCCAAGGTCAAAACGATCATCAAGAATTGATGCATCCCGAATCGCATTTGCGTCTTTTAGACAGTTTTGGCGATGCTTCTTTTCAAAATATCAAAATGACCTATCAAACGGCTTTCCAAAGTTATGTCACTTTAGCGAATCAGGTGAAGAAGTTTAAACAAAATGAACAGTCTTTTGTCCAAAGAATCGACATGCTGACCTTCCAGCAAGAAGAAATTGGCAATGCCGAGTTGACTGCTGGTGAGGAAGAAAAATTGGTAGAGGAACGTGAGAAGCTAACGAACTACCAAAAAATCGTGGACAGTCTTTCCTACAGTTATCAAGCAATGACAAATGAAGAAACGAGCTCTCTTGATACAATTGGTTCTGCTAGTCAAGAACTTCAAACGATCGCTTCTTTAGATAAGGATTATGAAAGTATTTCCGACAATGTTCATAGTGCGTATTATTTACTACAAGATGCCGTCAGTGAAATCGGGCGTCAATTAGATATGCTCGAATTAGATGAGGAAAGGTTAGATTTAGTCAATGAACGTCTAGAATTGATCCATCAATTAAAACGAAAATACGGTGATTCGATCGAAGTGATTTTGAACTATTATGATCAGATTAGCCAAGAACTTTTAGATTCAGATTTTTCTGGTGATAAATTGGAGAAACTAGAAAATGAGTTAGCAACAAAAAAAGTAACCTTGCAGAAACTGGCAGAGAAGTTGAGGACGGCACGGAACAAAATGGTGAAAAAGCTGGAGTTCGCTATACAGAATGAATTGAAGGATCTATACATGGAAAATGCTCGCTTTGAAGTCCGCTTCAAAGAAACCACTTTTACATCGGATGGAATTGATGAGGTAGAATTCTATATCACGACGAATCCTGGGGAACCTTTAAAACCATTGGTCAAAGTAGCTTCAGGTGGCGAAATTTCGCGTGTGATGTTAGCCTTGAAGACGATTTTTTCGAAAACGCAAGGCTTAACCAGTATCGTATTTGATGAAGTCGATACAGGAGTAAGCGGGCGCGTGGCGCAAGCCATTGCTGATAAAATTTATCAAATCGGACAAAATTCGCAGGCCTTATGCATCACACATTTACCCCAGGTAGCAGCAAAAGCGGATCATCAATTGTTCATTCGAAAAGAGGTTGTGGATGGCCGGACGCTTACTAAAGTAGAAGAGCTAACTGAGCAAGATCGCACAGAAGAAATCGCCCGGATGTTAGCGGGGACTGAAATCACTGATTTGACTGTCAAACACGCAGAAGAATTATTGCAATTAGCAAAAAAATAGCCGGAGCAGATGCTCCGGCTATTTGCTTACATAATACTCAACAGACTACTCAAAACTAATGAGCCAATTGTTAAAATTAACATGGTCCAAATAACAACCTTAGTAACTTTAGAAAATGTACTAGTAGATTTTTTGTTATTCATGATGTCACCATCCTCGAAAAAATATTAAACTCATCATACTCCATTTCGCAAAACTCCGCAATTAACCGAAAAAAACTTTTAAAAAATACTAAGAAATCTTTTCGCGCCAATATTGCGAATTCAATTGTTAAAACTTGCTAAATCCTTTATATTTTAAATGAATTGAAACACGAATGTAACGATAATGCAGTATAGTGAGGATAGTAGTTTGAAGAGGAAGGACTGTGTTTGTTGGCATCATTTTCACCAGTACTATTGTTATGGTACATTTTTCCGATAATCGTCTTTTTAGCGTCTGATTATATCGTAACAACTTTTAAGTTAAAACAACGCTTCAATTTGAAAACGCCGGATATTACCATACCATTTTTAATTGTTGGTATGCACGAAATTTCGAAAAGTATCAGCTCGTTTTCGATTTTACCATATTTTTTACTAACTATTCTATTATTGGGCATTAGCGTAGTTGTTTTTCAAGCCTATCGCTATCGCGAAATCATGTACGGTCGTTTCTTTAAAATGTTTTGGCGCTTAACGTTTTTATTGTCGGTCTTAGTCTATTTTATTTTGATTATTGCGAGCATTATTAATGCGTTATAATACGAAAAAACTTTAAAAAAACTCCTTATTCCACTTGGTATCCTTGATAAATCAGTATGGTTAGAAAAGGTCAAAAAACTGTTATTTTTGTTTTTTGCAAAGTGTGGTAGATTGTGGGGGATTGTGGTAGACTAATCTCATGCGGTGGTAAAAAGGGGTGAAGTCTAGATGTTCATGGGTGAATTTCAACATAATATTGATGCAAAAGGTCGATTGATCGTACCATCAAAATTACGTGAACAATTAGGCGAGAAATTTGTAGTTACCCGCGGTATGGATGGGTGCTTATTTGGATACCCTTTATCCGAATGGAATCAACTTGAAACGAAGTTGAATGAGATGCCACTTTCTAAAAAAGATGCGCGCGCGTTCGTACGTTTCTTTTACTCCGCAGCAACTGAATGTGAAATAGACAAACAGGGAAGAATCAATATTCCTGTGTCATTACGTAGTCACGCATCGCTTGAAAAAGAATGTGTAATTATCGGCGTAGCGAATCGGATCGAGATTTGGGATCAAGCACGCTGGAATGAGTTTACAAAAGAAACAGAAGCTAGTTTTGATGACATTGCTGAAACAATGGTCGATTTTGGATTTTAGAGAAGAGGATTATCAATGACAGACTTTCAACATACAACCGTTTTGCTTCATGAGACAGTTGATGGTCTAGCAATTAAACCAAACGGTGTTTATGTTGATTGTACATTAGGTGGTGCTGGACACAGCGAATATTTGCTGAGTCAGTTAAATGCCGATGGACATCTTTACGCTTTTGATCAGGATCAAAAGGCAATCGATAATGCGAAGATTCGTTTAGGCGAATATGTCGCAAAGAAACAAGTGACCTTTATAAAAGCAAACTTTAGAGAACTTACGGCAGAACTGAATCGCCTAGGCGTGACAGAGGTCGATGGAATTTTATACGATTTGGGAGTTTCCTCTCCGCAACTTGATGAGGCAGAACGAGGGTTTAGTTACCATCAAGATGCACCATTGGATATGCGGATGGATCAAGATGCATCGCTGAGTGCTTATCAAGTCGTAAATGAATACTCTTATCATGAATTAATAAAAATTTTCTTCAGATATGGTGAGGAAAAATTTTCCAAACAGATTGCTCGCTTAATTGAGCGCAGACGTGCAGATAAGCCGATCGAAACAACTGGCGAGCTTGTGGACTTAATCAAGGACGCTATCCCTGCACCAGCACGACGAAAAGGTGGGCATCCTGCAAAGCGTGTTTTCCAAGCTATCCGCATCGCTGTGAATGATGAGCTGGGGGCAATCGAGAGTTCTTTGGAACAGGCAATTGACTTGCTCACTATAGAGGGCAGAGTCAGTGTGATTACTTTCCATTCATTGGAAGATCGGATCGTTAAGACAATGTTTAAAGAATTCAGTACACCGAAGGATATGCCTCCGGGTTTACCGATGGTGCCTGAAGAGTTCCAACCAGTATTGAAGTTAGTTAATCGAAAACCAATTATTCCTTCTGATGAGGAATTACATGATAATAATCGTGCGAGAAGTGCAAAATTGCGGATCGCGGAGAAAGTGAAGAAAGGATAGGAATTATGGCAGAATTAAATAATAATCAACAGTTTCAATTTGATTCTCAGCAAGAAGAGATTCACCAAACGCCAGATTCTTTCAAAGTCTTCGTTTCTCCAGGAGATCGCCTAAAGAAAATCACTCGTGTTGAAAAAATTGCTGTATTTGCATTCTTAGTGATGCTAATTGGATTATCGGTTGTGATGGTTAATTACCGAAATGAAATCAGCAAAACTCAAAATGAAATTACAAGTATTCAAACCGATATTGATGCAAAAGAAAAAACAGCTTCTCAACTACAACAGGAGAAGAGCGAACTATCTCGTTCTGATCGTTTGAAGGAAGTTGCTGAAAAAGCTGGGCTTTCTATCAATGACGCGAATTTAAGGAAAGTGAAGTAAATGAGCTTTAAAAGGCTAAAAAGGAAAATCCGAAAAAAGAATTTGACTCCGATGAACAATCGCAAAAAAGTAGGCGTTATTTTGTTTGCTACGAGTATTGGATTGTTCTTTTTATTTGCCATTCGCATGATTTATGTCGTAGCTGGTGGACATGTCGCCGGTACTTCTCTTGAAGCCAAGACTGAAGAATTGTATAACGGTGGAGAAGTAGTGAAGGCAAAACGTGGAACGATTTACGATCGTAACGGTGAAGTAATTGCAGAAGATGCAACCTCTTATTCGATCTATGCAATTTTGTCAGAGAGTTATGTTTCCGGAAAAGAAAAGCTTTATGCACAAGAAAAGAATTTTGATGAATTGGCTTCTATTTTACATAAGTATTTAGGAATTAATGAAAAGTCTGCCTTAAAAACTTTGAAAAGCGGTATTAATAGTGATGGTACTAGCAAGTACTATCAGGTTGAATTTGGTGACAAAGGAAAGAATATTTCTGAAGAGACCAAACAAAACATTGAAGATGACATGAAGAAAGCCAAGGTCAAAGGTCTGTACTTTACTGAACACACTGATCGAATGTATCCGAATGGGAATTTCGCTTCTCATTTTATTGGCTATGCACAACCAGATAAAAAAGAATCGTTGGTCGGCATGATGGGTGTCGAAGCAGCTTATGATGATGTTTTAAAAGGGAAAGATGGAAAAGTCGTTTACCAAAAAGATGAGAATCAACGTCCGATTCCTGGAAGTGTTGCGGAAGAGAAAAAGGCTGTTGATGGAGAAGATATTTATACCACTTTAGATGCGGGACTACAAAGTTATTTAGAAACTTTATTAGATAAAGTTAACACTGAGGCTAAACCTACTGAAATGACAGCGATGTTGATGCAGGCAAAAACCGGAGATATTTTGGCAATGTCTCAGCGACCAACTTTCAATCCTGAAACAAAAGAAGGTCTGGGAGAGTCTGATGCTTGGCGCAACTTTCTAATTGAAGACAACTATGAACCAGGGTCGACTATGAAGGTCTTTACGACTGCGGCTGCTGTGAATGAAGGAGTCTTTAATGAGAATGAAAGTTATGTTTCAGGAAAGATTCAAGTAGCGGATGCAACCATCAATGACTGGGATTTAGGTAAAAAAGGAATTTTGACGATGCGTCAAGCATTATCTTGGTCAAGTAACGTTGGGATGGTCAAATTGGAAGAGCGATTAGGTGAGCGTTGGCCTGATTATGTGAAACGTTTTGGTTTTGGTCAAAGCACTTATTCTGGTTTGCCGGGTGAGAACAAGGGCCTATTGCCAACCAGTAATATCGTTGACCAAGCGATGAGTTCTTACGGTCAAGCTATCGGTGTAACAAATTTCCAAATGATGCGCGGCTTTACTGCTGTAGCAAATGACGGAAAAATGTTGCAACCTCATTATATTGAAAAAGTATCCAATCCTAATACAGGTAAAGAGATCATCACAAAACCGGAAGTAGTTGGAGAGCCGATCACCGCTGAGACTGCTCAAAAGGTTCGTGAATATATGCGAGATACTGTTGAGAGTGAGAACTATGGCTCAGCATATGATCAATACAAAGTACCCGGTTACCACATTTCTGCCAAAACAGGTACGGCTCAGATTGCTGAGGGCGGTAGGTATTTAACAGGAGATACGAATTATATTTATTCAATTGCTTTGATGCTTCCATCAGAAGATCCTGAATATATTTTATATATTACAATGAAGCAACCACAAGAAAATAAAGAAGGTATCTTAGGTGAAATAGCAAATCCGCTATTAAGCCGAGCGATGGAATTCCAAAATAGCAATATGGATTCTTCGGATGAAAAAAGTAACACTAAAATTACAGTAGAGGACTATCGTAATCTCAAGACGGCAAGTGCTGCGGCTGATGCAAATAAACGTGGAGTAACTGCGGTCGTAGTTGGAGATGGCGATAAAGTCATCAAGCAATCTGCGAAACCTGGAGAGAAAGTCATGGCCAATGAGCATTTGATTTTGCTGACAGACGGTAAGAAAGAGATGCCCGATGTTCGTGGATGGTCAAAAGCAGATATTTTAAAATTAGCGAACTTGCTAGATATTGAAGTCAGCTTCAAAGGAGATGGCTACTGCACAAAGCAAAACATCGCTCCTTATGAAGAAGTATCGAAAAAGAAATTGAAAATCACGTTAGGTTAGGACTGGAGAGAAAAAAATGCAACCGGCACAACTATTCATTGCCTTTGCCAGTAGTTTCGCAATTACGGTAGCAGGCATGCCTTTTATAATCGGCTATTTTAGAATGAAAAAACAAGGACAAGAAATTCGTGACGAAGGTCCAAAATGGCACAATTCAAAAGCAGGGACCCCAACGATGGGCGGACTAGGATTTTTAGCTGCTGCTGTGATCACTGCAATTTGGTTTAGCCTTTGGACAAGTAAAATGACAACTTCACTATTGATTTTAGTGTTCGTCTTATTATTGTATGGGATCATCGGCTTTTTGGATGATTTCATAAAATTGGCGAAGAAACAGAATGAAGGATTGACTTCAAGTCAAAAATTCATAGCTCAAGTTGTTGTAGCGATTATCTTCTATATAATTTATCGAACAGAAGGTTATCCTAATACATTGAATTTCTTTGGTATTGAACTGCCGCTAAATATTCTATATGGTCTGTTTGTGGTTTTTTGGTTGGTCGGTTTTTCGAATGCAGTGAATCTAACTGATGGGATCGATGGACTGGTATCTGGTCTAGGCACAATCTCATTTGCAACATATGGAATCATTGCATGGAAACAACAGCAGTATGAGGTTTTAATTGTTTGTCTTTCTGTGATGGGGGGGCTTGTTGGCTTCTTTCCTTATAATAAGAAACCAGCAAAGATCTTCATGGGCGACGTAGGATCGCTTGCTTTAGGCGGGCTGTTAGCAGCTGTGTCGATCATCTTACATCAAGAATGGACATTATTACTAGTCGGTCTAGTTTACATTTTTGAAACAGCAAGCGTGATTATTCAAGTCACTTCCTTTAAACTAACAGGGAAACGTGTTTTTAAAATGTCGCCATTACACCACCACTTTGAAATGTCAGGTTGGTCCGAGTGGAAGGTTGACACAGTATTTTGGGCTATTGGGCTCATTGCATCCATTATTGTTTTACTGATCGTACTGTAGGAGATGACTAGGAAATGAAACAAATTAAACAATATGAAAACGAAAAAGTATTAGTCTTAGGATTAGCGAAGAGTGGATTTAGTGCGGCCAAGTTGTTGAATGACTTGGGCGCACTTGTTACGGTCAACGATGGAAAGCCTTTTGAAGAAAATCCAGAGGCACAAGGATTATTAGAACAGGGCGTACGAGTGATTACAGGGCACCATCCGATAGAATTATTGGATGAAGATTTTTCTTTGATGGTGAAAAATCCTGGTATTCCTTACGATAATCCATTAGTAGCGAAAGCGGAAGAACTGCATATTCCCATTTTGACCGAAGTGGAGTTGGCCTATCAAGTCGCAGAATGCCCAATCATTGGTATCACTGGAACGAATGGCAAGACGACTACCACCACTATGATCGGTCTATTGTTGAATCAAGAGAGAACCGCTGGAAAAGCTCATCTTGCTGGTAATATCGGTTTCCCCGGTAGTGAAGTGGCTTCGAAAGCAACAGTGGATGATGATATTGTCATGGAACTGTCAAGCTTTCAGTTGATGGGCGTAAAAGAATTCAAACCGCAGATTGCTGTCATAACAAATATCTACGAAGCGCACTTGGACTATCATAAAACGCGTGAAAATTACGTGGCTGCGAAATGGGCTATTCAAGCGAATATGACCCCAGCTGATTACCTAGTCTTAAATTGGAATTCTGAAGAACTGCAATCAATGAGTAAACAAACTAAAGCGCAAGTCGTACCTTTTTCAACGAAGGAAAAGCTAGTGAATGGAGCGTACCTATTAGACGGTGGGCTCTACTATAAGCAAGAAAAGATTATGAATGCTTCTGAATTAGGAGTACCGGGAGCACATAATATTGAGAATGCACTAGCGGCGATTGCTGTAGCAAAACTAAAGGGCATTTCAAATGAAGGAATCAGAACGGCTTTGAGCAATTTTCATGGTGTTCCTCATCGTACACAGTATGTGGATACGATCAATGGTCGTAAGTTTTACAATGACTCTAAAGCAACAAATAGCTTGGCTACTGAGATGGCGCTAAGCGGTTTTGATAATGATCGTTTGATTTTGCTGGCTGGCGGTTTGGATCGCGGAAACAGCTTTGATGAGTTGATTCCATCTCTTGAAGGGGTCAAAGCGATCATCTTATTCGGTGAAACGAAAGATAAGATGGCTGATACAGCTAGACGTGCAGGTATTGAAACAATCATTATGACGTCAAATGTTGAGACTGCTGTTCCTTTGGCATACGAACAAAGTGAAGCGGGTGACAGCATATTATTATCTCCTGCGAATGCTAGCTGGGATCAATATCCAAGCTTTGAGATACGCGGAGATAAATTTATGCAGGCTGTGAAACAATTAGAAAAGTAGGGAAATAGAATGAGAATACTTGTTACAGGCGGCGGCACGGGCGGACATATTTATCCAGCCTTAGCATTTATCCGTTACGTACAAAAGATTCAACCTGATTCCGAATTTTTATATGTAGGAACACATCGCGGGTTGGAAAATAAAATCGTGCCTGAAACAGGCATCTCTTTTAAAACAATTAAAATCCAAGGGTTTAAACGAAAGCTTTCACTCGATAATGTAAAAACAGTTCAATTGTTCTTGGAAAGTATCAAACGTTCGAAAGAGATTTTACGAGAGTTTAAACCAGATATCGTAATCGGTACAGGCGGTTATGTTTCGGGGTCGGTGGTTTACGCGGCAGCACGAATGAAGATACCTACAATCGTTCATGAACAAAATAGTGTCCCGGGAATTACAAACAAATTTTTGAGTCGTTTCGTTGATCGAGTAGGAATTTGTTTCCCTGATGCTGCACAATATTTCCCGGAAAATAAGACGGTTTTAGTTGGGAATCCACGTGCACAAGAAGTGGTAACTAGTGGAAAATCTGAAGTGTTGGAACAATATGGTTTGTTGCCAGAAGTTCCCACAGTTTTAATCTTTGGCGGGAGTCAAGGTGCATTAAAAATAAACCAAGCCGTCATCCAAGCATTGCCGAAGTTCTCTCAAAAAGAGTATCAAATACTTTATGCTTCCGGAGACAGGTATTATAACGAAATATCTGAAAGGTTTGATATAGATAAAATCAGTCGCAATCTTTCGCTGCAACCCTATATTAAAAATATGACGGATGTTATGGCTAATGTTGATTTGCTAATTGGACGTGCTGGGGCGACTTCAATTGCAGAACTCACTGCTTTAGGATTGCCAGCAATCCTTATTCCGAGTCCTTATGTGACGAATGATCATCAAACAAAGAACGCACAAAGTTTAGTTAATGCAGGCGCGGTCAATATGATTACGGATGCTGATTTAACTGGTGAAACATTGGTGTCAGCAGTTGATGAAATCATGGGGGATTCTGAAAGAAGATTAGCAATGGCGGCGGCTTCACGTAAAGAAGGTATCCCAGATGCAGCTGAACGTTTATGGTCACTAGTCAACGAGCTCGTCAAATAATATTTTGGAGGTGAGGATCATTAGTCGTGAAGAAGTTCCAGATGAAAAGAAAGACCAAGAGGAAAAAAATAGACAAGAAAATTTAACACCTTGGCAATTGGCCAATATGGAATACTTGAAGCAAAAGGCACTGGAAAACGGCGAACCAGAAGTAGAACAAGAAACTTCTGATGTGCCTACTGATACACCAAGTACTAGTGAGCCTGCCGATGAAAGTATTGAAGAGTCTGAAAAAACGGTGCCTGAACCTATTGAGCCTGAAGAAGAAGTAGAGTTGGAGGAGTCTTCAAATGGACCAAAAAATGGCTCGTTTTTAGATCGGCTGCCCAATATAAGACATGAGCGCAATCGCCGTCTTGTACGGAGATCTTCGATTCTAATTGGATTATTTTCTATTCCAGCTTTACTATTATTATATTACATTTCACCATTAGGTAAGTTAGGCGGCGTTAGTGTAAAAGGCAATGAACGGATTTCCGCAGAGATAATTAAAAATGAACTCAATTTTACTGTTGGAGATAATCTTTGGAGTCAGTATTTTGATCGCAAGGATCATGTGAAAAATCTGAAAAAGCAAGAGCTTCAAATTGAAAATGCTGAAGTCTCTATTGATGGATTTAATCATTTTGAAGTGAAGGTGAAAGAATATCCAGAAGTTGCTTATTTAGAAAGCGATGGAAAGTATTCTCCGGTTATTTCAAATGGAAAAATCATCCCGATTGAAGTCGAGAAAAGTAATGGCGAATTGCCTATTTTAGAAAGTTTTACCGGCTCAAAACGAATTTTGAAAGTGCTCGAAGGATATAATAAATTGTCTGAAGAAGTCAAACAGGGAATTTCTCAGATTAAGTACGCTCCCACAACTGAAAATAAAGAATTATTGGAAATTTTCATGAATGACGGAAATAAGGTACTGGTAAGCATCAATGATTTGGGTGGGAAAATGAATTATTACCCCCAAATCGCGAAAGAAATGAATGACAAGCAGATTAAGGGAGTCGTTGATATGGAAGCAGGAATATACAGTTATCCATACACTGAAAATACGGATGAAAAATCGACTACTGAGGAATCAACACAAAACTCAACAGATCAATCTGGGACGCCAGTTGGAAATGATTAAATTTATTACAAGAAAATGTTGAATCTTCTTTTTCATTCTAGGCAAAATGTGTTAAAATTGGAGGCAGTGAATTGCTTGCAAATAATTATATTTCATGCTTAACAGTAAGTTAAAATATTAAATCTGAATAAAGCATTTATTTGAAAATAGGAGGGAATCCCATTCATGGCAAAAGCAGGAATGTATGTAGGCCTTGATATCGGGACAACATCGATAAAAGTTGTTGTTGCCGAGTACATCGATAGCCAAATGAATATCATTGGTGTTGGAAACGCAAAATCAGAAGGAATCAATCGTGGGATTATCGTAGACATCGATAAAACAGTACAGGCGATTCAACGAGCAGTAAAACAGGCCGAGGAAAAAGCTGGGATTCAGATAAAAAGTGTCAGCGTGGGATTACCTGCCAACTTATTAGAAGTTGAGCCTTGTCAAGGTATGATCGCTGTTAACAATGATTCGAAAGAGATTATGGATGAAGATGTTCGTAATGTCGCTTCCGCAGCAATGGTTCGTTCAGTTCCTCCTGAAAGACAAATCGTTGCGCTATTGCCTCAAGAATTTACCGTTGATGGCTTTGAAGGCATCAAAGATCCTCGCGGAATGATCGGTGTTCGTCTCGAAATGTTCGGGCTAGTGTTCACAGGTCCTAAAACAATCATCCATAACATCACAAAATGTGTGGAGAAAGCTGGATTATCAGTTGCTGAAACAGTGATTACGTCTTTAGCTTTGACAGAGTCGATTTTGTCAGATGGCGAAAAAGACTTTGGGACGATTGTGGTTGATATGGGCGGCGGTCAGACAACGACCGCGGTCATGCACGATAAACAATTGAAATTTACTCACGTTGACCAAGAGGGCGGAGAATTTGTTACCAAAGATATCTCCATCGTCTTAAACACTTCATTTAATAATGCTGAAGCATTAAAAATCAACTATGGGGACGCTTATCCGAGCCGAACTTCTGCGGATGAAGATTTTCCAGTAGATGTAATTGGAAAAACGGATCCGGTTAAAGTTGATGAACGTTACTTAGCAGAAATTATCGAAGCTCGTTTAGAACAAATCTTCCGTAAAGCAAAGGAAGCATTAGATGAGATCGAAGCACTTGATCTGCCTGGTGGGGTTGTTTTAACAGGCGGAGCAGCCAGTTTGCCTGGTGTGGTTGACTTAGCCGAAGACATTTTTGGAACTACTGTGAAGCTGCACGTTCCAAATCAAATGGGCTTGAGAAATCCTGTCTTTACAAATGTCATCAGCATCGTAAATTATTCAGCTGAATTGAGTGATGTTTACCATTTAGCGAAATCAGCGGTAACGGGTGAAAAAGTTTCTCTATCTGCTTCACCACAACCGAATGCTGTTTCTACAGCACCTGTATATGACGATTACGAAGCATCCAATGATTATGAAGAAGAATCAAAACCAAAAAATGAAGAAAAAGTTACTGGGAAGATTAAAGACTTCTTCTCTAATATTTTTGACTAATTTGTAGGAGGAATAGAAAACATGGAATTCTCAATAGATAACAATATTAACGAAGGTGCAGTTATTAAAGTTATCGGTGTTGGCGGTGGGGGCGGAAACGCCATCAATCGCATGATCGAGGAAAACGTCAAAGGCGTTGAATTCATTGCTTCAAACACTGATGTCCAAGCCCTTAAAAATTCAAAAGCAGAGACTGTAATTCAATTAGGCCCTAAATATACTCGCGGATTAGGAGCTGGATCGCAACCGGAAGTTGGTCAAAAATCAGCAGAAGAAAGTGAACAAGCTATTCGTGATGCACTTGAAGGTGCGGATATGGTTTTCATCACAGCCGGCATGGGCGGTGGTACGGGTACTGGAGCTGCTCCAATCGTTGCGAAGATTGCAAAAGATTTAGGTGCACTAACAGTTGGCGTCGTTACGCGTCCATTCAGCTTTGAAGGTCCTAAACGCGGGCGCTTCGCTGCAGAAGGTATCTCATTACTGAAAGAAAACGTCGATACGCTTTTAATTATTTCAAACAATCGCTTGCTTGAAGTTGTAGATAAGAAAACACCGATGTTAGAAGCATTCCGTGAAGCAGACAATGTTTTACGTCAAGGGGTTCAAGGTATCTCAGACTTGATTACAGCTCCTGGCTATGTGAACTTGGACTTTGCCGATGTGAAAACAGTGATGGCGAACCAAGGAACTGCATTAATGGGGATTGGTGTTGCTAGCGGTGAAGACCGCGTGGTAGAAGCAACGAAGAAGGCAATTTCTTCACCATTATTAGAAACTTCTATTGATGGTGCAGAACAAGTATTATTGAACATTACTGGCGGGTTAGATATGACTCTATTTGAAGCACAAGATGCTTCTGATATTGTTTCAAGTGCGGCAACAGGCGATGTAAATATCATTTTAGGAACATCAATCAGCGAAGAATTAGGCGATGAAATTCGCGTTACAGTGATTGCGACAGGGATTGATCCAACAAAAAAGGAGCGTAAGGCTACACGTAATACACAACGTGCTAGTCAAATCCAATCAGTTCCTCAAAAGCAAAACTTAGACATTGAACCTTCAAGAGGCAATGATGGGCAATCGGCTTTTGGTGAATGGGATATTCGTAAAGAAGAAAACATTCGTCCAAAAGTAGAAGAAACGCAATTTGATAATATCGAAAAGAAAGAATTTGAAACATTTAATCGTGAAGAAGTAAAACCTGAAAAAGACGAAGAACTAGATACACCACCATTCTTTCGCCGAAGAAAATAAGAGGGGGAGAGCACATGATCGCTGAAAACTTGCATAGAATCGAGCAAGAGATTCAGGAGTCGTGTGCTCTTGTTTCACGTAACCCGAAGGAGATTACGATGGTTGCGGTGACCAAGAGTGTCGACTCCAATACTGCAAATGAACTCGTTGAATTAGGTGTGACCGATTTAGCAGAAAATCGAGTAGATAAACTACTAGAAAAAAAGCAAAGTCTCTCAAACTATCAGCAGATTAAATGGCATCTTATTGGTAATTTACAGCGTCGCAAGGTAAAATTAATTATAAACGAAATTGATTACTTTCATGCGTTAGATAGTTTACGTTTGGCTCAAGAAATTCAAAAACGTGCTGAACATCAAATAAATTGTTTTATTGAAGTAAATGTTTCTGGGGAGGAATCGAAGTACGGTATTAAGCCGTCAGAACTTGATTCTTTTATTAGAGAATTAGAAGGATTAGATAAAATTAAAATGATCGGTTTGATGACGATGGCTCCATATGAGGCAAGTCAGCAAGAAGTTCGGGATATTTTTTCTAACTTAAAACAACTTCAGGAAAGTGTGAAAGAGCAAAACTTGCTATACGCACCATGTACGGAATTAAGCATGGGAATGAGCCAAGACTTCAAAACGGCAATTGAAGAAGGTGCTACGTTTGTTCGAATCGGAACGGCACTATTTAGGAAAGGTTAGGTAAAGTTAATGGGAATTAGTCTAGCAAAGATCACTGATTTTTTTGGTTTAGCAGATGATGATATGTATGAAGAAGCAGCACCTGCCCCAAAGAAGCAGGTTAGCCGCCCAAAAAGCGAAACATTAAAAAAAGAACGCGTAACAGCACGTCCTACATACCAAAAGCAGGAGCGTCCAAAAGAAAGAATTGTCAAGGAGCAAGTTAAACCGGTAGTTGAAAAAACACAGCCGACGAATCGCCGTGCTGAAAGTGTTATGAAAAAGGCAGAAAATATGCCTAAGAAAAATGAAAAAGTTGTGTCAATGCCTAATAACAACAGTCGGGCGCAACGACTTGCACCAAAAAATGAAGAAAGACGTACAAACCGCATCTCCGTCGTAGAACCAAGGGCTTACAATGAAGCGATGACGATTGCAAAGCGGGTAGGTCAGGGCGAAGTCGTTTTGATCAATTTTCAGTCTTTAGATGAAATGAGAGCACGTCGTGTCGTTGATTTTCTAACAGGTGCCGTCTTTATGATTGACGGAGATATCAAACGTGTCGGAAATGAAATGTTTTTATGTACGCCAACGAATGTTGAAATCACCAATACAGCTCTAAGTTCTATGGTCGATGACGATATTTATGGATTAGAAATGTAAAGGAGCCGCTTATACGGAATGATAATTACACTTTTTTATTACTTGAATCGACTGGTCTATCTCTACAGCATTCTTTTAGTCGTATATGCATTAATGTCATGGTTTCCAGGAGCGTATCAGTCCAAGTTCGGCCAAATTTTAGGTCGCATTTGTGAGCCGTTTCTTGATTTGTTCCGACGTTTGCCTTTGCAATTTGGCGGATTGGATTTTTCAGTTATGGCAGCGATTTTAGCATTGAATTTTGCCATGAATATTTTACAAAGAATTCTGATAAATCTTGTTTATTAAGGAGGTGGCAATATGAATGCGAATGTCTATCAACATTTTAGACCAGAAGAGCATCCATTTGTTGACAGTGTTGGTGATTGGTTAGAACAAGTTGAAAGCCAATACGCTCCTTATTTGACGAACTTTTTAGATCCTCGCCAGGCATATATTTTAGAGACTTTAATTCGTGAAAATAGCGAATTGAAATTTTCTTTTTATGGCGGTTACGAACATGCTGAACGTTGTCGCTGCATGATTTATCCTGATTACTATGAACCGCAAATCGATGATTTTGAACTTGTAATGATCGAGATTAATTATCCTCAGAAATTCACGGAGCTTTCCCATGGAAAAATTTTGGGAACGTTAATGAATGCGGGAATCAAACGAGATTATTTTGGCGATATTATCTCGGATGGTGATCGCTGGCAAATCTTTTTAGCGAGAGACTCTGCTAGCTATATTGTAAGTCAGGTAACAAAAATTGGTCGAGTGACTGTTCACTTAGAGGAACGTCCATACACGGATATCATTATTCCAAAAGATAGTTGGGTAGAAGAAACCACCACGGCAACCTCAATGCGCTTGGATGCGATTATTTCAACAGTTTATAATATTTCCCGCCAACGTTCAAAACAATTGGTTGAGGCTGGAAAAGTCAAAGTGAATTGGTCCTCCAATGAGCGTCCAGACTATTTGCTTGATTTATTAGATGTCGTTTCAGTTCGAGGATTTGGGCGAATTCAGATCCAAGGATTAGAAGGAAAAACAAAGAAAGAAAAATTCCGTTTGCGCTTAGGCGTTTTACGAAAATAAATTTTATGAGGTGAACAGAAAAATGGCATTAACTCCATTAGATATCCAAAACAAAAATTTTTCCACCAAAATGCGTGGCTATAATCAAGATGAAGTCGATGATTTTCTAGATATGATCGTTCGCGATTATGAAGACAGCATCGCAAAAAATCGTGAGTTAGAAAAAGCTTTAAAACATTCAGAAGAAAAGCTTGAGTATTTCAATGAATTGAAAGAAGCCTTGAACCAATCAATTGTCGTGGCACAAGATACTGCTGATAAGGTTAAATCTTCTGCAAGTAAAGAATCAGAAGTTATCGTTACTTCTGCTCAAAATCGCGCAGATGAGTTGATTTCCAATGCTATGCAAAAAGCTAACTTATTAACGACAACAGCTGAAGATAAGGCGAAAGAAATTTTAACAGATGCTACTTCTAAAGCACGTCAATTAGCTGCTGAAACAAATGATTTGAAGAAGAAGACGCGTGTCTTCCACCAACAATTACTATTATTATTGGAAACTCAAATCGATCAAGCACGCAGCGGTGACTGGGAGGAAGTATTGAAACCAATGTCTTCTTATGTTGGTGATGGTCATGAGGTTTTAAAAGAAGTTTTAGCTAATGAACTTGACAGCGACACTGAGAATGCAGTAGACTCAGATGAGCCAATCGTCCTTGCTGAACCTCAAGAAGAAGATATGGGTTTGACGATTGATATTCCTGAATTGATTAAATCAGACGAAAATTAAGCAATCTAGAACAGAAAAGCTGATTAGATTCTTTAAGCGAGCCGAAGATAGTGAGAGTTCGGCAGACCCTCTAATTGGAAAGATCCTCTAGATCATTCGATTGCGAACTATTCAGTAGTAATCGACGGGTCATCTCGTTAGCGATGATTAGAGGAAACTTAGGTTTCAAATTTTGGGTGGTACCACGACAAGCTCGTCCCTTTGCGGATAGGCTTGTTTTTTTTGTTTTTCACGACTTATTACCGACGGTCGGATTTCTGCAAACTTTTCGTGATTTAAAGGGTTACTCGTAAAAGTACCTCCATGCTCAATTTTGTAGGAAATACTTATTAATAAAAGGAGACGATTGATAGTGAAGACGAAAGAAACGCTTCAGCTAGGAAAAACTGGCTTTCCAATGCGCGGTAATTTACCAAACCGCGAAAGTCAATGGGAAAAAGAATGGGAAGAAAATAAGATTTACGAAAAACGCCAACAACTAAATGAAGGCAAACCAACTTTTGTATTACATGATGGCCCTCCGTATGCCAATGGGAATATCCATATCGGGCATGCTTTGAATAAAATTAGTAAAGATATTATTGTTCGTTCAAAATCAATGTCTGGATTCCGTGCGCCATACGTTCCTGGCTGGGATACACATGGTTTACCGATTGAACAAGTTCTTACAAATAAAGGCATCAAACGTAAGGAAATGACAATGGCTGAATATCGGAAAAAATGTGAAGAGTACGCGTTGTCACAAGTGGATAAACAACGGGATGATTTCAAACGTTTAGGAATCGCAGGTGACTGGGATAATCCTTACATCACCCTGACACCTGATTACGAAGCAGCTGAAATTCGCGTATTTGGAAAGATGGCTGAAAAAGGATATATCTATAAAGGGTTGAAACCCATTTATTGGTCACCTTCAAGTGAGTCTTCATTAGCAGAAGCCGAAGTGGAGTATAAGGATGTTAAATCTCCTTCTATTTTCGTGGCCTTCAAAGTGAAGGACGGCAAAGGTATTTTAGATACTGATACGTCATTCATTATCTGGACCACAACGCCATGGACATTACCTGCGAACCAGGCAATTTCTGTAAATAAAGATTATGTTTATGTGGTAGTTGAAGAAGCGGGGCAAAAATATGTCATCGCAAAAGATCTATTGGATTCTGTTTCAAAAGAACTGGATTGGTCAGAACCTAAAGTACTAAAAGAAGTTCAAGGAAGAGACCTTGAATACATGACAGCCCAGCATCCATTTTATGATCGTGAATCATTAGTAATTTTAGGAGACCATGTCACTTTGGAAGCTGGTACAGGTGTTGTACACACAGCTCCTGCACATGGGGAAGATGATTACTTTGCATGGAAAAAATATCGTAACGATATCATTTCACCAGTTGATGACCGTGGAGTCATGACGTCTGAAGCTCCTGGATTTGAAGGTGTCTTTTATGATAAAGTCAATGCAATGGTAACTGATCTATTAAAGGAAAAAGGTGCGCTTCTTAAGCTAGAATTCTTTATGCATAGCTATCCTCATGACTGGCGTACAAAGAAACCGATCATTTATCGCGCAACACCGCAATGGTTTGCTTCTATTGATAAATTCCGTCAAGATATCTTGGATGAAATTGAAAAAGTAGATTGGATCATTCCATGGGGAAAAACACGTTTATATAATATGATTCGTGATCGAGGCGATTGGGTTATTTCCCGCCAACGCGCATGGGGTGTGCCGCTGCCAATTTTCTATGGTGAAGATGGTGAAGCAATCATTACACCTGAAACAACAGAACATGTCGCACAATTATTTGCGGAACATGGTTCAAATGTTTGGTTTGAACGTGAAGCGAAGGATTTGTTACCAGAAGGCTTTACTCATCCAAGTTCACCAAATGGTAAATTTACTAAAGAAACTGACATTATGGATGTTTGGTTTGATTCTGGTTCTTCTCACGAAGCGGTGTTACGTCAACGTGAGAACTTGACTTTCCCAGCTGACATGTATTTGGAAGGTTCTGACCAATACCGTGGTTGGTTCAACTCAAGTATCACGACCAGTGTGGCGATCAATGGTGTTGCTCCTTATAAATCCGTTCTTTCTCAAGGCTTCACTTTAGATGGCGAAGGCCGTAAGATGAGTAAATCACTAGGCAATACGATTGTACCAGGAAAAGTCATTAATCAAATGGGAGCAGATATCTTACGTTTGTGGGTCAGCAGCGTCGACTACGAAGCGGATGTACGGGTATCAATGGATATTTTGAATCAAGTTTCTGAAGTTTATCGTAAGATTCGGAACACCATGCGTTTCTTATTAGCAAATACGAATGATTTTGAACCTGCAAAACATGCGGTAGCTTATGACGAATTACGTTCAGTCGACAAATACATGCTGATTCGTCTAAATGAAGTAATCAAAACGATTCGTGAAGATGGATATGATAAATATGATTTTACTCAAATCTATAAGACAGTCGTGAATTTCTTGACAGTTGATCTTTCTTCATTCTATTTAGATTTTGCAAAAGATGTGGTCTATATTCAGGCGGAAGACAGCTACGAACGTCGTTGCATGCAAACTGTTTTCTATCAAGCTGCGGTGGCATTGACGAAACTGTTGACACCGATCATTCCTCATACGACTGAAGAAATCTGGACGTACTTGAAAGAGGAAGAAGAGTATGTGCAATTAGCGGAATTACCAAGCTACGAAGAATTCCCTAATCAAGCAGAATTGTTAGATACATGGAAGGCCTTCATGGATTTCCGAGATAAAGTCTTGAAAGCTTTGGAAGAAGCTCGTAATGAAAAAGTTATCGGTAAATCGTTAGAGGCAAAAGTAACGATCTATCCGAATGAACAAGTACGAGTGATGTTAACAGCATTGGACGCAGATCTTGCTCAATTATTGATCGTTTCTCCAGATTCATTTAGTGTCTCAAAAGAAGCAGAACCAGAAAATGCTATGAAATTTGATGATGTAGCGATCTTAGTAGAAAAGGCTGAAGGTGAAGTCTGCGATCGTTGCCGTCAAGTTCGGACGACAGTTGGTGAAGATGAAAAACTTCCACATTTATGTGCTTCATGTGCTCATATTGTAGAGGAAAATTACCCAGAAGCTGTAGCAGAAGGATTGGAATAAGAAACTATTATAATGGAAGAAACCCGCACTGAAATATCGGTGCGGGTTTCTTTACGTACTCATGTAACTTAAAAATTTCTAGTTTTTCTCTATGATCACCATACACAAAAAAGCTGGGAAAAATCCCAGCTTCTATCTTGATGAAAAATTATTTTAATTTTCCACGCTCACGATACCATTGATCAGGCTGCCAAGCCCATTCATGCCCGTTCTTTGCTAACAGATCAAAGGCACATTGAGGTCCCATCGTACCAGCAGCATAATTTGGAAAACCTGGAGTAGTTTGATCCCAGGTATTGCGGATACGATCAACGATTTCCCATGAGTTAGCAACTTCATCCCAATGAGAGAAGTTAGTTCCATCACCGTTCAAGGCGTCTAACAACAATTTCTCGTATGCTTCCGGACTATTTTCTGTTACTTCTGCACTCTGACGGAAATCTAACTTCACTGGGTCAGTATTGAAGCCTTGACCAATTTTCTTTCCGTTTAAGGTTAAGGAGAAACCTTCTGTTGGCTGGATGTAGATGGTTAGAATATTTTGCGGCAGTTCTTCACCATCTGATTCCTCTTGTTCAAAGTTAAAGACATTCACTGGAACTTGTTTAAAGACAATATTGATTCGGGTCCCTTTTTCTGTCATACGTTTACCAGTTCGAATATAGAAGGGAACACCAGACCAGCGAAAGTTGTCGATCAAGAATTTACCAGCAACAAAAGTTTCCATCAAAGAATCTTCTGCAACATTTGGCTCATCATGATAGGCTGCAAATTTTTTGTCATCTAACGCGCCGGCGTCATATTGTCCTCGTACAAAATTCTGTAAAACTTCGTCTGAATCGTAGCGGCGAATCGCCTGTAAAACTTTCACTTTTTCCTCACGAATCGATTTATTAGAAAAAGAAGTAGGGACTTCCATCGCCAACAAAGCAACCACTTGCAGAATATGGTTTTGAACCATATCTTTTAATGCGCCACTGCGTTCATAGTAGCCTCCACGATCTTCAACGCCAAGCGCTTCGGAAAAAGTGATCTGAACATTTTCAATGTACCGGTTATTCCAAAGGGATTCAAAAATATTATTAGCAAAACGGATCACGGAAATGTTTTGAATCATTTCTTTACCTAAATAGTGGTCGATCCGAAAAATATCTTGTTCTGGAAAGACCTTACGAATTTGATTATTCAGTTCATTAGCCGAATCATAATCAAAGCCAAATGGTTTTTCGATTACTAAACGATTGTAGCCGGTGGTAGTTAAAATTTCCTGCGATTTCAAATGGTTGACGATCGTACCGAAAAATTGAGGTGCCATGGCTAAGTAATATACACGGTTTCCTTGTAGATCATATTTTTCGTCTAGCTTATCTGACAATTCTTTTAACTGATCATAATGATCGGTATCATTGACATTGTGTGACAGATAATAAAAGTGGCTTGAAAATTCTTGTGCTTCTTTTTCTGTTGGTGCAATATCTTTAATCGTATCTCGAATGATCTCACGATAGTGCTCATCACTCCATGGTCGTCTAGCCGTACCGATTACCGCAAAATGGTTTGCTAAGTTGCCTTTTCTGTATAGGCGAAACAACGAAGGATAAAGTTTTCGTTGCGCTAAGTCGCCTGTTCCACCAAAAATGGTGAATAATGCTGCTTGTTCCATAAATTCCACTCCTAGTTCATAATAATGTATTCATTTTTCAAGTGAAAAATGAATCTGATCTTCACTACGCATACCATCCAACTAAGAAAATACAGCATAGACTTGATGTATTAGATAAGTTTAATACTTGATGTAAAAAACTGCGAAAAGTTGGACTGGCATCCTAGTTCATAATAATGTATTCATTTTTCATGAGAAACATGAGTCTGATCGTCACAACGCATATCATTTTACTAACTTGCTAAAGCAGGAAGTAAAACTGGCAAAGTTGGATTAGCATCCTATGGTTATAATGAGTCAACAAAAATCGTTGATGCTGCTTTGTAACTTATTGAAACCTCTTTTAGGTCATTTTGTAAAGTAATTGGTCCTTCATAGGCCGCAATATTTGTGATTTTATACTCTTCGTGGATTTTTATACCAAGATCCATCAAGTAGTCAAGCAGATCTTTTTCATCTAAGACGCGTGCGATTCGAATTTTAGTGCCTTCTGGGTAATTTGCTAAAGTTTGACGATCCTTTTCGTGGACTGTCTGATCTTGTTGTGGAATCATCCCACCGTGTGGGCAAAATGTGGGGTGGTTTAAATAAGTATCCAATTTTTCTTCTAACTGTGAAGAGGTCACATGTTCCAAAACTTCAGCCTCATCATGTACTTCATTCCATGAGTAGCCTAGGTGATCCACTAAAAAAACTTCCCATAAGCGATGTTTGCGCACAAGCGTGCTCGCTTTTTCTAAACCTGTCGGTGTCAGTTGTACTCCTTGATATGGCGAATGTTCAACAAGGCCCTCTTTTACTAATTTATTGATCATTTCGCTGACAGAAGCGCCAGAAATGGACAAACCAGCAACGATTTTTTTGTTACTAACTTTTTCTTTGTCGCCACCTAATTCTAATATTAATTTTAAGTAATCTTCCCGATTCGGTGTCATTGATGTTCATCCTTTCGTAACGAAGCATATCAGATTAAGTTTACCAAATTAATCTCATTTTTTCCATTTGATTGGACTGATCTTTTAAAGAAGAAAACGCCTAATAACAGAAGTAATAAAAAAAATATTCTAAGAATCCTTGCCTATCTTAGAAAAAAAAGGTAGTATATTAAAAATAAATGAGAATTGTCAAACTATTTAAAGGATTGATGTCAATGACAAAGCAACATAAAAAAGGAGCCCCGACCATGTATGATCCCGCTTTTGAGAAGGATGCTTGTGGTATGGGCTTTATTGCTCAGATGGAAGGGAAGGCTTCACATCAATTAGTGAAGCATGCGTTAACAATGTTGGAACGAATGAATCACCGCGGTGGAACCGGAGCAGAACCTGAAACTGGTGATGGTGCAGGGATACTAGCAACGATTCCTGACAAATTTTTCCAACGAGAAGCAAAAGTAGCCGGTGCATCTTTACCAGAACGTGGCCAATATGCGGTAGGGATGTTCTTTTTACCAGCCGACGAAAAGCACAAGATAGGATTACAGCAAGCGCTTGTAAAAGAAATCGAAGCCGCGGGTTACTTAGTTCCTTGGCAACGTGACGTTCCTTTTCAATACGAGAATTGTGGACCAGGCGCGCAAAAGGTAATGCCTAGTTTTGTGCAACTATTCATAAAGCGCCCGTTAGAAGTCCAAACTGATCGTGACTTTGAAGATCGCATGTATCGTTTGCGTCGTAAATTAGAGAAAACCTATCATGCAGGTGAAATGGCTATCTGTAGCCTGTCTAGTAAAACAATTGTTTACAAAGGGATGCTTCATGCGTATCAGGTAGGTATTTTTTATGATGACCTGCAGGATAAAGATTTCGCAGCTAGTATTGCTGTTGTACATTCTCGATTTTCTACGAATACATTCCCTAGTTGGGACCGCGCTCAACCTTTCCGTTTTCTTGCTCATAACGGAGAAATTAATACGTTGCGTGGATCAGAAAACTGGATGAAGAGTCATGGCATCGAAGTATATAACGAAGAAGATTCTGACTCGGCAAAGTTAGAGAATTGTATGGAGTATTTGTACCGTAATGGTCGTGATATCCCTCACGCATTGATGATGATGGTACCAGAAGCCTGGTCAGAAGAAGCGGGACTTAGTGAAGAAATGACTGCTTTTCAGGAGTATAACGCCAGCTTTATGGCACCATGGGACGGTCCAGCAGCTTTGTGCTTCACGGACGGTGAGATGGTAGGAGCTACTTTGGATCGAAATGGCTTACGACCTTCACGTTATTCCATTACGAAAGACGGGTTCGTTCAAGTCGCATCAGAATCTGGCGTTGTAGATTTTGCCCCGTCAAATGTAATTGAAAAAGGTGTCTTAGGTCCAGCTAACATGATTTTAGTTGACACGATCAACGGGAAATTTTATCGTAACCAGGAAATCAAAGAAAAATATGCAAAGGCTCATTCTTATAGTGAATGGTTAGCTGAAAATCGGATCGATTTGTCTCAACTTGCTGAAATTGAATCAAAAGAATCGGTGATGACAGAAAAAGAATTGCAAAAGATGTGGAAACTGAATGGCTACACGGATGAAATCATCCGTGACGAGCTATTACCAATGGCGGAAAAAGGCGAGGAACCTGTTCTTTCAATGGGGTACGATTCACCTCTAGCGGTTTTAAGTGAGAAGTCCCAATCGTTGTTTACGTATTTCAAACAACAGTTTGCTCAAGTAACGAATCCGCCGATTGACGCGATTCGTGAACAATTAGTAATCGGAACTGAGATGTTCTTGGGACGGGACGGAGACATACGAGTTGATGATGCTAATAACTGCCAAAAGCTAAAAATAAAAAGTCCTGTCCTCAGCAGTGTTGATTTTAATAAAATCACTCAATTAAGCACGAAGGAACAAAAAGCAGTGACGATTTCAACATTGTATCCAGTTGGCGGCTATAATGCCCTAGAAGATGGCTTGGAGCAGATGTTTAAAGAGGCTGAGTCCGCAATCGATCAGGGGGCAACGATCTTAATCTTAAGTGATCGAGGGTCAGTGGAAACCAAAATGGCGATGCCAGTTTTGTTGGCTGTATCAGGTGTGCATAATTATTTAGTAAGAAAAGGAAAAGCTTCATTAGCAAGTTTGGTTGTAGATTCTGCAGAAGTTTGCGAAGTTCACCATTTTGCCACATTGATCGGTTACGGAGCTAGCGGTATACATCCTTATGGTGCATATGCAACGTTGAAGAATTTTGACATTGAGAACGGCTTGGAGAATTATCGAAAAGCTGCTGAAAAAGGCATCGTTAAAGTAATGTCGCGAATGGGGATTTCAACGATTGCTGGTTATCACGGAGCTCAATTATTTGAAGTTGTAGGTATCAGCCAACCAGTTACGGATAAATACTTTACTGGTACTGCTAGTCGTATCGGCGGATTATCGTTGCATCAGATTGAAGAAGAATATCTTGAAAGGCATCAGTTAGCTTACGGTCCGCAACAAAATGATTTACTGGCTTCTGGCGGGAGTTTTCAGTACAAGGCGGATGGGGAACACCATCTGTTCAATCCGAAAACGATTTATAATTTCCAGCAAGCAGTTCGTGCCGGTGATTACCAATTGTTCAAGCATTATGTTGATCAAATGAATCAAGAAGCATTAGAAGAGCCGACGAATTTGCGCGCATTGTGGGAATTCAAAAAAGATCGTCCATCAGTGAAGCTTTCTGAAGTAGAGCCAGCGAGTAAAATCGTGAAGCGTTTCAAAGTCGGGGCTATGTCTTATGGTTCATTAAGTGAAGAAGCCCATCAATGCATTGCAGAGGCAATGAATAGTATTGGTGCAAAATCTAACAGTGGTGAGGGCGGAGAAAATCGCAAACGATTCAAGCCACAAGCAGATGGGAAAAATTTCAATAGTAAAATTAAGCAGGTCGCTTCAGGTCGTTTCGGCGTAAATGCTGAATACTTAATGAGTGCCGAAGAATTACAAATCAAAATGGCGCAAGGAGCGAAGCCAGGTGAAGGTGGACAATTACCAGGTAACAAAGTCTTCCCATGGGTTGCTGAAATTCGTGGATCAACACCAGGAGTACGCTTAATTTCGCCACCACCGCATCATGATATTTATTCGATTGAGGATTTAGCACAATTAATCTATGATCTAAAAGCGATCAATCCGTATGCCAAGATCAATGTCAAATTGGTATCGAGTACTGGTGTCGGAACGATTGCTACCGGTGTAGTCAAAGCCGGTGCAGATGTCGTCGTGATTTCTGGGTACGATGGAGGAACAGGAGCATCACCACGTAATTCGATTCGTGATGCGGGCTTACCATGGGAAATGGGTGTTGCTGAAGCGCATCAAACATTAGCGATGAACAATTTACGTCAGCGCATGACGTTGGAAACTGACGGAAAATTAATGACTGGTCGTGACGTTGCAATGGCGATTTTACTAGGTGCAGAAGAGTATAGCTTTGCTTCGTTAGCGTTGGTTGCAATTGGTTGTGTCATGATGCGCGTATGTAGCTTGAATACTTGTCCGGTTGGTGTGGCGACACAAAATCCCGCATTACGTAAATTCTTTGTTGGAAAACCTGAACATCTAATCAATATGATGTATTTTATCGCGGAAGATTTGCGAGAAATCATGGCTGAATTAGGATTTAGAAGTATTGATGAGATGATTGGTCATACTGAAGTCTTGGAGCCGCGTTTCATTGCAAAAGGTAAGGCGAAATCATTAGACTTTTCTCGGATTTTATCAACAAGCATTGGCATTGAACGTAAAACAGAAGATCCGTTTAAAGAAAAACGCGAATGGCCAGAACTGGATCAATTTGCCGAAGGTGCGATTAAAAACGGCGAACAAGTGAAAATGAGTTCTTCAATCAATAATGTCAACAGAACAGTTGGTGCGCGAATGGGCGGCTGGATTGCAGAACGCTTTGGCAATTATCAGTTAACACCAGGGCAGATCAAGTATACCTACACGGGTATTGCAGGTCAAAGTTTTGGTTCATTTATCACCCAAGGGATGGAATTAAAACTGATTGGTGAGGGAAATGACTATGTAGCGAAAGGACTAAGTGGTGGTCGCGTAATTATTGTGCCCCCTAAAGATGCTGCATATGATGTCGAGAATTCACCGATCGTAGGGAATGTTGTTTGCTTTGGTGCAAATCGTGGTGAAGGCTATTTCCGTGGAAAAGCCGGTGAACGGTTCTGTGTTCGAAATAGTGGTGCGAATGTTGTTGTCGAAGGCGTTGGTGACCACGGATGTGAATATATGACTGGCGGAGTTGCAGTTATCTTAGGTTCAACTGGACGAAATTTTGCTGCCGGAATGTCAGGCGGGGTCGCCTATGTTTATGACCCTAGTGGGACATTTGCTGATAAATGTAATTTAGAAATGGTGGATCTTTTCAACCTTGGAGAATCGGGTGACGATACGGTCTTGAAGGAAATGATTGAGAAGCATTTGGCTTACACAGATTCGTTAAAAGCCGCTGAGTTACTGAATGATTGGGAAAATGCTCAAAAGCATTTTGTGAAAGTTTATCCAAGAGAATATCACGAAATGGTTCGTGTAACAGAAGAATTAGCTAAGACCGGATTAACAGGTGAAGAATTGATCGAAAAAGCTTTCATTGAAGTAATTGGTGAACAAACAGTACCGGCTGGAAAGGGGCGTAGCTAGGATGGCAGATCCATTTGGCTTTTTAAAATATCCTCGGAAGGACAATCCTTATCGACCAGTCGAAGAGCGCATTCAAGATTGGGAAGAATTGCAAATACCACTTAATGTAGAGGAACGGCAAGAGCAAGCTGCTCGTTGTATGAACTGCGGGATTCCATTTTGCCACACAGGAATTTTTTACGGCGGCAAACGTGCTGTTTCAGGTTGTCCTAATGACAATCTGATTCCGGAATGGAACGATTTTGTCTATCGTGGGGATTTCAAAAGTGCGTTTGATCGGTTGGCGAAAACCAACCCTTTACCGGAAATGACTGGTCGTGTGTGTCCCGCGCCGTGTGAAAAATCTTGTACAGAAGGTTTAAACGGGTCAGGTGTGGCGATTCATGATAACGAACGCTTCATTATTGATAATGCCTTTGAAAATGATTGGGTCAAAGCGGATGGACTGCCGACAGAACGAACGAACTTTACCGTTGCTATCATTGGTTCTGGTCCAGCAGGTCTTTCAGCTGCTTGGCGGTTGAATCAATTAGGACATCAAGTGACCGTATACGAACGCAGTGAGCGTGCAGGGGGCTTGTTGATGTATGGGATTCCTAATATGAAGTTGGATAAAGAAATTGTTCAACGTCGAATCGATGTAATGGAGGAAGTCGGAATTAACTTCGTATTGAACACCGAAGTTGGAGTAGACGTTACAGCGGATGAACTACAAGCAAACTACGACCGGATCATCATCGCTAGTGGTGCCAGTGTACCACGAGATCTGAAGATTAAAGGCCGAGAACTTCATGGAATTCAGTTTGCTGTAGATTATCTGACTGAGTGTACGAAAGATGTCATGAAGCATGGGAAGAAAGTGACAGACCAGAAGCTCGCCGGCAAGAACGTTATTGTTATCGGTGGCGGTGATACCGGAAATGACTGTATTGGCTCAGCGATTCGTCAAGGGGCCGCTTCGGTAAAACAGTTAGAGATTACGCCACAATTGCCTGTGCAACGGGCAGCCAATAATCCATGGCCGGAATATTCTATGATCAATCGTGAAGGGTATGGACAAGAAGAAGGCGCGTTGAAAAATTCAGAGTTGACGGCCTATAGCACGTCTACGACAGCATTTATCGGTGCAGAACGTGGACAAGTGATTGCGATCGAGACCACTCAAGTAGATAATCAATTCCAGCCAATTGCAGGAACTGAAAAAACGTTGAAAGCTGACTTAGTTTTATTGGCAATGGGCTTTACTGGAGCTGAGAAAAGCTTACTAGATGCTTTTGATGTTCAGGAGATTTATGAAGATTACACAACCAACAATGAAAAAGTTTACGTGGCTGGCGATGCCAGACGTGGACCAAGCCTTGTTATTTGGGGAATCCGTGAGGGACGTAAAGCAGCAGAAAATGTGGATCAGATTTTACGTTCGTTGATTCATCAATAACAAAAAATGGATGCCGTAATTGGCATCCATTTTTAATTTTTCACTGGGACGATCGGTAAAGATACATCATCCAACTCATCATAAAGAGTGTCTGGTGATCCATTTTTGGTTTTGATCACCAAGTGATAACCATATTGATCTTGAATTGCAAGCTTTTGTTCGCTAAGTTCAATGAGCTGATAGATGATGGCTGTGCCATCTAAAATAATCGATAAATCAGGATAGATTGTAATCGTGTGATGTCTGCGTTCTTTTGGATGAGCGAATTCCCAAGAGCCGACATAAACGCTATTTAAGTCCTTTGCTTCACGCTTGCGGACAAGTTTAGAACCCAAGGCAGCAACACCAAGAGATGTCGCACTGAGGAAAACGGGCCATTTCAATCTCATCAAAAAAACTCCTTTCTAAATTTAACAGATACAAATTAATTTTTAAATTTGTGGGATTTTTGAGTTGTATACCAATCCGCAAAAAACTATTAGATAGTTGATTATTTTCGAATAAATCTAAAAAAGCGGAGCTGGCATCCTTTCACACATGCTTTGTTATACTATATAATAAAGTCTGTCATCTTTCCATCAGGCTTAAGGACTATTTAACTTTTTTTAGAAGGATTTTGATAAAAAATGAAGTATTCTACGATTCATCTAGCTATCTTTATTGAAAGAAGCAATCGTTTTATCGCTCGCTGCCGTTTAATACACACGGGAGAAGAAATCGTTACCCATGTGAAAAATACTGGTCGCAGCAAAGAGTTATTATTACCATCTGCTCTGGTGGCTGTAAATCATCAACCATCTGACAAACGTAAGACGGCTTATGATCTTATCGCTGTGAAAAAGGGAGAAATGTGGATCAATATCGATTCACAAATACCGAACGCTTTGGCAGCCGAAGGAATTTTAGCTGGAGATATTAAATTGCCAGGATTAAAAGGAACGATCAACTTTCTAAAGCGTGAGTATACCTACGAGCGCTCAAAATTTGATATTTATTTTGAAACCGATCAGCAGGAAAAAGGATTTGTTGAGGTTAAGGGTATGACGCTGGAAAATCATGGAATCGGAGCTTTTCCTGATGCACCAACATTACGGGGACTGAAACATGTGGAAGAGCTTAGGTTAGCCCAAACAATGGGCTATCATTCTTATGTTCTATTCATCGTACAATTTCCAACGATTACAGCTGCGACGATTCATCGTGTGATGCAACCTGCCCTTTATGAAGCAGTGAAAATGGCTGTGGCAGACGGCGTACAGGTTTTAGCGTATAATTGTGAGGTAGATCAGGAGACGATTACCATTAAAGGGGCTGTTCCCTTTGATTTGGAACAAGCATTTATTGATCCCAATCTGTAACTGAAAGGCGGAAAAGAATCATGATCAATTTAGGTATTATTGGAACGAATTGGATCACCGATCAATTTGTTCAAGCAGCTCAGGAAACAGGCAAGTATCAGTTAACAGCAGTTTACTCACGCAAACTAGAAACAGCGCAGAAATTCGGTGAAAAATATGGTGATGTTGAGTATGCGACTGACCTCAATACATTTTTCGGAATGGAACATTTAAATACAGTGTATATCGCTTCACCCAATAGTTTACACTTTGAGCAGGCGAAACAAGGTATCTTGGCTGGGAAAAATGTAATCGTAGAAAAGCCTGCTTTCTCCACACCGAAGGAAATGGATGAGATTATCAAGTTAGCGAATCAGCAAAGAGTCTTTTTCTTTGAGGCGGCTCGAAATATTCATGAAAAAGCATTCAAAACAGTAACCGATTTTCTCCCATTGAAGGATCAAATCATCGGTGCTGATTTCAGTTTCATGAAGTATTCTTCACGTTATGACCAAGTGTTAGATGGTCAAGAGCCCAATATTTTTTCACCCCATTTTTCCGGCGGAGCATTAGCTGATTTAGGTGTTTATCCGATATATGCAGCTTTAGCTTGGTTCGGGATGCCAAGAGAAAGTGTCTATTTTGGGCAAAAAATCTCAACGGGTGTTGACGGGATTGGAACAGGTATTTTGCGATATGAAAACTTTGATGTGACGATTCGCACAGGTAAAATAGGTGACAGTTTCCAACAGTCAGAAATTTATTTAATGAATGGAACTTTGGTGTTGAATGCTGTAAACTCGATTAGTGAAGTAGTTTTCTATGATCGAGATCATCATCGCCGTGAAAAATTGAGCGTCCATCAATTGGAAAATCCGATGATAGAAGAAGCAGAAGAGTTTGCGCGGGTGATCTTGAATCCAACTGACCGAAATTTAGGGACTGATTATGAAGCATGGGTCGAATTATCCCGTAATGTGAACCAAGTGATTTATGATATGCGAAAAAGTGTGGGCATCATTTTTGATGCTGACGAGAAATAGAGGAACTTATGAATAATCAAGATTTTGTACCATTTTTACAAAAAAATTGGGAGGATGCCGGCTTTCAGAAAGCCGCACTGATCCAAGAAAAAGTTTATCAATCAATCGTTGATGGAAAAAATTTGGTGGGAATTGCTCCGACCGGTAGTGGTAAGACACTTGCTTATTTATTGCCGTTGATTAATCAGTTGAAATCAGGTACTCCAAGTCAAATTTTAGTCCTGACTTCTTCGCAGGAGCTAGCGATGCAGGTCGTAGAAGTAGCGCGCAAATGGTTAGCTGGATCAGGCATGAAAGTGCAGCCTTTGATTGGTGGTGCCAACGTCAAACGTCAGCAAGAAGCACTGAAGAAAAAACCAGAATTACTAATCGGCACGCCGGGCCGGGTTCTAGAATTAATTACATCGAAAAAAATCAAAGCGCCAGCGATTAAAACACTGGTCTTTGACGAAGTCGATCAATTAGTTCAAGGCCAGAGCTTACAATTGATTCAAAAAATTTTGAAAGCTAGCGATAACGATGCACAACGTCTGTATTTTTCCGCAACAGCTGACACCGTATTAAACGAATTGAACAACTTCGAGTCAGATTTATTGGTTATTGATGTTTCAAAGGAAGATGAAAGCCAAGGCGAGGTACAACATTTTTATTTAGAGACAAGCGACCGTAAAAAAGTCGATCAGTTACGACGACTGTTAAATTTACCTGCTTTTTGGGGAATGATTTTTTTCAATCAACTGACTGATATGGGGAGTGCAGAAGAAAAACTACTTTTCCATCATTTACCAGTAGCAAGTCTTGCCTCAGACCAATCAAAAATCTCTCGTAAAAATGCAATTGATCAATTTAAAAAGCATCAAGCGCTGGGACTTCTTACGACAGATCTAGCCAGTCGTGGTTTGGACATCGAAGCTCTACCGTTTGTGATTAATGCGGATGTCCCAATGACAGAAGAAAGCTATTTGCATCGTGCTGGACGTGTGGGACGAATGGGAAATAGTGGCGTAGTGATTTCATTGGTTACTCCGCAAGAAAAATCGGACTTAAGCAAAATTGCTAAGAAACTTGATCTGGCATTATCACCAATTTACCTATTCGGTGGTGAATTATTAACAGAAGAACCAGCCAAACAAAGCGAGCCGAAAAAGAAAAAAAGAAATAAAGGAAAAAAACGTAAATAATTTTCTCCCTCTGGATAGGACTCTAAAATGCAGTTTCCTATGTAGAGGGAGTTTTTGCTTTGAAAGAAAACAATTGGCATTAAAAAAGATTTAGAAAGATAAACTTATTTTTTCTAAACTGCAAATGAGTTCATTAAATTTAAGTTAGTCATCTTGATAAATTAAGTTAAAATAGCTACAATGATATAGATATGTTCTCGTAGCTCAGTAGGATAGAGCAATCGCCTCCTAAGCGATAGGTCGCTGGTTCGATTCCAGTCGAGAACGTAATGATGAAATTAATTAATGGGAAAAGGTGTTAGAGAGTGATTTGATTCTCTAACACCTTTTTTTTGCTCTTTGATTTAGCAACTAAAAACTTATGTGTGTTTGGTAGTTAGTCACTGTCTTATGTTTCACTTTCTTAAAAAAAAACGCTAATTTAGATTCCGAAAACGATCTTTCTATCGTATGATGATTATAAGAGAGGGGGTTGACGATGTTTAATATGATTATTATCTTACTGGCAACACTAAATAGTGAACCAATCGGAACGAACGATTATCGAATTTCCCGTTTCATACTGAGTAATTTGAAGGATATCCAAAATTATAATATCTCACAATTGGCAAAGGCTTGCTTTGTCTCTAATTCAAGTATTTCGCGCTTTTGTCGGAAGGTTGGCTTTCAAGACTTTAATGAATTGAAATATCAATTTTTTCAATGGTCTGATATAGGAGAGCAAAAATTTCGTTACCCAAACCAAATCAATGGTCAAATAAAGATTTCATTCATTGATGCTGTTATTCATAACTTACAGTTATTGAAGAGAAGTCTAAGTGATTCCGCGATGCAACAATTAGTAAAAGATATTTTGAGTTATCCTAAAGTTGCAGCATTTGGTACGCTGCACTCGCAAGGAGTCGTATTAAATCTGCAGACAGATTTGTTGACGAGCGGAATCGTTTTGGACACTCGGACGCGGTTTCAAGAGCAACTTGACTATCTAGAGGATGCAGAAGAAGATACACTGGTGTTGCTTTTTTCTCGAGGAGGGAGTCATTTTAAACGCTTTTTACTCCATAATTTGCAGTTAAATCCGCAGCATAGGCCAAAAATCATAATGATCACCTCGAATCAAAATATAAAACCGAATAAATACATAGATCAATGTATCTACTACGAAGAAGAAGAAGGTTTCGCTGCTTATCCGTATGCTTTTGAAGTAATCAAAGGGATTTTGGCATTAGAAGTATATCAACAAAAAAAATCAGAGCCATCCGCTTGAGCGGGTGGCATATTTCTGTTTCAAATCTATAGAATTTTTTTCATTTTCTATTTTTCAAGCAGTCACCTCTATTTTTTTCAACATACTCCTTATATAAGAGTAGCTCCTCGTTGAGGGGGAAGCTATTGGTAGCGGAAAAAATAGAAAAATCATATTTATCATAGTTGATTGAAGCTGATAACTTCAATCTTTTTTTCGTTAAGAATCCGTTTTGTTTCTTCCGATTGCAAAGTCTCAGCTTCGATTCCTCGTTCAATATTATAACTGCTGTTACCTAAAATCCATTGATCCAAATAGGCTGGATGACACATCATCTCGTAAATATTAGGATTTGTTTCGTCTAATTCCTCAAAGAATGCAGAAGTGATATTTTTTGCATAAAAGCTATTGATGAAACCTTTAGCAAATACAACTTTTTCAAGCAAAAAATGACTTTCAGCAATTTCCTTCTGAGTCCATTTTCTTGGATGAAAGCGGATGGCTAACTGAAATTCGCTGGCTAACTGGATATAAATTGGAAATAGATTGTGCATCATATGGATATGATGATGTGAATCCATATGAGTCGGATTTAGGCCAGCCTCCAACACTTTTTCAATTTGGGCTCGCCATTCAAGATAAACTTCTATTTCATTGACAACGATTTCATTCAGCTCCAAGGGGTATCGCTTAAAGTCCCCCTCTTGATTGACTAAACTAGGAATCTTTTTTTTATCCAAAATGGGTTTTCCTAAATCCAAAGAAAGGTGAATACCAAGATCCAAAGAAGGATTATTTTTAGCTAAAGTGCAGGCATGTTCAAATTCATTTCCCGTACTTAACAAGGTTGTTGATCTGACAACACCATTAGTAAAGCAATCAATAATTCCATAGTTTTGTCCTCGGCTTAACCCAAAATCATCTGCATTAATTAAAAGTTTCATTATGCGGCTCCTTTCCATTTGCTAGCCTTAATGTACAAATATTTTTGTCTTTAATAGCTGAATTTCCAATTTTTGGAAATGATTTTTAAAAATTGGAAATTTGATACTAAAGGGAAATGTAAACGTTATACTTTGTGCAACAACAAAAAAGGAGATGAAAAAGATGAATTTTATGGAGAAGTTTAATCAAGTGGCAGAAAGAAGTCTTTTACCTATTGCAAACAAATTGTCAAGGCAACGCCACCTAACAGCTTTAAGAAATGGAATGGTGTCGGCAATCCCGCTATCCATTATGGGTGGGGCAAGTTTGATTATTGCCACACCGCCTTTTAATCCAGAACAAATGAAAAGTACCGGATTTTTTACCGGACTTTTGAGTGCTTGGTATGATTGGGCGCAGGCTAATGCGGCTGCCTTAAAGCTGCCGTTTATGCTGAGTATGGGATTGATGGGGTTATTTATCGCTTTTTCTATTGCACATAACTTGGCAGAAGAATATGGTCTTCCTGCTTTAGATGTTTCAATTGTGTCCACCGTTACTTTCTTAATCGTTTCAGCACCTTCACATATAGGTGTTCCATTAGACAAACTGTCTGAGAAGATAACTGCAGAAGAATTTGGCGGTTTAGGTGTATTATCACTACCTATGCAATATTTGGATGCAAAAGGGATATTTACAGCAATCATTGTGAGTATAACCTGTGTAGAGATCATGCGGATTCTGACTGAAAAAGATATTCGTTTCAAAATGCCTGATGGGGTACCGCCAGCAATAGCCGCTTCTTTTGATGCTATTTTACCGTTATTTTTATGTGTCGGTTTATTTTATGGAATTAGTTTAGGTGTTCAAAATATTACTCAGGGACAACTGATTCCGGAAATTATCATGCAGTTGCTTGCGCCGGCTATGAACGGTTTGGATTCACTATTTGGCATTTGTTTGATTACATTTCTGGCTCAGTTATTCTGGTTTTTTGGACTTCATGGGGCCAGTATTACGCAATTTGTTCGTCTGCCCTTCATGAGTGCTTATATCGTAGCCAACGCGACTGCTTTTTCTAGCGGGGAACCATTGAAACATTTCTTCACCCAACCATTTTGGTCATACATTATTGCGATCGGCGGAGGTGGGTCTACCTTGGCTTTAGCTATTTTGATGATTTTCGCCCGCTCACAGCAAATGAGAAAGCTCGGGAGAATATCGATTATTCCATCGATTTTTAACATAAATGAGCCGCTGATCTTTGGAACACCGCTAGTATTAAATCCCATCATGATGCTGCCCTTCATTTTCGTACCTGTAATTAATGCGATTTTTGGCTACGCTTTTATGTATTTTGGTTGGATTGGAAAAGGAATCATAGAAACACCTTGGACAACGCCGGCTCCTATTGGGGCAGCATTAGGGACCATGGACTATCGCGCTGGACTCTTCGTGTTAGTGTTAATCGTTGTTAACGTATTGATTTACTATCCATTTTTCCGAGTATTAGACCACCAAAAAGTTAGGGAAGAAAAAAAGGTTGAGATGGAGGAAGAACAAGTTCAGTTACAAACGGAACAAGTATAAATTGTAAAAAAATCAGCACAAAGGAGAGTAAAGAATGTCTAAGGATGCACTAAAAATTGTCACAATCGGCGGGGGCTCCAGTTATACCCCAGAAATTATTGAAGGATTTATCGAAAAAAAAATAGCCGGGCTTTTACCAATTAAGGAAATCCATTTAGTCGATATTGAGGCGGGAAAAGAAAAATTGACGATCGTTGGCGGATTGGCCAAGCGTATGGTAGAAAAAGCCGGAGCAGATATAAAGATTTATTTAACCTTGGATCGCCGAGAAGCATTAAAAGATGCTGACTATGTAACCACCCAATTTCGCGTAGGGTTGCTGCCGGCAAGAATTCGTGATGAAAAAATTCCATTAAAATACGATTTGATTGGGCAGGAAACGAACGGGGCTGGCGGCGCGATGAAAGCACTTCGGACAATCCCGGTCATCTTGGATATTTGTAAAGATATGGAAGAATTATGTCCAGATGCTTGGCTAATTAATTTTACCAATCCATCAGGAATCATAACAGAAACTGTTTTGCGACATTCTACTATCAAAGTTGTTGGTTTATGTAATATTCCAATTGGTATTGTAAATAAAATCGCAAAACTATATGATACCCAGGCAGCAAATGTTTCAGTTGAATTTTCAGGGTTAAATCATTTTGTATTTGCGAAAAATATCTATGTTCATGGGAAAGAAGTCACCAAAGAAGTGATCGAAAAAGTCAAAGATGGAAGTGAGATCTCTGCGAAAAATATTCCTAATTTTTCATTTCCAGCAGATATTTTAGATGCTGTAGGAATGATTCCAGCCGGCTATTTGAAGTACTACTATAATCGAGAGAAAATGCTTGCCGACTGCAAACGCGCGGCTCAGGAAGAGGGAACTCGCGGTGAAGTCGTAACTCAAACAGAAAAAGAATTATTCGAGCTCTATAAAAATGAGGAATTAGCTGTCAAGCCTAAGCAGTTAGAAGAACGCGGAGGAGCTCATTACAGTGAAGCGGCCGTGAATTTGATTGATTCCATCTATAATGGCGATGGGAAAATCCATTACGTAAATGTTCGCAACAATGGGACAATCCACAGTTTACCAAATGATGCGGCGATTGAATGCAACTGTGTAGTTACACACCGCGGCGCGTTACCTTTAACTGTAGGGGCGCTGGAGACCAGTGTTAGAGGACAAATATCCTTAATGAAGGCGTATGAAGAGTTGATAATCCATGCCGGTGTTACTGGGGAATATCTTGCAGTGTTAAAAGCATTGACGATCAATCCATTAGTAAATGACAGTGATAAAGCCGTTGCCGTTTTAAAAGATATGCTTTGGGCAAATCAGAAATATTTGCCACAATTTGCCGATTGGTTTGAGCAAAATAGAGAATAAAAAGAGTTGGCAAATCCAGAATAAAAATAGAAATAAAAGGTGATTTCGACACTGCGAATAGAAAAAAATGAGGATCAAAATCAGTTTGCTGATTTTGATCCTCATTTTTAGCTAGAGGCGGAAATCCCGTGTTGTTCGGTTAATTTAAGCCCAATCTCCATTTCTAAAAATAGGAACAGTCGAACCATCTTTTCGAATACCATCAATATCCATTTGAGCAGAGCCCACCATGAAATCAACGTGCGTTTGGCTGCTATTTAATCCAGCGTTTGCTAGTTCAGCTTTCGTCATTTCGGTTCCACCTTCTACACTGAATGGGTAAGCAGCCCCGAGAGCTAAGTGATTTGATGCATTTTCATCAAACAAGGTATTGAAGAAAGTAATCCCTGATTGAGAGATAGGCGAAGGGTCAGGGACTAAGGCAACTTCGCCCAAGTGTTTGGCCCCTTCATCGATATCCAACAATGAGGCTAAAACATCAGTGCCATCTTTTGCGGAAAATTCAACGACTTTGCCATCTTTGAATGTGAATTTCATTTCGTTAAGAGTTGTTCCAGCATAGCTCAATGGTTTTGTGCTGGTGATATAGCCATCCACGCGATTGCGATCAGGGGCAGTGAACACCTCTTCTGTTGGCATATTGGCCATGAATTCCTTGCCATCAGCGGCGAAGCTTCCGGCTCCTTCCCAAACGTGATTTTCTGGTAATCCAATCACGATATCCGTGCCAGGAGCAGTGTAATGAAGGGCATAAAACTGTTCATTATTCAGACGTTCTGCTTGTTTACGCATTGTAGTATCGTGTTCTTCCCAAGCTTTCACTGGATCATCAGCATAAATACGTGTGGTTTTAAATATTTCATCCCAGAGCTTATCCACTTGTTCATCACTTGAATCAAGCTCTGTAAAGACTTTTTGTGCCCAAGCGGGACTGGCAGCAGCTACTACAGTCCAACGTAATTTATTTGATTGTGTTGCTTCCATAACCGCTTGCAATGCTTTTCCGCGAGCAGCTTGATACGCAGCCACACGTTTTGTATCAACGCCCAATAAAGCATCTGGGTTTTGAGAAACAATACTGATTCGGGTCACTCGTTTTTCTGCAAAAGTATTTGCTTCATCAACTTTATAGGCAGGAACTTCATTGATCCGGTCATCCGCTGCGTGACTTAAAAATTCTCGTTGGATATCGTCATCATTCCACTGCACGATGACTTCTGCCGCGCCTAATTGGTAAGCTTCTTTCGTAACCAGTCGAGCTAAGCGTGCTTGTTCAACACTAGCGTATACGACAACAGTATCCTCTTTTTGAATATTTACTCCAACTTTTGTGATCAAGTGGGCGTATTTTTTTAGTAATGTATCAAAATTAGGTAAAACCATCTATATCCCTCCGTTTCGTTAATCATATATTAGCATTTCTTAGATTTTCTTTATACTAAATAAACTGAAATAGTTGCATTTACAAATAACAAAAGTAGAACTGCCAAATTTTGTATTAAAAAAGATGCACCAATAATTTGGTACATCACTAAAAGTGATTATGAAACTGCTTCGACGATTTTTTTTGCGAAGGCTTCTAAGTTTTCGATATCTTCTTCTTCTGCTGCCATTTCAACCTTTACACTGTCAGCACCACGTGTTGCGCCGGTTTTTGCGAAAGCCGCATCAAAGTCGTCAACGGACTTACAGTATTGATCATAAAAAGTGTCGCCAGATCCACATACGCCAAAGATTTTTCCACTTAAGTCCAACTCTTGCAGATCTTCATAGAAGTCGACAATCTCGTCAGGTAGATCGCCTTCGCCATATGTATAGGTTGCGACGACACAAATATCTGCGTCTTCAAAATCTTCCGCTTCTACTTGAGTACATTCATCGATTTCTACGTCTAAATCTAAATTCTCGAAGGCCTCGGCAACAATATCAGCGATTTCCTCGGTATTTCCAGTCATGCTGGCATAAACGATTTTTGCTAGTGTCAAAATAATTCCCCCTTATTCGTTTGAATGAATTAATTTTTCAAGGAAAATTAACTCAATTAGGATGCCATATATTATTCAGCTAAAGCATTATTAAGATAATTTCTCTTCTTAACGGATCGTGAAAATTTAACTTCACATCCATAGCTTTAAGCTAAATTTATGGTCATTATATCAAAATAGAAATCAAAAGGAAATGACTGCTCTCTAACCATTTGTTCGCTTTATAGGGTTATGTTAAAATAGACAAGATGAAAAAATGAATATAACGGTCTGAATAGGAGACGAGAACATGATTACATTAAAATCACCCCGTGAAATTGAAATGATGAATGAATCAGGCGAATTATTGGCTGATGTTCATCGCCATTTACGGGATTTTATAAAACCAGGTGTTACAAGTATGGAAATTGAAAAATTCGTCAGAAACTTTATTGAAAGTCATGGCGGAATAGCGGCTCAAATCGGTTTTGAGGGCTATGAGTATGCGACTTGTTGCAGTATCAATGACGAAATCTGTCACGGTTTCCCAAGAAAGAAACCTTTGAAAAATGGTGACTTAATTAAGGTTGATATGTGTGTTGAATATAAGGGAGCGATGTCTGATTCTTGCTGGTCATACGCCGTTGGAGAAGTATCACCTGAGATAAAACGTTTAATGGAAGTTACTAAAAAGGCAATGTATTTAGGAATTGAACAGGCCCAGGTGGGAAATCGTATTGGAGATATTGGTCATGCGATCCAAACTTATGCGGAGGGCGAAGGCTTTTCAGTTGTCCGTGATTTTGTTGGTCACGGCATTGGACCAACAATCCATGAAGAGCCAGCGATTCCTCATTATGGTGTGGCTGGAAAAGGGTTGCGCTTAAAAGAAGGAATGGTCATTACTATTGAGCCGATGATCAATACCGGTGTATGGCAAATGAAAATGGACCCTAATGGGTGGACTGCTTACACTCGCGATGGCGGCTGGTGTGCCCAATACGAACATACGCTGGCAATCACAAAAGAAGGACCAAAAATTTTGACTTCACAAGGTGAAGAAGGAACATATTAGGACGACGAGGTTTTTATGGGACCAATAGATAAAATTAAAGATAATAAAAAACTAATGAGTTTTATCCAATCGATCCAAAAACATTTAGCAGAGACAGAAATAGGCGACCGCTCAGTGGTAGTTGCCTATTATTTGTTGCTGTCCTTTTTCCCAATCTTGATTATCGTCGGAAATCTATTGCCATACTTCAATATTACACCTGAAACAGTTTTGCCCTATCTAAGTGAAGCAATACCGCCAAATGTCTTCAGCTTTTTAAAACCAGCAATCATCAGCTTATTAGAAAGCACTTCTGGAGGCATGCTGTCTATTTCCGTTTTGGCAGCATTATGGTCTTCTAGTCGAGGGATTAATGCTTTACAAACAGCTTTGAATCGAGCATACGGTGTTGAGGATCGAGGTAATTTTGTGATTAGCCGAATCGTTTCGGTCGGGATTGTCGGCATTCTAATGATGGCCATCATCGCAGTTGCGTTGTTTTTCAGCGCGGGGCAGGTGATTTTAGATGCATTACAGCAATTATTACGTTTTTCACCAGATATTATTGAAACATTCTTAGCCTTGCGCTGGCCGGTAACATTGATCGGACTGTTGGTTATTTTAGGAGGCTTATATATCGTTATTCCAAATGCCCATGTTCGAATCAAATACGCGCTGCCAGGTACTGTCTTTGCTACGATCGGTTGGATCGTTTTAGCCCAAGGATTCAGTATCTATGCACAAACATTCGCACAACGTGTTTCAGGTTATCAGATTATCGGAAGTTTTATCGTGTTGATGTTTTGGCTGAATTTTGCGGCAACGATCATTATTTTAGGTGGTGTGCTGAATGTAGCGATTGAAGAATACCGCACAGGGCAAGAAGTTAAAGAGGGTTCAAATCGAGTCAATAAATGGTTCAATGAATTGAAAGATCGATTCTTTAAAAAGAAAAAATAATCTCAAGATTTTTTGTAAGTTTCCTGAAGAACCTTGTAAAGAATGTTGAATCCGATATAATAATTTTTAGTAAAAAGGCAGGTGGCAATATGTTAGTATCATTCGGGTTGATTATTAAGTACTTTTTAACGTTCTTGATTTCCTTGATTTTGACCCCGATTTTCAAAATAATTTCGGTACAGACAGGGTTAGTCGACAATCCAAATGCCCGTCGAATGAACCAAGTGCCGATGCCTAGTGCAGGTGGCTTGCCAATTTTCATTACTTTTGCTATCTCGTCGTTAATTTTATTTCGCGGTGTGATTCCTTTTGATTATATTAGCAAAATCCTAATCGGCGGATTAATCATTGTACTTACTGGTCTTTTGGACGATAAGTATGAGCTGACCCCCAGGCAGAAAAGTGTTGGGATACTGTTAGCAGGGTTAGTCATCTATTTTTATGCGGATATTCGTTTTGATTTCTTTACAGCCCCGTTATTTGGTCGAATCAACTTAGAATGGTTAAGTTTGCCTGCGACTTTGTTTTGGATCTTTGGTATAACGAACGCGATGAATTTGATTGATGGATTGGACGGCCTTGCTTCTGGAGTGTCGATCATAGGATTGACAACGATTGGTGTGATCGGGTACTTCTTCCTGCATTCTTCTCAAACGTTTATCTCTTTAATCATTTTTTGCTTAGTAGCTAGTATATTAGGATTCTTTCCTTATAATTTTCATCCCGCCAAGATTTATCTTGGCGACACAGGTGCACTCTTTTTAGGCTTCATGGTCGCTGTCCTTTCTTTACAAGGATTAAAAAATGTTACCTTTATTTCTTTGATTACACCATTGATCATTCTTGGTGTTCCAGTAACGGATACATTCTTTGCGATGGTTCGCCGGAGATCAAAGAATATGCCGATTTCTGTCGCCGATAAGCAGCACCTGCACCATCGGTTGCTGAATTTAGGTTTTACGCATCGCGGAGCGGTCTTAACAATATACGCGATTGCGGTGTTGTTCTCATTTACTGCATTATTACTTAATTATACAAGCCGCGTAGGAACAATTGTTTTGATTATTGCAATGGTTTTTGCCTTGACATTCTTATTGGAATTGATTGGCTTGATTCCTGAAAAATATGGCATAATCACCAAAAGTTTCCACTTTTTCGGCAATAAGGAATACCGTTCTCAAGTGCTGCATAAATATTTCAAGAAATGAGTGTTGTTGTCCGTTATGAATGTGAATGAACTTAATGTGACTATCAGCATTGTGACCCATAATAGTGATAAGATTTTTTTGAGTATGGATTCATTAATAGAAACACTAGGTGAGAATTCGCGGATTCGGATCAGAATTTTTGACAATGCTTCGGAACCGAATTATCGCGAACGTTTGAAAAAATACCTTGCTTATCCCTTTATTGCCATTGAGTTTCATGAGCAAAATAAAGGTTTTGGGTTTGGACATAATGCAAATCTTTTAGAAACTGATGGGTACGGGATCATTTTCAATCCAGATATCATTCTCACAGAAAATCATTTATTAGAGATGGTCAAGCATTTGGCAGATTATTCTGATTGTGGTCTTTTAGCTCCGAAAATTTTAAATGAAGATGGAACGACTCAATTTTTAATTCGCAACCATTTAGATGTATTTGATTATATGCTACGTTTCATTCCATTTAAGTTTGTTAAAAAGCTGTTTGATAAACGTTTAGCGAAATTTGAGTGTCGTGATTTACCTGATGAGCAAGATAGTTTTGTACGAATGATTTCCGGTAGTTTTATGGTAGTGGATCTCGCTAGATTCAAGGAGATTGAAGGCTTTGATGCTCGTTACTTTATGTATTTTGAGGACAATGATCTTTGCCGTAAGATGGAACAAGCGGGATACCAAGCGGTTTACAGTCCCCAATTTACAGTGATTCACTTGTACGAACGTGGAGCTGTTAAAAGCAAAAAATTATTTTTAATTTTCTTACAGTCCATGAGAAAGTATTTTCAAAAATGGGGCTGGCAATTTTTTTAAATTGGAGGTAGGGAATGCAAAAGCAATCCAAGAAGCGAATTTCGGTTTGTATGGCAACGTACAATGGCCGACACTTTATTGAAGAACAATTGAACAGCATCTTCCCACAACTTTCAGAATATGATGAGCTGATTATTTCCGACGACCATTCAACTGATGGGACGTGGGAATTTTTATTAGATTTAAAAGCAAAGGATTCGCGCATCAGACTTTTTCAAAATCAAGGAAAAGGGTTGATCGCGAATTTTTCAAATGCAATTGAAAAAAGTACACACCCAATTATTTTTCTAAGTGATCAGGATGATGTTTGGCATCCAAACAAAATTGCTAAGACAATGCCATACTTTGACAATCCGAAGACAAAGGTGGTTGTTTCTGATTTGATCATTGTTGATAACGACTTCGAAGTACTGGTACCATCTTATCAATCGTTGCGTCATACACATCATGGATTTTGGCATAATCTAGTGAAGAGCAGCTATATCGGTGCGGGAATGGCGTTTCGTGCAGAGCTAAAGAAAATTATTTTACCGATTCCGCCAACTGTTCCCATGCACGATATGTGGATTGGGTTATTGGCAGATTATTATCGTGGTGTCACATTTATTCCAGATCAACTGGTTTATTATCGCCGGCATGGCTTGAATGCTTCTGAAATAAAGACGACAGCTTCAAAGGTCCAGCAATTCAAATGGCGTTGGAACGCACTGCAATTAGTAAGAAAAAGAATAAAAGAAATCAAAAAAAAAGTAGCAAAACGATTTTTCTAATACCTAACATCAGGTATAATATGTTCGTATGCATTAAAAAAGGAGCGTAATCATGAAAGGAATCATTTTAGCTGGAGGAAGCGGAACGCGCTTGTATCCTTTAACAAAGGCAACTTCGAAACAATTAATGCCGGTTTATGACAAACCGATGATCTACTATCCAATGTCTACCTTGATGTTGGCAGGGATCGATGAAATTTTGATTATTTCTACACCACAGGATACGCCTAGATTTGAAAATCTTTTTGGAAATGGACATGAATTAGGTATCCATATCGAATATGCTGTTCAGGAAAGCCCAGATGGATTGGCTCAAGCATTTATTATCGGTGAGAAATTTATTGGTAATGATAGTGTCTGCTTAGTATTAGGTGACAATATCTATTACGGCGATGGTTTGTCTCGTATGCTGCAACGTGCGGCTAAGAAAACTGAAGGTGCCACTGTTTTTGGTTACCACGTGAATGATCCTGAACGCTTTGGGGTCGTAGAATTCGACGACGATATGCAGGCTGTTTCGATTGAAGAAAAACCAGAACAGCCGAAATCACATTATGCTGTGACCGGATTATATTTTTACGACAATGATGTGGTAGAAATCGCAAAAAACATCGAACCTTCAGAACGCGGTGAATTAGAGATCACTGATGTTAACAAAGAGTATTTGAAACGTAACAAATTATCTGTTGAAGTCATGAGTCGAGGATTTGCGTGGTTAGATACCGGAACACATGAATCATTATTAGAAGCATCAACGTTTATTTCGACGATTGAAAAACGTCAAAATTTGAAAGTCGCATGCTTGGAAGAGATTTCTTATCGGATGGGTTACATTTCCAAAGAGGATCTGATTGAATTAGCGCAGCCGTTGAAGAAAAACCAATATGGACAATACTTATTACGTTTAGCAAAAGAGGATTAATCATGGGGAAAATTAAAGTAACAGAAACAAATTTAACAGATGTAAAAATTGTTGAAACAGCTGTTTTCGGTGATCATCGCGGATTTTTTACCGAAAGCTTTTCAGTAGAAGATTTTAAAGAAGCAGGCATCGATTTTGACTTTATTCAAGACAATCATTCCTTATCGAGTGAAGCAGGCGTATTACGTGGTCTGCATTTTCAGAAGGGCAAATCAGCACAAACCAAATTGATTCGTGTTGTAACTGGCGCGGTCCTTGATGTAATCGTTGATATCCGAAAAGGAAGCCCAACCTATGGTAAGTGGGAAGGTTACATCCTTTCTGAACATAATCACCGCCAATTATTAGTTCCTCGTGGATACGCTCATGGATTTGTCACATTGACGCCAAACGTCAACTTCATGTACAAATGTGATAACTACTATGATGCAGAAGCGGACGGCGGTATTTCATTTGCGGATCCTGATTTAGCAATTGACTGGCCGATCGATATCGAAAAGGCAATTACATCAGAAAAAGATGCCAAACAACCAACCTTGAAAGAATTTGAAGCTGAGAATCCTTTCGTATACGGTGAGATATAAAGGAGTAGACAAGATGAAAAACATTATCGTAACTGGCGGAGCGGGCTTTATCGGCTCAAATTTCGTTCACTATGTCATAAACAATCATCCAGAAGTTCACGTAACAGTTTTAGATAAATTAACCTACGCCGGCAATAAGGAAAATTTAGCCGGTCTTCCAGCAGAGCGTGTGGAATTAGTTGTTGGCGACATAGCTGATGCAGAGTTGGTAGATCGATTAGTGAAAAATACAGATGCAGTTGTTCATTATGCGGCTGAATCTCATAATGACAACTCATTGAAAGATCCATTTCCATTTGTGCAAACGAACATCATTGGAACTTATACGTTGATTGAAGCGTGTCGTAAGTATAATGTTCGTTACCACCATGTTTCAACAGACGAAGTTTATGGAGACCTTCCGCTAAGAGAAGATTTGCCAGGGCATGGTGAAGGTGAGGGCGAGAAATTTACTGCCGAAACACCTTACAATCCTTCAAGCCCATATTCATCTACTAAAGCAGGTTCAGACTTATTAGTCAAAGCTTGGGTCCGTTCCTTTGGATTACAAGCAACGATTTCTAATTGTTCAAACAATTATGGTCCTTATCAACATATTGAGAAGTTTATTCCTCGTCAGATCACGAATATTTTGAGTGGCATTCGTCCAAAACTTTACGGGGACGGCAAAAATGTCCGTGATTGGATTCATACGAACGATCATTCTTCTGCTGTCTGGGCGATTTTGACAAAAGGAAAAATCGGCGAAACCTATTTGATTGGTGCCGATGGCGAAGAAGACAACAAAACTGTAATGGAAATCATTTTAGAAGAAATGGGTCAGTCAAAAGATGCTTACGATCACGTGAAAGACCGTGCAGGACACGATCTGCGTTATGCGATTGATTCAACAAAATTACGAGATGAATTAGGCTGGACACCAGAATTCACTAACTTTCGTGCTGGTATGAAAGACACGATTAAATGGTACACAGAGCACGAAGATTGGTGGAAAGCTGAAAAAGAAGCTGTAGAGAGCAATTACGCGAAAAACGGCCAATAATATTAATTGAATTAGGCAGGGATAACCTGCCTATTTTTGAGAAAAATAAGAACACTGAAGGAGCAGATACAGATGATCTTAATTACAGGCGGACATGGGCAGCTAGGAACAGAGCTGCGCCATCTATTAGATGAAAAGAAGCTCGAATATGTTTCAACAGATGCTGATCAACTCGATATCACTGATAAAGAAGCTACGGACAAATTTATAACTGATATGAAACCAGAAATCATTTATCATTGTGCAGCGTACACTGCTGTTGATAAAGCAGAAGATGAAGGAAAAGAGTTAGATGAGAAAATTAATGTAGAGGGTACTCGTAATGTCGCTGAAGCTGCAAAAGCTGCTGGCTCAACCTTGATTTACATTAGTACAGACTATGTTTTTGATGGTAAGAAAAAAGATGGCATGTATCAAGTAGATGATACAACGAATCCATTGAGCGAATACGGTCGTACAAAATTATTAGGTGAAAAAGCTGTGCAAGAAACGATGGATAATTATTATATCATCAGAACTTCTTGGGTGTTTGGTATATATGGACATAACTTCATCTACACAATGCAAAATCTAGCAAAAACACATGATCGTTTAACTGTCGTGAATGATCAATTCGGTCGTCCAACATGGACTCGTACACTAGCAGAATTCATGACCTTCGTTATTGAGAAAAACGCACCATTTGGTGTATATCATTTATCCAATGAAAACAGCTGTTCTTGGTATGAGTTCGCAAGAGAAATTCTAAAAGATACCGATGTCGAGGTTGCACCTGTAACATCGGAAGAATATCCGCAAAAAGCCACTCGTCCACAGTATTCAATCATGGATTTAAGCAAAGCCAAAGCGTTAGGTTTTGAGATTCCAACGTGGCAAGAAGCTCTAACCAGCTTTCTTGATTTAGAAGAAAAACAGTAAGAAAATTTCGGAGGTAAGAAATTTGTTTGAAATAGTGGTAGTTTTATATAATATGACGGCTTCAGAATCGTCAACGATCACAAGTTTGAACAACCTTCTCACCTCCGAAAATTTTTCTGAAATCAGAAGTGTTCTAATTTTTGATAATAGTGATAAGGTAAGTGAGCCTCAAGACTTAGAACGACGTTTTGAGTATCATCACAGTGAAAAAAACGTCGGATTGGCACAAGCTTATAATTATGCTTTAAGTAACCTTAGCAACGAGTCTGAATGGCTGATTACGTTGGATCAAGATACAACACTTACGAGTGAGTATCTGAATGAATTGATTGCTAGGTCTGCTAAACTGCCTGATTCGGTGGTAGCGATAGCTCCACTGATCCATGATAATGACCAACAAATCTCACCTGTTAGCAGCGACACCTTACGTCCATTACATACAGATTTGCCCAAAAAGAACCAAACATATTCACAGGATATTATGGTGATTAATTCAGCGACTGCGTTAAGGGTCAGCTTCTTACGGGAAGTGGGCGGTTACAATCTTGATTTTCCATTAGACTACTTGGATCATTGGTTAAGTTGGCGTATTTTTGCTGAAAAAAGGCAAATAAATATCCTGTCAAATGAGTTAAATCATCAGTTGTCTGTGTTAAACTATGCCGAACATATGAATTATTCTCGTTATCATGCGATTTTGAATGCTGAAAAATGCTATTATTCTTTATATAAAACACAATTGTTCGTCTCTTATCAAAGGCAGCTACTGCTTCGTGCAGGTAAACAGATTATAACTGGTAAATTCAATTACGGAAAAATCACACTTAAATTTTTATTTTCAGGAGGAAATAATGGAATCAAGAGCAAATAAGCGGATCAGGGAGGTGCCTGTGGAAAGAAAGAATCCCCTTTCACAGGTGCTTGATCAAATCATTCGCTTTCGCTACATAATCGGCATCATTTTTCTTGTGTTGATCGTTGCGCTAAATTTAAATGGGAGTTCGATCGGCTCTTGGGATAAAATCGTTTCAGAACGAAGTGACGGTAAAAAGTCAGATGTTATCTTTGGAGAGGATCGAGAGGTTCGTTCAGATGAATGGATGGTACAAACCCCTTTTTATTTTTCTCAGACAGAGCAGGACTATCCTGTAGTGAATAAGCAGTACGGTAAGGAAGGGCAAAACATGATCATTGCCTATAATTCACCAGTCAAAGATTTGACAGTGATTGGCAAACCCTTCAACTGGGGTTTCTTCTTTTTAGGTAAGGAAAGAGGCTTATCTTTTTATTGGGGCTTTAAAATCATTGGTATGCTTCTTCTGAGCTTTGAACTGGTGATGATCTTAACGAAACGTAACAAGTATTTATCCTTACTAGGTTCCTTTTGGATTACTTTTTCTCCATCGATTCAATGGTGGTTTATGCAGCATGTGGGAGACTTGATGTTTTTCACATTAGCGATTATGGTAGCGAGCTACTACTTTATCGCGAAACATGAAAATAAGCTCATACGGCTATTGATGATGAGTTTGATTGTCATTAATGGGATAGGGTTTGTTTTGGTATTGTATCCAGCCCATCAGGTGCCATTAGCTTATTTGATACTATTCTGGTTATTTGGAACGCTGATTCATTTTCGAAAAAAACTTGTTTTGGATATTTGGGATCTACCGATCATCATCGGTGGACTGGGAATCATCGGATTTGTCCTATTCCATTTTTATAGCATGTCTAAAGATGCAATTGATGCGACCATGAATACTATTTATCCTGGTCACCGGGAAGCAGGCGGCGGTGGCTTGCCTCCATCTGACTACTTTTTATTCTTGACGAACTGGAAAATTCCCTTTGATGATTTCAGTTTCCAAGGTACAAACAACGGGGAAGTTGCATCTTACTTCAACTTCTTGCCATTGACTTTACTCTTATCACCCTTTATATTTTTTTCCAAACAAGGCAAAGAAGAAAAATACAAAGGTGTAATTATACTTCTATTCTGTTGCTTTATTTTTGGCTGGACATTCTTTGGCTACAGTCACGGAATCGCCAAAGCGTTGATGTTGACCTATGTTACTAACACACGCGGATTAGTGACTTTAGGCTTCGGTGCTGTTTTATTATCTCTCTGGATGATTAACTTCTTTTGGGAGTATGTAAAAGTTCCAGGCTGGCTCAAATTGATTTTTCTAGGACTTATTATGGCGTTGGCAACTCATTCAGTGTTGACCTCCGTGATGGGATTGTATTTCAATAATTTTGAAATTTTTATTACATTAGTTGTCTTTGGATTGATTCTGTTCTGTTTGCTTTACAAGTTGAAAAAAGCGTTTATTCTCGCAATGACTTTGCTTGTATTAGTTTCGGGAATTTTTGTTAATCCGATTGTTAAAGGAACAGGTGCAATCGATAAGAAAACGCTGGCTGAAGAAATAGTAAAGATTAAAAAGGAAGATCCAAATGCTACATGGTTGGCGGAAGACAATCTTTATAATTTTGCACCTGCATTAGGTGTTAAGACAATTAACTCTGTGCGCTTTTATCCAGATATGAAGTTATGGCACAAAATCGATCCTAAACATAAGAATGAAAAAATATATAATCGCTATGCGCATGTTCGAGCTTTTGCAGTGGCAGAACCAACGAGATATCATTTGGATCGACCTGATAATTTTACTGTTTATCTTAATTTTGCTGATTGTAAAAAGTTGGGATTCAAATATATAATCAGTAAACGTCCGCTGGAAGACTATAACAGATTTAACTTTGCACAATTTGACCGATTATATGGTCCAGACAAGGACGAATGGTCTATCTATCGTTTGACTTTCACTTCTGATGAGGAACAAGCAGAGGTAGGTACAGAAACGACCGTTGATCCAATCGGCGGAACGGATAACTATCAGGAAATTCCTCAACCAGCACCGAACTATGATGAATATATAAACTAACTGAAATTCGGAGGAAAAAAATGGAACGAATGAAAAAGAGCACAGCAGAAACTTTGAATTTAGCTAGTGCAGCCATTCTGATCGGGATGACCTTGTTGTGCTTTTTCCTTTGGACCAAGGGTATTGGGACACAAGGAATGTTCAATATCTATGCTAATATGAACCGATACATGCCGATTGGAGCAACGATCGTCTTAGTGTTGAACTGCTACAAACTAAAATGGAACGATCTGATTTGGATCGGAGTTGCGATCCTTTCGATCCTCTTTTATCATCAGTTTGACGAATTGAGACAAGCTGGATTCCTGCAAGATATAACAATTGCTCTGATTATCTTTGTTGTACTGGATTTTAAACTCGTTGAATTTACAAAAAGTTTGCGACTGGTATTCGCTGTCTTAATATTTGTAGTTTTATTGATCACTGCTTTTCGTATTTTTACAGAAATTCCCACGCCTCCTGCAGGGATAAGTATTTGGGATAAGAGCAATAAGCTGCAAGAAATCTGGATCAATACGAACACAATTGGCAGTAGTGTAATGTGTTCAAGCTTCTTGGTTGTGACGCTATTGCAATCACTTGAATGGACTTGGGCAAATATTGCGAAATATCCAATCTATTTGATTGCATTGGCTTGTACATGGGTTGTCCAATCTCAAGCAGCCTTCATTGCAGTGGTATTTTTTGTTTTCTTTGACTTATGGCCAAGCTTTTTGAAAACAACAGTCAAATGGGGCTATGGCCTTGGCTACAGCATCTTTTTGATTGGAATCTTTCCATTGACGTTGTTTTTAGCCAATTCTAGCAATATTGACTTATTTACTGGTCGGGAAGATATTTGGAAACATTTTTACGATACCTTATTCGAAGTGAAACAGCAATTTTGGGTAGGTATGCCGCCATTCACGTTTAAACGCGGTGCGCAGATTCTAGGCAATCACAACAGCTATAATGCGACATTGGGTCAATTTGGTTTGGTTGGTTTAGTGTTGATGAGCTTATTCATTTTGTATAATGTTTGGCTGATCATTATCAAAGATACACAGGCGACCCAATTAAGCTTTGTTATCGCCTTTTTTGCAATACTTCTTCAATCAACAATGGAGGATACATTGATGGCGCCTTATTGGATTCCGATCACTTTCTGTTTGTTAGGATTAGCATGGCAGAAGAATCAAGTAACCGCAGTACCACTTGATTATTCGGTGAATGTTTTTGATCCGACCGAGGAGGAAGAACCTGAAACGCGACTGACACGGAGAAGCCGCCGAGGCTAATTCTTAAAAATAAGTTTAGATGTAGATAAACGTCTAGGCTTTTTTTTTGTGACCTTGCTTTTACATATATCTTTCTGTAGAATAATAACGTTAATCAACTGTAGAAATAATAAATAAAGCGTTAGATGAGAGGAAAAAAAATGTTCAAAGACTTACTGAGTTTTTTTAAAGAAATTTTTCAAAACCGTACCTTATTAAAACAATTTTCTGTTAATGATTTTAAAGCACGTTATGCTGGATCTGCCTTAGGTATTTTCTGGGCTTTTGCCAACCCTCTGGTGATGGTGGTGACTTATTGGTTTGTATTCGGTGTCGGATTTAAAGCGGCTATGACTGATGGAAAGTATCCCTTCCTAGTATTTCTGTTAACTGGGTTAGTACCGTGGATGTATTTTTCTGAAGTATTAGGTTCCGGTACGAATGTCTTTCGTGAATACAGCTATTTAGTAAAAAAAGTTGTCTTTAATATTCGTATCTTGCCATCTGTAAAACTGTTTTCAGGGATGTTTATGCATGTCTTTTTCATCGTGATTGCGGTAATCGTAGCACTTTTCAATCAGGTGGTACCGGGCTTGCATATGCTGCAAATTTTCTACTATCTATTCGCGATGATGATGTTCTTGACTGGATTGACATGGATCACTTCTTCAATCCAACCTTTCTTCCCAGACATCAATCAATTTATTGGTGTTATTATGCAAGCATTGATGTGGGGAACTCCCGTCTTATGGAGTATTAACCAATTTGCGGCGCATCCAACAATTCAATTTATTCTAAAGTTTAATCCAATGTTTTATGTTGTCCAAGGCTATCGGGACGCATTTTTTGGTGAGCAGTGGTTTTGGGAAAAACCGTTATTAACGATCTATTTCTGGGTCGTGACCTTGATTCTATTAGTGGTCGGCAGCATCGTCTTCAAACGCTTGAAACCACATTTTTCTGATGTTCTATAAGGAGATTAAAGCAAAATGACAGAAACAGTAATCGAAATCAACCATTTAACAAAAAAATATGATATGTATAAAAAGCCCTCTGATCGTTTGAAGGAAGCTTTAAGTCCTACAAGAAAGACCTATCATGAAGTTTTTTACGCTTTGAATGATGTCAATGTTGAAGTGAAAAAAGGTGAAATGATCGGCTTTATTGGGGAAAATGGTTCTGGTAAATCAACGATCCTAAAAATCATCACTGGTGTGCTGACGCCTTCTGACGGCGAAGTAAAGATTGAAGGAAATATCGCAGCATTATTAGAGCTCGGTTCAGGCTTCAATCCAGAATACAGTGGTTATGAAAATATTTTTCTAAATGGGATGGTCTTAGGCTTTTCTCGTGAAGAAATGGCTGAGAAGGTTGATGATATTATTAACTTCGCAGATATTGGCGACCATTTGTACCAGCCGGTCAAAACCTATTCAAGTGGGATGTTTGTGCGACTTGCTTTTGCAGTAGCCATCAATGTTGATCCTGATATTTTGATTGTCGATGAAGCTTTGGCGGTGGGAGACTTGGAATTCCAGCTAAAATGTATGGAAAAATTTACAGAGCTGCGCAATGCCGGAAAAACAATTCTATTCGTTTCTCATGATGTGAACGCTGTTCGTCGTTTTTGTGATCGTGTCTATTGGTTAAAGAACGGTGTGGTTGAAGCAGAAGGTGAAACGATGGAGATCACCGAAGACTATGAAAACTTCCTGAAGAAGAAATCATTGAAAACTGTCGATCGTGAAAATTCAGCCTCAGAGGAATTTTCGGCTTATGACATTGTGGAAGTAAAATCAGCTGAATTATTGGACCGCGATTTACAGCCTTTAGATATTGTTGAACAAGATAGTAAAGTGATTGTGAAAGTGACGTATGATGTCAAGGATGATTCCATTAAAAAACCAGTTTTAGGAATAGCTATTCGAACAGTCGATAATAACTATGTTTGTGGTTTGAATACCTTATTAGATGAGAAAACAATTTCTTGGAATAAGGGTGAGAATGTTTTCTATTTAGAATATGAAAAAATGGCTCTTTTAGGTGGCGAATACTACTTCGATGTCGCACTATTTGAAGAAAATGCAACTGTGCCATTAGTCTATAAAACTAGATATTTAACCATGTTCATCTCTGGTAAGTATGTCGGCGAAGGCATCGTCGTTTTGGATCATAAGTGGAAGGAAACGATTTAATTATGAAGTATGATTTTGATTTGTCTCTTGAAGAGCATACGAGTGTGGGGAAAATCATCAGTCAGATTACTGAAGGTTCTTCCGTTTTAGAATTTGGTCCCGGCAATGGTCGTATGACTCAGTATTTGATCAATGAAAAAAAATGTGAAGTATCGATCGTTGAATTTGATCCGGTCTTATTTGAGCACGTCATGGGCTTTGCCCAGGACGGCTTTTTAGGAAATATTGAAGAGTATAAATGGAACGACCATTTCGCTGGTAAAACCTTTGATTTTATTATCTTTGCTGATGTTTTAGAACATTTGATTGATTCGGAAAAAGCTTTACAAGAGGCTAGTAAATTTTTAGCGCCAAACGGTGAAATATTACTTACTTTTCCCAATCTAGCCCATAATTCAGTCTTAATCGATTTATTCAACAATAAGCTGGATTGGAAGCAATATGGTCTGCTGGATCGAACCCATAATAGTTTCTATACTCAAAAAGGATTTGAGGAATTATTCGAGCGTATTGGGTTATCAATTCGTCGTGAAGATTTCACGTATTCTCAAGTTGGCCAGAATGAGCTATCAGCTAGCTATGATGAGTTGCCGCATATGATTCGCTATGATTTCAAGAATCGTGCGTTTGGCGAAGTTTATCAATATTTCTATGCGTTGCGAAAGGAACCAGTAGCTGATCCTGAGCGAGTTGAGCCAGTCAATTCAAATTACAACAAGCAAGTGCAATTAGCCTATTTGATTGATGGAAAATTCGAAGTGAAGCCATATATCTTTAATAATCAGACAAATGAAAATAAAGTCACAACTCACTTTGCACCCGCGAATACGGAGAAATTACGGGTCGTGATTGGGAAAGTTCCTGCAACAGTACAGCTTTCGATTGTTGTTGATAATAAGCTGGTCCCCATCGAAGAAACGAATGCCTCCTGGTATCAAGAAGACTTATTTTTATTTCCTGAAGTCAAAGAGGAGCCTTATGTGATTATTGATGGAGCTCTTGTTGCGGGGAAAGAGTATACTGTGAACGTCAACGTCTTGAATGAAGAAGAGTTCTTCTCATCTGAAGTAAAGGTGATGCAGGATGTCGCGAATGAAAAAGAAAAAAATCGTTTGCTTTCGTTAAAGCTGAATTATTTAGATCAGCATCATTATCAACTGAAAGATATTCCTTATATTCAGGCGAATGGCGAAATCGAAGGAATTAAACTGACGATCGAATCAATCGAAAATAATGAATCAGAAAATGAAGCAATCATTAAGGGCTGGGGTTTTTCTGAAACGAGCCAAATGCCACTGCAGTATTTATTAGCAGAATCCATGAATCAGCTGCAAGTTAATCCAATCTATCGACCTGATGTAAATGAGGTCTATGACATTGCGTCATCAGAGAAATTCGGCTTTATCTTGACAATCAAAAATATGCAAGTAACCGATGCAATCAAATTGTTCGTTATCGCAGATCAGGAACAGCTGTATCCAGTTGTGGCAAGCAATGCTAAACCAGTAAGCACACCAGTCACAAGAAAGGTTCGTCGCTTACTCGGATCAATCAAACGGAATGGGATTTCGGGAGCTCTGAAAAACTACCAACGTTCTAAACAGCAAAGTGCTAATTATGAAGAGTGGATGACAAAGGTTGAAGAACCTACCCGAGCAAAATTAATTGAGATTTCAAAGGACTTGCCCTTCCAACCGAAAATTTCTCTAGTCGTACCTGTATATAATGTAGATGAAAAATGGTTGCGGGCTTGTGTTCAGTCCTTGACAGATCAAATCTATGGCAACTGGGAGCTTTGCTTGGCCGATGATGCTTCGCCAAAAGCCCATATCAAACCTTTACTTCAAGAGTTAGCAGCTGCGGATGATCGTGTGAAGATCGTTCTGCGGGAAAAAAATGGTCACATTTCAGAGGCAACAAACTCAGCAATTGAGATCGCGACTGGGGATTATATCGGATTCTTAGATAATGATGACATTTTGGCAGATACTGCACTTTTAGCTGTTGTGAATGCACTGAATGAGGATCAAAATCGTGAGTTCATTTATACTGACGAGGACAAGCTATCCATGAGCGGCAAACGTTTTGATCCATTTTTCAAACCGAATTGGAATGAAACTTTGTTGCTGGGGCATAACTACATCACCCATTTTGTGGTAGTAAAACGTTCGATTATAGAAAAAGTTGGCGGTTTGCGCACAGAGTTCAATGGCAGTCAAGATTACGATTTTGTTTTGCGAGCTACTGAGGCGGCAAAGGAAATCTACCATATTCCAAACATTCTTTATCATTGGCGAACGATCGAAACTTCTGTCGCTATGGACCCTCAAAGCAAGGAATACGCCTATGTTGCTGGACAAAATGCGGTTCAAGCTGCGCTTGACCGTCGTAAACTTGACGGTGTTGTGTCGATGACGAAGAATTATGGGGCTTATAAGATCGATTTTAAATATGAAACAGATCCCAAAGTTTCGATCATTTTGAGTGGCAAATCAAGTGAAAAGCAAGTGAGCGATCTTCTAGCGACTGAATGGTCTAATTTCGAGATCTTGACAAGCAGTTCAGAAATTACTGATGAACGCATTCGGATGTTCTCTGACAAAGATGAAAATAACCTTGCTAAGGAAGCGGCAGGTGAATTTTTAGTTTTCTTGGCAGAAGATTTAATACCAACAAAGCAAACTTGGTTGAAGGAAGCAATGAACTTTGTTCGCTTACCAAATGTTGGTGCGGTTACTGGTAAAGTCATTAGTAAAGATGATGCGATTCTAAATTGTGGTGTGATCCTCGATCCTGCAAATGAGCGAATCGTATATGAGCAGCAAGGTCTATCAAATAAAACAATCGGAACGTATTTCCGTCCAACGCTGCCTCGTGAGATTTATACAGCAACGGAAGATGCGTGGATTATTCGCCGGACTGATTTCTTACAACTTGATGGTTTTGATCTCAACTTGCCATCTCAAATTAAAGGAATCGACTTTTCAATTCGCTTAGCACAGCAGAATAAAAAACTGATTTTTGATCCATATTTTGAAGTACGCTATCCTGGTGAAAATCATTTCAATGTAAAAAAAGAAGCATATGACACTTTAACGAAGAAATACTCTCAAGAATTGAATGATCCATTGATCAATCCAAATCAATTCAGCATAGGAGGCTAATCCCGTGGCAAAAAATGAACAAGTTTGCATTGATCAATGCAGTTATCATCCAGATACCAAACAATTAGAAATCAAAGGCTGGGCACTTGATCTTGATTCAAAAGAAGTCCCAATGATCGAGATTCACTCAGAAAACATTGCTAGTGATAAAACAGAGCTTTACCCACGTTCAGATGTAGCTGCTGCTCACAAAACGAGTGCCAGTCTGCAAATGGGTTTTCATTTATTGATTGAAGTGGTTGATCCAACCGAAAAAATTGTGCTTGATTTTCATTTTGCTGAAGATACTCAAAGTGAGTCATTTGTGCCAAATGAAAATATTGTAAAAGAGCCTAAACAGCCTTCACAAATTCACGCATTATATGGCAAAGCACGTAAAGGGCTAGGGTATTTAAAGCGTAATGGGTTAAAAAATACGTTGCGTCGGATCAAGCTGGAGCAAAACAAGCAATCGGATGAAAGCTATCAACAATGGATTGAAGAAAAAGAGAATTGGGATATTAATTCAATTAAAGCAGAGATTACTTCGTTTGATTACCAGCCGCTTATTTCAATTTTAATGCCGGTTTATAATGTAGAGGAAAAATGGTTGGCGAAATGCATCGAGTCTGTTCAAAATCAGTTTTACCCAAATTGGGAACTATGTATGGCGGATGATTGCTCGACAGATGCTACAGTCAGACCACTACTGGAAAAATACGCTGCACAAGATTCACGGATCAAAATTGTTTTTCGCTCTGAAAATGGTCATATCTCAAAAGCTACCAATTCTGCCCTAGAAATTGCTACAGGTGAGTTTGTTGCGTTATTGGATAATGACGATGAGTTAGCACCAATCGCTTTGTATGAAGTAGCCAAACGCTTGAATGAAAATTCAGAGTTAGATCTGATTTATAGTGACGAAGATAAGATCGATATGGCCGGCAAACGGTTCGATCCAGCCTTCAAGCCTGATTGGTCGCCAGATCTATTATTGGGAACCAACTACATTTCTCACTTAGGAGTGTATCGTCGTTCAATTATGAAGGAAATTGGCGGTTTTCGTGTCGGATATGAGGGATCTCAGGATTATGATTTAGTTCTACGCTTTACTGAGCAAACTACTGCTGGACGTATCGCGCATATTCCGCAGGTTTTATATTACTGGCGCATTTTACCAAGCTCGACTGCTGCTGATCAGTCAACGAAGAGCTATGCCTTCGATGCGGGACTGAAAGCTGTTCAAGATGCAATCAAACGTCGTGGAATCGAAGCGACAGTCAATCACGCGGCTGGAAATGGATTGTATGATGTCGACTATAAAGTATTATCTGAAGACTTAGTAAGTGTTATCATTCCTACGCGCAATGGCTATGACGATGTAAAACGCTGTGTAGACTCCATTATCGAAAAAACGACATATTCAAATTATGAGATCGTAATGGCAGATAATGGAAGTGATCAGCCAGAGATGCAAGAGCTTTATGCGAATTACCAAAAACAACTTGGAGAACGATTTGTTGTTGAATCTATTGACATACCATTCAACTATTCTCGTATTAATAATTTAGCTGCAAAGGTTGCTAAAGGAAAATATTTGTTATTCCTAAATAATGATACAGAAGTTATTACGCCAGAATGGATGACCAAGATGGTTTCCTTCGCCCAATTCGAACGTATCGGCTGTGTCGGCACAAAATTGTATTATCCAAACAATACAATCCAGCACGCTGGCGTGATCTTAGGAATGGGTGGAGCTGCTGGGCATGGACACCATACATTTCCACGCGGAGATTTCGGTTATTTTGGAAAACTTGAAATCAACGTGGATTACTTAGCGGTAACTGCCGCCTGCTTAATGATACGCGCAAAAGATTTTGCTGAATTGAATGGCTTTGATGAAGAGCTGACAGTGGCCTTTAACGACGTTGATTTATGTTTGCGAGAATATGAAAAAGGTCATGATAATGTGTGGCTGCATGGTGCCGAGTTGTATCACTTCGAGTCCCAATCCCGAGGCTACGAAAATACACCAGAAAAACAAGCTCGATTTGAGAAAGAAACTAAGTATATGGAAGACACTTGGGCTAAATATATTGAGAATGATCCGTATTATAATCCTAATTTGACGAGAGTTGGGGGAGATTTTTCGGTGAGAGTCGGAAAGTTATGACAACCGATTAAGTTCGGTTGTTTTTTATTTTATCTAAATTTATTTCCTACTTTTTGTTACAATATAGTTAGTAAAGTTAGGGGTGTTTCGTAAATGGATTTTATTTTTTTAGTTATTGTTTTTTTTATTGCATTTACAAGTGAACAAAATCAGGATTATAATAATCAGCAATTATCTATCCAAACTACCAGTAATTTGCAAGTAATTGCAGTTATATTTGTAATGATGCATCATTTATCACAGGGACTTAGTGAGTATCCAGATTCTTTTCTAGCTTCACGTTTGGTTGTCGTAGGTAGGTTAGCAGTAGGTCTTTTTTTCTTTATTTCTGGATACGGATTAACAAAACAATATAAGAAAAAAGGGAATCTATATTTAAACACTTTTCTTCAAAAAAAGATTTTGAGCATTTTGATACCGTTTATTTTAGCAATGATTGTTTATTTAATTTATCGAAATATAATAGGAGAGTTTAGTTTGAGTAATGCAATCTTTTCTTTAATAAACGGTAGTCCGATTGTACCTACCGGATGGTTTGCTCTAATGATAATTTATCTATACATGACATTTTTCATTAGTGCGATTATTTCTCGAAAAAACGATTTAGTATTGATTGTACTGCTAATTTTAAGTGTGATAATATCGATTGTACTGGCTAAACGTCTAAATTATGGGGAATGGTGGACAAATGCTGTCTTTTGTTTCCCACTAGGAGTAGTTTGGAGTACTAAAGAAAAGCAAATTACCGATTTTCTTTTTCGTCAATATCGAAAATCTGCGTTAGCGTTTGCCATACTATTTAGCAGTTTTTTTTATCTTGATGAATTGTCTTATTCCCCAGTTATTCGATCGTTATCTGTTCTTTTTTTTGTTTCGCTAGCAATGTTCATTAGTTACAAAATTACTTTTAAAAATTGGATATATCAATATATAAAAATAGTTTCTTTTGAGCTGTATTTATATCAGGGTCTGTTTATTCGATTTTTTCGTAGTGACATATTATCTATCGACAATCGTTTATTATATGTATGCTTGGTTATTTTAGCGACTACAGTGTTAGCATTTGCTATGCAACAGATTGCAAAAATAATTGGATCGTTATTACTGAGATAAAAGACCTACGATTGTCTGGCTATAACGAAAGGAAAAATATTTTTCTTTTGATCTATAATTTCAGAATTCAAAATCAAAATATGTAAAGTAGCGCTCAAGGTGCTTTACATAGTTCAGGATACCTCATACCTCATCTAATCGTGTTGGTGATGACAAATCTGGATGAAAGTTAGTTGTGTATGCGGCGCTATTCTGTGCGTCGCATACTTTTTTTAGTTTTCAAAGATAACACTTATTGTAAATATATTCGTGCTGTAAAAGCTGTGAAAATTAGGGTAACTAAAGGCCATTCGCTATCCACTTAAGTATAAATGATTTGGAAGTCTGAGTACCTTATAAAAAATCAGTCGAGTTTCTTTCATATTCAATATAGTTTGGCTATAGCTTAGTTGATAAAGTATTTCCTAGTTATCAGCTTATAACGAAGTATCACCACTTTTAACCAAACACTTTATTGTAAGCCAAATAGGAAACGATTTCAAATCGCAATTTTGCACTTGCCCCCCTCAAATTAACCGATTTTGGGCTAAAAACGGCTTTTTTCGCTCAAAATGTGCAAAATTGAGGGGGGAATCTGCAATTTTGCGATTCGCACTTTTTTGAAAAATCCGCTATCTTTTAGTCACCGGCCGGAACAAAAAATTTATTGGAGGAATTCAAATGATTCAACACATCGGAAACAAACTACAAGTGGAGATCGACGCAGGTGGGGAAAAAGTGAAGAAGATCAGCTTCGCGAATGTGATCGAAGAGCCAAGTGAAGAAAAAGTTCTGGAGCTAGGCGAGATTATGAAGGAACTATCGGTAGAAGGCAGCGAGCTGTACGGCGTGGTTCTAACCAGCCAATCACGCTACACCAAATAGAAAGGGGAAAAATAAATGTCCATGTTAAAAATCGTCGCAACCTTTAAAAACAGCTTTGGCAAAAATCAAATGTGGAGCTTCAATGATCCAGATACTACGAAGACAGGCACCGAAATCAAAGGATTATTAGAACGCATGACGAACGTGAAACTTTGTCAGAAAGACGGCGCGGAACTCTTCCACACCGTGGAAACCGCTAAGTACGTCGAAACAATTGAGACCATTATTTTCTAAATTAAACACTTTGAG
>NZ_JAWGOQ010000020.1:0-87138 GCF_032555305.1 Enterococcus sp.
TTTGGTTTGACGATTTTCTGAAATCATGAAACAACTCGAGTGTGGATTGGTTTCAAAAAGATTCTCAAAAAATGAGTCCACTTTATTGACACAGATCCATATAGTAAATTTCAAAAATTCGAGTGCTCATAATGAATCAAACTAAATTCAATCAACTTCTTTTTGTTCATTTTGTTCTTCTAGCATATTACGATAAACCAATATGTATTTATCACTTATATTTGCAACAGCATTGATGCTAGAACTCATTGTTAATCTTCCACTCTTTTAGTTTTTCTCATCCTTGCAAAAAAAAATGGAGGACAATATGATTGACCATAGCAATCATATTGTCCTCCTTTAGATTTTTTCTTTACTGCAATGCCTGTTCCATATCCATAATCAAATCAGCAACATCTTCAATTCCACCAGAAAACCTGATTAATTCTGGAGTAACTCCTCGAGCTAATCTTTCCTCTTCAGATAGGCCCGCATGAGACATTATCCACGGATAGGATAAAATAGTTTCTACACCACCCAAGCTAACCCCTACAAGGCGAATAGTTACTTTTGAAAGAAAGCTTTCAACTGCATCAACATTTTCCAATTCAAAGCTCAGTACACTACCAAAACCTCTGGCCTGTTTTATATGAATTTTTCTCCCTTTATGACTATTCAATGAAGGGTGATAAACTTTTTTTACTTTGTTACTTCTATTTAAAAAACTAACGATCAAAAGAGTATTATGTTCCGAACGCTCCATTCGAATACCTAGCGTCTTAATTCCTCTCATTAAAAGCCATGCATCTTCAACCCCCAGTATTCCTCCAAGAAGGGTGCGTTGATTTACTATTTTCTGATGTAGTATTGGACTATTGGTAATCACTGATCCCGCGACTACATCACTATGGCCGTTGAGGAATTTTGTCCCGCTATGAATGACAATATCTACACCAAGGTCCAATGGGTTCTGATAATAGGGTGTCATAAAAGTATTGTCACAAACAGTTATGATGTCATTGCGTTTAGCAATAGTCGCGACTGATCTAATATCTGTAATTCTTAAAGTAGGATTTGATGGAGTTTCCATGTAAATCATTTTTGTATTCTTTCTAATAACATCACTCCAATTTGAAGATTGATGATCAAAATAGCTCCACTTAATAAATGTCAAGAAACAGAAAAATCAATCTCAGGATTTTTCTACAAGTACTTCCTAACTCGATCACAAGTCTTATCGTTCTTATACTTACATTACTGTTTAAAAAAGATGTACAACCGACGTCAATTGCCGATTGTACATTATCTTAAAAATATTACTTTTAAATTAACAAATCAATCCTTATCAACTAAGTGACCTAACCGATCTCTAATTCTTTTCAAAATTAAACTTCTCCAATAAATGTAGATTACTTTTCAGAATCTTTTACCTAAATAGATAAGTCAACGCAATTGTAATTCCTATTCTAAATGCACTACTAATAATAATACTTATCAAACTCATTGAGTAACTAGTATAAAAAAAATAGCAGTGCCTCGATTCAAAGAGTCGAAAATGCGAGACTCACTGAACCTAGGGCTATCAATTGCGATATTATACTTTGAAGATACTATGAACTTAGTTTTCTTGTGAAATTGATTTGCCTTCTTCCAAATACAATTGTATCAATTTATCCATTTCACTTAGCGATAACTTCAAATGCTGAGTCATGTATAGCTCAACAGATTCATACATGTTTTTTACCAAATCAATACTGGTTTGAATAAAATCTTTCCTCGTGGCTAAAATTGTCATCAGATAGTCTAAATGGTCTTTATTTTGTGTCAATTTTCTATACTGCTCGTATTTAACCTGATTCCTTTTTTCTCTAATAATGACTGTGAGAATGTAATCTTGAACTATAAACTCTTCTTTTACTCCTAACGCCAAAAGTAAAAACATTGCTCCCAGTCTTGTTCGATCTTTTCCACCTCTACAATGATGAACTAAGGGGGTATTTTCCGATTCAGCACATATTTTTAGAAACCTGGAGTAGGCCTCTTGAGCAGTTTCAGAAGTAACTAATTCTTTGTACCCTTCTTTAACGTTATCACCTTTATCGTTCACATATTTCGAGTCAACTTCACCATTAATTAATTCATTGACCATATTTATATTTTCTTTTTTTAGGTTAGCTGCTTTTGCGGAACATTCTGAAAAACTTGATTTTTGATCGCATTGATATGTGTTTTTTACAGAACCGATTACTATACTTGGGTATCATTTTTGTTCAAATTCCGAACGATAATCAACTATCATTTTAATATTCATTTTTTCCAATAGCTTAATATCACTTTCATCTAAATGCGCTAAATGATCTCCTCTAAAAAATTTACCTTCATTTGTTTCATATCCACCCATATCTCTGATATTAACTGCGTTCTGCAATTGTAAAACTCTCTCAAAAAAAATATTGGTTTGAAACTCTTCTTGCTTAATTTGAAAGAAGTAAAAATATAAATTTGTAAATAGAAATCAATCAACAAAAATTACAATACATAATTGTCTGATGATCCGTAATTCCAATGGCTTATACAGAATAAAGTATTTAATATTAAAATAACTAATAGATAAATTTCTGAATCAAGCAACCATCTTTGTAAATTTTGCTGGACTTTATCTTATTATAATTGGTCGCAAAGCACAGTGCTTCACGACAAGTTTTAAAATTTTTTTCTTCTTTTGTTTTATCTCTATTTATACAAATTACTAAATACTTCACTTTCTACCTCCTGATTAAAAGCGACAAAAACTACAGTATTTCTTTCGATTCGCTTAACATTGCTATAGTCTAATCATAAGACATGCTTCATTCGAAGGCTGTCTGTATCTTGCTCATTCTTTCGATACATTTTGCTCAGTTTCCTTTTAAAATTAAGACTAAGGTACAATTAAAGACAAGATATAGTAATTACTTTACGACACAAAAAAGGTGGAAAAATTAACATTCTCCACCCTCATTTTATAATAGCTCGAACTTTTCTAACGCATACACGATACCATCATCATCATTCGATTTGGTCACAAAATCAGCGATTGCTTTTACTGAGGTATTAGAATTGCCCATGGCTATCCCCAACCCAGCAGCTGTTAACATTTCAATATCATTTGCTTCATCACCAAAAGCAATAATGTTCTCAGTTTTTATTCCTAAGTTTTGTGCAATAGTCAGCATTGTGACTGCCTTTGATCCTTGATTAGGAACAATATCAACGAATGAAGGATGCCAGCGAACAAAACGAAAATCCGAAAATTCACTCTGTATTCTCTCATCAAGTTGCGGATCATAGAATGCCAATCCCTGATAAATATCATTTTTTAAGTGGTAATCTGGTAAATAGCTAGGAACTTCTCCGCCGATAGAGCGCATTGCTTGTTCCATTTGAGAAACTTGAAACGAAGATATCCGACAAAAATTATCTAGTCCTGTTAATGCAATATCAATTTTTTGTTCCTTGAAATGACTAAGTAAATCTTCTAACTTATTTTTTTCCAGTGTCCTCTTAAATACTTGTCTATCGTTGAGAAAAGCAGCAGAACCATTACATACAATATAATTTTTTATAGTTAATTCATCTAAAATAGGTTTGATGAGAAAACGACTTCGTCCTGTCGCCAACATCACTGTGTGTTTTCTCTGCAAGTAATCCAATGCTAATACCGTACTTTGAAGTAGCTGGTTTTTACTTGTTAGTAAAGTTCCATCAAGGTCAAAAACGAATAATTTTTTCTCCATGTCTTTCCCTCTTAACCCTCTGTCTCAAAAATCGAATCATCAAATCCTAAAACCCAGGTTGCTACAAAAGTCACTATAATCGTGATCCCAATCGTGCATAAGGCCAACATAAAGTTCGTATTCGACCCATCAGGATTCATAAAAATCGGTAACGTAAAGAATGATGGTGGTGCAAATGAAAAGACTTTAACATTGGCGATAGCACAAAAGATTCCGTTCGCAATACAGCCGATAAAGGTCGCATAAAATGGTTTTTTCAACTTCACACTTATTCCATAAAGAGTTGGCTCCGTTATACCACTTAAAAATGCCGTAATCGCACAGCTTGCTGCAAGCTGTTTTAAATTACGTTTCTTCGTCTTAAACATCACGGCTAAGGCCACCGCAAATTGTGAAAAATTCATCCCTATAAAAGCAATCAAAAGCATATTGTCATATCCTAAGTTCTCAAAGTTTGTCAAAATAATTATCGGAGTCAAAGCGATATGCATCCCCGTCATGACCAACAATGGAGCAAAAGAAGCAACCAATAAAATCGCTAACCAGCTTGCATGACTATAGATCAAGGTCAAGATACTACCGATCCCTTCACCCAATAAAAATCCTGCTGGTCCTGTAATGCATAAAGCGATTGGTAACATGATCACCACGATTGCAAAGGGTTTAAAAACATATTTAGCCGCATCAGGAACATAGTTGTCGGCTAGTTTTTCGACGTATGACAGAACCCATACGCTTAAAATGATCGGCAATAAACTAGAAGAGTAATCCACAGCTGTCACAGGTAAGTAAAACAAATCCATGGTCCCGCCTTTTTGGGCAAACCCTAGGATATTCGGATGTAAAAACAGTCCGCCTAAAAATAGCGCATAAATCGTATTGCATTTAAAGCGTTTCGATGCAGTGTAGGCTAGCATCATTGGTAAGAAATAGAAAACGACATTGGCGGCGCCATTTAAGATTACATAAGTGGAGCTTTCCTGATCCATTCCCAATCGAGTCATAATGACCAGTATTGCAGAAATGAATCCGCTAGCCATAATCAATGGAACGGCAGGACTTAAAATATCGGATAGTACATTCAAAATCCGATTTGGAACCGATCCTTTTTCTTTCATTTCCTCTGTCGAACTTTCTATATTGTAGAGTTTTTGAATATTGTCATAGACTTGATTGACGGTATTACCGATAACAATTTGCAATCCTCCCATGGATTTAACGATACCTAATACACCTGGAACTTTCTCAAGCTTGCCTTCGTCTACAGCTGATTCATCTTTTAGGTTGATCCTTAATCTAGTGGCACAATGACCAAGTGAAACGATATTGTCTTTACCGCCCAATGTACGAATAATCGCATGCTCTAAATTATATTCTTTGGAGTTCATTTCCTTTTTTTCAATTGGTATCTCAGCTTTTTCAATATCTAGTAAAAGCGTCTCACGATCCCCATTTTCTTCATCAGTAACCTCAATTGTTTTATAATCCGGTGTATTCAGGATTACTAACGGAATGACCGAATCATATCCTCTTTCCTTAATTTGAGCCAAATCGAAACGCATGATCTGATCGCCTGTTTTTACGCGATCATTTTCAGAAACCAATGGTTCCAAAAGTTCACCATTCAAATTGACTGTATCAATTCCCACATGAATTAATACTTCACAGCCTAGATCACTCTTCAAGGTAATCGCATGTTTTGTTGGAAATACACTAACTACAACACCGTCAAAAGGAGCGTAGACTTCCCCTAAGTTCGGTTTCATTGCTACCCCTTTTCCCATCATCTCCTCTGAAAAGATCGGATCTTTCACTTCGCTTAACGGAACAATCTCTCCTTGTGTAATCCCATGAATTTGCTCTTTTTCACTCATCTCAATCTAGGTCCTTTCTTCTTCAAGTAATCTGCGTGCAGTTAGTCTCTCAACGTTCTCTTAATGATAATAATAGCGTTTATTAATAGCCAACTCCGCCGAAGTTATGGACAAAATAGTGAGGGAATTAGGCTGATTTCTTCTTTAGAAATGGCCTAGTTGTAAAAAAAGCAAAAAAATGACTGTCAAATTTTGTCCAATAAAAGACCTGAAATACCTCTGATTCATCTAGAGATATTTCAGGTTACGAATTATTCCATTGTTACATGCAAATACCGGATTTCATGAGGTTTTAAATGAACTGAAAATTGCAAACGATTATTCTCAACTTTTACTTTTGTATTTAGCAGCCGTGGGGTACTGATACGATGCAAATAGTCCTGTTCATTCATACTTAATTCTTTTAAGTCGAAGCGACTCCATTCGTCTTGAACACTGCCATGTGTGCGGTTTACAACCCGTGATTTAATGACATAAGCGCCATTTTCAACACCGTTAATATCGATATTCAACGTTAAGGATTCATTGTCTTCAAAGAAATTAGACAAATTTTCTAACTGAATTTTGCTCTCATCTGTTAAGTAGTAATTGAAATTCAATTTACGATAGTTGTGACAAGCGATGCGAAAAGAGCCTCTGGTGTTTCCTGTGACAACACAATGTTTTTCTTTATAATAGATATCTTCATATAGCGAATTTAAAAATTCAAGTGCATAAAAGGCCGGTTTCGCTACTCCTGTTTTCGTGAGTAATCCGCAGCCTCCAAATAGAAAGCCTTGAGAATCCTGAAGATCCGCATAGATATCCGTACCCAGCCAATGTCCAAACAACTCAGCGCCACCGATCGTTGAAATCATATTTTGAATCAGATAACTCCCTTTCGCACAGTGATCATTGACTGGATTTCGATTGGAGAGTGTCAGACTATACTCTGAAACATGGATCGGCGTCTCTGGAAATGAACTTTGTGCTAATGCTTCTTTGACGACCTCTAAATTGTGTTTAACAAAGAAAATATCTGTTGATTTTTTTTCGTAGTAATTATCTGACTCTTTTTCTAATTGATAAGGATAGCAAGTGATTGTTAAGAAATTCGGTTTTTCATCGTATTCCTGCCATAAGGACAATAAATCACGAAAGCCTTTATTTCCATAATGTTGCACCGGGAAGCCGCCACCGCCAATCTTAATATCCGGCAAAATTTTTCTCATGGTCCCAGCGATTCTGTCGAAACTTGAAAAATAATTGCGATGCACCTCTTTAGTTTGAGGTGAATAATTATAGCGTAAATCTAGAAAAGCAATGTCTTCTTTTTTCCAATATTCAAAATACCACTTTTGTACTTCTTCTGAACCATAGCGCTTAATAAAGTGTCGAAGTAATTCTCTGAAAAAGTGCTGCATCTCTTCTGGTGAATCGAAATCTTCATTTCTTGGAATCTCCACTAATGCATCTTGTGTGTTTTTCAATAGTCGAATAGGTTTGAACCCCAATTCGATATAAGGCTTTAGCTGATTCTTGACGAGAAAATCTATCGCTGTATCCAGCTTGCTAAAGTTTAAGTTTTCCTTTGATGCATGAATATCTAGATAGAGATTGGGGTCATAGATGTCCCAAAAACGTATATATTCTGCTCCAAGTTTCTTCTTTAGGTAAATGATTTGTTCCTGAAAATCAGACTTGGTTAAATCAATCGCTGTCCCAGCATTGATTAGCTTACTGTAATAACTAGTCTGTTTGTAAGCTTTCTGATGATCCAACAAAAATGAGATATTTCGATCGTGACTTTCTTCCTCTTGATCATCAGTGATCTGATTTTCATTCAGATAACTGTTCAGTCTCTCACGCATTTGACCGTCATCTTGTGAATCCGATTCATTTTTTTCTGTAGTTACGGCATTTTTCCGAAACAAGGAGGGGGTCATGTCGTAAGCTTCTTTAAATACTTTATTGTAAGCTGCGACACTCGCAAATCCATTGTCCATCGCAATTTTCATAATTGAAGCGTCCGTATAAAGCAAATCAGTCATTGAATGTGTAAGCCGCACAGAATTGACCAAATCCGTAAAGCTGACGTTGCATTTCTTCTTGATATATTTTGAAAGATAGGCCGTTGAGAGAAAGAAATGATCAGCTAATTCCTGCAACGTAATGCTTTTCTGATAATTCGCTCGAATGAATTGGAAAATTTCTTCCATACGGCTATCATTTTTCTTTTCTGATTGATAGCGAACATTTTCTGAGGTCAAAAGAAAATTTTTAGAAATTACATGAAGCAGCTGGTAATACAGACTCATTTTGTAGATTTGATTTTTCTGATTCGTGACAATCTGCTGATTTAAAATCTGATCGATGATTTTTCTCATTTCATCATAGGACTCGTTTTTTTCTAAAGTGGAATTGCACCAAAACAGAATCATATCTTTAGCTAATAATTCTTTGACTTTGCTGTATGAAAGGACAAAACGAGCGAGAAAAAGATCATCAGACCCTGTATAACGATGCTTGCGATTATAATTAACAATGATCAAATCTTTTTGCTTCAATTGATACTCTTCACCTTCAACTGTCATCGATAATTCACCATTTAACACATATAGTAACTCGAAATTTTCGTGATAATGAATTTTGGTTTCTGTTTGTGTTGTAAATTCGACATCCATTAATACATCTGAAGAGAGGTAATCTTTTTCCATCTTTTCCCTCCTAACTCTTGTTCATTCATTATAGCAAACCGGTTTCATTTCGTTAACCAGCGTATAAAAGGTATGCTTAAAGAAAGAAGCAGTTGATAATCATTTACCAACTGCTTCTTTTTTATTTAACCTTTTACGGCATCTACTTTATCCATTTTGGTTTCCTTTGCTTTGGTAATCAAATTGATCGCCACGAAGGAAGCAGCAGCAATCAATCCGGTAGCGCCAAAAGTGATGAACCACGTACTGATCGAAGCATTTGCGGATAAGAGCAGACCACCCAATGTTGGACCAAAGATTCCACCAAGTCGACCGACACTGTTCACCAAACCAACTGCAGAGGTCCGCAGCTCTTCTGGATAATGCTGTGAAACAAAAGCATTTACTAAGCTGTGCGCTGAGAATAAGAAGAAACCGATTAAGAAAACAAATAGATACAGTACGATGATATTGGTTTTTACCCCCATCAGCATCAATACAATTGCACCGATACCGTAAATCGCCGGCAAAAGAACCTTGAAGCCTTTGCGATCGGCAACCGCTCCCCATACGACCGTTCCTGCGATGGTTCCTACATTTAAGAAAATCGAGAAGGCTAAGCTAGAGCCTAAAGAGAATCCATTCTGGACCATTACACCTGGCAGCCAGACGATCACACCATTGATGAAAAGCAGTCCCATAATATAGATGATACACGCTAATAAAGTAACTAGAATAAAGCGGCTGTTAAATAGCGCAAAGTAAGAGACTTTCTTTTCAGATTGAACATCTTCATTTGCTGAGCTGTTTAATTGTTCAAGATCGATTTTCGTTTCATAGTCTGGATCGATTTTTTCTAAAACTTTTTTCAGCTTTTCTGTTTCCTGATGTTTCACCAGATATTGAGCAGATTCTGGTACCAGTTTAATGATAAATACTAAGAACAATACTGGAATAAAAGCCATCCATAATACTGGACGCCAGCCTAATCGAGGCAGAATCACGATCGCTAACAAAGAGGCGATAATCGAGCCGATTTGATTTCCGCACAGGGCGATCGCCACTGATTTGCTTTTGCTGGTCTTCGGCGCATATTCAGAAAGCAGCGAAATCACCAATGGAATAACGCCACCGAACCCGAAGCCTGCCAAAAATCTAAAGATTGCGAACAGAACTGGTGTATTTACTACTGATTGTCCAAAGGTAAAGACACAGAATATCAATACTGAACTGATTAATACTTTTTTGACTCCCAAACGATTGCTGATAATACTCAAAATCACTGCACCAAACATCGAGCCAAATTCCGATAAGCTCCCCATATATCCTAGAACGGTAGCGTTTAGTTGCCACTCCGAAATGATCGAAGGAATGATTGACCCATAGGCAGTCGCACCATACCCGGTAAAGGCAATCAGGAAAACGCCTAAAGCAACTAAGGTGATATGAAACCTTCCTAGCTTGCTGTTATCAATAAACTTGCTTACTGTATTTTCTTGCATGTCGATTCCTCCTAATAACTAAACCTTTGCTTCAACGGACGTTTCAAAAGCTACACTAGAAAATGTTTCCGCTGATTTCCAGCAGGCTTCCATGACTTCCAATACTTTGCGAACTTCTTGTGGTTTGACTAGCAACTCTGCTTTTCCTTCTAGAGCAGCAAAGTAGTTTTCGAAAAATTCAATGTGTTCGCTATCAACCTTCGGAATGTCTTCAGTCACGATCAGCCCTGGTTCCGGCACGCCAAATGACCGCGTTGGTCCATAAGACTTGGCTGATTTATCTTGATCTTCATTCACGTTTTGCAATAGTTTCGTTGTACGAACGACCTTGCCCTCTGGATCGAACTTATTAGCGTACATGCTTCCAGTGTTGCCGCCCATATACCAGTGACGTTCGAACCAGTCTTTTTGATCCGATAGGTAATAGGTTCCTAGTTCGATCTCAGCCGTCACACCATTTTCAAAACGCAGCAGGATATTGAAATAATCATCGACTTCTTTATTGATTACATTGCGAATATCCGCAAAGACTGCTTTTAATGGACTATCCATCATATATAAAATCTGGTCAATCAGATGGACGCCCCAGTCATACAGCATGCCGCCGCCCTCTGATTTGTAAACATGCCAATCATGCATATTGCCATTGTAGCCGTATAACGAGCTCTTGATCGTATAAACCTCACCTAAAGACCCGTCTTCGTAGCATTTCTTGACTGTTTGGAAATCCTTATCAAAGCGACGTTGCTGATGAACCGTCAATGTAACACCCGCCTCATTCACCGCTTCCATCATCTCATCAAAATCACTGACTGTCATAGCAGCTGGTTTTTCACAAATGATATTCATCCCAGCTTTCGCAGCTTTGATCACGAGTTCTTTGTGTTGATTATTATTGGCTGAGATAATTACACCGTTGATGTCTGATTCTTCCAATAGCTGGTCGATCTTTCCGTAGATCTCGATCTCTGGATAAATTCCACGTACTTCTTCTAATCGTTGCGGATTTGTGTCACAAACCGCTACGCAATCTACATTGTCTATACTTTTTAGTGTGGCTACATGTCGGCGACCGATAAAGCCGTAGCCGACTACTGCATATCTGTATTTCATGATAATTCCGTCCTTTCTTTTTCAAAAAAGACGGCCAATCCCTGACCGTCTTATTCAGCTTATTCCATCGCTAATTTGATTGTCTGGTTTCCATCAGAAGCTTGGTAGATCGCATCTAAAATTTGCGTAACTTTGAAGGCTTCACTTGGCTTCACGCACGGCTCGCCATCTGTCAAAATCGCATCGATCCATTGCTTCGCTTCAACCACACCGGCTGGCTCATTGACGCCTTCGAAATAGTCCACTAAGGCTTCACCAGATAAAGTTTCCTCACTCATTTTTCCATGTCGCGTATGGTTGAACCATAGTTCCGCGTTTTCGTAGCTGCCGCCGTATTTGATTTCAGCACCTTCTAAGGTTCCGCAAAGCGTCGTTGCTGCTTCTCTGGCATCCATGTAGTTCAATGCCCACGATGCTCGCAGGTTAATCAACGCACCATTTTTGAACTTAATAAAGCCCATCGCTGAGTCTTCTACTTCGAAGGTTTCAGTATCCCAAGCACCATAGGTATTGCCTTCAGCCGCTGACGGTAAGTTGCCTAATTTATAGAAGACTTGGCCGCTCACGCTATCCACTTCGTAGTTGTCCATGCACCACAACGTGATGTCCAATGCATGCGTACCAATATCGATTAGTGGTCCGCCGCCTTGTTTTGATTTGTCTGGGAATACGCCCCAAGTTGGCACGGCTTTACGGCGAATCGCGTTGGCTTCACCATAATAAATATCGCCTAAATCACCGGCTTGACACGATTTCTTCAACACCTGCACGTCGTGACGGAAGCGATTTTGATAGCCAACAGTAAATTTCTTATTGCTCTTTTTCCATGCTTCCATCATTTTTCGAGCATCTTCAGTCGTTGCGGCCATTGGCTTTTCACACAAAACATGCTTATCTGCCGCAAACGCTGCGACTGTGATCTCACAATGTGAAACATTTGGAGTACATACATGAACAATATCAATACTTGGATCTTTCAATAATTCATTGTAGTCTGTGTAGATTTTGACGTCTGTCAGATTATGACGCTTAGCCGTTGCTAACGCCTTTTCTTCTTCGATATCGCATAGTGCAACGACTTCTGCTTTATCTGCTACTTTTTCTAAGGACGGCAGATGCTTGTTGTTACAAATACCGCCTGTACCGTTAATACCGATTTTTAGTTTTTCCATTTATCTCTTCCTTCTTTCTATCTCTCACTAAATTGAATGTTCACTGGATTATTGACTTGAATTTCTGAGCCTGTATTGGTTAGTTTTCCACTAGTTTCATCGACTGAAAACTTGTTGATCGTTCCAGAACGTTGGTTTACGACATATAAATGATCACCCGCTAAATCAAAATTGATGCTGCGAGGAATCGCTCCGCCGGAAGAAACAATCTCGATTAATTCCATTTTTCCGTTCTCGCTCAGACGATAGCTTGCGATGCTGTCATCACCGCGATTTGATACATACAAATAGTTGCCAGATTTATGGACTTTCAGATCGGCGGTTTGATTGTGAGCAAAGATATCAGTTGGATCGTTCTTTGGCTGATAGTCATCCGACACTGTAACTGCCCGATCTAAATGATTCATCTCGCCTGTTTGTGGATCAAAAGAGTAACTATGGACTGTATGGTTTTGCTCACTGTTGCAATAAAGAATCGGCTGGGTTGGATGGAACGCGATATGTCGCGGTCCTGATCCTTTTTCGGTTTCTTGAGCCCAGACTTCCTTCAAGGTTCCTGCTTCATAATCGATCGAGTAAACATGGATCAGATCGCAACCCTTGTCTGCACAAAGCAGATAGTTTTCAGTTGGATCGAGACAAACACTATGAGGATGACTCGTCCATTGGAATAGCGGCAACTCACTAGAACCTTCCAAAACCTTAAGCTCGCAGCATTCCCCTAAACTACCATCTGTTTTGATCGGAAACATTGCGATGCTGCCTTCATCGAAGAAGCGTTTGGCGACATAGGTTCCTTGTTCTGTTCTCACGCTGCGAGTAATCACTTCTTCATGATTGCCGTGATTCGCCGCAAAGGCGTATCTATTGTGACTATCCACTGTAATGTAACAAGGATAGGCGCCGGCCGAAGAAACTTCATTTAAAAAGGAAAGCTTTCCAGCTGCATCAACCGCATAAGCAGCGATACCGCCGCCATTTCCATGCACACCACCTAGATCTTTGCGCTCATCCGTGGCATAAATAAATTGACCACTTTTAGCGACTGCCATACTGCCGACATTGACATCTGGTGTTACTTTGCTGACTAGTTCAAACGTATCCGCAGCGTAGGATTTGATCCCACCATCACCGGCTTCGGGATTATTCACCCCTTGGATATCCGCGCCCCACGCGCCTACATAAATCATTTCTTGTTTACTCATCCTATTCACCAATCAATCGTTTTAGCATTTCTTGATGTCTTCTCACTTGTTCAATTTCACTGTTCAATTCTTTTTCTGTGCGATCTTGGTAGTAGCGCTGACCTTCATATTCTGAATTGATATAGCCTTCATAGCCGTTTTCCTTCAAGAACTTGATCGGGCCTTCGTAATCGATGGCAATATCTTGATATTGACCAGGTTTTCCAGGGATTTCAGACATATTGTAGAATTTCCCATGGATACTTACGATATATGGCATAATCGCTCCCAAATCCTCTGGTTTCGTTCTGGAAAGCAATAACGCTTGTGACATCACCTCGAAATCAATATCAGTATAATCTGGCACATTGTCACGGATCATTTGTTGCATTTTTTTGAAAGCTGGCAATAAATCAGCAGGTGCTTCATCATGCTTCAAATAACGGTGGAACAGAGATTGGACATTCCCAGCACTATATAAGGAAAGATCAATTTCATTTAATTCATTGCTCTTGCCTAAATGATTGTCCATACATAATTGAACGACTAGATCACAGCTTTCTTGTTTCGCTCCTTGACGCATGTACCATTCCAACGCCGCTTCAGAAGGTCGAAAAGCGAAGATGCCCCAGTCAGGAACAAGTCCCAAGTGTTTGGTTCCAGATTTCTTGGCATAATCTACGATCTCGTTTACATACTGACCATTGATCGGGATCGGTGCATGGATCTCTTTGCCTAACTTAATGTCGCATTCTTCCGCGACTGGTAGAGCTTCGATCATGATTTCCACTGGTGTGGTTGCTAGCGTTCGAACATTTTTGAAGCCCAAGCGTTTCGCCAAGCGAATATCATTTTTCAAACGCTCCGCTGATTCTGAATAGCTCATCACATGATCACGAAATTGTAAAACATCATGGAACACATCCATTGTTACAGGAGTCGTTTTGTATTTATCCATCCATTCAAACCATTGATCGAAAAATTCCTCTGGCGGGTTTGGATATTGTCGAAGGGACATCTCATCTAGAATCTCGATCCCATCCGCTCCGAAAAGATTTGTGCCGACTTCTTTAACCTGTCCTTCTAAATCTAACTCTTTAAAAAACTGCGTTTGTTGGTAACTGTAAAATGAAACGCCGCGTTTAATTTTTCCCATTACTAATTGCTCCCTTCTATGCTTGCAATTCCAATTCGTATTTTACGATGTTGCGTGTCTTATCTGATCCAGCACCTGAACCGGGAACTGGGGGATTTTTTACCCATTCCTCATCTGTTGGCATGTATCCGTATGCTGCTAGAACCGATTGTTGGAAGGCTAATACATGTTTTCCAAGAGCTAATCCGCCTGGTTTTTTCACATGAACGATTCCTTCATCGTCATAATCCCAATGCTCCCATACGGCTGTTTTGATTTCTTCAAAATCACGAGGTTCTTTTCCATTGACTTCAAAGGTTTGTAATTCTCTTGGGTATTCAGTGTCATCTACTTTAATATAGTAGCCATTGTGAAGGGATAAAAATACTCCTCGGTAGTTAGCGTTTCTTGCCGCAAATTGAAAGCCCACGACATTGCCATCTTGGTCAACATCGTTTTTCAAACTGTCTTTTCGAATTAAAAAATTATCGAACATTTAAATGTCCTCCCTTTTGTTATTTGCTATACTCATAATTTAAGCTATTTTGTAAACGCGCTCCATTGCATTTTTACTCATTAATACTGCAATTTCACTCTTCTTTTTCTATCCCAACTAAACTGTTTCTAAAAAAGGACAATATTTAACTATCATATTTTGTCTCGTCCGACTGTGAGTACTCTTTTTGTCACAATCCTTTGTTTTCTTTTTGTCATCGCAGCAAGGTTTCTTCCACAGTTAGTATCTCATTACTGGACAGATACGAATAGACCGCTCCATAGATTCCCGCGTCATTTCCAAGTTGTGCTTTACTTACACTGTAGTTTCCGCGAATCGCCGGAAAAATGAATTGATCGATTTTTTCTTTCAATGGATTCAGCAATGCGTCACCCGCTCCCGATAACCCTCCACCGATCACTACCTCCTCCGCATCAACCGTATTCATGATTCCAGCGATCGCTTGCCCTAAATAATTCACTGTAATCGTTAAAGCGGACATTGCCTTTTTATTCCCTGCCTCAATCCAAGTAAAAATATCCACGGCTGAAAGATTTTTTTGATTTTCCCCCAACAGATTCTGCATCGTTTTTACGAGTCCGTTTGCCGAGGCAAAGGTCTCCAAGCAATTGATATTCCCACAACCACAGGTTCTCTGTTCTTGCGAATAAACAGGGATATGTCCAATTTCTCCGCCAGATGAATGGACGCCATTAATCACTTTTCCATTTAGAATAATCCCTCCGCCGACGCCTGTTCCTAAAGTGATAAAGACCAAATTGGATTTTCCTCTCGCAGCACCCTTCCACATCTCACCAAGTGCTGCCGCATTCGCATCATTTAAAAGTACAACTGGAATATCCAATTCCTTTTCAATCGCCGATTTTAACGGCATGTCTTCCCAACCTAGATTTACAGCGCGAACGACTGTCTGTCCATCAGGTGAGATTGGTCCGGGAACTCCAATACCAATCCCGATGATTTCCGTTTGATGATTCTTTTGCTCAAGGACCATTTGTTGAATGCTCCGAACGATATCAGTTGGTATATTTCTGCCATTTTCTGTGATATCAGTTGGTATTTGCCATTTTTTATGGATCTCCCCATAGACATCGATCAAAGCCAACTTAATCGACGTTCCACCTACATCAATACCGATCATTTGTTTAACCATTGCTTTTCCTCCTAAAAAAAAGAACGAATGTCTCGTCCTCTTCGTAAAAATTCTCTAAATAATGAAATTTCGTAAATATTTCGTACTTAAAGTGACCGACTTTTTGACGTCCTCATAGGTTTTCTCAAAAGCTTTATCTTCTACTTCAATACAGGTATACCCTTCATAACCAATATCCGTTAACGCCGACACATAGTTACCCCAATCAACATCGCCTAAACCAGGTAATTTCGGACTCATGTATTCTAACGGTGTTGCCATCACACCAACGTCAGCCAATTTATCGGCATAAATTTTGATATCCTTATAATGAACATGAAAAATCTTTTCTTTGAACTCATACAATGGACGAAGATAATCAATCTGCTGCCAAATAAAATGCGAAGGATCGTAGTTAATCCCGAAATAATCGCTATCGATCAATTCAAAAACTTTTCGCCAGTTACTTGGTGAGGTCATAATATTTTGCCCGCCTGGCCATTCATCTTCCGTGAAGAGCATCGGACAATTTTCAATCGCGATCTTCACTTTTTTCTTTTCAGCATATTTAACAATCGGATTCCAAACTTTAGCCGCTTCCTTCAAGTTCTCAGAGACCGATTTACTTTGCATCCGCCCGACAAATGTGGTGACCAAATTGATGTCCATCAAACTCGCCGCATCGATCAAGGTGTACAAATGATCGATCGCTTCTTGGCGTTTTTCCAGATTCTCATCTAACGGATTGGGATAATAGGCTAAAGCAGAGATTTCTACCTTCTTTTGCTTGCAATAGGCTAAAATCTCTGTCGCCTTTTCCTCCGTCAAATTTTTCGTGTCGATATGGGAAACTCCCGCATATCGCCTTTCTGCTTTTCCTGCCGGCCAACAAGCCACTTCTACGCAATCAAGACCATTTTCTGCTACGATATCGATCATCTCTTCAAAATTACTTTGATCAAAAATCGCACTGACGATTCCTAGTTTCATGATTCTTCCTTCTTTCTGTTCTTTCATATCCTTATTCTAATGTCACTAAATCGCTAAAGCATTGGAAGTTTTATTCAATATTTATTGAAATATTTATCCTTATTTTTGTTCTGGAAATCATTCATTCCGTATAGAACAAAATTTAATAGTTAAATCTTGCTTTGTGGACATAAAAAGCAATCAAGCAAAGTCGCTTGATTGCTATAAGATCTTATTTTTCCACAACCGTATTTTCTGGAATCACATTTTCTTTTTGTTTAAAATGCTTAGTTTGAATATTAATTAATGTTATTGATATAGCGGCAACAATACCTGGTATCGCAAAAACCAAAAACCACATAGTGATTGAGACATTTGCTGTAAGCAACATTCCACCAACGATTGGCCCTAACATTCCACCAATTCGACCTGTCGCATTCGCAAAACCTACTCCTGTAGTACGAATTTCGGCTGGATAATATTGAGACGCAAAGGTGTTCATTAATGAATGTGCCGAAAATGCAAACATACCGATTAAACCAACAAACAGATAAAGAACCAATAGATTTGCCTTAATTCCCATACCAAACAAGCTGATTGCTCCAACTGAATAAATGATTGGCATCAATACTCTAAAACCAACTTTATCTACCATAATTGCCCAAAGAATAGTTCCTAAAAGCGTGCCCAAATTTAACACTACGGAAAATGTTAAACTAGAGCCTAACGCATAGCCGTTTGAGTTCATAACCTGTGGCAACCAAACATTTACTCCATTAATGGTAAGCAGTCCACAAATATAAATCAATGTAATGAGGACTGTTCCTAATGCATATCGTTTGTTGAACAGCTTTAGGTAAGAAACCTTTTCTGTGTTTCTTTCATCCTCATCCTCATCATCATAGGAAATAGCTTTAGCTGTTGACTCCAAGATTTCTTGATAATTAGGATCGATTTTCGTTAATGTCGCGTTTAATTTATCTATTTGATCACTCTGCGATAAATAGCGAGCCGACTCAGGTATTACCTTGATGAAAACAGGAATTAGTAATAATGGTAAAATAGAGAGCCATAATACAGGCTTCCAACCAAATTGTGGCATAACATTCATTGCCACTAATGGAGCTAAGATTCCACCAATTTGATTTCCACAAATAGCAAAGGCGACCATCTTTGCTTTGTTTGCTTTTGGGGAATACTCCGTTAATAAGGAAATAACGATTGGTGTTGCTCCGCCACTACCAACACCGGCCATGAATCGGCAAATTCCAAACATTAGCCCATTATTAGTGAAGGTTGCACAGACAATGAAAAAATTGAAGATAAAAATAGATACGATCAATAATTTCTTTACACCAAACTTATCTGCTAAAAAGCTTAGTAAAATGGCTCCTAGCATCATCCCAAACATAGCTGAACTTCCAATAAAACCAACCTGTGTTGTACTGATATTCCATTCTTTAATAACAACTGGTACGATTGATCCAAAAACTGACAACTCATACCCAGAAAACGTGATGACAAAGAAGCCAATCGCCAACAATACTTTATGAAATCCATTAAACTTACTATTATCAAGAAATGAATTTAATACTTTTTGATTCATCTAAACCCTCCATAATGAAATTTTGATAGAAAAACAAATCTCTTCAATAAGACCAGTTACTATTTAGTCATTATTGTCTCCACTGAATCATTACGCGAACTCGTTCAGTTAGAATTATTCCTACTTCCTCCTTTTTTGTATATAGTCAAATTTAATCTTTTTGAGCATCATCAACTATACTTTTTTTAAGCAAAATAACTGTTTAAAACGTCCTTTTAAAAAAAGTAAATTCTATAAAGAAGAAAAAGTACAAAATTTGGAATACAGAAGATAATGGAAGATTTTGTTCTTTTATCTAAAACAGATTTCGCTCAGTCTCTTAATGACTAGCCTGCCCCATTTTATAGTTCTGAAAATAAAAAAAACAATGCCGACAAGCATCGCTTTTCATAAAGTGATTAAGTTGAAAGATGGGCTGTTTGAAATCTGGATTCAATAAAATGAAGATGGAATTCCTCCATTGTACGAAAAGTCAAACAATCACAGGGAGCCTCTGTCGACTGAGAAGCGCTTATTTCAGGAATAAAAATGGGCGTGAATCCCCCCGCAACAGCTCCTAAAACACCCGCTTCTGCATCCTCCACAACATAGGAGTCCCTCGGTTCAACTTGAATTTTTTTTGCCGCATTCAGAAATATTTCTGGATTCGGTTTCGCTTCCTTAACCTCTGAACCGTACGAATACGCATCAAAATAGTGATAAATATCAGCCTGTTTCAGTAAATATTCCGCCGTTTTCTGATGAGACGATGTGGCAACAGCTGTTTTGATTTCTCGATGCTTCAAATACTCCAAAAATGAAACAACACCAGCTAAGACATCGACCTTGTGCTGCTGATAGTACTCCAAAAAGAATTGGTCACGCTCCTTGATGATCTTTTTGCCAATCAACGGATCTTGATATTTTTCTGATAAGTAGACACTGATATCCGTCAAGCTTCTGCCCAATATTTCCTGATACGTCTGCTCATCTAATGACATTTTTTCTGCTTCAAACGCCTGCTTAAAGGCCTGTTTAGACACAGGTTCTGTGTCTAGTAGTACACCATCCATATCAAAAATGACCGCTTGCTTTTTCTCCATTTGATCCCCCACCTTTACATTTACTTCTTATGTAAAAGCATAAAGCCGTGACCTTCGAAATGCTACCTCTCTTCTTCCCAAAAAATGTTAAAACCCGCCTGATGAATTGGGATTAAGTGTTTTCAAATAAAAAGAGCACGATCTATGACCGTACTCTCAAGATTATTATTCAAAATCCGCATGTCTGACAAACATCGTCTCAGATGTCTCACCAGTGTCGTCCATCAGATTCAACACCAGACCATCGAAAGTCAGAAAAGCTAACTGTTCAAACGCTGATCCCATTGGCTGCGCAAAGTCATCACCACGCGCATTGTCTTCTTTAGTCGTTCCTGGAAGTACCAAGACAGCATCGGCTAAACGACCAATCGTCGAATCCTTTTTCATCGTTACTAAAGCCAAATCCACACCACTTTGTTTGGCTTTTTCGGCTAAACTTTTCAAACTGCCAGTCTCGCCTGAACCTGAACAAATAATTAATAAATCGCCTGGTTTAGAATGCGGAGAGCTAATCTCCCCAACAATACTAACTGAATAACCAAGGTGCATCAAACGATTGGCAAAGGCTCGAATCGCGATCCCTGAACGTCCTGCCCCATTTAGGAAAATGTGCTTCGCCTTCTTAATCTGGTCAATAAACTCAGCGATTTCTGTGGTCTCAATTTTCTCCGCATTTTGCGTCAATTCATTTAAAATATCTAGCGTATAATTTTTCACGTGTCTCCTCCTTATGCGATTGTTCTGCCGCCATCCATCAAGATTGTTTGTCCTTGGATGTATGAGTTTGCTGGATCAGCTAAGAAGAAAGCAAGATTAGCAACATCTTCGATCGTACCAAGACGACGAACCGGAATTTTTTGCAATACAGCATCTAGACTTTCTTGGGTTGGATAATTCACCCGCATCATTTCACCCGTATCAATCAAACGTGGTGCGATCGCATTAACATTAACCCCTTTAGGACCAAGCTCTTTGGCTAACCCACGGATCAAGCCTTCGCCACCCGCTTTAGAAGCTGGATAAGAGACGCCGCCACCTGTTCCGCTTAACGCTGACCCTGAACTGATATAGACGATTGAACCGTTATTTGTTTGGAAATCATCGTAGAAAGCTTTCACTGTGTTGAACAAACCTGTCAAGTTGATGCTTAATGTCTTGTTCCATTCTTCAAAGGAGATGTCATTCATCTTATTGGCAAAAGCTACACCTGCATTTAACACGAGAATATCGATGCAACCAAATTCTTTGAAAACTTTTTCACGAGCATCTACCAACGCTTGTGGGTCCGAAACATCCGCTTGGATAAACAAAGATTTGACATATTTTTCTGTAATTTCAGCTGCTGTTTTCGTTCCTGTTTCTGGATTGTAATCCACGATCACGGTATGTGCGCCCGCTGCCGCAAATTTCTCAGCGATCCCTTTACCGATCCCATGTGCTGCTCCAGTAATTAACGCTACTTTTCCTTCAAAGTTTTCCATTTTAAAATTGCTCCTTTTATGTGTTTTGTATATTTTCTCTTTTAAGACAGATGACTTATCTGTAGAAAGGATGCCTTTCCTTACCGACATTCCTTTCTACAGCTTAGTACGATTATTTAACTGCGTCTTTTAGCGCGTCATATTGTGCTTTTTTGTCATTTGAGAACAAGGCTCCGCCAACAACGATCAGTTCTGCGCCAGCTTCGGCACATTCCTTCACAATCTCCTGATTCACACCGCCATCGACTTCGATCTGAATCTTGCGATTACCGATCATTTTTTTCGTGTTGCGAATTTTTTCTAAGCTTTTGCGAATGAAGGTTTGTCCGGGTTGGCCTGGATTAATGGTCATGATCAAAATATAATCGATATCATCCAACAAATATTCTAGGACTGCTTCCGGGGTTCCTGGATTGATGACTACGCCTGCTTTCCGTCCTGCTTTGCGGATCTTTTGCAGCATCGAATGAATATGCGGAGTTGATTCGTAATGGACTGAGATCATTTCCGCTCCTGTGACAATCACATCATCCAAATGATTTTTCGGATGATCCACCATCATATGAACATCGAAAATCATTTTTGAATTCTGCTTCATCGCTGCGATTTGGTTTGGTCCGAAAGCAATATTCGAAACAAAATTGCCGTCCATTAAGTCTACGTGTAAAATCTCTGTTTGTTCTGCTTCCAAAAAATCAATATCGTCCTGTAAATGCATAATATCTGCACCAAAAATTGAAGGTAAAATTTGTGCCATGTTTTCTTCTCCTTTTCCTATCCAAAGATCGTACTCAACCAGTACATCAAAATGCTCCATGGTCCAGTTAACACGAAGTCTGTTCCTTGCCCCTTAAGACCAACACCTGCACCATTCAGCATTTCCGTTGCTCCTGGTGCTACATAGCCGCCCAAGTATAGTACGATTACACAGAAGAGAACGGTAGTAATGATCGAACGCAAGATATTCCCTTTACTTGCCATAACAGTCATAACGGACATGTAAATGATTGACATCAAAATTCCGATCGGGAATGTTTTTACACCAGGTAAAGCAAGTGCGCAAAGCATTACTAACGGAATAGAGATAACTGTAACTGTAGTCGTTGTTGGATCACCTAACCCTAGCGCAACGTCCATCCCGATGTTTAAGTCAGCGTCATCACCCATTTGTTTTTGCATATAGTCTTTCGCTGCTTTTCCAATTGGAGACAAACCATCCATCAATACACTAACTACACGCGGCATCAAGACCATAACACCGGCAACACCCATCCCCATTGGAATGATTTCAGTAATTCCTTGACGTGTCAGCAAGCCTAGTAGTACCCCTACGATCGTACCGATAATAACTGGTTCACCTAACACACCAATTCTCTTGTTCACGCCTTCTAAACTGACATCCAATTTGTTCAAGCCTGGAATAAAATCAATAATTTTGTTCATTAACCAAGCAGCCACAAAAGTCCATCCTGTATGAATAATCGTCGTACAAGTAGTCCCTTCCAAGCCATAATATTCCTGCCACATTGGTGCTACCCAGTCTCCTACGAACAGTGAAAGGACTGATAAAGCAACCGTCACACCTAATCCGATAAAGAAATTATCGAAGATGAAATATGCCAAAGCTCCTGGTACTAGAAAATGCATGTAATTCCAAATATCAACGTTCAAGGTTTTCGTTAGCTTCAAACGAACCAATAACAGATTCAAGACTAAGCCGATCGGAATTGCAAGTCCGGCAAAGGGTGCCATCCATGATGCTGCACCAACAGCTGGCCAGCCAATATCAGTAATCGTAAACCCTGAACCCATTTTTGAGTAATAATCAACTGCCGGGTCTAACGATGTATTTAAAAGTCCAACAACTAAGGTCAATCCAATAAAACCAACACCAACTGTTAACCCAGCTTTGATCGCATCGCCTAACTTCATCCTGAAAACCAATCCTAAAATAGTGATAATGATTGGTAAAATTGCCGAAGCGCCCATTCCGGTAATTGTCTGTACAATCTCAATTAATTTATCCATTTTATCCTCCTAATAAGTCCTGTTCCTTTTAATATTTCTATCCATTCAATTGTTGGTATCAATAGTTGAAAAATCACTTTTTCATCTGTATGTGTTAAAATAAGTTCAAGCGTTTTATGAGGTATACTGTTCCACTTCGTTTCTCAGGCAAAAGTGGAACTGTATACTTTTTTTATGCATTTTGAATTTCTTGCAGTTTTTCCAGCAGTGTTTTCTTTAATTTAGCTTCATTGATCCCTGTGACAAAGCCCATAATACTCATAACTGGCACATCCAAGTCACCTTTGAAATTGTTAGTCGTCAAAACGATATCGGCATTTTGACTCTGCGTTGGTAATTCCACCATGCTGCATTTGCTTAAGCTAAAATGGATGTCATTTTCTTTACATAAGGCTTTGACCTCATCTGCTGCTACTGTTGATGTTGCGACGCCACTTCCACATGCTACTAAAATATTTACTTTTTTCATCTTTGTTTCCTCCATTATTTTTCTACGGCCATGCCGTTGATTTTTTTCATTACTTCTTCAGTTGTCTTCGCTTCCTTGATTGCCTGAACAAATTCTTCTTGTTGAATTAATCCAATGACTTGTTTCAAAATCTGCAAGTGTTGCGTCCCATCATTTAATCCTAAGACAAAGAACAAATCGACCTCAATTTCTTCATCAGCATTTTCCATTTTCTTCATTTTAATTGGCTGCGTTAACGTAACGACTGAAATAAACGACTGTTTGATAAATTCTGGATTGCCATGTGGGATAGCAACGGTGTGAGTTTTTAGATCTAACCCTGTTGGATAATTTTCTTCCCGTTCAACGATGAAATCGTAAAAGCCTTCATTGACATATCCTTTATCGAGAAAAAGTGTTGAAAGCTTTTTAAACAATTCAGCTCGATCAGAAACAGTTAGATTAAGAAAAACCAATTCTTCTTTCACATAATCTTTTAGCATGAACCCTACTCCTTTTTTACTTATTCGAGTTAGTTGCTAACTCCTTGACTAAATCATAAGCGCTTTCAACAAATAATTCTATCTGCGTTTTGTCCAAAAAATGTCGGTTTGAGAAGTGCCATTGTGATGAAGCTTATTCTCAACTTTATCGAGCTTTTTTCTCGAGAAAAGCAAACAAAAAAAGACACGATTTCTCGCATCTTTTATTCATCTCAATCAATCTTCTTGCTCTGAAGAAAATCCTTGGATTGCCTTTTTAATTTTACCTTCATCCTCCAGCGCGATTAGCTGTTCAATGAACTCTGCATCCTTTGCCATTCGATTGATATGGTACAAAATCGTCAAATGGCTCGTCTTATCTGGTGTGGTCAAGACAGTGACGACATGAATTTTCTTATCTTGATATTGCACCCCTTGTTTCAACACAACGATACATACGCCCAATTTTTGTTCGATCAGCATGGGGTCTAAGTGAGGCAATACGATTCGCTGCCGCAGCATGATATACGCCGGCTGATCGCGATATTCCTTTAGTAATGCGGATGTGTAATCGTCAGTAACGATTTGTTGATCAATCAAGCATTGGCTCGCTTTGCGTAAAATGGCTTCCCACGAGACATCATCTTCAATGAATAGAATATTTTCTTCCTTAATGACTTGCGATAACTCATTCTTAGAAATCATCTCGTCAGCTTTAGCGCCCTTTTGTTCTCCTAGTAAAAGAGAATCTAGCGCCTCTAAGATCGTTCCTTCAGCTTTCTTATCCATTGTCACGTATTGTTTAACAACAGTCAGAATGTCTGTCGATCGAACACCAGAAAAGTCCAAGTGATACAAATCTTTGATCACGTCTTGGCGCAATCTTAACTGCTCACCCTTACTGAGAATTTCACTGATCAAATACACTTTTTTTTCTGATTCCACTGGTACCGTTGAAAATACGATATCATGAGGCAAAACGAAGGTCTTATATTCTCTCACTGAATTGGTCGGATAGAATAAGAACTCGGGGAAAATATCCTTCAATTTCTTTTCAATCAGTTTGGACATGGAAATACCATTTGGGCACAAGATCACCGCTTTAACAATCTTTTCTTCCAGATCATTGTGATCGTTGCCAATCAAGTGACCGCCGACAAATAATGTGATGTAGGCAATTTCCTCATCCGCAATTTCTGTTTCAAAGAACTCTTCCAATGGTCCGATCGATTGACGAACAAAGTCATGCAGGACTTTGTATTCTGAGCGAATCTTGTCATACAAGACATTTTCAGTTGAAAGATCATACTTGATTCGATAATAAGCAGGTTTAAAGTGGTTCAACAGCTTTTTCAATAAATCCTTCTTATCAGATAGTACTAAAAATGTATTCGTTTCAAACTCGATCAAGAATTCCCATAAGGAGTTTGCCAGTAATGGTAGTTCTTTTTCTGAGACCATTCCTTTATTACGGACGTTTGAGCTCAATAATTGCAGTGCGATAAAAATCTTTTCATCCTCAGGTAAATCCGGAAAGTCTGTTGTAATATAGGAAAGCGATTGATATTCCTTGGTGCGCTCGATTTCTTCACGTTCACTTATTCTAGCCGCATCAATTAATTGCCCGCGTTCGATCCGAATAAACAATGAGGCGATAAAATAAATCAACGGATAAAAATCTTCATCGGTGTACTTCACACCAATGTATTTCTCGATTTTTAGGACATCATTTTTGACCTGTTCTAGATATTTTTTTGAGCCTTCCAGTAATTCTTCCGTCACTTTTTCGCCATAATACTTATAGATTCTCGTGATAGCGTGAAAAAGAACAATGCGCTTATCCCATTCATTTCCATCAATGACGTACCCCTTTTTACGAGAGAACTCAATTTTCAGCTGATGCTTGGCTAAAAGCTCTTTGGCCTTTTTGATATCTGCCAACGCGGTATTTTTACTGATTTGCAACTCAATACAAAAATGATCCAACGATAATTCTTCGGTTCGTGTCAGAATCATAATAAGAAGTAAATAAACGCGGTCTTCTTTAGAAAAAATAATATCCTGAATGGATTGTTGGATCGTTAAGTATTCTGCCGCTTCATTTTTCGCGTAATAGCACCCCTGGCGTTTTTCAATGACAGGCAGCTGATTCTCCATCAATTTTTCATTGATAGCATCAATACTATAAGATAACTGTCTGGCTGAAAGATCAAACATCTTTGATAATTCCGTTTCCTGGATGCTTCTTTGCTTAATTAGTTGCTGCAGAATGTCTAAACTACGATCACTCAACGATATCATCTCCCTTCATAAAAATAATAAGCGCTTTCAAGGATTAAAGCGAATTTTTTTCGCACAAAAAATGTAAAAAAAAATTTATTGATTGGGATGAACTACAAATTGCCGTTGATCAATAACAAGCAATACAATCTGTATATTCATTAAATTAAACTTTATCATCATTTAAGAAAACAATACTTAAGGTTAAATTTCTCCAGTAAAAAATCCAGACACTTGCAATAACTACAGCAAAATGACCAAACAAGGCATTTTTGTTAGAAACCAAGCAGCTGGATTTTCATACAATTATACAAAAATTACTCTAAATCGGCATGACGTGGTTTCATCGTTTGGTTTGTCTCGCCCGTTTTTTCCATTAAATGTAAAACCAAACTATCATATAGGAACAAGCTTGTTTGTTCAAACAGAGAACCCATTGGTTGCAACGTTGCGGCATCAGACTGTTTAGATTGAGCAGGAATCACAATGATACTATCAGCTAATTTACCTAAAGTCGAATCAGCATTCGTAGTGACGAGACCAATCAAAACGCCGTTCGTTTTCGCAATTTCCGCTTGATGAACCAAACTGGTCGTTTCGCCAGAACCAGAACCAATAATAAAAAGGTCTCCTGGTTTAGTATGGGGCGAACTGATCTCCCCGACAATACTCACTGAATAGCCTAAATGCAGTAGTCGATTAGCAAACCCACGAATCATTAATCCTGAACGGCCTGCACCTTCTAAAAAAATATGCTTTGCCGATTGAATTGACGTTAGGAAATCATCAACCTGCTGATCGCTTATTTCGTTTCCGATCTTCATGACTTCATCAATAATCTCATTAAAAAATTTCATTTTTCATTATCCTCCCCTTCTTAAAGAAAGACGGATGGTAAATGCCCCATCCGTCAAAAAATTATTCTGCTAATTGATTAGCGATAAATGATTGTACTTCTTCTTTAGAAGCCGTTTGACAGGTTTTGACAAATGCTTCATCTTGAAATAGCCCAATCAGTTTTCGTAAAATACTTAAATGCTGTTGCCCTGAAGCTAAGGCAAGATTAAAGATTAGGGAACAGTTGACCTTTTGATCCTTGTCTTCCATTCTGCCAAATTCGATCGGATTCTCCGCTCGAACAACACTTAAGCTGTCTTTTTTTACCAAGTCTGAATTACCATGAGGCATTGCGATCCCTTCACCGTCCGCTAAAAGCAAGCCGGTGGGAAAATCCGTTTCTCGATCAATACAAGCATCGATATATTGAGGGTCGATCATGCCAGCCTCAGCAAGTTTTCCACCTGACAACTGGATAGCCTCCTGATAGCTCTTCACATCATTCGCAGCATCATTCACAAAAATTTCCATTTGTTTACCCTACTTTGCCATTTCTGCTTTTACTTCATCAAAAATCTCGTCTTCGCCAATCCCAGTAAGTAACCCTGCACCCACAATAACTTTGGTAGTTACGTCTGGGTTGTCGATCTTAGTTGAAGAAACAATCAAGTCATAGCTATTGTATTTTTCCGCGTTGCAATCCATCAAAGATGATTTCTGTACATCCACACCATTAATTCCTTGTTCTTTTAAATAGTCTTCTAAAACTGAGACCATGATTGATGATGATGCGATTCCATTTCCACATACGACTAAGATTTTTTTATCCATTTTTATTCCCGCTTTCTTATAAATTGTTATTTTAATATACTACACCGTTACATCATTTTGAAGCTGTGAACGTTCTTTCTTTTTCAATAGGTAGCCGATCGAAATCAACAGTAAGCCGATCAAGATATAACCGAAGATTCCAATATGAGATGCTGCCGCAAACAAGCCGGTAAATGGATTGGCTGATGGATTCAATGAAGAATACATCACATTTTCTTGTGCTCCTGCACCAAATTTTTGGAATAATTCATTTGTAGCTGGTGTCATCCAAGAAGCAATGTATAATCCGCCACCGAACAAGATAACTGAAGATAACCATGTCCGGATGATGTTCCCTTTAAAGACTGGTACCATACAAGCGATGAAGAAGACAAATTGTGACAAATCACCTAAAGGCATCACGCGGTTGCCTGGTAATACGACGGCAAGAATGACCATTACTGGAATCAATAGTAAAGCAGAAGAGATAACTGATGGATTTCCTACGATCAACGCAGTATCCATCCCAACAGTAATATCGCGGTCTGGGAAACGTTTGACCAATTTTTTACGAGCCGCATTTGATAATGGCACTAGACCTTCCATCATAATCGATGTCATTTTTGGCAACAGCAGCATAACAGCAGCTAAATACATTCCCAGTTGAACACTAGAAATAATTGTGTGATAAGGACTGTTCCAGTCAAGTCCAAACAATCCAAGCAATGTACCTAACATAAAACCGACAACCGTAGGATCACCTAGTACACCAAAGCGTTTTTGGATGGTTTCTGCTGTTACGTTTAAGTTACGTAACCCAGGAATACGGTCAAAAATCCAGTTGAATGGATAAGCAAACAATAAATAGGTGTTCGCTACCGGGTGAGAAATGGACACCCCTTGTGGCAGACCAAAGAATTTTTCATTGTTCTTTGCACCTAAATCAGCTGCGATCAATGCCCAAATGTGGAACAAGCCTGCGGTCAATACTCCATAAAAGAAGTTTCCTGAGTAGACAGCCACGATTGCACCCATAGAAGCATTCTGATGAAGATTGAAGACATCAACGTTCACACAGTCTGTGATTTTAAATACAAGCAATAGCAAATTGATAGCCACGCAGAGGGGGATGATGATAGCTCCCATATTCGACCCAAAGCCCATAACAGCAGTTGCTGCACCGCCTACATCAATGGCATCTAAAGATGAACCTGTCTTCCCTGCTAAACCAGTAATTGCTGGTTCCATCTTCTCCAACATAAATCCGATGACCATAGATAAAGCGATAAAACCTATCCCAACCTTCATTGCTGATTGAATTGCTTCAGCAAGTGGTCTTCCCAAAGCAACCATGAAGATTAGAAAAATAATTGGAATGAAAATAAAATTGCCTAAGTCATTGATAAACTGTGTAATAAATTCCATTTTTTTGCGCTAGTAAACTAGCTTCCCTCCTTTAATCTGGTCTGAATCCCATATTCCATGCGACATGATCTGGTTTTTTCAATAATAGATTGTCATTTTTTTCTGCTTCCAACAAATTGTTTTTTGAGTTTTCTCGAGCAGTTTCAAAATCAAACGGCTCATCATACCAAGCATCCACAATCTGCTTCATGTATTCTAACCCATTTACCCGCAGACCTAAACCAATGATTTGAACATTGTTACTTAAACGTGCGCGTTTCGCAGAATATGGATTCGTTACTGCTGTTGAACGAATGCCCCAATGCTTGTTTGCTTGGCAAGTAAACCCAATACCGGTCCCACAAATATAAATCCCTAAGCGACAGACATCTTTTTGAATCAAGACAGACATTTCATCTGCCAATTTTGCAAATGTGTTGATTCCGTCCTCTGGTACCTGAACAGGATCATAGACCACCTCTGCATTTTTTTCCTCAATCAAATATTTTTTTAACGCCTCCTTTGTCTCAAAGCCTAAATCGTCACAAGCGAGTGCAATTTTGGTTTTCATGATAAAACCCCTTCCTGAATCCGTTTACTTATTTACAAACACATCATACAATTGGTTTTAGTTGGTGTCAATACTTTTTTATTGGTTTTTATTTGTTTTTCCGCTTATTAAACAAATTGAACACCAACTAAAACCAATTACATTGTATTCCGAATTGTTTTTAGTTGGTTTTGTGATATGCTATTTCTTGTAGAGAATAAAATCGAGGTGATCCAATTGTTGTTAATGGAAGAAAGAAGAGAATTGATTCTAGAAGAATTGATGAAAGAAGGAGCCGTCCATGTTAGCAAATTAGCTGAAAAATATTCTGTTACATATGAGACTGTTCGAAAGGATCTGACATATTTAGAGAATAAAGGCTTATTGGTAAAAAGTCATGGAGGTGCGACGCTAAAACAAAATGCGATTGAACACTCCTTTCAGATTCGGGAAAAAGAAAATGCTCAATATAAAAAAATGATTGCACAAAAAGCGTTAGAGATTATTCCTGACAACAGTTCAATCATCATCGGCACTGGCAGCACTACGTTAGAATTGGCACAGCTTTTGGCATCCAAATCTGGGTATAAGATTTTTACTGATTCTATCCCAGTAGCGAGTTTATTGATCAAATCAAAAAATCAGGTCTTCCTTTTCGGCGGAGAATTAAGAGAACGAAGCTCTTCCGTTTTTGGCGGATGGACTGTCTCACAAATCAATCAAATTCAAGTAGACCTGTGTTTCTTGGGAACAGACGGCTTTAGCAATTTAGATGGACCAACAAGCCCTTCATCCTCCGATGTTTTTGTAGATCAAGCAATCATTCGACATGCTGAAAAGCGTTATATTTTGGGTGATTATACCAAATTTGATCGAAAAAGTTTATACAAAATTTGTGATTGGTCTGAAATCACTGCTATGATTACTAACAAAGAAGCCGATCATGAAAAAGTTAAGAAAATAGAAATTATGACTAAAGTAATTACGTGTTAATTTGCTGTATTAAACTTATCTGAAAAATCTTATATTAAGAAAGTTTGAGCATAAGCAAATACGAAAAAGAATAATTTTTTTCTAGTGAAGTTTAAAGTTGATAAAAATAACCAATAGAAACCGAACAAGCATATTGTTATCACTTACGATATCATATGTCTGTTCGGTTATATTTTATACTTTTTTTTAAAGACTTCTTGAATTAGCATCTTCACAAAACAGTGATTATATAATAGATAACAACACCTAATCCAGAAATTAAAAATAGTCCCCCTACTATTAACAACAAAAAATATACTGGGACTAACAAAACTGATTTGGTTTTTTGAAGTCTTTTATAAAAGAAATATGTCATAATCCCGAGGAATATCCATGCTAAACACATTCGAATTGTCATTATCTCACCTTACTTAAAATAATCTTATATATATTTTACTGCAGATAAATGATTTTGACAGCCTATATTCCTGAATCAATTACCCACTTCTCTTCGGTTTTTTTAAGGATTAAATCATAAGTATATTGCATAGTAGCTTTAGTGCTCTGATCAAGATATGTCGCAACAACTTTAACCTTCACGCCATTCTTATTGTGAAAATAGTTAATTTGGTTGATATCAGAAAATAGATAGTCTTTATTTATTTCCTTAATGCTTTTATCATTTACGTAATAGAGTAATTCCGTTTTCTTTGCAGATGGGTACACTTTAAAGAAGGTATTCAAAAACGCCAAAATTTCTTCTTTTGTTTTTTGATCTACTCTCATATCATCTTGAACTGGATTCGATTTCATTTCTAATTTTTGGGGTAAAGAAGACATAGTCGGATTCGATAAAATTGATAACCGATCATAACCATCTGTCCTGACTTTTACAGAAAATGCCGAATCAATTTCTTTCTGCTCTTTTTTATCTCCTTTACTCTCATCAATTTCTTGTATTATAGAAAATACCACAGAATAATCATTTTGATTTAATTGATCCACTTTCCAAATTTTTACTTTCTTAACAGTGGAAGTCGTTGGAATATCGGATCGTATCATCTCTTGATTTAATTGCTGTAAATCATCCGGTAGGAAATGTTGCAGTGCTGCATTTCTTTTTTCCAATGATTCTTTTTCAGGTTTCCATGAATAGAATACCTGAACAAAATCTTCTACATAACTAGAAATAAGATTTGTATCAACCATCTTAGTTTTGATCACTTTTTTCTCATGAACAGTATGCTGATCAATAGCGGTGAAGTTCTTATACACACCAAAGACAAAACTTCCAAAAAGCAATACCCATAATACAGTCGTTGTTTTCTTTCTCAATCCAATATTCTTTACTTTTATTTTCTTCATTTACTAATTTCCTTTCAAAACAGTTTATTTTACTCGACCTGCTCCAATTAAATGAGCTTGCCAATATGATTCAGATAAATCTGTGTAACCAATAGGATCGCCGGCATGATACATTCGATTATTCCCAACATAGATTCCAATATGAGTAACGTAATCAGATGTTGAATAGGTCGAATGGAAAAAAATCAAGTCTCCTGGTTTTGCTTCAGAAAGTGACAGATGTTGAGTCACATCGTATTGTGCTTGGGCTGTTCGTGGTAAATTGATCCCTACTTTGGCAAAACACCACTGAACAATACCGCTACAATCAAAAGAGGTTTGCGGATTGCTTCCGCCAAAAACATAAGGATACCCTTGATATTTCAATGCTTCATCCATGATTTTTTGAACTGTCTCATCATCAAACTTTGCAGATGCGACTAAATATTGTTCGACTAGTTTTACATAGAATTGATTACCATACCCATACCTCCATCCTCCATTTACAGGGATAGCGATTGAATTTTGATAACTGACTTTTTTTCCGCCTGATTTCTCTTTTGAAAAAGATTCCGCTAACTCATACGAATAATTCTTCCCATTCTTTGCAACATAGTTGATAAACCCGCCGCCGAAATTATACGACTGAATCGCTGTATTGATGTCGCAGCCATTCGCTTTAATCCCTCTGATCAATTCAGAGAAGTATTTGCACCCTTGCTTAATTGACTCCTCAGTGCTTAGAGAGTTCGGCGGAAACCCCAAACTTTCCGAGCTCTGCATGACATCTTCGACTTTACCGCCACTTTCTACCTGCATAATCGCTAGAATAGTTTTAACGTGATCTGTAATTCCATACTCTTTACAGTATTTTTCTACTAATGATTGGTGTTTTAATACTTCAGGAGAAACAGTTAGACTACCTATTTCAGATGAGATTGAACTGCTTTCTTCCTCATCACTAGATAAAACAATCCCAAATAAAAGAATGCCAAAAAAAGCAAGAAAACCAATGAAAGGTGCCGCAATTTTTACGACACGTTTCATCTTCTTTTTGCTCCTTTGCCATTGATGGAATTATTTTTACTTTTTGATATAGTTTTATTCGTTGTTTTCCTAGTTTTCTGCGTTATTGTGGATTCTCGCTTGATAGCCTGCCCCTTCACTAAGGGTTTCATCTCATTTGTTTTTGCCAAACGATTAGTCTGATTTAGTGGTGGAATTTTTTCCGAAGATTTTTTTCCATATCTACGATTTTGATTTTTCAACTGAGTTTTATCTTGTTGATTCTCTCTAATATCACTCTGAGAATTCGGTACTATATTTTGTTGACTTGCTCGTTGATTAACCGGTTTTCGTTTAGGTTTTTCTAGAGAGCGGGTTGGCGCATTTCTACGTTTAGATTCCTGCGTTTTCTTGGATTCATCTTTCTCTTCACCTGACAAATTTTGTTTGTTCCCTCTGAATTTAGATTGTTTAAATTTCCTAGCTGCTTCTAGTTTTGCCTTATCTTCTAACTGTTGAGTGGTTGAGCTATGTTTTCCAACATTTTTGCCTTTTCTTTCCATATTTTTTTCCTCGAATTTCTGCTTTCGATTATCAGGTAAAGATTTTTTATTTGGTTGTTCACGGTTTTTAGTAGCTTGCTTATCCTTCTGTTCTGAATTCTTTGTTGGGTCTGTCCTTTTAGATTCTTTCTTATTATTTCTTTCTTTACGTGTAGAATCGAAACCTTTCAGAGCCAAGCCACCAACCACAATTTTTCGAATAGCGCGACTTGCGGTTTGCTTCGGTCTTCTCATTACCCGATTAGTAGTATTTTGAGAATCGGAACTACTTAATGCCATCATTCCCATTAAGTCATTTAGCTTAAAGTAAATCCCTGCAAAGACAACGATCTGCATAAACGCTACGACAAAGAACGGCTGAGTAGCCGTAAGACTGTAGACCATTGCGGACAGAGAAAATGAAATCGTTAATACAAGTGTAATTCCAGCCCGCATCATAATCACATTGAACAATCGCATAATCGTTTGTTTCATCAAATGATTGAAGCTTGGAATCATCGAAAGTAAAAAGCTGATTGGGAGAAAGACTGCAAAGATAATAAATAGGATTTGAGAGAAAATCATGATTCCTGTAAGTATGAAGATAAACACAGATATGAAGAGATTAAATATGAAGATAAATGTCGCCACACCCAATCGACTGATTGTTTTCGTAATCGTCATATTGTCATTTTCTCGATCATTTACTTCTTCCTTAATAATCTCTGTACGGTCCTTTCCTTTGTTGGCAAATGGACTAGTAGATTCTAACTCCTCTACTCGCTCGACACCTACTTTTTCAATATCAGAATCTCCGTATTGCAAAATCATCCACGGCTGTTTCACTTGAATCTCAAATAATGAATCACGAATCGCATCCACACTGCTTTTCCCTTGTGTGTTACTATTCGGCATTGTCATTTTGGAGCCAACATCTAAGGCTGCCTTACTGATATCTGCTGAAAAATCATTGATTCGAGAAATATAACTGGTCGAATAAGCAATGAAAGACGCAGACAGGACAAAGATCGTCAAAAAACTAATCAATGCTCCTGTCGCTTTCGTTACTTCTCGCTTGATCAAACCGGTATAAGTAACATAAATCCCCATTATCAGGATCAAAAGAAGAAGCAACCCGGGATAAAATCCAGTAGACATGAAGCCACTCTCATTGATTCCAGCCAAAGTTTGGATATTTCGACCAATAGCTTCAGTGGTATCACTGATGAAGTCTAATGAATAGGCTTCCCCTACTAGATAACCGGTCGCACTGGAAAGATACACACCGATCAACCAAATCAAATCAGTAATCGCATATATCCCGTACATGACAGATTTTCCAATCCCGTCTCCCCAGTTCCACGGCAACCAATCCCAACTGGAATCCACAAAATAGTCCAAAGCATAGTTTTCTATTGGATACTTTGAATAGTTATTGCTGCTATTGAGCGTTTCGTCAATCAAACCTGTCGCTTGTGCGGTGACGGAAACTATTATCGTAAGAAAAAAGATACCAACTATTCCTAGCAGTATCTTTACTATTTTTTTCTTATTCATTTATTCACCTCCAGTAACTGGTGGTCGCGTATCAAACGCATGGAAGAGATGTTCAAAGATATAGTCAAACTGAATAACTCCGGTCCTGCCCCAGATATCTTGGAATAAGGCTTGTCCATTATCTAGATTGCGCAAACGATTTTGATTTCCTTCATCCTCTTTATCCAATCCAAAAAACTCGAGTGTATTCTTGATCTCATTTATATCGGTTGAGCGAAAAGCAAATTTCATTCCGATATTGTTTTTCATTTTTTCATCCAACAAATCATTGGCATTTTGTGTAACGAAATAGACACCGGCATTCATCGCTCGACCTTCACGAACTAATTTCATAGACAATGTTTTTCCTTGAGTTACTTGAAGGAATGACCATGCTTCATCCAAGTCAACGATTTTGAAAATGGAAGTATCCGAATGGATAAAGTCTAAGGCGAAGGTGCTGATCGTCATTAACATTGAGACGCTTAACATTTCCATTGTCGTATACTCTTCCATCGTTGTATTGGCATCAGGAAGGATTAAGTCGGCTACTTGGATCACATTCAATTGCCTATCTAAACTAATGGTATTTTCGATATTACCGTCACTGAAAAGCAATTGGGCGAAATCATAATCAACAAAAGACTCAATATGGTCTGCAATAGTATTCGATACTTCTGAATCTTCGTTTCTTAATTCTTCGATCACCCGCAATAATCCACGTTGCTCGGATTGAGCGACTGTACGGATCGCTTTTCGTAATGTTGGGAATTTCTCGCCATCACGAGAAGAAATACCAGTTAGAAACGTTAACGTATCAATCGCCAGGCTTTCTGAATCTTTGACACTTTCAAGGATCACGAATGGATCAAGAAGGCCTCGATTTTTCTCTTCGCTAGTCAGATTGATGATATTGACCTCTTCTTCAATATGGACAAGATCCTCTTTCCAATTTCCGCGTTCACTTTTCGGATCGAGGATTACTGCTTTTCCTCCAAATAAGACCGCATAGTAGACGAGAAGATTATTGGAGAAGGATTTCCCCCCACCCAAACTCCCTAAGAATGCCGCCGCAAGTGCGTTGGTAGTCGTGCCCTTAATTCCTTGTGCCGCAAGATCAGGCTGGATGAAAATGTTCCTTCCTGTATCGACATTGAAACCTACATAGATACCTTCTCGCTCACCCAAACTTTGTGTGGCACCAAAGCCAAGAGATGATATGAAATCACTAGTGACATACTGGATGTAATCACTCATGAATCGCTTTGCAGAAGGAATGAATTCACCCTGCAGACCTAGCATATCTCCAAACGGACGGACAAGTTTCACGTTGAAATCATCATAAAAATCTTTAACTTCATTGCATCGCTTCTTTAGTTCATCCAGATTTGGGGCAGACACTCGAATGACATAACTCAATTTGTACATGGATTCTTTTGTTTGATCTAATGTGTTTTCCAATTCGTTGACTGAATCTAATGCTTCTACCACATTATTTGCTGTTTCGTTATCACTTTCCCACGCATGATTATCTAAATCTTTCAACTCTTTTTTCTTATTTCGAACCGTTGACAAGGCTTTTCGATTAGGTACTACTTCAACGTTCATCGAAGTATCAATAGGAAAAGAAAATTGTTGCTGCTGGAAGTAGAATAATTCACTATTTGGGAAATCTAGCTCACCTACGATCGAGTTAATTGTAAAGTAAGAAACGTATAACTCACTTTCATCATTGGCAATTTTTAAATACCGTTGCTTCTGTTCAATCAAACAACGAGTCGGTTTGATCAAATCATATTTCTTGAGCAATTTTTGCTTACCCTTTTCTTCAGTTGGTAAATGGAACTCATATTCTTCATAAGCGATTCCATCTTTCCCATGAAGATGGTCCAAGATATAGCCAAAATCATTTTTATTTAAAGGTCGGAAGTTGAAGCGACGTAACAACTTATTTTCTAGCAATCGTTCCAACTTTTGGAAACGATCCACCTCATCGACACTCATTTGAACGAAATCACCCATCAGCTTAGTATTCACGCCATGAATAAAGTCTTGTACTCCAAGAACAAACTCATTCCAAACGTGTTTTAGACTAACCTCTTGATCATTCAGAATTAACTTAAAACCAATAAAAAAGCGGTAATCGACTTGGTTTTCTCCAATCAGTTCGATCAACGCTTCAGTCTGACCATCAATGTGTTCGATAGCAGCTTCTTTTAGTTTTCCTTTTACAGTTGCTTTAGATCGCTCTTGTATTTCTTTGATGCTTGATTCAGTACTTATCTGCAATGCATGAATCTTTCCCTCTCTATATTGAGCGACTAACTGACGAAAATTGTCATGCACTTTGAACTTCTCATCTGGACTCAAAAAGGAATAGTTGAATGGTGTCAGCTCATAATAAGCGTAGCATTCCCCGTCTTGATTAAAGACTAAATTGTTTTCAATATACTTAATCGGATAATCCAATTACTTCACTCCTAACATAGGTTACATCTACTTCTATAACCAATTGAGTCTCGGTCACTTTTTTCTCGCTATACGTCACATTCGGGCTTGAATAATAACGGAAAATAGACCGAATGAATCCCACAGGCTTCTTCCCATCAAATGACTTTTGGGACATAAACCAAGCGATAAACCCTGGAATCCCAATATATTTTAGCAGTGCTCCATCAATCAATGATAGTGGTGAGACATTCGATAAAAAGATGACGAGAAATAGTGACAATACAAACCAAGTCATTTGATTAAAGGTGATTGGAAACGGCAATTTTAAATCATTAATCGCGTAGATGACCTTTTCCACATTCCAAATACTGGTATAACTTCGAATTTTTTTCATCCCTTGAACTCCTTATTCCAATGTTATGAGAACATCTCCTCGATTATCCGCAAGAACACAACGATAAATAATGAAGGTGTCGTATCGAGCGATTCCAATTCTAAATTCTGGATAATTCACTGTATGAAACCAAACGCCATACTCTCTTTCTTCAAACAATTCTTCTGGTGACAAAAACTGACAATTTTCTTTCGCATCAGCAATGACCTTTTCAAATAGCTGCCACTTTAATTGATCTTTTAGTAACGGAAAGGAATGCAGACTATCAATCTCCTTTTCAAGCCGTTCTTGATTTAAAATTTTATACTTAAACATAAAATCCTCCTTAAAAAGGCAGACCATTAAATGATCTGCCCGTTGTTTAGCTAGTGTACTCAAATACCCCATTTGAAGTAATTAGAAAGTTCCCCTCAAGTTCCATATCCCTTCCAAAAGAGGCATAATCAAAGTAATATCGTAAATTTTCTGGTAAAGCACTTAGCACTCCAGTTTCTTCGATACAGTAATATGCAACATCTTCCATTGAGGAACAGTCAGAATAACAAATAATATCATCCTTATGATCCAACAAATCTTCGATGTCCCTGAACCAGTACCGAAGGATCTCTTCAAGTTCATCATAAATTGGTGTGTCTTCAATCTCCTGAATAGAGTCATAGATAAGATTCAACCAGATGATTGATGTATACTCCTGCACGGGAAAAGGAAGTTCCTGATCATGAATGGCGTATTCTTCGTACTCAGCATTTAATCCGATTTTCTCTTTCACTTCTTCAAAATCAATTGGAAAGGAGAACCAAGCGCCAACCAGTTCTCCTTCGTTGTATTTTCCAAGATTGGCAATGTAGACTTGCATTTCATCGGTACTCATTGTCACATTAACCACCAATAACCGTGTTGAAAATCCTCAATAGTACATCTTTTACACCAGCAGTGTTAAATACCAATCCGACCGCAATTGCTGCAACAATCAAAAAACCGATTAATTTGGAAAATTCTCGCTTGAATCCCAAATAAACACCGATTACGGCAATTGCTAACAAAACTAGCGATTGGGCATTCGATGTAAACCAATTGAACAGATTCTGTCCAAAATTCATATATATTCCTTCTTTCGTATAGTTTAGTGTCAGTCTCTCCTTCATAGACTTTTGATTTTTTTGCTTAGGTAAACCAACGACCTACGATATCTCTATTCACTTCCAGATAAAGTGCAAAAGACTCAACTCGTCTAAGTGCTACTCTTAATGGAACTCGGTCACAATACACCTTATAATAGGATTTCCCGTTTGGAAGATGTCTCATCTTGTAAAAGCTGTACACTTTTCGATGAATTAATTCATCTGTTTCTTCTTCAAAATATAAAGTGGTATATTTCCCAATTGTTCGATAATAGACAACCATTTCTAAACCACACAAGAACCCACTTTGTTTCAATCGCTTCGTTAATAAGCTATCTAAACCGATACCTCCATTCTCTCTTTTTTATCTTCAATTCCGATTCGGCAAGCATTATATAAAGTCGATAATGATTGTATCTCGGATGGTCTGGTAAAACTGGCATTCCTTTAACATCCAAAAGATTGCTGAAGCCAGTCTTTGTATATCTCCAGTAAAAATAGTCAGTCGGTGTTCCATACTCATTCATCTCAAACAATTGAAGGAAGGCTTGATCTTCTTCTATCCCTATTAGACGATTCTGAAATAGATAAATATTCAAGACGAATGGATTTCCATCGTCTTTGATTTTGAGTAGCGGATACTCAGTCTTCATTGATCATTAACTCCTTCATCAACGTTGTATGTTGTTCAAGTAGTTTTTCATGTTTCTTGCTTAAATTCGTATCATTCAGCATTTCGTTCACTTTATTCGTATTGTTTTCACGATCAATCAATAAAAGAACTTTCAGCGTTGGAGCGATTTGTCTTCTTAACCACGCAAATGTTTGATTTAATTCAACAGGTTTAGGATCGGTGGTCAACTTCAAACGTTCTCGATTCTCTCCTATAAACTGTTCCCACATGGCATCCATTTTCCATTTTGACTTTTTCTTAGCCTTCTCTACTTCTAAAAATGTGATATAGGAACTAATGATATTGAAAACAGTTTGTTCAGAATTCCGATATATCAATAAATCTTGAATTGCGTAATAAGCTCGATCATTTCTCAACCGAATTTCATATCGATTTTTTATTTCAGCTTCTTCTGGCGATATGCCTTTCTTGATCATTTGTTCAATATTTTTTTCATAAAAGCAGAAGTAAATATCACTTTTCAGCGAGCCAATATAAAGCGTAGTACCAACAAACTGCTCCTCATCCTCACTGGTCAATTTTCCTGATCCGAGTGCCTGAAAGGAACGAAACTTTGACTTCAATTCTTTCCGTTTACACTTTTCAGCTAAATAAGGAATTGAAAGAATTTCTGCTTTGTCATTAATCGCCAAATCAATCCGCTTATAGAAAACCTTTTCCTTTTCACACTGCATAAAAAAATCAAACCAACTACGATCTTGAGCGAGCAACAGACTTTCAAATTCTCTACACCCTTGTCCTTTTAACTCGATCAGTGTTCCTTTTTTATCTTCCTCTGGTGAGATCATCACTTGGATATGGCTAAATTCATATTTTGCAATATAGCCGTAGAAGGCATAGTCTTCATAAATCATATATTTCATTTTTATCTTCAAAATGTCTTCAATCACATGTTTGACATCGTGGGTATCAAAGCGAAGTCTCACATAGTCAAAGATGAGTTCTAATTCTTTATTTGGATTTAGCTGTTCAAGTGTAATTAACAGTTTTTCAATTGCTTTTTCAGATGGTCGCTCTTTACCATGCTCAATTTTGTTAATGTACTCTCTGGAGTAACCACTTGAAAGAGCTAATTTACGCTGAGAAATACCATATCCAAGTCTCTTTTCTCTCAATAACTCTTCAAATCGCAAGTCATTCCTCCAAAATAAAAAAGTGTGAAGTAATCTTTCTCTACTTCACACTTCTATTTCTAAGAAAAAGCTTGATAATTCAAGCTTCTTAGGGATTATTCAGTTATAAATCTGGTATTTACTACCCCCCTAGTTAGATACTGGGGGTTTCTTCTTTGTGGCGCGCACGCGCGCCACAAAGGCAAGCTTACAGCTCGCCGCCCACGCTGAGGCGTGTTCGTCGACTGTTGCTTGATTGTGTCTATCATTGAAGAAATGATAAATCCGGTGAATTTTGTTGTAAATAATTTATTAATGAACGATAGAAAACTTTCTTATATGAGTTGTCTGATTCCATCTGAGAATTTATTGACTTATATTCCTCATTTATTAAATTAACTAACGCAAATACCCCTCCTTTTTGAATTTGACTTTTCCAAACTCCTTTTTTGTTAGAAATCAAGGATGCTGCCCAAGTAGCATAATTGACATGTAATTTAAACATATTAACTGTATTGATAATTCGTTTTTTTGTATCCGATGAGAACGTTGTATTTTTGAATGATAATTTGTAACTTACTACCATAACTTGAAAAATAACTTTAATTTCGCAAATCATCCATTTTTCCTTTCTAGTATCCTCGAAATATGGGTGTATTATTTCTAAATTTTTATCAAGTTTTCCAGTATTACAGTCATGACATGAGGGAACCAAATTCATTGGTATAATTGTAAACATAGGATATGAATTTTGAGAAAGAAAATGATCTAGCTCAGAAACATCTCTTTTTTCACAATAAGGACATTTTTTAAAAAAAGTGTTGTTTCTTAATACCTCATAGAATGAGCGCCCCTCATTCTTAAATTTTGTATAAAGAAATTTCATATCAGATTCACTTAATTTTTCTGAAGGTAAAATTCCACACGGAATACTTTTCAAATTTCCATTAAGTGCAAAAGACTGGTAATTTTGTTCCTCTATTAACAAAACCTCTTTAATTTCTTGATAAATTGGTTTCAACGGCCCATAAGCATTCTTTTTTTGAATATTCTCAATGAGAATATCATAATAATTCTCAATACTAAAAGCTGGTAAAGGTAACTTATTCATCCACCTGTACCTCCCTTGAATTTCCAATTTCTCTATTGTAGATTTTTGTAGCAAGAATGTTGTTTGCTTCGGAGCCAATATGATTTTGAAGAATTTGGCGTGATTGATCTAGGTTATAATTATAATTTACGACTTGATCAATAATGGTGTGAAATCCAGAATCAATAACTTCTAATCCAAATACTTCACTTGTGAGTATTCCAATATTTTCCCCAAAAGTTTCAATTGATGGACGTTCCGCTTTATGAAAATCTCCGTCACGACTTAGTTTATAAACGCAATCAACTGGAGTTTCTTGTAAAATAATAGGTGAATGAGTAGCTAATATTGCGACACCATTCACATCTATTAGTAGATAAGAGAGGCACCGGATGAAACTTCCTAAAAGCGGTGGATGAAGATGCATCTCAGGTTCATCCATAATAATCAATGTCTTTTCCTCAGATAATTCAACAAGTTTAGTTAAAGTCAGTATAACTATTTTATGTCCGGAACTTAATTTTTTAAAAAGGTTATGAGTTACTCGTAAAAAATCGTTAAAATTTGCATCAAAAGCGTATTTATTATATAAATCCAGTATGTTTAAACTTTTAAATATTGGATCACTATATAAAATCTTGATACATTCGCTCCACCTTCTTGGCTTTTTTGAAAAACAAGAAATTAAACTTTCGATAAAAAGAGCATCCATTCCTTCAGGAACAATTTGTTCCTCCTTGCTATTAAAATAATTATATTTATTTATAGATTCAGATTTAGTCGATAAGTGATAGTATTTTTGTCCCTTATTTCTATCACTATTATTTTTGAATATCTCCTTATTTTCAAATGTACTATAATTGACTGATAAAATATTAGAGAAAAAATTATCTTCGTAACTGGTATCGAATGTAAAATCTCTACCATTTGATAGGATACTATTAATCATTTTATTTAGAACGTGAGATTTTCCTACTCCGTTTCTTCCAATAATTGTGTGAATATTCGATGGAGGTAATACATCATGATTTACTTTGAAATCAAGCGTTTCACCAATATCATTAATTTTGTATGAAAAATGATAGTTTGAAAGTTTGACATTTCCTTTTGCAAGCCGTCTAAAGCGACCTTCAATGGTTTTTGTCAAAATGTCTCGCGATAACGAAACCTTAAAAACATGTGTTTCTTTAGCTTTAGAGTATAGTTCTTCATCGAATGCTATATCTTTTAGTTTATATAAAATAGTTTCTCTATACATAGAAACATCAGAGCTATTTAATTCGATGTAAAATGCTTCATCATTGCCTAATGAAAAATAATTATTATTTAACGCAGAAAATCTTTCACACAGTTCTGGACTTCTTTGCCCTGTCTGCATATCAAAACTACCAATTTTAGTTGTACCAATATACTTCAACAAATGATCATTTTTAATCCACAGAGCATGGGAGGTGCTGTATGTAAACCAGTCATCCCAATTAGTATTTATTAAGTAGAAACCATTTTCTAATGAATCATTTTGTAAATAAGAGCTATTAGTTAGCAAGTGAAATTCCATAAATGTATCGCCCCTTCAATAAATATTTCTATCATTTTACCACATAATAATTAACTTTATTAGTTATAAAAGAATATTTATTGATGTTTTCAAGCGTTTTTCCCATCTAAGTATAAATTTGAAATTATTATATACGTAATAGGTTATGTTGAACGATAAATTAAATATACATTTTAAATTGATATTGGGTCGATAACTTTGCTTTAGAAATTGAAGTGGCTATTAATCAATAATATTTACCATGGTAACCATCTATTCCATTGGAAGATAATTTACCTTTTAAATCGTTAAGGACGATTATATCTGCTAATTCTTTTGCTTGTTCCGCCATAGACTCCAATCGCCGTAGCAATTCTGTAAAATGAATCTCTTCTTCTGAATCTTCACTTTCATCACGAATTCCACATTTTTTCACCGTCCAGCCAAGATCATACAATCGTTCTTGAAGTTCCTCATCCTCTGTTTTTCTTGCCGTGTCATAAAGAGTACCGATCAATTCTTCATATCCCATCTGTGATTCCGCCTTTACTTTCTATTTGAACGCATGTAAAGCAATTTGATAAACCACTTCTTGTGCAACACTGTTTCCAGATTGCTTATATAACTGATTCGCAGAAACGACTGCCGCTGCTCGTTCATAGGCCCAATCTGGAAATGATTGTAATCTCCAACATTCTTTTGGTGTAAGTTTACGAATTTTTAGGTCCTCAGTAACAACTCCTTGCGAATCACTCGTAACGATCGTATTTGCGATCTGACTGCCTACTCGGCCACGACGATTTCTTGAATTTGGATATGCAAGATTGATACTGTCACCAGCATAAGCTTCCTTAAATCCTTTTTTTGTTGCTTCGATGATAAAAAGAGACTGTCCCTCTTGAACAGAAGAAACAGTCTTGATTTTGATATATTTTTTCAGTTTTTCTCGATCTTTAGGTACGATCATTACTTTGGGTCCTTGACCCTCACCCGCAGTTAAAGTCGGGCTAAGGCCTTCACTGGAATAAACTTTTCCGCTCATTCCTTGTTGACTTGGATTCACATTTCCAACAACCATAATTTTTGGCTCTTCATGTGTTGTTATGGTTGGTGAAATGCCAGTTATATCATAGAAACGATTGGGATTATCAAACCCAGCAATTCTTCTAGTTTTTTCAGCATCGTTGATTCTCTTTATATTGTTTTTATCAGTTGTTCGGTCTTTTCTTTGGACAGGAAATATTTCTGATCGACCGAGTCCTCTAAGACTTGCGACAATGAAGGTACGTTCTCGGTTTTGCGGTATTCCAAACCACTTATTGTTGCACACACACCATTCTGCATCGTACCCCAATTCATCCAACGTTGAAAGGATCGTTCGAAACGTGTTCCCTTTGTCGTGAGAGAGTAACCCCTTAACATTTTCGAGAAATAGAAAGCGTGGTTGGATTTGTTTGGCTGCGCGGGCAATTTCGAAGAACATTGTTCCTCTAGTATCCTCAAATCCTCGACGTTTTCCAGCGATGCTGAAGCTCTGACAGGGAAATCCTCCGGTAATGATATCAACTTTTCCATGTAACTCCTTCCATTCTTCATCGGTAATTTTTGTTATATCATGGCGGGTCCACTCATCTTTGACTAAGTGGATCGCTTCATAGCTTTTACGAGCATATTTATTCCACTCTACATAGCCGACACATTCATGACCGGCACGCTCCATCCCAAATCGGAATCCACCGACGCCGGCAAATAAATCAATGAATCGTATAAAAACTCCTCCTTTATTCTAATTCTGTTTCAGGTTGATAAAACTCTTTCATCGTTTCAATAAAATCGTGTCCTTTTGGAACTAATGGCGTATAAAATTCGCTGATCACACTATTACCAGAATCCACATAACCTCTACCGCGAATTCGCTTCTGGAAAAAATCTTTATTCGTCTCACCGAACATCATTCCATAGCCAAGTTCGCTCATCCTTCCTAACGCCACGCGAAACATAAATTGATCGCGAATCCCGTCACCGAGATATTTAGCGTCTGGTCGCTGACAAGATAAAATAATAAAGAAGCCCATTTGACGACCAAGCATAACAATCTGTTTGATTTTATTCATGACTGCTGCACTGTCTCGCCCGATCATATCCATAAAAGCTACATACTCATCAAAAATCAAAAAGTGCGGTTGTAAACCTAGATAAGCATAATTTTTTCCTGTTCTATAATTTTCCATTTGCTTCATGGTTTCTGTTCGTTCCATCATCTTTTCGTAAAATTGCTCTAGAGCCTGCATCATTTCTTCTTTTCGGTAATATACATTTGGTAAGACTACTGCTAAATCCGCCAAATCGGAATTTTTAGGATCAAGGATATACAGTTGAGCATCTGTACGTAACAACGTTTCGATCAATGTAAGGATGAAGTATGATTTCCCTCCACCAGTTCCTCCGGCAATCAGCATATGCGGAAGATCGTCATAGCTCCAATAAACGTTTTCCATTAATCGCAGACTACCGTCTTTCGCTTCAACCTGATCGATACTGATCCGATTGGAAATTGTGTCATACAGCATTGTATAAACTACATACGAATCTTCGAGTTCTTTATCAACTAGTTCGCAATATAAACCACTTTCCAATTTTTTCTCTAAATGGAGCAATTGATCTTGATAACTATTGAGAGAAATCTCTACTGAAATGATCAGATAACCATTGACCATCTTATAAAATATTTTTTGAAAATAGGACACTTTTTCTTTCGAGCGATTGGATGATAAGTCTTTAAAAAAGCCTTCACTTTGGATTGTTTCAACTTCATACCAACGGTTTTGAATAATCATTCGAGCAATTTTTTGTCGATGAATTAATTGGCGATATTTATCCGGAAACGAAACATAAAGAAGATATATGATCACCCAACAACTCAAAATGCTGATGAAACTAATGACTCCAAATCTTATCCAATCAGTGCTTTCAATAGTGCGGTTCATTCGTTCTGTGATTGGCATAGTGCTTCTAAAAAACTCTTGGATTTTCTGATAATAAACTAGTGTTAGTACTCCAAAATAAATCGATACTAAAATGAATAAAAAAGTTGAGAAGAGTAGATGTTGATCTTTATATCGAATTCTTTTTCCACGATTTTTGAGATGCTGAAACGGATTTAATCGTTGCAGCCACTCAGACATCAGCCCATCCTGAATATTTCATAGCCTTTACCCTGTCTTCATCAACCAACACAAACTGATAGATTTTCGCATGTCCATCCACGGCAATCTCTTCATCCACCGAAATGATAAAGAAATCATAGTCATAACCGATTTCAGCGAATTTCTCTAAAATGGCACTTTCACTTTGGCGAAACTCTGGATGTGTGTGTCGTTGATAATCTTCGAGAAATTGTTCAAACCAAACAATGTTGATTTCTCGCATAGTTCACCTAAAAAAGAGTGTAGAATTTTTTCTACACTCTTTCCTTTCTTCTCTTATTGATTTTTTTGTTGTTGGTTATTATTTGGTTGTTGTTTTTTTACAGGTGCGATGTCTGCACATTTGATGTACCAATCTACATCAGCACCTCGGAAGTTGGCATTTGCAACTGTATCAATGATTGGGTCAATCAAAACAACCTCCTCATTATATGCAAAATCCTTCAATGGAACAGTTGCAGGGACACTTACCTGGATCATTTGTTTTTGACCAGAACTTTTTAAGTCATAGGTTCGTTCCTTCACCTGTTCGGTTACTTCCCCATCACTACCACGCTCAAATACTTCTCGACGTAAGGCGGAGAATTTTAATACTCCAAATGTTTTTGCATTATCAACGACAATTCCTTCTGCTAATCTCATAATAAATTTTCCTTCTTTCTTTTAGGCTTTAATAATTGTATCTGCAGTCAACACATAATTTGTAAAACCACTTTCACCAATTCTGTATCCTTCTGCCGAAATCCGTGGCTCTACTAATTTAACCTTTGTTTCATAATCAAAATCGATTTCTCCAGCAATCGCGGGGATTGTTACTAGAATTGAATCCGCTTTTTGAATAGAAGAATACAAACTATAGGTTCTAGAAAGTACCTTATCTCTTCCGTCTTCTCTTCGTGTTTCAACTGAAGCTTCGCCGGCAAACTCAAGTGTGCCGAATGTTTTTTCCATATTGGGAATGATTTGTTTTAAATCCATATAAATTTCCTCACTTTATTTTTTTAGTAGATCGAACCAATTTCTTTCCTTCTCATAGAGAAAACGGACAAAAATAATGATTCGATCTTTTTCGATAAATACCTGATGAACATAAAAACTACGAATCAATGATTGATTCTTTTTTGTTAACTCTGCGGAATAATAAGCCCATAAGATATCTGCCGTCTGGATATGGACAGGGGCTGTTTCTTTAAATAATCGATTAGAGAGTTTTCGAGCGTCTTTTTTTGCATATGCTGCTTGCAACAATGCCCTTTTTGTCTCCCTTAAACAATCGACTGAATCTTTTAACGTAAACTGTAATTCTGATTGGACTGAGTCCACATCTAAAAATTGAATCTCATACAATTTTGCAACCCTTCTCCTCATAGACGTTCCTCCCAAGGATCGAGCGTTTTTTATGATAATCCGCAAGTGTTTCAGACAATAAATACTGATAAAAATCTTGATTGATAGGATGGCTGACACGCTCACCATTGCTATCTGGAAATTTTACAAAGTACCTACCATACTTACTCTTACAGAGACAGACATCCTTAATGACTAATTGATCATCAAACACAAATTCTCCAATCATTAAGACTGGAGAACTCGGTGATGTTATAGCCATATTCAATTGTGTCAATTCCATCTATCCGATCATTCGTTTCTTCTTAAACCAGTACAAAGTTCCTGCAATAACAATAACGCTAATCCCTACTGCTAATATGATACTTGATTGTTCTTCACCAGTTTGCGGATATGATTGGTTAGAAGATTGCTGCGGTGTATCCTTATTACTTTCCACTTTCACTCCAGGATTTTCCTCCTTTTTATTCGTCATCTCACATTTCACGATTTCACCATGTTCTTTGATTTCAAACTCATGGAGAGAGTCGTCGATCAGATAACCATCAGGCGCATCAAATTCTTTGAAGAAATATTTCCCCTTCGGAAGATTCTCAAAGGTGAAGATTCCATCATCATCGGTCCGACCTTCAATGATCATTTTTTTATCTTCATCCAAAATTTGAATGCCTGTATCAGGTAGGAGATCGCCAGTGCTAACATCCTTTTTGGTCAATTCAAAAATTCCTTTGATCAAATCGTTCCTTACTTCAAACAAAATCTCAGGTTGCTTGAGATCATGAGTCAATTCTTGTTCTTTTTCATCAAAGGCTTGAACGCCTTTTTTTGTTGATACAATCTTGATCACTTGTTTTGAAAGAATGAACTGATCACTTGAAGCTTTCTTTTCTTTTAAATAGAAGGTCCCGACAGGTAGATTTTTCACAGTTCCGATCGAGTCTTCATCGATCTTGATCGTTTGTATCACCTGATGCTTTTCATCTTCTAATGTGAATGCCGCTGCTTTGGCATTGTCAATATGCTCGAACTGATACCCTTCCTTTTCAATCAAAGTTGCTTTCTCATTAATTTTTTTGAACTGGAATTTGTTCAGGTGAAGTTTGTTTACGATTGTAGTACGAGTGACTTTTGAGCCGATCTGCTTCTTGCCATACAAAACACGATCTTTCCAAATCTCAATTTCTTGGATTGGTTGATTGTCTTTTGCGATAAAGTCAAAATCATATTCGGTTTCATCAAGAACGTGAGCATCACCGGCATCTAGTTCTTTGACGTAATACTTGCCTTGCGGTAATTGAAGTTCGAACGTCACGATTCCTTTTTCCACTTTTTTAAATCCTACCAAAGCATTAGCAGGAATTGTCACTTCTTCATTTACGACTTGTTCTTCACGAGTGAAGATACCAAAGACTTGTTCTGAGCCTTCTTCTTCTATAAATCCTGGAAGATTATTTTCCCATAGATTAATCGCTTCTTGGTTTTTTTGAAGTTTAATCAGTAAAGATTGATATTCATTATGCGCGGTCAGTGAGACAGAAGTAAGCTCAACTTGTTGTGCCGCATATCTCAATTCAAATGGGATCGGAGTTGAATCGATTACTACTCCATTTGGTGCAGACTTCTCAATGGCTTCATACTTTCCTAAATAAAGGAACGGTGTCATAAACTCGCCATTTTCGTCCGTTGTCATTGTTGCGACAACTTCTCCTTTCTTCGCACGGATCGTACCATCATTTGTCGTGATATCCTCAGCAGCTTTAATATCAAACGTTACATCCGAAATTTTTTTCTCATCGAAGATAAATTGATAGAGATCACCATAATCAGAGTCCTGCTTCTCAACACCTAATGGCGTTTTCGCAAATTTCGTAAGTACAGCTGCACCTTTTTGAGATTTATCTTTGAATTGAATCTCAATCAACCCATCGTGTGAACCATCCACTTTGAATGGCATTGGATCTTTAGCTAATACATAACCTTCTGGCGCTTGCACTTCAATCAACTCGTAATTTCCATATGCCAAAGCTTCCGATAAAATCAAAAAGCCTTTGTCATTGGTGAAGAATGTGTCGGTTAGGCCTTCATCGTTCAGTTTCGGCATTTGAACAAATTGATTTGTCTGTTTGTTTTTGATCTTGAATCCAGCATCGCTGCGAGGAATAGTTTTTCCAGTTTCTTCATCCACTTTAACAACTTTCAATTTTTCCTCGATCACTTTATTTTCAATCGCATAATGATGTGTTTCATTTTGTGTTTTGACTGATATTTTAAAAGGTGCAATTGTTTCATAACCTTCCGGTGTATTGATCTCTTTCACTGTATAGGTGTCATAAGGAAGTTCGGTAAATTTCAAATAACCCTCATTATCCGTTTTTCCGGTAGCAACAACTTTTTTTGTCGTATCGCTGGTAACAGAAAACTCAACATATTTTAAGGGTTTGATTTTACCTTTACTGTTCTCTTTCCAGTCATAGTTTCCGAATTTGATCAAATCAAATTCGCCAGTAATCACTTTTTCTTTTGCCACAGTTCGTTGCGTAGAAACCTCTACAGTATGTCCAGCGTAAGCGATCTTGAATGGTAATTTCGTCCTATCTAATTGGTAACCTTCAGGTGCTACTTTTTCTTGCCAATAATAGTCATCTAACGGAATGTTGTTCACTTGTACTTCACCATTCTGTGTAGTGACCGTACTGATCAAAGCATCGTTGATTGCTCGTCTTAATTCATAAACGGCACCATCCAATGATGCTGCTCCCTGTGGTTTCTCTCCCGTTTTTTCATCCTCCTTTTTGAGGATAGCTGACCCTTTTTGTTCTTGATCAGTTGCTTTTATATTCGTGTAAGAGATATCAGCAGTTTGTCCAGCATACGTGAGTTCAAAAGGAATCTTTTCAGTACTTAACACATATCCTTCTGGTGCCTTCTCTTCCAACGCATAATAGGAACCAAGTTTTAAGTTCCCTAAAGATGCTTTACCGTTATTGTCGGTTGTCATACTTCCCACTATTTTTCCTGCTTTGGTATACACACCATAAACAGCGTCATTCAATTTATAATACTGATTAAACATCGATGTCCCATATTCCCTACCGACTTTAGAGAGGTTTACTTGACCTAATTGTTCCTTATTGTTAAGAACAACTTCGATCGTTTTGTTTGGTTCGATCGTTACTTCTTTGATTTCGCCTTTATTTACATATCCATTTGGCGCTGTGACCTCAGAAATTTTTACCTTTGTGCCTGCTTTGATGTCATTAATTTGAGCTAAACCGTCATTACCAGTTGTAAATTCTTTGGACTGCCCGTTAAACTCAAACTTCAATTTGGCATTCGGTAAGGCTTTACCTGTATCTTGATCAATCTTTTTCGCTCTCACATTCCCATTCAAATTGACTTTAACGTTCAAATTGAATGATCCGCCATTTGCTAATTTGAAAGTAGCAACTTTTTGTTCTGATCCTTTTTGATACACAAAGCTTTGACCAATGTTTTCATTACTTGCGATATTATATTGAATCTTTCCTTTTTCTTTTGAATTTGATTGTGCTGTTAATTTTAAAGTATTTCCGTTTTTCTCAACTTTTAAATTAGCAGAATTCTCAACCAAATGCTGATAGTTGCTTAAAACTCCAGCACTATCGGTCAACGTAATAGAATCTCCAACGTTTAACTCGATAGATTGTCCATTAAAAGATGGTTTTGCATTGTGTTTGCTGACTTTCGCTAAGATCGAACTTTTTAATCCCCCATAGTTAGGTACAGTTGTAGTCAATAATTGATCTCCCAATTCTTCCCAGACCATGTGTTGAACCACCGTATAGTTTAATGGCGAAGGATTTAATTGATAACCATAATAAGAAATCAATGATAGTCGATCTTTTTCAGAAATCGTAAGTTCAGATGGAGTAAATCCTGAACCTCCAGTTAAATCCACTCCGTGCTCAATACAAAAGGCAGCGACTCCATCAGCTCTTTTCATCCAAACTTTATCATCTGTCCAGTGCAATCCACCAAATCGGCTTAGATGCCAAGTGGATGAATAATTTGCGACAATTTCATTTGAGACAGTTGCGGCTAAACTGGTAATAGGACCAATAAAAAAAGCAGCTACAATCGTCATCAGACTAAACATTGTAGCTGCCGTTCGCAGTGTTCTATTCATTTTTTATTTTTTCTCCATTCGCTTATTTTAGCACTTTTAGCTCTTCCTTTCGGGGGATCTTTGTTTCTCACTCCAAATAATCACCACATTTCTCTAAGAATTAGTGAAAATCTAGGATTTTAAAATAACGAATTAACATTTCCTAGAGTGCTAAGAAAATCTTTTAATTTCAGACAAATTGTTTAAATTTGAGTTCATGAAAAAACGGTTTTTGTGGTAGAAAACTTTGGTAGAAAAAGAAAAATAACGCCTATTTAGACGTTATTTTCGGGTTTTTGGTAGAAAATTGGAAAACTGACAGTAAAAACGGAGGTTTTCTTTCAGTTTTTTTTATTGATTTTAAGCCATTTTTACTGAGTTTTACTACTACTTTCTATACATCTTAAATTCCAAATACAGATCATTATAGATCCCCAAATACTTCGGGCCTAAATCTTTATATACTTCCAAGTGACTGATTGTCTCGTCATCGGGATAAAACTGTTTGTCACCAGAGATACTCTTCGGCAGCATCGCCAGCGCTTTTTTATTTGGTGTAGAGTAGCCGATATACTCGGCATTTTGTTTGGCTGAATCTGGCTTCAGCATGAAGTTGATAAAGTCATAAGCACCTTTCTGATTCTTGGAAGTCTTAGGGATCACGATATTGTCGAACCACAGATTTGATCCTTCCGGCGGAATTACATAATGAAGATGCTCGTTTTCAGCCATCATATCGGCTGCTTCACCAGAAAAAGTCACCGCCACCGCGCTTTCCTCATTCGCCATATACATTTTTATCTCATCGGCAACGATCGCTTTGACGTTCGGCGTCAGCTTTGCCAATTTATCTGTCGCTTGACGCAAATGCGCCTGATCTTTGCTATTTATAGAATAGCCCAATGTCGTTAACGATAAGCCCATCACTTCCCGGGCACCGTCGATCAGCATGATATTATTCTTCAACTCAGGCCGCCACAGATCATCCCAATGCTTGATCTTGTCGCTGGAAACAAATTTGTCGTTGTAGACGATTCCCAGTGTTCCCCAGAAATAAGGAATCGAATATTTATTATCCTTATCAAAATCCAAATCTAAAAAGCGCGGATCGATATTTTCTAAACCGTGAATCTTGGAATGATCCAACGGCAGCAATAATTTTTCTTTTTTCATTTTTTGAATCATGTATTCACTAGGAATCGCGATATCGTAAGCCGTACCACCTTGTTTGATCTTAGCCTCCATCGCCTCATTCGAGTCAAAGGTTTCGTAATTGACCTTATAGCCATATTCTTTCTCAAATTGCTTGATCAGTTCAGGATCAATATAGTCACCCCAATTGTAAATGTTCAATACCTTAGAGCTGGCATTGGACGAATGATTCAGGCGAACCACCCAAAAAGTCAGCAAGAGAATGATGGCGACAACACCGATAAATAGTGACTGTAATTTTCTCATTTCAGTACTGCCACCTCCTCAAATTCGCGTTTCCGTTTCTTCGCTTTTTTCGAGGTATCGCGACTAATAAAATAATAGCCTACTACTAAAATCAGAGAGAAAATGAATACCAGCGTCGACAGCGCGTTGATTTCCAAACTGATTCCTTGACGTGCCCGTGAATAAATTTCTACTGACATGGTCGTAAAGCCATTCCCTGTAACAAAGAAGGTCACCGCAAAATCATCCAACGAATAGGTGAACGCCATGAAATAGCCGGCAATGATTCCCGGTGTTAGAAACGGCAATATAATATTACGCAAAACTTGAAAATTATTTGCTCCCAAGTCCCTAGCTGCATCGATCATGGAATCATTCATTTCCTTCAGCTTCGGCAAGACCATCAGTACCACGATAGGAATACTGAAGGCAATATGGGAAAGCAGCACACTGACAAAGCCCAGTTGGAAGTTCTTCAAGACACCGCCCAACATGGTAAATAAAATCAAAAAGCTGGCACCGATAATAACATCCGGCGAAACCATCAAAATATTATTTAGCCCCAATAGGATATTGCGTGAATTGCGTTTACGGGTATAATAAATTCCCATCGCGCCAAAGGTTCCAATAATCGTCGCAAGCAATGCCGACAAAAAGGCTAAAACGAAGGTCTGCACTACGATACTGATCAATCGTCGATCAGAGAACAGGCTCTGGTAATGCTCCCAAGTAAATCCGGTAAACGAACTCATATTGCCGCCTTGATTAAAGGAATAGAAAATCAAATAAAAGATCGGAATATACAATAGAACAAATACAAAAATCAAATAAACATTGGCCCAAGAAAATTTTCTTCTTCTCACTTCACCCGACCTCCTTTACGTCTTTCACCAGTCAGCATCATTACGATGAACATCGCCACAATCAAAATCACTCCAATCGTCGAGCCCATCCCCCAATTCTGCGTAACTAAGAAATGCTCTTCGATCGCCGTCCCCAAAGTAATCACACGATTTCCACCAATTAAACGAGTCAGCATGAATAAGGATAGTGATGGGATGAAAACAGCCTGTACTCCACTCTTTACCCCGTTTAATGAAAGCGGAAAAATCACGCGACGAAACGTCTCAAAGTTATTCGCTCCCAGATCACGACTCGCGCTAATCAAGGAAGGATTGATTTCCTCCAATGCATTAAAGATCGGCATGATCATAAAGGGCAGCTCGATATAGGCCGCCACAAACATAAAGCTAAAATCCGTGAACAGCAGCTGCTTTTGACCTATTCCGATAAAACGCAGAAAATCGTTGACCGAACCATTCGCACTGAAAATCCCGATAAATGCGTAAGCCTTCAGTAATAAATTAATCCATGTCGGTAAGACGACTAGCAAAAGCAATAACTGACGATGTTTCAATTTTGACAGGAAGTACGCCGTTGGATAACTGATCAATAATGTCATCAAGGTAATCAGAAAAGCAAACAGTACTGAGTTGACCGTCATCATCAAATAGGTCTTTGATGTTAAATACGTGTGATAATTCATGAAAGTAAAATTACCATGCATATCAAAGAAGGATTGATAGACGATCAAAATCACCGGCGCGATCACAAAGAACAGCAGCCAAAAGAAATAAGGAATCGAGTAAAAGCGACGCATATTTTTCATTACAATCCCTCCCTAATCTTCGTAGCTTTCCAAGCGCGCTTCGAAATCTTCTTCACTTTCGTTGAAGCGCATAACATGGATATCTTCTGGTTCAAAGTACAGCCCGACCTTGCTGCCTTTTTTAGCCTTTTTGGTCGAATGGACCATCCATTCATTGCCATCCGCATCGATACAGTTCATCTCATAATGAACCCCACGGAACAATTGCGTATCCACTGTAACCACCAGTTTGCCATTTTCTGGCGTGGTCAACGTTAAATCTTCTGGACGTAGAACGACTTCCACTGGTTCATTTGGACGCATCCCACCATCGACACATTCAAAGGTTTTGCCGACAAACTTCACCAGATTATCCTCCACCATCTCACCTGCTACAATATTACTTTCACCAACAAAATCTGCAACGAAATGATTGATCGGTTCATCATATATATCAACGGGCGTGCCACTTTGCACGATCTTTCCTTTGTTCATGACAAAAATCTCATCGCTCATGGCCAAAGCTTCTTCTTGGTCATGGGTCACGAAAATAAAGGTGATACCTAGACGTTTTTGTAGCGCTCGTAATTCATATTGCATGTCCGTTCGTAGTTTCAAATCCAATGCTGATAAAGGCTCATCCAACAACAAAATTTTCGGTTCGTTGACGATTGCCCTTGCAATAGCTACCCGTTGACGCTGGCCACCAGACATTTCAGTGATCTCCCGATTTTCATAGCCAGGTAATTGAACCAGTTTTAAAGCCTCAAGAACTTTTTTCTCGATTTCCTTTTTTGACAGCTTTTTAATCTTCAAGCCAAAAGCAACATTGTCAAAAACATTCATATGCGGAAATAAGGCATAATCCTGAAAGACCGTGTTAACCTGCCGTTTGTTGGCGGGAATGTCATTCATCCGTTTTCCCTCAAAAAAAATATCGCCTTCACTAACGTCTGTGAAACCGGCGATAATTCTTAAAATCGTTGTCTTTCCGCAGCCAGAAGGTCCTAATAAGGTATAAAAACGTCCTTCCTCGATATCAAAATTTATTTTTTTCAATACGGGATCATCATCGTCGTATTGTTTAATTACATCTTTAAATGAAATAATTGTATTTGCCATGACTTCACGTCCTTCTTCTATAAATAAGATTCTGTAGCGACGATCAGCACCTTGCTGATGCTATTCGCTTGATTTTGTAAACGATGAGGTTTGCTCGCTTCGTAATAAATACTTTCGCCCGCTTCTGCTTCATATAATGATTCGCCGAATTGTAAGGCAACTTTTCCTTCTAATACATAGATGAATGTCTCCGATTGTGAAGGCGTAAATTGTTTATATTGGCCTTTTTTGTCCAACGTAAGTAAAATCGGCTCCATTTCCTTTTCATTTGATTCAGGAATCAACCACTTAATATGATAACCGTGTTCCTCATCGCTGTAAAAAGTTGTGTCTTCATCTGTATAAACGATCTTCTGATCACCAGTCTTTTGCTTGAAAAATTCAGCCGGTGTCACGCCTAAAACTTCCAAAATATCAAAAAAAGTCTCCATTGAAGGAGAGCTTAGGTCACGTTCTAACTGAGAGATATACCCCTTGGTAAGATCCGTTCGTTCCCCTAACTCTTCTTGTGTCAAATTCTTTTGGATTCTAAGATTTCGCAGCTTCTCACCAATCTCCATACTCTCAGTCCTCCATTCGTTGTTTGCTAATAGTAAACTTCATGTTTAATAGCACCATTTTAGTATACGAACTTTCGCTTAAAAATCAAGCTTTCTGAAAGAAATTTTTTCTTATTTTCTGTGGAAGTCGAGGAGAAAATAAATTTGCTTTTTCTTTCATTTCCGCTAAGATATATATAACCGAATTTGCCAGTTCTGCTTTTGGCAGTTTACTAAGCGTGGACTGGATAAATTGTTTCTAACTTATTAAAGAGAGCTAGTAGTTTAGCAGAATGGTATGCGTACGAAAATACTTCCTTTACTATGAGCTAGCTGCCAGTTCTGCTTTTGGCAGTTCGTTAGGTTCGAAATCGAGCAATGAATTCTTTTCAATAAATAATAAGAGCAGTTTAGCAGAATGGTATGCGTACGAAAATCAATGTATTTTTTCATGTTCTTTGAAAAAATACTTCTTTTATCATGAGCTAGCTGCGAGTCTAACTTTTCGCAGTTAGCTTCGATTGAGGCGAAGATTTACATTTTGAAACATGCTAAATTACAAGATATTTAGTTGGATCGTATGCGCGGCGAAGATCAATGAATTTTTCACGTCCTTAGAAAAATTCTTTCCTTATTATGAGCTAGCTGCCAGTTCTGCTTTTGGCAGTTCGTTAGGTTCGAAATTGATCAATGAATTCTTTTCAATAAATAATAAGAGCAGTTTAGCAGAATGGTATGCGTACGAAGATCTGAGTATTTTTCGCGTTCTTGGAAAAATACTTCCTATACTCGTGAGCTAGCTGCGAGTTTGATAAATACAAAAACATGGGACTACCCACTAAAAATAAACAACCCAACAGACATAGGAGGAAACGAGCAATGACCAAGTATCGCCGCTTTCGCGTAATAAATGATGAAACCCTTCACACGGAGATTGAGACTTTTTCCAAACCTGAAATTGAAGAAAACGAAGTTCTGATTAAAGTAGCTTATTCTGGCATCAATTATAAAGATGCCTTGGCAACCAAAGCGAATACGGGTGTCTTACGAGATTATCCGATGACCCCCGGCATCGATTTAGCTGGTACGATCATTGAAAGCAAAGACGAGAAATTCAACGTCGGCGATGACGTGTTAGTCACCGGCTATGGTTTAGGCGTTAAGCAAGATGGCGGGTTGAGCGATCTTCAAGTCGTTCCAGCTGCTTGGGTCGTTTCTCTACCGAAAAACTTATCCGCAAAACAGGCAATGACTTTTGGCACGGCTGGTTTTACAGCTGCTTTATCAGTTGATGCTTTGCAGGTTCATGGCCTAAATGCCGATAGTCGTGTTCTCGTTACTGGTGCGACAGGTGGCGTTGGCGGTTTTGCTCTGCATTTTCTCAAACAAATCGGCTGCAAAGAAATTATCGCTTTGAGCCGTAAAGAGGATCAAGTGGATTACTTGAAACAGTTAGGCGCAACCTCTGTTTTATCCCCTGCCGAACTATTTCCAGAAAAAAATCGTCCGTTAAATAAGCAGCTTTTTGATTTTGTAGTGGATACAGTTGGCGGCGATACCTTAGCTCAAGTCCTTCCATTTATTAATTACGGCGGCAGTGCTGCTCTGTGCGGAAATGCGGGGGGCATCAAATTGAGTACAACTGTCTTGCCTTTTATTTTGCGAGGTGTTAATTTATTAGGCATCGACTCAGTAGAAGCGTCGATGGACCAACGGCAAAAGCTTTGGACAAAAATGGCAAACGAATGGTCACTGCCAGCGAATTTCCAAGTCCAACAAATTGAATTGGAGCAAGTGCAAGAAACGGCGGATACCCTGCTAGCAGGAAAACATGTTGGTCGCACAATTGTTGCTCTAGGAGGAAAAGACTAGTGAGAATCCTAATTACTTCAGGCGGTACTTCAGAAAAAATCGACGATGTACGTGCCATTACGAATCACTCCAGCGGTAAACTAGGCAAAGCAATCGCGGAAAGTTTTGCCAAAGACGATGTCGTGATTGATATGATCACTACCCGTCATGCTGTCAAACCAGAAGGAAAATTAATCCATCACTATCTGATTGAATCGACAGTTGATCTAGAAAGAACTTTGAAGGAATTAATGACCGCAAATACTTACGACGCCGTGATCCACAGCATGGCCGTTAGTGATTTCACACCAGAAAGCTCGGTCACACTTGAAGATCTGGAATCAGCAATCGCTACACAACCAGCTGATTTACCAAAAGCGTTAGTTGATATCACCAATGAACGGACAGAGAAAAAAATCTCTTCTGACACCGATCATCTAGTGGTGGTACTAAAGAAAAATCCAAAAATTATTTCTTTGATCAAAAAATTGCAGCCCCAAACAATCTTAGTAGGGTTTAAACTATTGGTTGACGTGCCAATGATCGAACTATTGAATGTCGCGAAAGCTAGTCTCGAAAAAAATCAAGCCGATTTCATCTTAGCCAATGACTTAGCTGAGATTCGCGGGGAAAAGCATCATGGCTATCTGATCAACAAACAGCAAAAAGTCAAAGAAGCCCATACGAAAACAGAAATCGCGGAGCTAATCAAAGAAGAAGTCATGAAACTGGAGGAAGCAAAATGAAAAATATCCTTTTAGGTGTCAGCGGTAGTATCTCAGCCTATAAAGCAGCTGATATTACTAACCAACTAACTAAACTAGGCTATAACTTAGATGTTGTCATGACTAAAAGCAGCACTGAGTTTATCACACCATTGACGATTCAATCATTATCCCATCGTCGTGTACATCTTGATGTGATCGAAGAACCAGATGCAGCCTTAATCAATCACATTGCCTTAGCTAAAGCAGCTGATCTTTTTCTAGTTGCTCCTGCTTCAGCTAATATTATTGGTAAATTAGCCAACGGAATTGCTGATGACTTATTATCAACCGTAGCTTTAGCATTGCTGCCAGATACACCAAAGGTGATCGCACCAGCAATGAATACCTATATGTATCAAAACCCGATCGTCCAAAGAAACTTAGCAACATTAAAGGAAGTGGGCTATCAAGAAATCGAACCAAGAGAAGCCTTGTTAGCTTGCGGTGATTATGGTCGCGGTGCTTTAGCAGATATCGCGGAAATCGTGCATATCGTAAATTCAAAATTAAAGGAGTAACAAATGAAAGAGAAAAATGTTAAAAATTTTACTTTGACTGCGATGTTTTTAGCCATCATGATTATCTTAGCGGTCACTCCCCTAGGTTTCATTCCAATTGGCCCGATCTACGCAACAACGATGCATATCCCTGTGATTATTGCTTCGATTGTATTGGGCCCGCGAATTGGGGCTGGACTAGGAGCCGTTTTTGGTGTAATTAGTTTGGTCAGAGCGACAATCATCATCACACCAATGTCATTTGTCTTTTCGCCTTTTATCGCAAATCCATTAACGAATCAAGGCGATTGGCGTGCCATTATCGTAGCAATTATTCCTCGTATTTTAATTGGTGTGGTGCCCTACTTTGTTTACAAAGGATTACATGCCTTAATGAAGAAAAAGGCCCTGCCAGTTAGTTTATTCATTGCTGGACTAGCAGGCTCAATGACAAATACAATTTTAGTCATGAACTTGATCTTCTTCTTCTTCAAAGACAGCTATGCCAATGTTCTTCAGGTTACAGCGGATGCTGTGTATGGCGTCATTCTGGGAATCATCTTCGGCAGCGGGTTAGTTGAGGCAGCAGTTGCTGGTATTGCGACTATGGGTGTCTGTGCCGTTTTATTGCGATTGATGAAAAAATAGAAAAATGCTTGGCGGAAATCAAGATTGATTTCAACCAAGCATTTTTTTATTTCGGTTCTTCTCCGAGAATCCGCACTTCTGTTTCTAAAGTTACATCAAATTTTTCTTTGATTGTCTTTTGGATATGCGCAATCAACTCAATGTAGTCGGTTGCTGTGGCGTTATTGATGTTAACTATAAAGCCAGCGTGTTTTTCAGAAATTTGCGCTCCGCCCCATACTAAGCCTTGTAAGCCGGCATCTTGGATCAACTTCCCGGTAAAATATCCGACTGGGCGTTTGAAGACACTGCCGCATGATGGGTATTCCAACGGTTGCTTCAACTCACGCAACTCCGTTAATTCCTTCATGCGTTTTTCGATTTGATCGTGATCACCCGGCGCTAGCTTGAAGTTGGCGCTCAATACGATCGCGGGTTGATCCTGAACCGCCGAATGACGGTAAGAGAAATTCATTTGATCTTTATACCACGTTTCAAAAGTTCCGTCAGCTAACAATAAATCGACCGATTCAAAAACATCTTCAAGCTGTCCTTCATAGGCTCCAGCATTCATGAAGACTGCTCCGCCGATACTGCCAGGAATGCCGCAGGCAAATTCAAACCCAGTCAACGAATGATCCAATGCTACATAAGTGGTATCGATCAATTTCGCTCCTGCTTGAGCTGTGATTGTGTCCTCTTCTACACGAATCGTTGTCATATCGGTCAGCATGATTACTACACCGCGAATTCCGCCATCACGAACAATGAGATTGCTGGCATTGCCTAAAACGATCCAGGGAATGTCATTTGAACGACAGTAATCGACTAACGACTTAACTTCCTCATTGTCTTTTGGAAATGCTAGAGCGTCCACAGGTCCGCCGGTTTTTGTAAAAGTATAATTCATTAAAGGTTCATCCAAAAGGATTTTCACGTTTGGTAGTGCATTTGATAATTCTGTAATTTTCACTTTGATAAGCCTTTCTCGTTCATTACGGGTAAATTTTTCAAACATCCTTGCTATTTTAGCATGCTGGAAAAAAACTTACCACCCCTTATAGCTGATGACGAATGTGTTGTCGAAGCATTTGTTCGCACAGCTCATGACTTAACAGAACATTTTCTTGTCGTAAATCAACTTCTTCACCGTTTAATGCCGCAATAAAGCTGACGACTAATTGCTCAAATCCACGTTTTTCCAAGGTCGTTGTCCAATCACCAAAGCGTTGAGACTCTTCAATCGTTCCACGTTTGATCGTCAGATCAGTCAATTGATCTAGAATCAATGTTTGCTCCGGCGAGCTGACTTGATAACGTTCCATTTTCCCACCGCTCATCATATCCATCGATAAAATACATTCGGTGGTCGCTGTCGAAAGCAGCATTTGGGCATAGGTCATTTGGCCCTTTTCTTCGCGAATCTTAGAATGAACACTCATGATTTCATCGTCTAGCAAGTACACTGCGGTATCTACTAAATGAATAAACAGATCATAAATACCGAATTGCGCATTCATTCCATGATTCGGTTCATTTTTCTCTAAATGAATCACATGTTTTTGCGGAAGCTGCTTTAATTGATCCACCATCGGCGCAAATCGGCGATTGAATCCCACCATGAATAGTAGATTTTTTTCTTTGGCTAATTCCTGCAGCTCGCGAACCTCCTGTACATCTTCACTGACTGGTTTGTCGATAAAAACAGCTACACCGGATTCCAGACATTGCTTGGCAATCTCAAAATGGACTTTTGTTGCTACATGGATAAAGCATGCCTCGATTTCTTCAGCCAATAGCTCATCGATCGTCGCAACTGTATTCGCAAAATCATACTCCTGCGAAATTTTCTCCCGCACGTCATCATTACGTGTTGCGAAAATAAATGTTGCTTCCTTGCGTATCTTAGCATAGGTTGGCAGATAAGCTTTCTGGGCAATGCCACCGATGCCGATAACTCCGATTTTCATAAATAAGACTCCTTTCAAGAGCTTTCTTTTTAATTAATCAATTATTGCTGGATAATCCGTCCAACTTCTTTGCTTTCCACCTTATTTTCGTTACAATTAATGCATCATTGAATTTAGGATGTCAGTTCCGCTTTTTGCTGTTTTTTGAAGCTGAATGAATAATGTTTCAAAATCATTGCACTGCAGAGCTAGTGCACTTTAGCGGAATGATATACGTGGTGAGCATAAGTTTCATTTTTTTGAAAAATGATTACTTCAAAACAAAATAGGAGGAATGTACTGTGAAATTAATTTCTTGGAACGTCAACGGTCTGCGTGCCGTGATGAAAAAGAACTTTATGGAAGAATTTAACAAATTGGATGCCGATTTTTTCTGTCTGCAAGAAACCAAGTTACAAGCCGGACAAATCGAAATGGATCTGCCAGGCTATTATGAGTATTGGAACTATGCTGAGAAAAAGGGCTACTCTGGTACTGCAATCTTCACTAAGCACGAACCGATGAATGTGACTTATGGTCTAGGCATTGACGAACATGATCAGGAAGGTCGCGTTATTACGCTAGAATACCCTGAATACTATGTGATCACCTGCTACACTCCCAATTCGCAAAATGAATTAAAACGTCTAGATTATCGAATGACTTGGGAAGAGGCTTTCTTAAATTACTTAAATGGCTTAAAAGAAAAGAAACCGGTCATTTTCTGCGGCGATTTGAATGTCGCACATGAAAATATTGACTTGAAAAACTGGAAAACCAATCAAAAAAATGCAGGATTCACACCGCAAGAACGGGAAAAATTTAGTATCTTATTAGAGAACGGCTATATCGATACCTTCCGCCATTTTTATCCCGATCAAGAAGGGATATATTCATGGTGGAGCTACCGCTTCAACGCCCGTAAAAACAATGCAGGATGGCGGATCGATTACTTTGTCGTTTCTGAAGATCTAAAAGAAAAATTGCAAGACGCGAAGATACACACTGAAATTTTCGGCAGCGACCATTGCCCAGTAGAGCTGGATATCAACCTTTAAAAAGTTTGAAACTTTTCCCGCAGGACTTTCGCCGCTGAATAAAATATGTTAAAACAATGGCGAAGAGGTGAAATCGGTTGAATTTTATTGCAATGGACTTTGAAACTGCCAACTATCAATCGCATAGTGCTTGTTCGCTGGCGCTGGTAATGGTAAAAAATAGCCAAATCGTTGGCGAGTATTATTCTTTAATCAAACCAGAAACAGAGTTTTTCTGGAAAAATATTCAGATCCACGGGATTCATCCAGAAGACGTGGAAAATGCACCGAAGTTTCCCGATGTCTGGCAGGAGATCAAACACTACTATCAGAATAATCGGTTGATCGTCGCGCATAATGCCGGATTTGATACAAAGGTTTTAGCTGGTTGTCTCGATTACTATGATTTAGAGCAACCGTCCTATCTTTCCCTTTGTACCGTGCGTACCAGTCGCCGGTTATTCCCAGAAATGCCGAATCATCGATTGAACACCGTTTGCGAAGAGCTGGCGATTCCGCTGGAGCATCACCATGATGCGCTGGAAGATAGCCGAGCTTGTGCCAAAATCCTATTGTATCAAGAAGATCATTTTGGTGTTGATCCTTTAAAAAAATTAGTACTGCCAATGTAATCAAACATAAAGCGAAGCGCACTGCTTCGCTTTTTTCAATTAATCAATTTACTCATCAGCAAGACATCTAAATAATTCCCTTGACCATCTCGTGCTCCACGTTTCATCGTCGCCTCAGTTTCGAAGCCGAATTTCTGATACAAATGAATCGCCCGCTCATTTCTTTCTTGAACGGTCAATTCTAAACGGTGTAATGGTGAGGCATTCTCACTCCAATAAATCACTTCATCCAATAGTGCCGTTCCCAGACCGATCCCCCAAAATTCCTTCAGTATGCTGATCCCAATTTCACCGATATGGGATACTGTATATTCCGATGCGGCTTTGACAGAAGCCATACCGACGATTTTTTCATCCGCAAGGGCTAATAAAAGCAGATTATTCTCGCTTTCGTATAAGTCCGCTAATTGCAGGCTCAACATTTCTTCATTTAAGCCCAAGCCCACTTCATCCATAATCAAAAAATCTGTTTCCTCGGCGATTTTCTGACTGACCTGTAATAAATCAGCTGCGTCATCCGGGATTGCTTCTCTCAATGTGATCTCGACTTCACTCATTCCGCTTCCCACGCTTTCAAAATTCGTGCCTTAAATTCTTCCGATTGTTTTCCCTTCGCAATTAAATCAACGCGACGCAGATTTTCATCCTGATCATCTTTTGCTAAAACCAATTCCAAATAATCCTCTGGCATATATTCACCTAACTGCTGGCCCCACTCGATCACTGAAAGTCCGTCACCTTCAAAATAATCATCTAAACCTAGATCATCGGCACCCGATTCGATCCGATAGACATCCATATGATAAAGCGGTAAACGCCCTTGCTGATATTCACGAATGATCGTATAAGTGGGACTTTTGATCATTTGATCAATTCCTAAACCTAAGGCGATCCCTTTGGTTAAAGTTGTTTTGCCTGCTCCTAGATCACCTGTTAATACTAAATTGTCACTGGGTTCAGCCACTGCACCAATGATTTTCCCTAATTTTTCCGTGGCCGCTGTATCTATTAACGTTATCACGCTGCTTCCCCTCTTTTCTGCTACCAATTTAGTATAACGATTTAGCCATTGAGAGAAAAGAAAAAGATTCTGTATTCTACACGCAAAAAATGAGTATGATGACTTGTTCATCATACCCACTCTTTTTCTTCTAATAAACTTAGCTTATATTACTTCTTCACCGGCTTTTATCTCTTTCGCTTCGATTGAAAAGTTCTCGTTCGAGCCAGGAAACAGAACCATAATTGTACTTTCTTTCCCTTGCGACTTCAAATAATCTCGATCAATAACAGCCAGCTTTGTCTCTGGTGTGACCTTATTGGGTTCGCTAACAAGGATATCGAAACCTTGACCTTGTAATTCTACTGTATCGATCCCGATATGGATCAGAACTTCTTTTCCATCATTCATTTCGAGTCCAATCGCATGTTTCGTTGGGAAAACACTGGTGACGATTCCCGTAACAGGAGAATAAATATCATCACTGGCTGGTTCGACCGCAAAGCCTGGTCCCATCATTCCTTCAGAGAATACTGGATCATTCACCTCAGATAACGGCATTAATTGTCCCTTCACTGGACTACAAATGGCTGCTTTGCTCTTCTTTTTAAACATAGAAAACATCTTTATGCTCCTTTCATCCTCATCGCAATAAATAAGATAATTACAGTAATCAAACTAATAAATCCAATCGCAAAGTAGAAAATAACCCTCGTGTTACTGGAAACAGGCTGGTTTTCGGCAAACATTTTTCTAGTATAAAAATAGCATAAGGCAGCGCCAATAATATTCCCAGTCAGAACTTGCTGAAACAAACTAAAGGTCAAAAACCGTTTTTCAAATAAGGTAGGCTTGTCCGCCTGTGACCCCATAAAGTACAAACACGCAGCTTGAAAGAGCATCAGAAATGACAGCAGCAATCCTAATGTCAATCCCGGAATCTGAAGAATCAGTTGTTGGATGCTCACCTGTTGATTGAAGCTGACTAAAAATAAATAGAAATAAAAGACCACTGGCATCAGGATCCAATAGCCCAGCAACACATTTCTTTTGACTCTTAAGGATTTAAGCGCTATCATTTTTAATTCTTCCTTTCATGAAAACTAGATTTAATTCGTTGGATCAGTACTTTTATCAAGTGTATAAATACCATAAGAGCGAATCAGATAATCCATCAAACAGCTTAGCCCGATCAATGATTGAGATTGAAGTCTTCTTCTGCCGATAACAAAAAAGTCGCAATAAAAATTTAGATGATACGTGCTGTGTCTTGCAAAATAATTATCTCCAACTGCCGTAACAGCCAGTACTGGAATTTTCCGCATTTCAAACGATGTTAGATTTTCTTTGACTTCATCTGTCTCACCACTTAAGGAAGCAACGACTACACAATCATTTTGAGTGATCATCGGCATCACCATATCCAACTCTGTTTTATTTGGCAAGACCAGTGCCCGTTTATCCACATTTAATAGCATCTTGTAGAACTCGTCGATGATATTTTTTTGAGAAAAACCAGTTGCATAACAATAAATCGTTTGGCTTCGATCAAACATCTCATTGATTGGCTCCAGATTCACTGATTGCATATAATCAATTGTTTTTTTGATATCATCAAGCTGCTTCTCAAAAATATCCTTGTCGCTAGTTTCCTGCTGTTCATTAGTTTCAGTGTGTCGTAAAAAATATTTTAATTCTGAATATCCGGAAAAGCCAAGCTTCTTGGTTGTTCTTAATACTGAAGATTTGGACGCATGAACCATATCAGCTAGCTCCATGATTCCTGAGGATCGGACCTTATCAGGATTTTCCAACATAAATTGTAAAATCTCTTTATCCAACTCACTCAACTCTGCAAAATGTTGGTGGATCAACTGTTCTAATGTCATAATTTTCCCCCTCCTACACTATTATACGTGATGGAGGAGGAAAAAATGTTGTTTTTCATCGCAACTAGCTTAATTCTGGCCAAAATTCTTTGTTCGCTTCAATCAGATCATCCAATAATTCTTTGGCAATCCGGGCATTTGGTACGATTCTTGACAGTGCCAATGCTTGATACAATTTTTGATACGATTTTTCCGCCCAAGCTTCAACCACTAATTTTTCAACCGCAACCTGCTGTTCCATCAAGCCTTTTTGGAAACGTGGAATCTTGCCTTGAGTCAATGGTTCTGGTCCATTGCTGCCCACGACACATGGTACTTCAACCATCGCCGTTTCATCAAAGTTGACGATTGCTCCTTCATTCGGCACGATCAGCAGCATTCTTTCATGGGTGTTATAAGCGATTGCGCGAGCAAGATCGACGATATAACTTGCGTGCTCATCAACCTCTAAAGATGTTCCTTCCGCTGTTCCAGCTTCTGCAATACGGTCGCATTCGCTGAACACGTGCTGTTCACGACCAGCCATTACTTCATTTGCCCGCGTATACTCAGGATTTGCATGTGCAACTTCATCTTGCGGATAGAAGTAGTATTTCAAATAAGTATTCGGCAACGTATCTGGATCTAAAGCGTAAACTTCCTTCGCTTTGGCAAAGGTATGCATCCAGCTGGCATCTGTATGCTGAGATGCCTCAATCTCTTCCGGTAATGAATAGCCGTGATCTTTAACATGCGCTTTGATTTGAGGCATCAAATCATTGCCTTCTTTATCGCGAATATCTGTCCACCAGCCAAAGTGATTCAGACCGTAATAACGAACTTCCATCTCTTTACGTGACTTCAAGCCGATCGAATGCGCCATCCGTTCTTCAATTCCCACAGGCATATCACAAATATTGATGATTTTTGATTCTGGTCTTAATTTTCTGGTTGCCTCAGCCACAATCGCTGCTGGATTAGAATAGTTCAACATCCAAGCATCTGGTGAGTATTTCTCCATATAATCGACTAATTCCAATACGCCACCGATTGAACGCATGCCATATGCGATCCCACCAGGACCACAGGTTTCTTGACCCACAACGCCATACTTCAATGGAATCTTTTCATCTTTTTCACGCATTGCATACAATCCGACACGAATGTGGGCCATCACAAAGTCAACATCGGTAAAGGCCGTTTCCGGATCAGTCGTAGCGACGAACTTGATTTCTGGTGCACGTTCCTTTAATAAAATTTCACAGGCATTTGCTACATGATCCTGACGCTCTTTTAAATTATCATAGAACTTGATTTGTCTAATTGGGAATTTATCTAAGTTATCCAAAAGCATCAAGACGATCCCCGGGGTAAATGTACTTCCCCCACCTGCAATGACAATTGAAAATTTCTTCATTTCTAAAATCTCTCCTTTAATTTCCTAGTTTTCTGTATCCATCAGTGTTTCAAACTGTTCTCTGACCTGCGGCACATCCAGACCAACGATAACCTGGAAGGCATTCCCGTTTCGAACAACGCCGTGTGCTCCACCTGATCGGAAAACGTCATCTGGTTGAACAAGCTTTTCGTCTTTGACAGTGATTCGCAAGCGAGTGGCACAGTTATTGACCTTCTCAATATTCTCTGCTCCGCCAAAGCCGTCTAGATAGACTGCTGCTTGTTCAGTATATTGATTCGCACCCTCAAGTACAGGTGCGTTGCCGCCTTGTTTTGCTTTGTAATCTTTTTTTGAATATAGTTTAATATCTTGCGAATTTTCTTCCCGACCTGGCGTTGCTAAATTAAACTTAAGTATCAAGAAACGGAAGACGAAGAAGTAGATCACAATAAACGCAAGTCCGATAAACAATTGGATAAAGATCATGCTCTTATGATTCTGGAACAACGGGATCCAAACCTTCGCCAATAGATCGATGAAGCCCCCGCCCATATCTCCTACAACACCAAAGCCATACATAGTTGCCGCCATAGTTGCGGCTAAAAGAGCGTGAACTGCGAAAAGCGGTGGTGATACGAATAGAAAGGTGAATTCCAATGGTTCGGTTATCCCCGCTAAAACTGCGGTTAAGGTTGCTGGAATAAGAATCGCTAAAACTTTCTTTCTATTCTCTGGTTTAGCTGTAAAGTAGAAGGCTGCTGCAATACCAGGAGATGCGAATATCTTAGAGTTGCCATGCAAAGCAAAACCGCCCTCTGGGAATAACTGCTTCAAAGGTGTTGTTGTTTGCGCGAATTCCTGCAAATGTCCCATCCAGTACTTGGTAATTCCTTCTTCGACAACTGCTGGACCATAAACAAAAGGTGTGTAAATAAAATGATGCAGTCCAGTAGGTATCAGGATTCGTTCTAAAAAGGTATAGAGCCAAACGCCGAAGATTCCTGCGCTTGCCAGAAAGCCTTGCAGAGAACCGATTCCTTGTTGAACTTTCGGCCAGATCAGACAAATCAGAAAAGCAATCGGTAGCATTGCGAAGAATCCCAAAATAACAACGAATGACGATCCTTGAAAGATTCCTAGGAAGTCTGGCAGTTTCTTTTCAAAATAGCGATTATGCAGAAAGACAACAATTGCTGAGATAAAAATTGCACCAATAATTCCGGTATCTAGTGTTTTGATTCCACCAATTAATTTAAGGCCACTTTCTCCTCCAGGATCAGCTGCAAAGTTTACTCCGAAAAAATCGCCGAAGTATTCAAGCATTGAGGAAATAAAATAATTACAGGTGGTATATACAACGAATGCCTCCATCGCCGCTCGAGCATTTGCTTTTTTTGCTAGCCCAATCGATAGCCCGATCACGAATAATAGCTCCATCTGATTGAAGACCGTCCAGGCACCATTTTCTACAATACTCCAAATGGAATACCAGGTTGTTCCTTCAGTCGCGATGCTTCCAACAAGCATAGGATTCTTGAAAATGATACAAAGTGCCACCATTATTCCCGAAAATGAGAATAACAGCACCGGGGTAAACATCGCCCCTCCAAAGCGCTGAATCTTTTCCATCATGACAAAAACACATCTCCTTCCAATAAGTTCTTCTTCCTGTTTACACTTTTGACTATACAGGCTGTAAAAAGCGTTTACAATACTATGGGATAAGCTAGGGAATTTTGTTCCATCCTTGAACTAAAGTGTCTAGCGCTGGGAAATTTCCCAGTTGCTCACAATTAGCTAACTATGGATGAGGTTATTTTTCCATGAATACGATCCGACTATACTTCCCGTACACTAAACTTCCTTAACTAACAGACTTTCCATCAACCTTTGCAAACTGCGAAAAGTCGAACTCGCAGCTATCTCTTTTTAAGGTATTCATTTTTCTAAAGTTCAGAAAAATGAGTCTTATTATCGTTTCGCATATCATTCTGCTACACTTCATAATCAGGTTCTTCCTAGATGAAATTAACTGATTTCGATCCTTGTATACTACGAAAAGCAGAACTGACAGCTAACTCCTTTTTAGGTATTCATTTTTCTAAATACCAGAAAAATGACCCCTATTTTCGTTTCGCATACGATTCGACTATACTTTCCATACTTTATATTGCCTTAACAAATAGACCTTCCATCAACCTTTACAAACTGCGAAAAGTCGAACTCGCAAAAAAAGCAAGAATTCGAATGGTCTCGAATTCTTGCTTTGCTGTCTTTTATTTATGACGAATAAGCTTTAATCCATCAGTGATTGTGCTGCTGTGATGATTGAAAGTTTGTAAACATCTTCTTCATTTGAACCACGAGAAAGATCAGAGATTGGTTTGTTCAACCCTTGTAGGATTGGTCCAATTGCTTCAAATCCGCCAAAGCGTTGAGCAATCTTGTAGCCGATGTTTCCTGATTGTAATTCAGGAAATACAAAGACAGTCGCTTGTCCAGCTACTTTTGAATCAGGTGCCTTTAATTGTGCGACACCTGGAATGTAAGCAGCATCGAATTGTAATTCACCATCAATCAAATAATCTGGCGCCAATTCTTGGGCGATCTTTGTTGCTTCAGCCACTTTTTCTACTTCAGGAGATTTTGCAGATCCTTTTGTTGAGAAGCTCAACATGGACACTTTTGGTTCGATATCGAATAATTCAGCCGTCTTAGCTGATTCTACAGCGATTTCTGCTAATTCCTGTGCAGTTGGATTGACATTGATTGCACAGTCGGAGAATAAATATTTCTCTTGGTCGCGGCCGCGAACCATCAAGAACGCTCCACTTGTACGGCTAATGCCTGGTTTTGTTTTGATAATTTGTAATGCTGGACGAACAGTGTCGCCTGTTGAATGGATCGCTCCAGATACCATTCCATCAGTGATGCCCATATAAGTTAACATTGTACCAAAGTAGTTTTCATCTTTAAGAATTTTTTCAGCGTCTTCCTTACTGACTTTTCCTTTACGACGTTCAACAAACGCTTCGACCATCTCATCCCAACGATCAAAATGATCTGGATCAATGATCGTGAAGTTGCCTAAAGCGATTCCACGAGCGCCAGCAGCTTTCTCGATTTCAGCCAAATTACCAATCAAAACTGGTTCAACTAGTTCCTCTGCTTTTAGACGAGATGCGGCGCCAAGAATACGTGCGTCAGTTGCTTCAGGAAATGCCACTTTAATGTTGCGACGAATAATCTTAAATTTCAAACTATCAAATAGATCCACGATAAAACCTCCAGATATTTATTTCCTATCTATCATACAACAATTCTAATGAAAAGAAAAGGACAGAATAAAACCTCTGTATCACTGATTAAAATCTAGTAAATATGAATTAAGAGGCTTTTCACAAACTGTCTCTATAACAGAAACCGTTGTCATACTACACTGTTTCAGGCAACTGCCAATCAATCGGTGATTCGCCCCATCCGGTCAAGATTTGATTGGTTTTTGAAAATGGTTTTGACCCTAAGAAGCCGCGATGGGCAGATAGTGGCGAAGGATGAACAGATTTGATGATTGCATGCTTAGTCGTATCGATCATCTTGATTTTTTCTTGCGCTGGTTTCCCCCATAAAATGAAGACGATTGGTTTTTCACGTTCATTCAAGCGCTCAATGATTGCATCGGTTAGCTGTTCCCAACCTTGACCGCGATGTGAGTATGCCTGACCCTCACGCACAGTCAATACGGTATTAAGCAGGAGCACACCTTGTTTTGCCCAACTGACAAGATTACCATGTTGAACTGGAGGAATTCCTAAGTCACTTTGCATCTCCTGATAGATGTTCCGTAATGAAGGAGGAATCTTCACCCCCGGCTGTACAGAAAAAGATAAGCCATGGGCTTGATCGATTCCGTGATAAGGGTCTTGTCCTAAAATCACGACTTTGACTTGATCATATGGCGTTAATTCCAGTGCCTCAAAAATATGATACATATCAGGATGGATTTTTTGGGTACTGTACTCTTGCTTCAAAAATTCCCGCAGTTTCAAATAGTATGGTGCTTGAAACTGATCGGCTAAAACATTTTGCCAATCATTATGGATGATTTCTTTCATGTTAGACACTCCTTAATCGTATTAATGTATTAATTTTTCTTTCAGAAAAATTAGTTTGATGCTCATGCCGTATACCATTATGCTAGGTATTTCTTACTCTAACATGAGTAACATTTGAGGATTGACATTGAACAAAGTGAACTGCGAAAAGCAGAACTGGCATCCTTAATTGTATTGATGTATTAATTTTTCTTTCGGAAAAATTAGTTTGATGCTCATGCCGTATACCATTATGCTAGGTATTTCTTACTCTAACATGAGTAACATTTGAGGATTGACCTTTGAACAAAGCGAACTGTGAAAAGCAGAACTGGCATCCTTAATCGTATTGATGTATTAATTTCTCTTTCAGAAAAATTAGTTTGATGCTCATGCCGTATACCATTCTGCTAACTATTTCTTACCATAACACGAGTAACATTTGAGGATTGACATTGAACAAAGTGAACTGCGAAAAGCAGAACTGTCATCCTTTGTCTCTGATATTATTTCTGCATACTGAGCTGTGCAAATAATTCTTTTTAAAGAATAATCTCGACATGGTTATCCGCTCTGGGATTATGGTACACTATCCGTGTATGATAGGAAAGCTAGGTGAATAATTTTGATAAAACTCATTGCCTCTGATATGGACGGTACACTGTTGAACGATCAAATGCAAGTCCCGACAGCAAATATCGAAGCCATTCAGAAAGCTCAAGCTCAAGGAATTGAATTTATTACAGCAACTGGACGCGGAATGAGCCATGCTAAAATCTCATTAGATGAAGCAGACATCCATGTCCCGATGATTTTATTAAACGGCGCTCATGTTGTGAATGCTGAACGAGAAACGATTTTTACGATTCCGATCGGCAAAGAAAAAACGTTTGAAGTCATGGATGCTCTTGAAAATGCCGATCTTTATTATGAGATTTTTACTGCTGAACATGTCTATTCTTCAAATCAGCCGATGCGGATCGAGTTTTTCTCTGAGCATATAATAGATAGAACGCCAGGTATTTCTAAAAAGATGGCGATTGCCGCTTCTTCTCGACATTTATCGCTGACGCCGATCACTTTTGTTAAGGATATGCGCCAAACGCTCATTGATAATGACGAAGATGTGCTAAAAATCATCGCCTTTGATAAAAATGGACCCGAGCAACTTAAGGTGGTCACGAGTGAATTAGAAAAAATGGGTGACCTTGCGATTGCAGCTTCTGAATTAACTAATATTGAGATTAATCATGTCAATGCGCAAAAAGGCATCGCATTAAAACAGTTCGCTGAAGAACGCGGCTTTAACGCTGATCAAGTGATGGCCTTAGGCGATAATTTTAATGATGTCAGTATGCTGACATATGCTGGTACCAGCTTTGCAATGGGCAATGCCGCACCGGCGATCAAAAAAATTGCGAAGCATGTCACTGATACGAATGAAGAAAATGGAGTAGCAACGGCAATCGATCGAATCCTTTCTGAATAATAAAAATCAAAAGGTGTGAGTAACATGACTGAATTTTTTATTCAAGAAAAACAATTAAGTTCCACCACACGAACGATCGTCAAAGATAACAAAGGTGTCCCGCTGTATTTAATGGTAGGTCATTGGGGACGAAAAGGAAACGTCCTCTCGCTCTATGCAATGGACGGTCATATCGTAGCCTATATCAAGCAAGCCAGTGTGATCTTTGGCCGCAAATTTGAGATTTATTATGAGCACACAAAGGTTGGTGTGCTTCATAAAATTTTTCATTGGCCAGGGGATTTTTACTACATACAGCAGCTTCACTGGGCAGTCTATGGAGATATTTACAACCATAAATACAAAATTAATCACTTTAACCAATCGATTATGACGATGGATAAAGCCACTCTGTTGACTGGCGATTTCTACGTCTTAGATGTCACCAATCCCGATGACGCCCCAATATGTATTTGTGTGGCAGCGATCATGGATTACTGGCTTTATAATCGCAATAGAAATAAGGAACCAGAAACAATTTTAGAAGTCACATTTTCACAGAATTAAGTAAAACGGCTAAAACTTTGATTAAAAGTTTTAGCCGTTTTCTATCTCCAAAGTCTTTCATAAATCGTTTGAACTGTGACGCTTAATTCGATCAAATCCTTTGACCTCTCGCTGCATATGATCATACAAATGACCGCTGATCATTATTTCACCGACGTCTTTAAAACCATCGCGCAAATACAAGCGCTTAGCATTCGGATTGGCTTTGTCTACATTTAGACCAATAACTTTTTCGCCTTCATGAGTCGCTAGACGATCCACTGCTGTTAATAGTTTTGATCCTATTCCCTGTCCGCGGAATTTTTCATCCACAGCAATCGAATCCAAATACCATTCATTTGGAAAGGCTTCTGGATCGATAAACATCTGAACATCTTCAGTGATCCCTTGTGATCGCAAATAATTTTCCAATGGCAAATCAATGATTGCTTCTTTGTTGGCGGGATAACCGAAAACGGCTCCCGCGATCTCACCGTCAATCTCTTCAACTAATCCTCGTGCGTAGCCAAAACGGTAAGTCGGATCTTCAAAGCATGCAGCGATAACTTCCAGAGCTTTCTCTTCACCGAATTCATCTAAAAAATCTAGCTCCATATCTTTTAAAATAACCAGTATTAGTTTGGCGACGGCTGTCCCATCTTCTTTTTTGGCAAATCGAATCATTTTAAAACCTCGCTTTTAATAACGTTTATTACCTACCCTCTAGTGTACCACGAGAAAAATTATTTCGAAAGCCAGGAACTTTGTGAATGCTTGAAAGTCTGCTATGATATTTTTGAATGAAAGACTAGGAGGAGTATTATGAAAAAAATATTGAAGATTGTATTTGGGATCATCATTGCAATCATCGTGGTCTTGGGCGGCTATTTGATTTACTTATTCGCCAGCTATGACCGTCAATCCGATAATATCACCCTGAAGCCTGATAATCAGCATAATCAAACGTTAGAAACAAATAAAACTTATCGAGCAATGAGTCATAATATCGGCTATGGCTCATATCCCCCAAGCTACAGCTTCTTTATGGATGGCGGGAAATATTCGCGCGCATACGACCAAGAGACTGTTAAGGAAAATATGCAGGGAATCGTCGGCACAACTAAAGAGCTGAAACCGACCTTTGCTTTCTATCAAGAAGTCGATCAAGACGGTGATCGCTCGCAACATGTGGATGAAGTGGCTTATTTGAAGAAACACTTAACAGACTACAACAGTCTTTATGGACAGAATTATGATTCATCTTACTTATTTTATCCTTTCACTGATCCAATCGGGCAAGCAAAATCCGGCTTGGTCACTTTGAGTCAAGCTGAGATCACCAGCAGTAAACGTTATTCCCTGCCGATCGAAACAAATTTCAATAAATTTTTCGATTTGGATCGTGCCTTCACTGTTAGCCGCGTTCCAGTCAAAGGTGGTCATGAATTCATTGCAATCAATACGCATTTATCGGCTTTTACTAAAGATCGCTCTATCCAAGCAGCGCAGTTGAAGAAGATTTTTGATGTAATGGAAAGTGAATATAAAAAAGGCAACTACGTATTAGTCGCTGGCGATTATAATCATGATGTTTTAGGCAATAGTCCGGAAGTCTTCAACACAAGTAAAAAACGTGAAACGTGGACGCATCCGTTTCCAAAAAATCAATTACCGGCTGGCTTTCATCTTCCTACTGGTAAACTAGCTGAAGAAAAAGTACCTTCTGCTCGAGCGTTAAACGAACCCTACAAAGAGGGAAAGACTTATACTACTCTGATTGATGGTTTTCTCGTTTCAGATAATATCAATGTAGAGGCTGTTCATGTCAAAGATATGCAGTTCAAATACTCTGATCATAATCCGGTGTATTTAGATTTTGATTTAAAATAATTAAACAGCAGAAACTTTTAAGCTAAAAAGTTTCTGCTGTTTTTCACTAATTGATTTTGCCTAGTCCCCTTGTTACAATTATAGAAACAACGAAAAGGACTGTTATCAATGTGGCATTTTGTCTTCAATATTCGCACGGTTGCTTTACTCCAAACCAGGAAACTACAGTAGATGAAACATTGTTTGGAGTAACGATAAAGATTTGTTTCATCGCCCTTTTAAGAGCAGAATTAGGTGCTCTTTATTTAATGTGGCTTAAAAACGATCCTTATCGATAAAATTGGAGGAAGAATGAAATGTTGAATATTAAGCAAGTCAATCAAAATAACAAAAATGACATTGAAGCGATGATGGTAGTTTGGGAATCTTCAGTAGTTGCGACCCACACTTTTTTGACAGCAAAAGATGTTGAAGCGCTAAAACCCGAAGTGAGAAAATATCTAAAATCGATTGAGCACCTTTATGGTTATTACGATCAAGAAATCTTAGGATTTATCGGCATTGAGCACGAAAAAGTAGAAATGCTTTTCGTCAGCGGAGAAGCCAGAGGAAAAGGTATCGGAAAGAAACTGCTTAAATTCGCGATCGATTCTTTAAAAGTAAAATATGTCGATGTGAACGAACAAAACTCGCAAGCGTTAGGTTTTTACCAGCATATGGGTTTTCATGTAAAGGATCGATCCGAATTTGATGAACAAGGCATGGCTTTTCCTATTTTACATCTAAAAAAAATACGGATCGAAGAAGTTGTTTCTAATAAGAAAAAATATTTAGACCTGCTTCTTTTAGCTGATCCGCAGGAAGACATGATTGACCGTTACCTTGATGACGGTCGCATGTTTGTATTATATGATGATGATTTGAAGTGCTCGGCCGTTGTCATCGAGTTGAATGAGCAGGAATGTGAGCTGAAAAATATCGCGACTGTCCCAGCTGCACATGGACAAGGCTATGGCAGAGCTATGATCCAGTTTTTATTCCATGAATTTCTAGGTCAATATCAAACGATGTATGTCGGAACTGGCGATGAGCCTGGGATATTAGACTTTTATCAAAAATGCGGATTCCACGAATCACATCGCGTGAAGAACTTTTTCACCGATAATTATCATGAGCCGATCATTGATCAAGGGGTAAAATTAGTCGATATGGTTTATCTGAGGGCTGATTTCAAGAAGTTTTAGCAAAAAAGGGGTAAGATCACGAAAATTGATCTTACCCCTTTTTATATCGACTATTTTATGCTTGGCGAAGCTGCTTGATAATAGTCTCAGCTGTTGCAAGGTTCATTTGCTCGGAACGGCGTAATAACCTAGACACTTGAGGAATTTCATTTTCAGTAGCTCCTGCTGTAATAGCCAGTGAACGACTCTGCATCGCCATATGTCCTTTTTGGATTCCGTCGGTCACTAAGGCACGGACCGCTGCCAGATTTTGTGCTAATCCGACAGCTACAATCATCTCACCTAACTCCGCAGCAGATGTAACCTCTAATAGTTTCAAACTCAGTTGAGCTTTTGGTAAGACTTTGGTCGCGCCGCCGACAATCCCGACTTTCATCGGTAAAGTCAGTTTCCCAACTAGTTTATCCTCTTTGATAGACCAATCAGTTAATCCCTCATAACGCCCATTTCGAGCAGCATAGGCATGACAGGCTGCTGCCACAGCACGTGTATCATTTCCAGTTGCCAGGACCACTGCGTCAATACCATTCATGATCCCTTTGTTATGGGTTGCTGCACGATATGGATCGAGTTTGCTGTATTCGCTGGCAGCAGCGATCTTTTCCGCTATCTCTGGTGTTAGCTGCTTTATAGGAATCTCACAGCGTGCCTCAATCAATGATTCTGTCGCATAGTTGCTCAAAATGCTGAACAAGATATCCGCATTAGGAATCAATTGTCTCAACTCTTGCGCTACAGCCTCCAACATCGTATTCAGAATATTGGCGCCCATTGCATCTTTCGTATCAACGACTAAATCAAGTGAAAGATAACCTTCTTCAAAAGTCCGCACGTTTATTGACTGCAGACCGCCGCCGCGTTGATAAATCGAAGGATAACTTTTTTCAGCTGCAGCAAAAAGAAGTTTTTTATTTTCATTTATCGTTTTTTTTACTGTTTCAAAATCTTTGATATTACGTAAAACAACTTGACCCACCATATCTTGATTGATTACACGAGTTTGAAATCCTCCGGCTTTTGCGATGATCTTCCCAGCGTTGCTAGCTGCCGCAATCACCGAGGGCTCTTCGGTAGCCATCGGGATTAGTTTTTTTTTACCATTAATAACAAAGTTCTGCGCGACGCCTAAAGGGATCGAACATTCACTGATTTGATTTTCAATCAAGTTATTCGCGATCTTTTCCGGTAATACCGTTTCAGATTCCAGTCGCGCTGCCTCATGAGCGGATAACTTTTTTTCCTTCACCAGCTTTGCTAGACGTTCAGTTCGGCTCATCTGGTAGAATTTTTTTTTTGCGGTTTCTTGATCCTCTGCTTTCGTGATCATCAAGGCCAAACCTAGACCGCCGCCGATACAAAGGCTAGCTACACCGCGTTGCTTGTCTTCTTGGATCAATTCTGAAACTAAGGTTGCAACAATCCTTGTCCCGCTAGCGCCGATGGGATGACCTAAAGCAATCGCACCGCCATAAGTGTTGATCTTTTGATCTGACAATTTTAGTTCTTTTTGCACCGCCACTGAAGCTGCCGCAAAAGCTTCATTGATTTGGAACGTATCAATTTCATCGATTGTACGATTGACTCTTTTTAATAATTTATTGATCGCTGAAACAGGAGCCATTCCCATAATACTTGGATCAATTCCCACTTCGCTGTAATCATTGATAACAGCCAAATAGGCTAAGCCTTGTTCGATGGCATAAGCTTTTGAAGCGATGACAATCGCTGCAGCACCATCATTTAATGTTGAAGCATTTGCAGCTGTTACAACACCATCTTCTTTAAAAGCTGGCTTCAATGAACTGATTTTCTCTAATGTCGAATCAAAGCGGATCCCTTCGTCCTCTCGCAGCGTACTTCCATCTGCCAATGCGACTGGAACTATCTCTGATTCAAATTTTCCATCTTTACTTGATTTTACCGCCTTCATTTGTGATTCGTAGGCATACTGATCTTGCATCTCACGAGTAATTTTGTATTCACTCGCGACTTTTTCTGCCGTCAGTCCCATGTGTTTACCACTAAAGGCATCGGTCAAGCCATCATAAATCATGCTTGATTTTGGCTCTTGCCATTCCTGTGTGGCATAATCGAAACTCGTTACTTTGGGTGCTTGAGACATATTTTCTGTCCCACCAGCAACAACGACTTGGGCTTCGCCTAATTGAATCTGCTGCATTCCGAAAATGATTGATTTCATGCCTGATCCGCAAACTTCATTAATTGTGGTCGCAGGGATTTCATATGGAACTCCTGCTTTGACAGCTGACTGACGTGCCACATTTTGTCCATTACCTGCTTGTAAAACATTCCCCATAAACACTTGTTCCACTTGATCTGCCTTGATTTCCGCGCGTTTGATCGCCTCTTTTATTGCGATCGCACCGAGCTCGACGGCTGAGACGTCTGCTAGTTTGCCTTTATATCTGCCAATTGGTGTTCGTACAGCGCTCAAAATAACTATTTCTTCCAAGGGTGCACCTCCAATGTTATCTTTAAAAATCAGATGTAAGTATAGCATAGATAGTTTTATAATTTCTTAAGATTCAAACTTAACTAATTATGACCTTTCTATGATATATTTACCTTTGGAAGAAAAGGAGGAGCAATATGAATATAGGGATTGATAAAATCAGTTTTCACGTACCAAATTATTATCTTGATATGACGGACCTAGCAAACGCCCGTGAGACTGACCCCAACAAATTTCACATTGGTCTTGGACAAGATCAGATGGCAATTATTCCTGAGACACAAGACATCGTTACTTTAGGGGCAAGTGCTGCTGCAAAAATTCTTACAGATGAAGACAAAAAAGACATCGACATGGTAATCGTCGGAACTGAATCGAGTACCGACTTCTCAAAATCTGCTGCCGTAATCATTCATGGTCTGTTAGATATTCAACCATTTGCTCGTTCATTTGAAATAAAACACGCCTGCTACGGCGGAACTGCCGCTTTACAACAGGCTCACGATTATGTCACCTTACATCCCGATCGCAAAGTTTTAGTGATTGCAGCTGATATTGCCAAGTACGGGTTAGGTACTGGCGGCGAGCCAACTCAAGGCTGCGGAGCTGTTGCTATGCTGATCACCAAAGAACCAAAATTATTGGCCTTTAATAATGACAGTGTCTTCTACTCAGAAGATGTCTATGATTTTTGGCGGCCAGCCGGTCATGACTACCCATTAGTGGATGGTCATATGTCCAATCAAGTCTATATTGATTCATTCACTCGCATTTGGGCGCAAAATAAAAAAGTGAATCAGACAGACAGCACGGACTATGCTGCCTTGAATTTCCACTTGCCTTATACGAAAATGGGACGCAAAGCCTTGCGCGCGATTTTCCCAGAAATGCCTGAAGCAGAACAGCAACGACTAGAAGCTCGTTATGATGAAGCCGTTGTTTACAGCCGTACAGTCGGAAACCTTTATACTGGTTCGTTATACCTTGGCTTATTATCATTGCTGGACAACAGCGATTTGAATGCTGGTGATCGCATCGGGATGTTCAGTTATGGTTCCGGAGCCGTAAGTGAATTCTTCTCTCTAACCTTGATGGATGGATATAAGCAGCATTTGAACAGTAAAGAAAACCAAACGCTGCTCGCAGAACGTAAACAGCTTTCGGTGGATGAATATGAAAAGATGTTCAGTGAAAAATTACCGACTGATGGAGAAACGTATACGTTCTCTGATCCGACTGATTATGCTATCAACAAGATCAGCGGCGATATTCGTTACTACAATAAATAAATCATCGAAAAAGGCCAGCTGAGTGATCAGCTGGCCCTTTTTTAGGCACAAAAATAATCTAGCAGGTCTAATGGCTAAGTGTTTTTTCTTCATTCCAGATTTCTGGAATATTTACACCCTTTTCTAGGTCTTAAACGTCTTTTTGTTTGAATTTCGTTTAAGCCTCACCATTAAGTGGAGAAATGGTTCTACTGTCTACATTTCTCTTCCCCGCTAGATTAGAATAACTTGGTAAGGAGACTTCAAATCCCTACTTCCTTTCTGCCATTTCGGCATTCACTTTGAAATGAACACTGCTTCCGTTCATTCCTGTTGTATCATTTTACAACCTTAGGGACCTACCCCTTACACCTATATTTATACCATATTTTAAGATTTTTTGCAACCGTTTACAATATCGCTTAACTATCTTTTTTCGTGTTATAATCTTGAAGTTAGAGCTGTCATTGTGACCTAATTTTTTTGTTAAAATTACGGTCATTATCAAATTTAGGAGGAATTCATTTATGAATATTTTGTATATATCGATTTCAGGAAATACTCGAGCATTTGTCAAACGTTTGGAGGCATATGCTGAAGAACAACATCAGCTAGATTCAGCAAATCCTTTAATTTCATCTAAGGAAATCTCAGAAAACAGTCCCTTCGCAGTCGAGAATGATCCCTTTTTTACTTTCGTTCCAACATATCTGGAAGGCGGCAATGGGGTTGATAATGGGGATACTGAAATCCTCACTGAGGTTATGCGTGAGTATCTTGAATATGAGGATAACTACAAAAAATGTCTTGGTGTTGTCGGCAGCGGGAATAAGAATTTCAATTACCAGTATTGCTTAACTGCGAAACAATATAGCGAAGCTTTTGGCTTTCCCTTCTTAGCGGATTATGAACTGAGAGGTACCTCAGCTGACTGTGAACGCGTGTATCAAATTCTAAAAGACAAGACATCAAATTAATCATTTACTAATTATTCTATTGACTTTTTCTCATGTTAAGGGCATTCTTTTAAAAATGGTAAATTCTATGAGAGAGGCGTGTTGCAATTGAGAAAAGTCGCAATTATTGGAGTAGGACATGTGGGAAGTACGACAGCCTATACCTTGATTTCAAAAAATATAGTGGATGAATTGGTTCTATTTGATTCAAAGGATAATATTTTACAAGCAGAGCTGAACGATCTAATGGATGGACAAATGGAGCAAAATAATCAAGTTCGACTAATTGGTCCAAATGTGGCTGAACTGGCGGACACGGATGTAATCATTTTTTCTGCTGGCGATATCTCCATTTTTGAAGGAAACCCCGATCGCTTCGCTGAATTGGATTTGACCAAGACGATCGTGGAGGAATGGGCACCCATCATCAAGGACTCCGGCTTCAAAGGCATTCTATTGAACATCACGAATCCTTGTGATGTGATTACTCAGTATCTGCAGGAATTGACGGGCTTTCCGCGGGAACGGGTCTTTGGTACGGGCACCTCTTTAGATACAGGACGAATGAAACATGCCGTCAGCAAAAGTATGAAGGTCCATCCTTCAGCCATTGATGGGTATGTGATCGGCGAACATGGTGAAAGCCAATTTGTTGCCTGGTCCAGTGTAAGAATTGGCGGCGTGCCAATTACTGAATCGTTGACGGCTGAAAAACTAAAAGCATTGGATGAGGCTGCTCGTGATGGGGGGTGGGTTACCTTTAGAGGGAAGGGCTACACCTCTTATGGTATCGCGATTCAAGCCGTACGAATCGTTGAAGCGATTTTGAATGATAATCACCTTGTTGTACCAGTTAGCCATTATCGCTCGGCTGAGAGCTGTTACGTTGGCTCTCCTGCAAAGGTTTCGCAACAAGGGATCAGTGAAAGCTTTCCAATGAACCTTTCAGAATCCGAAGAGAAAAAATGGCAGCATACGATCCAAACGATCCATTCCATGCATGAGACGATATAGAATTAAAGTAAAAAAGGCGGGACACGAAGTCCTGCCTTTTTATGCGCTTTTGATTATTGCGGCAATTTTTTTCCAATCAAACCCGATCAACTTCGCGTTTGGTGTACGATAATTAAAGACTTGCTCGTTATCTAGGGGTTCAAAATAATTCTTGATCGCACGGATCACAGAATTGTGACAAACCAATAAATAGATATTATCTGAATCCTGCTCCAGCTCTTCCAATAACGGAACGATCCGAGCATAAACATCCATCAAAGACTCGCCATTTGGATAACGGACTGCAAATTGCGTGCGGAGCTTTAGATAGCCGGGTTGCTCATCACTCGTTCCATCATAATCACCATAGTCTAGTTCGATCAAGCGTTCATCGACACTCATCGGCAACTGATTCTTTTCTCCTACAATTCGTGCTGTTTCACGGGCTCTTTCTAGTGGAGAATGAATGATTTTAGTAATCGGAACTTCTAGCATTGCCACTTCTTCTGCTAATAAAGCGGCCTGCTGATAACCTTCTTCCGACAAAGCAATATCGCTTCTGCCAGTAATAATCCCCTGTTTATTCCATTCGGTTTCTCCATGTCGTGCTACATAAAGCAAATAAAACAATCCTCTCTATCATGAAAACTGAAAAATCTCGTAACAATGATGTACGCGATTTTCAAAATATTTCGTGTAATAAACTGGTAATAGCCAGTGACTTTACCACTTTATCATTAGAATGAAAGAACGTCTACTTTTTTTACTGAAAAGATTTGCTAGTTTTTCACGCCATAAGCTCGTGGAATAATCAGGTGATCAATCAGCGGAACAGAGCAGTTCATAATTAACAAAATGAAGGTCATTCCCTCTGGCATTGAACTGAAGGTTCTCCACGCCATCAGCAATACTCCGCAGCAAATGCCGTAAATAATTTCTCCTCTAGATGTTGTAGGTGAGGTACTGTAATCTGTTGCCATGAAGAAGGCTCCTAACATTGTTGCTCCGCCAAAAACATGAGCAAATACAACTGTCGAGTCGCCTTTTCCGATTATAAGCGCAATGACGATTACTGTACCAATCATGCAAAGAGGAATATGCCAAGTGATCACTTTTTTATATAGTAGGAATAGTCCGCCTAGAAGCAGCAATATCGCAGTCGTCTCCGCATTTTTTCCGGCGATTAGGCCAGTCAAACTATCCAGCATCTGTCCGCCGCTCAGGCTTTCACCGGCTTTCGCGTTCATTAACGGTGTGGCTGAAGAAACAACGTCTAACCCACCTGTAGAAAAAAGTGGCTGAGGCTGTACATTGGCTGACATTTCCTTTACAAAAACCAGCCTTAAGACCGCACGACCAGTTAAAGCCGGATTCAACAAATTGCGACCGATTCCGCCAAAAAATTCTTTTACAACGATGATGCCGATTGCTCCGCCTAGAACGGGATACCACAATGGAACACTTGCCGGCAGACTCATCGCCAGCAAAACACCCGTCACTGCCGCTGAATAATCTTTGGGTAAAGTATTTTTTCGAAACTTAAACCAAAGGAATTCTGCGAGCAAGCAAGTTCCGATCGCAAATAAATATAGAAGCAGCGAACGCACACCAAAGAAAATTATCGAGGCGATCACACTGGGCAGCAGTGCTAATAGTACCATCTGCATGATACGATCTGTTTTTTCGTGAAACAACAAATGAGGCGACGCTTCCATCATGGGATAACGTGGGCTGCGCAGATCTTCAAAAGAACGGTTTTCATCCATAACTATGCCTGCCTTTCTTTGAGCTTTTGCTGCCCAGCAACGATGTGTTCAGCTAAATGCCGGCGTGCTGGACAAATGTAGGTACAGCAGCCGCAATTGATACAGCTGTCCACATACAGCTTCTCCAAACGATCCCAGTTTTCCTTCAAGTAGCTTTTCTCCAACTGATGAGGCAAAAGACCGATTGGACAAACTTCGACACAGCGAGCACATAGGATGCAAGGACTTGGTGTAATGTCTTCATCGTGGGTTTCATTAATGACGATCAGCCCATTTGCTGATTTCGTCAAAGACGCTGCCAGCGTATCCACCGTTTTTCCCATCATAAATCCGCCCGTAATGATCTTAGAGGGTTTCCCCTCAAAGCCATTACAAAAATCGATCATATCTTCGATTGAAGTGCCGATTGGAAAATAAACATTCTTTTGCTTTTTTACATCTCCTACCACTGAGCAGATTCGATGACTCAATGGAATTCCAGGATCAATCGCTTCGTAAACAGCCGCTGTCGTCGCTACATTGATGATCAAATAACCCAAGTCTCGCGTTGATCCATCTGCCGGAGCTTCTTTGCCGGTGAGGACTTTGAAAAGCATCTCGGTACTGCCTTGGGGGTACACAGATGGGACTTCAACTACCGAAAGCTGCGGAACAGTTTGACACAATTTTCTCATGACTTCGATCGCTTCTTGCTTATCATCCTCGATTGCAATGATGCCTTCTTTTGCCGCTACCGCCTTCAGTACCAATTCGCAGCCTTTGAGCAGCTTCTCTCCCTGAGTAACCATTAACGCTGCATCAGCCATTAATAATGGTTCACATTCTGCCCCATTGAAAATACAGGTATGGATATCTTCTTTAGGATTAAGTTTTACATGGCTAGGAAAGGTCGCTCCGCCCAAACCAACTACGCCTGCCGCTTCGACCCGCTCTACGATCATTTCTGGAGTTAACTCATCGATTGTTTCATGATGGATCTCACGAGGTTCTTCACGAAAATCATTTTCGATAATCACGCAGGTCATCTCATCTCCTTGACCTTGATCGATTGTTTTTACGCCGATAATCTTACCAGAGATGCTTGCATGAACATTCGCGCCTAAGCCCTCACCCATTTTGGCAATCGGCTGTCCTAAAAAGACTTTCTCACCAACAGAAACGATTACTTCCGCAGGATCTCCAATATGCTGCTGAACTGGGATATAGACTTTTTTAGGATGGATACTCTCCACATTTTTATAATTATCTATTCCTCTCAGATGCAAGGCTGAATCTTGATGCAAATCAATGCCGCCTTTAAATACTCGCTTAACCATCACATTCCTCCAATATTCTTCGTAATTTTAGTATAACATGAACATTTTTTAGCTAAAAATAATAACCTATTATTCGAAATCGAGAATGTGATAATAAAAAAAGTGACTACGATGTTTTTTATCATCGCTGTCACTTCTTCAATAGAAAAAAAGACTACCCACAAAATGGATAGTCTCAGTTGCGTGGCGACGTCCTAATCTCACAAGGGGCAACCCCTCACTACAATCGGCGCTAAGAAGCTTAACTTCTGTGTTCGACATGGGAACAGGTGTATCCTTC
>NZ_JAWGOQ010000021.1:0-83101 GCF_032555305.1 Enterococcus sp.
GAATTTTTAGGTGCTCCTCCTAGTCAGCAATTTTTCATTTTATTTAAGGATAGATCACTAACCTTCTAGAAAAGTGATTTGTTCAGTAGATATTATTTAGATTTCCCGTAATGATACCCAGTCGAGGGCTGGTCAAAGACTTTTGCCCATTCAGCCAATTACTGGTTTGGGCTAGCTTTAGTTGCCAAGACTTTGCTATCGTACGCGTGTCATCAATTCGAATCGTTCCCGTTTGCAGCGGATTAGCGCTGTTGCCGCCGACGTAGGCATTCCAGGTTTCATCATTCTTCGTTTGGATTGGATGGCTGCCGAAGTTCAGATTGCTTGGCAATAACTCACTCTTCATCGCCAAAGCACCAGCCGCAAAATAAATATTTGTATTCCCACCATAGCTGCTTAAGAGTTGTACATCAAAATTATCTGTTTGAAAAATTCCGCCACGTATAGCAGCCGTATAATTTTGTGTCAAACCGGTCGGACTCGAGACCAAGGTTGGAAACGAAACCGTCGTCGTGCCAAGAATTGAGGCGGCAACAAGATTTTTACTAACAGTCGAATTCGCATTCCCGAGGGTATTGATCGTGTTGGTCAAGGAACTCAAAAGGTTGTTTAAAATAGTACTAATCAATGAAACTGAGGTGATTCCCGCAACGATTGTTTGAACAGCTTGCAAACGCAGGATTAACGCATTGGTCAATATCGGCAGCAACCCTTGATTGATATCAGCTCTTAAAAGAGTGGATGAAAACTGTTCGACTGGCGCCACAAAAGTCTGGCGACCAAAATCTTCCTTATTTAATAAAGTGATCGCGTTATTGAGACTCGTGACAGTCGATGTCAATCCTAAAGTTGAAAGTAAAGGTAATAATGTAGAGACCAGATCTAAAACGGTTCCCGTCGCGGCTTTTATATCAGCTGCCAGCACCGTGACTGTCGTATCCACATTGGCATCCCCATTTTTTTGAACTTTGCCAGTCAATTGCGTGGGTACATTAATAAAGGCATATTTGACACCGGTTCTCCCGACCGCTGCCCCGATTGCCGTAGCACCATTTATCGTAAAAGTCACGGGTTTGTTCGTCACGTTCAGATAAGGAGCTGCGACGGTTGTCCCGCTCGTATTACTCACCTGAGTATTTGAAAACAGATCCAATGAGACGGCACTGACGATCATATTGGAACTTGTTAAAAACAGAAAGATTGCTACTCCGATCAATCCTATCTTATAAAACAAACCAGGTTTTTTTTTCTTCATTTTCCTTCCCCCTTTATGAGCAACTATCGCAAACCTGTCAAAATTTTCCTTCGCAAGAAAATAAACGATTATCCTGCTAATTTGATCTTTTTTTGTTTTTTTATATGCTGCTAATTGCTACATATACGTGTTAAAGTCCCCTTTATTCTTTATTCTTCTCTCCTTATTAAACACACTGTCCTAAAATGTGAAAAATAGTTTGCTTAACTGTGAAGAATCTGTGAGCAATTTTGTAGCGCCATTTTCAAGCAAGCTTATATAATCCCTGCATAAGATTCAAACTCTTTTTTGCGCAGAAAAGAACCGCTTTTTTACTAAGGACTGAGAAAGGGGGAGCCAATTGAAGAAACAGATGGGAATCGTTTTGAGTTTTCTGTTGCTCTTCGTTGTTCTTTCTTCACAGGCCGAAGCCGCCGTTACGAATGGCAAAATTCAATACTATTACGAAAGCAGTACCGATAGTAAAAGCTCCACTTCAGATACACAAAGCAGCACTACTAACAGTAATACGAATACGACCAGTATTTCTCAAACTTCCGATATGTCAGAAAACGAGAATCACAATGGCTCACCTACTTCGCCGAACAACCGAAGCAGCCGTTCGCACTCCGGCATCACACGCTTGCTGCAAACGAACGATCAACGAAATATTTTCTTAGTCATCATAGGAATACTGATGATCACAATTGTCTTTTTGGGATGGCGGATCGTCAAAAATAGGAGGAAAAACGAATGAAAAAACAAGCTGCATTATTAATCGCCGGACTTTTTGCCGGCAGCCTGTTCGCTTTTTCAACAGGTGTGCACGCTGCCGACACCACTGGTACAGTTGATTATACTTCTGGCGATATTACTTTTGACCCGCAAACACCTGGAGATCCAAGCGCATCTCTGCCGACGAATCTGAACTTTGGTTCACACCCGATCCAAACAAAAACAGCTGAAACATGGACTGCGACATCAGACGGCGATCAAACTTCTCCAGTAACCACCGGAAGCGTAGCTGTCAGCGATAACCGCGGTACTCCTGGCACCGGTTGGTCTGTAAAAGTTGCTCAACCAAATCAATTTAAAGCTGGACAAAATGAGCTGACTGGAGCCTTGCTATCCTTTACTGTTGGTGCTCTTACTAATAATCTAAATTCATTGCCAACTGGTGACAGAATTGCAAACAACGACACACTTGGATTAATCATTGGTCAAACGGGTTCAGTCATTACCGCGCAAGCGAATGAAGGAGCTGGGGAGACAGCGTTACCGATCACTAAGTTTACTCTGAACGTCCCAGCAAATACTGCTAAAGCAGCAGCTCAATACCAAGCTACTGTCGTTTGGACCTTCTCAGCAACACCTAGCTAGAAAAACTAGGACGGAATCCCGTTAGCAGCTGCGCTTACTGTGAAAGCGACCCCCAGCTGCCGAACCATGTTTCTGTCCTTTGACTTAGATTAAAGGGGAAAGAAAGAATTGAGAGAGACTCTTCTATAACGCGAAAATAATCAATTGAAGGGGAATAGAAAAATGCTAATAAAATCATTTAAGTTATTGATGCGAGGTCTGTTCCTCGTGCTAGCTTTTTCATTTTTGCCCATTGTCGCTCATGGAGAGTCATTGGATACATTCGATGCGGTGATCCACCCATCGGAGCATCAAATTGAGAAAGACCAGCTTTATTATGATTTAAAATACCAGCCAAATGAAGCCGAACGCCTGACGGTGACTCTGGTCAATCGAACAGATCAGCCGATCAAGTTAAAGGCCGCATTCAATCGAGCTGTCACCAACAGTCTGGGAGTCGTTGAATATTCTGGGATGAATAAAGATGAGAGTAATTTTGGTCCCAACATCACCGACTACGTCAAACTTAGTGATACTGAAATCGATCTGGCTGGAAATGAATCAAAGGATCTTCATCTAGATGTCAACATGCCAGATAAAGAATTTGAGGGAGTCTTAGCTGGTGGACTGTATTTAGAACAAATATCCAACGAAAAAGTCGAAGGTAATATCAAAAATGTGTTTTCTAGAGAGATCGCTGTCTTGCTGCAAAACAAGACAGACGAAGTAAAACCAGAGTTGAAAATTACGAAGGCAAAAGCCACACAAGTCAATAGTCGTAATGCGATTACCGTGACGGTCGATAATGAGAGAGCGACCTACGTCAAGGATGTCTCGATTGACTATCAAGTCGAAAAAGACGGCAAAACGATCGCAAAAGACAAGAAAGAGAAATTAACACTTGCACCAAGTTCACGCATGCCCTTCTTGATCCAGATGGATAATACAGAATTTTCACCGGGCACCTATACCGTCAAAATGACCATCAATGCCGATGATCAAGAATGGACAGGCAGCCCGAAATTCACCATTGATCAAGAAAAAGCCAACGATTACAATGACAAGGATGTTTCGATTGAAGAAGAGCCAACAAATTATTGGATCTGGGCTGGCATCGCAGTGATCATCTTATTGCTAGCCATCGTCATCTTCATGTATAACAGAAACAGGAACTTGAAGAATAAAATAGATGGGAAATAAAAACGAAGCCGACGCCTCTGAACAGAGACGCCGGCTTTTTTATGCACCCACCAAGGATTGAGTAGTTTTTATCAAATTGGGATTAGCAGGACGGACCATCACAAGTAATAAGGATGCTTAGCAAGAATAAATGAAAGCTGATTGAATTTATAGTAACACTAGAAGAAATAAACGAAGCAAGCCAGCAGCTGCTACGATATAAGACACAGAGGCAATCGCAAAATCTAGTTCCTTTGAGGATCGGATTAAATCGATTCCTCTTTGACGGGTCAATACTTTTGTATGCATGTCCCTTCCCCCTTTTTTCCCATTCTTTTCACTTAAATTATATACCGAAAAGAATTTGGGTTAACCCCCAGAAACTTGTTGTTCGGTAAAAGATTTGATTATTCGCGACAATGAGAAAGTTCTGTTGCCCCCAATACTATTTTCTTTAGCAATCTCACGCTTGACGTGTCAGCAGAAATAAAATACTATAATATATAGTAGTCTACCTACTATTACTCGTATATAGATTATTAAGAAAATGCGATAGAAAGAAGGTTTTAGCGATGCGGACGATTGACCTAATTGTTCTAGGAATCTTAAAAAAAGAATCGCTGAGTGCTTACGACATCCAAAAGCTTATTGAATATCGCAAGATTTCTCAATGGGTAAAAGTCAGTACACCAACGATCTATAAGAAGATGCTGCAGCTGGAAAAGCAGGGCTATGTCAAAAGCACCATGAAGAAGAATGGGAAGATGCCGGAAAAAGCTGTTTACTCCTTGACCAAAAAAGGCAAAACAGAATTTGAGAAGCTGATGCTAGGTATCGCTGCTCGTCCCATTAATATTTTTTTAGACTTGAATGCGGTTATTCTCAATCTAGACAGTTTATCCTTCGCAGACCAAAAAGCCTGTATCGGCATTATCGAAGCCAATGTTAATAAGATGAAGGTAAAGCTAAAAGAAGATATTGCTGACAGCAAAGATTCCGATGAAATTCCTGAAACTGGAAAAGCAGTGATGCTGCAGCAGCTACTTTTGGTTGAAGCGATTGAAAAGTGGATTATGGGAATGAAGAAAGGCTTTTGATTATCCTACAAGGAGGTCACGCTGATGTTGAATCAAGCAAGCATCTATCAGAGTGCATTACCAAAAATCAATGAGAATATGATCGTTATTAGACCACATCCTTTATTACGCCCATATATTGCCAACTACACTTTTACCGATCCCAGCACAATGCCTCACCAGCAAACGATCCTCCCAACCATTAGTTCAACCCTCGTTTGTACTTTTCAAAACGGACATTTCACTGCTGGATTGCGGGGCGTCAATACTAAACCAACAGCGATCGCCAACTATGCGCGTCAATTTGACTTTATGTTTCTAATCGAATTTCATGCCGCCGGATTCTATCCGTTTTTAAAGATCGATCAGCATTACTTGGCCGATGACGGTTTTCTCTTCTCAGAGTTGGATTCGATCCTATATAAACAAATCGCTGAAGGATTCTACACAGCTAATAGTATCCATGAGCTGACCAATAAACTTGATACGATTTTTTTGGCTAGAATCAATGACGCCGAAGTCAATCCTACCTTTCAGATTGCTTTCGAAAAAAGCCTCTCATGCAATGGAACAATTCGCGTCAAGGATTTGGCTAACGAGACTTTCTACAGCGAGAAGCAAATGAATCGCCTATTCAGGAAATATGCTGGTGCAAAAGTCAAAACCTGTTCGCGCATTATTCGTATGAAAAAAGCCGTTGAGCTGTTGAATACCGAATCCAATATTGGTTTGCTTTTTGAACGAACAGGACATCATGATTACGCTCATTTTGTCCACGACTTTCGCGCAATCTATGGAATCACTCCGAAGGAATATCTAGAAAAGATGTCACTTTTTTACAATGACCCTTACAAACTGTGAAGGTATACTTTTTACTATAGAAATAAAAAGGTGGTTGATTTTATGTTTACACCCTACATCAGTTTTAATGGTGATTGTGAAGAAGCTTTTTTATGGTATGGGCAGCTCTTCAATGGCAAAATCCAACATATGGCTAAGTATGATGACATTCCCGAAAATCCTGAAATGCCGTTAGACAAGCGGTTGAAAAACAAAGTCATGCATGCGCGACTAGCCGTGACAGAATTTGATGGACTAACCGGTGCTGATTATCTGGAGCCGGTCGAGAAAAATGGAAACATTGCTATTCAGGCACACTTGCCGGAAGAATCATCAGCTAGAAAAGTCTTTGCGGAATTGGCAAAAGAAGGAATTGTGGTAGCGGCAATCGCTAGCAATCCGCCGCCCGATGATGCCAGTATCAGCGGATGTGTGAAGGATAAATATGGCGTGACATGGATTATTTCAGCGATGAAATCACTCTGAGTCAGTGTTGGAAAATCAAAAGCCCCACTAGCAAAGTCATTCCTCTGCTAGTGGGGCTTTCTAAATCCTCAATTAAGCTTAAGTGGATGAAATGAGTATAGCCTCAAAGATATATTTATTTTTTCTTTATCTGACAAAGACCATTGGTCAATTTACTTTCCAATTATTCTCGTAAAGAAAATTGTTAAGTTTTTCTTCTAATTGATGACTACTAATATAATTATGAAGTGTATCACTAACATCCTCCATTTCCAAAGCATCCGTGCTTTGGATACGCCAAATAGGAATTTTATGATGTGCCAAAATTTTATTCTTTTTTATATCTCGTTGTATTTGTTCGGTTTCCTTATGATGTTTTCCATCCAATTCAATAACCAAAACTGGTTTGTTTGTTAGTTCGCTAACAATGATGAAATCTAAATGTGCGTTCTTATTGAGGGCAAACTTTTTTAATTCTCTATTTGAATTAAAAAACTCCTGATCTCTAGCTATATCAGCAACAGGCAATTTCATTTGGACACTAAATCCTGAAAAATCTGACAGTATCTCTTCTATGACTTCATGCAGCTTTTTTTCCCACAGGCTGTCATAACCTTTGTCATTTTTATAATAGGGCAATTGCTTATATAAATAAGCAAAGATGGAGTTTACATTTGATTCAAGTGTACTTCCATAAGTTTCAATGTATTCAATTAAATCTTTTACTCCATGATTTTCGTCTTTAAAAAATTTGTCATGTGTAAATAAAATCAGTTCTTCTTCAGCACGGGAAACAGCTACGTTAATCGTTTCATTATCCAAAAGATCAACACTATTAAGATGCTCTCTCTCCTTTGTTAAAACAGTTGAGAATAATATCCGTTTATTCTCTCTTCCTTGAAATTTATAAATTGTACCTATGCGTTCTTCCATATCTGGTAAAGCAACAATCAGATTTTCCTCTTGTTTTCCGTATGGGGTAATCACTGATGTTCTTTCCATATTGACTTTTAGATAGTTAACTATCTCTCTTTCTTCAATTTTGTTGAAGTAACTATTTCCACCTTTTTTTCTTCTACCTTTATCGGAATTCTTTTCCTTATTTAAAGGCATAAGTTTTAGACTATTCTTAGATGCTTTTTTTGAATAAACACAGAGTTCTCCATCATAGAATTTCTTATTGCAATAATTAATAATATTGAAATCGCACCTATAATGTTCTTTCAATAATACTGATGGCGGTTGACAAACTTGCATAAGTGAATCCAAAAAATTAGTTTTTGAAAAATGGTAACTTTCATTCACGTTGTATGTTTTTACAAGTTCATGATCATACTTTTGCATCTCGGTACCAACTATATGAGAAAGTTGTTTAGAATCTCCAACAATCACAATCTGCGTAGCTGTATTCAGGGTTGGCAACATCGTGACAATGTTTGCTTGAGAAGCCTCATCCACAATCACCATGTCATATTTTCTATATCCTACATTCGAGGGCACAGAATCTAAAGTTGTTAGTACAACGGGATAAATATCTAAGATTTCTTTTTTTATATCAGAAAATTTGATTTGATCACTTTTTAAGCAATCTAAAATACTATCAATTTCTGCTTTTCTATTATCAAATGCTTTAGCTATTACCTTGTTTACTTGTTTAACAGATTCCACTTTATATTGTTCATAATAATCCTTAAGTCTCTCTTTAACAAAAGCTATCTCGGAAGTTTTATTCTCCAGATAATTAATCATTTTTATTGCATATAATTTCTCTAAGCGCCATTGGTATAATGTATAGTTTTCAATATCAATACTTGGAGCCGAAAAACGCAATCTAAAATATGCTCTACTCAAAAGATTACTCGGTTTAGTTCGTTGCTTTCTTAAGAACTGTATTTCATGCTTTAATTGACTTGGAAATAAGAAAAACCTATTAACGGTTATTACTGTTTTTTCTTCACCATATGTTTTCAATTTTTTATCTATATGTCTTTTTTGAGTTCTCAACTCATTCAAAATATTTTGTTGTTCCATCAGCAGTTCTAGCTTTTCTTCATTTTTAATAATTATTTTCCTTAGCTCAGCTAGATCAACTTCATCTTCTACATCATTTGATAAAACGATTTGTTTCTTATCACTTTGAAGTTTACTTTCGATTTCTTCCATAAAAGATTTAATGTAAGGATCATTACTACCTAGTCTAATAGAAAAATTAAATAATTCCTTTAAATCATTCAACTTTTCAGCCACATTATCTATCGCACTATTATTATTAGAGACAACTAGAACTTTTTCATTGTTAAAAACTGAGTTGCAAATGATATTCAAGATTGTCTGTGTTTTTCCAGTTCCTGGAGGACCTTGAATTACCGAAAGGTCAAACATCCGAGCATTCATAATGGCTTTCTTCTGTGATAAATTTGACGAAAACGGGAGAATTATTTCTGGTTCTTCCTTTAGTAATTTTTTTGCTGATTCACCGGTTAAATATTTTTTTAGAACTTTTTTATTGAAAGTCCTTTTGGATTTTATAAGTATTTCATCCTTAATATAATTTAGGCTGTAGTTCAATCCTTTACTAGCTTCTGCGCCTTTTGCTTCTTCATTTTTTCGAATTAACATTTTTGTAATATCCAACAAGTAATCGTAAATATTACTTCGATTTTCTAGGATTTTACTGTTGCGAAAATTATCATTTTGCATTGGATTTATTTCAATCAGTTCAACCTTATTCATAATTGACAAAGTGAAATTAAATTCTTTATTTCCTAAAAGAATTTTAACTGTCCTTTTATTACCAGATAGCTCAATTGCTTTCTCTGCTTTATAGATCCTCTTATTCCCTTGTTTATTAGTGTATTCAAACTGAAATTCCTTTCCATCTTCTATTCTCGATTCCAAAAAATTAGTTATATTCAAGAAAACACCCACTTTACTCCACTATTTTATAGATCAAGTTTTTTAGAATATAAAACATCCAAAAACTTTAAAATATCTATCTAATAACAACAGTTACCATATAAAGCTTAACATAAATAACGACTCTTAAAAATATCCTCAATAGTTATTTTTATTCAACATTATTCTAACAGTTGTGTTGACCTATCAGGTAAATCCGGTTATACTCTAATTGACCTATTAGGTAAAGGAGTGATCACTTTGACTGAACTCAATACGAACGAGCCAAAGATCCAAAATATTCTGAATGCGGCGTTGAAGGAGTTTTCCCAACGAGGATATGAGGAGGCTTCGACCAACCGGATCGCTAAGGCAGCTGGAATATCCAAAGCATTAATGTTTCACTATGTAAAAAGCAAAGAGGAGTTGTTTTTACTTTTGCTGGATTATTGCCAAAAGACAATTGCTGAGGATTATTGGAATAGGCTGGATTGGCAGGAAAAAGATATTTTTAAACGCCTGCTGCAATCCTATACATTGCAGATTGATTTGATGAAGCAGAATCCGTGGATTTTTGATTTTACCAATTTGCCGATTGAAACGAAATCAGAAGTAATCAATCAAAAAGTAGCACACAAGGCCAAACAACAGCCTTCCCATTGTGCAGAGGATTTATTTAAAGATATTGATGAAACGAAATTTCGGACTGGACTTGACGTTGCTCGTTGTAAGCAATTGATTCTTTGGGGAAATATTGGCTTTACAAATGAGATATTGGAGGAACTAAAGCATGCCGATCATGATCAGATCGATTATCAAGCGATCATTAATAAGTTGACACAATATCTTGAAGATCTTCGAACCGTTTTTTATGGAGAATAATTGAGGGATGATTGATGAAAAGAATGCTGATTATCGTTAGCTGTATCCTACTTTTTTGGTTAATCATTTCGTCACTTACTGCCAAAAATAATCTGCAACAGAAAGAAGGTTCTGTGATGCATAAAGAAACTGTCATTATTGACTTTCCGCTGCGTGGCGAATGGTACACGGAAACAAGCCCGGCTGATCGTGTTCCCAGTCATGGAACGGATCGCTTTGGACTGAGCTATGCCTTTGATTTTATTCAAAAAGATCAAAAAGATGCCTCGCATACTGGCGATTCGGCTAGTTATCTTCTTGGCGGCATTCCATTGGAAAAGTATTATTGTTTTGGCCAACCCGTCTATGCCTCATTTGCTGGTGAAGTCATCACAGTGAAGAACAATACCTCTGATGGTGAGAAGGCTTCCTGGCTTCATGATCAGATGACTGCGATCCGGCATTCTCTTTTCTTCAATCCAGAACGAGACGGCTTTGAAGCAATTGCGGGAAACTATGTCATCATTAAACAAGACGTAGGTATCTACGCTGCTTTTTGCCATCTGCAAAAGGACTCGATCACTGTTGCTGAAGGTGAAGAGATCACAAAAGGAACCTATTTTGGCAATGTTGGGCATTCTGGTAATTCCACCGAGCCGCATTTACATTTCCAGCTAATGGATTCTGCTATAATCGAATCAGCAAATGGTCTTCCCTTAGTTTTTGCAGCCTATGAAAAATTCAATGGGACGTCTTGGGAGATCGTCAAAAACCAAATTCCAGCAGCGGGCGATCGGATTCGCTCGTTGAAATAAATGCTGACAGAAACTAGGTGAAGTCCTTGGAAATGAATAATTTATATAAACCTCAGAATCGACAAGACCTGAGAGAATGGTTGGCAGAACATGCTGCCACTACAAAAGATTGCTGGGTGGTGATCGATCGCGATCAATCGAACCTGACCTATTTGGACATCGTTGAAAAAGCCCTTTGCTTTGGCTGGATCGACAGCACGAAGAAAAAGCTTTCTGAAACAAAAGTCGCACAGCGTTTGTCTCCTCGTACCAAGAAAAGTCAGTGGACAGAGCTGAACAAGGAACGGGCCCGCCGTTTGATTTATTTGAATTTAATGACGGATTTAGGCAGAATGACCTTGCCTGATCTATCCCCAGATAGTTTTGTGATTGATCCGCGAATTTTGCAGGCGCTTGAAGCAGACCCTGAAATTCTGCAAAACTTTTCAGCCTTTCCTGAACTCTATCAACGGATCAAGGTCGACAATATTCAACGCTATGGCGCTGATAAAGAGCTATTTGATCGAAGGCTGCAAAAATTATTGACCAGCACCAAAGCAAACAAAATGTACGGTGTCTGGGATGATGGCGGACGCTTAAGTAACTATAAAAACGAATAACCAGTCAAACCTCGGAAGTGAATCAATTGATTTACTTCCTTTTACTTATTCAAGCCTTCGTTTTAATCGTTCGATCAACCGGTCTCTTGTTTTCTCTTTTGGTGGCGAAGATGCTATTTTTTCGTCTTCTAGTTTTACTAACAGCCTGAATCGAATTGGATGTGTTCCTTCTATAGCACTGAAATCTTCCAGTGTTCCACCCTCTGGCAGCATCGCTGCGACCAAATCTAATGCCTCTCTTTGAGAAATGTCTTGTGGTTCCATTCCTTTAGGCAGTTCAAATAAAATTTCCTGCATTCCAGGTATGACTTGTCTTTGCTGAAGGATCAGCTTTTTCGGATCTTGAATCGTGGGTTCAGCCTTCTTCTCACTTATCGCTTGAACAGGTGCTGTTTCCTGTTTTTGTGCTTTCGTCTGTCTCTTCTTGCGCTCTTTCGGCTTTTTCTCAATAATCCATCGCTCGTTTGTTTCAATAAACTTAGCCGTAACGACCTTTTCGGTAAAATTAACGCCATCTTGTTCAAAGACATCCAAGGTCGCCAACTTTTCTAGTGACGTCCTGATTTCTGCGGCTGGCCTGGTTGGATCGGCATTTTTCATGCGCCACGTGTGTTTTCTCCCGTTACTTTTTTCAAATGTCGCTGATAGACTGATCATATTTTTTCTCCCCTTTCTTCATTTATTTTTGAACTCAACGTCAAGAACCTGCCAAATTTGCTAATGGTTCCTTGATAAACTGATCGCGGAGTTTTTCGATTTTTTCGCTTAAATAATTTTTGATTGAAAAAAGCCGGATGGAAACGACTTTCCATTCGTTTGAAGAAAAGTAATCTTTGAAGTAGAAATAATAGCGGCGTAGAATGCGGGAGGTCTTGGTTTGGAGCAATAATTTTTGAACAAGGTCCTTCATGAAAAATGAGAAGCCTTCATCACCTAATTCATCCCGTACCTGAAGCGCTATCAAATATTGGATCGTCGAATTCACATCACGGGTGTCTTCATAATAGCCGTCGATGCGCTTTTGCAAGGTCTTTGGTTTTAACGAAAAAATCTGCTGAGTCGTAAATAATGGTTTGGACATCATAGTGCTCCTTTCATTTTTGGTTTGTGATCACGCCTAGACCATAATCCTCTTAAATTACTCTTGTCAATCGGCAAAAATTTTTAAAAGGCTCTTTTACAAGACCTTTTCATGCACAAATCCCTTCGTTATTCGGATCAGTAAAAAACTATCTTACTTTTTTATTTTTTATTAAAAAAAGAAAAAGTGAATTTCCTCCTATTTTGCGTATCTTATATTTTCGTTTTCACCGACAAGTAGCGTAGAATGAACATAGAACGTTAATGAAAGGTTGTTTGCGATGGAAAATTACGTTACCAGAATCGATATTCCCGAAGTCGATGAATACCTAGCGCTACGTCAGATTTGCGGCTTATCCACTCGAGGTAAAGAAGCGAGCAAAACTGGCTTATCTAATAGCATCTATTCAGTTATTATCAGAAACAGCGATCAGAAATTGGTCGGTATGGGGCGGATCATTGGCGATGGCGGCACCGCTTATCAGATCGTCGATATTGCCGTCCACCCAACTGAACAAGGAAAAGGACTCGCAAAAGAGATCATGGACTTATTAATGACTTATGTCCACAACGAGATTGATCCCCAGGCTTACGTGAATCTTATCGCTGATCTCCCAGCAGATAAATTATATAAACAGTTTGGATTCGTTGAGACCGCGCCTGAAAGTATAGGCATGTATCTGAAACGATAAAAAAACAGGATTCCTTCGCGAAGGAATCCTGTTTTTTCGTTTATTTGGTAAACACTACAAAGCCTGGTAATTCTGGATGATCGATCACGAACCCTTCATGAATCGAACGTGCGCCCCAGAAAATCATCAAATCGCCTGCCGCCATAAAAATGTTGAAGGCCGAGAGCAAGATCAACTCTGTATTCGGAAACAGCAGCGATAGGAGAAAATATCCGCCGCCTAGTACAATCACTGGTGCCAAGACACCGATTTTATAAGCTTTTGCCTCTAAAGCTTCTTTGCAATGGCAATAGGGCATTAATTCTCTAGCATTAAATCCAAAGCTAATACTTTTCATTTTATTTTTAGCATAGTTCGCCCAAGCCAATCCATGAATCAGTTCATGTACTGGAATTGAGACAATAAACAAAATGATGAACAGGAGAAAATTGATCTCCCACAATGGCGATGCGTCCGCTCCCCAACGCCAAAAATAACCAATCACGACCAACACGATAAACGGTATTGGCAGCAGCATTCCCTGTGTTCCAGCTTCCTTGGCAGAAAAGGTTTTATCCTGCTTGTGATAATCCTTTTCCTCCATTTCCTGACAAAGTGCATCAAACAGCTCATACTTCTTGTCCTTCTTGTGCCTTCGCTTTCTTTCCATACCATGGCCCCCTTTTTCCTATGTCCCCACATAATTTTTAACACCTTTTTTAACCCTTCCTATGGTCATAATATACGTTTTCACCCTGCCACGTCAAAGTTTGGATACTAGAATCAGATTTCATGAGAAAAGCTAGAAACCTTTCTGTAAAAAGACTCTGACTGATCGGTTCTACATTCTCTTTTATGCTTTCAGCAATGTATTATCAAAAAAATACGTTCCATTTACTGTAATTGATCGTGTTTACTATTTTTTAACTTATCCTGTTGGACGATATCATAGATTTCACAAGCACACCCCATGATAATATTCAAAAATAAGGAGCCAAAAATTAAGTATTCAAAAAAAACTTGATCACGGAAAATAAATTCGCAAACCATAGAAATAAAGAAAATGATATTTAATACTCTGCTAGTGGATTTATACTTCTTATATAGATTTCTATTCATAGCCATGCTTCTCAACTCTTTTCTGGAAGGCTTCGCATTCTCGAGCAATCTCATAATAACAAAACAGCTAAAATCACTAATCAATCGATCAATAATTCTAGCTGTCTCGCTTAAACTGTTTCCTTTTTAGATAGTCCATGCAATAAGGACTGATCAACGCTAAGAAAGCAATCAACAAACAAACTGTCGTCAAATGAGTAAAAATCTCGTAAGCCGGATAGATCGCACTGAAGGCGATTAAAAACCAGAAGGCTATCTGAAGAATCCCGCTTACTATGCTGCATACCCGATGAGCTTTTTCGTTTCTGCTTGAATCCATGCTTATTTTCCTCCCGTATGAATGTCCGACTACTTGTCAATAATTCAGTGCAACAACAAAAATAACCATACAGAGACCGCTTACACTATATATAAACCAATCTCCCCTTACTATTATTATAAACGTTTGTTCACCGTTTCACTTTTTCGTTTTTTTGATATTTTCGCAAATTATTGGTAAATAGAAACAATATTAATTAATATTATTTAGAGAAACAAAATAAGGCCAACAGCAGCTGCCATTGACCAATAGAGGTTTCTTCATTACTGAAGCTAAAAATAAAACAAATCTTCAAACTTCACATCCAAAGCGATACACAGAATCAATGCTAATTTGGCGGTGGGACTGAATTGCCCCGTCTCAATCGAACTGATCGTTGTTCGTGAGACGCCGACTAGCTTAGCGAGCGCTGCTTGAGATAATTTTTTTTCTTTTCGGGCTTCTTTTAAGTGGTTTTTTAAGACTAATTTTTCTTCAGACATACGACTCACCTAGACCGTTTTTGTGCCCGAGCGTAACTGGGCAATATGCAAGATGATTAAAATGATTGTGACTACTAAATAGATCACACCAAAAAGTAATTCTCTGCGTCGTCTTAAGTAAAAGTATCTGACCAAGAAGTCTGTTGCCCCATAAGCAAAAGCCACTGCGTAAAGCCCAAAATTAAAGCCCCTATCCATGACCAGCTGGATCACAAAAAGAATAGTAGATAGGAAAACGACTACGACTCCACTAAAGGAGCTGGATCGTCGTTGAATCTCCGCTTGGTAAGGATCATTTTTTCGATTTTCATCACGGCTTTTGGCCAATATCTCTTCTTTTTTCACTGGTGACCCCCACTTTCTAATTAAACATTATAGCTAATTTTTTTAAGAATGGGTAGCTAAACAATGATCAATCAGACTCCATACCACGCTTTTTGTAAGCAATGATGAAAATCGCGATGCCAACAATAAACCAAGTAGCCATCGTTACGAGATCCTGAACGTTGAGGATATAGCCATCTTTACTAAAGATGCCATCTACATAGCTGGCAATCACACCCGAATAGGTATAGCTTGAAACTTTATTGATCGTTTCACTGAAAAATCTAAGCTGGGGCAGCATCGTAAATACAAGCAGGATCGGGGTGCTAGTCACGCCTGACTCCGTTTGATCCTTGGTTACGATCCCCACGATAAAGCCGAAAATAATACTGATCAATGTACCACCAGCTGTAATTAGCAGAAATGTCGGAATGTGGATCGCCGAATAAGAAATCCCGCTAGCTGGAATCAACAATAGATTCACAATCATGATGATCATAAAGGTCGGAATCAGCGAACCAATCAAGTATTCGTTGCTTTTTACTGAAGAAGTCATTAAAACTCTTAGTGTGTGCTTTTCCTTCTCCTCGGCGATTGAGGTACTGCTGATCATTAGACCGCCAGAGACGATATTCATGATCAAACCCAATCCCAACAGGAAGGCATCCACACGAAAGACCCCATTAGCTTGCGGCAAATTCGCCATGACTCTGCGAAAGACGAGCACAATCGTTAATGCGATGATCGGATTGCTCATCATACTGAGATTGCTTAAGATCGTCTGGAATTTCAAGCTCGTGATGGCATTGATCCGTTTTATTGTGTTACTCATACTAATTTCCTCCCTGTTGCTTCTAAGAAGACTTTTTCTAGGGTTGGTTCACAGGAATGGATCGTCTCTACTCGATCCGCTGCGATCCATTTTTCAATCAGCTTGGCTGTTTCAACCGATTGCTGCAATTGCACTTCTGTTTCATCCGTCAGTTGAATGATAAATCGCTTCTGCTTATTGAATTTAAGACGTAGATTCTCCGGTGTATCCAACTCAGCGATGACTCCCTCATTCAGTAGAGCCACCCGATCACACAGCTTATCGGCCTCTTCCATATTGTGAGTGGTTAGAAAAATCGACGTTCCTTCTGCTCGTAATTCTTCCATCATCTGATGCACCGACAACGCAGAAACTGGATCTAAACCGCTCGTTGGTTCATCTAAAAAGAGTAAATTCGGTTTATGCAAGATCGCGCGAATTAAGACTAAACGCTGCTTCATTCCTCTTGAAAGCTTCCCCGCTGGTTTTTGTCGATGCTCATACAGACCAAATTTCTTTAACAGATCGTCAATCGATGCTAGATCAACATCCAACAGCTTGGCAAAGAATTTCAAATTTTGATAGACCGTTAACTTTTCATAAAAGCCGCTCATATCAGAGACGATTCCGATTTTTTTATAAATGTCTTCGTCAACGTTTTCCACCGGAATTCCTAAAATACTGGCTTGCCCTGAGGTTTGCTTCAACTGCCCGGTCAAGATCTTGATCGTGGTCGTTTTGCCGGCTCCTGATGGTCCTAAGAAACCAAAAATCTCGCCCTCATAGACCTCAAAATCTAAATTTTTAATCGCTTGATAATCTTTAAACTGCTTTGATATTCCCTTTGCTTCGATTAATATTTTACGTTCCATGGTCTTTCTCTCCTGTTTTGATAAGTTTACTTGTCAACGATAGCTAAAAAAAATAGTGACTATTTATCTTTATCTGCCAACATCGGCTTGCCGTTCTGATCAACTAGTACTGCCATGCCTGAACCCATGTTAGGCACGATTGCCAACAGATACTGCACACCTGATTGTTTGTCTATTACAACCGTCGTAACTCCAGAACCGCTTGTTTCGATCGTCTTTACATCAAATCTTTTTTCTTTTGCCATTTTTTGTTCTCTCCTTTTTTGACAAGTTTTATTGTCAAAAACAGTATAAGGCTGACAAGTAAACTTGTCAATAATAAATATTCAAAAAAAGAAAAAAAGCCAGCGAAATCAATCGCTGGCTTGGAAAAATCCTATTCTAACGCAGTTTCTGATTAATTTGTTCAATCTCACGTTTGTATTTCAAATAATAAAAAATCCAAATAGCAAAGAAAATGAAGAAAAATGATAACGAAGCGGATAGCACTACCTGCCATTTAAAGGGAAACCATTGATTTAACCATGCAGCGATCATAAAAGCGATAAAGCTGCCTCCCATATGGATCAATGTTTGCGCTAAAATCGGCAGACTCTTCACGTTATAAATCAGACTTAGCAAGCCAATCACCACCGACAGTAAAACAAAGCTTACCACAATTTTTCTAACCTCACTATCTGCAAAGATGAAGGCAAACAGCATACAGATCGTACTGCCGATCCCGATCGATTGACCTAAGATTTTAACTATTTTTTTCATGATAACTCCCCCTTTTAAATTCCTAAATGACGTTTCAGCTGATCAACAAAACGACGGGAAACTGTGATTTTCTGCTGATTTTTTAAATAAGCGTACATACTACCTGAAAAGGCGAGTTCCAGTTTTTGAATTTCCTTTGTATTGACCAATGCTGATTTTGAAACCTGCAGGAATTGCTCGCTAGGCAGTTCTTCTTTTAGCGCGACCAAAGATTTGCGAAAGGAATAATTTTCCTTGGCTGTATAAAGCGTGACAATTTTATTGAATACCTCCAAGTAAACAATCTCCGCTTTGTTTAAAAAGATGAACTCATCCTTCACCTTAATCACTAATTGATTTTCTTGGTAATCCTCTAAGCGATCAGCAATTTGCTTACCGATCTTTTCCTCCGCCGCACGAATGCGCACCTCTGGCTCTATCCACTTTTTCTCGATCTCCATTTGAATCTTCAACCCTTTAAACATGTGCCACCCCCATCTATATTCTTATAGTAAGCTATTTTCTGCTCGTAATATAGCGTTTGTTCCTTTCCGGTAGGGTGCGTGTCCTATCCGGTAAAAGACGAAAAAAGAATCCTGTTTTCAAGGATTCTTTAGAAATTATTCTTCTATTTGGCGCATTCTAAATATATCTACCTTTCGCTCTTCAGCCATTCGATCCAAGTTTTTATCCAAATAATCACAGGCTTCTCTATTAGAATTGGCGCGTTCAAAAACCTGGATCATGCCAAATGAATCTTTAACTTCGACACCATGAGTGGTCAGCACCTTAGACAATGCTTCAAGCACCGTCAAATCTTCACATTCAAAATGAAGAAGAAAATCACTTTGAAAGAACAGTTTTACCCTCAAATCTAAGTGGAATCTTTTTACGGTAATACTCATGATCGCGGTTATTTTTTTGACCGGATTTAGCTCGATCATTTCAATCGCTGAATATGGCAGAAACTCTAAGACAGGATCTTTTTCTTTATTTGTCAGCAGATTCAGTTCGTGGATCGCAAGACCTTCATCGTCAAAAGTCACACAACAGATCGGCGGGAACTTGGTAGGCATCACAGGATACAGCTGATCGTTGATTCTAATGGTAGTCATTAATATTTGATTTTTAGCAAACTCTTTAAAAGTCCGACTGTCCATCTAAAGTCTCCCCTTTTCCAATTGTATCTACTATCTTCATAGTAAACACGATTTTCCGAAGCGTCAATAGCTGCTACTACCATCAAAAAAATCCGAGCGAAGATTCTCCGCTCGGATTACTATTATTTTCCTTGGACCATTTCAACGCCAGCAGGTTCAGTTGCATAATCACATTCGCTATCCGTTTCCATTGGTCTTTCTTTTAAATCAACCGCTAATTGATGCTCCTGCAGCATACCGATCTTTTGGGTGATCAGTACTAAAAGCTGCTTCAAACTTTCTTCTGAATTGATCTTATTCTCAACGATCGCCTGACAAAGATATTCGATCTGATGACTTTGCTCGAATAGCTCCAAGTAGCTCTCGCTATGGTGATCGCCTTCACGAATTAAGTGCCAATCCGTATCATGATAATATGTATCATACATAATGAAATCTAGACGATACACAGCTAGTACGAATAAGTCTCTCACCTTTTGGCTTTCTCTTAATAGCTTCGCCAGTTCTGTTGAACCGTTTCTAATTTCTCCGCCCAACTCGACCAACACGGAATAATTGTTTTGATATTCCTTTTTCAGCTTAGCAAACAAACGCGCTGTTTTGTTGATTTCCTTCTGCTTCTCGCGATATCTCAAATACTGAAACATCAGCAACGCTGCTAAAAATGAAAAGAAGCAGCCAAAGAAAGCCGTTGAGGCATTAACAAATGTTTTAATCATATTGATGTGTTCGCCGAAAAATTGCCTATTGAAATAGATCAGACCAATACTGACCACCGCAATGACTTCACCGACCAATAAAACGGCTAAAGAAACAATCGCTAGTTTTTGTTTTTCTGAAATCATTTTTCACCACACATTCAGATTGAATGCTTCTCCTTATAATTTTTCTCCCAAACCCCTAATAATAAGTTAATTCCCCTCCTTGTTTTACTGATTAAATACCCAGAGACTTATTTTCAGCATATTCGATCAGTAAAATGACTTTTTTATAACAATATCGACATTTTGACGTTTAATAACGTTTTTTATTATATCATTTATCGTCGGCAGAATAAAGAGTCCATGAACTTTTTGAATAATTATTTTATTTGTAATATTTAGAAAAAATGAATTTTTCACAATAAGAACACCATCGCCTACAATTCGTAAACAATGGTGTTTTTATGTTTTTTATTCACTTATTCATTGATAAAAGACCGAATACAGTCACCTCTACTTTTCGATCAATCCTTCAACCTGCGGCAACCCGATGCCGGCGGTGTAAACTTCAATCAATCCCGACGGCAGTTCAAGATCATCGGTATGTCCTTTGACATTCATGTGAATGGTGTCTTCCATGTCTGCTAGAATTTTTTCTTTGAAGTCGGGATCAGACAATGCTGCCACTCCCATTGAAGCCATATCTCCATAGTTCAACGCATCCAGCGCTTCATCCACTGAACGGATGGTGCCTGAGATAACGACTGGCACTCTGCCTGCGACAAACTTCGTGATCACTAAGCTGACTGGATCAGTGAAGTCGCCTCTTTGGGGCATCGCTTTGTATGCATCCTTTCCAAAATTTCCGCCAGCCGCTGAAGACAGATCAAGGAAATCAAGGTCTTGCTCTAATAGCTTATCGATCAATTTCAGTGAATCATCTAAATCATAGCCGACCATTTCACCATGAATTTCCTCTGGTGAGATTCGATAGCCCACAATCGCTTCTGGATTTTCTTCCCGTGCGACTTTTAATACTTCCTTCGTCACTTCGATCGCAAAATTCATCCGCTTCTCAAAGGAGCCGCCCCAATAATCCTCTCGTTGATTCGAATAACTGGAGAAGAACTGCTGAATCAAATAATGATTCGCGCCATGAATCTCTACCCCATCAAAGCCAGCCTTCAATAAGCGTTTAGCAGCTAACCCGAAATCCTTCACCACTTGCCAAACCTCATCTTCGGTCAGTTCTGTTACTTTATATTGTAAAAATGGAAACTCGATAGCGCTTGGTGCATAGGCCTTGCCGGTCACATAGCAGCCGTAAGCTCCTTCACGTCCAGGATGCTGTATCTGACCGATCGCTTTACTGCCATTGCTCTTCATCGCTGCCGCCATTTTACTGTAGGCATCGATCGCATCGTCATTAAAAATCGACAATTGCTTCGGATGACCTTGGATGTTTTCCTGAACGGTGATCGCCCCAGTAATCAACAAATCTGCAAACTTGCTACGCCGTTCAAAATACTTGATATCTTCTTCCGTAGGTCGCCCTGTTGCCGGATCAGCGGCAAAAACTACCATCGGACACATCGCAAAACGATTCTCCAAACGCCCGCCATGCTTTAAAGCAATCGGTTCAAATAATGGTGCATACTTTTCCTTCATTTCGATTCCTCCTTCAATAAACTAAACTCTTGCATGTGTCGTATACCAGCCACCATCGATTGTGATCGTCGCACCGGTGATGAAGCTAGCTTTAGCCGATGCCAAGAAAGCAAACAATTTCGCTGGCTCCCAATCTTCGCCGATCCGCCGACTAGGGATTGCCTTCAACGCCGCTTCTGTTCCCAGCATTTCCCACGCTTGGTCCGGCATTAAATTCGTGCGGATTAGTCCTGGACAAACCGCATTAACTCGAATAAAGGTATTATCGCCTTCATCGATTTCCGTCACCGCTTTTGGTCGTCCAAACATGTCCGCTGGATTATTGTTTAACAGCGCCGCCGCACTTTGTCTTGTATAATTCAATAGCGCTGCCTTCAAGACATTATAAGGAACCGAATCCCCAATCATAAAGGATGCCACCGAAGCGGTATGGGTGATACTTGGATTTTCCGACTTACGCAAAAGCGGCACGCAATACTTCGTAAACATCGCCGCGTGCAATACGTACAATTGGAAGGCTCGTTCAAACTCACCCGAATCAACTTCTTCAACCGTACCCACGATTGCCGAACCCGCATTGCAAATCAAACTATCCAGCTTGCCAAATTTTTCCTTCGCAAAAGCCACCGCTGCTTTGATCTGCTCTTCATCGGTCACATCACATTTGACCGGCAAGAAATTCTCGCCCAACTCCTTCGTTCGACTAAAATTCCGTCCGATTCCGATCACCGTCGCCCCCTGATCCAGAAACTCCTTGGTTGTCGCCAAGCCGATGCCAGAGGTCGCGCCAGTAATCATTACGATATAATCTTTTAACATGTTGAATCCTCCTTATCAATTACTGACCGTCATCAAGCCGCCATCGATTAACACATCGGCGCCATTAATATACTGTGCATCCGTCGAGGCTAGAAACGCGATCAATTCCGCCACTTCTTCTGGTTTTCCTGTTCGCCCGCAAGTGACCTTCGCCATCTGATCGTACATCGCCAACACATCATTTTCTTCCATATTGACACCCTCACGCTGGAAAATCGGTGTCTGGATAAAGCCCGGCGACACACTATTGCACCGCACGCCAATAAAGCCCTGGGCTTGCTGCTTGGTATACAGCACCACGGCGTTTTTCGCTAAGTTATACAAGGGATTTTCTGAGCTGACAGTTCGGCTGGCGGCAGAAGCGGTGTTGATAATACTTGCGTTGTTCTTCGGAGCATTTAATAAAAGAGGATACAATTCTTTGGCAAACAGCATCGGTGCCCGTAACAAGAGACTGAAGCAGCGATCAAACTGATCGACCGTCACATCACGAATCGTGGTGTTCTCGCCAAAACCCGCATTGTTCACAAACACATCCAATTCATTACCGAAAGTTTCTTTGATAAACTCACACGTCTTCACGATCTCCTCAGCATCCCGCACATCACAGGTCCGAGGAATAAAACGATCACCTAAATCCTTCGTCTTGCTAAAATTCCGACCGATCCCAATCACCGTCGCGCCCTCCTTGATAAACAGTCGAGCCGTAGCCAGACCAATACCAGAAGTCGCACCAGTAATCACAACTTTGTAATCTTGGAACATCGTTCTACCTCCTAAATTCGTTTAAAAATAGGACAGCTGAATTTGTTCAATTGAGAGACTGTTTGTGGATTTTGCTTACAGACATGTGTCTTGATGATTCAAATAAAAAAATGGGGAAATATTTATGATGCTAGTTTAATGATAGCACTAATCAAGGGTGTAGAAAACGTGTTCATGAAAAATGCACAAAATGTTTTATTTGTGAATTAGCTTTTACTGGCTCTGTTAGCGTTCACTGTCGAATGAAAACTATTAATCTAATAGCCAGCTTTCTTATAGATTAAATCCAATCTTGACATTCAATTTCGATTAAGATACGGTTAATTAAAGAAGTTTTTATTCAAAGATTGGGGAAATGAGTATTTTGGACGACGAGGACTCGTTATGTTTTAAAAAAGAAGTTCGTGTGATTAATAATAATGATTTCAACGTGCGCTGTTTACATACAGGGTGCTTTTTTGCATTGGTTGAAAAATATAAGGAGGAAGCTTTTTGGATAATCTAAGTGTCATGTTGGTTGTACTGGTAATATTGCTGGCTTTGTCAGCATTCTTTTCTTCGAGTGAAACGGCCTATTCTTCACTGAATCGAATCCGAATCACTAAATTGGCAGAGGAAGGAAATGACAAAGCAAGGAGCGTTTTAGAATTGTTTCACAATTTCGATCGGCTCTTGTCAGCGATCCTGATTGGAAACAACATCGTAAATATCGCAAGTTCTTCGATTGCAACCGTAATATTTGTACGCTATTTTGGCAACATCGGTGTGACGCTATCGACGGTCGTGATGACCATTCTGGTTTTAACGTTTGGTGAGATTTTTCCCAAAACATTGGCAAAAGAAGCTCCTGAGACGTTCGCGCTTGCGGTTGCCCGTCCGTTAAAGGTTTTGATAACCATTTTTTATCCACTGACGCTCTTTTTCGCTGTCCTAAAAATCGGACTGATGAAACTGTTACCGAACAGAGAAACAACCCCATCGATCACCGAGGATGAATTGATGATTCTTGTAGAGGAAGCAGCACAAGAGGGTTCAATTGATGAGGATGACGAGCTTCTGATCAAAAGTGTGGTCGCATTTAACGATTTGGAAGTACAGAAAATTTTTGTCCCACGCACGGATATCATCTCTATCAATAGTAAAAAGAGTACAGAAGAAATAGCGGAAATTTTTGAATCCTCCGGCTTTTCTCGCCTGCCCTATTGCCAAGACAGCATTGATGATGTGACCGGCGTGGTGAATCAAAAAGATTTTTATTACCATGTATTAAAAGGTGAAAAAAGAATAGAAGATATCGTTAAGCCAATCAGCTTTATCCCAAAAAGTATGAAAATTTCCGAGCTAATGAAAAAATTTCAAGCCGATCAAATCCATATCGCCATCATCATCGATGAATACGGTGGGACCGCTGGTCTCGTTACGCTAGAAGATATCATTGAAGAATTAATTGGAGAAATCTGGGACGAATATGATAGTAAGAAGCTGGACTATTACAAACTGGCAGATGGCAGCTTCCTAGTAAATGGACGTTCAGACTTCGATTGCTTAGAAGAGCTTTTCAATATTACTAATACCACAAACTCAATATCCGTCGCTGGTTATATATTAGCTTCAATTGAACGAATCCCTATGGAAGGAGAGATTATTCAGTTAGATGGATTTAAGATGACCATTTCGAAGATGAGGAATCGTAGGATAGAGGAAGTGGTAGTTGAACCAGTTGTTGAAGGTGGATAATGAATCTTCATTGAAGATTTTATAAGTAACAATCATTGAACAAGTTTCGTCATTTTATTTCATGACGGGACTTGTTTTATGTGTCGGAAAAACTTCTATTTTAAAAGATTAGAATCTTTATATGCCATACCTATTTGCCGCAAGGTTGAGTCACTGCTTATGCTTTAAATTCCAGAAAAAATCTACTTTTAAGTATTTTTTTGTATGAACTACTTCATAATAAATTTCACTGAGCAATTAAAATATGTTGAAATAGATTAAGTAAAGCATGCATTAGATTGGCTAGAAAATGTCCTAGTAAATAGACCATAAAAAAGCCAATGACGACTGCCAATGACTTTATGAATTTAAAAAAGTTTGCTGGTAGATTTCTTTTATACTGATAATTATAGTGAGAAAAAAGTATCAAGAAAATCTTTTTCATTAAAATTTTGATCCGAATAAAAGTCTATTTCCTTATCAAAACATACCTTATATAATTCAATAATTGTAGATTTTATATCTTCTAAGTCAAATTTTTGAATTTCATTAACAAACAAAGTTGGACTTAATCTTAAATCAGAAATTACACATTCTTTATCTAAGTGCCCAAAAAATTTATCTCTAAACATTATTACAGTATTGCTCAACTCACTATTTTCTATAAAGAGTTGAGTTTCGTTCGCAATTTTCTTTACAGCACTATTATTTTTAAACTCATCCATCTGACTTATCACATTTATAGTTTTCAATAAGGAATACTCTCTATTCCCTTTTAAAATTTTACTTAATCCCATGATTACTTTATCTATCAAAGATTCAAATAAAGTAATCCTATTTAGGGAATAATTATTGTTTTCTACTCTATTTCCCCACTCTTTATCAATTATACCAATCAAAAAGATTGATCTTTCAATTTTTAATACTTCATTTCTCATTTCAAAAAGATGAATTTCTAACCAGTCTATTTGATTATCAAACTCATGATCATAATTTTGTATAAAAGCCGTAATTGAATTTCTATTTTTCATATTACCTCCAAAAACAATAATCTAATCATACTAAAATAACTATTTCAAATGTTCAATCAATTGTTCTAGCGACTCTATTAACTGATTGATCTTGAATCTATCAATTCTACCGAGTTTTGTTTTCTCCATCTTTGCTTTTATTTCATTTAAAAATTGATAAATATCTTCTATCTCTTCCCCGTGAAAATCCTTTGCATTACTTATTCTTAGATACTCCGAGTTAATAAATCTCCATAGTAAATCTGACTTGTTATTTTCTATCATGATAAACTCATCGATTGAACCATGTTCTAGCATAACCTTAAAAATATTTGTATTCCGTAAAAAGCCGTTTTGTTTAGCATTATATAGTTCTTCATGTTCATCATTAAATAAATACTTAATAAATTCGCTATTCATTATTTTTTTTCTTTGATTATCTACATCTTTCAAAGATTGGTATAATTCTGGCCTCTCTAGTTTTATATTTGGTATCCCATGTATATAAAATTCATCAACTAAATCCATACCAACCTCATTTACAGTAGAGTAACTTTCAATCAATTTCGTCTCAATCACTTCTAAATCGCTGTTCTCAAGAAACATTAAGTTCATTTTTTTTAATTGATTGAGCCTCCCGTATACTGTAATCAAATCTTTAAAGTTGAATTTATTTTCTTCAACATCGGTTAATACGCTTTTTTGAACTTGTTTGAGCTGATTGTCGGTGAATCGTCGAAAGTCAGATAGTTTATCCAAGTTACTAATTTCTCTAGTAAGATTTACGAAGTTTTTTTTCCAATTTGAAACATATTTATTATCGTCCATAAAGCCAAATAAAACTTGGGAATGAATATCATTTGAGTAAAATATATAATCATCAAAGCTCTTATGCTTATGATGATATTGATCTATGATTGTTTCCTTAATAGACTTTTGTTCATCCTTACTTAAGTAATAATCAAAATACCTTGTATTGGAGAGTCCTTTCAAAACATCAAAATCATTTTCTGTAATATTACCTAATTTGTACTCGTTCGTAACTACAAAAACATTTAGAAAAATGCTTTTCCTTATGCTTTCTTCTAATTTATCAGACTGTAATTTGGATATATCACTAAATAATTTTGATTCAACAAAACTATAATTTTCAATTACACTAAGTAAAGTTCTTAAATTAATTCCCTTTTTTCTCCTAATATTTTGGTATTCCTCAAGTATATCTCTTATCCATAAACTATTTTCCTTAATGAAAGTATTTCTACTTTTTTTTAAAATTATACGTTCAATTTCTGAGATGTCATAAGCAAAATTAATGGTTCTACCTATCACTTTTTCCTTCATCTTTTTAAAATCATCAGTCTTGTCAATCTCATTACTATTAGAAAGTATAATCACTTTACAATTCAGTTTTTCCATTAGTTCATTTAAAATAAATCCAAGTAAATCCTTTACACTAATTTCTTCACTAATTCTTTCCAGATCGTCTATAAAAACGACAATAGATTTTTCTAGTGATGATTCTAGCATTGATTGATTTTTTGACTCCAAAATCCAGTCACTAATTAAACTAATAGAGCTTAGTCTTTGATCACCCCATACATTCGAAATTTTTCGAAATTTTTTACTTATTGTAGTCATTGATGTGAACACTTTTTTATCTGAACTCAACTCTGAAATGATATTATAGAGAATGTCTTGTTTAAGTTCATTTAAAATATTATATCCATATACTGAAAAATAAATTGGAAAATTTCCTTTTTCTTTTAGTTCATCAATCACATGATTCTTAACATAATAAGTCTTTCCCGTACCCCATTCTCCATCAACTTGAAGAGCATATGGTTCGTCTGTTTGCATATAGTTGTCTATAATCTGATTCATTTTATTCATATTACACCTCTAATAAATTAAAATGGCTTTTATATGATACGATTTTTTGCATTACATACTTTTTAATTATATCTTGATACCACTCAGTATAGTATCTTAACGATGAATTTTCCTCTTAAAGAATAAATTTCTTAGATTAAATAAGTTCTATCTTGCTAAGAATCATTTAAAAGCAAATAAAAAAGCTAGAAACCCCACAAATCAAGGTTTCTAGCTTATAAACAAGTACTACCCCACAGACCCTTCCATTCAATGATTCAGATTTTAATAGTAATCAGAATCGCTGAATACCATTGATTTTTAACATTTCTCAAAGTCAATAAAATCAATGGTATTCAGTCAGAATCAACAAAATGGCATTCACTGTGGCATTCATTTCAAACTTTTTTGAGGAGCTATTTCAAAAATCAAATATCCCAAACAGAACTTATAATAACTACCTAAATACTTCTAAAGATATTTATAGTAAATAGACAAAACAATTTTATTAAAAAAGAAAAATAAAATTTTACTAAAAATTCAATCCAGAGAAAATGTTTTCTGATAGATAGTAGTAATTATATCTTTGTAATCCTTCATAAGTAGATCATCAGGATTTATAAACAAACAATAATTAATTTTTCCGATCAATGACTTAAGATAAGTTTCCGCATCAATTTTAATATTATTTCTTTTTAAATGATCATGTACTCCAAACTTACTTATGTAGTAAACTTGTAATCTAATTTTTTTCCTATAGTCTCTTGGAACTTGAGATTTTTCATTTACTACAATACCAGTAATTATTTGAGCCTGGTTTTTTCTTAACAATCTTGTCTTATTTTGATTGATTTCAAGACCCAAAAACTTCAATTTATAGCTAACAAAATTTGATAATGCTTCATGATTAAAAGAACCTGAAAATGTCAAATCATCTGCGTACCTTGTGTATCTTATTTTTTTATCTAAACAGTATAAACTTATGGATTTATCAAAATCAAAAAGAATCAAGTTAGAAAGACATGCACTAGTACTTGCCCCTTGTGGCAAGAATCCATTCAATGTACACAGCTTACTCAATAACACCGACAGACTTTCTGAGTATCCCATCTTCTTAAATAATTTGTAGACTTGCTTTTCAGAAAGTGAATCAAAAAAATTTTTTATATCTAGTTTGAATACTAACTTTTGCTTCTTATGAAACCGAACATTATCTTTAATTGACATGTTAGGTATATATGCTTTAGCAAACTTGCTAACTTTAAGTTTATAAAGGATATTCTCTAAAATCCATTTCTGAATAATCTTTAAATTAGGAAGTGGTTCATGAATAATTCGAGGATTACCATTTTTCTTTTTTATAGAAAATTTTCTATAAAAAAGTTTAGATTCATTAGTAACCTTATATAGATAATCTGATTTTATTCCAATTAAAAGACCCAAGTGATCTACATTATATATAATTGGTAGATTTTTTTCGACTAAGTTTTCAGCATAGTGTAAATTTTCACTTATATAGTTCTTTGGTTTCTTAAGTTTAATTGCTTCTTTCTCAAATTCCTTCTTATATTTCCGCCATTCATCTTTATTCAATAAAAAGACCTCCCACTACATAATTCTTTCTATTTACCACTCAAATGGACCGTAATTTTGGCACTGCCAAAATTCGGGCCACTTTGAGTCCATGGACAATTTGCTTGCAAATTTCCATCAGCTGAAAGGATTTTTTTCTTCTCCAGAAGACAAAAATTCTTTCAGCTGTAAGCTTGTAAATCAGTTCATTCTAGCTTAGCGAACTCACTAAACCATGCTCACGAGGAGTATAAACTAGTGGGAAGTCATGGTAAGTATACATCATTTATTCCAATTTGATCAACAAAATACCTAAAATCTGGAATTATCATTTTACCAACGTTTCCTATATCTAAGTTGCTCTCTAGTTTTCTTAATTCATCTAAACCATGTTTTGTAAGCTCTAAATCACCCAGATAATCCCGCAACAATCCATTTTTCTTAAGATCATTTATAGTTTTCATTAAGTCAAAGTAACTGAAGTCATCGTTTATCAAAATCTCAATATTAGCATTAGATTCAACAACGCGTAAAACACTAAAGCTTAATCTTTCTAAGTGTTCTTTTGATTTCCTCATGATCAATCCTTCTTTCAATTAAACCTTGGAAAAGGTATATTTTCCTTATTTTTTCCTTTCCAAAAAGCTCCAATAGTATTGTTTGGAACTCTAATCATACTTAAAAGTGCACTACTGCTCTCATAGCCCCAGTAGTCATCTGTTTCAATACCAATTTTTTCTGAAATGGTTTCAACATTTTTTTTAAAAGACATCCGGTCTTCGTCAATCAATGATTCGATTTGCTCTGGTAATGATAGGCTTTTCACAGCATAAACGAATTTAAAACCTTGCTCTGTTATACACTCTATTCCTTTATTTAATGTCACTAAGGACAAAATTATAATTTTGTCTTTCAAGACTCCTTTATTTATAAAATATTCAGCTGTCTCAATTGCCGATGACCCAGTGCCAATAAAATCATCAACTAAAATTAAAAACGTACTCCTTCGATTTAAGTTTGTAATTTGATTATCTTCTAAATCTAATTGTAGAGTCATTTTCAATTTTGAAAGAGTAGGATCAAATTGAATAGTATTTGATTTTAATAAATATGTGACTAACATTGAACTCTTTATATCAGGGATAGCCCTATTTGATATTATAGGTGAAAAACATAGTTTTTTAGTATCTATTTCATTTTGCATTTTTTTTAGAACCTCAATTAAAAGTCTTTCATAATCAGAAATAGTATAATATTCCATCATATCTAATAATCGCAAGAACGTTTGCTGCTCTTCATTATTAAGACCTTGTAATGTCCTCGATACTCTATTAAAGAAACTTGATGACTCTTGATCTTTTATATTCCATGTTTTTGTCTCAAAAATTTTGGCTAGCTGACTAAAAGTCTGAACGTTGATCTTTTCTTGCATTAACAACTTCCTCCTCAAAACCAATATCGATTCACAAAATTTTATTTTTATGTCTATTCGTGGACATCGTGATAATGATATGTATCTACCGAATCACTTCTCATATCTTTCCATTACTATCTTCAAGTGAACTTTCAATATTATTTAGCAATGCTTCATAATCTAAATGTAGAATATTTTTTATACCTTTAAGTTGTTCTAATTTAATATGCTGTCGTCCACCCTCAATTTTTACAAGCGTTTCTCTAGTTATATCCACGTTATTAAGCTGTAACATCTTAACTAACTCAGTTTGCCCGATCCCTTTTTCTTTCCTAATGCGCTTAATATTTCTACCAATTACATTATTCGGATCAATTATTTTTTCTTCTTTCAAGATTAACACACCTTATGGACTAAAATAAGTCCTTTTTCTTATTAATCTTAGAGAGAAATCATGATATAATGGGACTAGTTGTAGTCCACATGGAGGTTACTTATGAATATTTCAAAAGCTTTGATTTTTGAAAATAGGGCGCAATATCTTAAAATTATCATCATCAAAATTTTTTTATCTCTTTTAGTGGCAAAACTATTTACTTACCAGGGCACTTTTCTAGGCACATTATTTCTCAATTATTTTGCTTTCAGCATGTTTTACTTTTCATTGAGGATTGCGAAAAACTATCTTATCGCAGTAATTCTATTATTAGGAATATGTATAGCAATTATGCTGACTAATGAGTATTTCCACAATGAATACTCTGTAGAAGTGAGTAATCTATTTTTTATGGTATTTGCTCTATTTCCCTTTATCTATGATCTTTTCATCATACTTTGGGTCACTATTAAAAAAATAAAACTCAGCCAATCTTAAACTGGCTGAGTTTTCACTTTATCTGTAATCTCATTAATATACTGATTCATATTTTTCCAATATAGTAGCGTTTTTTCAAGCTCTTCTTTACTAAAATTAAACAGATCAACAGAGAGCATTTCTCCTAAAGTTGAAAGAAGAGTAGAGCATAAATTTGGGCTAGTCCTATCAATTCCATTATTCAAAATGTAATTCAAAAGTCTATTGTAAATCCCATATGAAAATTCATTGATGATTTCAATTTTTGCTGTTAATTCGTAATCAATTCTATACTCCATCTTTTCACCTTCAAATAGTATATTTGTCTAATATGTCCTTAAATTCGAACCAATCATCATCAGTAAACTCGTATCCATACTTTTGAGATTTAGTCTTCAATTTCTCCGCAAATATAAAAATTTCATTCCAAAACGAAATTAATAGAGATTCTTCCAATTTAAAAAAATGTCCGTCATATAACCAATCCCAAGTAAAATCAGAAACCTCTTTTTCTTGCTCTTTTGAAGATTCAATGAAACCAATAATGTATACAATATCATTATTGATTCTCTCAAATATTTCTTCATAAATCAATTCTTTCGGAATTTTCATTTCTAAATTTTTCATCGAATTTATTAAATTGGTTGTTGTTTTCAAATCTAGCTTATCACTCGTGAAATTAAACTTCATTTTAGTCAATCTTCTATACTCGTGATTCATTAGATCATAAATCGAATTTAGTTTAGTTTTTATTTGATCTATTTCCATATCCGTATAAAAACCATCGACATTTATTCTTCTGACAACGTTATTTATATTGTGACCGATATAATTGATCTCTTTGGTTAATCCTCTATAAATGCTCATGTCAATATTCAATCTAAAATAAGTTCTGGCACTGTCTACAAGAAAAGCTGTGGTTGACTTAAATCCCAATTTTTTCGCTTTGTTAATTATAAACACTTTATCTTCCTCAGTAACTCTCAATTCAATTTTTTCTATTTTTTTTGCCATAATTTCACCTCAAAAGTTCGAGCAGATGCGACACAAAAAGTTGTAGAATTTCTACCAAGCAAAACATCGTTTTTTGGCGTTTGTCATGACAAACCCGATGCTTGCCTTTCCACTATCCTGCTAACTTTTACTTTTCTAAACTTAAGTATTTGCATGGAAAAAGGAAAAGTAAAATGGACAAATTTTTTTGTTCTTCTACTTTTCCTTTGAGAAATCTTTTTATTAGTTATTTTGAATCCACTGAGAGATTAGCGCTGAAATACTTAGCCCTGCTTCATCAGCAAGATTTTGAATTTTATTTCTATCAGTAGGTGTTAACATTATCGAAACTTGTTTCTTACATTCGACTTTCTTCAAAGAATTCTTTTCTTTCTTAAAGGACTCATATGCTTTAAGAAAATCAAGAAAATCATCCAAAGTTTTGCCCTCCTTATTTAGCTGTTCCTTCAAAATATTTTTCATCAGGGATTACATTTTTCGAGAACATACTTCCTGAAGTACTCATTAACGATTTGTTCCTATTAGCTAATTTTGTTGCTTTTTGACTCCAATAATTTGAATAGGACTTATTAAGATATTTAGCAAATTCTTCATTGGGAAAATCTATGCAATAAGAAATATACTTTTTACTACACTGTCGGATTTCTTTTGCATCAATCATCAACTTTGTTTTAGTTTTTATTTCAACACTTCGCCTAGACTGTTGAATCATTTCATAAACTACTTCACATTTTTCCTGAGAAATTGAAATATTCTCTAAAAAATCTCGAAACTCATTCCCTAACTCTATACTTATCTTATCTATTCTTTTCTTAACTTTACTAACCTCTTCTAACTCTAATCTAACCTGTGTATCCAACATGGAACCATTTTGGATACTTTTCTTTTCTGAATACATGTATTCTTTTGATTCGGTTACTATTAGATGTCGCTTTTCGTTTATAAATATGGTTTCGTTATATCTATCCTTTTTTATTGTATTATGAATTTTCCAGTGTTTAATTACTAATATTCCTGCTTCAAAAACTATCAAAAAGTGTTTGATCACAAGAAGGTTCAAATCGTCGTCACTAGCGCCCACCATTCGCTTTACAGTTTTTACATTTGCTATAAACCCATCATCATCAGCTTCCAAGTTTAAGTGGAAATACAATGCCTGAGCTGAAAGTGGCATATCCATAAACATATCTGTTTGAATGACCTTTTTGCTTATCATTCTTTTCTGTGCCATTAGAATACCTCCATGTGATAAACTAATAGAGTGATAGAAAACTCTATTACATGAGGACTTAATGTTGATCCGCCAAGATTACGCATCAAGTCCTCCTCTTTGTTTTGATAGCATAAATTTTGTTACTTCCTTCTTTGAATAAAATTTTCTTCCTCCCATCGTAATTATCGGCATCCCTTCCCGCACATAGATTTTCAATGTGTTAGGACTTACTCCTAACCAATCTGACATTTCTTTTTGATTCAAGAAATCCTTATCCAAACCAACATTTTGAACCGCCTTAGAGATAGATTCTTGAGCTAAAGTAAAAATATGCTGCTGTAATTCTTTGGACTGCTTATCGTCCAGCAAAACTTGAAAACCTGACATTTCAATTCCTCCTTAAAATATTTTTAGCACCTCAAAAAGTTATCATTTTGATAACTTAATCATATATTATCATCGTTTAATAAGTCAATACCAAAGTTATCATTTTGATAACTTTGTGTAGAAATCTATATCAAACTACTATATAATCAATATGAAAGTGTGGTGATTACAGTGAGTGAACCCAATGGCTATGGGGAAAGAATAAAAGGAATTCGAAAAAAACAAAATAAAACTTTAGAAGAGTTCGGGCTTTTACTTACTCCTCCTGCACCAAAAAGTTTAGTGTGGAATTGGGAAAAAGAAAGAAATTCGCCTAACAAGGAACGGCTTTATCAAATTGCTGAAATTGGAGGCGTTTCTGTTGACTACTTGCTTTATGGGAAACAAGCTACTGGGATTGGAAAGCGTATTAAAGAAAAAAGAGAAAAAATCGACTTAACAGCAAAAGAATTAGCTAAGTACATTGGTTATGGTTCAACTGAAAAAGATGTTAATTCATGGGAAGAAGAAATCTCTATGCCTAATGAAGATCAACTAATTGAACTAGCAGATATTTTATCAACCACAATGAGTTATCTTTTGATAGGTGAAAAAGATGAGACTCCTACAAAAAAAATTTATTTCCAGTCAGATGACTTTCCAGGTGACTCTTTTGAAGAACTTGAAGAAAAATTGAAGAATTCTGATTTGTCGACTGATGAAAAGAATAAATACCCACTTGTTTATCGTCAATTCAAAAATATTATCCTTGCATCAATAGATAATCCTAGCGATTTTGAATCATTTTTCAATTCCATTAATGAAACTTGGAAGTCCTTGAATAAGAAAGATGAGAATAATTAGATTAGGTTCAAATAATATTCTCCTTAAACGATTGATTTATGAAATAGCTCCTCAAAAGGTAATCAAGGAGGAACTTAAATGGCTTCATTTACACAATACAAATTAGCTAGTGGTAAAAGGAAATGGAGATTTCAGGCATATCTCGGAACTGATCCAGATACTGGAGAACGAGTTAAAACAACTCGAAGAGGATTTGATTCAAAGAAAGAAGCTCAAATATCATTAGCTCAACTACAAGCAGAATTTGAAAAGAATAGTCGTAAACTAATTTCAGATGAAATGATTACTTTTAGAGAGTTATATGATTTATGGCTTGTTCAATACCGTTTAAAAGTAAAACCTTCAACAGTTGCTACCTCAAAGCGCTTTATTGAAGGTTATGCACTAGAATACTTTGGAAGCTTGAAACTCGACAAGATTACTGTTCGCTATTGCCAAAAGATCGTTAATAAATGGCATGAAAAATACAAACAGTATCACTATTTTCGCAAAGTAGTTGGTCAGGTGCTACAATTTGGCGTACAAATGGAAGTGATTGACAGTAATCCAATGAGAAAGACGATATTACCTCGCAAGAAAGAAGTTGAATCATTTCCAAACTTCTACACTAAAAAGCAGCTAGAGACGTTTTTTGAGTGCTTAGAGGAGCATATTGAGCTATCTGGGCGTACAAGCACCAAACTACTCGCATTCTTTCGTCTGTTGGCTTTTACAGGCATGAGAAAGTCTGAAGTCTTAGCTTTGCAGTGGAAAGATGTGAATCTCTTCAATCAAGAATTGACGATTGGAAAAACTCTAGCTACTGATGAATTTGATCAGATTGTTGTTCAAGAGCCTAAAACTGCTAGTTCGAAGCGAACAATTAGACTTGATCGAAAAACAGTAAAAATTCTTGATCAATGGCGTGCTAATCAAAAGGAATGGTACTTTAAATCTGGATACAATACATCGAGTGAAGATCAATTTCTGTTCACGAATAAATTTAATGCTCTTTATTATCCTCAAGCTCCTAATGACTGGCTCTATAACATACTCGAAAAATATGAGCTACCAAAGATTACATTACATGGTTTTCGTCACACTCATGCTAGTTTGTTGTTTGAATCCGGCGCAAGTATAAAAGAGGTTCAAGAACGCTTAGGGCACAAAGATGTCAAAACTACCATGAATATTTACGCTCATGTCACTCCTGAAAAGATTAAGGAGACTGGCGAACGGTTCGCAAAATACGTTAATTTTTAATAATCCTAGAAGGAGAATAATTATGAACTTGTCTAAAGAAAAAATACAAGAAATACTTCAAAAAGAGATTATCTTAGATAGAAAGCATTTTGCATACTTATCGTTAACCCATAAAAATGAATTGAACTTTAGAGATATATTAGTTCTCTATTTGCAAGATAAATATGAAAATAAAGAGTATTCATTTGGTAGAGAGCTTAAAAAAATTGACCTTTCAATTATTCATGATTCCAAGATTAAAACCGTCATCGAATTAAAATCGATGTATATGACTGAAATCTTATATAAACAGCAAACACATCTTACAGGTTTACAAAATGATTTCAATAAGAGCTTTAAACTGACTGATTATCCAATTTCCAATACTGAAGGTGATCAAATTAGTGACATTTATGGAATCATGCTCTATGTATTTGCAGAAGATACTTGTAGAAAAAAAAGATCTGGTGCTCAATTAAAAAGAGATATTCCTGAATTGACGTATCCAACTTTGATTACAAAAAGAAACGATGGAATAAAATCATTAATAAAACGAATGGAAGATAAAACAAATCAACTTTTCCCTGATAATAAATATGAACAAACAGAAATTTTCTTAATCGAAGAAAAATTATCGTATAAGGATATTGAAGTATCTCTATATGGACAAGTAATCAAAGCTTTAAACGATTAAGTATGACCGAATGGCATTCAATATGGCATTCACTTATCTCTGAACACAAAGTAAAAAGCCCCGAAACGTTTTCCTATCAACGTTTCGGGAATTTATAAATTTTCTAACCCACACTGCCTTCCATCTCATACTGTATCAGACGGTTCAACTCCACGGCGTATTCCATTGGCAATTCTTTGGTAAATGGTTCAACGAATCCCATAACGATCATCTCAGTTGCTTCTTGTTCTGAGATACCGCGACTCATTAGATAATACAATTGTTCTTCGGAAATTTTTGAAACTTTTGCTTCGTGTTCCAAAGAAACATTCCCATTTAAGATCTCGTTGTACGGGATCGTATCTGAACTAGATTGATCATCCATAATGATCGTATCGCACTCGATGTGGCTGAATGAGCCAGCACTGTTTCGACCGAAGCGGACGGTTCCGCGGTAGTCTACTGCGCCGCCATCTTTGGCGATGGATTTTGAAACGATCGAGCTGGATGTGTTTGGTGCGTTATGGATCATGCGCGCACCGTTATCTAGCACGATGTTCTTGCCGGCTACAGCGATCGACAGCATCGTACCGCGGGCGCCTTTGCCTTCCATGTAGACACTTGGGTATTTCATAGTTACTTTCGATCCCAAGTTGCCGTCGACCCATTCCATTGTCGCGTTTTCTTGGGCTTGTCCACGTTTGGTTTCCAAACTGTAGACATTATTTGACCAGTTTTGGATCGTCGTGTAACGGCAATAGCCGTCTTTTTTAACGAACACTTCAACGACTGCAGCATGCAAGCTGTCAGAAGAATATGTTGGAGCCGTACAGCCTTCAACATAGTTGATGCTGGCGCCTTCGTCAACGATGATCAGTGTCCGTTCGAATTGTCCAGTATTTGCAGAGTTGATTCGGAAGTAAGACTGGATCGGAATATCGGTCTTCACACCTTTTGGTACGTAGATGAAGGTTCCGCCTGACCAAGCAGCTGAGTTTAACGCAGCCAGTTTATTGTCTGATGGTGGTACTAATGTGCCGAAGTATTCCTTGAATAATTCAGGGTATTCCTTCAAGGCTGAATCGGTATCAGTAAAGACGATGCCCAATTTGGTGAACTCGTCTTTCATGTTGTGATACACCACTTCTGATTCGTATTGGGCAGAAGCACCGGCTAAGTATGCACGTTCTGCTTCTGGAATTCCAAGACGTTCAAAAGTCGTCTTGATTTCTTCTGGAACATCGTCCCAATCACGGGCTGGTTTGTCGCTTGAACGAATAAAGTAGTTGATTTTATCGTAATCCAATTCGGACAAATCGGGTCCGTAATCGGGCATGTCTAATTTTCTGAATGTTTCTAGCGATTTCAAACGGAAATCCAACATCCATTCTGGTTCTCCCTTTGCGCGGGAGATTTCGCGAATGACTTCTTCGGATAAACCTTCACCGGTCGTAAAGACAGGTTCGATGTCATCATGGAAGCCAAATTGATATTCCTCTTGCATTTCAGGTACACTCATGTATTCCCGCTCCTTATTCGTATTAATGTAATTATTTTTCCTACAGAAAAATAAATTTTATTCTCATGCCGTATGTCATTCCTCTATACATCACTTTTCTTATATTAGACATACCTTAAATGTAGTCGTTCAACAAAATAAACTGCGAAAAGAGGAGCCAACTCTAATGTAAAAGGTGAAAATTTGAAACAAATTTTCTGATTGTCGTTGGCATACGATTCCACTAACGTACTAAAAGTACGAAGTGGAACTCGCAACTGGCATCCTCATTGATTAATCTTTATGAAATTGACCTTCCCGGGCTTTGCCTTCTTCGTCAGTCAGCGCTTTGCCTAAGGCTTTCCATGCTAGGGTCGAGCATTTGATACGGGCTGGGAATTTTGCGACCCCGCTAAGCATCGCTGCGTCTCCCAATGCATCTTCATCCTTTTCAGGAATCGGGTTGCCTTGGACCATTTGGGCAAAGATCACGGCTAAATGCTCTGCTTCTGAGACAGGTTTGCCGATTACTGCGTCAGTCATCATAGAAGCACTGGCTGTTGAAATCGAACAGCCGCTGCCGGAAAACGCGATATCTGTGATTACGTCGTCTTTGACGATTAGTTCAAGCTCGATCACGTCGCCGCAGGTGGGATTGTTCATCTCGATCGTTTTCGTGGAATCACTTAGCTTTCCACGATGATGAGGATGAGCGGAATGATCCAAGATCACTTGCCGATATAAATTGTCTAATTTATTTAGCGCCATCTTTGAAAAACTCCTTCGTCGCCTTGATTGCTTCGATCAAACGGTCCGCGTCTTCTTTCGTATTGTAGAAATAGAAGCTGGCCCGCGCCGTCGCTGGCAGTTTCAAATAGTTCATTAACGGTTGCGCACAGTGATGACCGGCACGTACCGCGATACCTTCCATATCCAAAGCAGTCGCTACATCATGAGGATGGATGCCATCCAGATTAAAAGCGATCACGCCGGTATGGTGTGCAGGATCTTGTGGTCCATAAGTAGTGATCCCATCAATTTCATGTAGCTTCGGTAAGACGTAGTCAACCAATTCTTGTTCGTAGCGATGGATGTTCTCCATCCCGATCTCGTTCAAGTAATCAACCGCCGCTCCTAGCGCGATGGCTCCAGCGATGTTTGGTGTCCCTGCTTCGAATTTCCATGGCAATTCTTTCCACGTACTATCGAATAGATTGACGAAATCAATCATCTCGCCACCGAATTCTACCGGTTCCATCTGTTCTAACCAATGACGTTTGCCATATAATACACCGATTCCCGTTGGTCCGCACATCTTATGCCCGCTAAAGGCAAAGAAGTCCGCATCTAACGCTTGAACATCAACAGCCATATGAGGAGCAGCTTGCGCACCGTCCACGATCATCACCGCGTTATTGGCATGAGCCATTTCCGCCAATTCTTTGATTGGATTGATGACACCTAGTACGTTTGACACGTAGGCTAATGAAACGATCGCTGTCTTTTCGTTGATGATCTCTTTAGCGGCTGTCATATCAATGAAGCCTTCGTCGGTTAATGGTAAATAACGCAGGGTTGCTCCTTTGCGTTCGACCAATTGCTGCCACGGAATAATATTGGAATGATGCTCCATATAAGAAATGACGATCTCATCGCTTTCTTTAATAAAAGCATCTCCGTAACTGCGAGCCAGCCAGTTCAAACCAGTGGTCGTTCCTCGGGTGAACAGGACTTCCGCAGTTTCCTTCGCGTTGATGAAGGCGCGAACTTTTTCACGACTATTTTCATAATCGGCAGTCGCTCGTTCAGCTAACGTATGCACCCCGCGATGAACATTAGCATTGTCATGTTCGTAGTAATGACGCAATACATCCAAGACTTGCGTCGGTTTTTGCGTAGTTGCCGCATTGTCTAAATAAACAAGTGGTTCATCATTTACTTCTTGGAAAAGAATCGGAAAATCTTTTCTAATAGTAGAAAAATCCCTCATTATTTACTCAACTTCCCTTCGATCGTATCGATCAGTTGCTCTTGAGTGGCTTTGACTGGAATAGCAGTAATGACAGGTCCTAAGAATCCGCGGATAACCAAACGTTCCGCTGCCGCACGCTCTAGCCCGCGACTCATTAAATAGAAGAGTTCGTCTGGATCAACGCGACCAACGCTGGCCGCATGTCCGGCAGTCACTTCATTTTCGTCGATCAAAAGAATCGGATTGGCATCCCCGCGAGATTTCTCAGAGAGCATCAATACACGACTTTCTTGTTGAGCGTCGGCACCCTTTGCTCCTTTTAAGATATGTCCGATCCCGTTGAAGGTCAAGGTGGATTTATCAAGAATAACCCCGTGCTGCAAAATGTGCCCGATTGTATGAGGGGCTTTATTGGTTACGCGAGTATCGATTCCTTGGATTTGTTTGCCATCGCTGATCGCTACGATCTTGACTTCTGAATGTGAGCCTTCACCGACTAAATCAGAATCAAAGTCCGCGATCACATTGCCATCGTTCATGATGCCGATTGCCCAATCGATCATAGAGTCGCGCATTAAGTAGCCGCGTCGGTTCATATAGGTTGCGATATTTGCGCCCAATGAGTCCACCGCTGAGAATTTCACGCGTGCACCTGGTTTCGTAATCACTTCGACCACTACGTTCCCAGAAAGCTTCTTCGCAGTATCGCCTTGTGATTCAAAGCGTTCTAAGTAAGAGAACTCACTGTTGTCTTCCGCCACGATCAACACGTGTTTGAAGAAATGCGCATCGTCGTCGCCATTGTGTAAGAAAAGACTTTCGATCGGTTCTTCGATCACCACGTTTTTTGGCACATATAAGAAAATACCATTGTTCATAAAAGCAGCATGCATCGCAGTCAGTGCGTTTTCCTCAACTGGTACAGCTTTTTGCATGTAGTATTCTTTGACTAATTCAGGATGCTCCTGCATCGCTGTCACTAAATCAGTGAAGATCACGCCTTGATCGGCAAGTTTTGGTGAGATTTGTTCGAAAACAGTCGTCTCTCCACTTTGCACGATCATTGGATTGTCCTTCATTTGGTCAAAGCTTGGGATGGTCCCAGTTGCTTCTTGATGTTCTGGCTTTACATTGTAAAGGTTCCAACGAGCGAATTTTACTTTTTCAATCACTGGTAAAGGTAATTCGTCGATTTTGTTTAATGCATTGACCCGTAAATCAGTCATCCATTGAGGTTCGGCCCATTCGGCTGAGAAAGCTTTGACGGCCTCAAGATATTCTGTCCATTTTTTCATCTATCTTGCCCTCCTAAACTTCTTCTTTGTAATCGATACCTAATTCAGCAGAGATGCCTGCGTAGCCTTCAGCTTCCAAACGTTTCGCTAGTTCTGCGTCACCAGTCAAGACTACTCGGCCATCCATCATGATATGCACTACATCAGGCACAATGTAGTTCAATAGACGCTGATAGTGGGTAATGATTAAGGCACCGAACTCTTCGCCGCGCATTTCATTGATGCCTTTCGCTACAACCTTCAGAGCATCGATATCTAGACCTGAGTCGATTTCATCTAGGATCGCAAAGGTTGGTTCAATCATCAATAACTGCAGGATCTCATTGCGTTTCTTTTCTCCGCCTGAGAAGCCTTCATTTAAATAGCGTTCCGCCATTTCTTCTGGCATGTTCAACAATTCCATTTTTTTATCTAATTTTTTCAAGAATTGCATTACTGAGATTTTTTCATCTTCTTCACGACGAGCATTGATCGCTGCCCGCATAAATTCAGCATTACTGATACCTGGGATTTCGCTTGGATATTGCATCGCTAAGAATAATCCTAAACGTGCGCGTTCGTCGACTTCCAAGTCTAAGATATTTTTACCATCAAAAAGGATCTCGCCTTTTGTGACTTCATAGTTCGGGTTGCCCATGATCGCTGCTGATAACGTTGATTTACCAGTCCCGTTTGGTCCCATGATGGCATGGATTTCGCCCGTCTTCATTTCAAGGTTTACACCCTTTAAAATTTCTTTATCGTCAATGGCAACGTGCAAGTCTTTGATTTCTAAAACTGACATGAAAGTACCTCCAAATATTTTTTCTCGTTCTCACCTATTTTAGACTAAATGAGAATGGAATACAAACTGATTCATGAATTTTCTTCTGAAAAAGAACCCTTTATTTAGAATTATTATAAAATCAATTATTCACTCTGAATCTGTAAAGAGTTTCTGCAAAAACGCTTCCTCCGTCAGCTTCTCCGTTGGCTCTTGATAATGGAAGAAAGCCGGCTTCTGATCATAAAAAATTTCTTCCTTCAGCTTGGCCTGATCGATCTCATCAAATAGCCCCGCAGGAAAATAATACTCGTCATCCGCTAAGCTATGATAAAACAAACTGCTGCCGCATTTTTTGCAGGAGCCTCGCTCTGCCCATTCTGAAGACATAAAAAGCTGGATCTGTTCTTTTCCGCTGATTTTAAAATCATCCGGCAAAACACCCGCCAAAGACAAAAATGGTCCGCCAAAAAATTTCTGACACATATGACAGTGACAAACGGTGATTTCCTCTGCCACCTGTGGGATATCGATCGTGACTGTGCCGCATAAGCAACTTCCTTTTACTTCCATTAATATGCACAACCTTTCTGTTGATTTGACCCTTTCTAAAAAACTCATAAATCCAGTGTAACAAAAAAAGACTCTTACCAACAGATGTCTGTGAGTAAGAGCCTTGTTCAAATCATTTATCTATTTATCAACGGGTTTAACTGAACCATCCCATTTTTCCAAGATCCAATCTTGTACTTCTTTTTCATGTAGCACTTTGTTTAATTTTTTGATACGTGAATCATCTTTATCTTCGGTACGAACAGCAAGAATGTTGGCATATGGTGACGTATCTTTTTCAAGTAAGACTGCGTCCTTCACAGGATTCAAACCAGCACCATAAGCAAAGTTGGCATTAATCGCAATTAGGTCGCCTTCGTCATTGTTATAAGTTGTCGCTAACAAAGCTGGATCAATTGAATGTTCGAATTTCAATTTCTTAGGATTTTCGGCAATATCATCGAAGGTTGATGTTTCCAAATCAACACCATCTTTAACTTTGACTAAATCAGCATCTTGCAAGATCGTGATGATGCGGCCCCAGTCAGATTCTGAGTTTGATGTGATGATCGTCGCGCCTTCTTTTAAATCCTTGATGTCTTTGATTTTTTTAGAGTACAAGCCCATTGGTTCAATATGAACGGCACCTGCATCGGTAAATTTGTAATCATTTTCCTTCACTGCTTTTTCGAAGAATGGTTTGTGTTGGAAATAGTTGGCATCGATATCTTTGTCTGCTAACGCTTTGTTTGGTAACACATAGTCATCAAATTTTTTGATTTCTAAGTTGACGCCTTCTTTTTCAAGTAAAGGTTTCACGTGCTCTAAGATTTCCGCGTGCGGCGTAGGTGACGCTCCGACAACCAATGTGTCGCTCTTTTCTTTACTGCTGCTGTCTGATGAGTCTGAACCGCTGTTTCCGCATGCTGCCAATCCGACTGTTAATAACGCTACTGCCGCAAAACCTAAAATTTTCTTTTTCATTGATAGTTCCCCCTAATGTTGTTGTTTTATTTTTTAGAATAATAGCTATTCTGTATTAACGCTTATCTGTGCGCTTCGTCAAGAAATCCCCGACGCCTTGAACAATGAATACGATGATCAAAATGATCACGGTCGCTACAAGTGTCACGGTGTAATTGCCTCGTTGATAGCCTTCTTGCCAAGCCAACGCCCCAAGACCGCCTGCGCCGATCGCCCCCGCCATTGCGGTAAAACCAATCATCGAAACTGACGTCACGGTCAAACCTGAGATCAACGCTGGCAAGCTTTCTGGAATCAAAACTTTGTAGATCGTTTGGAAATAACTTGCTCCCATCGAATCAGCTGCTTCTAATACACCAGAGTCAACTTCACGAAAGGCAATTTCAACCAATCGAGCGTAAAACGGTGCCGCTGATAAAACCAATGCGGGAATAGCTGCTTTCGCTCCTAGCATCGTGCCTACCAACGCTTTGGTAAATGGAATGATCAAAACCATCAAGATCATGAAAGGTGTTGATCGGAAAATATTGCTGAGAATCGAAACCAAACCGTATAAGATACTGCGGCCAGCAGAATTCTTCCGACCCAATGTGTAAACTAGTAACCCTAGCAGCAGCCCTAAAACAAATACGATCAGCATCGATACGATCGTCATGAACAAGGTGTCATTGATCGCTTCCTTCAAGGTATCCCACGACACCTGTTGGAAATTCAAGTATGTTTCTGAAAAACTCTTATCCACGATGCAGCACCTCCACTTCAACTTGTTGGCTCTCGATAAAGGCGATCGCTTCTTCAACCTTATCAGCATCACCTGTCAATTGAACAGTCAACGTGCCGAAGGAATTTCCCGTTGCCCGTTCGATATTGCCATAAACGATGCTGATATCTACTGGGAAATTACGAATCACTTGTGAGACAACTGGTTCGTTGGCATTGTCTTCTAAGAAATGCAGTGTTGCTAATGTGCCATTTGGATTTTCTTTGATAAATTCCTTCAATAAATCAGAAGGATCAGCTTTTGGTTCAAGATCCTGTTGGACGAAAATCTTGGTCACTTCCTGTTGTGGATGGCGGAAGACTTCGCGGACCGAACCTTCTTCTACGATTTTTCCTAACTCCATCACAGCGACCTTGTTGCAGATTTTACGGATGACGTTCATTTCGTGAGTGATCAACACAATCGTCAACCCCAGCTTCTGATTGATATTGGCTAATAGCTCTAACACTTCCTCGGTTGTTTGTGGGTCAAGTGCGCTCGTTGCTTCGTCACAAAGCAGGATATCTGGATCATTGGCTAAGGCTCTCGCGATTCCGACCCGTTGCTTTTGTCCGCCAGATAATTGAGAAGGGTATGCGTCTCCTCTACCATCAAGTCCAACTAGGCTTAATAGCTCTTCCGCTTTCTTACGCCGTTGTTCTTTGGCTACACCTGCTAATTCTAATGGTAATTGAATATTTTCAATAACTGTTCTTGACCATAGTAGATTGAAATGTTGGAAGATCATCCCAACTTTTTTACGAAATGTTCTTAATGATGCGCCTTGCAGTTTGGCAACATCTTCACCATTGACTAATACTTGTCCATCAGTCGGCGTCTCTAATCCGTTCAATAAACGAACCAATGTACTCTTCCCAGCTCCTGAATAACCGACGATACCATAAACGTCTTTTTCTTCGATTGCCAAATTGATTCCATTGACTGCGTGGATCGGTCCAGTTTTGCCGGCAAAACTTTTCCCCACTTGATTTAACTCAATCAATGCCATGTTTCTTACACCCTTTCTCAATAACTGAATAGCTTATAGCTAGTTCAGATATGTAACTATTTTTCATTTCGCTTGTCATCGGACTAATCTGCGTCAATTTTGATGAAGCAGTTTAGCAGCTACCTCGTTGTAATGAACTTATTTTTCCAAAAACGGGAAAAATAATTCTATTCTCGTTACGCATATCATCCAACTAAAGTACGCTTATCCTTATAAAGCTTCAAGATTTCATTTTGTCAGTCCAATTTTGAGCTACTGCGAAAAGTTGGACTGACAGCTAGCTCATAGTCGCGGAAGCTTTTTCAAAGTTCGGAAAAGCCTTATTTTCGTACGCATATCTTTCTGCTAAACAGCTTGCTCGTAGTATCGGTAATAAAATTTTTTTTACGTCATACTGAACAAACTGCGAAAAGCAGAACAGACAAAAAGCCTCCGCCCTAAAAATGTACTATTGTACACTTAGGACGAAAGCTTTGACTTCCGTGTTACCACCTAAAATTCGTTCTGACCTTGCGGTCACAACCTCTGCCAGTACTTGCTTCATGCGTATACTGAGGTGCTGTAACGGGCACTCCCGTGATAGACTTAGCACCTGCTTCGTCCATCCTGCTCAAAGACCATTTTCCATCTCATTGCCATAACTCCTTTTCAGCATACCGGAGCTCTCTTTGTACTTTAATCAGATGTACTTTTCTTTTCATCGCTTTCTCATGTGTATGAAAGGATTATATCAGGCTGATTTTCTCCTGTCAAACAACAAGTGAAAATATCTTTACAAGTTTTCAAACTCGTCTACATCGACCTCGCGTAATGACAAGATCCATGCATCCAATTCTTCTTTGACATTCAACGCTGCTGGATCAGCTAGTACCTTTTCACTAACAGAAGAAACTACGCCAGTTAACGGACTTTTGAACTCCTGTACCGCTTTTTCTGCTTCAATCTCTAGTAACGGTTCCCCTGCTTTAACAGCTTGACCGATTTTCGGTAATGAGATAAAAGTAACCTCGCCTAGTGTCTCAGCCATATCGGATGTTAACCCCATGCAGAAGTCTTTGTCATTGTGTAAGATCCATAATCCATCAGTTTTTTTCAAGTAACTCATTTATTTGAACGTCCTTTCGTAAGTTGTATCTTTAAATCCATTTAATAAAAATTGATCATTTTTGATCAGTAATGGGCGCTTCACCAGCATCCCGTCACTTGCTAGTAGTTCACTGGCTTCTTTCACAGATAAATCAGCCATCTTGTCTTTCAAGCCTAGTTCACGATATTTCATGCCGCTGGTGTTGAAAAATTTACGAACTGGCTGTTCACTAGCCGTTATCCATTTTTCAAACGTATCAGCTGAAGGCGTCTCCTGAACCAAGTCGATTGTTTCGAAATCCACACCAGCCTGGTCTAACCAAGCTTTGGCTTTGCGACAGGTTGAACATTTTGGGTACCAATAAAATTTAAGCACTACGTGTCCTCCTAATAGGTTGTTTATCTGCACTTTGATAACGCATGGATAAAATTAATCCGATCCCGATCATATTCCCTAAAATCGATGATCCCCCTTGACTGATAAAAGGCAGAGGAATCCCTGTTAATGGCAAAAGACCGATATTCGCACCGATATTTTCAAAGACATGGAAGAGCATCATCATCACAATCCCTGATGCGATGTAGGCATAGAACTCATTATTCATGTCAAAGCATAACCGAATCATTCGATAAATCAAAATGAAATAAATCAAGATGACAAAAGCGCCACCGACAAATCCAAAATTTTCCCCAATTACCGTAAAGATCATATCCGATTCACGGACAGGTACATACACATTGCTGACATTGTAGCCTGTTCCCAGCACTCCGCCAGAACCGATCGCCATTAAAGCACGGGCTAACTGATAACTTTTCCCTTGAGGATCATGGAACGGCTCCAACCAAGAATCAATCCGTGCAAACTGATAGTTCTTGAAGCCAATATGGGTGAGAATTTCTCGTCCCGAATCGGTCGTGACTAGAAAAATCAATGTCCCGCCTAAAACAATTGCCAGAATAATAGTTGGAACCAATATTAACCAAGAAATTCCCGACATTAAAAACATTCCTGCAAAAATAGCTAGAAAGACAAGCATCGTACCAAAATCCTTCTGAGCCAAAATCAAGCCAAGTACTGGAAGTGTCACTAATAACATTTTACCAATCAAGAATGCATCTGTTCTGAGGGTACGGAGCTTATTTTTTACATTGTGTTTGGTTATGATCATTGCCATCATCAAAATATAGGCGATCTTCATCAGCTCTGAGGGCTGGAACGTAAATGTGCCAATCTTGAACCAGTTTTTCGAACCGGTTGATGCAAATAGTGCTGGATCATAATACTTTAACAACGCCAGCATGACGGCCAAACCAATGACATATAGAAACGGTGTCAAACGCCATAAAAGCTTCGCATCAAAATGAATAACTACTACAACAGCTAAGGCGCCGACCACATACCAAATGGCCTGCATCGCTAATCCGCGAAACACATTTGGATCCCTATTCGTATCGTGAGTTAATGCCACATAAAGCGACAGCATCCCGATTAAGCATAATATAAAAACAGGTAAAATAACGCCGTAATCAATCCGGCTATCATTGTTATTCTTTTTTAATCTATCCATTGTTCATCTCTTTTCCACCAGTATACTCGCTTTATTATAGACGCTTCTTTGCCTAAAGAAAAGCAAGCATCGCTGACTTTGTAAAATCTTTATTCTTCTAGTTGATCACGCTGCAAATAATAAATGAGACCCCAAAGGCCCAGCTGTAAAAGGCTGAACATCAAGACAAACTGTAATTTTCCCGCATTCCAATTGCCAATCAATAAACTCAAAACCTTTAGCGGATGAACCACTAATTCGATCGAATGGACCCGATCAAAGCGTCCGATATAGACTGCGATACTAGAAAGGAGTGACAATGCAGCAAAGCCCCCGATTTTCTGAGACCCCTGCAACTTAGCCGCTGAAAACAATTTAAAAACCTGCGACATGCCAACAAACACCATGATTAACGCTGGTAGCAGTAATAATAAATACGACCACCACGAGCTGCTATCATTCAAAAAATGCCCGCCAGGCTGATACACATCTAAACTCGCAAAATGAAATAAATCAGTCATTAAATAAGGAACATTCGGGAAAAACAATAACCACAGCGGCACAAATATCCAACGCCAGTTCCTTTTTAATGTCAAAAATAGCCCTGCAAAAACCAGCGGCAGCCACGCCAAAAAAACATTCAATGCCATAAAGGAAAAGGTTTCCTGACAAAAATACATGAATAAAATATAAATCCAAACACTAAGATGGAACGCATAGACTTTCTTCATATTTCTCCCTCAAAAATGCTATTGATCCGTTGGTACACAGTTCTTTCATTCAGACAATCTCTGCCCCAAACGCAAAAAAAATGTAAAGTAAAACCCGTCACCATCGAAGGATTAACCTTGATATGACGGGCTTTTTCAAGTAGTGCCAGCTGCAGGATTCGAACCTGTGACCTACGCGTTACGAGTGCGTTGCTCTACCAACTGAGCTAAGCTGGCGTTTAGTACAAATGAAATTATAGAAAACTTCTGAGAAAAAGTAAAGTAAGATTCTTCTCAAAAAGCGATTACATGAAAAAAACTTGAAAATATGCTAAAATTAAGTATGTAATAAAAGGGGGCGTTCAAAACAGATGGCTACATTTGGCAAAATAGAGACGCAAGTTGATCCTTCCGAAGCTGGGAAAAAGTTTCCCGTTAAGACACACGTCATGTTCACTATTCGCGGCAAATCCCAGACCGGGGTCGTCGCTAAACAATTGAAAAACGCAGCAGTCATTGAAATTGATGAGAAGCAAGACAACGAAGAGTTGATTAATCATTCCAATGGCGTCGTCGTCATCAATTATAAACAAATGAAGAAGATTTAGTTTTTTACGAAAAAGAAGGTGTGCCATTTTTCTGGCACACCTTCTTTTATTTGATTATTTAGTACCGAATAAACGGTCACCAGCATCGCCCAGACCTGGAACGATGTAACCTAATTCGTTCAGCTGTTCATCTAAAGCAGCAGTATAGATATCAACATCTGGATGCGCTTCTTGTAAAGCTTTTACGCCTTCAGGTGCAGCGACTAGACAAACAAACTTCATGTTTGAGGCACCGCGTTTCTTCAATGAATCAATCGCCATGATTGCTGAACCGCCAGTAGCTAACATTGGATCAACGATGAATAATTGACGGCTGTCAATATCTTCTGGCATTTTGAAGAAATATTCATGTGGTTCCAAGGTTTCTTCATCACGGAACATACCGATATGACCAACCTTAGCAGCCGGGATCAGTTCCAAGATACCATCTACCATGCCGATACCGGCACGCAGGATCGGTACGATCGCAACTTTTTTCCCTGACAATGTTTTTTGCGTAGACACGGTAATTGGTGTTTCAATCTCAATATCTTCTAGCGGCATATCGCGAGAAACCTCGTACGCCATCAACATCGCAATTTCATTGACTACTTCACGGAAAACTTTCGTTCCACAGTTTTTATCACGAATAATCGTTAATTTGTGTTGGATCAATGGATGATCAATTACTTGAAACTTGCCCATAATAAATTGCTCCTTACTGATTTTGAAGTATTCATTTTCCTCAAAGAAAAATGAAGGGGATTTTCATGCTGTCTTTTTTCTGAATAACTACAGAAAAACCGACATTCTTACTCTGCATTTCTATTAATTATAAGACAACTACTAGCAGAAAACTAGTCTTAATGTGACTGAATTGGATGAGAATCTGTTAATGCTAATACCGCTTGACGGATTTCAGCCAGCTTCTCTTCATCACCGTTTGAACGCAGGGTCTCAATGATCAATTCGGCTACCTCTTTCGCATCTTCTTCTAGGAATCCGCGACTTGTGATTGCCGGTGTACCGATCCGAACACCGCTGGTTTCTTTGAAGCTTTTTGATTCAAACGGAATCGAATTTTTATTGACTGTGATATGCACGCTATCCAGCAATTCTTCTGCTTCACGACCAGTGATATCAAAACCAGTTACTTCAATTAACAGCAGATGGTTATCCGTAGCACCAGAGATTACCCGTGTTTCTGGCGCTTGATTGAATACTTTGACCATTGCTTGGGCATTCTTCAACACTTGCTCACTGTAATCCTTGAACTCTGGAGCCAGTGCTTCTTTAAAAGCAACAGCTTTAGCCGCCACGACGTGTTCCAATGGTCCGCCTTGCAAACCAGGGAATACTGCGCTGTTGATCTTTTTCGCCAAGTCCGCATCGTTGGTCAGGATCAACCCGCCGCGCGGTCCGCGTAAGGTTTTATGTGTCGTTGAAGTCACGACATCCGCATAAGGTACTGGGTTAGGATGTAAACCAGTGGCTACTAATCCCGCGATATGAGCCATATCCACCATGAGTTTTGCACCGACCTCATCAGCGATTTCACGGAAGCGGGAAAAATCAAGCGTACGACTATACGCGCTTGCACCTGCCACGATTAATTTCGGTTGATGCTTCCGCGCTAAAATACGAACGACTTCATAGTCGATCGTTTCTGTATGAGGATCTACACCGTAGCTGACAAAATTGTACAGCTTGCCGCTGACATTTACTGGTGAACCATGAGTCAAGTGACCGCCTGCTGAAAGATCCATTCCTAAAACAGTATCGCCAGGCTGAATCAATGAGAAATAGGCTGCTTGATTCGCTTGTGAACCAGAATGTGCCTGTACATTCGCAAATTTTGCATCAAATAATTCCTTTGCACGATCGATTGCTAGATTCTCAACGATATCGACAAATTCACAACCACCATAATAACGTCGGCCGGGATATCCTTCCGCGTATTTATTTGTTAAGACGCTCCCTTGTGCCATGCGCACTGCTTCTGACACGATGTTTTCTGAGGCGATCAACTCAATATTCTGTTCTTGACGCTCCGCCTCTTGTTCAATTGCTCCCCATAGTTCGGGATCTAGTGCTTTGTAATCCATCCCAACGCCACCTTTCGATTTTCTGACTTAAGTATACGAAAGATTCAACAGATAATCGAATCTTTTGTCTATTTTTTTGTAAAATATTTTTGCGCAGCTGCCTTCTTCAGACGATTCATATAAGCCAAGCCTAAATGATCCTCCGGAAAAACTTCTGCAAAGATAATGTCCGTTCTGTTTGCTTCATCTAATGCCCGCAAGCCGCCGAATAATCCTCGAGTCGCCGCTTCAATCGAATCATCTTCAAAAACAAAACGATCCGCTGATTGGTATTGATCGGCAATTCTAGGTGTTGCCAACAAACCAACCTTTTTGTCGTTTGCTTCAGCCCACTCTAAGGCCTCTTCCCAATCGCCGGCCCTGATCATCAACACCTGCGTGTCTGGTGAGTAATGCTTGTATTTCATCCCGGGTGCTTTCGGTGTTTCACTCTCTTTGACTAAATGCTTGTCTAAAGGAACTTCAATTCCTAAGACTTCCTCTAATTTTTCCTTCGTCACTGCGCCGGGACGTAAAATCGTAGGTATCTTTCCACTTAAATCTAAGACTGTCGACTCCACACCAATCTCTGTCGCGCCATCATCTAAAATGCCAGCAATCTTACCTTTTAAATCGTGATAAACATGCATCGCCGTTGTCGGACTTGGTTTGCCTGAAGTATTCGCGCTGGGCCCGACCAAGGGTGCGCCGGTTTCTTCAATTAAAGATAATGTTTTTTTATTATCTGGCATTCGAAAGGCCGCTGTGGATAAACCACCGGTCACGACTGGGCTTAAGCTGCCTGATTTGATCGAAAAGATCAACGTAAGCGGTCCAGGCCAGAAATTTTTAACGATTTTTTCAGTCAATGGATGGTAGCTTTCCACAAAGTTTTTGGTCATGGAAAAGTCCGCTACATGGACGATCAAGGGGTTGTCACTGGGACGTCCTTTGACCGCAAAGACCTGCTTCACTGATTCCGGCAAAAGCGCATCAGCGCCCAATCCGTAGACGGTCTCCGTGGGAAATGCCACCAATTCCCCTTGGCGCAATAACGCCGCCGCCTGTTTTATTTGATCCGATTGAAAAACAATTGTTTCCACAGCTTCTCCACAGCTCCTTTTCTCTAGCTTTCTTGATTTATAAACTTTCTTTCTCGACTTATCCCCGTGCTGTGGATAATCCGATTGTCAAGTGTGTATAACCATGTTGATAACTTTTCGAGTGATCGAACATTGCTACACCAGTGTTCTTTTATTATTTTTCACGCTAAAAATAATTTTTAGTGGACGATGACCATTCGATCGTTTCCTGACATATCCTGATGGATCGTGACGCTTTTCTCAGTAAAGACCGTTTGAAAGATTTCTTGTACGGCTCGTCCCTGCCGAAATCCGATTTCCAAGAAAATCATACCTTCAGGCTGCAGCAGATCACGACTCTCTGCCGCGATTTGCTGGTAAATGGCCAGACCTTCATTCTCAGCAAAAAGCGCCAGCTTAGGTTCATAGGTTCGGACACTTTCATCCATTAAATCCCACTCGCTTTGGCTGATATAGGGCGGATTGCTAATGATGATATCTTGCTTCTCCGTCACCGCTGACAATACATCACTTTTTTTGAAGCAAATATCCGCCTGCAGCTTCTTCGCATTTTCTTCAGCGACTTTCAACGCTTCTTCAGAAATATCGAGAGCCGTCACTTGCCACTCTGGGCGCGCCAGCTTCAAACTGACTGCGATTGCGCCTGTTCCCGTCCCGATATCGACCACTTTTTTTGCTGCATCATCATTCATAGACAAACAAAGTGCGACTAACTCCTCTGTCTCTGGACGCGGAATCAGCGTATTCTCTGTTACTTTGAAACGATGTTCAAAGAAATATTCATAGCCTAATAAATATTGCGGCGGAATATTTTCCATCAAACTAGCTAAGTCCTTTTCGATCAGCGCTTCGTCTGCGGGAGATATTTCCTCACGCATATGCAGTAACCACTGAGTTTTATCCCAATTTTTACGGGCCAGAAAAAGATATTCGATCGCGTAGCCTTCTTTACCAGCCGTTTCTAAAAAAGAAGAAGCCCTCGACAGGACTTCTACATAAGTTTTAGCCATTTTGCATCTCTTCCAATTTCTGGGTTTGATCATACATAATCAAGGCATCAATAATCTCATCCAGCTTACCTGCTAGGATTTGATCTAGTTTTTGGATCGTTAAACCGATACGATGATCCGTCACACGATTTTGTGGGAAGTTGTAGGTACGAATACGTTCTGAACGATCCCCGGTACCAACAGCCGATTTACGACTTGCATCGTATTCGCTTTGTGCTTCCTGAGAAATTTTATCGTACACACGGGCACGTAAGATTTTCATCGCTTTTTCCCGGTTTTTGATCTGAGAACGTTCATCCTGCATCGCCACCACGATCCCGGTTGGGATATGGGTCAAACGAACGGCAGAGGCTGTCTTGTTGACGTGCTGTCCGCCAGCACCGGATGCATGATAGATATCTGTCCGAATGTCGTTGTCCGCGATGTCGATCTCTACTTCTTCCGCTTCCGGCATAACCACGACTGTCGCTGTCGAAGTATGAATCCGACCTTGTGATTCTGTTGACGGGACGCGTTGCACGCGATGTGCGCCACTTTCATACTTAAGTTTAGAGAAGACATTGTCGCCAGTGATCATCATGATCACTTCTTTGTAACCACCGATGCCAGTGACACTGGCTTCCATTACTTCTGTCTTCCAGCCTTGGCTCTCAGCATATTTTTGATACATATTGAAAAGATCGCCGGCAAATAAAGCCGCTTCGTCTCCGCCTGCTGCGCCACGGATCTCCATGATGATATTTTTATCATCGTTAGGATCTTTCGGTAATAGCAAAATCTTGATCTCTTCTTCTAAAGCTTCTTTTTCTTTTTTTAGATCCGACAATTCCTCTTTGGCCATTTCAGCCATATCAGCATCTAAATTTTCACCTAATAATTCTTCTGTGTCACTAATCCCGTCTACCACTTTTTTGTAACGGCGATAGGTTTCGACTGTGCCGCGGGTATTGGCTTCTTCTTTTGACAGCTGCATGAAGCGTTGGGTGTCACTGATGACTTCTGGGTCGCTCAGTAATTCGCCAAGCTCTTCATATCGATCTTCGATTGCTTGCAGTTGATCGTACATGGATTAACTCTCCTCCTAATTCTTCCTACTATTATCAATTTTTCATCATGTATATCATTCCACTAAACTTTAGAGTATTGACTTCATCAAAAAGTGGAAAGAACATCCTAATTCACTTTAAAAAAACTATTCTTCAACATGTCTACCAAACCGCTAGAGGTCTGGCACATGATTCACTTCAATTTCAGGGTGCAAATAATGTTTGCGGCAAACTGGGTAATAGGCTTCGTTGCCGCCAATTTGGACTTGATCGCCTTCATAGACCGGACGACCATCGATATAATGCAGATTCATTGTCGCCTTTTTGTGGCAGAACCAGCAAATCGTTTTTAATTCCTCTAATTTATCTGCATAAAGCAGTAAATATTTTGAGCCCTCAAACATCTCGTTGCGGAAATCATTTTTTAAGCCGAAAGCCATTACTGGAATGTCTAACTCATCGACTACCTGCGCTAATTGCACCACATGTTCTTTTGACAAAAACTGAGATTCATCGATTAATACACAATAAGGTTTGTAATCAAGATTTTTGATAAATTCAAAAACATTGGTATCCGAAAATATCGGTACCGCAGGACGGCTCAATCCGATCCGGCTGGAGATCGTTCCCACGCCTTCACGAGTATCTAGCCCGCTGGTCATCAATACTACCGGTTTGTTTTGTTCCTCGTAATTATGAGCGACTTTCAATATCTCGATCGTCTTGCCGCTGTTCATTGCACCATATTTAAAAAAAAGCTGAGCCATTTCTTGTCACCTTTCTCGTTTGTTCCTATCGTATTATAGCGGAAAAGCACAATTATTTACAGTAATAATTTTCACCGCTTGATCATCTTAGAAGAAACATCGACTAATTTCAATAAATCCAAAGGCTATCTTTTTAGGAAAATAAGCCTTCAATGCTATACTTTTAATTGTAATTTTATTTAACTACTTATTTTTCCTAGGAGGCTTTTTTATGGAACAACCGGTCAAAAAGAAACGCAGTTTTCCTTCCGCCTACACAGTCATTATCATTGTACTGATTATGGTTCAAGCACTGACATTTTTTATTCCTTCAGGTAAGTACAGTACCCTGACGTATGATAGCGGAAAAGATCAATTCGCCATCACCAATGCCCGTGATAAAACGATCATGGAACCGGCGACACAAGAAACGCTGGATAAATATGATATTCACATCAAAGTCGGCAAATTCCGCGATGGCACCATCTATCGCCCAGCCGCAATTCCTAATTCTTATGAACAAATCAAAAAACCAAAACGCGGCATCACTGGCACCATTACTCAATTTCTCAAGGCGCAGGTCCAAGGAATTTCCGATAGTGTCGATATCATCATCTTTATTCTGATACTCGGCGGCGTTATTGGAGTCGTCAATGCGACTGGCGCAATGGATGCAGGAATGATGCGTTTGTCCGAGAAACTAAAGGGCAAACAAAAATGGCTGATTGTTATCGTCACAACCTTGATCGCTCTTGGCGGAACGACATTTGGGCTGGCAGAGGAAACAATCGCCTTTTATCCGATCCTGATTCCAATCTTCTTACTAGCTGGCTACGATACACTGACGGCCGTCGCCTCAATTTATCTGGGAACCGCGATTGGAACTATGAGTTCTACCATCAATCCTTTTTCAACAGTAATTGCCTCCAATGCAGCTGGTATTACCTTCACCGATGGCATGCCGCTGCGGATACTAATGTGGATCGCTGCTGTAGGATTATCGATTATTTATACTATTCGTTACGCGGAAAAAGTTCGGTTGAATCCCGCTTCATCATTGGTCGCTGACCAAGCAGAAACTGACCGGAAGCGGTTCTTAGGTGATCAGTTTCTCAGCAAAGACTCGACCTTCACTAAGCGACAAAAACTCACCCTGCTTATTTTTGCTTTAGGCTTTGTCGTGATGATTTACGGTGTGCAGCAGTTGGGCTGGTATTTCACTGAGATCGCCGTCGTATTCTTAGGGGTAGCTTATGTATTAGCCCTTATCACCGGTTTAGGCGAGAAGAAATTCTTGGACAGTTTTGTATCTGGCGCCGCTGAATTGTTGGGTGTTGCTTTGACTGTCGGATTAGCGCGTTCTGTCGGTATCGTGATGGAAAATAGCTTCATCAGCGATACCATTATGAACTTCTTTAGTAACGCGATCAGCGGCATGAATAATGTGATCTTCATCTGGTTTATGTTCTTAGTCTATATCGTCTTAGGCTTCTTCATCCAATCCTCCTCTGGTTTGGCGGTACTCTCGATGCCGATCATGGCACCGTTGGCCGATGTGGTTGGTATTGATCGTGCGATGATCGTTGATGCTTACAACTGGGGACAAGGATTGATCGGGCTGGTTGCACCGACTGGTCTAATCTTAGTTTCTCTGGCAGTTGTTAATATTGGTTTTGACAAATGGATGAAATTTGTCACCAAGCTCTTGGTCATGACGATCGGATTGATCCTCGTCTTCCTCGCTATAGGCGTCTTGATTTAATAAAAATTGATGACACAAAAAGTACCTGAAAAAATTTCAGGTACTTTTTTGGCTTACTATCGATTGATCCATGACAAACAAGCCGCAAGGGAATACGGCTTTTTTTTCAACAAAGAAGACTCTCATGCTAACGCAGAAGCATTATTTTCGTTTATTCTTTTTCCTGTTCTTCGGTTTTAGGCCGGCTTCCTTCAGCAAACTATCTTTATAATCTTTGTCTTTTTGCTTTTTACTCTTGGACTTGGCATAATAGTTTGATCCTAAACTTTGAGGCTTGGAGTGTGTCTTTGATTTCTTGGCAGACGGTTCTTTAGCTGCGGGCGCAGAAGCTTCTTGTTTTGTGGCTGTGACTGACCCAGTATCAGTCGGTATTTGTTGCGTTGTGGCGATTGATTTTTCGGACGCACTGGCAGTATCCGGCAGCTTTTTCTCTTCAGGCATTTGGCTAGGGGGCTCTATCAGCGAGAAGCCTTTTGGCAGAAGCAGCTTCACCAATTCCAGTTTTACTTCATCACTCAACATATCAATGTCGATATCTTCAGACAACAGTGGGGCTTGGGCTGGCTTACCGACGCGAAGCGGGGCAGTCTCCTCCATGATTTCGCCTTTTCGGACCGCAATCTGACGGGTACAATTATCCTTCTCAGCATTCACCAGCTCAGCAAAACGGCGTACGCCATCCTTCCTGAAAATCGTCAAAAGGGTCATTAATTTGAGAACAGTATACAGCTTCTGATTGGAGGAATAAGGATCGGCCCCTCGCAGACTCCATGTATGGAGCTTGCCATTGCCATCTTTAAAAAACGAGAGCACTTTATACTGTTCTCCCGCCAACTCTTCAATCGGTGTTGTTTTTGAAAATAGCTGCTGCTTATATTCATAGAGCTGATCGTCATATTGATGGTATTCCTTGTTGTTCTTATACAATCGTGCGGTAACTCGCTTCCATTCGCCGCCGGAAAAATAGCGGTGAAAAAGCGGGGCAAAAAGGCGCAACACCTCCGTTGGTTCCGTCAACAGCAGAATGTCGCGAATGAGTTCTTTACAAAAGAAGGAGAAGGCATCGCCAACACAAAGTGAATTTTTGACTAACAACGCCACCAGATATTCCACAACAGCATTCGCGTCATGAGATTCTTCGTAAAAACGTTGTAGGGATTTTTCCAATTTTTTCGGTCCTGTGATGAATAAGGTTCTTTGATTCAATCCTTTAGTTGGCATATTTTCTCTTTTCTTTCTAAAATTATTTTAACCGCTTTCATTTTCGGTATCATGCGATTTCCTATAATTTAATAGTAATACTTATTTAACAAAAAATAAGTCTAGTTTCTTTAAAAAAAATAAACTAAATGAAACAAGTCTGAATCACCTAGGATTCAGACTTGTTTACTAGCTAAATATTCTTGATGCCATTTATCGTCAACCTGCCGTGTTCCTTCTTTAAAGAAGATTTTTTCTGTTCCTGCTTCATTGGCGGTTTGATAATACCATTTCTTCCAGCGCAGGAAATCGAGTTGTGCCTGCAGCTCATGGATTTTTTTCTCTAAAGCCGCCTCTTGCTCCACCATGAAGGCATAGCGCTGCGGCAAGGTTTTGTCTCCTTTGACACACCAATCCATAAATTTTGCGATCTCTTTAACAGCGATACCGGATCGTTTCAGACAATCGATGACTTCGATATAGCCAAGATCATCTTCTTTAAACTCTCTGCGGCCGGCTTGATTTTTCTCAACAAACGGCAGCAATCCCGCCTTATCGTAATATCTCAATGTGTCCTGAGAGATGCCGTACATCTCCGTAATATCGCCGATTAAAAATTTTTTCATTTTTTTAAACTTCCTTCTTGACTTGGAGTTAACTCCAGGTAGTAGAGTAAGTGTATCATAAATTTGAAAGAAGGCAATTTATATGGAAAAATCATTAGTCGTAATCACAGGTGCCAGTTCTGGTTTTGGTGCGGAGATCGCCAAACTTTTTAACCAAGCAGGCAATCCATTACTATTGTTGGGACGTCGTATAGAAAAAATCGAAGCTCTGCCGCTAAACTTTGACAATGTCATGATCGAAAAAGTTGATGTGACAGATTACCAAGCGTTTGCAGCAAGCATTAAAAAGGCAGAAGCCGCTTATGGACCAGTCGATCTACTAGTCAACAATGCCGGTGTGATGTTATTAGGAAATGTCTTGAACCAAGACCCAGCAGAATGGCAAACAATGATGAACACCAACGTGATGGGTGTCTTGAACGGGATGCAAATCGTACTGCCTGGAATGACTGAACGTAAACATGGAACAGTCATCAATATGTCTTCACTTGCTGGTAAGAAAACCTTCACCAACCACGCAGCCTATGTTGCTTCAAAATTCGGCGTACACGGCTTGAGCGAAACAATCCGCTAAGAGGTATCTGGTTCGAATGTCCGCGTGTCATTAGTGGCTCCCGGTGCTGCTGAAACGGAATTATTGACTCATGTCACTGACCAAGGAGCATTAACTGACTATCAAGCATGGAAAGAAAGCATGGGCGGAATCACCCTTAACCCTGTACATGTCGCTGAAACGGTTAAATTTATCTATGATATGCCGCAAGAGGTCAATATTCGCGAGATCGACATTGCTGCAACAGCACAAGATAACTAAACGACTGAATACCCAATCTTCCCTACTCCTGCCAAATCGGTGGGAGTTTTTTTTATGGAAGCATGCTATACTGTCTCTATTGTAAAAAATAGAACAGACTTAAGGAGTTTCCCATGAATTTCGATCGACGAGTCAGTTTTCTCAAAAAAAGCTGGCAAAAAGTAAATAATCGTTTTTCTTCAATCCAGATTATCGTTTTCTATTATTTGGCTATGACGATCCTCTCATTGATTTTATTTAGTTTGCCGGTTTTTCGTGAACCGGGTTCCCATGTCTCATTTCTTGATATGGTTTTTATGGCGATTTCAACGATTTCAGTCACTGGATTGACCACCTTTGATATCAACTCCGTCTTCAATGACACAGGTGTACTAATGCTGGAAGTCTTATTCCATGTCGGCGGATTAGGGATCATGATGATTTCCACCTTCTTCTTCATTGTATCGAAACGTCGGATCACGTTGAAGCAGCGGCAATTGATCATGACCGATATGAACCAGCCGCGACTTAGCGGGATCGTGAATCTGATTCGGATCACCTTCACGATGCTTTTGGCGATTGAAGTTGTTTTTGGGACGATCTTTTCAATCTATTTCTATATGGCAGGGTATTATCACAAAATTTCCGAAGCGATCTTTTTTGGTTTCTATCAGGCAATTTCAGCCGTGACCAACTCAGGGTTTGATGTCACAGGCGAGTCGATCATTCCTTTTTCTCATGATTATTTTTTCATCATCACGATTATGATATTGATTTTTATTGGAGGAATCGGCTTCCCCGTCTTGATGGATTTCCATGGCTGGATCTATCATAAAAAATCCAAATCTCGGCTCCCGTTTCGTTTTAGTCTCTTTTCAAAAATCGCTTTACTTGCTTTTTTTGTTCTATTTATTGGTGGTACAGTAGCTATTTGGTTATTAGAGAAGGATCACAATTTCGCGAATATGAATCTATTTGATCAGTGGCTGAATTCGTCCTTCTATTCCATGACGACCCGCAATGCCGGCTTACAGATTCATGATCTGAATCTATTTCAAAATACGACCTTGATCATTTTCTCTCTGCTGATGTTTATCGGCTGTTCCCCAAGTTCAGTGGGCGGCGGTATTCGAACAACGACGATCGCGATTATCGGGTTGTATCTGTACTCCTTCTTAAAAAATGAGAATGACATCAATATCTTTGGGCGCAAGATTGCTCAAGAGGATGTGCGAAAATCGGTGGTAGTCTTTATGCTATCGGCGGGAATGTGTCTATTCAGTATTCTCTTTTTAACGGCAACGGAGGACCATTCCTTGATTTCGATCATCGTTGAAGTTACTTCTGCTTTCGGAACGACTGGACTTTCATTAGGAATCACAGATGACCTTTCAAATACTGGTAAAATTATGATCGCCGTTTTGATGTTTATTGGACGCATCGGCATGCTTTATACCCTGATGCTCTTTGTACCAAAAGAAACACAGGACTTAGGCTATGAATTTCCAGAAGAAAAGATTATTATTGGCTAGGAGCAAAACTTTGCCCTAGCCTTTTTCTATAGAAAAATTAAGAATAGGAAAAGCTATTTAAACTTTTTTTTTAAATATGATAAGATGAATTAAATTTGTTTTTAGACATGGAGGATGTGTAATGGGGATACGAAGTCAACTGGCTATCTCTGCCGGCAAGACCGCCCAATGGGTATTAAAAACGTTCTTTAAAGGTGGATCCAGTTATCCTGGGCAACTTGCTTTAAAGATGGATCCGAAGATTTTAGATACATTAGTTAAAGACTATAAAGTGGTGGTCGTAACAGGTACAAACGGAAAAACCTTAACCACTGCCCTAACCGTGAATATCTTAAAACAGGACTTTGATTATGTATTAACGAATCCAACCGGCGCCAACATGGTACAAGGTATCGTATCAACATTTTTAAATGCTAAAGGGAAAAAAGGCGATAAAAAGATCGCCGTACTAGAAATTGACGAAGCCAGCTTAAGCAAAGTCACGGAGTACATCAAGCCGGAATTATTCCTATTCACGAATATTTTCCGCGACCAGATGGACCGTTATGGTGAAATCTATACGACCTACAAATTGATCGTCGACGGTGCAGCCAAATCACCGCAGGCACCGATTTTATGCAACGGGGATTCACCAATCTTTAATTCGCTGGAAACAGTCAATCCAAGAAAATATTATGGATTCGATCATTTGCCTGATGAAGATCAGGAGGCACACTACAACACGGATGGTCTGCTGTGTCCGAAATGTCAGCACATCTTAAAATACAAGATGATCACGTATGCTAATTTAGGAAAATACTATTGCCCTAACTGTGGTTTCCATCGTCCAGAGTTAGATTACAAATTAACCGAGATGAAAGCAATGGACAACAAATCTTCTGAGTTTGTGATTGATGGACAAGATTACAAGATCGAAGTCGGCGGGATGTACAATGTCTACAACGCGCTTGCTGCAACGGCAGTAGCAGAATACTATGGCGTTTCTAAAGACAAGATCAAACGCGGACTTGGCTACGATGAAAAAGTGTTTGGTCGTCAAGAAGAATTTGAGATCGATGGGAAGAAATGTACCTTAGTCTTAGTCAAGAATCCAGTCGGTTTAAATCAAGTCATCGATATGATCGGTCTAGCGCCTTATCCCTTCTCATTAGTATCATTATTGAACGCGAATTACGCAGATGGAATTGACATTAGTTGGATCTGGGATGGCAATCACGAAGCTTTCGCTGAAATGGAAATTCCCGCAGTCGTCGCAGGCGGAGATCGTCATGAGGACATGGCCCTTCGTTTGAAGGTAGCAGGCATTCCTGAAGATAAACTAACCGAGACAGAAAGCTTGACGGAAGTCATTGAAAAGATCAAACTATTGCCGACGGAACACGTGTATATCCTAGCGACCTACACAGCCGTTTTACAATTACGGAAAGAATTAGCCCAAAAAGGCTATATTGATGGAGGTATGGATCGTGGCTAAATATGAATTAAACTTAGCGCATTTATACGGAAATTTATTGAACACATACGGTGATAACGGCAATCTGCTGACCTTGAACTATTACGCCAAACAAATGGGGATCGAGATTCATTCAGAGATCGTCAGCATTTATCAAGACTTCGATCCTGATAAATTCGATTTTGTTTTTATTGGCGGCGGTCAAGATTATGAGCAAGTCATCGTTTCAAAAGATATTCAAGATAAAAAAGAATCACTAACCAGATACATCGAAAACAACGGTGTGCTGTTGTCGATCTGCGGCGGCTACCAATTATTAGGTCACTACTATATCGGTGCGAATGGCGAAAAGATCGAGGGCATCGGTGCTCTGGATCACTACACTTTGAGCCAAGACAACCATCGTTTCATTGGCGACATCGAGATCCACAACGAAGAATTCGGTGAAACCTATTACGGCTTTGAAAACCACAATGGTCGGACCTTCTTAGGTGAAGGCGAACGTCCACTGGGCACGATCGTCAAAGGCAATGGCAACAACGGCGAAGATCAAGGTGAAGGCGTGATCTATAAAAACGTCTACGGTTCTTACTTCCACGGACCGATCTTAGCCCGCAACAAATCCTTGGCAGTCCGCCTGCTGCATACTGCTTTAAAAAATAAATACGGTGAAGATGTGGAATTACCGCAACTACCTTAAGCTATCTCATATTAAGGTCTTCATTTTTTGAAAACCACAAAAAAAGAGTTTTATCTTCGTTTCGCGTACCATCAAACTAAGCAGCTTGAACGATTTTTCTTTTGTAAGATTTAAAGTTCAGCTCGTACCAAAATAGAACTGGGAAAAGTTTGACTGGCAAATGAAAAATGACCATCAGCATTCATTAGGCTGGCGGTCATTTTTTTGCGTAGAAAAAAGTGATCAGCTAAGATAAACTGACCACTTTAATTTTTCTTTTATTTCGTTCCCGGTGTTGAAGCGATAATCTTCATTTCGCCTTCGACTTTCCATTCAGTAACTTGCGCTGGCAAAATGCAGCTGGTTCCAGGTTTCATTTCATAGCTTTGACCATCAACAATCAGATTGCCGTATCCTTCTACGACAGTCACTAACGTGTAGTCGCCTTCTTTCTTCAGAGAAAGCTCCCCAACAACATCCCATTCATAAACATTGAAGAAATCTGTCTTCAAGTAAGTGATCACTGAAGAACTGCCTTTTTTGCTTTCAGATACTTCAAGCGCTGGGCTGATAGCCGGAACGGTCGTCACATCGATTGATTGTTGAATGTGCAGTTCACGAGTATTGCCTTGATCGTCTTTGCGATCGTAGTCATAAACTCGATAAGTCGTGTCTGAGCTTTGCTGCGTTTCTAAAATCATGATGCCCTTGCCGATCGCATGGATCGTACCGCTTGGCACGTAGAAGAAATCACCCTTTTTAACAGGTACATGACGCAATAGGTCATCCCAGCGTTCGTCTTCGATCATTTCTGCTAATTCTTCACGGGACTGCGCATTATGTCCATAAACAATCTCTGCACCCGGTTTTGCATTGATGATGTACCAGCATTCTGTTTTTCCTAACTCGCCTTCATGCTTCAAGCCATAGCTGTCATCTGGATGAACTTGCACAGATAGATCATCTTCAGCATCCAAAATTTTTGTCAATAATGGGAAAACGTCGCCCTCGGCATTACCAAATAATTCACGATGATCATTCCATAAATCACTGACTTTCCAGCCTTTGTATGGGCCGTTTTCTACGATGCTGACACCATGAGGATGTCCGCTGATCGCCCAATCTTCCCCGATTTTGTTGTTGGGGATGTCAAAACCAAAAACGGTGTGTAATTGATCGCCGCCCCAAATTTTTTCTTGAAAAACTGGTTGTAAAAATAATGGTTCCATGCTTTTTGCTCCTTTTTAATGAATTCATTTTTGATAAATTTTTGAACGTTCATTCAAATAGCAGGCTAGAATCTCATCGCGATGCGCCACGTAACTCGCCCGATGATCTTCAGTATGAACACGATTTGACAGAAAAATGAAAGCCGATTTCTTTACGATATCCAACAGCAGGAACGTTCCTGTGTAGCCGGTATGGAAGAGCAGCGGTGCTTGATCCAAAGGACTAAACTTCAAATCCCAGCCGATTGAGCGCTTTCCCTTTCCTGTTGGTGTCTGATCATGAAGTAATTCTTGTACTGTCTTGTCATGCAAATAAATCATATCGCTAACCCGCCCAAGATTCAAATACATTTTTGCAAATTTACTTAAATCTTTCATATTTGTAAAAAGACCTGCGTTACCGGCATGCTCTGCCAGAACTCTTGCCTTGGGATCATGGGTCACACCTTTCAGTATATTACCATCAGCCATCCTTTGAGTAGGTATGATTTTATTATAAGGCGGTTGGGGTAAGAAGCTGCTATCAGACATTCCTAAAGGCTGCAGCACCTCTTCCTTGAACACCTCGATTACGTCTTTTTGATAAAGCTCTTCAATCAGAAATCCCAATAAAATAGTACCTGCATCCGTATACTTAACCACTTTCCCAAGATCTGTCCCCGGTTGTAAAGTTAAATATGCCGCTCGTAATTCTTCTGCATTCAGCTGGTCACGATTGGGAATATAGGTCTGGATATCGGAGGTATGAGTCAACAGGTGACGCAAAGTGATCGTCTCGTTTTGAAAGCTAGGCAACAGCTCATGCAGTGTCTGATCCCAAGAAAGCTTGCCCTCTTCCTTCAGTTTCAGCATCACGGTTGTCGTACAGACGACTTTTGTTAAGGACGCGACATCAAAAAGAAAATCCTCCTCCATCGAAACAACAGTCGGTTCAATCTGCGCATTCCCCAGAATTTGTTCCTCATCCTCACCATTCTCAATAAAACGGAGAACCGCACCGGGAAAAACCCCTTCTCGCATTTTTTCTTCTATTAAACGAAGTGTTTCAGGATACATGATGGCCTCCCTCTGAATTTTACTTTTCTGAAAAAGTATAGCATATTTTAAAAATCAAATACTTTGAAGCATCTAAAAAATCGACTTTTGATTGTGAATATTTTAGCGTAAAATAAGAAGAAGACAACAGTTTAAGTTCTAAAGGGGACCTTCCAATGAAAACATGCTTAAAACGAGTTAAACAACCTCGCAGGTTACTTTTGATCATACTTTCTATAGCTGCAATCATTGCTTTAGATAAATTCGTTCCAAGCTGGCGGCTTCAAACAGTGGGCTTTCTTTTTGTGATCGTCTGCGATACTTTATTTCTATATTTTTTTACAGATGATTTTCTTGAAGCTGGTATTTTTACCGTCCCTTCTTACAATTTCAGGCTAAAATTAATACTTGATTTTTTTCTGTTTTTTGCACTTTATTACAGCAACTCCACAAATCCGCCCGTTGCTGCTACAAATACTGGTTATTTTCCCTTATTCTCACTAATTAATATGGTTCTGCTGACCTTATTGTTGTGGCGGTAACTCGAACAAAGCGTATATACCAAAGCCTTTCTGTTCTCGTAGAAAATTACTAGCAATAAATCAAAAAGCCGCGAAAATTCGCGGCTTTCTTTTCTATTTCAATACAAACCACCATTCGATACCGGCAGCATCGTAAAGGGTGATCAGTGATTTCTTTTTGTCACAGAAGTAATCCATCTCTTGATCGCTAAGATGTTTGCATAGTTCCATGAGTTTGGCTTTTGAAACTTTAAATTGCAGAAAGTCTAATCCCAATACTTTATCAGTCGGCAGGTCGATCGTACCGCCGGTCGCAGTTGTTAGACCTACATTAAACTCTCCACGATTCAATAACAACTCTTCTTTGCTTTCATCATGGACCTTCAGCCCTAAGATATCCGCCAAAAACGCTTGCTGTTTATTCAGTTCGCTGACATTTAGATGAATTTTATCAAAATAGGCCCCATGGATTTTTTCCCGCTTGGTCGCTTTCTTTAATAATTCAGCAAAATCCAACTCAACTGGTTCCGATGTTGACCGTTCTTTACTAGGAGCATAGAAAATCTCAATCTCATTTCCTTCAGGATCTTCAAAAAGCAAACCCTTCTCATCATCCGCTTGTAAAGCCGATTTGACTGGATAATTTTCTTCTTGTGCTCGATAATAAACGTTCGCTAGTTCTTCTATGTTGGGTACCACTAGTGAAACCCGCTGCATTTTTTTGATTTCGCCACGATGTTCGTCTGCCCGCGGACTTTCTTCCAACCAAAGCAATTCACTGGCTGGATCTTTGTATCCTAGAATCGCCAATTCATTTTCTTCCCGCAATAAATGCAGTCCAATGATATCTCGATAGAAATGGATCAGTCCATCACGATCTCGGACACGAATAGCGATCGTTTTTAAATTAAGTTTTCCTAAATGAAAATTTCCCATTGTTCTCTTCCCTCCGTCATTCTTATTTTACCGATGCTATCTCATTCACGCAAGCAATATCCTTCTATATAAATGTGCCTTCAACAGTTTGATTCCAAATTGAATTATTTTGATAAGAATCGGACGCTTTTATTGAACGCAAGAAAAATGCTTATCAACTTTTTCCAGTTATGAAAATTTTTTGAATGATTTCTTTACATTTTGTCAAAATCAAGTAAAATATCAATGATAACACTTGTAATAAGACGATAAGTATATTAAAGTTGGAATCAATATTAAGAAAGAAAAGGCTATTGAAGAAAATGAATTATTCAGTTACTACCAAAGAATTTATGTTGCTCGCTGCTAAAGAACCCGTGGATGTTTTAGATTTAAGAGACCCTGATTTTGATGATTCCGCTGATTTACTTGAAGGAACAAACGTTACACGTATTCCATTAACCCAATTGCCGAATCGTTTAGGTCAACTTGACAAAGGTAAAACGTATTACCTATTTACTCAATTTGGCGGTCGTTCAAAAACGATGGCACAATTTTTACGAAGCGAAGGCTACCAAGTAGTAAATGTAATTGGTGGAACTTCTGCCTATAAACAATATCTCGCAAGTTAATAAAAAACGTTTTTTATAGGTTGTTTCAAGCAGATAAATTGTCTGTTTTTGATATATTGTGTACGATGCGTTTGTAAGTAAATTTAAGGAGTGTTAGTTTTGGCAAATGTTCTAGTAGTGAATGCCCACCCGTTAGCCGCAGAAGACTCGCAGACAGTAACTATTTTGGATACTTTTATCGAAGCACATCAAGCAAGTCATCCAGAAGATGTTTTCACCATGTTAGATTTGTATTATACAGATATCCCAGAAATCGACGGCGACCTGCTTTTAGCTTGGAAATCGCTGCAAAAGGGTGCTGATTTTACTGATTTAAGCAATGTTCAACAAGAAAAAGTACGTGTTTTTAATGAGTTTACTGATCAATTTTTAGCTAGTGAAAAAATCGTTATCGCCAATGCTTTATGGAACTTGAATATTCCAACGAAATTAAAAGCATGGTTCGATACGATCAACGTCGCAGGTAAAACCTTCAAATATACTATGGAAGGTCCTACCGGCTTGATTACTGATAAGAAAGCTCTACACATTCAATCAAGTGGCGGTACATATAACGGACAAGATTTCTCAGCACAATATGTTAAGGGGATTTTGAATTTTATCGGTATCACTGATTTTGATTCTATCTACATCGAAGGTGCGGATTACGATCCGGCGAGAGCACCTGAGATCATGGCTGCGGCAAAAGAAAAAGCCAAATTATTGGCTGCACAATTTTAAAAAAACGCCTGTCGATCATTCATCGACAGGCGTTTTTTCTACAGTTTCATCTTCATATAAGTTCGAAACACCCTTATACCATTCAAATACATGGAGTAAGATTACTTTCGCTACCGCATAAAATGGAATCCCTAAAATCACACCGGCAATCCCAAAAATCTTCCCAGCTGTCAAAAGGACAAACATGATTGTCACCGGATGGATCTCTAATTGGTTCCCCAATACTAACGGTGAAACAATCCGTCCTTCGATTGTTTGCTCGATCGCAAAAACAATGATTACTTTTACCAGCATGACCGGTCCAGTAACAATCGCAATAAAGACGACCGGTACCATGGCTAAAAAGGACCCAAGATAAGGAATCAGATTCAAAAAACCAGCCATAATTCCTAGAGTGACCGCATAATTCATACCAACTAAGGAGAACCCGATAATAAACATCACCGCTACTGCGAATGCTACTGTTAGCTGACCGCGAATATATGAAGCCAGCTGAGAATTCATTTCGGTCATGACCTTCAGTGTTGGCTTGCGTGCCTTCGTTGGTAGGAACTTAATGAAGTATGGTGCCAGCTGATCACCGTCCTTCAATAGGAAGAACAGAATGATCGGTGCTGTAATCAATGCGATCACGACTGTTGCTAGCGTAGAAACAACACTTCCTAATCCCTGTATCGTCACACGAGAAATTTTCTGTGCCGTATCCGTTAAGGACTCTAAAATCTTCTGCAAACTACTTTCAATGTGCTGCTGAATCGGCTGGAAGGTTGGATCTTTAAAAATTTCACCCAACTTATCACTGACCGTATCAAAATACCCCGGCAGGCTTTTCATCATTGAGCCGACCTGCTCTCTGATCTGCGGAATAATGACGACAATTCCCCAAATAAGCAAAGCAACCACTGCAATAAACAGCAGGATAATCGCAATATTTCGCTTCAATCCTTTTCTCTCCATGAAATTGACCACAGGATTCATTAAATAATAAAGAATCCCGGCAATCACCATCGGCAAACCGACAATCGCAAAAAATTGTCCGACCGGTTCAAATAGATAGGATACTTTTGTAAAGACCAACGCGATCAACAGCAGCAATAATACAATGATCAATGCCACGACAACCTGGCTGTTTAAAAACCATTTCCAGAACCAAGATGTTTTTTGCGTTAATTTCTTTTTATCCACGCACTCACGCTCCTATTGAAATGTAATTTTCATCCCAACTTCCAATTCAGGAAGCTTTTCTGGGGTGACATAAATCGCATTGGGGATCATGCCGACTTCTTCTTGAAAGAAAACAGTCGCATGCCCAATCTCATTTAAATTTTCATTTGCTAATGGTCCAACACCATTGATTTGATAGCTTTGATCTCCAAAAATAAGCTGTCCGCCCTTTTCTACCGCGATCAATTCGTCACCAAGCTTTTTCTGAACGATTGAAACGTCTAACAGATCAGGTGTGATATTTTCACCAAAAAGCACTAAAATATTTTCATCATTAATCGCATTTTTTCCAATTTGAGTAATTTCTGTCACTGTCATAAGTCACACTCTTTTCACATTTATTTTTCAATTATATCACAAAGCTAGCGCTATCCAAGCGGGAATAAACTTGCTAAAATGGTAGATATATTGAAGGAGGTTTTTTAATGATCCACAAAATACTTTTAGGAACGTACACACGACGCATCAGTCAAGGCATCTATCAGATCGAGTTAGATACAGCAGCTGAAACGTTAGCCAACTTGGAACTAGTAACGGAAGAAAACAGCCCTACCTATCTTGCAAAAAGTACAGAAAATTTTCTTTATTCTGTTACAACCCGCAATGATCAAGGTGGAATGTCCAGCTATGATCCTCAAAACAGCTTTTTGAATGCGGTGACAGAAGACGGTGCTCCACCATGCTACGTAGCCGTTGATGAAGCACGTCAATTGGTCTATGGCGCTAATTATCACAAAGGTGAGCTGAATACGTATAAAATCCAACCAGATGGCTCTCTAACAGCTGCTGCAACGCTTGCTCACACTGAGCCGACTGGACCGCATAAAAATCAAGACAAGGCCCATACTCATTACACGGATCTCACACCGGATCAACGCTTAGCTGTTTGTGATCTGGGAACGGATCGTGTCTACACCTATGACGTTGCCGAAACAGGCGAAGTCGAAGAAGCGGCGATTTATGTAGCGGAGCCTGGTACTGGCCCGCGTCATTTGGTTTTCCATCCAAATAAATCGATCGCCTATCTATTTGGCGAGCTTGACAGCACTGTGACTGTCTTAGCCTATGACGAAGCCGATGGCAGCTTTACTCAAAAACAAAAAGTCTCCACTTTACCAAAAGACTATGACGGTGAAAATGGCGGTGCAGCGATTCGCATCTCAAACGACGGTCGCTATCTTTACGCTTCAAATCGTGGACATAATTCCCTCGCAGTCTTTGCTATTGACGAAGACGGGTCAAGTGTTGAAATGATCCAATCAATCTCAACAGAAGGCGATTTCCCAAGAGACTTCGCATTAAGCCCTGATAATGACTACGTCGTTGCTGCCAATCAAAACAGCGACAACTTGACCCTTTATCGTCGTGACAGCCAAACCGGTCTCTTAAGCATGATTCAAAAAGATGTTTTTGCACCAGAAGCTGTTTGTGTGTATTTTGACTAGCTCGACTTTTCAAATGACCTGTAGAAAGAAATTACTTTAAGAAATATCTTACTAGAGAGAAGGGAAATGTCTATGGATAAAGAAGCAGTTATAGAAAGACTTAAAAAAGATTTAGACCTGCCAAACTTCAAAGGGCGTTTAGAAGAAAAAGAATATACCGAAGAAGAATATCAAAAAATCAAGAACGATTTAAATGATTATTTTGAAAACTATGTGAGAAATATTGAGAATTAATCAAAATGAAAACTGGTCTCTGAGTGATTTTACTTAGAGACCAGTTTTTTATAAACTTTATTTTTTATGCTTATTTCTTAAATTATGCAGTTTAACTATAAAATTCGCAGCAATCTCGAGATAAGGAATTTATTTCAATAATCAATAGCTGGATTTAAACTTCAGTATCCTGCGAAAAGCAGAACTGACCGCTAGCTCCTAGTAAGGGAATCATTTTTCGGAACCCGCGAAAAATGAAGTTGATTCTCACTTCGCATACGATTCTACTTAACCAGCTAAAGCAATGGGACTCGCAGCTATTTCCTATCAAGGTATTCATTTTTCTTACGGAAAAATGAGTTTTATTATCATCACGCATATCATTCTGCCAAACTACTTGTCTCCTAAATTTTCCGAATGTAAGAAGAGATTGGATCTCAAACTTTAGAAAACTGCAAAAGGCAGAACTGACCGCTAGCTCCTAGTAAGGGAATCATTTTTCGGAACCCACGAAAAATGATGTTGATTCTCACTTCGCATACGATTCTACTTAACCAGCTAAAGCAATGGAACTCGCAGCTAATTCCTATCAAGGTATTCATTTTTCTTACGGAAAAATGAGTTTTATTATCATCACGCATATCATTCTGGCTAAACAATTTGTCTTCTTTATTTTCAATAATCGATAGTTAGATTTGAAACTTCAGTAAACTGCGAAAAGCAGAACTGACAAAAAGAAGCACCGATCGGCAAATCGGTGCTAAAGGAGTATTACCTAAATGCAATGAAAAAGAAAAGGTTGTTATTGGTTATGTATTTATAATAACCGATTCTGTTCCAGCTGTATTTAAAATAACGTTATAATAAAATTAGAAAACCTTTGTTCTCTTTTGATTTTGGTTTGTTTACTATTTCAATAACAGATTCGTGATTTTTTGGATTGTTTTATAGATAATGTCGGTCGCTTCATCCTGTTTTTTTTCAGCGGCATTGAAAGCTTCTTCATTTACTTCTGGCAGCAAACTGTCCGTCATTTCTTGGCAACCGGCTACGTATTGAACATAGGCTTTTTCGAAGCTTTTATGATTACCCATTACTTTCGCTGGGGCTTTTAGCATATTGATTTTTTCTAAGTTCAGTTGATAAAACTGCGTGCCCTCTTTAAATAATTCGTGAATCTCTGATAAACGTTCTTGATCGAACTCAGCCATTTTCTTTTCGTCCAATGCTGTCCGAATTTCTTCATAACTTGGATGCAAACGTTCACCCATTTTTTCTGTATTTTGAACAATCTCATTAATTTCTCTAGCATAAAACCCTGTATTAGGTCGCATGTATCAATTCCTACTTTCTATCTTTTGATACCTCCCATTTTACCGATTTTCCAACGAGATGCAAAGCGACTCAGGAAATATTTAGAAATGTCTTCAATTCTGCATTTTTTGATGGTAACTTTAAGTAAATGTAATTTAGGAGGCGTGTTTATGGACAAGATCATTCGAAATTGGCGGAAAGAAGATGCCGCATCCTTGGCAAAGATGTTAAGCAACAAAAAGATTCAAGATAATTTACGTGATGGACTAGCCTTCCCTTATACCGAACAAGACGCACTAGCCTTTATCAATGACATGTTGAACGCTGATCCAACCAAAACTTTCGCCTTTGCGATCGTTAATGATGAGGATCAAGCGATTGGCAGTATCGGGGCCTTCCGCTGCGGTAACATTCATCGCCAAACAGCCGAGATGGGCTATTATGTAGCTGAAGACTATTGGGGACAAGGAGTCGGTACAAAGGCCGTAAAACAACTCACTGACTATGTTTTTGCGGAAACAGATATCATCCGCATTTTTGCTGAACCATTCTCCACTAATCAGGCGTCTTGCCGCTTACTTGAGAAAAATGGTTTTCAATTTGAAGGGACCCTAAGAAAGAATGCTGTGAAAAACGGTAAAGTCGTCGATATGCAAATGTACGCTTTGATTAAATAGCTGGTTCATATTTAGAATCAGTAACTAGCCCGTGCTAAACAACCAGTACAATGGTATTCTCAAGAATAATTAATTCTGGTCAAACTGAAATAACTGTAAAAAAGTAGCACTAACAAAAAAATCGCATGTGAGCCAACATCTGGCTTCATGCGATTTTTTTTTCTTATCTTACTTTTTTTGTGCGCTTCGTTGGAAAGCTTTAACAATCTCAACGATTGGAATAATCGCAAAGGATGCGCCGATCACGATTCCCCATTGATATAAATCAAGATGTGCTACTCGGAAGATATCATTCAATCCTGGTACCACGATAATCACCATCATTAAAACAAATGATAGTAAGATCGCCCAGTTGAAGCTCTTGTTACGGAACGGTCCAACTTTGAATAAGGATTGGTGAACCGACTTCACGTTGAAGGCATGGAATAGCTGCATTAATCCTAGTGTCGCAAAGGCCATCGTCAATGCGTCAGAATGGATTTCCGTATAAGTTGTGTGGACAGGCCATTGAATCGCTGACCAGTAAACAAACAATACTGTACCTGCTTCTAAGATCCCTTGGTAGATAATACTTGATAGGACTCCGCCAGAGAACAAGTTAGAGCTGCGTCCGCGAGGTTTGTGCTGCATCAAATCTTTTTCTGCTGGTTCCATTCCTAAAGCAATCGCTGGGAAGGTATCCGTCACTAAGTTGATCCATAATAAATGAATTGGCAACAATGTATCCCAACCAAGTAAAGTCGCGATAAATAGCGTCAAAACTTCACCCAAGTTCGCAGCCAGCAAATATTGCACTGCTTTTTGGATATTTGAGAAAACTTTACGTCCTTCTTCGACGGCAACGACGATCGTCGCGAAATTATCATCAGCAAGGACCATATCAGAAGCGCCTTTAGAAACTTCTGTACCAGTGATTCCCATACCAATACCGATATCGGCTTGTTTCAAGGCTGGAGCATCATTGACACCGTCACCAGTCATGGCAACAACTTTGCCTTCTTTTTGCCATGCTTTCACGATTCGAACTTTGTGTTCTGGTGAAACACGAGCATAAACAGAATAATGTTCAACTTTTTGAGCAAACTCTTCATCAGACATTTCATTTAATTGTGCACCCGTTAAGACTGAGGCATCGTCGCCCTTTTCAATGATTCCTAGACGAGCAGCAATTGCTTCTGCTGTATCTTTGTGGTCTCCTGTGATCATGATCGGACGTACGCCCGCTTCTTTGGCAACTCGTACCGCTTCTGCCGCTTCGGCACGTTCTGGGTCAATCATTCCAACTAAGCCAGCAAAAATCAAATCATTTTCGACTACTTCTGATTCTAATTCAGCTGGAACGACATCGACATATTTGTACGCCATTCCTAAAACACGCAGCGCTTGTTGCGCCATGTCTTTGTTATTGGCTAAAATGTCTTGTTTTTCTTTGTCCGTCATTGGTACAACTTGACCATTTAGTAAAATCTGTGAAGTACGATTAAGCAGGACATCTGGAGCACCTTTCACAGCGACTAAGATTTTGCCATCTTTTTCTTCATGTAACGTACTCATTAATTTTCGATCAGAGTCGAAGGGCAGCTCACCGACACGTGGTTCTTCAGCTACTTTTTCTCGAACATCGAAGCTGTTATTCAACCCAAATTGAACCAAAGCTGTTTCAGTTGGATCACCGATCAAGTTGCCTTCTTGGGTGAACTTAGTATCGTTTGCGTAGTTCATAACTTTCATCGCCATACTGTCGACGGGTACTTCACCATTCGCATCGTATTGATGATTGTCTACATATAATTTTTCAACCGTCATTTGGTTCAGTGTCAACGTACCTGTTTTATCAGAAGCGATAATATCAGTTGAACCTAATGTTTCAACGGCTGGCAACTTACGAATTACTGAATTCCGTTTTGCCATTACTTGCGTACCTAAAGCTAAGATAATCGTAACGATCGCTGGCAAGCCTTCAGGAATCGCTGCAACCGCCAATGAAATCGAAGTCAATAGCATATCGACCCAAGAAGTATCATTGAAGACGATCCCAACGAAAAACATTACAATCGCAATAATAATAATGGCGAAAGTCAAGAATTTACTCAATTGGTTCAGGTTGTTTTTAAGCGGTGTTTCGGTCTCATCCGCTTGTGCCAACATCCCGGCGATTTTACCAACTTCGGTATTCATCCCAGTGTTGACCACCACACCTTTACCACGGCCATATGTCACATTACTATTTGAGTAAGCCATATTGACACGATCACCAATACCGACTTCTCCATCTTCAATGACGATCATTTCTTTTTCGACTGGTACAGATTCACCTGTAAGTGCTGCCTCTTCAATCTTCAATGAAGCAACTTCTAACAAACGTAGATCCGCAGGAACCACATCGCCGGCCTCCAACATTACGATATCGCCGGGAACAAGATCCGTCGATTTTACTGAGCTGATATGTCCATCTCGCAGAACATTGGCATTTGGTGTCGACATTTCTCGCAAAGCTTCGATTGCCTCTTCTGCCTTTGATTCTTGAACGATCCCCATAATCGCATTAATGATAACCACTGCTAAGATAATGATCGAATCCACTACCTCGTGAGAGACGACCGCAGAAATAATTGCCGCAAACAGTAAGACAATGATCATCAGATCTTTGAACTGTTCGATGAAGCGAGCAAGCATGCTTTTCTTTTCGCCCTCTTCTAATTCATTCAAACCGAACTCGTTTAGGCGTTTTTCTGCTTCAGCAGACGTCAGCCCTTCTTCAGTCGTTTGAACCTCTGCTAAGACCTGTTCTGTTTCCTCAGTATAAAAAGGTTTCAGCAGTTGTTGTTTTTTCTCCTCTGACATTCTTATCCTCCTTATTCTTTTTAATGAATTAATTTTTCAAGGAAAAATTAGTCCATTAGAATGCCGTATACCATTTTTCTAATTACGCTAGTCTTCTCTAAAATTATGTCGATAAATTCTTAAAAGAATTTATCTGGACTTTCGAAGACATATCATTCTACTAACCTGCTTAAGCAGGAAGTAGAACTGACAAACCATAAAGAAAAACTGGCAAAGTTGAACGGACATCCTTAAAAATTAGCGTTCCTTTTAGGAATAAAAAAATAGACTTGTGTATGCGAAAAACAACATACATAAGTCTCACTATTTAAGACAACACCAGAAAATTTCTTTTCTTGCTGGTGGCGTTGCCACAGCTTGCGCTGCTAGTTACTCCCTCATGAATACAAAACGAATTATAGCATGAGAAAAGGCTGGAATACAATCACTACTTTTCAATTGATTAATTGTAAGAGTTTCCAGCAGAGACTTTTGTCCAAAAATCTTCAGCTGTTCCTTGTTCCATGCCCATTATAAACTTTTCCCGAATATCTGGGTAGTTTTTAGCTATGCTTGTCACCAAGTTTTTGATTTCTTCCCGTTTTGTCTTCTTATCCACAGGACAAGGGTTAAAAACGACTGGCAGTTCTTCGCGTTTCACAAGTCGAATAATCTGCTTTTCTTCCAAATAGATCATCGGACGTATCAATGTCACCTTTGTTTTCGATAAATAGCTTTTTGGTTCGAAACTGTTTAATCGGCCGTGAAACAAAAAATTCATAAAATAAGTTTCCAATGCGTCATCCACATGATGACCTAAAGCAACCTTCTGGCAGCCAAGCTCCCTTGCTCGATTATAAAGGATTCCTCGACGCAGCTTAGCACATAAAGAACATGGCGACTTTTCCTCTCGAATATCAAAAACAACTTTAGCAATATTCGTCGGTACAATTTCTAAAGCATAACCCAAGCTTTCCACAAACTTCTGCATAGGTGTTATGTCACACTCTTCAAATCCCATGTCCAACGTAATTGGTACGATCTCAAAATCAAAGCCTAAACGACCTTGGCGACGAATACGATCCAGTAAATAGAGTAATGTCGTGCTGTCTTTGCCTCCGCTCATCCCGATTGCCACTTTATCTCCCGGCTCGATCATCTGGTGATTTAAGATTGCCCGCCGAAGCGGATTATAATAATTCTGATTGTCTTTCTTTTTAAATCCCATATTCGCTCCTCTAGTTCTAATTAATCAAAGAACTTATCCTTCAAGCTATATTGTTTTCCGGCGGTGATATCATACTGAATCATTTGATAATCCTGATAGATTTTCTCTTGCTTTTGATTCAACCGCGCTTCTTTATACCAGTTTCCATTTTGATAGTACATTCCTTTTTCAAAAGCCGGCAGTTCTTTTTGCAATGCGACTAATAAATTCTGGAAACCAGTCATTTGAAGCCTACCTTGTTGAAAAAGATCGGCCGCAAAATAAAACGGACTAGTCGTCACCTGCTGATTATTCAGTTTATGCTGATTGTCGTACATCAGAAATTCTGTCTCATGTAATAAATGTCCTTGGTTTTCCTTTTGGGTTTCATCTGAGTAAATCCCTGGCAAATGATCGCCCCAAAAAACTACCAATGTTCGTTCAGGCAAATCATCCAGTTGTTCCAAAAATGCCTTGAGTGCTTCACTGCTGTACGCAATGTCCTGGACATAACTTTGTACCGACAATCGATTGTCTCCCTTGACTGCATAAGACAGATCATTGTACTTATTCTCATATGGCATATGTGTCTGCATCGTCACAAGGTGGACAAATTGCGGCTTTTTATTATTCTCTAATTGGTCAAAGATTTCTTGATAAGCCGCCTTGTCAGAAATGTAAGGATTGTTCTCGATTTTATCCGTATGCTTCATCGTGCTCTCGTCTAAAAACTGATCGAAACCGAACGTTTTATAAACATCTTTGCGCTTATACATTGACGTATTGTAAGGATGGATAGCGGTGGAGTCATAGCCGCGCTCTTTCAAGGTATCTACAATAGAAGGAAAAGAATCAAACTCTGACATTAGCATGGTATAGGGCGTCGTCATCTGTGCATTGAATAATTCCATTGAGAAGCCTGTCAACGCTTCAAACTCAATATTGGCCGTTCCGCCGCCATAATTTTGTGACAGCATTTGTCCACTATACGTTTTATCCGCTACTGAACGATAGCCTTGTAAGGGATCGCCGCCAAAGATTTCCAATCCCTTCAAGCGTCCTGGATCTGAAAAGCTTTCGCTCATGACATAAACGATATTCGGCTTTTCCTGAGACTCGTTCTTCGTCTTTGCTTGATAGGATTTGGTGATTTTTTTGACAGCTGCCTCTGAATAATTTTTTGGTTTTTCCATCGCATCAACTGGCAGATTATATAGAAAGCCTCCCATGAATCCTGTATTATAGTAATTCATTTTTTGGCTATAAGGAATCCACAGTGCCGTTTTATTATAAGCCTTCCGCAACAAATTGCCCTGCTGGTTAAAACTGCCAATATACAGCAGCAGTCCACTGGTCAAAATAAAGAAAGCCAAACGTATCCATTGCTGTTTCTTGCTTAGCTTCAGACTTCTCTTTACACTGAAAATGACTAAAAAAATCCCTGCTGCCAAGAGCAGTAAGAATAAAAGAAATAATGGGATGCCTACCATATCACGGATCATTCCGAATTCGGTGATCATTTTCAAATCATCCGGATAGATTGGCTCCATCCGATACTTCATTTTCAAATAATTTGCGATCCCTACTCCAATCACTGCTAAAAGATAGAATAGGCTGCCTGTTTTTAATGAACCTAATAAACTGCTGAGCCAACCAAAGAAAATCAGCAGGACCAAACACCCTAAAAAGATTTTTTCCGTGTGCCAAGAAAAGGCAAATTTGAACATTAAATCAAAAGAAAACTCATTTTGAGTGAGCTGAAAAAAAAGATTTGAAACAAGAATCAAGCCTAGCACGCCAATCATTTTCAAGAATGGGCGCCAAGGAAGCTTCCGAATTTTTTGCATATGTCTCTCCTATCTATATACCCCTAGTAAATAATGACGCATCCTAAATAGTTTAGCGAGAAATCAGCAGAAAGTAAAGAACGCCAACCACATTAAACGTCGACATTCCTTACTATTTCAAAAGATAATAATGCTGACAGTGTGACTGACAGCTAGCTCAGTTTCGGTGTAGCATTTTTCTAAAACCAGAAAAATGAGCTTATTTTCGTTTCGCATACGATCCAACTAAGACCGTTGTTCAACCATTTACTCAAAAAAAGTAAAACTCCTCTCAAACTGATTGCTCTACGAAAAGTCGGACTCGCAAAAAAAGTCTAATGGGGACGAATCCCTACTAGACTTCTTCTTATCAATTTATTTCCAAAAATCATCAAAAACTGTGATTGGTAAATGACGTTTGTGCTGAGTTTTGTTCCACCAATTTTCGATCGTTGCCTGCGCTTGAGCATCAATCGTTTTACCTTCTAGATAATCATCAATGTTGTCATAAGTAACTCCTAAAGCAACTTCATCAGCGATCAATGGCTTGCCATCTTCCAAGTCAGCCGTTGGAACTTTCATGTACAAGGCTTCATCTGCGCCCAACTCTTTCAGCAGCATTTTCCCTTGCCGCTTATTTAAGCGGAACAATGGCAAGATATCAGCACCGCCATCACCAAATTTTGTAAAGAATCCAGTGATATTTTCTGCTGCATGATCCGTTCCAATGACAGCCCCTTGGTTGTCACCGGCGATTCCATATTGAGTAATCATACGTTGGCGTGCTTTGATGTTGCCTTTATTGAAATCACTGATTTCAACACCCACTTCTTCTAACGCGGATACTTCTGCATCGACAGCACCTTTGATATTCACACTTAAGCTAACATCTGGTTTGATAAAATCCAAAGCCCGTTTGGCATCCGCTTCATCTGCTTGGGCACCGTAAGGTAAACGAACAGCGATAAATTTATAGCTGTCGTCGCCAGTTTCTTGACGCATTTCTTCCATTGTAAGTTGTGCCAGGCGACCGGCTAATGAAGAGTCCTGTCCGCCGCTGATCCCTAAAACAAAGGCTTTTAAAAAAGGATGCTTAGTAAGATAAGCTTTCAAAAAATCGATACTCTTACGAATTTCTTCTTGCGGGTCAATTTCTGGTTTCGTACCTAGTTCCTTAATGATTTCCTCTTGTAACGTCATGACGCATCCACTCCCTAATCTTCTTGATTCGTTTTTACCACAGATTTACGTACTTGGTCCATAATTTTGTTTTTATGGTTCCAACAATCTGTCGAAAGATCGACTGGATATTTTTGTGGGTTTAGGTCGCGCTTGTATTCTTCCCATAATGAATCCAAGCTGTCTTTGGCCGTCTGCTTGACTACCTCTAAATCAGGCAACTCATACATAAGCTCTCCATCTACAAAAATATCCTTTAGAACTGGACGTGCTTCAAAATTTTTCACTGTTTTGTTGATGTAAGGATATACGGGATGGAACATGTAAATTTCTTTTTCTTCACGAGGATCTTCATCCCATAGTGTCACATAATCGCCTTCTGATTTGCCGTCAGATTTACGTGTGATCCGCCACACTTGTTTTTTACCTGGCGTTGTGACTTTTTCCGCATTGCTTGAAAGTTTGATGGTATCCACCATTTCGCCTTGTTCATTTTCAATTGAGACCAATTTAAAGACAGCACCAAGAGCTGGTTGATCATAGGCAGTGATCAATTTCGTACCAACACCCCACACATCGATCTTCGCATGCTGCATCTTTAAGTTTAAGATCGTGCTTTCATCTAGATCATTCGACGCATAGATCTTCGCATCTGGGAAGCCTGCTTCATCTAATTGCTGTCGTACCCGTTTTGAAATGTAGGCCATATCACCACTATCAATCCGCACGCCTAAGAAGTTGATCTTATCACCCATTTCGCGTGCGACTCTGATAGCACTTGGTACACCGGATTTGATCGTATCATAGGTATCAACTAAAAAGACACAGTCGCGATGTGTTTCAGCATAAGCTTTGAATCCATCATAGTCATTCCCATAAGATTGGATCAAAGAATGGGCATGCGTTCCACTGTCAGGAATCCCAAAGATTTTTCCTGCGCGCACATTACTCGTGGCATCCGCACCGCCAATATAAGCTGCCCGGGTTCCCCAAAGTGCTGCGTCTAATTCTTGTGCTCGACGTGTTCCGAATTCCAACAATGGATCTTCCCCGATAACCGATTTGATCCGAGCCGCTTTTGTAGCGATTAAGGTTTGGAAATTAACAATATTCAAAAGTGCTGTTTCTACTAATTGACACTGCAATAACGGTCCTTCTACTTGAATGATCGGTTCATTGCTAAAGACCAATTCGCCTTCTACCGCTGAACGAACGGTGCAAGCAAATTTGAAATCACGCAAATAATTGATAAAATCTGCTGGATAATTTTCCACTTCAGCTAAGTAAGCCAAATCACTTTCGCTAAATGTCAAATCTTCCAGATATTTTACCAATCGTTCAAGACCAGCAAAGATGACATAGCCATTATCAAACGGCATATTGCGGAAGTAACACTCAAATACGGCATGTAGATCCGCGCGACCTGTCTCCCAATAAGTTTTCATCATATTGATCTGATAAAGGTCCGTATGAAGTGTCAAACTGTCATCTTCGTACAACTTTTTCATAGTCATGCTCCTCATTTGTTTTTAGTAAATTAAACTATTTTAATTATTATAGCACAAGAGTTCAGTGAGAGTAATTTTAGCTCTCTGATGATCTATTAAATTTCTCTCGCTAAAGCTCAACTAGCAAAACTCTAAAAGTTTACGATAATCCTGCTCAAACGTATAAAAAAGAGAGGCTCTAGGCCTCTCATGTCTAGCTGCTATTCTTTTGGAACCTTGTATTCCACCGCAATGATATCTTTATACGATTCCTTCGGGCGCATTCCAGCTTCCATAATTTGTTTTTTATACCCTACATTCACCACTACGTCTTCACGATCGACTTTTAACAAACGGTGAATAATGGTATCTACCTCTTCATGACTAATTTTGCGTTTACGATTCAACAACAGCAAATCAATCGTGTCAAAACGATCCGCGTATATTATTTTCGTGCGATCATAGGCGTAAAGTTTTAGTAATTTCACGGCTTGCCGTTTATCAAAAAAGTATTTGGTTAGATTAGGATACAGTGTTTCCAAGTTAACATTACTGTTCAAGGGTGTTTCAATTAATTTCATTCAACGCTCTCCTATCTATATATTTTTATCGTTATTTCTAATTATTTTTCTTTCCAATGAATATTTTACCATACCGAGCCAGTGTTTTTTATTCAATAAAAAAACTTTTATGAAAAAGAAAAAAATATTGAGATGACCGCCTTTAACTCTCTTTCTCTGGCAATACAAACACATCGTCAATTGTTTTTTGATCATCGACTATCTGCGTCTTATCATTCCGCTAAACAGCAGAATCATATATTGACTTTTAAAGGGAACAGATTTCGTTCTTTTTACACTGCGAAAAGCGGAACTGACAGCTAACTCAGGTTTAAATGAAGTATTTTTCAAAGAGCAGAAAAATACCTATATTTTCGTGCGCATACGATTCGACTATACTTTCCACACCAATTTTTTCCTTAGCCAATAGATTCTTCATCAACCTCGACAAACTGCGAAAGTCGTAGATGCAGCTAGCTCGGTTTTAATGAATTCATTTTTCGAAACCCACGAAAAATGAGTTTATCTTCGTACGCATATCATTCCGCTAAACAGCATAATCATTTATTGGCTTTTAATATGAATAGTATTCGCTCTTTTTATACTGCAAAAAGCGGAACTGACAGCTAACTCAAGTTTAAATGAAGTATTTTTCAA
>NZ_JAWGOQ010000022.1:0-79624 GCF_032555305.1 Enterococcus sp.
TTTCAACGGTGTAAAAAGCGATGATCGGTGCTAATTTTTCTCTAGAGTATGGATATTTTGGTCCGACATGTTTTTCGTTGGCTACGATTAAGCGGCAGCTCTTCGGAATAGTCAAACCTGAAAGCTCAGCGATATGCTGAACAGATTTTCCGACTATTTGCGGATTCATTGTTCCATTTGGTCGTAGAATAAATTTGGCTAGCTTTGCCGCTTCTTCCTCAGATAGAAAATGTGCTCCCTGTTGGACTAATTCAGCTCGAACCTCTTTTTCATTGGCCCTCTCCACAATAATCGACTGTTCAGACGCACAAATTGTTCCGTTGTCGAAGGTTTTTGAATCCATAATTCGCTTGACTGCTAGCTTGATATCAGCGCTGCGTTCGATATAGGCTGGTCCATTTCCAGGCCCAACCCCAATTGCTGGTGTGCCAGAAGAATAGGCCGCTTTCACCATGGCGTTCCCACCGGTTGCCAGAATCAAATTTGTGTCTTTATTGACCATAAGTTCATGGGTTCCTTCCATGGTAGGCATGGTCATGGCGGATACACAGGCTTTCGGAACACCTTCGTTTTCTAAAACTGTTTGGATGATTTTAACTGTCTCTATGATGCAGCCTAACGCATTAGGATGTGGTGAAAAAATAATACTATTGGCTGCCTTAAGAGCAATCAGTGCTTTATAGATCACGGTTGATGTAGGGTTGGTTGAAGGAATCAAACCGGCAATCACGCCTACTGGTACAGCTATTTCTGTGATTCTGTTTTCCACATCTTCTTTAATCACGCCAACCGTTCTCAGATCCTTGATATATTCATAAACTGATTTTGAGGCAAAGCTATTTTTGATCACTTTATCCTGCCAAATGCCAAAACCAGTTTCCTGATTAGCCATTTTCGCTAGTTTTTCCCGTTGGTTATAGGTTTCTTCAGAAATAGCCTGACAGATACGAGCAATTTGTTGCTGTGACAAGCCCGCTAGTATTTTTTGTGCTTTTTTGGCTTCGTGGATCAAATTTCTAACTTCTTGAATCGATTGTAAATCTTTGTCGATTAATCCCAATCACTTTCACTCCCCTCGGATTCAATTAAAATAGCCTTGATTAAGCTTTCTTTTGTTGCAAATTTTATTTCCTTTTTGGTCAGTGATCGAAGATTCATTTTATAGGCGATCGTTCGCAACTCGGTAACTTTTTTATCTGATAATTTTTTCTTCAATCCTTTATCTTCAGCATTTTCGCGGATAATAGGCCGGTCGGGAATCTTTTCTTCTATAGTGGTTGCTTCAGTAGTTTCTTCCTCATTCATTTCTTGATGAGTTGTTTCTTCTGGTATTTCTTCACTAATCTCATGAGAAGTTGTTTGTTCTGGTTGCCTCATCAAAGCCTTGGTTTGCTCATCTAAACGAGCAATTACATGACTAGACAGAAGGCAATTTAAAGTTTTTGCCATTTGTGTCGCCGCCTCTACCGCTGCATTTACCGCCGCTACATCGCCAGTTAATTGAATGGTCGTTATACCGCCTCGAATGACTTCCGCGTTATTCAACGTTACATTGGCCGCCTTGAGTGCTGTATCGGCAACACTAACTGCTCCTAAATATCCACGGACTTCAATCATTCCTAGTGCTGTCATCTTGTATCACATCCTTAATAATCCTTGGGATCGGCTGCTACATTTTGAACGGTTTGGGCGAAGGCGTTGCAGGCTGCTTTACAAGCTGATTGCGTACCAGATAACAAGGCGCCGCCGAAATTGGTTTCTGACGGTGGTCCATAAAAGACGCCCATTTTTACATCAGCTGCTTTAAGAGCTGCGTCTAAACCTAGCATCGCTTCTAGTGGCGGCGCGATCAAGTAAGCGATCGCTTCTCCTTCAGTGACATTGGCTTCTTTGGATAGAAAACGGCCAGAACGTGAAATCACATGAGCAAAGTAAGGAATGCTATCATCATCATTGGCACTGATAAAGCTTGCCTCATTTTCGATGACTTGAATAGCGATGGCTAAGCCACTGCTCACTTCTGCTGGACTGGGACCAGCTAAGATCCCGATCACTTCACCCGCTAATTTTGTTGAAGCATTTCCAGCTCCTCCGTACATACTTTTAGCATAAACAACTTCGACCTCGGCTGCCTTCGTGGCTTCATCCAGTGCGACATAAGTCACATCATCGCAATCAGAAGTAATGATACCAAATGATTTCATTCCTTTTGGCAGGTCAAACTGTTTTGCCAAGTCCTCATCAGCATTGGCGATCATTTTTACACTTAGGACGGTTGCTCCTAAACGATCATTTCTCATTTTTTTCCCTCCTTCGGCTATTCCGCTTCCTTCAAATCAATTCCTGATTTCTTTTTCTGCAACATTTTATGGATCAGCTCGACAATATAAGCTCCCGCTTCAACAGCAGGAGTCCCGCCTTTATGAATATTGGAAATCACTGTTCGGCGCGCTTCTGGCATTCCAACTGTCGGACGATAAGCGATATAGGCACTCATGGATTCCGCAGTTACCAAACCTGGCCGCTCTCCAACCAGCAAGCAAACTACTTCTGCATCGGTTAATTCCGCAATTTTATCCATCGCAGGAACTCGGCAGTATTTAACAAATAGTACTTGGTCAAAATCCAGATCATACATTTTCAAGCCTTGTTTAATAGACGGGAGAATTTCTCTAACATTTGCTTCTATTGCCGCTGAGCTAAGTCCATCACCAACGACAATTTGTAATTTAGCACCTTTTTGGCACTTGTCTTTGATTATTTCACAGTTGGTTTCATCGAAAACTCGACCATAATCTGGTCTGGTTAAATACTCATCTTTACTTTGGCAAATGGTTTGAGTTGGAATTAAGTTCAACTCTTTAATTAATTCCTCTGAAACATCTGAAAACACTGCATCTTGTGCGGCAGCATGATCTGCTCGAAAGCGCAAGACGGATTGAGTCATATAACGTTGTCCCGCACGACCGACGCCGATGCGTGCCGGCGTAAAGGATTTCATTTTCAAATAGCCATCCGCATCATTTGGTTCAGTCACTAACAGTTGTTTTCTTAAATCGACTTCCGTAATGTCCGCGATACTACAGTTCTCATCGACGTTTTCGGATACTTTATCATTGGCTGCTTCTATAACATTTTTAGTTGCTACTGCCGTATTGCCTTGCTGATCCACTAAATCGGTTAAAATTGATTCCACCATTTTCTTGATATCTTGTTCGTTCATTTTCTTCACCCTCTCTTATTTAAGAAATAATGAGGCATCGCCAGCTCGTTGAGTCAGCTTGCCATTTTCTATAATGCCCATTTTTTCCAACCATTCTTCAAACTCCTTGATTGGTCTTAAATTGAACATTTCACGTATCGTCGCTGTTTCATGGAAGCCGGTGGTTTGGTAATTCAGCATGACATCATCACCATGGGGAATGCCCATGATATACGTACAGCCTGCTGCAGCCAGTAGGACGGTAAGATTTTCCATGTCATTCTGATCGGCTTTCATGTGGTTGGTGTAGCAGACATCACAGCCCATTGAGATGCCCGTTAGTTTCCCCATAAAGTGATCTTCAAGACCGGCTCGAATAACCTGTTTGGAGTCATAAAGATACTCTGGCCCAATAAAGCCTACAACGGTGTTAACAATAAAAGGGTCATATTTTTTAGCAAAACCGTAACAGCGAGCTTCCATCGTAACCTGATCTGCTCCGAAATTAGCTTCTGAGGAAAGTTCAGAACCTTGTCCTGTTTCAAAATACATCACGTTTGGCCCTACCGCTTGTCCCTGTTGTAAAACTAAATCTCGTGCCTCTTGAATTAAACCGCCGCTGATTCCAAAGGCCGTGTTGCCCTTTTCTGAACCAGCAATTGATTGGAAGACTAGTCCTGTTGGAGCCCCTTGGCGAATCGCCTCCATTTGCGTCGTTACATGGGCGAGCACACAGGTCTGTGTCGGAATGTCCCATTCGCTTCTGAATTCTTCAAACTTATTTAGGATTCGCACGACACTTTCAGTTGAATCATCTACGGGATTTAGACCGATAACGGCATCACCAACACCGTATGACAAACCTTCCATGACCGATGCCATGATTCCATCCACATTATCAGTAGGATGATTCGGTTGCAGACGAGCGGAAAATGTTCCTGTTTTTCCGATGGTGGTATTCGCAGTCTTTTGGATTTTGATCTTCTTAGCACCAACAATCAAATCCATATTCGACATTAATTTACAAACCGCTGCTATCATTTCAGCTGTCAAGCCTCTGGATATTCGTTTAATCTCAAAATCGCCTGTCTTGTCAGACAGAATCCATTCCCTAAGCTCCTCCATGGTCCAGTGTTTAATTGAATCAAAAATCTTAAGATTGACTTGATCAACGATAATTCTCGTTACCTCATCTTCATCGTAATCAACTACTGGATGATTAAATAAATCCTCTAAAGTTAATTGCGCAAGGACTACTTTAGCGGCAATTCGTTCCTCGGAGCTCTCAGCCGCTACTCCTGCCAGCTTATCGCCGGATTTTTCTTCATTGGCTTTGGCGAGAACTTCCTTGACGCTTCGAAACTGATAAGTCTTACCAAAAAGCATGGTTTTCAAAATCATTTCTATTTCACTCCTTTTAATTAAATACTAGTGTTTTAACAATCACTGGCAGAACGGCTCCGCCAGCCACTGGTTTTCCAATATCAATATAATCGCCGTTTTCAACTAAGATTGAATCCAGACAGACAAAGGGATAATTCCTTGGCAGCTGGGCAAAGAGACTATGCCCTAAAGCTTTAGCCATATCTTCTTTGACAAGTACAATCAAGGGGGATTTTTCATCAATCAATGGTTTCAGTCCTTTAACAATTCCGGCTGCGTATCTTTGAATGTCGATAAAACTGGGGTTTTTTTTCCCTTCAATAGCTAGAACGATTTGCGACAAATCGTCTTCCAACCGATGCCAATTCAGCTTTTCCTTAATTTGAAACGCCATTTGTTCTGTATCTTGTGTCTCATCCTTTTTTGAAAGCTTCAGAATCGGTAAATTTTTTAATGGCAATAACTTTTCTGTATAAGAAATGGTACTTCCGCTCACCTCAGCAGTATGAGAACCAGCTCCGACGACCGTTGCTCGAATCGTTTCTTCGGAAGGCAGGACCTCCAGCTCTGAAAATAATCTGGATTCTTTTAATTGCTGGCCTAGTAATAAACCGATATCTCCGTATTTGAAGCAATCCTTTTCCTGACTTTCAAGACAATCTGCGACTCCGCCTGAAAATGTTAGAGAGGTAAGATCGTAATCCAGCTTTAATCCATGGTTGGTCATCAGCAAATCATAATAGACACTTTTTTCTCCTATTCCCACGCTGTTTTCAAGAACGGTTACTAACTCTGCAACAATCTTTTGGAGCTCTTGCTTTTCCGCTGCTTTCCCCTCTTCTATCAAAAGCTTTTGTTCTTTGATAATTTGTTTGAGCTTTGGTGAGATATATTGGATGGTCTGTGTTTTTGAATCTATTTTGATTAAGCGACCGCCAATATCAAAGCAAGCTGTATCTAACGTATCTCCGTCTCTAAAGGCTGCTAAATTTGTGGTTCCTCCACCAATATCTAAGTTGACAATGGTTCCTTTGTACTGCTTCGATAACTTCTCCGTTCCTGCCCCTTTTCCTGCAATAATGCTTTCCAAATCCGGTCCAGCAGTGGCTACTACGAAGTCCCCGGCGTAACCGCTGAGTGCCTTCAACACTTTACTAGCATTTGTCTTCCTCGCCGTCTCACCTGTAATAATTACAGCACCCATTTGAATATCGCCTTTTTCGATTTCGGCCTGTTTATATTGTTCGGTCACGAATCGTTTGATGGGTTCATCATCGATTTCCTTTTGATTCATCAGAGGTGTAAAAATAATCTCACTACGATAAATGACTTTCTTCTCAGAAATCGTAATTCTGGGAACTGAGAAGGCAGATGCGTAATTTTCGATTGTCAGCTCCGACAAGACTAGCTGCGTAGTTGATGTTCCTAAGTCGATGCCAACGGTTAACATTTTTTCTTTTCCCAAAACCTACCCTCCTGTCAAAACATAAAAAAGACGCTTAAAAAAGAGAAAATTTCTTTCCACTTTCTTAAGCGTCTTTGCTTAATTTTTAAACAACGTCAATGTTGTCATTTTCAAAGGTGAAACAGACTTTTGTACCGTTTCTCCCCGATTCAATTTTTATCTTGCCTTTTAATTTATCCTTTACATAGCTTGTGATGATCATTAGGCCGAGACTGTCGCCGTGATCCGCCTTTGGATCGAAGCCTTTCCCATTATCCTCGACTGTGATGGAGATTAAACTCTTCTCCTTTATTCCAGTAATTGTTACTTGCCCCGATTGATTTGGTTCAAAAGCATGATCGAATACATTTTGCAGCAATTCATTCACGATCAAAGAGATGGTGACCATTTCATCACTTAGAACCTGAATCTCTTGGTCGATGTCTAAAGTCAAATCAATTTCTCGCTCTGACGAACTTTGGATGATATGGCGGAAATTGAAAACAACTGCCTCCAGGGTTTGATACAGCGAAACTTGATCTTCAACCTGCTTAGAAAGTAATTCGTGAGAAGCCGCAATGGCCATAATCCTTGAAACGCTCTCCCGAAGAATTTTTTTGGCTTCTGAACTGCTAGTTCTTCTTTCTTGAATCCTTAATAAAGAGACGATCGACTGTAAATTATTCTTTACACGATGATGGATTTCTCTGATAACAACCGATTTGGAAATGATCTCTGCCTCTTTGCTTTTGACATCGGTATTATCTTGGATAATGACTAGTAATTTTCCACCTTTTTCCACCCAGATCTTCTTAATGATAAAATAATAGCTCAGATAAGCTGTTTCGTTTTCAATCGGTTGATTGGAATCTTGTCGACCGATTTGATACATGATGTAGTCAAAGGTCGTATAATCAAGAGTTAAATTGTCATAATGCATATTCTTGATTCGGTCTTTGTAGCCCAATCTACGATATAGGTTTTTCGCTTCTTTATTGCTAGAGATCAAAAATCCATACTTATCATAAACGAGGATTGCCTCGGGCAGTTGATTGACAAAGGATTGGTCTAAGTGACTTAGAGTCTCTGATGACGGAAGCTTATCGGAAAGTCGCTCATTGCTTTCTTTTTTATCGTCTTCGGTCACACCTTTTTCCAGAATGATCACGCCGATCGTCTTTCCGTTATTTTTGATTGGAAAAACCGATTGCTGAATCAAAATATTTTCCTGGCTAACGGCCATGAGCTTCACCGAATTTAGACCCGTTTCTAAGGTTCTTAATGCTCCCGGTTCATTTTTTAACAGTGCATCTTCGCCGACAATATCGCGTTTGTATAAGGATTCTTTGGTCTTTGGACGCTTGTGATAAATCACCAACGCTTCCTTTTTCATTTCGTTATAAACATCGATGAACACATCGATGTCTTCGTAATGAGGATTTTTTTCAACTTGCTGAGCTGAATGAAGCAATGCTTCTATGTCGTCAGGGGAAAGTGAGGTATACTCCTGACAAAGTTGGATCATTCCAGCATTACTCATCGTTTATCACGATCAATTCAGCAATTTCACTCATTGGACAACGCTTGTCCATGCTTAACTTACGAATCGTTTGGTAGGCCTCGGCTTCGGATAAGCCATTTTCTTTACTCAAAATGCCTTTTGCTTTTTCAATGATTTTTCTTTCATCTAGTTTTGTCTTTAATTTTTCAACCTGCTTGATTAAATCTTGAGTTTCCTTACCACGAGCAATACTCATTTCCAACGTTGGGATCAATGATTTTTCATCTAAGGGTTTTACCAGATAGCCGATTGCACCAAGGTTCTTTGCTTTTGTCGTATTTTCTACATCACTGTAGGCTGATAGGAACACAATGCTACTGGCTGTATTGTCCTGAATAATTTTCTTTCCTGCTTTTAGTCCATCCAAAACGGGCATTTGAATATCCATTAGAACAACATCTGGGCGCGTTTTTTTACAAATCTCTATGACCTCAAAACCATCTGCTGCTTCGCCAACGACTTCGTAGCCCGCTCCTTGTAAAATATCGCGAATATCAAATCTTGTAATTGGCTCATCATCGACTATTACAACTCTTCCATTCATCCCTTCACATCCTTACACTTTTTCAAGAATCCGCCTACTTTATTTTGTAGTAAAAATAATCTCTAGTGATCGATCTAACAAACCTCATTAAAAAGTACGCGAAAATTCTTATTGTACTTCAACAAGTGCTCCTCATAGGAGATAAAAAGCAAATAAAGTAGACATAAAAAGCTCCCAAATAAAAAACAATAACAAAATGTCTGTTTTCTATCAAGGAGCGTCATTGCTCTTAAATTTTGGGAGCACCTCGTTGTGCTAGTTCGATTATAGGGTAGTTTGAAAGGGCTGTCAATGCTTTTATAAAATCTCTTGAATGATCGTTTCGATGTCTTGGATAGACGGCACAACAGGATTTGTTTTTGTACAGGCATCATTTATTGCAGCTTCAGAAATTGCTGGTATTGCTTGTTCAACTTCTCTCTTGTTAATGCCAAATTCTGAGAGTGTTGCTGGCATTTTCAAGCTGTTCCGCAACTGAATAATTTGACGAATCAGCGTGTTCACACCCATACGCGGATTATTTGTTGATGCACCTAAGCATTTAGCTAGTTTTAAATATTTCACTGCTGCCTTATTTTGGAGATGTCCTACCTCATTTAAATCCGCATTGAACTGAATTACACTAGGTAATAAAATCCCGTTGATTCGACCATGAGGAATGTGTAAGCGAGCCCCCGCGGCGTGAGCAATCCCGTGATTGATTCCTAATGATGTTTGATTAAAGGCGATACCAGCCAAACAAGATGCAAGATGCATCATTTCTCTTGCCTGTCGATCCTCGCCATTTTGGTAGGCCCTTTCCAAATAAGCAAAAACAAGTTTGATGGCTTTTTCACAATAAGCATCGGATAAAACAGTGGCCTTGATCGAGACATAGGATTCGAGGATATGAGTTAAGACATCCATTCCTGTATCCGCAGTGATTGCAGGTGGGACTCCCATGACTAAGTTCGTATCTAAAATGGCGATATCCGGCTGAATTTCATCAGTAACTAGAGGAAATTTCGTTCCTCTTTCAGGAATCGTGATGATTGAAAAATTTGTTACCTCTGACCCCGTTCCGCTTGTCGTAGGGATAGCAATTAATTGATCGATCTTATTGGTTAAGATTCGATTGGTGAAATATTTCATTGCTTTTGCTGCATCAATTGCTGATCCTCCGCCAATGACCAGTATAATGTCTGCTTGAAAATCAACGATTTGCTTCACTCCACTGACAATCTTTTCAACTGGCGGATCTGGGACGATATCACTAAATATTAAATAGTCGTTTTGATCAATGTGGCGAACGATGTCATTAATCTCGCCATTTTCGATCAAAAAGGGATCTGCTACTAAAAAAATTCGTTTACTTTTTAGCTCCTTAAGCCCTTCAAGGACCTCTGAGCCCAGCCAGATCGTTGTCTTAAAATGAATTTTTTGCATACTATTCCTCCTTAAATAAAAAAGACACTCCAAACAATCATTCATTGTCTGGAGCGTCATTGCTCTGCATCATTACCACCTTGTAAAGACTGGTTATTTAATTGTAAAATCTCAACAAAAGGGAGTCAGCAGTACATCCTTGTACCTGTAATCTCTTTCCGCTTTGAAAGACCAGCCCATCCCCCATTACTGTACAGCAATGTACAATAAAATGGCAAACATAGTTATCTTATTTTGGTTGGGCTGGATCTTTTATCTTAACAAGGGTTTGTAAAGAAAACATCCTGCTTTGCAACGAAACAGCATGCCCGTTAATGAAAAAGTAAAAAGATCTGACTTAAAAGCAAGTTCTGCTCCTCACAGTGGCGGCACCGTACCAGAATTTCACTGGTTTCCATTTATCTTTTTCATAAAATAACTATTATCGACCTACAGATAAAATAGCATAGTTCGTAAGCGAATACAATCTATAAGTCCGTACTTTTAATCTTATGGAAAACTTTTTCACCTCTCTCGTAAAAGATATCTTCTTGCTTCTCCCGCGCATTGATGACTCTAGCCAATGCATAAAAATAATCAGACAAACGGTTAATAAAAATGACGATTTCATTATTTAAAGTAGCTGTCCAGCTTAAAGTAACTATGGATCGCTCTGCTCTTCGGGTGATCGTTCTGGCGACATGTAGCATACTTGCAATTGTTGTTCCACCAGGTAGAATGAAACGTTCAATTTCCGGAGCTTCATCGGTATAGCGATCAATTCGTTCCTCCAGCCAGACAGAACTTCCAGAATACAGACGACCTTCCGTGCTGGCGCTTTCTGGCGTTGCTAAATCTGTTCCAAGATCAAAAAGCATTTGCTGAATTTCTTGCAGCTCCTCTGTGATTTGTTTGTCTTGCGTTTCTGAAATAATGTAACCGATCCATGAATTTAATTCATCGATTGTTCCATAGCTTTCCACCCGATCAGAATCCTTTGCGACCTGAGCGCCCCCAACTAACCTTGTCATACCCTTATCGCCTGTCTTTGTATAGATTCGCATATTCATCTCTCCTTTTGTAAGCTGTTAAACAGTCATCGTTCGTTCCAACGGTAGATATTTTTCGATATTTATTTCTTTACGAAAGCTAGATGGAGATTTTGAAGTGATGTCCCTAAAACTCTTGCAGAAATAGCTTGTTTGTGAAAAGCCGACACGTCGGGCAATGTCATCGATGCTCAAGTTTGAATGACGGAGAAACTCTTTGGCTTTGATTACTCGTTGGTATTTTAAATAGGTTACAAAATTCATCCCTAGTTCCTTTTTAAAAAGCTTGCTGAAATAGTACTGACTTAGATACACCTTGTTTGCGACCTCTTCTAGACAAATTTTTCGATGAAGATTTTTTTCGATATACTTTACTGCATTGATAATTTCTGTTTTTTTAGGAAACGTCTCGATCATTTCATTGGCGTCTCTTAACTGTCCAACATCGATTTTTCGTTTAGGGTTCGATGTGGTTAAGGTACTTTGAGCAAGGTTTACAAACAAGTCAACAACTTTTTCCAATCTTTCTGCTGAAAAATAGGTTTCCGTATTCAATTGATCAGAAAGCATACTAGTCTGATTTTTTTCAAGCAAAGAACGGTTCTGTATCTCTGCCAATCGTCCAATAATGATATATCCGACTAAAATATTGTTGATATAAACTGGCAGCGGAACATGGGTAAAACCTGCATGACATAGATATTTATTTATGCTCCCATTTTTTATAGGACGAATCATCTGATGCATTTGGCAATTTTCACAGGCTGCTTTTTCTTTAGCAGTAGATTTAATCTTTTCACAAAGGCAATGACTTCCAGTAATCACTGATTGTCGATCCCCGTTGATATCAGCAATAAAAAAACAAATACCGACTGCTAGAGAATAATCCCTCATCAAATGAAATAGCTGTGGCTCCTTTTCCTCACTTAGTATGAAATAGCTCTTACTCATGCTCCCATCCCTTTCTAAAAAAGACAAAAAGAGACTTAGTATCAACAGGTTCGTTGATTACTAAGCCTCTTTGCTTACTTAATTAAATCGTCCATGATTTAATTTATTTGATTTTCTAACCGAATTGGATTTTAAGTGAACACTTCACCACGTTGTAAAGTGCTTTCAAGAACTTATCGACATTATATACTAAATACAAATAATCGGCTATACAAAATTCATTAAATAACGAATTTTGTATTTGATTAACTCAACCAGTTCTCAGGATCTTTCCGCCATTTTTTTAACAGCTCAAGCTGCTCCTGATTGATGTAATTTTCTTGTAAGGCACTTTCAATCAAGGTTGAGTAGTTGGTTAAGGTAGCCAAAGGTGTGTTAGCCTCTTCGAAATTCTTCTTACCCTTAGCTAGCTCATAGGTGAAGATTGCTGCAACTCCTAATACATCTGCACCTTCGCGTTTTGCCGCAACAGCAGCTTCTAGCACACTGCCACCAGTAGAGATTAAGTCTTCAATCACAACCATCTTCTGTCCTTCAGTTATCCGGCCTTCGATTTGGTTGCCGCGACCGTGATCTTTGGCCTTACTGCGGATGTAAACCATTGGTAAATCTAGGATTTCTGCTACCCAAGCAGCATGCGGGATACCTGCCGTTGCTGTTCCTGCAATGACTTCTACATTGGGGAATTTTTCCTTGATTTTCGCTGCTAGGCCTTGCGCGATTGCACGGCGTACTTCTGGATAGCTCATGGTTACACGGTTATCACAGTAAATAGGTGATTTGAGTCCGCTTGCCCAAGTAAAAGGCTCGTCGGGACTTAAAGAAACTGCTTCGATTGATAATAGGTCTTTGGCAATTTGTTCTGCGATCATTTATGCTTCACCGTTCCATTCTTTTTTGATTTGTAAGTAACTTTCATAAGGATTTTCAGCTTGCGTGATGGGTCTTCCAACTACGATATAATTTGAGCCAATTTCACGAGCTTTAGCCGGTGTCATTACGCGTTTTTGGTCGCCAACGCTAGCCCCTTGCGGACGAATTCCCGGTGTTAAGCAGATAAAATTATCGTTTGTTGCTTGATGGATTTTTTCTACTTCATGGGCTGAACAAACAACGCCCTCTAATCCAGCTTTTTCTGCACATTTTGCATAATGCAACACGCTTTCTTGCAGACTGACCTCGATTAGCTGATCCTCATGCATTTGTTCTTCGCTGGTAGAGGTTAATTGGGTAACAGCGATTAATTCAGGAATTGTTCGATCCTCTTTTGTTCCTTCAGTCAGACCTTGCTTCGCCGCTTGCATCATTTCCACACCGCCGGCTGCATGGACATTCGTGATTTTCACGCCCATCTTTGCGATCCCCCGCATTGCTTTTTGTACGGTATTAGGAATGTCGTGAAGCTTCAAATCAAGGAAAATATCATGTCCTTGACTACGTAGAAAATTAACGATTGCTGGTCCTTCTTGATAAAAAAGTTCCATCCCGATTTTCACGAATAGTTTTTCACTGATGGGAAAATGGTTTAAAAAGGTTTCAATTTCCTGTTTTGAAGCGAAGTCAAAAGCAATAATCGGTCGATTTTCCATTAGAACCCTCCTCTAATCTCTTGTCTTAGCTGCTCCAAAGATTCGATCCCAAGCTCTGCCATACGGATCGGCAGTTCTTCAATCAATTTTGGACAAATGTATGGATCAGTAAAGTTTGCTGTTCCGACTGCCACTGCACTAGCACCCGCCATAAACATTTCTAAGACATCATCAACGGTTTGCACGCCGCCCATGCCGATAATCGGCAGTTCGCTAATGGCAGCCACCTGGTTGATCAGCCGGATTGCGACTGGTTTGATGGCTGGACCGGATAAGCCGCCGGTTCTATTTGCTAAGATTGGTTGGCGCGTTTTTAAGTCGATCCGCATGCCAAGTAAGGTATTGATCATGGTGAAACCATCCGCTCCACCTTTTTCAATGGCTTTAGCGATCGGTACGATATCAGTCACGTTGGGACTTAATTTGACGTAGACGGGAACAGTGGCAACTTCTTTAACTGCCTTCGTTAATCGATAAGCAACCTCTGGATCGGTCCCAAAAGCGATTCCGCCGTGTTTTACATTGGGGCATGAAATATTTAGTTCGATGGCTTTGACATTTTGTGCGTCACCGATTTTAGCGCAGACTTCAACATAGTCTTCTTCGCAAGCACCTGCCACATTGGCGATGATTGGCAGTTCTTGATACTTTTCTAAACTTGGTAGGATCTCTTCTAGCACGACGTCCATGCCAGGATTTTGCAGACCGATCGCGTTTAGCATCCCGCTTGGTGTTTCCGCTACGCGCGGAGTTGCATTTCCAAAGCGTTCTTTTGGTGTAGTCGCCTTGATCATGATGGCGCCTAATTGATTCAAATCATAGTAATCCGCATACTCCTTGCCAAATCCGAAGCATCCGCTTGCCGGCATAATCGGATTCTTCAGGTCTAATCCGGGTAACTTCACTGCAATACTCATTAAAAGATGACCTCCCCTGCTTGGAAAACGGGCCCGTCTTCACATACTTTGACACTCTTGTTTTCATCCTCAGGTACATGACAGACGCATGCATAGCAGGCGCCCATCCCGCAAGCCATGCGGGATTCTAATGAAAGCTGCACATTGGCGACTTCACTGTACAATTGTTCGACTGTTTTTAAAAGACCGTTATTGCCGCAAGCAAAGACCGCGTCTGGTTGGCGTTCTTCTGCCAGCAATAAATTACCGACATTGCCTTGGATACCGAACGTTCCATCATCTGTTGAAAATTGCGTCTCACCTAATGCTTGGAATTCATCTGCATAATAAACCACTTCCTGTGTCCCAAAGCCTAAGAAATGGATGCCCTTTACCCCTTTTGCCTTAAGTTCTTTTGAAAGCTGGTATAAAGGGGGAACTCCGATCCCACCACCCACGATAAAGGCAGTGTCTCCGGCATTCAAGCTGTCGATCTCAAAGCCATGGCCTAAAGGTCCCATCACATCCAGCTGTTCGCCAGCGGACATTTCAGAAAAATAGCTGGTCCCATCACCTTCGACACGATAAATGATCGTGCAGGTGCCTGCGGATTGATCGTATTGATTAATACTAATGGGACGGCGCAATAATAAATCACTTCTTGGTACGCGAATATGCAAGAACTGTCCCGGCATCGTCATTTCTTTGACTAATTCTCCGGTTAAAACCAGCTCATAGATTCTCGGTGCTAACTCTTGTTGACGAACAATCGTCATCATTTCCTGCTTCATAACGGCCTCCCTATAAATCGCCAGAGTGAAGCATGCTCCACTCTGGATGAATTAAATTTCTTGGATTGAAAATGCACGTGATTCCATGACTCTTAAGATGGCATCCGCTGTGTCTAAGGATGTGAACAATGGCACACCGTGCTCAACTGCTTCGCGGCGAATGATAAAGCCGTCTTCGGATGAGTTTTGGCGATTTTTATCAGTCGTATTGATGACCACTTGCGCTTTGCCCGTGCGAATCAGCTCAATCACATTGTGATCATCTGATTCAGAGATTTTCGCGATTCGTTCCGCACTCAAGCCGTTTTCTTCTAAGAAATTGGCTGTTCCTTCTGTCGCAACTAAACTGTAGCCGACAGCCTTGAAGCGTTTTGCCAAATCTAGTGCTTCATCCTTATTTTCATCAGCTACCGTGAATAGGACTGCGCCGAAATCTGGTAAATGCAAGCCAGACGCTGCGAAGGCTTTATATAGAGCTTTTGCCAAATTACGATCAGTTCCCATGACTTCACCCGTCGATTTCATTTCAGGTCCTAAGTAAGTATCGACCTTTTGCAGCTTCGTGAAGCTGAAGACCGGTGCTTTGACGTGAACCATGTCGCTTTCAGGATAAAGGCCATCTTCATAGCCAAGCTCCTTCAAGCTTTGGCCCAAGATTGCTTTTGTTGCGATCTGCGCCATCGGGATATTCGTGATTTTACTCAAGAATGGCACTGTACGACTCGCACGAGGATTGACCTCGATGACAAAGACTTCATCGTTATGGATGACAAACTGAATGTTCATCATGCCGATGCAGTTCATGCCTAATGCTAACCGGCGTGTGTAATCTTCAATCGTTGCCTTCAACTCATCGGAGAAGGTTTGTGGCGGATAGACCGCCATTGAGTCACCTGAGTGTACCCCTGCGCGTTCGATATGTTCCATAATTCCTGGAATCAAGACGGTTTCACCGTCACAGATGGCATCTACTTCACACTCTTTACCAACCAAATAGCTGTCCACTAAAACAGGATGTTCTGGAGAGGCTTTAACCGCGTGGGCCATATAGTCTTCCAAATCGGATTGGTTTTCAACGATTTCCATCGCCCGTCCGCCTAAGACATAGCTTGGACGAACCAAGACTGGATACCCGATTCTTTCAGCGATCTTGACTGCTTCTTCGGCGCTCGTTGCTGTATCACCTGGCGGTTGCGGAATTGATAGACTTTTCAGCACCTGTTCGAACTGATCACGGTCTTCCGCGCGGTCTAAGTCTTCGATGGTTGTTCCTAAAATTTTAACCCCATTGTTAACTAAAGGCTCAGCAAGATTAATCGCAGTTTGTCCACCGAATTGAACGATGACCCCGATCGGTTGTTCTAACTCGATTACGTTCATCACATCTTCAAGGGTTAACGGCTCGAAGTAGAGCTTATCTGAGATGGAGAAATCAGTCGAAACAGTTTCTGGATTGCTGTTCATAATGATCGCTTCATAACCAGCTGCTTGAATCGCTTTTACCGAGTGAACAGTTGCGTAGTCAAACTCCACTCCCTGTCCGATCCGGATCGGACCTGAACCAAGAACTAGGACAGATTCTTTGTCAGAACGAACACTTTCATTTTCAAATTCGTAAGTGCTGTAAAAATAAGGCGTTTGGGATTCAAATTCTGCCGCACAAGTATCTACCATTTTATAGACTGGAACGATTCTTTCGGCAGTTCGGAATTCCCGCACTTCATTTGCTGTCATATCCCAAAGTTGTGCGATTTTTACATCGGCAAACCCATTTTGTTTGGCTTTCTTCAATAGCTCAACATCTTTTTTGTTTTGAGCTAAAGCTGTTTCTAGTTCAACGATATGAAGCAGCTTATCTAGGAAGAAGAGATCGACTTTGGTCAACTCATTGATTTCTTCGATTGAATACCCGCGACGAATCGCTTCAGTTAGATAGAATAAGCGATCATCTTGTGCCTTGACCATTTTTTCAGTTAATTCATCATCGGTAACCTCGCTTAGTTCTGGTAATTCCGCGTGATAGGTTCCGATTTCTAATGAACGCACGGCCTTCAATAATGATTCTTCGATGTTCCGGCCGATTGCCATGACTTCACCAGTGGCCTTCATTTGTGTGCCTAAGACACGTTCGCCACTTTCGAATTTATCAAAGGGCCAACGCGGAATTTTGGCAACGACATAATCTAGCGCCGGTTCAAATTCTGCATACGTCGTTTCTGTTACTGGATTTTTCATTTCATCCAGCGTCAGGCCTACCGCGATTTTTGCTGCCAGCTTCGCAATTGGATAACCCGTTGCTTTACTTGCTAGAGCGGATGAGCGAGAAACTCGCGGATTTACTTCGATTACATAGTAGTTGAAGCTATGTGGGTCAAGAGCCAGCTGTACATTACAGCCGCCTTCGATTTTCAAGGCGCGGATGATCGATAATGACGCATCCCGCAGCATTTGATATTCGTAGTCAGATAATGTTTGGCTTGGTGCGAAGACGATCGAATCGCCGGTATGAATACCAACAGGGTCAAAGTTTTCCATGTTACAAACCACGATGGCATTATCAGCAGAATCCCGCATCACTTCATATTCGATTTCCTTGAAGCCGGCAATTGATTTTTCAATCAAACATTGAGTAGCTGGCGAAAGCTTCAAGCCGTTTTCAGCGACAGTCCGAAGCTCTTCTTCGTTGTCACACATCCCGCCACCGGTTCCACCAAGTGTAAAGGCCGGACGAACGATGATCGGATAACCGATGGTATTGGCAAAGGCAACCGCTTCTTCAACGGTATTCACGATCTCGGATTCAGGAATTGGTTGGTTCAACTCTTCCATCAATTGCTTAAACAAGTCGCGGTCTTCCGCTTGATCGATCGCTGATAATTTTGTTCCCAGCAATTCAATTTTTAACTCATCTAAAATACCTGAATCTGCTAATTCCATTGCCATGTTCAAGCCAGTTTGCCCGCCTAATGTTGGCAGGATTGCATCTGGCAATTCTTTACGCAGGATACGAGAAACAAATTCGAGCGTGATTGGTTCGATATAAACACTGTCCGCGATTTCTTTGTCGGTCATGATCGTTGCTGGGTTTGAATTCACCAGAACAACTTCATAGCCTTCTTCTTTTAGCGCTAAGCAAGCTTGTGTGCCGGCGTAATCAAATTCCGCGGCTTGTCCGATCACGATAGGTCCAGAACCGATCACCATGATCTTTTTAATATCTGTACGTTTTGGCATTTATGCTTGCTCCTTCCATGCATCCATCATTTCCATAAACTCATCAAATAAATGAACCCCGTCGTGTGGTCCCGGCGCAGCGTCTGGGTGATACTGAACGCTGAAGGCTGGGTAATTCCGGTGACGAACTCCTTCAACCGTGCCGTCATTGACTTCTACGTGGGTAACCATTAATTTTTCTGGATCAATTGTTTTTTCATCCACTGCAAATCCATGATTTTGTGAAGTAAAATCGATGCGACCTGTAGCGATTTCCCGCACCGGATGATTCAATCCACGGTGTCCAAATTTCATTTTATAAGTATCCGCTCCGTTAGCTAATGAGAACAGCTGGTGTCCAAGACAAATCCCGAAGATCGGCACTTTTCCTTGAATTTGCTGAATCATTTCGATTGCCTCTGGCACATCTTTGGGATCTCCAGGACCATTGGTCAACATCACACCATCTGGGCAAAGGTCTAAAATCGTTTGAGCATCTGTGTTATAAGGCATCACAGTCAAATTACATTCGCGACGTGATAATTCTCGCAGAATACTGTGTTTTAGACCGAAGTCGATCACGACCACATTACGGCCTACGCCTGGGCTTGGGTAAGGAGTAACTGTCGAAACTTGTGCAACTTGGTTCGTTGGTAAGACCGTTGCTTTTAGTTGATCAAACGAATGTTCAAACTGATCGGCTGGATCAACAATACTGCCTTTCATGGTTCCAACGCTGCGTAATTTTTTCGTTAATGCGCGGGTATCAATTCCTGAAATTCCGGGAATCCCTTTGCGCTTCAAAAATTCGTCTAGCGTCATTTGGTTGCGCCAGTTGCTAGCTAAGCGGGCGTGTTCTTTTACGATCACGCCTTTACAGGTGGGGGCGATGGATTCATAATCATCGCGGTTCACGCCATAATTTCCAACCATTGGATAGGTGAAGGTAATGATCTGTCCATTGAAGCTTTGGTCCGTAATCGTTTCTTGATAACCGGTCATACTTGTGGTGAAAACCACTTCGCCGACCACATTTGCTTCAGCGCCGAAGCCTTCCCCTTCAAATACTGTGCCATCTTCTAATATTAAAAGTCTTTTCAACGTCTTAGTCCTCCTTGTTGTATACCAACTGACCATCCACGAAGGTCATCAGTGTCGCACCCTTGACCGGCCAGCCAGTGAAGGGCGTGTTCACTCCTAATGAAGCAAATTTTTTGTCATCGATTTTTTCTTCGTGACTCAGGTCAAATACCGCGATGTCCGCTGGCTGACCAATGTTTAAGGTTCCCACCGTCATTCCGAAAATTTCTGCTGGCTTGACTGCCATCCAATCAATTACTTGTTCTAAAGTAAAGCGTTCTGTTTCAACAAAGTGTGTATAGATTAATTGGAAGGCTGTTTCACTGCCAACGATTCCGAATGGTGATTTCAAGAAGCTTTGATTTTTTTCTTCGAAGCCGTGAGGTGCATGGTCGGTTGCGATACAGTCGATCGTACCGTCAAGCAAACCTTCGATCAAGGCTTCGCGATCCTCCACCCCGCGTAACGGTGGATTCATTTTCCAGTAGCCGTGATCCTCTGGAATATTTTCATCGACTAAGATCAAGTGATGCGGAGAAACTTCTGCGGTAACATGTACACCGGCTTTCTTCGCGTCGCGGATGACACGAACGCTTTCTTTAGTAGAAACGTGGCAAACATGGTAGTGAACTCCGGTTTCTTCTGCTAAGATCAAGTCTCTAGCGATTTGCGAAGATTCAGTCGCGCTTAAAATCCCTGGTAAATCGAGCTTTTCGCTGATTTTTCCGTGATGCATCACGCCGCCGAATAATAAGGATTCATCTTCGGTGTGAGCGACTAGCGCCATATTATTTTCCGCGGCTTCCTTCATGGCTAGATACATGGTTCCAGCTGTTTGTACCCCTACTCCATCGTTCGTGAAGGCGAAGGCGCCGGCTGTTTTCAAGCCTTTTTGATCGGTTAAGGTTTCGCTGCGAAGCTCTTCTGTAATCGGTGCGTATTGATGGACTTTTACGACTGCATCCTTATCAATAATCGCTTTTACATCGTTGAATTTTTCGACGGTGTCAGGAACTGGATCAAGATTCGGCATCGCGCAGACTGTTGTGTAGCCGCCGCGAGCTGCCGCTTTTGAGCCATCCTTGATGGTTTCTTTATAAGTAAAGCCTGGTTCTCGTAAATGAACATGAACATCAACTAAACCTGGTGTGATTAATTGATTGTTTGCGTCGTACTCTTGATCAAACGAAATGCCCGAAAAGTCTTTGCCGATACCGGCGATAATCCCGTCTTCCAGCCAAAGGTCACATGCCATTGTTTGATTGTCTTTTGTTACGATCTTTCCATTTTTAATTAATGTTTTCATATTATCTGCCCCTTTACGCTTTTCCATTAAGTACTGCTTCTAAAATAGCCATCCGAATATAGACACCATTGGTCATTTGCGGAACGATTCGTGATTGTAAGCTTTCAACTAAACTGTCTGCAATTTCGACATCACGGTTCACAGGTGCCGGATGCATGATGATCGCTTTTTCCTTTAATTGTTTCCCGCGTTCAATCGTTAACCCGTATTTTTGATGGTACTCTTCTTTCGAAAAGCTTTCCTGTCCATCATGCCGTTCGTGCTGTACTCTTAAGAGCATCATGACATCCACCTCAGGTACAAGCTCATCCAGAGGACGGTAGGTGCCGTAGACATCAAAGCTTTCGTCATACCATTCTTCCGGTCCGGAAAAGAACACTTCTGCACCTAGGCGTTTCAGCATTTGCATGTTAGATTTTGCCACTCTCGAGTGAGTAATATCACCTGCGATGGCAACTTTCAATCCAGCAAAACGACCAAACTCCTGATAAATTGTCATTAGATCAAGCAGGCATTGCGTTGGATGTTGACCGCTGCCGTCCCCGCCGTTGACGATGGAGCATTGAATCGTTTTGCTTTGAATTAATTCATCGTAGTAATTTTCATCCCCGTGACGAATCACTGCGACATCAACACCAAGTGCCGACATTGTTAACACAGTATCGTACAATGTCTCGCCCTTTTGAACCGAGCTGGTTTTGGCGTCAAAATCAATCACATCAAGTCCGAGTTTTTTCTCAGCGACTTCAAAACTTTTATGGGTCCGGGTGCTGTTTTCAAAGAAAAGATTAGAGACAAAGTATTGGTCCTTATGGGGTGTCCAGCGCGCACCTTGTTTAAACTGCTGCGCTCGGCGAATCAGTCCCATTACCTCTTGATCGGTTAGAGCTTCGACGGTCAATAAATGTTTCAGACTGATCTCTTCAGACTGGATGATCATGAAATTTCCTCCTTTAATTCCTAGATAAAGTGATTATTTCTCGCTACGTGCCTGTTCCGGCAAGATTAAGTTCAAGATAATTCCTAAAACTGTGGCTAATGCCATGGCAGATAAGGTGAAGGTCCCCGCTTCAAAAACCAAACCGCCAATACCGATGACAAGGATGGTTGAAGCAATCAATAGATTCTTTTTCTTATCAAAGTCAATTTTGTTTTCAATTAAGATTTTCAATCCGCTGGCTGCGATGACTCCGAACAAGATGAAGCTGATACCTGAGATCACCGGCCCCGGGATACTTAAGATCAAGGCACTGAGTTTGCCGACAAATCCTAGTAAGACTGCGAAGACTGCTGCACCGCCGATAACGAACACGCTGTGTACGCGAGTGATTGCAAGGACACCGATGTTTTCGCCATAACTGGTTACTGGCGGTCCGCCAACTAAACCTGCGACGATTTGTGCTAATCCATCGCCCATCAAGGTACGATCCAAACCAGGATCTTCGAAGAAGTTGCGTTTTGTTAGCTTGTTCAAGACCATCAAGTGACCGATATGCTCAGTCATAGTGACAAAAGCGATGGGCGCCATCGTGGTAATTGCATTTACGTACAGTTTTGGCTGGTAAGTAGCAAATGGTACGCTGAAAGCGGGCATTGCCAACCATTTTGCGTCGATGATCGGTTGATAGTCAATGATGCCGAAGATCATTGCTGTCACATACCCACCAACAATTCCTAATAAGATTGGGATCAAGCCCAAAAATCCGGTGAAGAACATATTGAAGAAAATCGTTAAGGCTAAAGTAAGCAAAGCGACTAACACATACTTAAAGCTGTATTCGCCATTGTTATACATGGCGTTCTGTGCGGCGTTGCTGGCTAATCCTAAGCCGATAACCATTACAACGGGTCCAACGACGATTGGCGGTAAGATTTTGTCCAGCCAGCCAGAGCCGATTTTTTTAATAATGAAGGAAACGATCAGGTAAACCAAGCCGCAAGTCAAAGCGCCTTGGGCGACTGCTGGGTATCCATCACTCTTCATCAATAATTTCATCGCCGCGATAAAGGCGAAGCTGCTGCCTAAGTAAGCAGGTATTTTACCTTTGGTTACAGTTAGGTAGACCAGTGTTCCTAGCCCTGAACTAACCAGTGCAATACTCGGATTGATTCCAACTAAGATCGGTACCAATACAGTCGCGCCAAACATGGTGAATAAATGTTGAATACTTAAGCCTACCCAGTGTCCTGCACTTGGGCGGTCGTGGATATCTAAAACAACGTCATCATTATGAAACTCTTGCATGAAACTTCCTCTTTCTAGTATCTAAACAGTTGTCTAATTAGTCTTCTTTTTGAATTAAGATGCGATCTTGTCCGTCATTTTCTTCCATTTCAACGACGATCTCTTCCGTTAATGCTGTTGGAATATTTTTTCCAACATAATCCGCGCGGATTGGTAATTCACGATGACCGCGGTCAACTAGAACGGCTAATGAGATACGGTTTGGACGTCCTAAGTCAATGACAGCATCTAGCGCTGCGCGAATCGTTCTGCCGGTGAACAATACATCGTCAACTAAGATCACTTCCTTGCCCTCGATTGAGAAAGGAATGTCTGAAGAATGCAATTCTGGTTCAGCTTCTGCTACATCCACATCATCTCGATACAACGTGATATCTAGTTCTCCAACTGGTACATCGATGTGCTCCAGTTGTTTTAAACGTTCAGCAATTCGTTGGGCAATAAAAATCCCGCGGGTTTTAATCCCAATCAAGACGATATCTTGAACTCCTTTATTTCGTTCGATGATCTCATAAGTGATTCGAGTCAATGCCCGTTTCATTGTTACCTCATCTACAACTTCTTTTTTATGCATCCTGTCTCCTCCTTAAATTTTCCAATAAAAAAACTCCTACCCGTAGTTAGGTAGGAGGAATGTTATCGACTTCGTCAAAATGATAGTGTTCACCTAGGCGCACCCAGTCCAAATCACTATCTACTTCCTTCTTAGCCTCACGGGACTACTCTTAAAGGATTACTATTTAGTTATTTATTTCTTACTACAGACACTATACTATTCCTTATTTAAGAAATCAATCTTTTTCTTTTAACTGCTTCAAAGTTTTTTTGAAAATTTCTGGCAGCGGTGCTTCAAAGACCATCATCTCGCCGGTTGTCGGATGTTCAAAGCCTAATAATTTCGCATGTAAAAATTGCCCATTGCCCTTCAAGGTTTTCTTTGGTCCGTATAAAGGATCGCCGGCAACTGGGTAACCGATATATTGCATGTGGACTCTGATCTGGTGCGTCCGCCCGGTTTCTAACTGTAACTCGATCAATGTGAAACCATCAAAACGCTTCAAGACTTCGAAATGTGTCACAGCCGGTTTGCCGTCTTCAATCACGGCTTGCATCTTACGATTAACCTTCGAACGACCAATCGGAGCTTCAATCCGACCTTTCTCGTGAGGAATCTCTCCATGAACCAATGCGACATATTTTCTCAGAGAAGTTTTATCTTTCAATTGCTTCGCTAACGCTTCATGTGCTCGGTCATTTTTTGCTACCATCAACAATCCAGAGGTGTCCTTGTCGATTCGGTGAACAATCCCTGGACGAATCACGTCATTGATGGTTGACAAACTCTTGATTTGATACAATAATCCGTTGACCAATGTCCCTTGTGGATGACCAGCTGAAGGATGGACCACCATGCCTTGTGGTTTGTTTACTATAACTACATCATCGTCTTCATAAACAATATCTAAATCAAGGTTTTCTGGAACGAGATCCAACTCTTCTGGTTCAGGAATCTCGATCAAAATGCGATCACCAGCATTTACTTTGTAGTTTGCTTTAATAACTTTGCCATCGATAGAAACATGTTGATCTTTGATCCATTGTTGGATCTGTGAACGGGAATAGTCAGCTAATCGTTCGTTTAAAACCTTATCGATCCGTCCGGTTTCTTTTTTTATTATTACTTCAATTTGATTATTCATTTTTCTTGTCTCTCTCATCTAATAGAATATAAATAAAAATCATGATGACACCAACGACTAAAGCCATGTCAGCGATATTAAAAATCGGAAAGTTGATAAAATCCAAGCGGAACATATCCACGACATAACCTAAACGGAAACGATCAATGAAATTACCAATCGCTCCTGCTAAAAAAAAGCTTAAACCCAAGGTCAGCCATTTGCTCTCGTGTAAGTGTTTCACTAAATAATAGATCACTGCAATGACCGCAACGACCGTGATGACAATAAAAAAGACCTGCTGTCCCTCAAATAAACTAAAAGCACCGCCGGTATTGCGAATATGTGTCAATGATAGAATATTTGGAATGATTGTTTGACTGTCACCGAAGCTATATTGACTGACGATCCACCATTTGAACCATTGATCAAGCACGATGATTCCCGTGCTTAATAATAAATAAATAAATAACAAGCTTACTGCTCCCCTTCTTGACTATAAATATCCCGTGGCCGAATAATCCCCAGCAAATTACCATCCGAGTTGCCATTTTTTGTAATTAAAATAGCTTCTAAAATGGCTTCTGTCTGAAACATTTTTTCTACCTCAGAAACTTTTGTATCAGCGGAAACGAATTTAAAATTTGCTCGCTTCCCATTTCCCAACAATAAATCCTCAGCCACTCTCCCTTTAAGACTGACTGATCCATTCAGGCTTGCTTGTGCAAAATAAAATCCAATTGTCCGTAAAGTTATCAAGCCCATGAACGTACCAGAATCATATACCGGAAACTGTGAAAAACGCTTTTCCGTAATGATTTTCATTATATCTACTAATGGCAAATTACGTTCAAAACCAGTAACTTTTTTCCCGAATCGCGGTAATACCTTTTCTGGACGTAATAGACCTTCTTCAATTTCTTGAATTCGTTTGACTGCCCACTCATTCGGTTCAGCGATAATGAAATCATCCGCCACTTGATCATGTACGATAGCATTGCGTAATTGAGCTAGCTGCAACAAATCATTTTCGCTGCCGCCTATCACATTATCACGTCGTTTTGATAAGCGTCGCACTGCCTCGCTGAAGCTCATATTTGTTGGATTACCTAATTGACGTTTTAATTCTTTTTCAATTCGATTAAAGGTACTTAAAAAAATATCTGCCCGTTCTCCCACTGGGTAGCTCCTTTTCTTTACTAAAAAATCTGATAACTTCAGTATAAGTGAAAAAAGGCCTTATGGAAAGCCCGAGACTTTGAAAAAAGCTTATAAAGTAATCGCCTGATTCAAAAAAAATGCCCCGAAAAAAACTTTCGGCACATTCTCTACATATCATTCAAGATAACTTTGCTGATTATTTCCAAACCTTGCTCCAATTCTGACTGACTAATTGTCAGCGGTGGCAACAATCGTAAAACACTCTTTCCTGCTTTGATAGCTAATAATCTCTGCTCTTTCAATTGTTGGATAACAACCTGCAATGTTTCAGGTGAAGAAAGCTCAACCCCAATCATCAATCCTTTACCTCGTACGGCGATGACCTTATCGGATTTTTCAATTAACTTGGATAGTTCCTCCATCAGATAATTTCCTTTAGCTGCAACACTTGAAAGAAATTCCTGTTGATTGATTTCTCTAATTACTGCATTAGCAACCTTCATCGCCAGATTATTACCGCCAAACGTAGTTCCATGAGAACCAGGTCCAAAAGCTTTAGCCAGCTTACTTTTTCCTATCATCGCCCCAACTGGAATGCCATTCGCTAAAGCTTTAGCGATTGTAATAATGTCTGGTTCGATCTGATAATCCTCAAAAGCATAAAAGGTTCCTGTTCTTCCCATACCTGTTTGAATCTCATCTATGATCAATAAACTGTCATTTTCTTTACATAATTTCGCAACAGCTTGGAGCCATTCCTTATCTGCCGGAATAATACCGCCTTCTCCTTGAATAACTTCCAGCATTACAGCTGCTACACTATCATCCAACTTTTCTTTCAAGGGACCTAGCTGATTATAAGGAAGATAGTCAAAGCCTTCGACAATTGGATAGAAACCCTCTTGTAAAGCAGGCTGACCTGTAGCACTCAACGCACCATATGTTCTTCCGTGGAATGACTGCTCAAAACTAAGGATTGTGGATCGACCAGTAGCTTTTCGGGCTAGTTTGATAGCTGCTTCATTGGCTTCAGTACCGCTATTACAGAAAAATGCCAAATAATCCTTTCCCATAGTTAGCTTTTCGGCGACTTGTTCTTGTAAGTGATTAGAATACAAATTAGAGCTATGCCAGATTTTATCCGCCTGTTCGAATAGAGCTTCCATGACTATAGGATTGTTGTGTCCTAGATTACTTACAGCGATCCCGCTCATAAAATCCAAATAGTTCGTCCCGTTTTGATCCTGAACATAACTGCCAGAACCAGCGACTAGGTCAATGGTATCCCGTGCATAATTTGGAAACAAGTAACTCATGCGAAGACCCCCTCCTTTACGATCACAGTACCTGCACTTTCAATACAATTTGTAATATGGACTTCTGAGACACCATTTTCTAAAGCATCAACAGCGCTATCTAATTTTGGTATCATTCCTCCAGTAATTACTTTATCAACCTTCAACTGTTCTACTTCATTAGTAGAAATTTTTTCTAGCCATTCATCTGCTTGTTTGACACCAGGTACATCCGTTAACAAATACAAGGCATCAGCATCAACAGCTTCCGCGATTTTACAGGCGGTATCATCGGCATTAATATTTAGCCATTGACCTGTTTCAGTCATTCCCAAGGGAGCGATTATTGGAATATAATTCTTATGCAACACACCTTCTATAGCAGCTGGATTGATTTCAGTGATTTCACCTACATACCCCAATTTATTTTGATCAATAAAAGTTCCTTGAATCATATTGTCACTTGAAGCATTAAGGCCGATTGTTCCAAATCCTTGTTGTTGAAATAGCGTCGTAATAGTCGGCTGAACTTGTCCGATTAAAACCATCTGAGTTACTTTTAGTGCCTGCTCGGTTGTCACACGCAAGCCGTCCTTAATCATGACAGGAATGTTCAAACGTTCCATCATCTCAGTAATATAGTAGCCTCCGCCATGAACGATAATTATCTCATGACCGTATGATTGCCATAACTCAATTTGTTCAAAAAAACTTTCTGTTAAATTATCGCTGGCTACGCCACCAATTTTTACGACTATTTTCCCCATAGTATTTCGCTCCTTATTTCATACTGATCATTTCACTACAATGTGAGTGCGCTGCTTTTACGTATGATACAATGCATTTACCTCGACATATTTATAAGTTAGATCGCAACCCCAAGCCTTTCCACATTGTTCACCAATATTCAAATCGACAGTAATATTAATTTTTTCTTTTTCTAAAGTTTGCTTCATTATTACTTCATCGAAATCTTGAGGCTGGCTGTTTTTCAACAACTGCTGATTACCGATCCACATATCGATCTTTTCTGGATCTGTATGTGAACCTGCATAACCCACTGCACAAATGATTCTTCCCCAATTTGGGTCCTCACCGAACATAGCCGTTTTCACTAAACTTGAACCAACCACTTTTTTTGCGACTAATCGAGCTTCACTGCCGTTGAGTGCTCCCACAACTTGTGCCTCAATTAACTTAGTTGCACCTTCTCCGTCTTTTGCAATTTTCTTGGCCAATGTTTCACTGACTAATTGGAACATCGAAATAAATTTTTCATGAGCTTCAGTATTTTTCTCAATCATAGGATTTTCGGCTAGACCGTTAGCTAGAACTAGGACCATATCATTCGTAGAAGTATCTCCATCGACTGTGATCTGATTGAAGGTTGTTTCAGTTTTGTCAGCCAAAACTTCCTGAAGTAGTTCCTCCGATATTTGAGCATCAGTCGTAATAAATGCCAACATCGTAGCCATGTTAGGATGAATCATACCGGACCCTTTAGCTACGCCAGCCATTGTGATTATTTGACCATTGATTTCTTCAGTAACGACAATTTCCTTCGTTGCAGTATCAGTTGTCAAAATCGCTTCGTGAAATGCATAAGATTCTTGCGTTTGCAAATCGACTCTACTAATTCCTTCTTCGATAATCTCCATGGGTAATTGTTTGCCAATTACACCGGTGGAAGCGACTGCTACATCTTCTTTAGCAACCTGCAAATGTGATGCAGCTAAACTCTGCATTGTTTGTGCGTTTTCCATTCCAAGTTTTCCAGTACAAGCATTCGCGATTCCAGAATTGACGACCACTGCTTGAATCTTTGAATCTTTCATAGCTTCCTTAGTTACAAAAATCGGAGCTGCTTTGACTTGGTTTGTCGTGTATACTGCTGCTGCGTTAGCAGGGATCTCTGAATAGATTACTCCTAGATCTTTTTTTTCTTTTTTTAATCCAACATGTAAGCCAGCAGCACTAAAGCCTTTTGGACTGGCGATTGTTCCATCTATAATTTGCATATTTTTCACACTCCAACATTTTTTATGGATAAATTGGTACTAGATTTAATCCAGTAGTTTCAGGCCAGCCTGCTAGATGGTTTAAATTATGAACAGCTTGTCCAGCGGCGCCCTTAACTAAATTATCCAATACAGTAACCACGGTGATGATATTCGTTACCTCATTATAAGCGACTCCAATATCACAGAAATTTGAACCTACAATCTGACGTAAATTTGGATAGACGTCTTGGTCTTGAACTCGAACAAATGGTTTCTTTTCATAGAAGCTTTTGAATAATTCTAAAACCTTTTTTTGCGTTAATTTTTCTTTACTACGAGCATATGTCGTAATAAAGATACCTCGTGTGACGGGAATCAACGAAGTAGAAAACTGAATAGCTGGAATTTTTTCATTCCACATTTTCAATTGCTGCATGATTTCTGGAATATGCTGATGACTGTTCATCTTATACAGTGTCATGTTTTCATTGCTATTCACGAAATGGCTAGATTCTGATAAATTCTTCCCTGCACCAGACAGCCCCGATTTTGCATCAACAATGATTGAATCTGTCTCGACAACTTCCTGTTTAACCAGCGGAGCTAGTGATAGCAATGTACCAGTAGCGTAACACCCTGGGTTAGCAATCAGTTTAGAAGATGGTTCTGAATAAAAATCAGCCAGTCCATAGTGTGCACTTTGTAAGATTTCAAATGGCGCACTTGAATTTTTATACCATTTTTCATATTGTCCGTCTGTTTTTAATCGAAAATCTCCAGAAAGATCAATCACTGGAAAATCCGCCTGCACAAATGCGGTGGCAATCTCCTTAGAAATACCTGATGGAGTAGCGAAAAAGACTAGGTCTGATTGCTCCATGATTTTTTTTGAATCAATTGGTTCCAAAGGGAGGTCTAACAGTCGATTTAAGTGAGGCAAATATTCATTTATATCTTTGCCGTTTTGAGAATAACTGTGAATGGAACTAATTTCTACTTTGGGGTGTTGCAACAGTATTCGCACCAGTTCAACCCCGCTATAGCCTGTCACTCCGATAATCGAAACTTTCAAATTAACCCCTCCTTGCATTTGTATAATAATACGATTAGAATACTACTATTTCTGACGATTATACGTGTAGTGTTTATACAAGTCAATGGTTTTTTATAAATAATTTTGCATATTTTCGATATATTATGCAAAATAAGCTTTTGAATATGCAAAAAAGGAGCAAACACTCAGTGAAATGAGTATTTACTCCTTTTTGTATTTTAGAACAAGCCTATAGCATTACCTTTTTCATCAACATCCATGTTTAAGGCAGCTGGTTTTTTCGGCAATCCAGGCATCGTCATCACATCACCTGTCAATGCGACTATAAAGCCCGCTCCAATTTTTGGTACGAATTCGCGGATTGTTACATCAAAATCGATCGGTGCTCCCAATTTACTTGGATCATCAGATAATGAGTATTGCGTCTTTGCCATACATACAGGCAGGCGGTCCCAACCATATTTTTTGAAACTTGCTAACTGTTGCTCTGCTTTCTTACTATAGATAACTTCATTTCCGCCATAAATTTCACGAACGATCGTTTCGACCTTCTCATTTAAATCATCATGATCTCTGCTGAAGATCGAATGGTAATTGCTCTCTTCGTTTGCGATTGTATCTACAAGTGTATTGGCTAGATCAATGCCGCCATCTGGCCCTTTTTCCCAAACACTGGCTAACTCAACTTTGACATCTTCTTGCTGGCAAAGTTCTTTTAACAGTGAAATCTCCTTATCAGTATCACTGATAAACTCGTTGATTGCGACAACTACTGGCAAACCGTATTTCCGCATATTGCGAATGTGTTTAGCTAAGTTACTGAAGCCATCTCTTAACGCATCAAGATTTTCTGCACTTAAGTCCGTTTTCGCTACACCACCATGCATCTTCAACGCACGGATTGTAGCAACAATCACTACAGCATCCGGGGCTTTACCTAAGCTTGGTACTTTGATATCTAAGAATTTTTCACCACCAAGGTCTGCGCCAAAGCCAGCCTCTGTCACAACGTAATCACCGCAATGTAAAGCAGCTCTCGTGGCTAGAATACTATTACAGCCGTGTGCAATATTCGCAAATGGTCCGCCATGCACAAAAGCAGGCGTTTGATATATCGTTTGTACTAAGTTAGGCTTAAGTGCATCTTTTAATACAAGTGCTAATGCACCCTCTACGTTCAAGTCGCCAACGGTCACTGGCTCGCGATCAAATGTGTATGCTACCACAATATTTGACAAACGACGTTTTAAGTCCTCAATACCTGTCGCAAGGCATAAAATAGCCATGATTTCGCTGGCAACTGTGATATCAAAACCATCTTCACGAGGCACTCCATTCACCGGCCCACCTAGCCCAACAGTGATATGACGAAGTTCACGGTCGTTCAAATCTACAACACGCTTCCAGATTACGCGACGAGCATCAATTTTCAATTGATTTCCTTGATGAATGTGATTGTCCAGCAAGGCGGATAGTGCATTATTCGCTGTCGTGATTGCATGCATATCACCTGTGAAGTGTAGATTGATATCTTCCATCGGCAATACCTGAGCATAACCACCGCCTGTTGCACCACCCTTAATCCCCATTACTGGTCCTAAAGAAGGTTCTCGTAGTGCAATTACTGTTTTCTTACCAATTTTATTTAATGCGTCGCCTAAACCGATTGTGACTGTCGATTTTCCTTCTCCAGCTGGTGTTGGATTAATAGAGGTCACTAAAATCAATTTTCCTTCAGGATTTTTTTTCATTTGTTCTAAAGCATCAAATTCGATCTTTGCCTTATATTTACCATGCAATTCTAAATCATCAAAAGATAAGTTGATTTTTTCTGCGACCTCAGTTATTGGTTTTAAAGTCGTTGCTTGAGATATTTCGATATCAGTTTTCATAAAAACTCCCTTTCCCGAACGTTACTCAGAAAAATACACTTTTTTATTCGTTCATTTGTATTATAACGAATTCTTTAAAGAAAAACAGCACTTAGAATCATCAATCTTATTGATTCGCAATTTTTGTTTTCATCACGTATAATAAAACCAGCAATTGCAAAGGGGTGTTGTGTAATGAATAGTGGCATTGTTAAATGGTTTGATGAGAAAAAAGGTTATGGCTTTATTGCCTATGAAGAAAATCAAGAAGTTTTTGTTCACTTCACTGCTATTGAGGAGGAAGGATTCAAAACCTTGGATCCCGGTGACGAAGTTGAATTTGTAATTGTGGAAGGTGCTCGCGGTATTCAAGCGGCTCATGTTAAGAAGAAATAAACGAAAAGATCAGTCATGGCTGGTCTTTTCGTTTTCTTTGACTTCAATTTCAGGATAAAAGGCTGTAAAATCTTTAATAAATGCTGTTCTTTTCTTTTTGGTCATAGCAAAATGGAAAGATGCCCCGCTGAGTCCTTTGCGCTGAATGATTACTCCGTCTTTACACGGGCTCAAATAATCGATATGTTCTCGCAGAAGCGTCTCTCGTCGCCAAAGGCGCGCGTAACGAACTCTTATCCCAGATTCATCAATGTTTAAATAGCGATGGAGTCCCACAATTGCAAATAAAATAGATATTCCGATGACTATGTTTCCTTGCAAATACGGATGAGTTTTTTCCAATGTCAGAATCAACCCATAAAAAAGAACAATCAGAGTCAACGACCAATATATAATACTGATTGACAGCTCTGGTTGCCAAAAATAGCGTTTTTTATTCATTCATATACTCCTACTCTAAAAAAGGATGGTCATTATGTTAAAAGTTTACACAGATGCAGCCACGAACACGGAAAAAAGCGGCGGTGGCATTCTAATTATTTCTGAAGAGCAAAAACAAGTTTCTATCTCACTAACAGAGACGAATAATCATCAAGCTGAATTGGCTGTGATTCTCTATGCTTTAAATTATTTGATTGATCATAAGTTGAATGATCAAACGATTTTACTCTATTCTGATAGTAAAACTGCAATAAAAATTTTAGACCAAAGGCAGACAAAAAACAAGCTCTTCCTGCCATATTTATCAGAGTTTAATGAATTAGCTTCACAATTTCCCTTATTAGTACTTCAATGGATTCCTGAAGCAAAAAATAAAGGGGCGGACAATCTTGCCCGCCAAGGTTTGCGAAAAAAATTATAAAACAGGTGATAACAAGCGTGAGAACCGCTGTTTGAAATTCAACCAGTAGGATTGATTTGCGATCATTTCATCTGTTAACAAGATACAATCTTTCATATCTTCCTCAAATATTTGTCTAAATTGCTGTGCGATCTCTGGATCGTAAATAAAGCTGCTGACTTCAAAGTTCAATTCGTAGCTGCGAATATCTTGATTGGTTGATCCAAAACTTGCTAGCTCATCGTCTACAACAACGGTTTTAGAATGGAGAAAGCCATCTGCATAGTGGTAAATTTTTACGCCTCTTTGATGTAGATAGTTTGCATAATATTGGGTTGCCCGATAAATGAAAGGATGATCTGGCATATTTGGAATCATTATACGGACATCAATTCCTGAACGAACAGCGATTAAAATAGCAGAAATCATTGTTTCGTCTGGAACAAGATATGGGCTCTGTATCCAGACACTTTTTTCAGCCGCTAAGATCATACGAACAAATCCATCCTTGATAATCTGTTCACTGGAATCAGGTCCATCCGCAACGATTTGCATAGCAACTCCTTTTTTAATGTGTTTTTGTGGTAGAACAAAATACTCTGGCAAATAGCTCATCCGATCAGCTTTATCTTTAACAGAAGCATTCCAATCACGAATAAAAATCTCCTGCAAGGTAAAACTTGCGGTACCTTCGATTCTTCCGTGAGTATCCCTCCATCTTCCAAATCGTTTCGATTCCCCAAGATACTGATCCCCCACATTGAACCCACCTGTCCAACTGATCTGTCCATCCACCACCACAATTTTTCGATGCAAGTGATAATTCAATCGTGTTTTGGCCAAAATATTTCTTGAGGTGATAAAAGGAGCGACTTTCCCGCCATTTTTAATCAAGGTCTCAAAAAACTGTTTATTTGTTTTGGGCGACCCCCATGGATCATAGATCATTCGTACTTCTACACCTTCAGCGGCCTTCTCCTCTAAAATGCGCATAAAACGATTGCCGATTCGATCATTAAAAAACGCATAATACTCGACATGAATCGTACTTTGAGCTTCCCGTAAATCTTTAAAAAGACGCTCGAATTTCTCTGTTCCATCTAGAAAAAATTCCAATTCATTTCGAATCGCCAAAGGAGACTCATCTAAATTTTTAAAATATTTTACCAATGCTGTTGCTGCTGGATACAGTTGATCCGGTTCATTATAATCCACGTGTCGATTGTCTTGTTGGATTATTTCATTAATTTCCTTTACCCGATCTTCATCCTCTTGATCAAAAAGATACATCGTTTCCCCATCGATACCGCGACCGCAAAAAGCATAAATCAAAAAGCCAATGACGGGTAAAAAAATTAACGTCAGTAACCAAGCCCAGATAGTCGTAATGTTCCTGGGTTTACGAAATACGGTGATAATCGCCCCTACCAAGTTGACGATAAAAATAAAAACAATAATTTGCTCAATAATTCCCAAATGGTCCCCTCTTTTCAGAAAAATAATTCTCTCATTTGAATTATACCTAAAGCGTCCGATTAATAAAAGAAAGTCGCTAGAGAATCTCCATTTTCTCATTAAAAGAGGCAACATCATAAAGATGCTGCCTCCAGACTTTATACAAATTAAGCTAACCAATTCTCAACTTCTGTTAACGCATCAGCAAGTCCTGCTGGATTTTTCCCGCCAGCTTGTGCCATGTCAGGACGACCACCGCCACCGCCGCCAACTTTTGGTGCGATAGTTTTGATCAATTCCCCCGCCTTCAAGCCTTTTTCATTCGCTGCTGGGCTCATTGCCGCCAACAGATTTACTTTTTCGCCTTGAACGGTTCCAAGAACCAAAACATCAGATAATTGTTTTTGTTTCCACTGATCTGCCAATTGACGTAGCTGATTCATATCTTTAACATTTACCTGTGCTGTAATTACAGTCGTACCGTTGATGTCTTTAACGTTTTTAAAGATATCTCCAGCTTGTTGGTTGGCCAATTTTGTTGCCAGCTGTTCATTTTCTTTTTGTAGTTCACGTAATTGTTGCTGTAATTGTTCTGTTTTTCCGACTACTTCCTTGATTTGTGGTGATTTCACGATTTGAGCCACTTGCATTAATTGTTCCTCTTCTTCGCGGAAAGATTCATACGCTTCTTTTCCGGTCAAGGCTTCGATTCGACGCACACCTGCACCAATGCCTGATTCAGACACAATTTTGAACAAACCAATATCTTCAGTATTGATTACATGTGTCCCCCCGCAAAGTTCGATTGACCAATCTCCAATGTTTACTACACGTACATCATGTCCGTATTTTTCACCAAACAAAGCCATAGCACCCATGTTTTTTGCAGTATCGATATCCGTTTCAATCGTTACAACTGGAATCGCCTCCCAGATTTTCTGGTTAACGATTTTTTCCATTTCCTTCAACTCATCAATTGTTACTTGACCAAAATGAGTAAAGTCAAAACGTAAATGTTTATCTGTAACTAATGAACCTGCTTGGTTCGCATGATCACCTAATACTTCCTTCAATGCTTTATGCAATACGTGAGTCGCTGTATGGTTCTTGATCACCTTATTACGGAAACCAGCATTCACCTGCAAGAAGTAGGTTTCTCCTTCTTTTAATGAGGCTAACACTTCTACAGTATGAAGCGCTTGGCCGTTTGGTGCTTTTTGTACATCTGTTACATTGGCGATAATTTTTCCATCTTGATCAACGATTATTCCTTTATCAGCGATTTGACCACCCATTTCAGCATAGAAAGGTGTTTTCGCAAAAATTAACTGCGCTTCCCCTTCGTTGACAGCTGAAACAAGCGCATCATTTTGTAAAACAACTAACAATTCACTTTCAATTTCTAAATAATCGTAACCAACAAAGGTACTTTCAACTTTGATATCCCCTAACAAAGCTGTTTGAACACCCATTGATTTTTCAGTCGTCCGAGCAGCTCGAGCACGTTCCTTTTGAGCTTGCATCTCTACTTCAAAGCCTTCATGATCGACTTTTAATCCTTCGTCTTCTGCTACTTCTTCTGTCAGTTCTACAGGGAAACCAAATGTGTCGTAAAGCTTGAAGATTGTTTTTCCATCTAAGGTTGTCTCCTTCTTCGCTTTCAATTCGGCTAGAACATCATTTAACATGCTTAATCCATCGTTAATCGTTTCGTGGAAACGTTCTTCTTCAGTACGTACAACCTTTTGAATGAAGGCTTCTTGCTGCTTCACTTCAGGATAATAGCTGACCATGATTTCACCAACAACAGGTACTAGCTTATATAAGAACGCTTGGTCAATGCCTAATTTCTTACCATGCATAACTGCACGACGTAATAATCTACGTAAAACATAACCCCGTCCTTCATTTGAAGGTAAAGCGCCATCGCCGATTGCAAACGCCAATGAACGGATGTGGTCTGCAATGACCTTGAATGACACATCCATTTGCTTATCCACGCCATATTTCTTTCCGCTCAATTCTTCGACTTTACCAATGATCGGCAAAAATAAATCAGTTTCAAAGTTTGTTGGTGCATCTTGGATAATCGAGACCATTCGTTCAAGTCCCATACCTGTATCAATGTTTTGATGTGGTAATGGCTCATATGTTCCTTGCGGTGTGTGATTGAATTCAGAAAAAACTAAGTTCCAGATTTCTAAGTAACGTTCATTTTCACCGCCAGGATAATTTTCAGGATCATCTTCAGCTAAGTCATTAAATGCTTCGCCGCGGTCATAGAAAATTTCTGAATCCGGACCGCTGGGGCCTGCTCCTAAGTCCCAGAAATTGTCTTCGATTTCTACCACGTGATCAGCTGGAATGCCAACTTCTTCTAGCCAGATCCGCTTTGCTTCTTTATCTTCTGGATAGACTGTCACATATAATTTATCTGGATCAAAACCGATCCAATCTGGTGATGTTAAGAACTCCCATGCCCACTCGATTGCCTTAACTTTAAAATAATCTCCAATCGAAAAATTCCCCAGCATTTCAAACATGGTATGATGACGAGCTGTTTTCCCAACATTTTCAATATCATTAGTTCGAATTGATTTTTGTGCATTGGCAATTCGTGGGTTTTCTGGTACGACACTACCATCAAAATATTTTTTCATAGTCGCTACACCTGAATTGATCCATAACAAAGTTGGATCGTTGACAGGCACTAAAGAAGCGCTTGGTTCAATCATGTGATCCTTAGTCTTAAAGAAATCTAAAAACATTTGACGCACTTCAGCGCTTGATAAATTTTTCATCTGTTCTCCTCTTTTCTAAAAAATAAAAACTACCACTGCAGTCAAGGACGAAAACTCGCGGTACCACCTTGATTGCAATGATAGTTTGATCATTACCTCTTCAGCTCGATAACGCTGAGCAGCGTTGGTTTTTCAACCAAAATCTGATGGGAGCAATTCATTATTTGCAACATGCAGCTTTCAACAATCGTGCACTCTCTGTGGAAGCAAAAATAATAAACCATATCCTTCTAAGAGTATAGAAAAAACTTTACTAAAAGTCAAACTAGATCTTGATCAAAATCGCCTTGCGATACAAGTAATCGCTCGGAGATAAAATCTCTTCGTGAAGCATCGTTGTAGTATTGCTGAAATAACTAGATAATGGTAGGAAATCCACGATCGGGATCCCTACGTTATTTTTTTTGTTAGTCAATTTTAATACCCCAGGATCTTCCGTAATCTCGAAACGATCCATGGTGGTGTCAAAAAATAGACCAAACATGTTTGCTTGCTCCATCATTTTCCGGACATTTCTCCCACGATATGGGTCCTTGACATTCAGGTCATTGCCCCAACGGAATAACCGACGACTCCCGGCTCCATTGACATATTCCCATTGGTCTTCCGTCAACAAATCAAAATTCTTTTTGCGAATTTTTTTACGTAAGCTAGTATATGTGTGTGATTCATGGCTAAAAACATGGTAACTATCAGAATGAGGAGCCATTTCGATATACCATCTGCCTTCCTTCAATACATTTTTAGGAAAAGACCACGTCATACTTTCTTCTGATGTCAAATTAGGTGATAAAACTTCTTTAATTTCTTGCTCATAGCTTGAGAACTGATCCGCCTCACCAGAGAAGCCTCCAGTCACAGAATCATAGATTCCTAAATAACTCGTTCCCGCAGGCAGAGCATAACGCTGTACGAACATGGGAGGGATTTGAACCTTCCGCAAACTAGTCGTTTTATCATTAATCAGTTCTCCGAGTGAATCGACATCAAAAAAGTTATATTGCCCCCGCAACTCTTGTGGAATAATGATCTCTTGAGTATTTGGTGCAGTTTCTAATAAAGACAAGCCTTTCGTTCCCAAATTCCATCCAAGAATCGCATCCTTATTGCCGGGTATAAACACAAACTCTTCTTCGTCAATCATTAACTGAAAGGTCTGGCATTTGATACCATATAAATCAAAATCTTTTAACTCAATATCCGAGATCTTCATTAAGGGATTAACAAAATGAAGCAAAAGCTGGCTCAATAAAGTACGTTTTTCTTTCGGGCTCAACCGTTTCCAATAGGACCAGTCTAATTGATCTAACAAGTTCATAAATCTTTCTGCCTCCTCCAACAGCTCATATGCTAGAATTATACCATTATCATCAAGAAATGAGGAAAAAGATGATGGAGTATTTTGGAGCTTCTCCAGAACTGCAGGCTACTGCCTTATATTTTTGCTATCAGATTTTCGTTTTAAAACAAAAAATCCCAACGGAATTGGAATTCGATAAATTAGACACCACTGACCCAAAATTTTTAGTTTTCTTTGATGAACAGCATCCTGTGGCAACGACGCGATATCAAAAAATCGATAAAACTTACATTAAATCCTGATCGATTATGTGTTCATTGACTTTTGCCATCGTGGATTAGAAACAAAGCTTTTAAAGTACATTAAGATACTAGCAAGAAAAGAAGATTGTCAAATCTCGGTCCTTATGCGGAAATTATCGCTCAGAAGTTTTATGAAAAGTTAGTATACAAGTAATTTCAGATGTTTTTATAGAAGATGGTACTACTCACGTCAAAATGCAAAAAACTGGTACCCATTACTTAACGGACACCAGTTTCTTCTATTTAAGAGTTATTGGAACGTTTCTTATTCTTACGAGCGCCACGTTCTTCTTGACGACGAGCAACACGCCTTTTTTGTTTATTTGACTCAGAAATAGCACGATCAATTTTCTTCTTATATCCTGGTTTAATTTTTTTCTTCGATTTTTTTACCAGGCCAATCAATGTTGGATCAAGCTCATCTTTTGATTTTTCGCGTTTTTTTCGGCGATTACGATCATAAGTATCTATGATTTCACCATTTTTAATTTCTTTAGGTTGGAAGGTTACTCCTAAATTTTCAATTTGGTTGATATCATTCTCATCACTTGGGCTATATAGAGTGATCGCTGTGCCCTCCAATCCGTTTCGACCAGTCCGACCAACGCGATGGACAAAGAAATCTAGATCCTGTGGAACTTCAGCATTAATGACATGAGAAACCCCTTCTATATCGATTCCACGAGCAGCCAAATCTGTCGCTACAACATATTGATACTCTAAATTTTGTACTTGTCTCATGACCCGTTTTCGTTCTCTCGGAGAAATATCCCCGTGTATCTTCGCAACTCTTAATCCTTGTGATTTTAGGTAACTACTAATCTCATCAACATGTTGTTTAGTATTAGCAAACACAATTGCTAAATAAGGGTGACCAATCGTCAATAATTGATAGATTAGACGGTTTTTATCTTTTCCTTTGGTTGAGATTAGCCAGTTTTCAATCGTATCAGAAATCACTGCTTTTGATTTAATTTCTTCGATAACCGGATTCTCCATATACTTTAATAGGAAAGGACGCAATTTTTCTGGGATTGTCGCAGAGAAAACTAGCATTTGTAGATGTTTAGGTAGACGTCCAGCAATCTGATCAACTTCGTGCAAGAAACCCATGTCCAATGTCATATCTGCTTCATCAACAACAAAATATTGTGCTGTATGAATTTTTAATGCTTGTTCATTCATCATATCTAAGATACGACCTGGCGTCCCAATAACCACATGAGGTTGGTGGGTTGTTAATTTATCCATTTGGCGCTGCTTATCTGTTCCGCCAACAAAGTTTGTGACACGGATCTCATCTGGAGAAAATTGTGCAATCTGAATGGCAGCTTGGTAGATCTGAGTCGCTAATTCCCGGCTAGGTGCCGTGACAACGATTTGCACCTCATCTTTTGTTGCATCGATCTTATTCATTAATGGTAATAAAAACGTATGGGTTTTACCTGAACCTGTTTGGGATTGCCCAACAACGTTTTTGCCTTTTTTAATTAATGGAATAAGTTTTTCTTGAACTGCTGTGGGTTCAGTAAAACCTTTATCCTTGATCGCTTCAAGAATAAATGGCTGAAAATTAAATGATTCAAAAGTTCGCATGTTATACCTCTTTCTTTAACGTACTAATCGTAAACGTGTGACTCGCTTTATCATGGAATAGGCGGGTTTTTCTTCTTATGAGAGCATACAATAAGTTGAATAGAAATAAAAGTAAAATTCCTAAACTCATAAAACCAAATGTGATATAAGCAATAAAAATGGAATGATTATTCTCAGGTAAATTAGTCATTGTAAATATAAAAATCTGCATCAAACCATTCAATAGTAAATAGAATGCGCTATACCGTTTAACTAAGCTCCAAAAGCGAATATGTTCTTGTCCTTTCTCTACAACTTTGATTCGTACTATTTTTTTTCCTACTGTTTGACCATTCCATAGATACATCATTAGCATGAAGTAAATGATAACCTCCAGTGTAAAGCTGGCAATTGGATAATTCAGTAAAGTTCTAAGTTCTATAGGGACGATGCTTGCAAAAAGGCTTAGTACACTACTGAAGAAACCTATCACTATCCAATCAATCATCATTGCCATTAAACGTCTTAGCAATGACACTTTTTGCCCTTTCATTAAAGATTCTGAATCCAATTCATTTCTGGTCGGCAAGAAGAAGGTAAACAATGGTGCACAGATAAACCCAAACGTTCCTCCTAACGTATTGTGTAACAAATCATTCACATCGAATAAACGGTATGGACGAGGATAAATGAAATAAAGTCCACTTAATTGGGTCAATTCAAAGAAAAGAGACAAGCAAAAACTTACTAGAATTGTTTTCCAAAAAGAAAACTTAAAATAATAGCGGCAATATATTCCAAATGGAAAAAGTAGAAAAATATTGAAGACGGGTTCTAAAAAGACACTTTGCTTCATCGCGGGTAAATAGGTACTAGGATTGCTTAATTGCAAAACCGTTTGATTGACAAAGTTTTGCCACGATTGAAATAAATGAAGCTCATAATGTGGACCGGTCATCTGTGCAACTGAACTGATACTAGGTAGTGGTAAGATCACTAAATAATATGCACTTAATAAATAGAAGACAAACGAGTATAAGATTATACTCCTTAACTTGCCTAATTCTCCGTATTTACGATAATAATAAATCAAAATTGGCGCTGTGATAACCATCGCTAAAATTGGAAAAGTCAATACTGCAACTTTGATTGGAAAAATGTAACTGTTCATAAAGAAACTCCCTTATTCAACAAATCTATTTGCCGATCTATTTCTAATCAGCAAGGCTTTTTTCTGAGTTATGGTAAAATGGATACAAGTCTAACGTACTACTAATGAATATCTTAAGGAGGTAAACAATATATGCTTAACCCGCTTTTTGCGTTTGGCGTTCCCGCGGCTTTAATGATTGCTTATATGATTTTCTATTTTGCGAAAAACTTGAAAAACAGCGACTATCGTCGATTTGCCTTAACTTTGATTGCAGTCTTTTTAACAACCTTCAGTTATCAAGTTTATAACTACAGTCAAACGGTCATTTCCCTTACCTCTGCAGAAAGCTTTCAAAAAAACTTTGGTTACAGCCAAGGACGTTTGATTGTACCGTTTGCTTTAGGGGCAGTTCTTACTGTTATCAATGTTTACTATCTTTTTCGTCAATTTAGAAAAAAAGAATAACAGGGTACCCTGTTATTCTTCCAAATCAAAGAATTTGATTTCTACATTATCTAATAATTTCAAGGTATTCAAATCTAAATTAACCCACTCTTTTGAGGCGGGCTGATAGTGATTATCCTCAAAAGACATTTCGATTTCATTCAACAGTTGTTCCGGTGTTCCAAAAAAGCTTCGATCTTTTTTTAGTAAGACACTAATCAGTGCAGGATTCTCTACTAAAAAATAATCCGCCTGATATTTATATAAAATAATTTGATAGGTCTTATTTGTAAGCTTGCAACGGATTGCAAATAACCCCTCAGACAAGCTGGGCATTTTTTCCAAAACTTCTTCGGGACTCAAGATTTCACGATGTAGCATTCAGAGTTCCTCCTAACCAAACATTATTATAGGAGAAAAGTTAGTTCACTGGAAATAATACGTCTTGTCTAAGGGCGTTTTTAACTTTTAGTTGGCAATTTTAGCTACGCTTTTATGACAAATCCCACTCAGCGTAAAACTCCTTTAAAAAATCTTCCATAAAAAGCAAGCGTCTTTGAGCTTCCAGCTTACCTGCTTTAGTATTCATAGTAGCTGGGAGTTTGAATAGTTTTTCATAAAAATGATTGATTACCGTGCTTTTCTTCCGGTATTCCTGTTTGTTTTTAAATTCTTTTGGCGGAATGTTTGGATCATACAACGGGCTTTTTGTGTGTCCGCCATAATATGCCGTTCTTAAAATACCTATTGCTCCTAGTGCATCAATTCGATCAGCATCTTGTACTATCTGCCCTGCTAAAGTTAAATCTGCTTTCCCCTCATCCAATTCCTTAGAGAAAGAAATGTTCTCAATAATCTCAAAAACTTCTTGAAAACTTTTTACAGGAAAATCGAGTTTTTTTAAAAACTTTTTAAGCCGTTCTTTTTCACCCATAACATCTTCTACAACTTTGTCATCAATCACATCATGCAGATAACCTGCCGTTTCAATGATCAATGTATTTGAAATACCCTCTTGTTCGGCTAGTCTTTTGGCTATTTTTGATACACGATCGGCATGATAAAAATCATGTCCGCTGCGATCACCGCCAAGTTTATCTTTTGCATAATCACGAATCACTTCTATCTTATTCTGCATCTGTACGCGGCTTTCTTGGCGGACGTTCTCCCCAATATTGGAATAAATCTGTTCTTATTGCACCGTTATATAATTTTCTTTTCTTTGTAGCTTTGGAACCGTAAAATTCTTCAAACGCCAAATCACTAGTCAAAATGTATTTACTCCAAGTTTTTAATGGGCGGAATACATCGCCCATTTCATGGTATAAGGCGCGAACCTGCTCTTCTTCACCTAACCGTTCGCCGTAAGGAGGGTTGGCTACGATCACACCATATTCTTTCTCCGTTTTGAAATCTTTGACTGCTTGTTGTTTAAATTGAATTGAATCACCCAATCCGATTTCTTCCGCATTCGCCCGAGCAATATCAATCATACGACCATTGATATCAGAACCAGCAATATCCAGTTCAATATCATAATCGGCTACTTCATCAGCCGCGGTCCGAACTTTATCGAAAACTGCCGGATCGAACCAATCCCATGCTTCACAAGCAAAATCACGATTAAATCCAGGAGCAATATTATGTCCGATTAGTGCTGCTTCAATACACAAAGTACCAGACCCACAAACAGGATCATAAAACGGCCGATCTTTCCGCCAATTTGTCAGCAGCACTAAAGCGGCAGCCATATTTTCTTTTAAAGGGGCTCCGCCCTTTTCTAATCGATAACCACGCTTAAATAAGCTTGGCCCTGTTGTATCCAAGGTCAATATTACATGATCTTTTAGCAAAGCCACCTCTAGTTGAAACAATGCTCCAGTTTCGGGTAAAGGAACTCTAGCGGGACGATGATAGACTTCGCGCAGGCGTTCAACAATTGCCTTTTTAGTGATTGATTGACAATCTGGAACACTATACAACTTAGATTTTATTGAACGACCTGCTACTGGAAACTCAGCATCCATTGGTAAGAAATTTTCCCAAGGGATCGCTTTAACTTTTTCAAATAATTCATCAAAAGTAAAAGCATCAAATTCTCCAACGATGATTTTTACACGATCTGCTGTTCGTAGCCATAAGTTTGCCATGGCAATTGTTTCTAAATCACCTTTAAATCTTGCTCGGCCGTTCTCGACCTGACAATCTATTCCTAAATCTCTAAGTTCTTTGCCTACTAATGCTTCAATTCCTGCCGCAGCAGTGGCGATCAAATTATATTGTTCTTCCATAATAGCTCCTTACTACTAATATGATATTGGTCATTTAAATCTATTCCTAAATAATTACTTAACTAACGATTGCTAAAGTCAATTGATTTTTTTGATGAAAAGCAAAAAAATACGATAAGCCTTACGGATGTAAATTCCTTCATCTGAACAATTGAATAAAAAAATCATGTAGCAACCAGCAGAAAGTTATACTCATCAGAAAAATTTTCGAACGAATATGGTTCCACTAATTATAGTAAATCACAAGGTAAAACTCGAAAAAAAGACCTTCACAACACAAAGTTGGAAGGCACACCCTGAATTGCTGCAATTTTCTGTAAGCCATGTTTTGTACGGCGATCAACTCAGGGAAGTGTGATCGTCGTGGTAATCATCTATCTCCGGTATAAATACCGTCTCTTTCATCGTTCATTTCCTTAGAAAAAGCGCCCCTACCATAGTTTGGGTTGCTCGCTCGAGGGGTTTACCGCGTTCCACCATTTTGATTTCTCAAAATGCTTCGTCACTGTGGCACTTTCAAGAATACTCAGACATAGATTGCTCCTTAGTCTTTTTTTCTGCCGTTACTTCAAAAGAAGTACCCTAGCTTATGATTTCGCTAAGCACGAACACTACAAACATCTCAGTTTGTGCGAGCATGGACTTTCCTCAGCCAGCGTACTGCCAACCGCGATCACCCAAAAATTGCATCATTCAAAATTAAAATTGACGAGTTTTCTCGATATCAGTCTCATCTTGTGTGTAGCTTTGCCCAAAATCAGAAGGAGCCGCTTGGTTGGATGCTTGTTGGTCAAGCTTCTTACCAAACACTTCTCTTTCAAGATTTGATAAACGTTTCAAGATATCAAAATTTGTTACAGCCGAACTCTTAGGCGCCGCTTCTTTCACACGTGAAGGTGCTGGTTGAGCTTTTGATAGTTGTTCGACTTTTGCTTTCAAACGATCGTTTTCTTCTCTCAACGTTAATAATTCTTTGTTATAAGCTTCATAATCTTTGATTACATTGTCCAAAAATTCGTCGACTTCGATTGGATCGTATCCGCGCATTTTTGTTTTAAATTCTTGCTCCAAAATATCATTAGGAGTATAGATTACATTCGCCATTTTTCCACCTCATTAGCTCTTATCTTAATTTACTTTCCTATACATTCTAGCGGATATATCTGAGGAAATCAAACACTATCCCCAAAGTCTAAGGAATTTTCTAAATCATCCATAGTAATTGTTAACATTTCATATGAATTTTTCTCTTGATATTTTTCGACATCAGCCAAGAAGAACTGACTTTTACCTGGATATTCTGCATCATAGACTACTAATGTAGCATCTGTATGTTGCAGTAAAAAACTTACATGATTTTTAAATTGTCCGGGGTTTTGGTACGGATGATGACTGACGGAATCCACAAAATCCGCTGTTTGCACAAGCTCGCTTAAATATAATTGATTGTGTTCTTTCCAGTTACTTCCGAACTCTTCAAAAGGAAAAATAATTGCTAATTTAATTTCTGGATACTCTTCTTTTAATTCATTGACAATTTGACCTGCCCATATTTCTGTACCAAGACTTCCGCTAATCATTACCCATTCCAATCCATTTTCAATTAAAGCTGTAAGTTCTCTTTTTAAAACATTCTTAATCACTTGCACACGTGGATCATTCTCACTAAAAATTCCCAGCTCATAGCTTTGGTAACCGGTCACGTATAAACGCTGTATTATTTCATTCATTGCATTTTCCTTACTTTCACTTAAAAATAAAATATCTTTCAAAAAAATTTGCTATAATAGCAAACAGGAGTGTGATGAAAAATGACCTTTCACTACCCTAATGGTCAGCTATTTTCACAAAAGAATCCAGCCGAACGCTCATTAAAAAAAGAGACTACGTTTGCTAATCGTGGTATGCGCTTTGAAGAAGCGATTAATCAAAGCAATGAATACTACCTAACTCATGATAGAGCAGTTGTTCATAAAAAGCCAACGCCGCTCCAGATTGTAAAGGTCGATTACCCCAAACGAAGTGCCGCAGTTATCAAAGAAGCTTACTTTAGACAGCCTTCTACAACTGATTATAATGGCGTTTATCATGGATACTATTTAGATTTTGAAGCAAAGGAAACAAAAAACAAAACCTCTTTCCCGCTTAAAAATTTTCATCAGCATCAAATCACTCATATGCAGCAATGCTTGAAGCAAGATGCGATTTGTTTTGTTTTATTATGGTTTTCCAGCTTAAATCGTTGCTTTTTTCTTTCTGCCGAAGAACTGGTACACTATTGGCAGACTCAAGAAAATGGCAAAAAATCAATACCGTTAAAACTTATAGAAACAGTTGGTATCGAGATCACACCGCAAATTGCCCCAAGAATCCCTTACTTGCAAGCGGTGGAACAATATCTTGAAAAAAGGAGTTCATTAAATGGCTAATCCCTCACGTTCGCAAAAAAATGTGCGAACCTCTCAAGGAAAGAAACCTAAACAAAAAACAAAAAAGAATCGCCATATCGGATTGAAAATTGCGATTGCGATTGTTGGATTTCTCTGTGCAATCTTACTCACAGGTATCGGAGTCTTTTTCTTCTATGTTAAGGATGCACCCACTCTTAGCGAAAAAAAATTAGATGCTACTGTCTCGTCAAAACTGCTTGACAGTAATGGAGAAATTTTCGAAGATCTTGGAGCTGAAAAACGAGAAAAGGTCAGTGCTACAAAGATTCCGCAAGAATTAGATGATGCGATTGTCTCAGTTGAAGATCGCCGGTTCTTTAAGCATAATGGTGTTGATCCTGTTCGAATCGCCGGTTCTGCTTTACACAATCTCACTAACAAAGGCGGACTACAAGGTGGTAGTACCTTGACTCAACAATTAGTGAAACTTTCCTTCTTCTCCACAACAACGGAAGAAGCAGATAAAACCTTGCGAAGAAAAGCGCAAGAAGCCTGGCTGGCGATTCAGCTTGAGAAAAAACATTCAAAACAAGAAATCTTGACCTACTATATTAATAAAGTGTACATGGCAAATGGCCTTTATGGAATGGAAACAGCCGCTGAAAATTACTTTGGCAAAGAGTTGCAGCATTTGACACTAGCTCAAACTGCGCTACTGGCAGGAATGCCACAAGCGCCGAACTCATATGATCCTTATAAACATCCTGAAGCGGCAAAAGAACGAAGAGATACTGTTTTGTACACGATGTTGAATAATAAAAAAATCTCTCAAGAAGACTATGACAAAGCCACGAAAGAACCAATTGATCAAGGGTTATTGACGTTGGAGACGGATAATCAAGAACGTAAGGTAGCTGATAACTATGTCAAAGAAGTTATTGCGCAGGTTGAATCAAAAACTGGGAAAAATGTCTATACAGATGGTTTGGAAATCTATACTAATTTAGATATGGATGCTCAAAATCGGCTGTACTCGATCGTAAATGGTGATGAATACGTTCAGTATCCTGATGAAGACTTGCAGATTGCTGCTACTCTGGTTGATAGTAAAACTGGGAAAGTTACTGCTCAGATCGGTGGTAGAAATATCGCCGATGATGTATATCTAGGGTTGAATCGAGCTGTAAGTACCAATCGCGATTTTGGTTCAACAGTTAAGCCTATTACTGATTACGCTCCAGCTTTTGAATACCAAAAAAGAACATTCACTGGAGATCGAATTGACGACCAACCATATACCTATGAAGGAACAAAAACGGAAGTTAAAAACTGGGACAACAGTTATCAGGGAAATATTACCTTACGTCAGGCGTTGTATGATTCACGAAATGTTCCGGCAGTAAAACTATTCAATGAGGTTGGGCCTGAAAATGTATCGAAGTTTCTTAAAAAGCTAGGGATACAGTATAAGGATATTCAGCAAGCCAACGCGATTTCAAGTAATACAGAAACTCAAGATGGAACAAAGTATGGAATTTCAACTGAAAAAATGGCGGCTGCTTATGCTGCATTCGCAAATGGCGGGACTTACAATGAACCGCTATACATTAATAAAATCAAGTATCAAGATGGCTCGGAAGAAAAATTTGAAAATAAAGGAAAAAAAGCGATGGAACCTTACACCGCTTACATGATTACTGATATTTTGAAAGATGTAATTTCAAAAGGTACAGGAACCTATGCACAAATTCCTAATTTATTCCAAGCTGGAAAAACTGGAACTTCAAATTATACTGATGATGAACTAGCAAAGATTCCTCATTACGGATCAATCTCTCCAGATGTGATGTTTACTGGGTATACAACCCATTATTCATTATCGGTCTGGGCTGGATATGATAAACGAACGACACCAATAACGACTCAATCGGAAAATATTGCTCAAGATGTTTATCGTGAAATGATGAGTTATGCATCGGAAAATGTTACGAATGAGGATTGGGTAATGCCAAATGATGTACTTAGAATCGGAAATGAGCTTTACGTAAAAGGAGCCTCATCTGTTCCGACACAACCTAGTAATACGTACCAACGTTCGTACTACAGCACCACTTACAGCAGTGAAGTAGTTAGCTCGACTAGCAGTAGCGATTCAGCCGCTAGCATATCGGAATCGTCAACAGTTACTCCGCCTGAAAGCAGTAGCGAAGCTCCATCAAGCTCTGCTTCAGCACCTGATCCGACACCGAGTCCTTCTTCATCTGCTGAACCACAGCCTTCTCAACCATCGTCTAGTAGCCAACCTCCTACTCAGACACCAGCTGTGCAAAATGAACAACCCAGATCAACGAATTAAAAAAAAGCCGCTCGAATCATTTTCGAGCGGCTTTTAGTCTGTCTTTTCCATCCTGACACATATCTAATAAAGGGCAAATTTCACATTTTGGAGCTCGGGCAGTACAATGATAGCGTCCGAAGAAAATCAAAGTATGATGACTTTTCACCCATAACTCTTTTGGTATTTTTCGCATTAAGGTCGATTCAACCTCCGTTACCGATGCGCTTAATTTACAGATCCGCAAACGTTTAGTAACACGTTCAACATGAGTGTCGACAGCGATAGCAGGAATCCCATAGGCATCGCCAAGCACCACGTTTGCTGTCTTTCGTCCGACGCCGGGTAATTTAACCAACTCCTCTCGAGATGATGGAACAATACCACCGTAATTATCAAGGAGCATTTGTGCACAAGCTTTGATATTTTTAGCTTTATTACGGTATAAACCAATCGTTTTTATTTTTTTAATAATATCTTTTATCGGAGCTTGTGCTAACGCTTCTGGTGTCGGATAAGCAGCGAAAAGAGCAGGAGTCGCTTTGTTTACTGAAACATCCGTTGCCTGAGCACTTAGAATCACCGCGATCAATAGTTGAAATGGTGAATCAGAATGAAGCTCTCCAATTGCATCTGGAAACATTTCATACATACGCGACAAAGCTTCCATTGTTTTTTCTTTATTAAGCATCCGGATCTTTCCCTTCTAACCAATTGTATAAAGAAACTTTAGGAAGTTCTTCCGAATGTTGTTTCTCTTCCTCTTTTTGCAACAAGATTTGTTTTCGGCGTCGCTGTTCTTCTTCAACTTGAGCTTTTGATCGAATATTTTTCTTTTCCCAGCTTTGCAGGACCGTTTCAATGTATTTAAAATTGTAGGCTTGATTCAATACAGCTTCTTGCAATGCTAATTCTATTAAAGCCGGCGAATAATGATCATCGTTCAACCAGTAGCCAATTTTTTGATATTCAATGGGTGATAACGGACGACCGAACTCCTGTTCGAACGAGCGTAGCATTTTCCTCTGGGCAACTAAATCATTTTCTTCTTCTGCCTCAAAGCGTTGTTGTTCCTTCAATATTTCTAGTTTTTCAAAAGCTGGTAGTAAATTGTAATGGTCACTCTGCTTCCCTTGTTCATCTAAGGCGGTTTCAAGAGAAACGAACTCTTTCTCAACAAGCGTGTTCAGCGCGGCATAGATTTTTTCGGTTGTACTTCCCATGTTTTTGGCAATTAAAGTCAGATCGGGAAAATCTTCCCCTGCTTGGTGTGCTGCATAAAGCTGTAGCCATAACATAAATTCACCAGTGCTTAACCCCAATTTTGTATAATTTTGCAATAGCAGATTAGATATCGTCGTTTCTCCACCTGCCAAATAATCTTTCAATGAAATCATTCGAAATCCTCCGTTCACTTTTTTAGTTTACACTAAAAAAACTGGAAGTCCAATACTAGCAAAAAGTTCTTAATAAGCAAAAAAAACAGGAGGGACTTTCCTCCTGTCATTGCTTTATTCTGCTTCAGCTAATGCCGCTTGAGCTAGAATATTCAAGTAGTTCCACGGACGGTCAAAGTGTGGTTGGAAGAAGAAATCTTGTAATGCTAAATCTTCCAATGTCATGCCGTTTTGGATTGCTATGGATAGGGTGTTAGCTGACTGTGTAATATCATATTTTGATAAAAATTGGGCTCCTAAAATCTTATTTGTTCCCTTTTCTGAAACGATCTCCATCAAAACTTTTTCCGTTGTCGGCATGAACTCTGGACGATAGTTGTCTTCAATCACTGTTACATTTGCATCAATTCCATTTAGCGCTGCACTTTCCTTGGTTAATCCAGTTGAGCCGATTGTCCATCCAAATAAATAAAGTCCTGAAGTTCCTTGTGTTCCGCGATATTTCATTTTTTGTTCGACTAAGTTGTGCCCAACAAGCATGCCTTGACGTACAGCGTTCGTCGCTAGAGGAATGTATTGATCCTGTCCTGTAGGATTATAGTGAACAACTGTTGAATCACCAGCAGAGAAGATATCTGGATCACTTGATTGCATGTACTCATTAACTTTGATCGCACCACTTGGTAACATATCGACTTTTCCTTTAAGCAATTCTGTATTAGGACGAAATCCTACACACAAAATAACCATATCAGCATCGACTTCTTTGCTTGCTGTTACGACTTTTTTTACTGAACCAGCTTCATCAGCAACAAATTCTTCCACATTTTCGCCTAACGCTAAAGTAACACCTCGATCAACCAATTCTTTTTCTAATCGGCTGGTAAAAGGCTCGTCTAAATATTTATTTAAAATTCTAGAAAGACCGTCAATCAGCGTAACTTCTTTACCTGATTCAGCGAATGCCTCGACAAGTTCTATACCTATATATCCTCCACCGACTACAACCACTTTCTTCGCTTCTTTGGCTTGCTCAATGATTACATTTGCCTGATTATAGTTTTTGCACAAAAGAATATTTTTAGAATCAATTCCTTTGATTGGAGGAATAATTGGCCAAGAGCCAGTAGTAACAACTAATTTATCATAATCAACAATTTTTTCTTCGTTTGTTTTTAAATCTTTTGCTGTTACTTTTTTAGCATCTGTATCAATGTTTGTTACATCGTGTTCCATGTTCACTTTTGCACCTAAAGAAGCAAGTTCTTCAGGATTAGAATAAAATAGACCCGCTGGATCCTTAACAACTCCACCCACGTATAAAGCGATTCCACAAGATAAGAAAGAAACATTATCATTTCGTTCAAACACTGTGACATCAGCATCTGGGTGATTTGCCAAAATATTTTTAACGGCTGCGGTACCGGCATGTGTACATCCTACTACTACTACTTTCATTGTCATCCCACTTTCGTTGATTCGTTTTTTTGTTTGCAATTTTTTGCACAAGGACAGTATAACAGAATTTGTATTCTGTCTAAATTATTTTGCTCACAGACAAACATTTTTATATCTTTTAAAGATTCTTTGTAAGCGGGTAACATTGCGTGCTGATCATAATTTAATTATGTTAACTATTTGAAGCTTAATCGGACTTACGTTCTTTTCTAAATCAAGTAATAGTTAATGATTTAAGGCTTTTTTGATTATTGTTCTAATTATCGGAATAAAAAAACTGAGAAGGATACCCTTCTCAGTTAGATATAGATGAATTATAATTCGTTAAAAGTATTTACTACGTTTTCAACAGTAAAGCCGAATTGTTCTAAGACATAATCGCCAGGTGCAGACGCGCCAAAGTGATCAATGCCGATCATTTTTCCTTCTGAACCGATATAACGTTCCCAGCCAAATGGAGAAGCGGCTTCGATTGCTACGCGTTTTGTGATTGCTTTCGGTAAGACGGATTCTTTGTACGCTTCATCTTGTGCTTCGAACAAATCAAAGCTTGGCAATGATACGACTGAAACATCTTTACCTTGCGCCTTCAAGTCTTTTTGCGCCTGAACTGCTAAGTTTACTTCAGAACCTGTAGCAATTAGAATACCATCTGGTGTATCAGAATCAGCTTTAGCGATCACATAACCACCTCTAGCGACGCCTTCCTTAGCCGTATTCTTACTGTTTGGTAAAACTGGTAAGTTTTGACGACTTAAGACTAAGATTGTTGGTTTGTTTTTCGTTTCTAAGGCTTGAATCCATGCTGCTGAAGTTTCATTACCATCAGCTGGACGAATGACTTGCACATTTGGCATGCAACGAACACTTGCTAACTGTTCGATTGGTTCATGTGTTGGTCCATCTTCACCAACAGCCACAGAATCATGTGTCAATACATAAATGACCGGTAAGTTTTGGATTGCTGACATTCGAACCGCTGGACGTAGGTAATCAGTAAATACAAAGAATGTTCCGCCATATACACGTGTACCACCATGTAGATGGATACCATTCATTGCACTTGCCATCGCAAATTCACGAACACCAAACCAGATATTACGACCTTCATAAGAATCAGGCTGGAATTCTTTTTCATCAGCAATTGTTGTATTATTTGAACCTGACAAGTCAGCAGAGCCGCCCCATACGTTAGGGATAGCTTTTGCGATTGCTTGAATCGCATCTTTACTTGATACTCGACTTGCTTGAGCAGTGCCTTCTTCATAAACTGGCAAAGCTTCTTCCCAGTTTTCTGGAAGTTCGCCAGCAAATACCATCTTGAATTGTTCCGCTAATTCAGGATGAGCTTTTTCATAGTTTGCAAACATCGCATCCCAGTCCGCTTCTGTTTTAGCGCCTTTGTCATTGATTTCTTCTTTGAAACGTTTTGCTACTTCTTCTGGAACGGTAAAATCAGGGTATTCCCAACCATAAACAGTTTTTGCAGCATCAATACCATCTTGTCCGATCGGTGCTCCGTGAACTGCTGAGGTACCTTCTTTAGGCGATCCAAAACCGATCACTGTTTTAATTTCGATCAAAGTTGGTTTTTCTGTTTCAGCCTTCGCTTCATCAATCGCTTTAGAAATTGCTTCTAGGTCGTTGCCATCTTTAACTAAAATATGTTGCCAGCCATACGCTTCATAGCGAGCCCCAACGTTTTCAGTGAATGCTTTTGATGTTGGTCCATCTAGCGAAATATCATTTGAATCGTATAATACGATTAATTTACCAAGCTTCATATGACCAGCCATTGAGCTAGCCTCACCAGAAACACCTTCCATTAAGTCGCCATCACCACATAGTGCATAGGTGTAATGATCCATAACCTTAAAGCTGTCGCGGTTATAAGTGGCAGCCAAATGTGCTTCAGCCATCGCCATCCCAACAGAAGTCGAAATACCTTGACCTAAAGGACCTGAAGTTGCTTCAACCCCATCTGTATGATGGAACTCAGGGTGCCCGGGTGTTTTGCTTTCCCATTGACGGAAATTCTTCAAGTCGTCAATGGTTACCTGATAGCCTGCAAGATGCAACAAGCTGTAGAGCATTGCAGAACCATGACCCGCAGATAAAATGAAACGGTCGCGGTTTGGCCAATTTAATGAAGTTGCTGGATTGACATTCAAATGCTTCGTCCATAAAGCATAAGCCATTGGTGCTGCCCCCATTGGTAAACCTGGATGACCTGAGTTTGCTTTTTGAATTGCCTCAATACTTAACGTTCTGATTGTGTTTACACCTAGTTGATCGATTTTGTCGAACAAGTTAGTTCCTCCTTTTTGGTCATAAATACTTTAATTACAGATTTATTGTAACCGATTTATTATGACTTTTCAATCACTTACCAACAAAAGATTTACTTTCTGTTGTGTAATCCTTTTTTCTTTTGAATCTTTTTAAGCTTTTCAGGAGTCACATCGTTGCCTTCTGGGTCAACGACTTTCATTCCTTCTATATGATGGCGCATTCCGCTACGAAATGAAGCAATGTACTCTTCACGCAAAACCTTTTGTTCATGTGCTTCTGCATCTGTTAAACCCACGGTTTTCTTTTTCTTTGCTAATTCGTTAATTCTTGCAATTGTTTCATCATTGATCATCCTTAGCACCTCTTTTCCCCTTCTAATTATACATAAAAAAAAATAAGTTGAAAGTACCAAGAAATACGAACGCTTGTTTGATTTGTTTGAATAACTATGCTACACTAAAAAAAAATGAAAGAAGGTGCGGGCATTGGCAAAAAGAACGGAAACAAAACAGTTAGAAGTTTTACGTTTCATTCATGAACGCGTTGAAAATAAAGGTTACCCACCAACTGTGAGAGAAATCGGAGAAGCTGTAAATCTTTCATCTACTTCTACAGTCCATGGCCATTTATCCAGATTAGAAAAGAAAGGTTGGATCCAACGAGACCCAACAAAACCAAGAGCAATCGAATTAACTATGGTTGGTCTAGAAAAAATTGGAGCTACCCCGCAAGTTATACCTATGTTAGGAGTTGTTACCGCCGGGGAGCCAATTTTAGCAGTAGAAGAAGCATCAGATTTCTTCCCAGTTCCTCCAGATCTTTCAAGTGAGGAAGGCAGCCTATTCATGTTGACGATTCGTGGAGATAGTATGATTAATGCGGGGATCTACGATGGTGACCATGTCATTGTTAGAAAGCAATCGACAGCGACCAATGGTGAAATCGTAATCGCTATGACTGACGATAATGAAGCGACTTGTAAGAGGTTTTACCGCGAAGCTGATTACATTCGCTTGCAACCAGAAAATGATGAGTTAGCACCATTAATTTTCGACAATGTATCTATTCTTGGAAAAGTTGTCGGCTTGTACCGTAATCATATCTATTAATCGGAATTCACTTCCGATTATTTTTTTCTTTACAAAACGAACAAACATTCGTATAATGATTATACAAACACACGTTCGTATTATTATTAGGAGTGATTATTGATGAAAGCAGTAAGAAGATTTGGTTTGATTATCGCTGTATTGTTACTAGGTTTATTGATTGGTAAGTTAGGTTCCTTAGCTACGATCGTCATTTTCTCTGGTTTGTTTCTTGTATGGTTTATGTTGTGGGATGAACGCAAGTATGCTCAGCATTACGCTGAACGTCAATACGATGATGATAATATAGATGAAGAGTTTTACTATAAAGAACCTGCCGAAGATTTTTATTATGTGACTTATGATCATCATTATCACAAATCGGCTTAATTTCAATTTTCAAGCTGCTGGATAAAATCTAGTAGCTTTTTTTAATTTTGAATAGTAAAAAAGCTGGAGATTATTTCTCCAGCAATCTATTCTTAATAGTTCATTAAAGTTAAAATATCGTACCCTTGAATTTTGTCACGACCATGTAATTCTTCAAGTTCGATCAAGAAAGCACACCCAACTACGATTCCGCCGAGTTTCTCAACTAATTCAATCGTCGCCTTTATTGTTCCGCCGGTAGCTAACAGATCATCAGTGATCAATACACGTTGACCTGGTTTAATCGCATCACTATGGATCGTCAAAGTGTCTGTGCCATATTCTTTTTCATATTCTACTTCAATAACTTCACGAGGTAATTTACCTGGCTTACGCACAGGTGCGAAACCTAAGCCTAGTTCAAATGCTACCGGACAGCCTACGATAAATCCTCGGGCCTCCGGTCCAACTACCATGTCGATTTGTTTTTCCTTTGCGTAGTTGACGATTTGTTTGGTTGCTTCACGATAAGCTTCTCCATCCGCCATAAGTGGTGAAATATCGCGGAAAATGATCCCTTCTTTAGGATAATCTGGGATACTAGCAATATAATCTTTCAAATTCATTTCGGTATTTCCTCCTAGCTTTTCAGCCAATTTCTAATCGTTTGAATATCATTCATCAATAAAAATTCTTCACTATCAATTCGTGCCATGCGTTTTTGGTATATATCGCTCTCTTCGAAAGCCCGCGTCTGTGGAGACTCAACCATTTGCAAAACGCCGTCGTCTATTGTAACAAATTTTAACTCAGAAAACACGTGAATCATGAATACAAGCAATTTTTCTGGAATTCTTAAGTAATTCGAAACAACTTTTAATTTAAAGCGAATGTCCACTCTCGGTTGTTTTCGGAAAAATTGATAGAGCTCAGTAAATTGTTTTCGACTGGGTAAGCCATTCAGATAAGCCTCATCTGGACTATAAAGGTACAAATAAACACGCTCAAAATTGCCATTCTTAACAATCTCCTTAAGCAGTTCTTTTTGATCAGGGCAGTCGAGAACTACTAAATGATCGAATTGCATTAAAGAGATCGACTGATCATACAAAGTAACAGGTATTTCTAAATCTTTTGAAAAGAGTTTTTGAGTTTTGGCGTGAAATGCAAGGTAGAGTACTTGATCACTATCAATTTTTTGCTTCCATGTGTATTTCGCCCGGCGATCAATCACCTGCAAACCATTGGAAGAAAAATCAATCAATCGTAATTGAACCTTTTTTTGCCCATTCCATTCATTAATCTCAAGATCACCAACGAACCTTGTTTCTGGTTGCTGAATCTCTTCCCCATCAGCTCCGAACCCAAAACCAATCGCGTCCAGCTGATTATCTCCATTCTTCAAGGAAAACTTAACATGCTGCTGATCACTGCCGATTTTTTTAAAGAAACTAACATTACCATCCACTAAGAAATACGGAGCTGGATTATCCGTCCCAAACGGTGCCAGTTTTTTCAGTTCTTCGACAAATTTCAAATTAATTGCTGATAACGGTAAAGATTCATCGATCAATAGTGTGGAGCCCTTAGTCAGATCAATTTGTTCGATAGAAATATAATCGTTCATCATTTTCTGGAGGGCAGGAATATTCTCTGCTGGCATTGTCAATCCGACTGCTGCGGCATGTCCACCAAAATGAGTGAATTCGGTTCGCATTGTATTCAACATCTTAAATAAATCTAGCGCCTCAATACTTCGACCAGATCCTTTTGCCACACCGTTTTCATCGATCGATAGAATAATTGTTGGCCGTCCAGTTTGCTTTAAAATATTCCCTGCAACGATCCCCAAAACACCAGGATTCCATCCTTCTGCCGCAATTAAATGGACTGCATCTTCGGAATTCACTAGCACAGCCGCTTCTTCTGTTGTTTTCTGAACGATCTGCTTCCGTTCATTATTAATTTGATCCAACTTTTCAGCCAGTTCGTGTGCAAGCTCTTCATCAAAGGTAGTCATTAATTCAACCGCTGGATTTGGATCTCCCAATCGTCCAATTGCATTTAGTCGTGGTCCTAAGCTAAAACCGATACTTATTTCATCAACTTTCTGCAGTTCTACTCCACTAACCTTTAGTAGCTCCAACAACCCTATACGTTGTGTTTGCTTAATCGCTTGCAATCCTAATTTCACTAGATTCCGATTTTCTCCGGTCATTGAAACTAAATCTGCGACAGTCCCTATCGTAACAAGATCCAGCATTTCGAGCGGCACTTCTTCCAATAATGCGGTCGCTAATTTGAAGGCGACGCCCGCACCAGCTAGCTCACCAAAAGGATATTGACCATTAGGATGACGCGGATGAACAATGCAATAAGCATCCGGCAATACTGGAGGCATCTCGTGATGGTCTGTAACAATCACATCAACACCTCGTGAATTGGCATAGTCGATTGCTTCATTACCAGCAACCCCGTTGTCCACAGTAATGATCAATTGTATTCCGTCATTAATCTTCTCTGCGAATAGTTCCTTATTTGGACCATAACCATGAATGAAACGATTCGGTAGTACGTAATGAACATCGGCACCGATCATTTCTAAAGTTTCAAGCATGATAGAAGTACTGGTGATCCCATCCGCATCATAGTCCCCGTATATCAAAATCGGCTGACTTTCCATGATAGCATTTTGAATACGTTCTACTGCTTTGTCCATATCGTACATCAAGAATGGATCATGCAACTCATCAATACTCGCCCTCATCAACTTAGAAAAGTCTTCAAGTGTATGTATATTTCGATTCCATAAAAGTTCAGCAAAGGTTTCACTATAGCCTTGATTCAGCATTTCTTCTTTGAAAGCCGAGTCAATTGGACTTGCGTCTCTGAATTGCCAATCGAAGTTTGATTTTTTCACTGTATCACTTCCCAACCGTATTAGTATAGCAAAAAAGAATCAGACAAGAAAGAGAAGAAGACCTTAGTTTTCAACTAAGATCTCCTTTACTAATCATAATAATCAACTGGATGTTGATTTTTCTTTTCCGGCTGCGAGTTTTCCAGCGCCGCCAATGCTTGATCCTTTTCTTTTAACAGACTTTCATAATTTGCTTTTAGTACTGCAACTTCATTTTCTTGTTCGCGTTGAAAGGCGGCTTTTTCTTCAGCCAGCTTTTGCTCATTGCTGGTTTCGTAACTTTGAATCTGCTCTTTCAATTGTTTGATTTCTTTACGCTGTTGAAACATAGTTGCACCTGAAGTCAGTAAGACAATTAATGCTCCTATTAAAGCCGAACCAATGATTACTAGAACTAGCGATAAATAAATTTTATTGATCAAAAAATTTACTGGAATTTCTTGACTATTAGAAAGTGCAAAGATCACAATTATTAAGACTAAAATAAAACCTAAAAATACCTTCCATTGCTTTTTCATTCACATTCCTACTTCCTATTGAATAGCCCACCTGCTAAAAAGTCTCCGATACGAGGGAATAAACCGTAAAATAGACTGGCACCCTCCATGATGAATGGACGGTTAATTTCGCGAGTCGATTTACCCATTTTATTCACGATCGTTTTAGCTAATTTTTGGGGATCCAATACGATGCCACCTAGGTTTTCGAGGTAGCTGCCACTTGGATCAGCTTTGTCAAAGAATTCCGTAGCGATCGGTCCTGGATTGATCGTTGTTACATAGACATTTGCTGGTCGTAATTCTAAACGTAAAGCATTTGAAAAACCCAGTACGGCGAACTTTGTTGCTGAATAGACAGTTGATTTTGGTGTCGCCATTTTTCCAGCCATCGATGCTACGTTGAAGATATGTCCACTTTTATTGTTAACCATCGAGATAGCAATCTTTTGTGTAAAATACATCATACCTAAAACATTAACCTCAAACATTTTCTGCGCCGCAGTTAAATCAAAGTCAATGAAGTTTTCAAATAAACCGAACCCCGCATTATTCACTAAAACATCAACATTGCCTACTTCATCTGAGATTTTTTCGATTACAGCTTCGACACCGTCGGGATCGGCGATGTCTAGTTGAAATGCAAAAGCATCTTTTCCGCTCAACTCACTACAATGCTCCTTCACTTGTCCAATTAGATTGATCCTACGTGCACAAGTGACGACAATAGCTCCGCGTCTAGCAGCTTCATAACAAATTTGCTCGCCTAGACCCGCGGAACCTCCTGTCACAACGACGACTTTATCCGTTAAATCCATGCAGTTCCCTACTTTCTAACTATGCTTTTTATCTGCTTCTTATGAGAATGGAATATCAACAATATCGAAATCTTTAGCAATCTGAGTGTTTGGAAAAACCTCACGTGCTTCTTCTTCCAATTCCTTCGCTTCTTTTGCTAAGTATCTCGCAGAAATATGCGTTAACATCAATTTCTTAGCGCGGGCTTCTTTAGCAATAGTCGCTGCCTGATGAGTTGTAGAATGAAAATAAGCCTTAGCAAGTTTTGCCTCATTTTTATTAAAGGTACTCTCGTGTACGATCACATTGCTATTTTTAGCAAAACTAGCTGATTTACTTGTATAACGGGTATCGCCAAAGATTGTAACGATTCGGCCTTTTTTACTCTCACCAACAAAATCTCTTCCGTCTACTATTTGTCCATCTGATAATGTAACTTTTTGTCCTTTTTTTAGTTTCCCATAGATTGGGCCAGCAGGAATTCCTAGCTTGGATAATTTGTCGACTTGTAGCATGCCCTCATGATCTGCTTCTTTCACACGAAAACCGTAGCTTTCAACACCGTGCTCTAATAACATACACTCAACCATGAATTGTTTATCTTCAAAAATGACACCTTCGTTTAATTCGATGAAATGAAGCGGATAGGATAAATGCGTCTTTGTTACTTGCAAAGAAGTTCGCACATAATTTTCTAAACCACTCGGACCATAAAGTTCGATTGGTTCCTCTCCACCTTGAAAAGAACGACTGCTTAATAAGCCTGGCAAACCGAAGATATGATCTCCATGTAAATGGGAAATAAAGATCTTTTCAATTTTACGCGGTTTGATGTTCGTTCTCAAAATCTGCATTTGAGTTCCTTCACCGCAATCAAATAACCAGATGGCATTGCGTTCGTCTAAAAGCTTCAGGGCTAATCCGCTGACATTTCGATGCTTTGCAGGCACACCTGCACCTGTCCCTAAAAATTCTAATTCCATAATTCTCCTGACTTTCTATCAAATTAATCTTATTCTAGAAGAAAGCCTCGCATAGTGCAATCCAAATAAAAGATATTTTATTTATCTTTCAACTCTCTTCTGAATTAATATCATCCTCAGATTTGTCCTTTGAGGCTTTTGCCATTTCCTGAGTTTTTTTCACTTCAGCTTCCACATCATCATACTCGAGGCGTGTGATTTCTCCACCCAGTTCCATCATGATTAACTGATTCAACGGACGATTATCGTCTTCTTCAGCGATTAACAACAAAGCCGTATCACCTTCACCAATTTTATCAATCAAAAATTCAAAAACACCAGTGGCTTCGCGAACTTCTTTTGCATCCTGAGTTGCTCCGATCATTCCTCCTGTGAACCAGCCCAATAAGATGCCTATTGGTCCGCCAAGAATACCAACCATCATACCAATTAAACCCCCGGTAGAACTCTTGTTGCTGCCAGTAAAATCTAAAAAGTCTTCTATCTCAAATTTATGTTCTCCATCATTAGAATGATGGACGACAGCCATTTGCTCTCCCTTAAAAGATTTGTTCATATGCAATCGTTTGGCTTTTGAGAAGGCCTCATATGCTTTTGATTCAACGTCAAAGTTCATGATTATTACACGTTTTTCCATTGATTTTCGCTCCTTTGTTCTTTTACTTTAGTTTAGCAAGAAAAAGTTTTTTTGGAAAATAGAATGAGCTAGTATTTCATAAATAAGAAAAAAAGACTATAGGAGCATTTAAAAATTAAATGCTTCTATAGTCAGAATAGGATTTAATTACCTGTTTTGATTTCTTCCATAATCCGATCATCAACGATGTAATGATCGAAGAAGACTTTAGACAATTGATAACCTTCACCCCAATTGGTACGGATAACATCATATTCAACTCCGTCAATTTTTAGCTTGTTGCGAAGATGCTTAATAATTGTTGAGAGACGAGTCATGTGACTAGCCGAGTCACTATCTCCCCAAATTTTGACAGCTAAATCATTTCGACTGATTGGAGCTTCCTTCGTTGAGATCAATGTACTTAACATCTCACGTTCTGAACGAGTTAGGTTCCATAAAGGAATTGGACGTTTTTCATGTTCGTCTTCTTCTTGTTGTGATCTCATACCAAAACCGATTGAGTATACGGATTCCTTCAGTGTTTTCTCAGCAAGTTTCTCTCTTAACCCGCTAAGCGTCTCTTCTTCAAGCAACCACTCATCGATACCTTGCGCCTCCCAATCAGCTTTTTCCTCTTGTTGAGGCAAACGATCAGTTTCTCTGATTATCGTGAATTTTTCACCAACTTCTTCCAAAACAATTGTCAATTCTTGATCAGAAATCGTTTCGCTGACAATTAGAATGTCAAAAAAATTCATCACTTCTAATGGTACTTGTTTTGCTTGAAGCATGGTTAGTAGTTTTGCAGAGCTTAAAACTTCGATGTTTAAGCGTTGCAGTTTTTCCACTAATGGTCTCTCAACTAAAATATTGTGCGTTAAAATTAATACTTGCATCACATTATTCCCCTTTTTTATTATTAAAAATAAGTTCCCAACCAATTGACTCGGAATTTTTATTAATTAACAATATAATTATTACTTGTTACAATGTTAGTTTACACTGGCATCTCCACTTGCGCTACCAAAAAGCTTATATTTCACTAATCACAATTAGAATTATTGATAAAAATTTTGGGTTAAAAAAACTTTTCTTAGATAAAATAATTCAATTATCATTTTTAAACAACACTTTTCAAAATGATTCATAAAAATTTAGAACATATAACGCTTGTGATTTTTAGGGATTTTTGTTAACAAAATACATTCTTTTCACTAAAATAGAGTGCTATGAGTATTGAGTTGGCGAGAATTAACCTTTGAATTTTCCTTTATCTTTTTTAAAATAGGCCTTTCGCCCTATTTTCTTCTTGGAAAAGAATATTCAATATTATTAAAACTTATGATTCATAAAAAAATAGCGACAAAAAGCTCTAAAAATAACACCACTCTTTTCTTAATTATTTCGCTTTCTGTTTTTTTAACTATTCAAAATTCTTCAATCAAAAATTTCTCTTAAAAATAAATTAATAATTGAAGATACCTTTTCATGTATTTATTGAAAATCGCCTTTTATATTGATGATTAAAAACACTTTCTTTTTACTTTCAATACACAAAAAAGTACTGCAAAATGATTTGCAGTACCTTTAACAATTAATAATATTTTTTTCTCTTATCTTAATCTACGAATTCAAACTCAAACTTGTCTATCCGTACAAGATCACCATCTTTTGCTCCACGAGCTCGTAAAGCTTCATCAACTCCCATTGACCGAAGCTGCCGTGCAAAGCGCATGACGGTTTCGTCATGATCGAAATTGGTCATCTTAAATAGTTTTTCTAGTTTTTCTCCACTCAGTACCCAAGTAGCATCTGGTTCGCGCGTGATCGTAAATTCTGGCTCATTGGATTGGAAGCCGTAATTCACAGTATCCTCTTCAACCTCTTCATCATATAATAAGAATTCTGGTGTAACATCCAACAAATCAGCGGCAGCGTTCAATAGACTATCTAAACCTTGCTTCGTAATCGCTGAGATTGCAAAAACCGGAATATCTTCACCAAACTCATCTTCTTTATCCTTTTGCAGCTGTTCCTTAAACTTCTTCAAGTTCTCTTCAGCATTAGGCATATCCATTTTATTGGCTACGATAATTTGAGGCCGCTCTAATAAGCGTAGATTATGCGAACCCAATTCTTTATTGATTGCAAGATAGTCTTCATAGGGTTCGCGACCTTCCATCCCACTCATATCGATTACGTGCAAAATGACTCTTGTACGTTCGATATGACGTAAAAATTGTGTTCCTAAACCAACTCCTTGTGATGCTCCTTCGATCAAACCCGGTAGATCAGCAGCGGCAAAACTGCGCCCATCACTAGTAGTCACCATTCCTAAATTAGGAACTAAAGTTGTAAAGTGATATGCACCAATTTTAGGCCGCGCAGATGAAATTACAGAAAGAATCGTTGATTTTCCCACTGAAGGAAAGCCGACTAAACCGACATCTGCCAAGACCTTCAATTCTAGTTCAATGTTACGTTCTTGACCCGGCTCGCCATTTTCAGCTAACTCAGGTGCAGGGTTTCTCGGAGAAGCAAAACGGGTATTCCCGCGTCCACCTCGTCCACCATGAGCAACAACCAATTCTTGACCATTTTCAATTAAGTCTCCAATCAAAGCACCAGTGTCCGCATCACGAACTGTCGTACCTGGGGGAACACTAACATAAGTATCATCTGCTCCACGCCCATGCATGCCTTTGCTCATTCCATTCTCTCCAGGAGTGGCCTTAAAATGACGATTGTAACGAAAATCCATTAAAGTACGCAAACCTTCGTCAACCACTAAAATGACATCGCCTCCTCGTCCACCATCACCACCAGCTGGTCCGCCATCTGGTACATATTTTTCACGGCGAAAGGCAACCATCCCGTCGCCGCCCTTTCCAGCTTTAACATCGATCGTTACTTGATCTAAAAACATGGACATCTTCGTGTCCTCCTTCTCTCTTTATTCTAATGACTAATGAATCTCCACATTAAACAAAGTCTCGTTTATTGTAGCTAGATTAATGGAAAAAGTCCATTCTTATTGATAGAAGCTTTTAAAAAAGTAGTTAGATTAATACTTTTTTAGTGATTGAACTTTAATACTTTTTCTCAGGTAATATCTTTTGACAAAAAAATTGATGCGTTGCAAAATAAAAAATGTAAGGCATCAAGCTTTGCTTGATATTAAAAAGGAGGAACTTTTGGTTATGACAGTAAAAGTAGGTATTAACGGATTTGGACGTATTGGTCGTTTAGCTTTCCGTCGGATTAAAGAAGTATCTGACGATATAGAAGTAGTAGCAATTAACGATCTTACAAGTCCTACAATGTTGGCACAATTATTACAATTTGATTCAACACATGGCACATATCCCGGAACAGTTACTGCAACAGAAGATTCAATCGTTGTTGACGGCGAAAAAACTCGTGTATATGCTGAACCAGATGCAAGCAAAATTCCATGGGCTAAAGAAAACGGTGTGGATATCGTGCTTGAATGTACTGGTTTTTATACTTCAGAAGAAAAAGCACAAGCACATATTGATGCTGGTGTAAAACGCGTTGTTATCTCAGCTCCTGCTGGCCAAATGAAAACAATTGTTTACAACGTAAATGATGATACTTTAGATTCTAACGATAAAATTATTTCAGCAGGTTCTTGTACAACCAACTGCCTAGCCCCTATGGCTTACTTCTTAAATGAAGAATTCGGTATTGAAGTTGGTACAATGACAACTGTTCATGCTTACACTTCAACACAAATGCTATTAGATGGACCAGTTAAAGGCGGCAACTTACGTGCTGCACGTTCTGCTGCTGACAATACTATTCCACATTCAACTGGTGCTGCTAAAGCAATTGGCTTAGTAATTCCAGAATTGAACGGAAAATTACAAGGACATGCGCAACGTGTTCCCGTTGTTGATGGTTCATTAACTGAATTGGTTTCAGTACTTAAAACAAAAGTAACTGCAGACCAAGTAAACGAAGCAATCAAAAAGCATACCGTTGATAACCCATCATTTGGCTATGATGATCGCGAAATCGTTTCAGGTGACGTTATTGGTACTACTCAAGGATCAATCTTCGATCCAACTCAAACTGAAGTAACTTCAGCAGGCGATTACCAATTAGTTAAAACTGTCGCTTGGTATGACAACGAATATGGTTTTACTTGCCAAATGATTCGTTTGTTAGAAAAATTTGCTAACCTATAGAAACAAGTATAGAAATTAAGAGAGGTCAAGTGACCTCTCTTTTTTATTTCCATCTTTTAATAAATTTTTTGAAGCAAAAAATCACCCTTTTTTCATAGGAACTCTTGAAAAAGTTTGTTATCATAAGGATGATAATAACTTTAAAAGGAGAATGTCATGCATTTCAAAAAATTGATGATCGGTGCAAGTTTAGCCTTGTCAATCGGTCTATTCGCAGCTTGCGGCAGCGATAACTCAACCAAGGATACAAAAGAAAGTACCGCAAAAACCACAGAATCTAGTGTAGATTTAAATAAATTGGATCTGCCCCAATTGAACGACAAAGTAACAGACGACGAATATTTGGTTGAACTTGTTACAACGGAAGGCAGCGTTAAAATCAAACTATTTCCAAAGCAAGCACCAAAAGCCGTGGAAAATTTTGTTAAGCATGCAAAAGATGGGTACTACAAAGATACCCCTTTCCATCGTGTGATCAAAGACTTTATGATCCAAGGCGGTGATCCTAAGGGCGATGGAACTGGTGGTGAAAGTATCTGGAAAAAAGGCTTCAAAACTGAAGATTCTAAACAGCTATACAATATTCGCGGAGCCCTTTCGATGGCTCGTTCTGAATCGCGCAGCAGCAACGGCAGCCAGTTTTTCATCGTAACCAACAATGAGGATCAAAGTGATGGTTTAACGATCCAATATTACCCTGAAAAAATCATCGAGGCCTATAAAAAAGGCGGAGCTCCAAGTCTTGATGGTGAATATACTGTCTTTGGACAAGTCATTGAAGGCATGGATGTTGTTGACAAGATTGCAGGCGGAGAAGTGAAAGACAGTGGTTCTGGCGAAAAATCTACACCTGTCGACCCAGTCAAAGTAACTGAAGTCAAAGTTTTACAAGAACCTAAGAAATAATTGCTAAAAGAGCCAAAATCTCAAGAGAGATTTTGGCTCTTTTTTGTGTACGCTATTTTTTCTGCTCCTTATCCCCTACGATGAAGGTGAATTCGCACTCTGTCACTACTTTTTCTTCTACTGTCGCCCACGCTTTAGCTGTTCCCACGGGTCCCTTGACTTTTTGAATGTCAAAATTTAAGAATAAAACATCTCCCGGTCGAACAAATTCTAAAAAGTTTGCTTTGTTGATACCACCGATATAAGCGGTCTTTCCTTCAAAGGCAGCTGATTTGAGAATTAGCAATGAACCTGCTTGCGCCAATGCTTCAACAATCAATGTTCCTGGCATGATCGGCTCACCTGGAAAATAACCTTGGAAAAAGTCTTCATTCATCGTTAAATTTTTTACTGCCGTAATATGTTTTTCATCTTCAAATTCCGTGACTGCATCTAAATAATAAATGGGAAAGCGATTTGGGATCGCAGCCATAATTTCTTCGACATTCATAATTTTTTCCATTTTGCACCTCTATGAATATTTTATTTGATTATCAAACTATCATATTCTAGTAGTTTTATCAAGGTGTATTGGAATAATCAAAAAATAGTTTGACAATCAAAGCTTTTTCCAACATAATGAGAGCATATTATTTTTTATATTATTTAGGAGTGTGTCATTTAATGTCTATTTTAGCTGGAAAAAAAATTATCGTGACTGGCGTAGCCAATAAAAAAAGTATCGCTTGGGGATGTGCGAAAGCCATTGCTGATCAAGGAGCAGAAGTCATCTATACTTACCAAAACGATCGTATGAAAAAAAATTTGGTAAAATTAGTTGGTGAAGAAGCTAGCATGTTTGAGCTGGATGTTGCGAGTGATGAAAAAATCGAAGCAGCCTTCAATGCAATCAAAGAGAAAGTTGGTTCAATTGATGGACTAGTTCACTCAATTGCATTTGCTAACAAAGAGGAATTATCTGGTAACGTAACTGAGATCACTCGGGATGGTTTCCAATTAGCTCAGGATATCAGTGCTTACTCTCTATTAGCTGTCTCAAAATATGCAGCTCCATTAATGACCGCCGGCGGAAGTATAGTGACAATGACTTACATGGGTTCTGAACGTTCGATCCCGAACTACAATATGATGGGGATCGCTAAAGCTGCACTAGAGGCAGAGGTTCGCTACTTGGCGACTGAACTAGCACCGAAAAACATTCGAGTAAATGCGATCTCAGCAGGTGCGATTAAAACTTTAGCTGTAACAGGCGTAAAAGATTATCAATCATTACTGAATCTATCTGAAGAACGGACACCAGATAAGGTAGCCGTTACGATTGAAGAAGTCGGAAACTCTTGTGCCTTTTTACTTAGTCCATTAGCAACTGGAATCATTGGTGACATAATTTACGTCGACAAGGGCGTTCATTTAAGTTAATGATTTGAGATGTGTTGTTTTTCGACACACTTCTTTTTTGGTAATTTGTTAAATAAAGAATACGAACAGTTTACTTTGTTTTCAATAAGTAAACTGTTCGTATTCTTTATTTTTGTTAAGTATTTTCCGTAAAGAGTTTGTACTGATTAATAGTTGTAAACTCAAAAGATTTCCAAAATCCCCATTAGTATAGCGAAAAGTATTCGCTTGACCGGTGATTCAATGGTACTTTTAACATAATGAATGTGTACAAGACAAGACCATAAAGCCAAAAATAGTAAAACCAATCCCCTTAAAACACTCCAGATAATAGTCATTTTTCTCCGTAAGACATCTAAAACTTACACTTCAAAGATCCAACCATCAGGAGCTTCAACATCCCCAAATTGAATTCCTACTAACTCATCATATAATTTCTTTGTAATAGGACCAGTTTCTGTCTCACTATAAAACACATGGAAATCATCACCGTTTTGTATCCCTGCAATTGGCGCGATAATTGCAGCTGTTCCGCATGCACCAGCTTCAGCAAATTTGTCAAGCTCGTCTAAGCGAACGTCTCCTTCAATCGCTTCTAGGCCAAAACGTTCTTTTGCCAAATATAGTAATGAATATTTTGTGATACTTGGTAAGATTGAAGGTGATTTTGGTGTGATGAACTGATTATCATGCGTTATTCCAAAGAAATTGGCTGAACCGACTTCTTCTATTTTCGTATGCGTAGCCGGGTCCAAATAAATACAATCAGAAAAGTTGCGATCATGTGCAATTTGTCCGGGCAATAAACTCGCGGCGTAATTTCCGCCAACCTTAGCAGCCCCTGTACCAAATGGTGCTGCGCGATCGTATTCAGACACAATAAAATTACTTGGAGTCAATCCACCTTTGAAGTAAGGTCCCACCGGCATACAAAATACGCCAAATATATATTCTGGTGCTGGAATAATTCCGATATTAGGCCCCACCCCGATGAGATAAGGTCGTAAATATAATGTCGCTCCTGTGCCGTAAGGCGGAACATATTCATCGTTAGCGCGCACTACCTGTTTGACCGCATCAATAAATTTATCTTCTGGAACTGCTGGCATCTGCAGACGTTCAGCGCTTTTATTCAAACGTTTAGAATTTTCATCTGGTCGAAATAAATTGATTTTTCCATCTTTTCGGCGATAAGCCTTTAATCCTTCAAAACATTCTTGACCGTAATGAAGACAGGTCGAGCCTTCATTAATAGTGATCGTATTATCCTCTGTTAATACGCCTTCATCCCATTGACCATTTTTCCAATGAGAAATATAGCGAAAAGGCGTTTTCATATAATCAAAGCCTAGCTCTTCCCATTTTATATTCACCATTCTACCATCCCCCTCTTATTTAAATGCTAGTCTATCATTTTCTTTCATCATTGTCATGATTTTTTTCAATTATTAGAAATCTATGATTTCATTATCTTGGTCGACAGAAAAGCGAAAGATTGTTACACTATTTTTATTAATCTATAGGAGTGGCTTATGTTTTTATATTCAACGCAGACAGTTGATTCCAGCAATATTAACGTGGTGGATCAAGCGACTGAACAACTATCTGCCTGGCAAAAATACTGGCAGGCAATCGACTGGGATCGTGTATTTTCAATTCTGATACAAAAAGGGTTGACGATCATAGCGGTTCTTATCTTATTTTATTTAATCAGAAAAATCGGCAGCTTTTTAATCAATCAATCCTTCGAACGACAAAAGAAAAAAATGACTGACAATGCAACAAGGATTGAAACAATCCATGCATTGACGGTAAATATCTTTTCTTATACACTTTTTTTCTTTTTTCTTTACTCAATTTTGGATACATTGGGAATTCCTGTTGGTTCACTTTTGGCCGGAGCAGGAATTGCAGGTATCGCCATTGGGTTAGGAGCTCAAGGCTTTACGAATGATATCATTACTGGTTTTTTCATTATTATGGAGCAGCAGATCGATGTTGGTGATTATATTCGTTTGGCGAATTTACAGATTGAAGGAACTGTTACTTCGGTTGGTATACGTATGCTACAGATGAAATCTGCTGATGGGACTGTCCACTTTATTCCCAATCGAAATATTACGACGATTAGCAATCTATCTCGCGCCCATATGCAGGTGAAAGTTGATATTCGGATACAACCAGATGAAGGTTTTGATAAGATCAGTCGCTTAATAGATGAAGCAAATCAGAAACTTGCTGATGATTTTAAAGATGAAATTTTTGATGGACCAACGCTCTTTGGTATGGTTGACTTGGGCAACAGTAATTACGCAATTCGGACCATTTTATATGTAACAAACGGAAAACAATATAAACTACAGGAAGAGTTCTTAACAGCCTACGTTAAAATATTAACTCAAAACGGCTTTTCCATTCCAAACAATCCGATTGCAATAGGAAAATAACGAAGCTCACTTCATAATCACATGAAGTGAGCTTCGTTATTTATTATACAAATGGATTTCCATATTTTTCACGATAACCATAGAATCCCAAACGATACAAATCCACTTCCCTCTTTGCTTCAATCAGACTGTCACCAATCAATTGCAGAGCAAATTCGGTAAAATCTAGTGCAGCGGTGCCGTTTGCGGTAACAAGGTTTCGATCACTGACAGCTTGTCTCTCAATAAAGTTTCCGGGCGTCTGATAGTTTGGAAAATCTTTCCAAAGAAAACGAGCATTTCCAGTATGCCTGTAGCCTTCTAAAAAACCATGAAGTGCTAGATAATCTACCGCGCCGCAAATCGCAGCCACTGGCAAATCGTGTGATAATTGCTGTTCAATGATTGCATAAAGCTCCTTGCTGTGGATGTTCCAAGAATTACCACCGATCAAAACTAACAAATGATACATTTGATCGATTTTTGATAGATTCAGATCAACCGTCGTTTGGATGCCACCGATGGATTCTACTTGAGGCAAGTTCGAAGCTGTTTTTACCTGCCAATTATCTCTTTGATTTAGAAGGCTCATTAAATAGGCGCCTTCCCAATCGGCATATTGATCCAACAAAACAAATAGTGCTGTTTTCATTCTATCGCTCCCTTCTGCTTTGTCCCTTCAGTTTAACAAAATTAGAAAAAGAAAGCTCTACCATTTGGACCACTTTATTTCTTTTTTACCAACTAGCCTTCTTAACGCCAGGGATTTGACCTTTATGAGCCAGTTCACGGAATTTTATACGAGACATCCCAAATTTTCGCATATATCCCCTTGGGCGACCATCAATCTGATCGCGATTTTTCAGTCGGTTAGGGTTTGAATCACGCGGTAATTTTGCTAATCCTTCGTAATCTCCTGCAGCTTTTAAAGCTAAGCGCTGTTCTGCGTATTGGGCGATTATAGCCTGTTGTTTTTGCATCTTTACAATTTTCGATTTTTTAGCCATTCAGCTTCTCCTATTCTTTCTTCTGAGCTTAATCGTAATGATTCCTGTTTAAACACTCGTTAAAAAATAGCATTCCTGAATTAGAATGTCAATCAATCTGTATCCACACAATTCATCTTTCTGTGAAAACACATAAACAGTAACAAATATTAGAATTATACTAAATGAAAAAAGACTTCACATCAAAATAATGAATGTGAAGTCTGTATCAATCGTATTAGTTATCCATAGCTCAATGATCAGCTCGTTGAGTTCGCATGTAAAATCAACTTTGCTTCCGGATTCTTCCGCTCAAAAACGTGGAAGGTATAATTCACTGCTTTCAGAATCTCACGCCGAGTCACAATTCCGCAAAATACACCTTCGTGATCTAAAACCGGTAAGAATGACGCATCTACTAATAAATGCAGAACGTCTTCTAATTCAGCGTCTGGACGCATTACCGCTACATCTGTCTTCATAACATCTGCAACCGTCAATTCCTCCAAATTGGATGTATCAATACCATCGATCCCAAGCATTTTTTTTACAATATCATTCAAGCTTAACAGACCAACAAAGTGATCTTCTTTATCTAAAACTGGAATCGTTGAGTATCCAGCTTGTGATAAAAGCAGTAAAGCATGTTCCAATGGATGTTCCTTCATTACATTAGCAACATTTTCCGCTGGAATCACCATGGTATCCTCATGTTCCTTCATTAATTGTTCAATCGCGGGACTAATCATATGACGCCTCCGTTCTAATGTCTTCTTCTTTATTTTACCTTAACAGTTAAAAGAAAGCGTTGTTTCTCCAAATGTTTAATAAAAATTAGGAACTAACGTTCAAAATCTACCGCTAATTCTTCGATCGGTTGATGAGCACGATTATAATATTGAATACGGTATCCCGTGTTTTCACTATCAATAATAGCATAACTAGGGATTCGAACAGGGCCTCGAGGTTGTGAGATACTGCCAGGATTTACAAATAGGATATCTTTATCTAGTTCAGCTACAGCTTGATGAATATGTCCAAATAAGGCAATATTTGCACCGACCTCTTCTGCTTGCAGTGAAAGCATTGTAAGACCAAAGCGCACATTCGAAAGATGTCCATGTGTAATATAAATAATATCGTCTCCAATCGTGATGATTTGCTCTTTTTTGTACCCAGGATCATAATCACAGTTTCCAGTAACCACTGTAAAGTGTTCCCACAATTCATCATTTGATTTTAACTCAGAGTCTCCGCAATGAAACATGTGATCTACCATTCCAACGTAACGATTAACGATTTCCACTAAAATACTGCGGTCACCATGATTATCGCTAACAACTAAATATTTCATTTATTCTCCTCCAGCCATTCTTTCCAGGTTCTTTCTAATTCTTTGACGGCCATCCCGCGATGACTGATATCGTTTTTCTCTTCAGCTGTTAATTCAGCTGATGTCTTATTGTACTCAGGAACAATAAATAATGGATCATAGCCAAAACCATTGTCTCCTTGTGGAATCCGAGCGATTCGCCCTTCCCAATCCGCTTCGACTACTAAACTTTCTTTTCGTGGTGCCGCAAAAACTAATGTGCAATGAAAACGAGCATTTCTTTTTTCGTCTGGTATATCAGTCAATTCGTGCAATAATTTTGCATTGTTAGCCGCGTCACTTTTTCGTTCACCAGCAAAGCGGGCAGAGAAAATTCCAGGCATTCCGTTCAAAGCATCCACAACTAAGCCGGAATCATCTGCTAATACTGGTTGCTGCAAAATATGAGCGATAGTTTCAGCTTTTAAACGAGCATTTTCTTCGAATGTCTTTCCTGTTTCTTCCACATCGGGTAAATCAGGATAATCTAATAGCGTTTTCGTTTGATAGCCTTCTTTTGCGAATAATGCTGCGAATTCTTTTGCTTTTCCAGGATTACGCGTAGCGATTACAATGGTTTTATCTTCCGTTTCAATGTTTGGAAAAAGGACTTCTTTTTGATAAGTGATCAGTTCTTCAATCCCTGCTTTCCCGTGTAAAATCAACGCATTCAACTCAGTATCGTCAAAAGTCGCTTCTTCGCCAGTTCCTTGAATCTCAACAAAACGACCTGATTCGGTCATTACAAGATTCATATCTACGGCAGCCGAAGAATCCTCTTGATAATCCAGATCAGTCACAACGGTTCCATCTGGCAGCATACCAACACTGATGGCAGCTAAGTGTTCTTTGATTGGATCCTCAACTAATTCGCCAACAGCCAATAATTTATTGATTGCTAAACGTAAAGCAACGAAACCTCCAGTGATACTAGCAGTTCTGGTTCCGCCATCCGCTTGGATTACATCACAATCAACAATGATACTGCGTTCACCTAATTTCTCTAAATCGATCACAGCACGTAGAGACCGGCCAATCAGACGTTGAATCTCCATCGTTCGTCCAGTTAACTTTCCCTTAGCGCTTTCGCGACGATTACGCGTATTTGTTGCTCTTGGTAGCATACTGTATTCAGCAGTTACCCACCCAGTCCCACTTCCTCTTAAAAAGGGTGGCACAGAATCTTCCAGCGTTGCTGAACAAATCACTTTCGTATCGCCAAATGAGATGACAACTGAGCCTTCTGGATGTTTAAAAACATTTGTTTCGATCTTGATCGGTCGCAACTGCTGAACTGTTCTTCCATCATGTCGCAAATTATTCTCCTCCTAATTCAATATGAGCTACGTTCAAATTCGTAATATTTAACCAATCGCCCGCAATATCTTTAAACATTTTAGGTGATCCTGTCGTGTAAAAAGTCCTTTTCTTTATTTCTTCTCGTTCATAATTATTTAGATTGAAATAGTCCAGTAAAGTGCTGACATCGTTGACGGTTTCTGCTCCTGAATCAATCAATGTCACCTGCTGTCCGATTTCATTTTGAATTATCGGGCGCAACAAGGGATAGTGGGTACATCCTAAAATCAAGGTATCCAATTTCTCTTTTTTCAATGGGGCTAGAGTTTGAGAAACTATTTTTTTTGCTACTGAACTATTGAACTGATTACTTTCAACAATAGGTACAAATTTTGGACAAGCCAGACTTGATACATAAGTATCTGGAGCTTTTTCCTGTAACTCATGCTTATAAGAACCACTCTTGACTGTTCCTAATGTTCCGATAATACCTACACGACCCGTATTGCTGGCTTTTAATGCAGCACGTGAGCCGGGTTGGATCACACCGATTACAGGAATATCAACGTTCTTTTTGATTTCATCTAAGGCTACCGCAGTAGCTGTATTACATGCAATCACAAGCATTTTAATATTTTTCTTCAATAAAAAACGAGTCATCTGCCAAGTAAACTCTATAACTTGCTCAGCTGGTCGTGGTCCATACGGGCATCGGGCCGTATCCCCAAGATATAATATCTCTTCATTTGGAAGCTGACGCATCGCTTCTTTGACTACCGTCAAACCGCCTACGCCAGAGTCGATAAATCCAATTGGTCGTTCATTTGACAAAACAATCATCCTATCTCGTTACAAGTACCACCCTATTTTCCACTTTTTATTAAAATTTTTCAAGCCCCAGAACCCTGTCTTATAAAAAGCGTTTTCTTTTGAATGGATAACAATCAGTGCTAAACTATTGTAGAGAGAGGTGGATAAAATGGATAAAAAAGAACTGACCGAAAATATGGGTAAAGTTTCAGCCGGTGATCGTAATCAAGATCCCGCAATCAAAGCAACTGAAAAGGAAGCCGAAAAACAAAAAGAGTACAGAAAAGATGACCATGAACCAGGTATCTTAGAAAAACTTGGTAAAACAGAAGCTGGTGCCATTTATGAAGATCCAGCTATGAAAGAGACTGAACGAAAAACTGAAAATGAAAAAGAGTGAACAAATAAAAAGGCGAAGGCCTCCCGCATTTTTAAGCCGGGAGATCTTCGCTATTTTAATAGTTGTATTTGCTCGTTTCCAAAAAGTTAGAAAGCAGTGATAGTAAGTAACAAACGACAAAATACATGGCGGTCATCGCAATAAACATTGGAATGACATAATTAGTATTTTGTCCGTAAATAATTTTGGCGTTATGGGTCAGTTCTGGTAATGAGATAATGACAGCTAACGATGTATCTTTAATTAGAGAAATCAACTGACTCAAAATTGCCGGTAGCATTGATTTGAACGCTTGTGGCATGACAATCATTGTCAGTGTTTGAACATAGGTCAAACCTGAGGACATCCCTGCTTCGGTTTGACCAATCGGTACAGCGTTCAAGCCGGCACGAAATATTTCTGATAGCATCGCTGATTCGAATATCGTTAATGCAGCAACAGCTGCCCAAAAGATGTTCAGCTTAATCCCAATTTGTGGTAAAGCAAAGTAGGTAAAGAAAATAATCAGTAACAATGGTAAGTTCCGAATGATGTCAACGATGATACCGACGACTCGTGAAAGAATCGGAACATTACTATACCTTACTGTTCCCGCTACCCCTCCAAGAACCATACTAAAAATGATTGAGACAACTGAAACTTGAATCGTCACCCATAGCCCATCTAAAAGAAATCGCAAATTAATCCATGAAAAAGCTTCACTCATATTCTTTTACTCCTTCCCTTCTAGGCATTTGACCAATGTTTATCTAAATAGTTCATTAGATAAGACAATGGCAACGTCAGGATCAAATAAAACACCCCAACAATAATGTACGTATCGAACGTGTTAAAAGTCGTGCTGGCGATTAAATCTCCTTGATACATCAAGTCCAAGCCCGCTACCATTGCCAAAATCGATGAGTTTTTAATCAAATTGATAAATTGATTTCCCAATGGAGGTACAACGATTTTGAAGGCTTGCGGCAGCACTATATACCGCATTGTCTCAGAATAAGAGAATCCGGAAGATAATCCTGCTTCCATTTGCCCATTAGGGACAGTTTGAATCCCCGAACGGACAGTCTCGGCTATGAATGCTGAAGTATAAATTGTTAGTCCGATCGTACCCGCCTGAAAACCATCAAAGCTGTAAAAATACATTGGAGCTACGACATAAAAAAACATTACAATGATCAACAATGGGATATTTCGGAAAAATGCAACATAGGCCTTCGCTAAACTGCGAATAATTCGATTGTGAGACAGCTGCAAGATTGCCATCAATGTCCCGATGATCAAACTAAATACCAAAGCTAATAAACTTGCATAGATTGTATACTTAAACCCGCTGACAAAATCAGCAGAAAATGTTTGAAATAATTGTGTCATTAGAACTGCGCTCCCTTCTTCGCTCGACCATCTGCATCTTTAGGGAACCATTTTTCGAAAATTTTATTGTAGGTGCCATTATCATGCATCTTGTGCAGCGCAGCATTGACTTCCTTTACAAAATCATCCTGTCCTTTATTAATGGCAATTCCATACGGTTCATTTGTGAAAGTGCCGCCGGTTAACTCATAATTGTCATTTTCTGATGCCATCCCCAATAAGATCGCATTATCTGTCGTCATTGCTTGACCTTGTCCAGACTGCAACGCTGTAAATGCTTCTGCATAATTTTCAAGCTCGAGAATATTTGCTTCTGGTGCATGTTTCCGGATATTGATAGTTGAAGTCGATCCCTTAACAGCAAGAACAGTGTCTTCCGATGTTAAATCCTTGATATCTTTGATGTGGCTCCCCTTCTTAACTAACAAGCTTTGTCCTGCATCAAAATAGATATCAGAAAAATCGACCTCTTTTTTTCGATCTTCAGTGATTGTCATAGTCGCAATGATCGCATCAATATTTCCATTTTTTAGTAACGGAATTCTGGTTTTTGAAGTTACTTCAACAAATTCTGCCTTACCATCCTTACCCAGAATTTCCTTTGTGATAGCCTTAGCAATATCTATATCAAAGCCTTCAACTTTACGCGTTTTGATATCCATCATACCGAATAGACGCGTATCGTATTTTACGCCCCAGATGATCGTTGGTTCCTCTTTGATTCGTTTCGCGATGTTTTCGTTTGCGACACTTTCTCCTTTACATCCAGACAGCACAATCATAAGCAGCAGCGGAAGAATGAACAAGGAGACTAATTTTTTTAACTTTGACATAAGCAGCCTCCTAATGATTGATTACTTTGCTGACAAATTGTTGTGCTCTTTCGTCTTGAGGCTTCTCAAAAAATCCTTTGACATCACGAGTGTCTTCTAAAACCTCTCCATCAGCCATAAAAATAATTCGATCTGCCACCTCTTTGGCAAATCCCATTTCGTGAGTAACAACAATCATGGACATACCATCTCGCGCGATTTTCTTCATAACATTCAATACATCACCGATCATTTCCGGATCCAGCGCAGATGTTGGCTCATCAAAAAGCAGCAAGTCGGGATTCATCGCTAAACCTCGAGCGATGGCGATCCGTTGTTGCTGTCCCCCAGATAACATGGAAGGATAAGAGTCCTTCTTATCTAACATGTCTACGCGATTTAGTAATTTCTCAGCAGCCTTAGTTGCCTCTTCAGAGGACTGTTTCAAGACTTTAATCGGTGCTAACGTAATATTTTCTATCGCTGTTTTGTTTGGATAGAGATTAAAATGTTGGAAAACCATTCCGATATTTTTTCGAATGTCCTTTAATTTTACATCTTTACTATGCAAGTTCTTATCGTTAACCAATAATTCTCCAGAAGAAATATCTTCTAGACCGTTAATACAACGCAACATCGTGCTCTTTCCTGATCCAGATGGTCCGATCACCACGACAACTTCTCCCTTTTCAAAGGACAAGTCAATTTTTTTTAAGGCATGAAACTTCCCATAGTATTTTTCCACATGCTTAAATTCAACCATTGGCATGTCTTACCACCTCATTTTCCCTTAGCATTTTCTAATTTTTCCAATGTGAGTTTAATTATAAGCTAAATTTTTTTACTTTGTAAAGAAAAAAACTCAGCCTTCGAAAAAAGTTTTTCAACAACTTCTCTTTCGATGTGATATTTTATAACATTTACGTGCTTTGTACTTTTAATAAAAATGATGATAAGAGTTGTCATGTTTAAAAAAAAAGGTTAGTATTTGAAGAGACTATTGAAAGAATTTTTACGAAAAGGTGAGTTAATGAAAAATATCATTTTGACTGGAGATCGTCCAACTGGACAATTACATTTAGGGCATTATGTTGGTTCGCTAAAAAACCGCGTTCTGATGCAAGAAGATCCTGAAAATAAATTATTTATTATGATCGCCGATATGCAGGCGTTAACGGATAACGCAAAAAATCCAGAAAAAGTTTCATCAAATGTTTTGCAAGTTGCGTTAGATTATATGGCAGTAGGGCTAGACCCGAAACGCTCAACACTCTTTATTCAATCGCAAATTCCTGAACTAGCAGAACTGACAATGTACTATTTAAATCTTGTCAGTGTTGGACGTGTTCGCCGGAATCCGACAGTAAAATCAGAAATTGAACAAAAGAAATTTGGTGAAAGTGTTCCTACCGGTTTCTTTATTTACCCAGTTTCTCAAGCTTCCGATATTACTGCTTTTAGAGCTAACTTAGTTCCAGTTGGCGAGGATCAGAAACCAATGTTGGAACAAACACAAGAAATTGTTCAAAGCTTCAATCACACGTACGGTGAAGTTTTAGTTGAACCAAAAGGCGTTTTTCCGGAAAAAGGTCAAGGCCGTCTGCCGGGTATTGACGGCAATGGAAAAATGAGTAAATCATTGGGGAACGGTATTTATTTAGCAGACTCCGCCGACGTGCTGGCGAAAAAAGTCATGAGTATGTACACCGATCCAAATCATATTCATGTAGAGGATCCTGGTCAAGTTGAAGGTAATATGGTTTTCACCTACCTAGATGTTTTCGGTAAAGACAAAGAAAAGATCACTGAATTAAAAGAGCACTATCGTCGAGGCGGTCTGGGCGATGTTAAGATTAAGCGTTATTTAATTGAAGTCTTAGAAGCTGAGTTTGGACCCATTCGAGCTCGCCGTGAAGAATATGCAAAAGATCCAGACGCTATTATGCAAATGCTTAAGGAAGGCAGCGAAAAGGCACAAGCCGTAGCTGCTGATACTTTGGCAGAAGTCAAACAGGCTATGGGTATCAATTACTTCGGTTAATTCAAAAAGCACTCGAAAAATTTCGAGTGCTCAGACTGTAGACAAAGTCCATTTTATGGATGCTGTCTACGGTCTTTTCTTTTATAATAGATTTATGAAATCGAATACAAGGAGTGGTAGTTATGATGTCCAAAAACAATACGAACGGCAGAAATCAATTCGCGATGCTC
>NZ_JAWGOQ010000023.1:0-77609 GCF_032555305.1 Enterococcus sp.
GGGTAAAACCGTGCAAGGGTTCGAATCCCTTATCCTCCTTTTTAATATTATTATCGCGGGATGGAGCAGTCTGGTAGCTCGTCGGGCTCATAACCCGAAGGTCGTAGGTTCAAATCCTGCTCCCGCAATTAAAAACTAAAAAAAATACGGTTCCGTGGTGTAGGGGTTAACATGCCTGCCTGTCACGCAGGAGATCGCGGGTTCAAATCCCGTCGGGACCGCTTCTGGCTCGGTAGCTCAGTTGGTAGAGCAATGGATTGAAGCTCCATGTGTCGGCAGTTCGATTCTGTCCCGCGCCATCAGAGTTGCGGGTGTAGTTTAGTGGTAAAACCACAGCCTTCCAAGCTGTTGTCGCGAGTTCGATTCTCGTCACCCGCTTTTTAGTTTTTATGAAGGGCCTATAGCTCAGCTGGTTAGAGCGCACGCCTGATAAGCGTGAGGTCGATGGTTCGAGTCCATTTAGGCCCATTAAAAATCTTTTTTGGTTTTTTGGGGAAGTACTCAAGTGGCTGAAGAGGCGCCCCTGCTAAGGGTGTAGGTCGGGAAACCGGCGCGAGGGTTCAAATCCCTCCTTCTCCGTTTTTTATTATATTGGCCCGTTGGTCAAGCGGTTAAGACACCGCCCTTTCACGGCGGTAACACGGGTTCGAGTCCCGTACGGGTCATTCTGAGACGTTTTTGAACGTCTCTTTTTTTTGCTTTGAAAATCGATTTTGGTAAATTTTCAGGTTTATTAGTCGTTTATTGGTGACAGCCGCTATTTTTCTGTTATAATCGAGTCGTTGCAAGTTCCCGATAGGCTCTGAAAAAGCTCAGAGATTCCTTGTAACCGAATAAAAATTAGGGGGAATATTTATAATGGAAGAACGTCGTTTATTTACATCTGAATCAGTTTCAGAAGGACATCCGGATAAGGTTGCTGATCAAATCAGTGATGCAATTTTAGATGCGATTTTGGAAAAGGATCCGAAAGCCAGAGTTGCATGTGAAACGTCTGTAACCACTGGATTAGTTTTAGTTTTTGGAGAAATATCTACTTCGGCTTATGTAGATATCCAAAAAGTGGTGCGTGAAACCATTAAACGCATTGGTTATACAGAATCACGATTTGGCTTTGATGGTGATAATGTCGCTGTCTTAGTAGCGATTGATGAACAATCACCGGATATTGCACAAGGCGTGGATGATGCGTTAGAAACACGTGGCAAAGAAGAGTTACTTGATGACATTGGTGCTGGAGACCAAGGGTTGATGTTTGGTTTTGCGGTAAACGAAACACCAGAATTGATGCCGTTGCCTATTTCATTGAGTCATCACTTAGTGAAGCGTTTGGCAGATTTGCGTAAATCTGGTGAAGTGGCTTATTTTGGACCGGATGCAAAATCTCAGGTAACAGTAGAATATGATGAAAATGGGAAACCATTACGTGTGGATACGGTGGTTATCAGTACACAGCACAATGATGCGGTTGATAATGAAACGATTCAAAAAGACGTTATGGAAAAAGTGATCAAACACGAAATCCCTGCTGAACTATTAGATGATAAAACAAAATATTTTATCAATCCAACAGGCCGTTTTGTAATTGGTGGACCTCAAGGGGATGCGGGCTTGACTGGACGTAAAATTATCGTTGATACTTACGGTGGTTATTCACGTCATGGTGGCGGCGCTTTTTCTGGGAAAGACGCAACCAAAGTCGACCGTTCAGCTTCTTATGCGGCTCGTTATATTGCCAAAAATATTGTTGCTGCTGGTTTGGCTGATAAAGTTGAAGTACAGCTTGCTTATGCGATCGGTGTGGCGCAACCTGTTTCTATTTCAGTAAATACCTTTGGAACAGCGAAAGTGACTGAAGAAGCACTGATTGGTGCGATTCGCGAGAACTTTGACCTTCGTCCAGCGGGAATTATTGAAATGCTTGATTTATTACGGCCGATTTATAGCGATACGGCTGCCTATGGTCATTTTGGTCGAACAGATGTCGATCTGCCGTGGGAACATATCGACAAAGTTGAGGCATTGAAGAAAAGTTTGAATTTAGTGTAAATCGTACAGACATAAATTATTTATGGAGTTCACGAGGCGGTTTCTATTGATCTTTGATCGATGGACCGTCTCTTTTTGTAGTTTTGTAGTTGATTGAAGTGATCAAAAAAGCTAGAACTATATGCTAGTGAAAAAATTTGAAATGAAATTGGAGGAAAAGATGAAAAGAAAAACGAATGTGAAGGTTGTGACTGCGGGGATATTTATCGCGACATTTATGTCAGCGATCGAAGGAACGATCGTGACGACTGCTATGCCGACGATTGTTGGTACGTTACACGGAATCGAAATCATGAACTGGGTCTTTTCGATTTATTTGTTAACAAATGCAATGATTACACCGATCTATGGAAAGCTAGCGGATAAAGTCGGTAGAAAGCCGATTTTTATTATAGGGATTTCATTATTCGTCTTAGGTTCAGCACTATGCGGGCTGTCCAATGAAATGCTGACACTGATTATTGCTCGGGGAATTCAAGGAGTTGGTGCTGGGGCAATCATGCCGGTCTCTTTAACGATTATCGCTGATCTTTATGATATTGAGAAGCGAGCCAAGGTACTAGGTCTGACAAGTGCTGCTTGGGGTGTTGCAAGTGTTTTTGGCCCCTTGGCGGGAGGTTTGATCGTAGATACGGTCGGGTGGCATTGGATATTTTTCATCAATGTACCGATTGGTTTGGGCTTGATCGGTCTGCTGCAATACTTCTTCATTGAGGAGAAAAAGAAGCATCAAGCGAAAAAGATGGATATTCTTGGCAGCTTGTTTTTAATGCTGACGCTGGTAAGTCTGCTATTGGGTTTTCAGTTATTAGGGGATGAAGGCTTATCAATTTCTGTTGCAGCGTTATTTGTAGCGAGTATCGTTTCATTGCTCCTATTTATTCGAACAGAAAAACGAGCAGAGGATCCGGTAATTAATTTGAATTTGTTCAATAATAAGACGTTTGCTAGTGTGAATGTCGTTGCTGCTTTGATCAGTGGATTCTTGATGGGGTTGGATGTTTATATTCCTATGTGGATGCAAGGGGTATTAGGCAAACCAGCTGGCATAGGCGGGTTAGTATTAGCACCAATGTCGATTGTCTGGATGTACGGATCGTTTTTATCTGGACAACTATTACGTAAGCATTCAGCCAAACGAATCATTATAGCTGGCTTGCTGATTATTTTAGCTGGTGGAGGAACATTATTGATGCTGCCGCAACAGAGTCCCTTTTGGGTATTCTTCATTATAATGGGAGTTTTAGGTATTGGTTATGGGTTATCTGTCACAACTACGACAGTGGAGGCACAGGCCAGTGTATCGAAGGAAGAGATCGGTGTGGCGACTTCATTTAATACGTTGTCTCGGACGATCGGACAAACAGTCATGGTTTCACTTTTTGGGATCATCTTAAACATCGCGAATGGACATCAATTAACCAATGCTGGAATTGCTAACTTGGATATTATGAATCGTCTGATTAATCCTCACACAGCATTACAGATTGAATCGGGATTGCGGGCAGAATTACGCAAAATTCTTTTTGATAGTCTTCATTGGGTCTATTTTGCTGGACTGCTATTGATTATTTTCGCATTGATTTTTAGCTTTATGGTTGGCAAACAAGCGAGAAGTGTTAAACTTAACGAAGAATAAAAGAACTGGAGGATCTCGCTGAATGGCTTTTTTACAGGTAAATGTGTATTCGAATGTTTTGCAAATGGAAGTGGCAATGAATGTGATCTTGCCGCAGACAACCCATAAGAAGATTGGAACAGAAACAGCTGGTATGACAGAAGATGTACCAGTCTTGTATTTATTGCATGGTATGGGCGGCAATCATAGTGTCTGGGAGCGTCGGACATCGATTGAACGATATGTGGCTGAGTATCAGATGGCGGTGGTGATGCCCTCCACTGATCTTGGGTTTTATACCGATACGACTTATGATATGAACTATTGGACATTTGTTTCAGAGGAACTGCCGACGATTGTTCACGAGCTGTTTCCACAGTTGACATGTAAGCGGGAGAAAACATTTGCCGCTGGCTTATCAATGGGTGGTTATGGAGCATTAAAATTAGGCTTAGCGAAGCCAGAGAATTTTGCGGCTGTTGCATCCTTATCAGGGGCTGTCGTTTTATCCGATGTAGACAGTTTGTTATTGGTGCGAAATGAAGCCTATTGGCAAGGGATATTTGGTCCCTTAGATCAGATTAAGGGCTCAAAGAATGATCCGCTGCGGCTGCTGGATGAACTAGTGGAGAGTGGAAAGGCAGCTCCGCGCTTTTTCTTAGCATGCGGAACAGAGGATGATTTGTATCCTGCCAGCCAATATATGGCTCATAAGATGAAACAAAAGAAGCTTGATGTGACCTTTGAAGAAGGCCCTGGGAAACATGATTGGCTCTTCTGGGATACCTGGATTAAGCGAGTATTGGAATGGTTTAATGAAAAGAGTGACTGATCAATTTTTGATCAGTCACTCTTTTTTTCTACACACAATAAAATTGGCGGACTATTTCTCTGATTGATAAATTGATAATTCAGCACACGAAATTCCTCTTGTGGTAATTTTTGACAGAAATCGATTACTTCATTTTTTTCTGCTTCGCCGCCCTCATGACCATAATAAATTACGATAATCATTCGTCCGCCAGTAGTCAGACGTTTCAAAATGGCTTGCATCGCCTGTTTAGTCGTTTCAGGTAAGGTGATGATTTGTTTGTCGCTTTTTGGTAAATAACCAAGATTGAAAATCGCGGCTTTGATGGGCTGATCCGCGGCGATTTTTTCTTCGATTGTTTCATGACCGGCAAGAAATAATGTTGTACGTTCTTTATAATCAGCGATTTTCTCACGCGTATTTTGCAGGGCTTGCTCTTGGATATCAAACGCATAGACCTGACCTGTTTCGCCAACGAGTTCCGCTAGAAATAACGTGTCATTGCCGTTGCCCATCGTAGCGTCAATCACGTGGTCGCCTTCGCTCACGATTTCCTTCAGCAATTGATGACTATAACGCAGAGCGGTTAGCAGCATGGTCAAATTCCTTTCTCACAGCGAATTTTCCTTGATAGGAATCTCGGCGGATCAATTCTTGATCAATCGCATTCAAGACTTCCCATTTTTTCAAGCTCCACATCGGACCAATCAGTGAGTCCCATGGCGCGTCACCAGTCAAGCGATGAATAATGATCTCTTGGGGAATCATCTCTAACTGATCACAGATAACAGAGACATAATCGTCTTTGCTCATTAATTGAAGACGACCTTCTGCGTAATCTCTTAGCATCTTCGTATTGCGCATTAAATGCAATAGATGCAGTTTGATTCCTTGAATGTCAGAGTCCAAAATCGTTCGGCGAACATTCTCCCGCATCATGTCTAACGACTCACCTGGCAAACCGTTGATCAAATGAGTACAAACATTGATATCATGTTTGCGTAGACGCGCGACCGCATCAACGTAAGTCGGATAATCATGGGCGCGATTAATCATGTCACTAGTACTCTCGTAGGTCGTTTGCAGACCAAGTTCTACCCATAGATATAAACGCTGATTTAATTCGGCTAAATACTCCACGACTTCCGGCGGCAAGCAATCGGGACGGGTACCCACGGATAAGCCAACCACACCAGGGAGATTAACGACTTGTTCGAAACGTTCGCGGATTACTTCCACAGGAGCGTGTGTATTGGTAAAGTTTTGAAAATAGACGATGTATTGATCAACGTGAGGCCATTTTTGATGCATCATGTCGATTTCTTTATGGAACTGTTGAGGCAGCGGATCACTTGGAGCCACGATCATATCGCCGGAACCAGAGACGCTGCAAAAGGTACAGCCGCCATGGGCAGCCGTGCCGTCACGGTTGGGACAATCAAAACCGCCATCCACCGGAACTTTAAAGATTTTTCCGCCAAATTCCTGACGTAACGCATAATTCCAAGAGTGATAGCGTTTGGTTTGGTCGTCACTATATTGAAAAGCCATTTATTTTCTCCTAATCGTTTTTAGATCGTAAACTAATTTTTTTTCTTTGTAATACGGGTATGTGAACAATAGCCAGCTGCTTCCGAAAAGCATCCCGCCAAGGACATCGCTTGGGTAATGAACCCCAAGATAGATCCGGCTGATCACAATGCTGAGAATCAATACTCCAACAACGATCTGGGCAATCAAGCGCGGTGTTTTTTCCTTAAAGAATAGTGCCATAACGAAAATCAGCGTGCCGTATAGCAAGGTACTGGCTGTCGCGTGTCCACTGGGGAAACTAAAGCTGTGTTCTGTCACCATATGAGTCAAGATCGTTGGCCGTTCTCGATGGAAGAACAGTTTCAACAGATGATTTCCAAGTCCGCTTACTAATGCCATACTGATCGCTAACCAGAGAGCAGTGATCTTTTGTTTATTGAAATAGAACAGACCGACAAATACCACCGACAAAATGATGACGGTGATAGGGTTGGCAAATTTTGTTACCCATAAAAAATAACCGTTCATTTGTGGATGGAGCTGATGGACTGCATGAATGATTCCGCGATCAAATCCGGCTAGCGTATTTGGATAAAAACGCACGATATAACAAAGCGCCGCAAAAAACAGCAAAGTGAAGCTGCCGATTAATTGATAGATTGATTTATTTTTCATTGTTTTCTCCTGATTCATCCTTTCTAAACAGAAGTATTATATCATGTTTCACCCAAGGGACCATTTATTCAATGATTTCTTAAAAGCTTCTCAATAGAGGAATTCAATTGAATAATATTTTGGAATCTGCTAAGATGAAACTACTTTGAATATTATTGCTTGGAAGAGGAGTAGTAGAAAGGAACGCATTTCAGAGAGCGCACGGTGCTGAGAGTGTGTATGCGAGACATTCGAACTTACCTTGGAGCATGATCGAACGATCCGGTTAAAGACCGTTATTTCTTTTGAGGTCTGTCCTTTGGCAGATAAAAATAGGTGGTACCACGTTGATAACGTCCTATGAGAGTTTTGAGAACTTTCATGGGATTTTTTTGTATTTAAATCGATTAATTCAACTTTAGGAGGAACAACATGAGTTACGATCACAAAGCGATTGAGAAAAAATGGCAAAAGTATTGGGCAAAGCATAATGTCTTTGTCACCCAAGATGATCCTGAGAAGCCAAAATTTTATGCGTTAGATATGTTTCCTTACCCATCTGGACAAGGCTTGCACGTTGGGCATCCAGAGGGCTACACTGCGACTGACGTGATTTCACGGATGAAACGCGCACAAGGTTATAGTGTTTTACATCCAATGGGCTGGGATGCTTTTGGGTTACCCGCTGAACAATATGCCTTGGATACAGGAAATGATCCAGCTGAGTTCACTAAGAAAAACATTGAAACATTCAAACGCCAAATCAACGCATTAGGCTTTAGTTATGATTGGAACCGTGAATTGAATACCACAGATCCAGATTACTATAAATGGACACAATGGATCTTTGAACAGATGTATGAAAAGGGCCTGGCTTATGAAGCGGAAGTGCCAGTGAACTGGGTACCTGAATTAGGGACAGTCATCTCGAATGAAGAAGTCATCGATGGCAAGAGCGAACGCGGGGGCTATGATGTCATCCGTAAACCGATGCGTCAATGGATGTTGAAAATCACGGCTTATGCTGATCGTTTATTAGATGATCTAGAAGACCTAGATTGGCCAGAAAGTATCAAAGAAATGCAACGGAACTGGATTGGCCGTTCGATTGGTGCCAATGTCAGCTTTAAGATTGAAAACAGCGAAGAAACATTTACTGTTTTCACCACGCGTCCAGATACATTATTTGGTGCAACGTATGCAGTATTGGCACCGGAACTAGAATTGGTGCAAAAAATTACGACGCCTGAACAAAAAGCGGCGGTGGATGCATACATTGAAGAAGCTTCAAAAAAATCAGAACTGAATCGGACTGATTTAGCGAAAGAAAAAACAGGCGTCTTCACTGGTGCATACGCCATTAATCCGGCCAATGGTGAAAAAATGCCGATTTGGATCGGGGATTACGTCTTAGCTTCTTACGGAACAGGTGCAATCATGGCGGTTCCTGCCCATGACGAACGAGATTATGAGTTTGCGAAAACCTTTGGCTTGCCGATCATTCCGGTCCTTGAAGGCGGCGATGTCGAAAACGAAGCCTTCACTGGTGACGGGGCACACATCAATTCTGAATTTTTAGATGGTCTGAACAAACAAGATGCCATCGATAAAATGGTGGCTTGGTTAGAAGAGCACGAATGTGGGAAGAAAGAAATCAGCTATCGCTTGCGTGACTGGTTGTTCTCTCGTCAACGGTATTGGGGTGAACCAATCCCTGTGATTCATTGGGAAGACGGTACGACTGGTTTGGTACCTGATTATGAGTTGCCTTTAGAATTACCAAAGACAACAGATATAAAACCAAGCGGCACAGGCGAATCGCCATTAGCGAACATCGAAGAGTGGGTCAATGTGGTTGATCCGATTACTGGTAAAAAAGGCCGTCGCGAAACCAATACAATGCCGCAATGGGCAGGCAGCTCATGGTATTACTTGCGCTTTATCGATCCACATAACAAAGAAGCGTTGGCGGATTATGAAAAATTGGAACGTTGGATGCCAGTCGATCTTTATATCGGCGGAGCAGAGCATGCGGTGCTGCATTTATTGTATGTTCGTTTCTGGCATAAATTCTTGTATGATATCGGTGTCGTCCCAACGAACGAACCATTCCAAAAGCTTTACAATCAAGGCATGATCTTAGGCCAAAGCTTCCGCGATAGTCGTGGTGCGCTAGTGCCAACAAATATGGTGGAAAAACGCGATGGCAAATGGTTTAGTATTGAAACAGGCGAAGAACTAGAAGAAGCGCCTGCGAAAATGAGTAAATCATTGAAAAATGTGGTTAATCCAGATGATGTCGTAGATAAGTATGGTGCAGATACATTACGGATGTACGAAATGTTCATGGGACCTTTGGACGCTCAAATTCCTTGGAGTGAGAACGGACTTGAAGGCTCACGTAAATTCTTGGATCGCGTTTGGCGTCTGATCGTTGATGAAGAAGGCAAGATGCGTGATCATATCACGACCTTTAACGATGGATCCTTGACAAAAGTCTACAATCAAACGGTCAAAAAAGTGACAGAAGACATGGAGAATCTGCATTTGAACACCGCGATTTCTCAATTGATGGTCTTCGTGAATGATGCGTATAAGGCAGAAGCATTGACTTATGAATATGTGGAAGGCTTCGTACAGTTATTAGCACCGATCGCACCGCATATTGCAGAAGAGCTTTGGGCGATCTTAGGACATGAAGGCGGCCTTTCATACGTTGCTTGGCCAACCTATGATGAAGAAGCGTTGATCGAGAGCGAGATTGAGGTCATTCTGCAGGTGAACGGAAAAGTTCGTTCTAAAGTCATGGTAGCAGTTGACCTTGCTAAAGATGAGTTAGAGAAGTTGGCGATGGCCGACGAACACATCCAGCGCAATATCGAAGGAAAGACAGTCCGTAAAGTGATTGTTGTTCCAAATAAATTAGTCAATATTGTTGCCAACTAGTTTGGATGCTCCGCAATAATAATTGCGGAGCTATTTTTTGCGAGTTAGGCTTTTTGCAGTTTGTTGAGTTTGAACCGTATTTACAGATTTTTAACAAATTGATAGACAAACAGTCTAGCCTAATCGTATGCGTACGAAAATAGACTCATTTTTCAGCTTTTTTGAAAAATGATTTCAAATACAATGAGCTAGCTGTCAGTCAAACTTTTTGCAATTTATTGCAGATGAGATGTTTTCAAGTAGACATGATTGTAAATATAGGGCGAGTTGTTTAGTTTGATGATATGCGTACGAGAATAAAATCATTTTCTCGGTTTTTGAGAAAATGATTACTTTAGCTCAGGAGCTAGCTGCGAGTTAGGCTTTTTGCAGTTTGTTATTGAGTAAGGTTTTTTTGAAATTGCAAATTGGTAGAACTCTAGAGATTTAGAAGTTATTTAGTTTGAGAATAGCTGTGTATCAGTTTAAAAAATCACCGGAATCTAAACAAATGAAAGACAAATTTTGGTCAATGCTACTGAGATGGTACGCTAAATATGCTAGGATATTAAAAAAGGAAAGAAGGACTTAGTGATGAAATCAATCACCGAACTGTTAGGTATCCAGTATCCAATTTTGCAGGGAGCAATGACTCATATTGCTCGTTATCCGTTGGTAAGTGCTGTCTCTGAGGCAGGCGGCTTGGGAATCATCGCAGCCAGTGGTTTAACAGGTGAAGAACTGCGGGAACAAATTCGTGAGACCAATAAAAGAACAGACAAACCTTTCGCTGTGAATTTAATGCTGCAGATGGATAATATTTCAGAGCAAATCGATGTATTGGTTACAGAAGGTGTCAAAATCGTGACTACTGGAGCAGGAACGCCGAAGGCTTATATGGATCGCTTGAAAAAAACGGATATCAAAGTTTTTCCAGTAGTTCCATCAGTAAAGATTGCACAAAAAATGGAGCACTTGGGGGTAGACGGAGTGATCGCGGAAGGAATGGAAGCCGGTGGCCATATTGGAACAACTACGACTATGGCGTTGATTCCACAAGTGGCTCAAGCGGTGAACATTCCTGTAATCGCCGCTGGAGGTATCGGTGATGGTCGCGGAATGGCGGCAGCTTTTGCATTAGGGGCACGAGGCGTTCAGTTGGGAACAGCTTTTCTGACAGCAGCAGAATGTCCGATCCATGAAAATTATCAGCAAGCGATTCTGCAGGCAGATGATACCGCGACGGTGGTGCTCCATAAAGCTCATGGCGGAGCAGTTCGCGGATTGAAAAATACCTTAACAAATGAAGAATCTAGTGATGCTTTTTCTTTAGAGGCGTTAAAACGGGCAGCGGATGAGGGATTTGTTGATCAAGGATTTGTCATATCCGGTCAGATTGCTGGATTGTTTACGCATTTGAGACCAGCAAAAGCTTTGATCGAAGCGATGTATGCTGAGGCTGAAGCGATCAGTCAGAGTATAAAAATAGACTAACGGGATTGCCGTTAGTCTTTAATAAATTCCTCTGCTAAGTGGTAGTCGCCTTCGTATGGCAGGTTTTCGCCGTTGACCGTCATGTATTTGTCGGTTCCTTTGCCAGCTAAAATGATTGCATCATTTGGTGCAGCATTTTGGATGGCTTCCTTGACGGCTTTTTTGCGGTCAAATTCAAAATGCACACGTACATGATCATTTTGAATACTTGCTTGGATCTCATCAGCAATTTTTTGCGGATCTTCATAGTTAGGATCATCACTGGTCAGGATAGCCACATCAGCGTACTCTCCGATTGCTTGGCCTAGCCCTTCACGGCGGGATTCCGCTTTGTTTCCAGTAGAGCCGGTGATGACGAGAATCTCACCATCTGGATGCTGTTCTTTAGCGAAAGCCAGTAATGATTTCATGCTTAAATAATTATGGGCATAGTCTACGTAAATGTGAGCACCGTTTGGTTTCAATAAAAGGTTCATGCGTCCGGGAACTAATGCTTCGGCTAACCCTTTGCGACCAGCTTCTTGATCGGCACCCACGAGAGCACTGGCGAGTAAAGCTGCTGCAGCGTTTTCTTTGTTGAAGTCGCCAGCTAATAAAATCTCATAGTCACCATTCAACTTGAAACGATCATGTGAAGTTGTTAAAGCAAAGGCTAACGGGTGCTCTAAAGGCTGCACCTGATAATCTGCCTGCGCATTTCCGTATGTGAGGACGGGAATGTTTTGCTTTTCCGCCATTTCCTGTAAAAGATCAAAATGGTCAATCTCGTGCTGCAAAATGACTTGACGAGAATTCGCCACTAATTGTCTTTTACAATAGAAGTAATCTTCAAAAGTTGGGTGCTCGATCGGTCCGATATGGTCGGGGGAGATATTCAGAAAAATTCCGACATCAAAGGTCAATCCATAAACACGGGCGACTTTATAGGCTTGAGAAGAGACTTCCATAACTAGGTGAGTCATCCCGTTGTTCACGGCTTCTGCCATCATTCGATACAGGTCTAGCGATTCCGGCGTTGTCAGTTTTGATTTGAAGAAGGTTACGCCATCCAAGGTCGTATTTAATGTTGATAAGAGTGCGGTCTTTTTATCTGTCGCGATATCCAAGATTTTCTTCGTGAAATAAGCGACAGTTGTTTTGCCCTTCGTTCCAGTGATTCCAATCAGTTTCAGCTTTTCTTGCGGATAATCGTAAAAAGCCATGCTCAGAACAGCCAATGCTTTGCGAATGTCTGTCACGATGATTGCTAATTCGGCCGAGACCTCATAGGGCTGTTCGGCGATGTAACAGGTCAAGCCTTCAGTCAACGCTTGTTCTAAATAGCGTTGCTGAAAATTATTGCCTTTACAGAAAAATAGTGTTTCAGCATCCACTTTACGTGAATCGTAAGAGATTTTTTGAAAGTTTTTGTCAAAAGGAGCAGCCAGCGTCCAATGAGTCGGCGTGATAAACTCCCGCAGCAGATTTTCTTTTTCAAGAATTTGTTGAATTTGGGTAAGTGTCAGCATGTTGAGACCTCCAATATATAGTCTAGGCTATTATAGCATAGCTTTGTAAGAGAAAAAGTAAAGAGTGATTGTCAGATGGACGATTTAGCTTTACTATAAGAGTAGTGATTTTTTGAAGGAGGAGCCCATGAAAGAGACACGACCAAGCGATCTGGACTATCAGGAAAAAATGATCCAAGGCTCGGCATGGATGTCGATTGGAACAATTTTTTCGCGACTGCTAGGTGCGATCTACATTATCCCGTGGTATGCCTGGATGGGGGAAAACGCCCGTGCGGCCAATGGGCTATTCAATATGGGCTACACGTTTTACGCATTGTTTATGATGATTTCCACTGCTGGATTGCCTGGGGCGATCGCAAAGCAGATCGCCCGTTACAATTCAATGGGGGAATATGGAACGAGCCGCCGTGTCTTTATCAAAGCTTTGCAAGCAACAGCGATTCTAGGGATCGTCTTCGGCGGGGTCATGTTTTTTTCTGCCCCATTGCTAGCAAGCTTATCCGGAGGCGGACGTGCCTTAATCCCCGTGATCCAAGCATTGAGCATCGCGGTGATTGCTTTTCCCTGTATGAGTGTCTTGCGAGGGTATTTTCAAGGGCAGCAGGATATGCGGCCTTCAGCGATCTCACAATTAGTCGAACAGGCGCTTCGGGTCTTGTACATGCTCTTAAGTGTCTTCATTATTATGAAGGTCATGAAGGGGGATTATTTAAGTGCGGTGATTCAATCGACCTTCGCTGCTTCAGTCGGAATGATCGGCTCCTATGGCGTGTTGCTCTTTTATTGGTTCAAAGACCGTAAACGCAGTGACCTGCAGGTGAAGCAAAGTTTAAATAAAGCGACGATCGATACGAAGAAATTATTATTTGAAACGGTTCGCCAAGCGATTCCCTTCATCTTACTTGGCAGCGGAATCACCTTCTACAAATTGATCGATCAAATGACCTTCATCCACACGATGAATGCCAATACAAATTACAGTCACGAGCAATTGGTGGATCTCTATGCGTTGTTCAGTGCAAATCCTGATAAGCTGACCATGGTGGTCGTTGCGTTGGGAACTTCTCTTGCTTTGACAAGTTTGCCGATGCTGACAGAGCTTTTCACTCAAGGGCGTCGACCAGAACTGGCTAAGCTAGTCAACACGAACATTCAACTTTTTGCTTTCATAATGCTTCCAGCTATTTTTGGGATGATTTTATTGGCTTATCCGTTGAATACTGTCTTTTATTCTGCCGATGTTCTGGGTAGTCGCGTGTTAGTTGCAGCCTGTTGGGCGGGGCTAGTATCAGCCTTGTTCATGATGCTCTCCACGACGCTGCAGGGAATCTCTCATAGCCGCATTGCGGTAAGATATTGGCTGGCAGGACTTATATTAAAAGCGGTGATCCAAATCCCGTTGATTGAATTATTGGAGGTTTATGGCCCGCTAGCTGCAACCTTTATCGGGTTGAGCCTGACTTGCGGATTGTGCCTCTGGAAACTGCGAAGAGCCGTTCGTGCAAATTATCAGCTGGCCTTTCGACGGTGTGTGTTGATTTTGATTTTAACGTTGCTGATGCTGGTAGTCGCTGTGATCGTGCGTCAGGTGAGTTATCTTGTGCTTGATCCGTCTTCTCGTTGGTCGGCATTAGCCATTTGCTTATTAACCGCGGGAGCTGGCGGCTTCGTTTATTTTTATCTCAGTTTAAAAATTCGATTAGTAGATAAATTAGTCGGACCGCAGGCTAGAAAATGGCGCCGACAGCTAAGAATCAAATAAATGATACTTCTGCTCTTAGAGTAGGAGTATTTTTTTGTTATAAACAATCATTTGAATTCAAAAACTGTAAAAATTATTTGCAAAATAATTCAAAAAGAATAAGAAAATCTTTATCGATTTCTTTACAAAAAGATGTCAATGTTTCTAAAGATAATTTTTGTAATACAATAATAAAACAGTTACATTTATCAAAACACGATTATAGCAAGGTTTTGCTTAATGATAGTAAAAGTAATATATTTCAAAATGACACACTACTTGGAGTTTTGTTACATAGTTTTATGTTATTGTAATGAACTGTTACATTAATATTACCCATGAAATACAAAAGGATGGTAAAGTAACTCTCGTAGTCAAAAGACAGAAGATAAAACACATACGAAAAATCGGAGGAAGTTACATAATGAAATTAGGGAAAACATTTCTTTTTAGTACAGTATTAGCAGCAGGTGCAGGTTTAGCGATGGGAGCTACAGATGCGCATGCTTCAGAAACGTATACTGTTCAATCAGGAGATACTTTATCAAAAATCTCTCACAAGTTTGCTGGTAACGACAGCTTAGTAGACACAATTGCTAAAGCGAATAAAATTTCTGACGTGGACATGATCTACGCAGGTCAACAATTAACAATTAATGAAGTTGCTAAAACTGAGGAAGCACCTAAGGAAGAAACAACTTTATACGTGAAAGAATACGCTAAGGAAGCACCTGCGCAGCAAACAGCGCCTGCTCAACAACAAGCAGCACCTGTTCAAGAAGCAGCACCTGTGCAACAAGCTCAAGCAGCTCCAGTACAACAAGCAGCTCCTGTTCAAGAAACAGCTCCTGCAGCTGCACCAGCAGCAACATCTTCAGCGAAAGAATGGATTGCGCAAAAAGAATCAGGCGGCTCTTATTCAGCAACGAACGGTCAATACATCGGACGTTACCAATTATCAGCTTCATACTTAAATGGTGATTACTCAGAAGCAAACCAAGAACGCGTAGCTGATCAATATGTAACTTCACGTTATGGCTCATGGGAAGGCGCACAAGCTTTCTGGCAAGCAAACGGCTGGTACTAGGATACAGAATAGCAACAAAGAGGATCAAAATGTGGTCCTCTTTTTTTATTGGATTACTTTTCGCATCTAAACAACAAAACCAGTCAAAACAGGAATTGATCTGTCTCGGCTGGTTTTGTTGTTAATCCCATAATCCCGGCAACGCATGAACGGCAATTTTTTGATTAGTGAAGGGATGGTACAGATGTAGCTCGTAGGCGTGGAGCATCAAGCGACCATAGGGATTTTTGCTATATAAGGGATCGCCGATAAGCGGGTGGCCAATACTAGCCAAGTGTACGCGAATTTGATGTGTCCTGCCGGTATCTAGTTGGCAAAAAACCGCTGTTTGATTTGCTAAATGTTTTGCGACAGTCACATGAGTAACTGCCGGCTTGCCGCCTTTTGGATCGATCCGCCTTTTGCGACGATCATGTCGGTCCCGTCCGATTTTTTTATTGATCGTCAAATCCTTTTTAATTGTCCCGTGAACAATCGCTTGATAACGACGATAGATCTTTTTTTGTTCTAGTAAGCGACCGAGAATTGGAAGGACGAAAGGATTTTTAGCGAATAGAATAGCACCGCTAGTCTCTTTGTCTAAGCGATGAACAACATGGGGCTGAGCATCCGGTGCTAAATAGTCAGCTAAATGATTCAGCAAAGTATCTTGTTCATCTGGTTGATTTGGATGAGTCTTCATGCCCTGCGGCTTATTCACAATAATCAAGTGTTCATCTTCATAAAGAACAGAGATTTTCGTTTTATCTCCCAGCAGGATGTTTCGTTCAGGATAATCACTTGCCTCGATCGTAACAGTTATAACGTCTCCGGGATGGACTTGGGATTGAAAATGACAAACTTCACCATTTATTTTGATCCCTTTGCGTGTCCGAATAAAGTGACGAACTTTGCGAGGCACTAGCCACTCACGTTCCAATAAATCTTTGATCGTCATTTCAGCTGTTTGATCAGGCAAAGTCATAGTGAATTTCATTGAATTGCTCCTTTTTATTTGATGTTTCGCTGTCCAACTACTCAAATAGTATGATTAGTTTTAAATTATTATCTTTTCCCCAATTTATCTATATCTGCAAAATAAATGGGTGGTATTATTATTTTGGCTAAATGATTTTTAGAAAGGCTGCCATCCGGCTTATTGTATCACTTTTAACGGATATTTAAGAAAAAAATCAGCTTTTCCTTGAGCTGCCATGCTAAAATACTCCCAAGTGTGTATCGGTCTCAAGACCCAAGCTTTGATTAGGCGCTTTGTGATACACTGTGTCTGAATTTTGTATAGAATGGAGACCAAAAAATGGATTTTCAGGAAATTTGGCGCAAATTTAAAAGTGGCGCAAAAGTTTTTTGGCAAAAGTTCCGCAGTGGAACAAAAACTTTTTGGCAATGGATCAAACCATACTTGATTCGTTTCCACCACTGGCGCAAACGTATTTGGAAAAAATATCATATCAATAAAATCTTGCTCTTATTAACACTCGTTGGTGTCTTAGTTATGAGTGTCTATCTCTTTTTCTTGGCAAAATCGGTCAATGTTGGGACGCTGCAATCCAGCTTGAAGCAATCGACCGTCATCTATGACGAGAAGAATGAACAGGCTGGCTCCTTGTACGGGCAAAAGGGAAATTATGTAGAGAGCGATCAGATTTCACCGTATCTAAAAGACGCGGTGGTTTCGACAGAGGATCGCAACTTTTACAATCACCATGGATTTGATATTAAGGGGATCGCGCGAGCGGCATTAGGATTGCTCACTTCCGGTCATATTACCGGCGGGGGAAGTACCTTGACCCAGCAGCTAGCGAAAAATGCCTATTTGAGTCTTGATCAGACCTTGGAACGGAAAGCCAAAGAAATCTTTATGGCGATCGAGATCGAGAAGAAATATGATAAAGATCAGATTTTGACGATGTATTTGAACAATGCATACTTCGGCAATGGTGTCTGGGGCGTTCAAGATGCATCTAGAAAGTATTTCGGTGTGGATGCCAGTCAAGTAACGATCGGAGAAGCAGCAACCATCGTTGGGATGCTGAAAGGGCCAAGTATCTACAACCCGATCGATAATTTGGAAAATGCGGTAAATCGACGCGATACAGTTCTTTCGGTCATGGTAGAAAACGGCAAATTGTCTAAAGAACAAGAGGCTCAGGAAAAGGCTGTTGATCTGGGCTCTCTGTTGAATGATACGTATTCTTCAGCAGATGCTGGATACCGTTATCCTTCATACTTCGATGCGGTTATTGATGAAGCTGTCGAGCGTTACGGCATGTCTGAGAAAGATTTATTAAACAAGGGGTATAAAATCTATACCTCGTTGGATCAGGATTACCAAAAGCAAATGGAAGCCGTCTATGATAACAATGCGAACTTCCCAGCAAATGCTGCGGATGGAGCAATGCCACAGTCAGCCTCTGTTGCACTCGATCCAAAAACTGGTGGTGTGCAAGCGTTAGTAGGCCGTCGTGGTGAGCATATCTTCCGCAGCTACAATTTTGCAACACAAATGCGGCGTTCACCGGGTTCTACAATGAAACCATTAAGTGTCTATTCTTCGGCGCTAGAATCAGGATACAAGCCGGATAGTATTTTAAAGGATGAACCGCAATCTTATTATGAAGCGAAAAACTATGATGGTACCTTTCAAGGAGAAGTGCCGATGTATCAAGCCGTAGCACAAAGCTTGAACCTGCCGGCGGTCTGGTTATTACATGAGATGGGATTAAGCAAAGGCTACAACAAAGCCGAAGAGTTTGGCATTCCATTAAGCAAATCAGATAAGTATTATGGATTGGCACTAGGTGGTCTGGAAAAAGGAACCTCACCGTTGAGGATGGCGGCAGCTTATGGTGCTTTTGCCAATGAGGGGAAAATGTACGATCCGCATTTGATTACGAAAATCATTGATTCAACCGGAGCTGTGATTGAAGATAATAGTTCACCGAAATATGAGCAGGTGATTTCAAAAGAAGTAGCCAACGAAATGACCAGCATGTTACTAGGAACCTTTTCTAACGGAACAGCGACTCAAGCTGCTCCCGCTGGATTTACCGTTGCTGGTAAAACTGGTACGACGGAAACGAACTTCGATGCGAATAAGGTCAACGACCAATGGATCATTGGTTATACACCGAATATCGTGATCTCAACTTGGTTAGGTTTTGAAAAGGTTAGTGAGACGCATTATTTAAGTGGGACAAGTGGTTCAGAAGTCGGACAGGTCTTTAGGGCGGAAGCTGAATCAATCCTGCCTTATGCCGGACAATACTCCTTTGAGGTTGCAGATGCCTATGTCACAGGTGGTAAAGTTGTAGCGGCTGATGAAGTCAATCAAGGCGCGCAAAATGGCGATTCCAGCAAATGGCGGGAAGAGCTGAAGGATATTGGTGGCAAGGCCAGTGAAGGGGCAGCGAATTTCTTCGAGAAAGCCAAAGAAGGCGCAAATAAACTGAAGGACAAGGCCCAAGAATTGTGGCAGCAATACCAACCAGGAAATTAGGGTGTGAACCCGTTTCCATTCATGTTACAATAGAAAAGTAACTTTTATAGAAAATGAGGGAATAAAAAAATGGCAAACATTTACGATTCAGCGAACGGATTGGAACGTGAAATCCGCGAACTACCAGAATTTAAATCTTTAGAAGAAGCTTTTGCGGAACTAAAGAAAAATGACACAGCATATGCGGCATTCAAAGACTTCCAAGCTTTCCAACAAAGCTTGCAAGAAAAACAAATGCGCGGGGAAGACTTCAGTGATGAAGATGCTGCCCAAGCTCAAGCATTAGCTGAAAAGGTTCAACAAGAAGAGTTGATCAACGAATTAATGGTGAAGGAACAAGCCTTTAGCGTGATCATCAATGACTTGAACCGCATCATCATGACACCAATTCGTGAATTGTACGAAGGTTAATAAAATAAGACGAAGAAGACTGAGCCAATTCTGATTGGTTCAGTTTTTTTTTGCGAGTCTCTCTTCGCGCTTTAGCACGAACAGAGAAATCGCATGCGAACGAACAATAATGTAAGATAGGAAAAAATAAACAGTTTTTTTCCTTAAAAATTGCTATACTTCAAGCCATAAGGATGGCGAGAATAAAATGAAAAAGATTGTTATTGGAGGCAGCGGCATACTGCTGCTGTTAGTGACCTGTTTGCTGGCTTGGTATGTGCACTCACAAACGTTTCAAGCTACAAAAACATCAGAATCTACAACCGAATCAACTACAATTACTAAGACTACATCAACTGAGAAAGTTGAAGTGAAGCCAGAAAAGAAAGCACCAGTTAGTTTACCAGTGACCACCAATCAAGAGTTGGAGAACTATTTGATTGGTCAGCATTTTTCAGGGACTGCTTTAGTAGTTCGTAAAGGTAAAGTGATTTTGAATCAATCATACGGTTTGGCTAATCAGGAAAAGCAGATTAAAAATACTCCGAACACCCGATATTATATCGGCTCAGCACAAAAGGCAATCATCGCGACTGCGATTTTGCAATTAGAGCAGGCAGGGAAAATAAAAATTGAAGATCCTGTTGCGAAATATATCAAAGATTTTCCCAATGGTCAGCAAATCACATTGAAAAATCTGCTCAATCATACTAGTGGATTGACGGGACGAACAGAGGGGAGTAAAGAAATACTTCCTCAACAGATCATTCAAGAAATTGAAGCGGCAGGCAGCGATTCAACCATAGGAACTTGGCATTATTCGGATAGTAACTATGCAGTGTTGGCTTATATCCTGCAACTTGTCAGCAAGCAAGATGCGCAGGAGTATATTCAAGAGCACATTTTTGAAGCAGCCAATATGCAGAATACAGGCTTCTTTAAAAACGATGCTGCAGTGGAGAATCTCTCAGAGAGCTATAAAGAGAAAAATGGTCAAATCGAAAAAGCGCAGCTGCCGAATCTTTCACAATTATTCGGAGCGGGTGATATTTATACGACTGCGACTGATTTCTATTTATTTGATCAGGCATTGATGCAGGGGAAATTGATTAATGAAGTCGAAAAAAACAAGATGATGACGAGTGGTAGTGACTCAACCTATGGAATGGGCTTTTATGTTAATCCCGGCAGTTATTCCAGCCATGGCGTCTTGGGCGGATTCAATACGATTAATACATTTACACATACCGGTTTGACCGATATTATTTTATTGGCCAATACGAATCAAGTGCAGTCATTAGGACAAACGGCCGATGCTATTTATGGGATGCTTAATCAGATGGCATAAAAAAAAGTTAGAGAGGCTTACTCGCATGAGCAGCATCTCTAACTTTTTTGGTTAAAAGAATTTTTTGAATTGATCCATCAAACCGTCAAATTTCTCAGACTTCAATAAGACCTTGGCTTTATCGTAGTAATCACCTAATTCATCTTTATGGTCCTCAATAAATTCCTTGGCCTTTTCAATGTTACCTTCGTTCATTAAATCCTTGGCTTTCTTGATGAGTTCATCTGTGTTCATATACAAGTAACCTCCCCTTTTACAGCCATAGTTTAAATGATTTTCGCTGATTTGACGAGAATTATTACTCGAAAATCAAAGCTCCAAATAATCCATCAAACCATCCAACATGATATGGACCGTTTCAGTCAGATGGCTTTCGATCATCATCTCTTGGTGGAACATTCCAAAGCCCAACAAATGAACATAATTCTGGACAATCTCTGGCTGTTTTTCTTTGATCTCCAAAATGTCAAAAAAAGTACGATAGTTTTGAACTTCGAATTCTTCTAGCTCAACCATTTTTTCTTTCGAATAGCGCATGAGAAAGTTGTGCACTTCCTGCTGCTCCTTTACGAAAAAGGTCATATCTTTTGAAGAAAAGAACTGGTCAGAAAAGGCTTTGATTGTTTGCCTTCGTTCATGAGAAGCGAATGGCTTGATACGTTCTGCAACAATTTTCAATCCGCCAAACAGCTCTCGGTGAATTTGATAAATGATCTCATAAATGAAGTCGTCTTTAGATGAAAAATAGTGGTAAAACGATCCTTTTGCGATGCCTGCGGAGACTACCACATCATCTACGCTGACTTTTTTGATGCCATATTGATAAACTAAAGTGCGTCCTTTATCCAACAACATCTGTTTGTTGCGGGCTTTTTCCTCTGGCGTTAATTCTCGCGGCAACTGCTGACACCCCTTCACTAGTCCTTCAGTAAATACTGTTCTGTGGTAATTATATACTGAAAGTCGAGAATGAGCTATTCATCTTGAACTTTTAATCCTTCAACGATGTCCAAACGATCAATATATTGATTCGATATCAACAAACGCAGACTGCTGATAAAGATTATGATCACAGCTGTCAGAATAAATGATTCTATCTTAATATTTGGCTGCATAGCAAAGCTGTTCTGGGAAAATTGATCCTTGATGACTTCTAATAATTGACTGCCGAGCACAAAACCTAAGGGAATGGCTAGTAGAAGCTGCAGCAGATTTTCCTTATTAATGGCTTGCAAGATTAGACGTTTAGAGTAGCCCATGATGTTCATGAACATGTACTCGAATTCCCGAATCGTTAAATTCATTAGGTTCAGACAGAAAATCACGGTAACACCTAAAATCACCGAACAGATCACCAGTAAAATAATCAAGATCCCCATGTTCTCCAACAAGGAATTAAAGGCTTCTCGATCTTCCTCAGCAGTCATATAAAAAAACTGCTTTTTCTTTAATTGATCAATTACTTTGTTTGGCTTGTCAGCGGTCAAATAGACGGTATTGTAAACTTCAGGCAAATCGCTGAACAGCGAACTGGCGTAATCGTAAGAAGTATACACGGCTAACCCCATACTCAGCGGGATGATAGCAGAAATAGTCGCTTTACGATCATTGACTGTTAGTTGATCTCCAACCTTCACATGCCATTTTTTAGCGTAATAGTCTGGAATCACCAATCCTTGATCAAGCTTTTTCGTCGGCAAATTCAGCGTTGAGACCGTTGATTGGGTAATGATCAATGGGTAATCCTCTTTTTTGATTTTTCCGGTCAATTGAAGGGCAGGGTCCTGTTGATCGATTCCGTGAATCTCATCCCTCATATTATGATCGATTGGGATAGGAGCTGACAGCTGGGCAACTAAGTCGTAGTCAGCAAATGTCTTGAAATAATTATCGGCTACTCCGCTGATGGAATCATTAAAGCCCAACGAGAAAAGCAGTAGTCCCGTTGAAGCAGCCATGCCTAGCACCATTAGCAGAAAACGTCCTTTATTTCTTAAGGAAGTGGCAAAAGCATAACGGGTGTTAAATGAGAATGAGTGGAACAGACGTGTGCTGCTTCTCTTTTTTATTTTGGGAACCCGTTGTTTCATCGAAATCGCTGGGTACTCTTGTAAAATGTCCAGCATGGAGCTCAAGGCAAATAGACCGCAGCCAAGCGTGGATATCAAAATCGTGATTGCCCAGTAGCGAAATTCAAAATGATAGGATAAGGTTGGAAGCTCAATCATTGTACTGAAGACACGGAATAATAGTTCGGTGATCGGGTAGCTTAGTAAACAGCCGATTAGCGAACTGAAAAAGCCCAACAGAAAAAATTGTCTGGTATAAAGAGTGATGATTGAAAAATTGTTGGTTCCTAAGGCCTTCAGTATCCCAATCTGCTTATGTTCCTTTAACAATGTCCGTCTTAGGATGATAAAAATGATTCCGAAAGACAATAACCAAAAAATAGTTGGGAAGATATAAGCAAAAGAAACAAACTGTTCCAGATCACCTTCGTACATTTGATAGTTGATTTGATCCTTTTGAGGAGTAAAGGATTGATAATCAAGTAGTTTTTTTACATCTTTTTCCCTTATCTTCTTCGGGCTGGCTAACAGAAGCTGATTCGTGAAAGGAAAGAAATCTTTTGTGACAAAGACGACCGCAAATTTCTTTGGGTCGGCAGAAAAGGAGCGTTCACTTTGAGAATAATAGACATATTCTGGGGAACGGACAATGCCGACTATTTCCAACTTTTGTTGGTTAACAGTCAGAGTATCCTTCAATTCTAGTTTGTTTTTGTGCGCATACTGACTGATGATTACGCATTCTGATTTTGTTTTAGGTAGATGTCCTTTTTCTAAGATTACTTGGTTCAGTTTGGTTGAAAGAGAGATCAGACGAATGGTTTTTTCACCGCTTCTAAAATCCTGAACAGTCCGCCCTTCAACGGCCGAAAAGCGTTGATCATTCATTAGCTCGTTTTGCCCACCATCAGTAAAACTTCCTGTCAGGGTAACATCTGCATAATTTTGCTGCCGAAAAAGAGTAGTCATTTCTTCTTCATAGATGGTTTTGAAGGTGAATAGAGTAGTAAAGAACATGGCAGCGATAGCGATCAGCAGCCCCATGCCAAGCATTTGCGGAAGATTCGTTTTCATTTTACGAAAAGAAAGAGAAGTTAGAAGTTTCATTACCATTCCACCTCCGTAGGTGCTAAGGGAGAGAGGTTCTCCTCGATAGACAAGATTTTTCCGCTGCGTAGCCGAATGACCGTATCAGCAATTTTAGCGATCTCTTTGTTGTGGGTAATAAAGATGACGGTGTTCTCAGTGGCGGATTGGATTTCTTTTAAGACCTCTAAAATCTTAATACCAGTCTCGAAATCTAAAGCTCCGGTTGGCTCATCACAAAGTAAGATTTCCGGCTTTTTTGCGATCGCCCGAGCAATTGAAACGCGTTGCTGTTCGCCACCGGATAATTCACCGGGAAAGTGAGTGATTCGATCCTTTAGTCCGACGGCCGCCAACGCCTGTTCTGCTTCGTTCTTCGATTTACTGACCAGTTCAGTTGAGAATTCTACGTTTTCCAAAGCACTCAGGTCTGGCAACAAATTATAGCTTTGGAAAACAAAGCCGATTTTATTTTTGCGAAATTCAGTCATTTGCGCCTTAGAAAGCTGGGTGAGATCTTGCCCTTCAAAGAGAATTTTTCCTGAAGTAGGTTTGTCCATGCAGCCGATCATATTCAATAAGGTTGATTTACCTGATCCGCTCTCGCCCAAAATCACAAGGAATCGATTTTTAGGAATCATCAAAGAAACATTATCCAGCGCGACGACTTTGGACTCATCTGAGCCATAGATTTTTGACAAATTTTTGATTTGAAAAGTAGTCATTTTAACACCTCCATATTCTTATAATGACCATTTTGTTAAATTTGGTCATTACGCGAGTAAAAAAAGACAATCACCTAATTGTACTTGTTAAAAAAACATTGTGACCAATGTATAATATATAGTCATAATACTATGGATTCCCATATTTGTATAGTATTTTTTTAGCAGATACCTATTATCAAAATACGAACAAGTTTTCGTTTTTTTATGGTAAAATAAATGGGATTGGATTTATTGAAAATTAGTCCAATACTAGGATGAGGAGGGGAGAAAATGAAATTTTTACACGCAGCTGATCTTCACTTGGATCGTTCCTTTGAAGGCTTAACAAACGTACCCGAGTATTTTCAAAAGCAATTAGTGACGGCGAATCAAAAAATGTTGAAGAATATTGTTGATACGGCGATTACTCAAGCGGTAGATTTCGTTTTACTAGCTGGGGACACGTTTCATCAAAACCGTCCTACCTTGAAAACTCAGCGTTATTTCTTTCAGGAAATGGATCGCTTAGCTGAAGCGGACATTCCGGTTTTTATGAATTTTGGCAATCATGATTTTTATCAAGCAGACCGGTATTGGTTTGCTTTTCCAGAGAATATTCAGTTATTTGACGATGAGCGGGTGGAAACGAAGAAGTTTGTGACAAAGGCCGGTGAGCAGGTCGGCATCACCAGCTTTAGCTACCAGCATCCAACGATCGAAGCAGCGATGCTTGAAAGCTTTCCTCATAAAGGGGCGGTTGATTTTCAAATCGGAATGTACCATGGAGGGCAGCTGCCTTATGCGCCGTTTCAAGTAACGGAGCTGGCAGCAAAGGGCTACGATTATTGGGCATTGGGTCACATCCATGTGCCGCAGGTTTTATCTCAACAGCCCTATGTGATTTATCCAGGGACACCCCAAGGGCATACTCAAAAAGAAATAAATCTGGCTGGAGTGACGATTGTTGAAAGTCAGGGTAATCAGCTGCTTCCGCGATCAATTCCCGTTGAAGTGATTCGTTGGGAAAGACGAACACTTTCTTTGGCAGGTATTCGGCAACCCCGTGAGCTATTTCCGCTAGTCCGAAGATTAGCGGTAGACAAGCCGACGTTGCTGCATTTAGAATTCAGTGATACTGGGAATTTAGGGGAAGAGCTGGCGTATCAAGTAGCTTCTGGAGAACTATTGGAAGCTTTGCAGGAGGAAAGCTCGCAGGAAATCTGTCTATGGCAATTAAGCTTAGCCGATTCACCGACAGAACGCCCTTATCTGACAGTTGATGAGAAATTAGTGGATCAGCTGATGGCGACGTATCAAACACCGGAGATTTTTAGTGAACTGCTGAATGAGCTGGAACAAAATCCGCAGCTCCACAGTTCGATGAATCAGGAATTTAGAGTCGATACGGTGACGCTGTTAAAAGAGAAGATGGCACAAAGCTATCGGTTTAGGGGGAACGCTGATGTGGATTAAAAAAGCAGAAATCACCAGCTTCGGCAAATGGCGTCAGCAAACGTTTCTTTTTGAAGCGAAAAACCAATTAGTCTATGGGTTGAATGAAGCAGGTAAATCAACGCTGTATCAGTTCATTCAAGCGATTCTATTTGGGTTTCCTGCAAAACGGAAAAAAGGTCAAGATTATACACCGAATGACGGTAGTGGTTTTGGCGGACGCTTGCTAATTGTCCACCCGACTTATGGTGCGGTAACGGTTGAACGATATAAAGCCAAAAATAAAGGCAAAGCTCAAGTTTTACTGGAGGATGGACAGCGGGGGGAAGAAGATTTATTGGAAAAGATTCTCTATCCACTGAATCAACAGCTGTTTCGTCAGGTTTTTACCTTTCAACAGGAGCAGCTTCAGCAATTAGATGCGCTAAGTGAAGAAAATCTGCACGAAGCGCTGATTTCTTTAGGCTTATCCGGCAGTAATGAACTGTTTGAGCAGAGAATCCGGTTGAAAAATAATTATGAAGGAATTTATCGACCGCGGGGACGTAAGCAACCGTTGAATCAAGCCTTAGTGAGCTATCAAAGTTTACAGCAAAAGATCAAAGAAAAAGAGGCGCAAGAGGCAGGCTTTCAGCAACTTGTTCGTCAAGCGGATAATGAAAAACGACAGGTTGCCCAGCAGGCCGCCCAGAATCGCAAATTGCAGGAACGGCAGCTAGTTTTGGAGCAGCAGCGGATGAATTGGTCAGGCTATGCAGAATATCTAGAACTGCAAAAGATGGACTTGCACCAATCTGCGACTGAAGCGGAACAAGCGGAACTTCAATCCTTCTATCAAGAGTATCAGCAGTTGATGAAGGAACAGGAAAAACTGCATACGGCTCTGCAGCAGCATAGCGGCAACCAAGAATCGGCCCGTTATTATTTTTATTTAGAAAATGAAGCACGTATCCAGCAGCTATTAGCTGAAAAAGTCGCCATCACCCGTATGTTGGATGAAGAGCAGCGAATCGCGATCAAGCTAGCTCAAACGGCTACAAGCCCAACAAACTGGCAACAAAACCCGCCGCGGCCATTTGCTGATGAAGCCGCGCTTCAGAAACTTTTTGCGCCGCTTCAGACCCAGCAAAAGGAGCTGGAGGAACAAAAAATACGTCTAGGCTTAGTCAAGGAACAACGAGATCAAGCAGAGGCCAGTCTGAATGCTTATGAGCAAAAACATCCTGAACTATTTAATAGTAAGAAGAATTCGCCGTGGCTGTTTATTGCAGCAGGCGTTGGACTGATAGCCGCTTTCTTCTTACCTGCACCATTGCGCTATATTTTGATAGTTGCGGCAGCTTTATGTGGAATTGGCGGTGCCCTTAAGCAAAACAAGCCAGCGGATAAAGACACATGGCAGGAAAAATTAGGACAATTAGATGTGTATGAAGGCCAAGTAGCAGAAATGACAGAAAAGACTGTCAAGAACCAGCAAAAAGTCCAACGACTATTTGACCAGATTCAAAGTGAACTGCGTCAAAGAAATCTTTCGAATGCCGAGAATGAGTTTGCGGCGATCCAAGACAATCAGCGAGCACAAAATTATTTGGCGCAGCTTCAAGCTAGTAAAGAGCTGCAGGAGCGTCAATCGGTGTTACGCCAAAATCTGATGCAGCAGGAGCAGCGTTTTGAGTTTTTGTCAGAATGGTTGCCGCTGCAGGAGAAAAATCTATCGGAAAAATTCGAGACGTTAGAGCAATTTGCCAAGGAAATGGAGCAGATTCGCTTTGCGCAAACCTATCAAGAGAATACTGTTCTGCAGCAGCGTATTCACGAAACGCAAAAGCAGCAGCAACAACTCTTAGATCGGTATCAAGCCTTATTGGAGCAATTCCGTTTGGCCTATCCATCAGAGATTCCGGCCTTTTTACAGCATGAGACAGAGGTTCGCCAAAAGCAAATGCGCTTAAAAGAGTTATCGGAAAGTGTTGCGCCGCTGTTTGAACAGGAGACAACACTTGCAGAAATTGAGGCTGCCTTGCGTAGCTTACAACAGGAGAATCAAACAGGTGAGCAGCAGCTCCATCAATTACAGGAGCAAGAGCAACGATCACGTTTGCAAATCCAGCAGATGCAATCAGATGGCACACTAGATAGTCTTTACCAGCAAGCGAGTCAGCAGCGAGCATTGGTAGAAAAATTGATGACTGATTATGCGGTGGCGAAATTAGAGAATCAATTATTACAGGATATCGCGACAGAATTGTCAGAGCAGCAATTGCCGGAGTTATTAAAGCAAGCGACCAGCTATTTCCAATTGCTGACCAACAATGCCCATAGCCGGTTGGATTTTTCAGAAGGTCTGTTGACGGTCGATCAACTGAGTCTGTACAATCTTTCGACTGGAACGAAGGATCAGGTCATGATGGCTTTTCGCTTTGCCTATCTGGCTTTACAGCAAAAGCATCCACTGTGTCCAGTGATCATCGATGATGGCTGGCTGCATTACGATCATCAGCGCAAGTATCAATTTGCCAAATTATTACAGCAATTTAGTGAAAAATATCAAGTCATTTGTTTGTCATCTGACCAAGAAATGGTAAGCTATTATCAAGAGCTTCACCAGCCAGTCTGGGAATTGAAGGGAGTCCAACGATGAAAAAAATCAAAGAGTTAACGGTCGATGAGCAGTTTGAGATGTATGTGTTGATCAAAAATGCCGATGTTCGTTTAGCCAAAAACGGGAAAAAATTTATTGCCTTTACGTTCCAGGATACTTCTGGAACCGTCGACGGCAAGTTTTGGGACGCGTCTGAAGAAGAGATCAAACGCTATAAAGCAGGACAGGTCGTCTTTCTGAACGGCAAGCGGGAAATCTATCAGGGAAATCCGCAGGTCAAGATCATGCACCTTCGCACAACAAAGCCAGAAGAGCCTAACGATCCTGCATTATACATGGAGCGTGCACCGATCAAGCGGGATGAGATGGAAGAAGAGATCAACAAAACCTTGTTTGAGATCACGAACGCCCATTGGAATCGAATCGTCCGCTTTTTACTAAATAAATACCAAAAGGAATTTTTTGAGTTTCCAGCAGCGAAACGTAATCACCATGCTTTTGCCGGCGGACTCGCCTTCCATACATTGACGATGCTGCGACTTGGCAAAGCGATCGTGAAGGAATATCCGCAGCTGAATGCGTCATTACTATACGCGGGGATCATTATTCATGACTTAGGTAAAGTGATTGAGCTGACAGGTCCTTCTTCGACTGAGTATACTGTTGTTGGGAATCTAGTTGGTCATCTGGTTTTAGTGGATGAAGAGATCACCAAAGCCTGTGCAGAATTAAAGATCAGCGATGCGGATGAAGACATCGTGGTCTTGCGCCACATGGTGTTGTCTCATCATGGTTTGTTAGAGTATGGTTCACCAGTACGCCCAAGAATCATGGAAGCCGAGATCCTGCATCAAATCGACAATATCGATGCATCGATGCAAATGATGTCCAGTGCCGTGAAAAATGCTGAGCCAGGCACCTATACGGAACGGATTTTCGGGATGGATAATCGTAGTTTCTATGTACCAAAAGATATATAAAGCCTAAGCCGCGAATTTTCGCGGCTTATTTGCGAGTCCAACTTTTCGCAGTTTATTCTGTTTGAGACAAGTACAAACTTTTGATAGCAAGCTATAGAACACGAAGTATAGTTGGATCGTATGCGAAATGAAAATAAAAGTCATTTTTCTGGTGTTTAGAAAAATGAATACTTTAAAATGAATTAGCTGCTTTCTTGAGTTTAGAAAAATGGCTACTTTAAAATGAATTAGCTGTGAGGGGTGAAAAGATGATTATTGAAACAGAAAGACTTTATTTGCGGGAATTACAGCCATCAGATCTTGGCTCCTTAAGCAAGATTTTGCAGGATGATCAAACGATGTATGCCTATGAGGGAGCCTTTAGCGATCAGGAGGTTCAAGACTGGTTAGAGAAGCAAATCGGAAACTATCGTCGCGACGGATTTGGTCTATGGGCTGTAATTCTAAAGGAAACAGAAGAAATGATCGGACAGTGTGGACTGACTTGGCAGGATTTTGCTGGACGTCGGGTTTTAGAGATCGGCTACTTATTTCAGCGAGTGTTTTGGCACCATGGTTATGCCAGTGAGGCAGCTATCGCTTGTAAGCACTATGCTTTTGAACAGCTAAAGGCGACCGAGGTTTTTTCGATCATCCGAGATACGAATCTGGCCTCGCAAAAGGTCGCTGAAAGAAATGGGATGACGCGTTGTGGTGAATTTGTAAAGCATTATCGAGGGGTTCAGATGCCTCATTATGTCTATTCCATTCGAAGCTAAGACGTCGATAACTGCTTGTTCCACATATAGAATCAATAGATTACAAGTTGCTTAAGTGAAATGCTCTGTCCCGATTTAAAATGGAAGTAGTGGTAAGATAAACATAGAAATAAATTTTATTGTTGTAAATGAGATGAGGTGAAACCGGATGAAAAAAAAGAAAGACGTTCAAACGGTGGAAGAAAATTTTGATGAGGTGGAGATTCCAGCTGACATTGAAGGGTTATCAGCCTCAGAAGTTCAACTAAAAATTGAACAAGGTCAGACCAATCAAGTTGAAGAAAACTTATTGAAATCGGATAAAGAAATTGTCAAAGAAAATACGATCAATATCTTTAACATTCTGAATTTAGTTTTGGCATTATTAGTGCTACTAGTCGGCTCACCAAAAAATACCTTGTTTTTCGGAGTAGTGGTCATCAACACGTTGATCGGGATCATTCAAGAATTACGGGCGAAGCACACCATTGATAAATTATCAGTCTTAGCGAAGACAAAAGCGGTCGTTTTACGCGAGGGAAAATTAAAGCAGATCGATCAGGAAGCGATCGTTTTGGGCGATGTGCTCTATCTGCGTAACGGTGATCAGGTTCCAGTGGATGGGAATTTGCTGGCGGGTGACGGCATTGAAGTCGATGAATCGTTGTTAACCGGCGAGGCGGATCGGGTTCAAAAAGCGAAGCGTGACAAGCTGTTTAGCGGCAGCTTTGTTACGGCTGGCGAATGCTTTTACCGAGCTACGGCAGTTGGGAAAGACAATTTTGCTGAGCAATTAACGAGTGAAGCAAAAACGAAAAAAACAGGCAGCTCCGAGTTGACCAAAGTATTGAGCCGTATGATCGCTGTTTTGACGATTGTGATCATTCCGGTGGGATTAGGATTGTTCTATAGTCAATATCAAGCTTCAGATTCCATCAAACAGGCAGTATTAGGTACAGTCGCGGCATTGGTCAGTATGATTCCTGAAGGCTTGATGCTGTTGACAAGTGTCGCCTTCGCTGTAGGGGCGGCGAATTTAGCACGGAAAAAGGTGCTGGTGCAAGCATTGCCCTCTATAGAAACGTTAGCGCGTGTAGATGTGATCTGTTTGGATAAGACTGGTACGATCACTGACGGCACATTGAAGTTTGAAGAAGCCTTACTTGAAGGAATCTCTGATCATCGTCTGAACACGATCATGGGAGCTTTAATGGATCAGTTAAAGGATCAAAATGCCACTGCAAAAGCTTTACGCGAAGCCTTTCCAGCTGTGGCTGATTGGCAGGCGGAAAAAATCGTTCCCTTTTCTTCTGCACGGAAATGGAGCGGTGTAACATTTAAAGAACAAGGTAGTTTTGCCTTTGGCGCCCCAGAGTTCATTTTCGAAAATATGTCCGCCGAAATGCAAACAAAGATCCAACCTTATCTTGAAGCCGGTCAGCGAGTTTTGGTATTAGTGGAATATCCCGGAACGTTGGAAGAAGAGCTGGTCTACGAACCGCGTCTGCTAGCAACGTTGATCATATCAGATAATTTGAGGGAGAATGCGCGGGCGACGTTTGGTTACTTTGCGAAACAGGATGTGCAATTAAAAGTGATTTCAGGAGACCATCCCTTGACCGTCTCAAAAATCGCTCAAAAAGCCGGCATAAAAAATGCCGAAGCTTTTATTGATATGTCCAGCTTAGAAGAGCCGATTGATTACAAGGCTTTAGTGGATACTACTACCGTCTTTGGTCGAGTGACACCCAAACAAAAGCAATCCTTGATCCGCGCGTTAAAGGAAAATCACACGGTCTGTATGACCGGTGATGGCGTCAACGATGTGCTGGCATTGCGTGAAGCGGATATCGGTGTGGCGATGGCAAACGGAAGCAGTGCCGCACGCGCAGCCTCAGATGTAATTCTGTTGGATTCAGACTTTGCCCGAATGCAGAATGTGTTAAACGAAGGTCGGCGAGTGATCAACAATATTGAGCGTGTGGCTTCAATGTATTTAGTAAAGACGATCTATTCTTTAATGTTAGCGGTAATCTTCATGATCCTAACTAGCCCTTATCCCTTCGAACCGGTTCAGCTGACGCCAATCAATGCATTGACGGTAGGGATTCCTTCCTTCTTCTTGGCGTTGAAACCAAGCTATGAACGAATCAAAGGAGATTTCTTAAACAATATTTTGCGTGTCTCACTCCCTGGAGCGTTGACAGTCGTCAGCTCGGTAATGATCATCCAACTGACAAATGCATTATTTGATCTGGATTATCAGGCAACTTCTACTATGTCGGTCTTTTTGACAGGCTGTGTCGGCTTGCTTGTGTTATACAAAGTTTCGTTTCCGTTAGATAAGAAGAAAATTGCTTTGATTGCTGTCTTGAGTACCGCCTATCTAAGCTGTTATCTATTCTTAAGAGAGTTTTTCGATTTTGACAAGCTTTGGAATCGGAATTTGTTCTTTGTGATTCCGTTGACCTTTGGTATTTACTGGCTGTTTAAAGGGTTAACGTTCGTAATGGATAAATTAGTAGATTGGCGAATTCGCTGGCAGAAGAAGCGGCAGGCGAAAAAGAACCCTAAATCTCGTGTCATTTAAAACAGTAAGAATTACTTAAATTGATAAAATTTCCCGGAAAAGGCTTTCTTTTTCGGGATTTTTGGTATAATGAACTAAAAGTAGGATTGAAGGAGGTTCATCAATGGAGTTAACGAAATTGCAAAATGGTTCAGATATTCGTGGAATCGCTATCACGGCTGAGGATAAGGTAAAAAATTTAGGTGTGGAAGAAGCTCGCGTGATTGCACAAGGGATTCTTAATTGGTTAACAGATAAAGGTGTGCAACGTCCTTTTAAAATTGGGATCGGACATGATAGTCGGCTGACTGGACCAGAGCTAAAGGGGGCACTGGTATCCGTTTTTGAGTCAGCGGGTTGTGAGGTATTGGATTTCGGTTTAGCGACGACGCCAGCTTTGTTTATGGCAACGCAGTTTGACGAGTTTGCTTGCGAGGCGGGGATTATGCTGACAGCGAGTCATTTGCCGTTTTATTTCAATGGTATCAAGATCTTCAGTCAGTCAGGCGGCGCGGAGAAAAGTGATATCGCCTACATTTTGACACATACCGAAGCAAGTGAAGCAGCGGCTGGCAGTGTGAAGCAAGCGGATTTGTTATCGCGTTATGCGGCTGACTTAGTTGAAAAAATCCAACGCGGCAGCGGTAGTGATCAGCCATTAAAGGGGTTGAAGATCGTTGTTGATGCGGGTAACGGGGCAGGCGGCTATTTTGCGGATAAGGTGTTGGCGGTTCTAGGTGCTGATACCAGCGGCTCGCAATTTCTGGAGCCTGACGGGAATTTTCCAAACCATATTCCGAATCCTGATAATAAAGAAGCGATGGCGAGTATTAAGCAGGCAGTGCTTGAGAACAAAGCCGATCTTGGTGTGATCTTTGATACGGATGTCGATCGTTCGGCAATTGTTTCTAAAGATGGTCAAATGATCAACCGCAATAACTTGATCGCCGTATTATCTGCGATCGTTTTGCAGGAACATCCCGGTAGTACGATCGTGACAAATTCGCCGACATCGGATCATTTGAAAAACTTCATTGAAGAAAAAGGCGGCAAGCAATATCGTTATATCTCTGGTTATCGCAATGTCATCAATAAAGCGATCGAATTGAATGAGGAAGGGATCGATTGCCAACTAGCGATCGAAACCAGCTCTCATGCAGCCTTCAAAGAAAATTATTTCTTGGATGATGGGGCTTATGTCATCGCGAAAGTTTTAATGTTGTTGCCGAAATTACAAAAAGAAAACCGAGAGCTGACTGATTTGATGGCCGAACTGGAGCAGCCGGTGGAAACCTTAGAAATTCGCTATACGATCAACGGTGAAAACTATAAAGAAGTCGGCCAGCAAATGATCGAAAAGTTCCGTAACGAGTTGCCGAAGCAAGCTGGGTTTGCAGAGAATCTTGAGAATCAAGAGGGCGTGCGTTTTTCTGTGACAGACCCCTATGGTAAAGGCTGGATGCTGCTGCGTCTGAGCTTGCATGAACCATTATTAGTGATGCAGGTGGAAAACGATCAAGCCGATCAAATACAAAAACAATTACCAATCTTTCGTGAGATTTTGGCACAAGATTCGCAAATTGAATTAACGAAACTGGATCAGCAATTGAATAAGTAAGAATCCTTGCAAAAAAAGCCCCTTCGTTCGATGATAAGAATCAGAACGAAGGAGCTTTTTTCAGGAGGAAAGATTATCATGCAAATTACATTTGATGAAGCAGCAAAAGAAAAACTTTCTACTTATTTAGGAGCAGATAAAGTATTTTTGTTAACATTTGAAGACGGGGTAGGTCCGTATTCACAGCATGCCATGATTCACATGCAGACACAGTTTTCCATTAACATTATTTCCAACAAAATGAACAAAACCGACTATGATGAAAAAATTCCATCAGAGATCGGTGATTTTTGGATCAAAGGGTATTCGAAGGAAGATTTGCAGGAGGAAATGCGAATCAAATTTAATCCACGTCTCAGCACCTTCAGCTTATCTGGTGAAGGCGGCATGATTGATGATAACTTAGGGTTTATCGATTTTACCAAAAATTAATTTCTAAAGGATCGTCTTTCTTTTTTTTCTTGATTTTTGATATGATGAAAAGAAAAAAGCGGGGGAATAAAATGGCAAAAATCATGATCGTGGAAGATGAAGCAGTGATTCGTCAGTTGATTGGTGAAGAGTTAACGAAATGGCGGTTCGACGTTTATCAGACCACGAATTTTAATCAAGTCTTTGAGGAATTCGAACAAATTGCACCGCAACTAGTTTTGTTAGATATCAATCTGCCTGTGTATGATGGCTATTATTGGTGCCAGAAAATCCGTGAAGTCTCCAAGGTACCGATTATTTTTATCTCTTCCCGAAATACGAATATGGATCAAATCATGGCGATGAATATGGGAGCAGATGATTATATTACCAAGCCGTTTCAGGTCGATATCTTAGTAGCCAAGATTAACGCGTTGCTGCGGCGTTCATACAATTATGCGGAAAGCGGCGAAGAATTAGAGCACAACGGAATCACGTTAAATATCGACAACAGCAGTATGACGATCAATGAAGAGGTGGTTGATCTCAGTAAAAATGAGTACCGTCTATTGTTTATCTTGATGAAGCAGCATGGGAAAATCTTGAGTCGGGACAAGTTATTGCGTGCGCTTTGGGATGATGAACGCTTTGTTGATGATAATACATTGACGGTCAACATCAATCGGCTGCGTCGAAAGATCGAACAAGCCGGGATTGATGATTATATCCAAACGAAAGTCGGACAAGGCTATATCGTCCCATAAGGTGCTGCTATGACATTTATCAAGTATTTAAAAGATCGGCTGCTAGTCTTATTAGGCTGGGCAGTTTTGAGCTTATTGCTGGTCTTTATGGTTTGGCTGACGCCGGATCTGCATGGCTTTTGGGACAATCTCAGTTATTTGCTGATTCTGCAATTATTTTTGGTTTTCCTCTTTTTTACGATTGATTTTTATCGTCGAAAAAAGTGGTTCCGAACCTTTGATAAGCAAGAGGAGTCGCACCTGCAGCATTTTGTAGAATCTGCCGCCAACAATGAAGAACAGCTGATTCAGGAGTATGTAAATCAACAAGTGCGCGAGCATCATCTAATGGTTGAGCAATTGCTAGACAGCCAAAAGGATCAGAAGGATTACATGGATTCATGGATCCATGAAATCAAGGTGCCGTTAGCGGCGGTTGATTTGATCTTGAACTCGATTGAATTTGACATTCCTGATGACAAGTTTGTCCTGCTGCAGAATGAGATTCAGCAGATTGATGAGTATGTCGAGCAGGTTCTCTATTATTCTCGTTCCGATGAATTTGTAAATGATTATTTGATTCAGGAGTATTCATTGAAAAAAATCATTCAGCCGATCATTCGCAGTCAAGCCAACTATTTTATTCAAAAAAATCTGCAATTAACCCTGACAGAAGAGGATGCAAAAGTACTGACGGATGCGAAGTGGATCGAATTTATCTTCCGGCAGCTTTTAAGTAATGCAATCAAGTATACACCAGATCATGGTCAGATCAATATCACGATCGAGAAGAAAAGCGGCGGGATCGCCTTGAAGCTGCAAGATAGCGGAATCGGCATCCCCTCAGAGGATTTGGGAAGAATCTTTGATAAGGGCTTTACTGGAGAAAATGGACGTAAAGCACAACAGCATTCGACAGGACTGGGATTGTATCTAGCCAAAACGTTAGCGGGAAAACTTGGGGTCGAACTCTCCGCAGAATCGACAATGAATCAGGGAACCACGATGACGTTGTTTTTCCCTCGATTAGATTATTATCATGAAGAACGCTAATTTTTTTAAATTTTTTGTTTTTGATTGCTAAATTTCCTTTTTTTCGCTAAACTATTCCAGTTGTGAATTGAAGGGAGTAAGTTTATGAGTATTTTGATTGCCCTAATACCGATGGTAGCATGGGGAAGCATTGCTTTGGTGAGTGGAAAATTAGGCGGCGACGCCAATCAGCAAACCTTAGGAATGACGATGGGTGCTTTTGTTTTTGCATTAGTGACCTATTTTATCGTACAGCCGGCAATGAGCGGTTGGATTTTGTTAATTGGTTTCTTGTCAGGTCTCTTTTGGTCAATCGGTCAGAACGGTCAGTTTCACGGGATGAAATATATGGGTGTTTCGGTTGGTCTGCCGATCTCAACCGGGTTTCAATTGATTTTGAATACCGTCGCCGGTGCCGTATTCTTTCATGAATGGACAAAGACTAAAGATTATATTTTTGGTTTTATCGCATTAGCATTACTTGTCTTGGGTGCCTACTTAACAGCGCGTAAGGATGACGAAAGCGGTGTAGAGACAGATGACAGTATGTTGAACTTCGGCAAAGGTTTCCGATCATTGATCTTCTCGACACTAGGTTATGGTGTCTACACGATCATCATTACTTGGGCAGGTCTTGATCCGTTGGCGATCATCTTGCCGCAAAGTGTCGGCATGTTAGTCGGAGCCAGCTTCTTTGCCTTTCGTAAAGCGAAAGTCGATCGTTATGTTTGGCGCAATATGGCTTCCGGCTTATTGTGGGGCATCGGGAATGTCTGCATGCTTTTAAGTGTTCAAAATATCGGCCTTGCGATTGGTTTCTCCTTGTCGCAAATGGGGATTATTATCTCAACGTTAGGCGGGATCTTCCTGTTGGGCGAACGTAAGACAAAAAAAGAAATGTACTATGTCATTATCGGCTGTCTGCTGATCATCGTCGGCGGTGTCGTGTTAGGCTATATGAAAGCATAATGCAGCAGCAAATGTAGTTGCTGCTGAGTATTGACCTGTCAGCTTTGAGCCGGCGGGTCTTTTTTTGAAAATAAAAAAATCGGATACCTCCAGAGAGATATCCGATAAAGCTTTTTATTGTCCGGAATTCAATTCCATTAGTTTTTGCTTCAAGTCGTTTTCCATATGACCGATCTCGATCTCGGCCAATTGGCGACGTTCGCGACCTTCTTTTTGGATACGCAAGGTTTCTTCCAGTGTTTCCACCAGGTCGTTTTGAGTTTGCTGTAATGTTTCCAGATCGACGATCCCGCGTTCGTTTTCTTTGGCAGTCTCGATCGTTGAAATCTTCAGCATCTCTGAGTTCTTCTTCAGCAGATCGTTGGTTGTTTCAGAAACTTGACGTTGCGCTGTAGCAGCGTCTTTTTGGCGTAACAGGGTCAAAGCGATCGCTACTTGGTTCTTCCATAAAGGAATCGCTGTATTGATCGAAGCTTGGATTTTTTCAGCCAATGCTTGGTTGGTGTTCTGAATCAAGCGAATCTGCGGCGCTTGTTGGATCGTAATTTGACGAGCCAATTTTAAATCGTGGGTTCGTTTATCTAAACGATCCAAGAATTGAGTATAGTCGTTGACGACTTGGACATCCATTTGATCACCAGAGCTTTGGGCTTTGGCTGTCGCTTCTGGAATCGTCGTCAGCTTCATTTCTTCGACCTTCAATTCAGCTGCGGCGATATAGATGTTCAACGCATCAAAGTAATCTTTGTTCTTATTGTAAAGAGTTTCCAGCATTTGGTTGTCACGTAACAAACCATCTTTTTCGACGTTCAATTTTGTTGCGATCTTATCGATTTGTGCACCGATTTTTTGGTATTTCGTCGTGATTTCATAAATCGATTGCTTCACTTTACCAAACATTTTTTGGAAAATATTGCCTTCGCCAACACGTAATTCATCAGGATTGGCTTCATTTAAGCGATACATTAATTGGTTCAGTGAGTCGCCGATTGGACCGATGTCTTGTGAAGATACGGTATTCAACATCGATTGCGAGAATTCACTCAATTTGGTTTGAGCGGTTGAACCGTAACTGATTACAGCCTGTGAGTCGTTGACATCGATTTTTTTGGCCAGTTCCCGCGCTTGTGCTTGTCGTTCTTCAGGCAATTTATCCACTAAACGGTCTGCTTGTTCTTGCGACTGCAGGTGGGAGATTTCTTGTTGCTGAACGGGGGTTAAAGCGTCGGTGCCAAACGGGTTGCTAAGTAGATCGTCTAAAGTGCTGTCGACCGGTTTGGTCTCTGGTTTATTTTCTGGTTCCACTGTGTGTCCTCCTGTTCGAAAAAAATCTAGCTTAAGCTAGATTTTTTTGTTTAGCTTTAATTTTTTATTTTGTGGTCAAATCAGGATCTTGGTCAAGATTTTTCTTCGCGATCGAGATTTCAACATCCATGTCTTCTAAATCTTCGGCCACGAATTGTTGATAGTCTTTTACGATTAAATCCGCCATCTGATCAATGATTTGAGCGCTTTCCTCTAGTTTACCATAAACTTCTTTTGACTTGACCTCATGTCCGTTAATTTCGACATAATTGTCCGTTAAATCCACGATGTTCGGCAAGTGCGTATAAAGAAACTGACTTGCTTCTGGTAAACGTTTTGGATCTTTTACCAATTCTTTAAACAAAGCTTTTGCCGCCTTCAATGTTTCATGACGAAGGTCAATGGCCTTAAGCTTGGCATTTTTTTGGATATTTTGCTGCAATTGCAAGACTTGCTGCTTCGAAAGATTCATTGTTTCGCGGAACAATTCGATCTCACGTTCACTCATACCCAATTTTTTATAATAAGCTTCTTTTTCTTTAGTAAGAAATGGTAATTCTTCTTTTTGTTGTGGACGGATTTTTCTTCCTTTGAATCCACGATAAATCAACCAAAAACCAACGACCAGCATTAAAAAGACGATATAGTCGCCAAAGTCTCCTTCAAAAAAGGAGAGAATACCGATTGCTGCGATGATGATAGGGAATATTTTCCTTCGCATAATAATCCTCCTAGTCTAGTAATAATCCTTCACATTATTTATTCAAATTACTTGATTTCTTTACACGCTCATCATAGCATGAATTTCTATAGAAATAGTATCGGACTAAAGATGGATTTTTCAGATTTAGAAAAAACATAAGAATTTTCTGTGATACAATAAGGCAGAACCGTTGAGTTGAAGCTACTTGGAGGAAAGGTGTCGCTATGTTAGAGTATAAAGATTTTGAAGAGAAGACGTTAAATCGTAAAGAATTGTTTAAGGGAAAGATTATTGAAGTTTATTTGGATGATGTTGCCTTGCCGATGGGCGGGACAGCAAAGCGTGAATTGGTTTTTCATCATGGCGGTGTAGGGATCATCCCGATTACTAAAGAAAATAAAATCATTATGGTGAAGCAATTCAGAAAGCCGTTGGAAAAAGTTGTTTTGGAGATTCCTGCTGGAAAAATCGATCCTGGTGAAGGTCAACATCCGGAAAAGACAGCGTTGCGGGAATTAGAAGAAGAGACTGGTTATCGCACAGAGAAATTAACCTACATAAATGAAATGTATCTATCACCGGGATTTTCAAATGAAAAATTATATATTTATGCTGCGACCGATCTGGTCAAAGTAGAAAATCCGCGACCACAAGATGATGATGAAGTATTGGAGCTATATGAATTAACATTGGAAGAGGCGAAGCAGGCGATTCAAGAGGGATCGATCTGTGACGCGAAAACAATCTTTGCAGTCAATTATTGGGAATTGCTGCAATGTAGAAGGGGAGATCACGCATGAGCCAATCACCCTTGGTGACGCGCAGCGAGCTGAGAAAACGAAAAGAAGAACAGGAACGTTTGGCAGAGGAACAACGCAAAGCTGCGGAACAAGCCTATGAAAAAAGAGAAAAAGAAATCAGCAACGTGTATCGCAAAGAGCTGAAGAAGAACAAGCCAGTCACAAAATCCCGCAGCAGTGAGCGGGTAAAGCAAAAGGAACGCAGCAGCTTTTTGAATAAAGCGATAATCATAGTATTACTATTGTTGATCGTGGTCATGCTGGCTGTTTTCTTCATTTAAGCTGTAAAATGAAACTAAAAGAAATTGAGGGATAATTATGAAAATCGGTATTATTGGTGCAATGGAACCAGAAGTAAAGGCACTACGCGAAGTCTTGGAGCATCCATTATCTTGGGAGCAATCAGGCGCATTGTTCATTTCAGGAAGTCTGGGCAATCATGAAGTGATCGTCGTTCAATCAGGGATCGGTAAAGTATTGGCTTCAATCACGACCTCTGTTTTGATCCAACAATACAAGGTCAATATGGTTATCAACACAGGGACTGCCGGCGGGATCGGTGCGGGTCTGGCGGTTGGAGATTTAGTTGTCGCGGATAAGGTAGCTTATTATGACGTGGATGCCACGACCTTTGGGTATAAAATTGGTCAAGTGCCGGGAATGCCGTTGTATTTTGAAAGCTCGACCTATCTGAAAAGCGAGATGCTCGAAGCTACCAAAAAAATGAATCAAACTGCCCACGTTGGGTTGGTAGTTTCAGGTGACACATTTGTCAGCAGCCCCTCAAAAATCTATGAGATCAAAGCGGCCTTTCCGGATGCGTTAGCCGTTGAGATGGAGGGAGCAGCGATTGGGCATACGGCTGCTCAATTTGGTATTCCATTCTTGATCGTGCGAGCGATCAGCGACACAGCTGACAGTGAAGCGACGGAAACCCATGAGGAATTTGTTAATCGCACGGGCGAATTGTCCGCTCAATTAGTGATTGAATTTGTTAATCATTTAGTTTAAGGATAAGTGAAATGTTTTAGATCAAGGAGGAGCTTATGATGCGTGCATTACTTTCAATTGATTACACGAATGACTTTGTTGCCACTGACGGGAAGCTGACTACAGGTGAAGCGGGTCAGGCGATTGAACAAGATTTAGTAGCTGTGACGAAGGAATATTTTGATCAAGGCGATTTCATCGTTTTTGCGATTGATGGTCACGATCCAAGCGATCAGTACCATCCTGAGAATAAACTTTTTCCCCCACATAATGTGATCGGTACGGCCGGTCGCGATTTATATGGATCACTAGCTGATTTTTATCAAGCAAACAACGCAGAGAAAAACGTTTATTGGATCGACAAGCGTCATTATTCAGCCTTTAGCGGGACTGATCTGGACATCCGGTTGCGTGAGCGGGGGATTACTGAGCTTTGCCTGACAGGAGTCTGCACGGATATTTGTGTGCTGCATACCGCTGTAGATGCTTATAATCTGGGGTATCAATTAGTGATCCCAGAAAAAGCAGTTGCCAGCTTCGATGCAACGGGCCATACGTGGGCGCTGAGTCATTTCAAAAATACATTGGGCGCAAAAATCGTTTAATAAAAGCCGTAAGAGTTAGAGTTTGTAATCTTACTCTTACGGCCTTTTTCTATTTTAAATAGTCTGCTATAAAGGTGGTGAAATCCTCAATGATCCCATCCTGTGCTAAACCCTCTGCTTTAAAGACTCCGCGGTTTTTCCCTTCTGGATCAATCGCGACGATCGTACCGATCTTGGCATTATGAGCCGCCTGCAAGCCTGAATAAGAATCTTCGATCACGAGACAATTTTCTGGCTTCATCTTGATCTTTTCTGCTGCAATCAAGAACATATCCGGCGCAGGTTTGCCCGGAAATTCACCGTTGAAGTAAACGATTTTTTCATAATCGAACCATCTTCCTAAGTCCAGATAGTCATAGTAGAAATCCAGATTGACCTTTGGCGATGCTGTCGCAATCGTCGTTGGGATTTTTTCTGCTTTCAAATAGTCTAATACTTCCTCAATCCCTTTCGTAAAATGTTTACGATCAGGAGCGGCAATGAGTGCTTCACGATAATAGCTTTCTTTCTCATCCGATAATTTTTGAACCTCTTCGTTTGTCAGCGTTGACGAGACGAACTTACGCAAAATCACATCGTTGGTTTTGCCATGGAAATTTTTCATGATTTCTTCTTCGGTCACTTCTTTATCCGCATATTTCTGGATCAATTTCAGCCAAGCTGCTTCATGTAAATCGGAATCTAAAAACATTGTCCCGTTAAAATCAAAAATAATGCCTTTCATAAATACCCCTCACTTTTTCCAAAGATAACCCTAGTTTATCATGTTTTATAAAAAGCGGATGAAAAAGATAGGTTTGTTTGCAACTTCAAATCAATCGTTTTATAGTAGGTAAGAATAAAAAGATGGAGATGAAAAGCATGTTGGACTACTTAGTCATTGCACTCTTTGCTTTTATCGGCGGTACAGCACGCTATTGGTTAGGCGTGTGGATTCCTGCTGTGAGCGGTTTTCCATTAGGGACGCTGCTGGTGAACTTATTAGGGTGCTTCATTTTTAGCTGGATTGTCAAACATATCCTAAGTGATATCGATGTTTCAGCGCGTTTAGTTTTAGGAATCGGCGTTGGTTTTTGTGGTGCTTTGACGACATTTTCGTCATTTGCCTTGGACACGATGAAACTAGTCCAGTCAGGACAAATTGGATTGGCGTTTCTTTATTTGGTTCTATCGTTTGTCGGTGGATTAGCCATGACCGTACTAGGTGAAGCAATCTACCACAGAAAGGTGGCGGATCAATGATCGAAACATTGTTAGTCGGCAGCGGTGCAGCGATCGGTGCGATGCTGCGCTTTACCTTGAACAATTATTTTGAACCCCAGACCAAAAGCTTGCCGCGGTCAACCTTCTTTATTAATTTGACGGGCAGCCTCTTATTAGGAATCTTTTTTGGACTGCACTTATCCGATACGGTTTATTTATTTTTAGGCACAGGGATTATGGGCGGCTACACGACATTTTCTACTTATAACTTTGAATTATTTGTTTTATGGAAGAATGATCGTTCCATGTTTTACCGCTATTTTTTCGGTTCCTACGGATTAGGCTTGCTGTTGAGTTTTATCGGCATCGTGATTGGATCCAAACTATAAAGAAGCAACGCAAAAGTCTTTTAGACTTTTGACGCTGCTTCTTTTTTGTTTTCTCTGAAAGCATTCGGCAGAACGCCGTATGCTTCTTTAAATTGCTTATAGAAATGACTGCGGTTTTTCAGGCCGACCATTTCAATAATGGAACTGATCGGGAGCGTGGAACCTTCAATCAAAAATTTCGCTTGCTTCATGCGCTGCTTGGTTAGCAGCTCCGAAAACGTCTCATTGGTCTTTTTTTTGATGATATTGCTTAGATAATTTTTATTGTAGCCAAGCTGTTGAGCGGCACTTTCCAGAGACAGATTCGCATAATCCCTCTCGATCAGTTTTAAGGTATCAATCACGACCTGATGGTTGGTCTTATCTTTTTTCTCCTCGTAGAAGTCATATTTACAGTTGCCGATCAGCTCCGTAAATAGAATTGGAATGTATAAGGAGATGATCTCATTAGCGAAGACAGGTTCAATGAAATATTTATCGATCATTTGATCGAGAATCATCTGCACGTGTTCGTTTTCTGAGCAGCGGAAAATCAGATATTCTTTACGAGAGCGTGTTGCCATCGTTTGGGCTAAGAAGTTAAAGAGCACGCTATTCTTATCATTCAGACTAGAGAGCCAATCGATATCGACCTTGTCGTTTGGAAAGATGATATTGATGAGAATATCATCTTCTCCGTGTTCGCCTATACTATGGGAGGAACCGCGGTCCATTAGTAATATTTCGCCTTGACGAATGATTTCGCGGCGGCCATTGATATATTGGATAGATTTTCCAGAGTAAACATAGTTCAATTCTAAGAAATGGTGGCTATGCTCTGGATAGGATGCAAATCTAGGATGCTTACTAACATAAATAGAATTATTTTTTAGAAAATACTCTTTGAGCAAGATCATATTTTCTTCAGCAGTCTGAAAAGAGATGGATGGGATATCCATTACGAATTCTTTTTTATTTAATTGCGCTTCTTCGATTTGGTTATGATGGCGAAGATAATCTTCGACAATTTTATGCATAATCACACATCCCTGTAAATTCGTTACAATCATTCTATCTTCCCGTCATTGAGAACGCAACCAAAAATTACGATAATAGGTCTGTAAATAAAAATAGCAGCGGTTTACAGCTGTACTATAGCAAAAGAAGTCCTGCTGTATAACGAATCAATATCTATAATGACAGTTCTTGTACCTATTAGCGATTTATTTGAATGGAGATAAGCTTCGTTCTTTTCGCTTGATGTAATTTTGGCACAATAATGATTGATAAATTTGTTTGGTAGCAATTAGAGTATTTTCAAAGACAAGGAGCTTGAACATGACGGAAACATACATTGCAGTAGACATTGGCGCATCAAGCGGCCGATTGATTCTCTCTGAAAAGGATTCCAGCGGTAAGATCGGGTTGGAAGAAATTCATCGCTTCAAAAATGGTTTTACAAATATGGATGGGACGGATTATTGGGATGCAGATCATTTAATTAAAGAACTATTGATTGGTTTGGAAAAGGTGAAACAGCAAGGAATAGAGAACTGTTATGTCGGAATTGATACATGGGGTGTTGATTATTGTTTATTGAATAAACATGGACAAGTTATGAGTCAACCCATTAGCTATCGAGATAGCCGGACAGATAATGCGGTGGCAGATTTTGATCGCATCTTCTCTTTAGAGGTCTTATATGAAAAGACCGGCATCCAGCTTCAGCCATTTAATACCGTTTTTCAATTGTTTAAGGAAGATCGAGAAAAGTTAAAACAGGCAGAACAGCTTTTATTGATGCCTGATTACCTAGGATATGTTCTTACAGGAAAGGCCGTATTGGAAAAAACCAATGCTTCAACCATGCAATTGATGAATTTGGAGACACGAAAAATTGATGAAGACGTTCTAACAGCGATAGCAGTTGATAAAAAGCTGTTTCCTGATCCAGTGGAGCCAGGATCGTTTTTAGGACCGATTTTGAAAGGAAAATTTCCTGAGTATGATTTGCCAAATGCGACAGTTATCACGATCGCTTCTCACGATACAGCTTCAGCAGTAGTGGGAACACCAGGAATAGGCGACAATTGGGCATATATCAGCTCAGGGACGTGGTCATTGATGGGTGTAGAAATCGAAAATGGCATCTCAACCCAAGAAGCATTTGATGCCAACTTCACCAATGAGTGGGGCGTTCAAGGAACAATCCGTTTCCTGAAGAACATCATGGGGATGTGGTTGATTCAGGAAGTCGCTCGGATGCAGGATTATCAATATTCTTATCCTGAGCTTGCTGAATTGGCAAGTCAGGAAGAAGCATTCGTCAGCTTAATTGATGTGAACGATCAGCGCTTCATGAACCCGAAGAACATGATTGAAGAGATCCGAGACTATTGTCGTGAAAAGAACCAAAAAGTACCAGAAACAGCTGGCGAATTAGCTCGCTGCATTTACGACAGCTTGGCATTGTGTTACGCAGTGGAGCTTGAAAAGCTTGAGAGAATAACTGGACGCACGATCACGCAGCTCCACATTGTTGGCGGCGGCTCAAACAATGATTTCTTAAATCAATTAACAGCGGATGTTTGTGGAATCAATGTATTGGCAGGACCTGGCGAAGCAACCGCCATTGGAAATATCATTGTTCAAATGGTTGCTACAGAAGGGTTTGGCACATTAGAAGAGGGGCGAGAGGCAATCAAGGAGTCGTTCCCGCTAAAGGAGTTTCAACCGAAAGCAGACACTTGTTTAGCGATGGAAAAATATCGAGCGTTAACAAAATCATTATTATAAAAGAAAATATTTCATAAAAGGAGAAAAGTAAAATGAGCAAAACAGTAGAAGAACGGTATCAAAATGCAAAGGCTCGTTACGCTGAGATTGGTGTGGATACTGACACAGCATTAAAAAAATTGCAGGATGTAAAAATCTCGATGCATTGCTGGCAAGGTGATGATGTAAAAGGCTTTTTGAATCCTGATGGTGAGTTAACTGGCGGGATCATGTCAACTGGCAACTATCCAGGGGCTGCGCATACGCCTGAGCAATTGCGCCAAGATATTGAGAAGGCCTTCTCTTTGATTCCCGGAACACATAAATTAAATCTGCACGCGATTTATCTCGACACAGATGAAGCGGTTGAGTTAAACGAAATTGAACCAAAACATTTTGAAAACTGGGCTAAATGGGCCAAAGAGCAAGGCGTTGGTTTGGACTTCAATCCAACCTTTTTCTCTCATCCAATGATGAAAGACGGTATGACTTTGGCTCACCCCGATCAAGCTGTACGAGACTTCTGGATCGAGCATGGCAAACGCAGCCGCAAGATTGCTGAATATCTTGGAAAAGAAACTGGTCAAACCTGTATCAACAATTTCTGGATGCCAGATGGCATGAAGGACAATCCAATCGATCGTTACAGTCCGCGGAAACGGATGATGGAGTCATTAGATACGATTTTTGCGGAGGATTTAAACGAAGAATATACCCAAGAAGCCGTTGAAAGTAAATTATTCGGTCTAGGTGCAGAAGCTTACACAGTTGGCTCCCATGAGTTTTATATGGGCTATGGTCTAACTCGCGACAAATTGATTTGTTTAGATGCGGGTCATTTTCACCCAACTGAAGTTATCTCAAATAAATTATCTTCCCTAGCACTGTTCTCTAAAGGCATCATGCTTCACGTTTCTCGTCCTGTTCGTTGGGATTCTGACCATGTGGTGATTATGGACGATGAGTTGCAGGAAATTGGTAAAGAAATTGTTCGGAATGATCTATTAGATAAAACCAATATTGGATTAGACTTCTTTGATGCAACTATCAACCGTGTAGCAGCATGGGTCGTTGGTACGCGTAATACCCAAAAAGCCTTATTAAAAGCGTTACTTGAACCAATCAACGATTTAAAAGAAATGGAATTGAATTGTGATTATACGAAACGCCTAGCATTGACAGAAGAATTGAAGGACTTCCCTTATGCGGATGTATGGAACTACTTCTGTGAAGTAAACAATGTACCCGTTGGCATGAACTGGTACGACGAAGTGATGAATTATGAGCGTGAGGTGTTATCTGCTCGCGAAAAAGAATTGATCACATCAATTGACTAATTAATTGGCGGGTCAGTAGTTGTAGATAAAATTTTGGAGGAATCAATCGTGAAAAATATTTTAGAAGCACCTTTTGTACAAGAAATGGTGGAAGTAACCAGCAATCTATATCGCTTAGGCTGGGATGAGAGAAATGGCGGGAATATCTCGTATTTGCTAGATGAAGAAGCAGTCAGCACCTATTTAGATACAACGAATATTCTACGCAATATTCCAATGGCTTTTGATGGTTCGGCGCTTAAAGGGAGATACTTTATCGTTACAGGATCAGGCAAATATTTCAAAAATGTAGCTGCAGATCCAGCAAATAATCTAGGCGTGCTGCGTGTGGCAGAAGACGGACAATGTGTTGACCTGCTCTGGGGCTACACTGATGGAGGCGTTCCTACCAGCGAATTGCCAGCGCATTTGATGAGCCATATCGCTCGATTAGAAGTTGATCCAGAAAATAGAATCGTTATGCATTGCCACGCAACTCATTTATTAGCGATGACCTTCAGCCATGAATTGACTTCAAAAGCAATTAGCAGAACACTTTGGGAAATGTGTACGGAATGTATGGTTGTTTTCCCTGAAGGAGTACAAGTTTTGCCTTGGCTCATTCCAGGCTCTAATGAAATCGGAGAAGCGACGGCAGAAAAAATGAAACAGGCTCGTTTGGTTCTATGGTCTTTCCACGGTGTATATGGCGCAGGACGTACGATGGATGAAACATTCGGTTTGATCGAAACGGCGGAAAAAGCTGCTCAGGTCTATACTTACGTACAAGCACAAGGTGGTGTGAAGCAAAGCATTACTGATGAAAACTTTATCGCGTTGGCAAAGCAATTCGGTGTAACACCGAATCCAGATTTTTTTATGGGATAACGAACGTATGAAAAAAGATTCGTCTGAAGCTTTTTTCTAAGAGTATAGAAGAATCTAAATGCCCCAATGAATCATGATCAGAAATATGCGAGTTGTTAAGGGCTCATGGGGCGATTAATTATTCTCTTTTCTAATCCAGAGAATACGAGGGTTATGTAAGCTTTGATGAAGACAAATTCAGATAATTTCCTCATTATAATTTTATGTTAGCAAAAGATAGCAGCTTAACGAAGTTTAGGGCAAAAATTTACAATTAGATGTCATAGAAAGCGATTACTTTTTATGGGATAATCGATTGTGAAATAAAACACAACAAAAGGAGAGATACTATGGTAGTCAATCGAATGATTTTGAATGAAACGTCTTATTTTGGAAAAGGCGCGATTCAAGAGGTGGCCAACGAAGCCAAAAAACGTGGGTTCAAAAAAGCATTAGTTGTGACAGATAAGGATTTATTGAAATTTGAAGTAGCAACGAGAGTCACAGCGATTTTAGACAAGGCGGGGTTAAGCTACGAGATTTTTGACGGAATCGTACCGAATCCTTCTATTGAAGACGTTCAAGCTGGGGTCAAGGCTTGTCAAGCAGCCGGAGCGGATTATATTGTAGCTATTGGCGGCGGTTCACCGATCGACACAGCCAAAGCAATCGGAATTATTACTACCAATCCTGAGTTCTCGGATGTCATCAGTCTTGAAGGAGTAGCTGAGACGAAAAAACCGTCTCTACCAATTTTAGCAGTACCGACCACTTCGGGAACAGCTGCCGAGGTAACAATCAATTATGTGATCACTGACAAAGCCAATTCACGTAAATTTGTTTGTGTCGATCCGCATGATATTCCAGTCGTAGCCTTCGTTGATAGCGATATGATGATGGGAATGCCGACCGCATTATGTGCCGCAACAGGAATGGACGCATTGACACACGCGATCGAGGGCTTCATTACCAAAGGCGCTTGGGAAATGACAGATATGCTCCATATCAAAGCAATCGGAATTATCAGCCATGCGTTGCGGGATTCTGTTGCTGGTAATCAGGAAGCGCGGGAAAAAATGGCGTTGGGTCAATATATCGCCGGTATGGGCTTCTCTAATGTTGGATTAGGTTTAGTTCATGGAATGGCGCATCCATTATCCGCTTGGTATGATACGCCTCATGGGGTGGCTTGTGCGACACTACTTCCATTGATCATGGACTTTAATAAGGATTATACTGGCGAAAAATACCGCGAGATCGCTGTTGCCATGGGCGTAGAGGGCGCAGCGGATATGCCGTTGGCAGAAGTTCGCGACGCGGCCGTTCAAGCAGTGAAGCAATTAGGAATCGATGTTGGTATTCCGCAAAGCCTGACTGAGATTGGCATGAAGGAAGAAGATGTCCAAAAAATCGCAGAAGATGCTTTCCGCGATGTCTGCTCACCAGGGAATCCGCGCGATGCGACAGTGGAAGAGATCGTTGGACTTTACAAATCAATGTTGGATTAAATTCATATTCAAGAAAAAGAGGGTGTGCCAAGCGGCACACCCTCTTTGATCGTTTTAAAGCTAGTCTTCCTCTTCAGGAACCTTGTTGTCTAAGTCTGTCCGGACGATCAATACGTCACAGTCTGCGTTGCGAATGACATATTCAGAAACTGAACCGATAAATAAGCGTTCAACAGCATTCAAACCAGTTGCTCCCAGCATAATCAAATCGATTTGATTGTTCTCAGGGATTTGGTTGGCGATCATTACTTTTGGTGCGCCATATTCAATAACTTTACTGATATTTTTGACACCAGCTTTTTGAGCCTCAGCTTCGTAATCATCTAAGGTTTGCTTTGCCATGTCTGTGGCTTGTTCAGCAAGCACATTATCAAAAGAAGAAACTGTTTGAAACGCACGTGTATCAATGACATGAGCAAGTAATAATTCCGCTTGGTTACGCTTAGCAACATTTACTGCCTTTTTAAATGCTAATTCTGCTTCATTAGAACCGTCGACTGCTACCATGATTTTACTGTATTCTTGATCCATCGTTTCCAACTCCTTTTTTCTTTTCAGAGTATTTGTTTTTCCGTTTAGAAAAATAAATCTCAAATTCAAGATGCGTATCATTCAACTTTTTTACAAGCACATATGAAAACTGTAAATAGTTGGTCTGATATTCTTTTCACATCTTTATTTTAAATCAAATTTCTTGAAAATGGTACTGTTAACCTTTTTTTGTTTTTGAACCCATCAACAAGGCGAAGACAGCTGCGACCACCAAGAGTAGGATTAAATACATCATTGAATAGGAGCGGTTATTTATCACGCCGACCAAAATTGCCATAATTCCTAGTACGGCATAAATAATTCCAAATTGGCGTAAAAAGCTGCGGGACTCAGTTTGGGACTCTTTACTGAAGAGAACGAGCAATCCTTGTGGCTTTTTAATCAAATAATAGCTGCAGAATAATAAAATAAGTGCTAGTAAAAATAATAAAATGCGGATCATTTTTTTCCTCCTATACAATAAAAAGCAATTTGCAGTACGCAAATTGCTTTCATTCCATAAAAATGGAAAATTCCGTCGATGCCGTTATTCACCCGATAGTATTGATCCCGCAAAATCTAGCAGGTGGGTTCCATGGTCTAAGCATTGAACTACCAAATGTAAAGGCATGTTACCAACTTTGACACAAGACAGATCCCAAGATATCAATAAAAATGTTCGGTCAACACTGAAATAGGCAACGCGCACATCACAGAATTTCCATCTCAATCATAGCACAGTCATTATTGAGACGCAACGAAGTGGCCTCCATCGATAAAATCGAATCAACTCAAACTACTTACGTCTTCTATAGGTACATTGTATAAAAAAAGAGGCAAGTCTGTCAAAACAAATTACTTATTTTTCGCTTTGGATAAAAATCTTTTTGTACGTTTTTTTTGAGGCGAAATAGAAAGAGAAAATTTTACCTACTTACGTCACTCCTACGGGCTATTATAGAGAGCGATGCTGGAGAATATTGAATAATTTTGTTGAAAAAGAAACAAAAACAATCTAGAATGGTCTTGCGCTTAATCGAGAAACAAAGCGGATAAAAGTTCGTTTGTTCTTTTTAGAGAAATAAATTCATTATTATATACTAGGAGAAAAATTATGAATAAAAAAAAGGAAGTCCTAGACGGTTTTGCTGAGGTGTTCAATAAGCGAGCATGGCTGGATAAGGTCAAGATGGAGAAGGAGTTAGCCGGATATGCAGCCTCCGAGGTTCATTGCATTGATTTTATTGGGAAGCATAAAGATCCGAATGTCACGAAGATGGCAGAATCGATGTATATGACTCGTGGAGCTATCAGCAAATTAACGAAGAAAATGTTAAAAAAGCAGTATATTGAAAGCTATCAAAAAGCGGATAACAAAAAAGAAATCTATTTTAAGCTGACAGCTGAAGGAAAAAAAGTTTTTGATATCCATGAACGGCTGCATAAAGAATTTGAAGATCGCGATCAAGTCGTTTTTGAACCCATCAAGGATGAACAATATGATGCCTTTCTAAAATTTCTTGAACGCTATAATCAACATCTGGACCAAGAAATCAAAAAACAAAATCTGACAATCAAATAGCATTGGTGACAGTCTCAAAAAGAGGCTGTCTTTTTTCGTAACATTATTGTTGACGAGGAAACAAAATAATTGTATAGTTTCCTAGGAAACAAAAAAGCTTCTTTTCGACTGCAGCAAAGAGAAGCCTCGAGAATCTGTTTAGCGTTTGAAAACAGAGTATAAATCCAACAATTACATGAAAGGAGTCCGTATATGACTCAATCAAATAAATTACCTAAAGAAGTTTTATCGGCTGCTTGGGCGATCGCTCTTGGCGCCATTGCACCAATGCTCGACTCTACGATGGTGAATATCGCTATCGATCAATTAACAAAGAATTTTCACACGACACTATCGATCATCCAGTGGGCGATCACTGGCTATGTCCTAGCTTTGGCGATTGCTGTGCCGATCGCTGGCTGGCTGATGAATCGCTTTGACGGCAAAAAGATCTTCATCGGTACCGTGATTCTCTTCGGTATCACCTCTGTCCTTGCTGGTATCAGCTGGAATGTCACTAGCTTTATTTTGTTTCGCTTGCTTCAAGGTTTTACTGCTGGGATCATCACACCATTGATGTCAACTCTACTAGTTAAGACGGCAGGACCAGAAAATATTGGCCGTGTGATGGCGATCGTCAGTACACCAATGATCTTCGGTCCGATCCTTGGCCCGGTACTAGGCGGCTTTATTGTTCAGGCAGCCTCATGGCGCTGGATATTCTTTATCAATGTTTTCATCGTGTTAGCTGCTGCACCGTTGATGGCGCGCACATTGCCAAACTTTGAACCATTCAATCGTGAAAGCAAACTGGATGTTTTTGGTATCCTTGACCTATCCATGATGAGCGCGGTCTTGATTTATGGTATTACGAAAGCTGCGGATCATGCGACCTTCAATAATCGTGAATCATTGATTTGGACGGGTGTCGGTCTTGCGTTGCTAATTGTCTACATTCTTTACGACCGCAGAAAAAATCATCAAACGGTGTTGCCGCTGACGATTTTTTCTCACAGAAGCTTCAAGGCATCGAGTGTGGGTCTATTCTTCGCGAACATTGCCATCATGGGCCCAATGCTGATTCTGCCACTGTTCTTCCAAAACTTCCGTCACTTTTCTGCGATGGAGGCAGCGATCGCCCTAATTCCCCAGGGGATCGGTATGCTGGTTACACGTCCATTGATTGGGAAGCTGATTGATAGACTTGGTGCGAAATATGTCGTGATCGTTAGCCTGATCATTTCTTTAGTGGGTACGATTCCACTTGTTTTTGTCACAGACAAGACGAGTATGGTCTGGATCGCGTTGATCTTATTCATTCGTGGGACCAGCTTTGGTGGGATCAATCTGCCATTGACTAGCGATGCCTATACTGGACTTGCTGATGAAGAGCTGCCGGATGCTGGCGTCGGAATCAATATTATCGAAAATCTAGGTTCAAGCTTCGGTTCAGCGATGATCGCAACAGTCGTGGCGACCGCATTACAGGGGTCACAACCGACCATTGCCCACGAACTATCTGCTTATCATGCCGGCTTTTTCGTTTCAGTTGTTGTTCTGACGTTGATCTTTATTCCTAGTATTTTTCTGACGAATAAAGCCAAAAGTATCAACGAATAATCGGAATGCCTTCAAAGGGTAGAGATAAGCAGAAAAAAAGGTTTCTAAGAGAAATTAGACAATTCTTTAGTGATCATCTTTCTTACGGATGATCACTTTTTTTGCAAAAAAATTATAATCATTCCGCGTACTCAGTTATTAGCATAAATTCGAAAAAATCAAATGCACATGCTTCCGCTATTAATCACAATAAATGATAATTGCTAATTATAGTTATTTTATGTTCTCTATTTAGTATATTCCAATCATAGTGATAGGTAATAATTGCTTATATTACTCAAAGTTTTTAATTTTTCTAAAATGTTTGCCAATTCAGGCTATTTACAGATCGGTTATTTAACTGGTACTCTGTCTATATGAAAAGTGTGTAATCGTATTATGTTCAAGTGGAAAATGAAAGGGTGTTCAGTATGGAAATAGTCAAATTGGATTTTATTCAGATTTTTGGAAGAATGACCAAGGAAAATCTTATGAAAAGAGTTCGGCAGTATTTCGAACAAACCCAAAATGCCTCAAAGGTCGTGGAAGCACTTGTTGCTATCCTGCTGAGGAACGCTTTGTGCCGTAAAGATTACTCTATTGATCTGTTGACAGACCTCATCCACCAAATTTTCCTTACGGCCGAACCCAATAATACATTGCGGAAGCATTGTATATATTTTGAAAAATTCTTTACGGGCAAAGCGGCGGATGGTAAGGAAGAATGGACAACTGTTATCGACCGACTTTTCACGAATGAAGCAGAATACCGCGAATTTACCAAGGAATCGCGTAGATATAAAGAGCTTTTAGAGAAAATAACCAGTGAGGAACCTGGATCATCTGAATTTACATTCGATATCGTATCGACTTTTACAGACGCGAGTGGGAAAAAATATAAATGGATCTTGCGAGATACGAAGGAAATTTCCGATGATTCACCAAATAAAGCTGATGAGGTTGCTGAATTATTGCCTATTATGACAACTTTAACGATCTTTCAGAATGCTAAAGGAAATCGTCGCTTTACGGAATTTTTTGAATATGAATGTCCTCTAAGACGCAGCGGCGTGAAGCGTAAAGCGAAAAAAGCGCAATCAGAATCGGAGGAATCTGCCCAAGATCCGCAAATTATAAGCACGCCAGAAGAAACACATGCAACGCCAGATTCTACTATTAATACTGGCAATATGCTTCAAAAAGAAACTACTACCACAGCAAATGGCACAGGAAAAAGCACATTATCCTATGAGAAGTACATGGATAAAGCAGAGGCGATGTACCAGCTAGCGCAAGCAGCACCGCAGACGGAGCTAAAAGGATGGTCCGCCGCACCTAATCCAGCTGAAACAGAGCAGCCGCCTACCTCAAAAGCCGCCACTTCTCAGAGTAAGGGGAAAAGTAAAGGGCAGCCCCAGCTAGATCCTAAGAAGAAAAAGAGGAAAAAGAAAAACAAAATGAATAAGAAAGGCAAGAAATGGAAGTGATGCCTAGGTGTTAGTGCTTCTATAAGTGAATATTCAGAGTGTTCAGTGAAAAAATCGCAGGATGATCACGCTTATTTAGTATGGATAAAGTTCGAATGCGCCAGGTTTATTTGTGCTGCTCAAAAACAGACATGATTTGAATAATGTAAAAAAGCGAGTATTCCGATACCCGCTTTTTGTAATGTATTCATATTTTGAGAAGGAAATCTAACTGACCGAAGACAATTACTTTTTCTTCTTCTTCCATTCCTCGATCCGCTGGTATTGCTGACCAAGTGCTTGTTCATATTTCCCAGTGGATTTTGGTTCGTAATAATGAGCGTCTTTGATCTTGTCAGGTAGATATTGTTGATCGACCCAAGCATTTTCAAAGCTATGAGGATATTGATAACCGACACCGCGATTCAATGCTTCGGCTCCTTTGTAATGACTGTCGCGCAAATGATCCGGCACCTCGCCAGCATTTCCCATGCGAATATCCGTGATCGCCGCGTCCAAGGCTGAATAAGCTGAATTGGACTTGGGCGAGAGACAGAGATCGACGACAGCGTTTGCCAGAGGAATCCGTGCTTCAGGAAAGCCTAATTTTTCGGCAGCTTGGACTGCTTGCACCGTTCGAGCAGCAGCGGCTGGATTTCCTAAGCCGATATCTTCATAGCCAATGACCATTAAGCGACGACAAATAATCGGGAGGTCGCCGGCTTCGACCAATCGTCCAAGATAATGCAGCGCCGCGTTAACATCACTGCCGCGAATTGACTTTTGAAAGGCTGAGATTACATCATAATGGGCATCACCGTCTTTATCGTGGGTTAGGGCTTTTCGCTGTACACACTCTTCGATGATTGAAAGAGTTAAATGGATTTTCCCTTCATCATTTTTCGGCGTGGATTTTGTTGCTAATTCCAAGCCGTTCAAGGCACTTCGCAAGTCACCGTTTGTCGCCCGAGCTAAATGCTTCAATGCCTCTGCATCCAGTTCAACTGGATATTCTCCAAGTCCGCGTTCCTTGTCTTCCAATGCCGACTTGACGGCTGTGATAATATCATCCTCATCTAAGGGCTTTACTTCAAAAATTTGTGTCCGGCTGCGAATCGCGGGATTGATCGTGATATAGGGATTTTCCGTAGTGGCACCGATCATAATGATTCGACCGCTTTCTAAATGAGGCAGCAGAAAATCTTGTTTAGTTTTGTCTAAACGATGGACTTCATCTAGTAATAAAATGACTGTGCCGCTCATTTTGGCTTCTTCGGCGACAATCTGCAAATCTTTTTTGGTATCGGTTGCCGCATTCAGCATCCGAAAAGCGTAATTAGTTGAACCTGCAATGGCACTAGCGATACTAGTTTTTCCTGTACCTGGGGGTCCATATAAGATCATGGAAGAAAGCATCCGCGCATCGACCATCCGGCGAATGATTTTCCCTGATCCAACTAATTGCTGTTGTCCGACAACTTCATCCAAGTTGCGAGGACGCATGCGATAGGCTAAAGGCTGTTGCATTAGGAACCTCCTTTTTTGAAATTGATTTATTATAGTAGTATACAGGTCCACTTTCAATTAACAGTAGAGAATAGGACTCTTAATTAGCAAATGTATGTTCTCATTATAGCATTATTCCTTTGTGTTTGCTGAGTTTTGATCGCTGGGCGTAGCGTGTGGCAGGATTATTGTGTATCATGGAGAAGGTGAGAAAAATGGAACAGGTAATCAATTATTTTAATACCGAAACAACTGAAAATATCGCCCAATATTTACTGGGAATGTATCTGGAACACGAGACACCCGAAGGAAAACTAGGCGGCTATATCGTAGATTGCGAAGCGTATCTAGGTCCTGATGATGAAGCGGCTCACAGTTACGGCATGCGTGATACGCCTCGGGTTCGAGCGATGTACGAAAAACCGGGAACGATCTATTTATATACGATGCATACGCATTTGATTTTGAACATGATCACACAGCCTATCGGGATGCCGCAAGGAGTAATGATTCGCGGATTTGAACCAGTGGAAGGCATTGAACAGATGGTTCTGAATCGTCATGGCAGAATGGGTGCTGTCGTTTCGGATGGCCCGGGCAAATTAGTTGAAGCGCTGGGAATCACTCGTGACTTATATGGCGAATCGATTTTTTCTAGTTCGCTGCATCTTGTTCCAGAAAAGAGACGGCTGCCAAAGGAAATAATGGCACTGCCCCGTATTGGGATTCCGAATAAAGGGCTCTGGACGGAAAAACTGTTGCGCTTTGTCGTTCGCGGGAATCCTTACATAACCAATCAACGAAAGAATTTAATAGAAGAAAACAATGGCTGGAGGAACTGAAAATGGCAAAAGAGACCATGATTACTTATTTAGATAGCTACTTGAACAAAAAGATTCCTGACTATGAATTAGCGCTAGACTGGGACACACGGAATCGCAGCTTCGAGATTGCTTTTCGAATTTATGGCGAAAATAAAGGACAAGTCGAGATCGATGATGTGGACGGCGTGGCTTCCGAAGAAGAGATCATTGAATTTGAAGACGCGATTTTGCTAGTTGATCCTGGCAAATCGAACTATGATCCAGATGACTTTTTAGCGGTGATCCCTTATGAGGGCAAAAAAGGCATGAAGAAAAATGAATTAACGGCTGTCGTGGACTATCTGAAGGATGTCATTGAAGAGGGCCAAAGTGACCTGCTGGACTTTTTGGCAGACGACAGTGAAGATGCGATTTTTGAAATGAACTGGGACGATGCTGTTTTCAAAGCGACGATTAAACCAACGGACAGCAGCTATTTACCTTATCCAAGCTATTAGAGGGGCGAAAAAGATGAAATGGAATGAAGTAAAAGTAACAACAGAAAGTGAAGCAGTCGAGGCGGTTTCGAATATTTTAATGGAAGCAGGCGCATCCGGTGTTGCGATCGAGGATGCCTTGGATTTTGAGAACTATCAAGAGGATCAATACGGTGAGCTTTTAGATAAGGAGACGTTTTCTAGTTTAGCGGAGGGCGCAGTTGTGATGGCGTATTTTCCTGAAACGATCTTCTTGCCGGAAATCCTACCATTCATTAAAGACCGCATCTTGGAGTTGCCGGAGTTCGGCTTGAATATCGGTAAAAATATCGTGGAAGTTAGCGAAGTAGAAGAAAGCGACTGGGCGACTGCCTGGAAAAAATACTACCACCCGGTCCGTGTGACCCGCTATTTGACGATCGTACCAAGCTGGGAAAAATACGAAGCCCAGCATGAAGATGAAAAGATCATTACCTTAGATCCTGGAATGGCATTTGGAACAGGAACGCATCCGACAACAAATCTGACCTTGCAGGCGCTGGAAACAGTTCTACGCGGCGGCGAAACCGTCTTGGATGTGGGAACCGGCTCTGGCGTATTGAGTATCGCTAGTTCATTATATGGCGCGAAGGATATTTATGCCTACGATTTGGATGAAGTGGCGGTTCGCTCAGCCCAAGAAAATGTTGATCTAAATGCAAATACTGAAAATATTCACGTGTCGGCAAATGATCTATTGGTTGGTGTAGAACAAGAAGCTGATGTGATCGTGGCGAATATCTTAGCGGATATCATTGTTCTGATGGTCGAAGACGCATGGCGTTTATTGAAACCAGATGGTACGTTGATCGTCTCAGGGATCATCGAAGATAAAAAAGATATGGTGCTGGAAGAAATGTACACGCAAGGCTTCGAAGTCGATCGAATCTTCCAGCAGAAGGATTGGTTCGCGATCATCCTGAAGAAACCAGAGGAAGAGTAAGATGCAACGCTATTTTATCGATCAGCCCCATCAATCAACCATCGAAGTTAGCGGTGAACCGCATCACCACATGTCACGAGTAATGCGCATGTCCGTGGATGATCAAGTTTTTCTCGTTTTCAAGGACCAAATTGCTATCAAAGCCAAGATCACTGCCATCGATAGTGACAAGGTGACGTTAGCTGAAGTTGAAAAAGAAAATTTGCAGCGAGAGTTGCCGATTCAGATTACGATTGCCAGCGGTTTTCCTAAAGGAGAAAAACTGGAATTGATCGTGCAAAAGGGAACGGAGCTTGGTGCTCATGGGTTTATTGCTTTTCCTGGAGAGAGTTCGGTGGCAAAATGGGATGCCAAGAAGCAGCAGAAAAAACAGCAGCGATTGAATAAAATCGCCCAAGAAGCAGCGGAACAATCCCATCGCCAAGCCCTGCCTACGGTCAACTTCGCTTCAGAAAAAGAGTTGATTGAAAACTTTGCTGACTACGATGCGGTTTTGATCGCGTATGAAGAATCTGCGAAGCAGGGGGAGCAAGCACAATTAGTCCAAACCTTCCAGGCGCTTGAGGCTGGTCAGAAGCTGTTGGTCGTTTTCGGTCCAGAAGGCGGCTTGACGCCAAATGAGATCGAAAAATTCCAAGCTGCTGGCGCGCAGCTTTGCGGTTTAGGGCCACGAATTTTACGGACAGAAACAGCCCCATTCTATCTTTTGAGTGCGGCGAGTTTTTATTATGAATTAGAACACTGATTTGATTGAAAAAGCCTACTAGAGTTTGTATAATGAGAGCAATCATTTTCAGAAAACAAGGGGGGAACGTCACATGGCAAAAGAAGTTGAATTGACCGGTCCTGACGTCATTAGGATGGTTAGTACCTACATGGGAAAAGAGCACGTGGCGTTTGTACAAAAGGCTTACGATTTTGCTTATGAAGCCCATAAGCCTCAGATTCGCAAATCAGGAGAGCCTTACATTATCCATCCGATTCAAGTAGCAGGGATACTAGCTGATTTACATATGGACCCTCACACCGTTGCGACAGGTTTTTTACATGATGTTGTAGAGGATACACCTGTCACCTTAGATGATCTAAAAGTCGAGTTCGGTGAAGACGTAGCGTCATTAGTCGACGGTGTAACCAAGCTAGGGAAAATCAAATACAAGTCACATGAAGAACAATTAGCCGAAAATCACCGTAAAATGCTGCTGGCGATGGCGCAGGACCTGCGCGTCATCATGGTTAAATTAGCTGACCGCTTGCACAATATGCGGACGTTGAAATATTTGCGGGATGACAAGCAACGCCGGATTGCTCGTGAAACGCTGGAAATCTATGCTCCATTGGCGGATCGCTTAGGGATGAGCCGGATCAAGTGGGAACTAGAAGATACTGCTTTGCGTTATTTGAATCCAAAGCAATATTATCGGATCGTTCACTTGATGCGCAGCAAGCGTGATGAACGGGAAGGCTTTGTCGCAGAAGCTGTGGATGAAATTAAAGAAGCAACGAAAGAACTGGGAATTGAAGGGGATATTTACGGACGTCCTAAGCATATCTATTCAATTTATCGGAAGATGCGGGATCAAAAAAAGCAATTTGATGAAATCTACGACTTATTAGCCATTCGCGTGATTGTGGATTCCATCAAGGATTGTTATGCCGTCTTAGGGGCAATTCATACGAAATGGAAGCCAATGCCAGGGCGTTTCAAGGATTATATCGCGATGCCAAAGGCGAACATGTATCAGTCACTGCATACGACGATTATTGGACCAAGCGGCAATCCTGTTGAAGTTCAAATTCGGACCCATGAGATGCATCAAATCGCTGAGTTCGGGGTTGCGGCTCACTGGGCCTATAAAGAAGGTAAAACGGAAAAAACGGAAGCAACACAAGACAATAAACAATTGGACTGGTTCCGTGAAATTATTGAGCTGCAAGACGAAAGCTATGATGCTTCTGAGTTTATGGAAAGCGTTAAAGGCGATATTTTCAGCGATAAGGTTTACGTATTCACACCAAAAGGCGATGTGACTGAGCTGCCAAAAGGTTCAGGACCATTAGATTTTGCCTACAGCATTCATACCGATGTGGGAAATAAAACCACTGGTGCGAAAGTCAACGGCAAGATGGTGCAGCTGGATTATAAGCTGAAAAACGGCGACATCATCGAGATCATGACCTCAGCCAATTCATTTGGGCCAAGTCGTGACTGGTTGAATTTAGTCAAGACCAGCAAAGCTAAAAACAAGATCAAACGATTCTTCAAGACCCAAGATCGAGAAGAAAACGTCACGAAGGGTCATGACGCGGTCGTTAAATGTATCAACGACTTAGGTTTTGTACCGAAGGAAGTGCTGACGAAGGACAAGCTTTCTGAAGTATTGGACAAGTTCAATTTTCATAGCGAAGATGATCTATATGCAGCGATCGGGTTTGGTGAAATGAGCGCGCTGACTTTTGCCAATCGTTTAACGGAAAAAGAACGTCGCGAGCAGATGAAGAAGAAGCAGCAAGATGCTGTGGATGAGATGGTCAACAATCCGAAAGAGCCAGAAAAAATCAAGGTTCGTCATGAAGGCGGCATCGTCATCCAAGGAATCGACAATCTGTTGATTCGGATCAGCCATTGCTGTAATCCGGTTCCCGGCGACAATATTGTCGGTTATATCACTAAAGGCCGCGGAATCTCGATTCATCGTGCCGATTGTCCGAATATCACGAAGCAAAAGGATATCCAACAACGCTTGATCGAGGTGGAATGGGAAGATACCACCAATTCTGTTCAAGAGTACAATGCGAATCTGGAAATCTATGGCTTCAATCGTGATGGTCTATTGAACGATGTCTTGAACATCGTGAGCGGCATGACCAAGAAACTAGTTAGTGTTGAGGCAAAACCAACGAAAGATCGTTTGGCAGTCATCAATTTGACGTTTAAGATCCAAAACCTGAATCACCTGTATTCCATCGTGGATAAGGTCAAAACCGTTCCAGATGTCTATAGTGTGAAACGGACGAAAGGCTAGGAGGTTTTTATGCGAGCAGTTATTCAACGAGTGAGTCAAGCCAGTGTAACGATTAATGAGCAGGTCATTGGCAAGATCGATCGGGGATTTATGATCCTTTTGGGGATTCACGAAGAAGATACACAGGAAGATGCGGATTATCTGATTCGAAAAATCCCTTTGCTACGGGTCTTTGAAGATGACGAAGGAAAGATGAATCAGTCGCTGCAAAGTATCGGCGGAAGCGTATTGAGCGTTTCGCAGTTTACATTGTACGCGGATACGAAAAAAGGCAATAGACCAAGTTTCATTAAAGCCGCTCGACCTGAAACAGCGATTCCTCTATATGAATATTTCAATGAGGGGTTACGACAAGCAGGTTTGACGGTCGAGACCGGAGAATTCGGCGGCGATATGGATGTAGCGCTGGTCAATGATGGCCCAGTTACGATCCTTTTCGATACAAGAGATAAATAACGAACGAAAGACAAAAATCTACGGGTTTTTGTCTTTTTTTTCTACCTTTTAGATGAAAAATAAGGGATAATTGAACAAAATGAGAGAATAAGGATCTCAGTTCCTCTTTTCAGAGGATTAAGGTTGAACTAGGAAAAAACAAAGCACGACAAGTCAAAATCAAGTAAGCATTAGAGGAATGACATACGGAAGAAAATCGAACTAATTTTTCTGGAAGAAAAATTAATCCATTAATATGAAGAAGGATTTCAGTTCCTCTTTTCGCAGGATCATGGCTGAACTAGGAAAAAACAAAGCACAACAAGTCAAGGTTAAGTAAGCTTTAGAGGAATGGCATACGGATGAAAATCAAACTAATTTTTCTAGAAGAAAAATTAATACATTAAAATGAAGAAGGAGCGAATGTATGGAAACACGGATCGAACATGATTCAATGGGCCCAATTGAGGTACCAAAAGAGGCCTGGTGGGGAGCACAAACTGAACGGAGCCGACAAAACTTTAAAATTGGCGGGGAAAAAATGCCGCCAGAACTATTACGCGCTCTTGTATTAGTGAAGAAGATGGCGGCAGTTGCCAATCAAAGAACCGGCAAATTAGCTGCGGAAAAGTCTTTGGCGATTCAAAAGGCAGCTGATTTATTATTAAAGGGCGAAAACTGGGATGAGTTTCCATTAGTTGTCTGGCAGACTGGCAGTGGGACTCAAAGCAACATGAACGCCAATGAAGTGATCGCGCATTTGGCAAGTCAAAAGGATCTGGCAGTCCATCCGAATGATGATGTGAATATGTCCCAAAGCTCCAATGATGTTTTTCCAACCGCGTTACATATTGCTGGAACTTTTGCAATTGAGAAAAATCTGCTGCCGGCTATCCATGAGATGATTGGCGTACTGGAAGAGTTGGAAGAAAAGAATCAGCACGTGATCAAGATTGGTCGGACGCATTTGCAGGATGCGACTCCGGTAACGTTTGCTCAGGAAATCAGCGGGTGGCGTTCTGCGCTGGAGCATAATGAAAATATGCTGATTAATAGTTTAGCTGAGTTGCGTCAATTGGCTATCGGCGGGACGGCTGTAGGAACAGGTCTGAATGCTTCAAAAGCTTATGAAAGAGCCTTTATTGAAGCGTTAAATGAAGAAACTGGGATTCATTTTATTGGAGAAACAAATAAATTTCATGCTTTAGCTAATCGTGACGCGGTCGTTTATGTCAGCGGAGCACTAAAAGCTCTGGCAGCGAACAGCATGAAGATGGCGAATGATATCCGCTGGTTAGCAAGCGGTCCCCGCAGTGGATTAGGTGAGATCACGTTGCCAGCGAATGAACCAGGCAGCTCGATCATGCCGGGTAAAGTTAATCCAACGCAATGCGAAGCCTTAGCAATGGTCGCCGTACAGGTGATGGGAAATGATACAACGATCGGTGTTGCAGCATCGCAAGGAAATTTTGAGCTGAACGTTTATTTACCGTTAATTGCTTTTGATCTGTTACAAAGTGTTCGTCTATTAACAGATGCGTTACATTCCTTCAGCGATCATTGTTTGAAGGGATTGGTGGTCAATGAAGGACGAATGGCTGAATTATTGGAGCAATCCCTTATGCTAGTGACCGCCTTGAATACTCACATTGGGTATGACAAAGGAGCAGAGATTGCGAAGAAAGCATTCAACGAGGGAACAACATTGAAGGAAGCCGCCTTAGCTTTAGGTTATGTGAGTTCAGAAGAATATGACGCATGGGTTCGACCGGAAAAAATGATTGGAGATAATTTTGATGACTATTTATGATGAAGCAATCACAGCACACAAAAAATGGCGTGGCAAGATCGAAGTAACCAGCAAGGCAAAAGTACACAATAAAGACGATTTATCGTTAGCTTATACTCCTGGTGTGGCAGAGCCCTGTCGCAGAATCGCTGAGGATAAAAACAAAGCCTATGACTATACGTGGAAGGGGAATAGTGTTGCCGTTGTGACAGACGGAACAGCCGTTTTGGGGTTGGGCGATATCGGACCAGAAGCCGCTTTGCCTGTAATGGAAGGCAAAGCACTGCTGTTCAAAGAATTCGCTGATATTGATGCGGTACCAATTTGCTTAGATACGAAAGATCCGCAGGAAATCATTCAGATCGTCAAAGCGATTGCCCCGACTTTTGGCGGCATCAACTTGGAGGACATCAGTGCGCCGCGCTGTGTTGAGATCGAACGTGCGTTGATCGAAGCATTGGATATTCCTGTTTTTCATGATGATCAACATGGTACAGCAGTAGTAGTGACGGCTGCCTTGATCAATGCGTTGAAGCTGGTCAAAAAAGAAGCGCAAGACTTGAAGGTCGTCATCTCAGGAACAGGCGCCGCCGGCAGTGCGATTATTCATATGTTAGTCGATCTTGGCGTGAAGCATATCATCGCTTTTAATAAGGATGGCGCGTTGAATGATGCGATGCCGACAGCGACCTTTGTTGAGAAAGAAATCTTGGAATTGATCTCGCCAACTGATTTTGCTGGTACGATGGCAGAAGCTTTTGTTGGCGCGGATGTTTTCATCGGTGTCTCTGCACCAAATCTAGTGACGAAAGAAATGGTCGCTTCGATGAATGACGGCAACATTGTCTTCCCAATGGCGAATCCTGAACCGGAGATCACCTATGCCGAAGCGATCGCTGGCGGCGCTTCAGTCGTTGGAACAGGTCGTTCAGATTTTCCAAATCAAATCAACAATGTTCTCGCCTTCCCAGGTTTGTTCCGCGGTGCATTTACTGCCGAGGCGACAAAGATCACATCTGGTATGAAATTGGCTTGTGCCCATGCGATCGCTGATTCAATTCCTTACGGCGAATTGAATTCTGATTACATCATTCCATCTGCATTTGATGAAAATGTAGTGGATTTGATCACGATGAAAGTAGCTGAAGCTGCCAGAAAAGATGGTGTGACACGTTAAACAAAACGTTGTTATATCAAGGGTAGAAAGAACTTTCTATCGACATTTTCAGCCCGCAGCAGTAGTTTGGAATGAATAAATCCAATTATTGAAGGTGATCAAATGGAAATCAGCCAACGCATCAAAACAGAGCGTCAGACAGCAGAATGGACACAGGAGCAATTAGCCGATAAAATTTTTGTATCGAAACGGACTATTTCAAATTGGGAGACAGGCAAGACCATTCCTGATATCGAAAGCGTCCTGCGTTTAGCCAAAGTCTTTCACGTATCGCTGGATGATCAGTTGATAGAAAATTCAGCCGTGGTGAAGGAAATCAAACGAAAAGAAGAAATTGCAAATTTATCATGGGTGTACTTTATCGGACCAGTCTTAACCGGGATCATTCTGATAGTCATGATGTATTCTCTCTCAGCAGTTAGTAATACCGGAGCTATCGCCTTTATTGCAGCAGCCTTGCTGTCGAACTTTTTTACGATGTGTGTATTCAAAGAAAAGATTGCTCGGTTAAAAGGAAAAGAAGAAGACTTCCAACGACAAGTGAAAAAAATGAAAATCGTAGCGGCTGGCACGGTCATTCTCATGGGTGCATTTATCATCGCCCTACATTTTATTTAGAAAAAAGGTGTTCAATAAATGAGTAAACTATTCAAAATGAGTTTCGCTTCGATTTATCCCTTATATTTTAAGAAAATCGAAAAAAAAGGGCGAAGTAAAGAAGAACTGGATCAAGTGATCTATTGGTTAACTGGCTATGATGAAGAAGGCCTGCAAAAGCAAATTGATTCTGGCAATGATATGGAGACTTTTTTTGCGGAAGTTCCAGAACTGAACGAGAATGTTTCCTTGATAAAAGGCGTCATCTGCGGCTATCGAGTGGAGGACATCGAAGATCCGTTAATGCAAAAAATCCGTTACTTGGACAAGCTGGTGGATGAATTAGCCAAAGGTAAAAAGATGGAAAAAATCTTGCGTAAATAAAGTAACGACAGCGAATCAACCGCGATTCGCTGTCTATTTTTTTGGATATACAAAGAACTTGGTTAGCGGCGAACAACTTATAAAATAACATTTTATTAATTCCGTGTTTTGTTCTACGTGAATACCCTTTGTCATTTTTGTTATTTAAAAAAAGATAGTTTTTTTTGTTATTTCATGGTTTTTCAGAATGATTAAGTATACCAGTAGCTTCAGTTGTAAATCGTTGGTACTTCTTATTGAATATCAAATACACAATATATAAGTAGAATAGTAATTTTTATTTTGTTGCTATAAAAGTAAAATATACATAATAATTGGTTTTTTCATTTGAAACTTTAGGCGATCAAACAAATTTATGATCATTCTATGAGTCATTATTTTCATGCTAGAAATTCGAATAAACCTCCTGCTTGTTGTCTGGTATCTACCAATCAACAAGCAGGAGGCAATTTTTTTGGAAGCGTTGACATCTCTTTGTTGATGCGTTATCATTTTTGTATAAGTTATTTAAATATATAATTAAATATTTTGAAAAAACGAAATGTATTTTTTAGTTTAGCTTTTGATTGGGCAGTTGTTGAAGAAATCAGGAGTTTTTAGAACAGTGCAGCGTGTTTTGTTAGCAGATGGACAAATCATTGTAAGTGAAATACTTTGCATGGTGATAAAAGACAAACTAAAAAATATGTTTCTATTTTTTTGCGTACTGGTTGTAACAAGTTGAAAGGAGATGATCTGTGATAATAAAAGACCTTGCTCTGGAAATGGACTAGACGTTCGGAGAATAAGCTAGAGCAAAGGAGTTCGTTGAGCGATTAAAAAGAAGAAAGAAGAAAGAAGGATGACGATGATTGGATGTATTCTTACTGGGCATGGCAGCTTTGCTGCTGGTGTGATGGGCGCTGTCGAAATGATTGCTGGACCCCAAGAAAACTTTGAAGTAGTGCCGTTTTTAGAAGAGGAATCGCTGGAATATTTTGATGAAAAAATGGAGGCGGCTATCAACAAACTGGATCAAAAATGCGATGGCGTGATCATCTTTTCTGACCTGTTAGGAGGAACTCCTTTTCGATCAGCAATGTTAGCCGCTCATAATCATGATTCGGTGGAGGTCGTCGCAGGTACGAATCTGCCTTTGTTAGTCGAATGCTCTTTGCTGCGCTTGAATGTTACGGAAGTCAATGAGTTTGTTGAACAAATGGTGGAGATAGGAAAAACAGGTTTGATCCATACTCAGTTGGGTGTGTCACGGGAAAATAGCAGTGAGGAAGAAGGGATTTGAGATGGCGCAGAGTATTTTATCTTCGTCGATCGTAATGATCGTGTTTCTGATTATCATGGCACTTGTTTATTATTTATTCAGCCGTAAAGGCATCAAGGAAAGAAAAGATCATTACAAGAAATTGCACCAATCGTTGAAGAGTGGGCAAAAGGTCCAGTTGTCTAGTGGAATCATCGGCACCTTGAAGCGAGTGGATGAAGAGGTTGTAGAGCTTGAAATAAAGTCAGGAGTGGTGATGGAAGTTTCACGCTATGCTATTTCGGACATTATAAAATAAGACATTGGAGGGAATAATGATGGCAGAACCAAATATTTTATTGACGAGAATCGATAATCGGCTGATTCATGGTCAAGTTGCTACGCAATGGAACGGGACGATAGGGGCTAATTTGATTTTAGTTGCCAATGACAAGGTTGCTGGGGATAAAGTTCGTCAGGGGTTGATGGACATGGCGGCACCTTCAGGCGTCCAAACACGCTATTTTTCAATTCAGAAAACGATCGATATCATTCATAAGGCAGCACCAAGACAAAAGATTTTCATCATTGTCGAAAATCCGGCTGATGTTTTAAAACTAGTGGAAGGAGGCGTACCGATCAAGAAGCTGAACATTGGCAATATGCACATGGCTGAAGGAAAAAGACAAGTTGCTACGACAGTTGCGGTTGATGATGAGGATGTGGCTGTATTCAAGAAGTTGAAGGAGTCAGGTGTTGAGTTAGAGATTCGACGTGTTCCAACAACACCGATTGAAGATTCGAACAAATTATTCAATTAGAGTTAAGGAGGGTATATTGAATGGACTACAATATTGCTCAAATTATTTTAGTCTTCTTAGTGACATTTATTGCTGCGATCGACCAGTTCAGTTTTCTGGAATCATTGTATCAACCGATTGTTACTGGAATGGTCATCGGACTTATTCTTGGTGATTTAAAAACTGGTCTTATTGTCGGAGGTACCTATCAATTGATGACGATCGGAAATATGCCGGTCGGTGGAGCACAACCGCCGAATGCCGTTATTGGCGGAATCATGGCGGCAATTTTGGCGATTACGTTGAAATTAGAACCAACAGTTGCGGTAGCGACCGCAATTCCATTTTCTTTATTGGGTCAATATGGCGTAACATTGATTTTCTCTTTGATGTCTCCTGTTATGACAGTTGCGGACAACTATGCCCATGAAGCGAATACGAAGGGGATTGATCGGATCAACTATCTGGCGATGCTCGGTTTAGGAGCGATCTTTGGATTAATCGTTACCTTGTTCTTCATTGGTGGAGCCGCTTTTGGTCAGCAGGTAGTTAATGCGATTCCAGAATGGTTGATGGAGGGTCTTGGCGCAGCGGGCGGCATGATGCGCTATGTCGGTTTCGCAATTCTTTTGAAGGTGATGATGTCGCGCGATATGTGGGGATTCTACTTCATGGGATTTGGCTTGGCTACGATCGTCATGGCTGCACCAAGCTTGAGCGGCCCGGCATTGTTGATCCTTGCATTTATCGGCTTCGCGTTGGCTTTCTGGGATTACCAAATTCAATCGAAATTTAAAACAGCACAAGTATCGAATGATTTCGGAGGTGAAGAGGATGGCATTTAATATTCCAGACACATATAAAGATCAGTCACCTGCTGAGCAGTTAGATCAGAAAACCTTGAACAAAATGGTTTGGCGCTCGTTGTTCTTGCAAGCATCCTTCAACTATGAACGGATGCAATCTGGCGGTTGGTTGTACGGACTTTTACCTGGTTTAAAGAAGATCCACAAGGATAAGGACGATCTGGCAGCCTCTATGAGTCACAACTTGGAATTCTTTAATACCCATCCGTTTTTGGTTACCTTTGTAATGGGGATCGTTCTTTCAATGGAACAAAACAAGACAGATATCCCTACTATCCGTGCAGTTCGGGTGGCAGCGATGGGACCTTTGGGCGGTATCGGAGACGCACTGTTTTGGTTTACATTAGTTCCGATCACAGCCGGTATTACGTCGAATATGGCGATTAATGGCAGTATCGCCGCTCCTTTCATCTTCCTGCTCGTATTCAATTTAGCGCAATTCATCATCCGTTTCTTCTTGATGAATTGGTCCTACAAGCTGGGAACCGATGCGATCGGTCTCTTGACTGAAAACGCGAAAGAGTTTACTCGTGCAGCAAGTATCCTAGGGATTTTTGTCGTTGGTTCCTTGACCTGTGTTTATGGGGCGACTAAAGTAGAAATCGAGATTCCCAATGGAACTACCAATGAGGTGCGTTCGGTGACAGCAGTCGTGCCGGCAAGTCAAAAAAATAAATATGACGAATATATCTATAAAACAGATGAAGATGGAAACTTAACGGATGAGGTGCAGGATGCCGGTACAGATGAAAAAGCTCTAGGTGTGGTGGAGCTGCCTTCAGGAGAGTATGAAGTAACCTTTAATCGCAATCAGGAAGTGCCTGTGCTGATTAAAATACAAGAAATATTGGATGGGATCTTACCTCAGATCATCCCACTAGCGTTGACCATGATTCTGTACTTGCTATTGGCTAAACGCGGCTGGACTCCTTTGAAATGTATAGGCTTGTTGCTGATTCTAGGATTACTGGGCTCCGGCTTTGGTATCTGGCCTAGTATTTGGCCATCTTAGATGTAGGTGTTTCGTTTTTTAATACCTCTTATCAAACCGGTGAGAGGTATTTATTATCATTTCGCTATATCTTCTCCGATCTGGTTGTAACCAGGTCGGTACAAGTGTGCCTTGAATCGGTTGTGATTAAATGAAGAAGAGGACAGTAAAATGGTGAATAATGTCAAAAAGCAGCCATTATATGATCAATTGGTTACTTTGCTAAAAGAGAAAATTGAAAAAGAATATTCTGCAAATACATTGCTGCCGTCGGAACGAGAATTATCCAATATGTACGGATTGAGCCGGACAACTGTGCGTCTTGCTTTGCAGGAATTGGAAAATCTTGGCTATATTTATCGCCGCCACGGGAAAGGAACTTTTGTCTCGAATGTCCGTGAATCGGCTTTGAATCTATCGGATACCTACAGCTTCACCGAACAGATGAAAGCGTTAGGGAAGGTGCCGAGGACGGATGTTTTGAGTTTTCAAAAAATCGAAGCCAATAAATATTTAGCTGAGCAGTTAAATGTCACGTTAGGTACAAGCTTGATCGAGATTGAGCGGCTGCGAAGTGCTGATGGCGTTGAGATGATGCTTGAGATGAGTTATCTACCCGTACAATTTTTCATGACATTAGAAGAGGCAGATCTGAAAAAGAAGGCGATGTATGATATTTTCCGAGAAGATTTCCGTCAGACCATCCGGATAGCCGAAGAAGAATTTTATGCAGGGATTGCTCAGGAAAAGGATGCCAAAATCTTAAAGATCCTACCTGGAGCCCCAGTGCTGAATTTGATTCGGAAAACATATAATACGAAAAATGAGATCATCGAGTTTACAACGAGTGTTGCCCGAGCAGATCAATTTCACTATAAAATCGTTCACCATAAGGACTGAGGAGGAATCCATGTGTTTCAATTATCAAATAATGAGTTAGAAAAGATGGGTGCTGCAAACACCACTCGTGAGATTAAGCAACAGCCGGAATTGTGGGAGATGGCTTTTCAAAATTACCTTCAACAGGAAGCTGCTATCCAAGATTTTTTAGAAACAGTCAAAGCCTCCGCTGATGGGAAGGTTCGGGTTGTCTTTACTGGAGCAGGGACTTCGCAATATGTCGGTGATACGATCAAGCCCTATTTAGTCAAAGAAGGAGACAGCGACAATTACATTTTTGAAAGTTTAGCGACTACTGACATCGTGGCATCACCGACAGAATGCTTATTTGAGGACCAAACAACATTGTTGGTTTCATTTGCCCGCAGCGGAAATAGTCCAGAAAGTACTGCCGCAGTAGAAATAGCGAATGCTTATGTTAAAAATATTTTCCATTTAACGATTACCTGTGCGAAGGATGGAAATTTAGCGAAAGCAGCGATTGATGATGAACGTAATTTCCTGCTGTTGACACCCGCTAAGTCGAATGATGCTGGTTTTGCGATGACGGGCAGCTTCTCCTGTATGACGCTAATGGCACTATTAGTCTTCGATCAAACAGCTACAAAAATCAAGGAGGATTATGTCAAAACGTTGATTCAGCTTGGTAGTGAAGTGATCAAACGGGAGAATGAGATTAAAGAAATATTGGCAGTTGATTACGAGCGCATCGTCTATCTAGGTTCAGGAAGCTTGGCTGGTTTGACTCGTGAGGCTCAGCTGAAGGTTTTGGAATTGACCGCTGGAAAAGTAGCAACGGTCTTTGATTCATCCATGGGCTTTCGGCACGGACCAAAATCATTTATCAATCACAAAACGCTTCTTTTTGTTTTTGTGAATAATGATGAGTATACACGCCAGTACGATCTAGACATTTTAGAAGAAGTAGCGGGAGATAAGATCGCCCCGCAAGTCATAGGGATTTCTCAAAATGGGAACAAGCAGTTTACAGGTACGAACTTTACCTTTGAAGCCTCCCAGACATTACTGTCAGATGGCTACTTAGCATTAGCTGACATTATGGTTGCCCAAACAATCGCACTGTTGACATCCATTAAATGTGAGAACACACCAGATACGCCATCTCCGACAGGCACAGTCAATCGGGTGGTTAAAGGTGTGACCATTCACGAATTTGCCAATTAGGAAAGAAGTGGAAAAAATGCACTACTATATCAAGGCCGATCGTTTCTTTTTGCGCAGTGGAATGGAGTCAGCAGGATATTTGGAGGTCAAGGATGGACATTTTGGCAGATATACCAAAGAAGCGCCTAATGCTGGGAAGCATGAGATCCTAGACTATACAGGAAAATGGGTAGCACCGGGACTTGTGGATACTCACATCCATGGCTTCAAAGGACATGATGTGATGGATTGTGATCTTGGTGGGCTGAAGGAAATCGCGCAGGGGCTATTAAGCTGCGGAGTAACATCCTTTTTGCCAACCACGTTGACAGCTGACATAGAAAGCTTGAACAAGGTCAGTAAGCTGATCGGGGAGCATTACCAAGAGCTTGACGGAGCAAGAGTACAAGGCATCTTTTTTGAAGGACCGTTTTTTACCGAACAGTACAAGGGGGCGCAGAACCCAAATTATTTCATGGACCCGGATAAAAAGATCTTTGATCATTGGCAGGAATTATCAGGCGGTTTGATTAAAAAGATTGCATTGGCCCCTGAACGAAAAGGAGCTCTGCAATTTATTGAAGTTGTAGTCAATCAGGGAGTTCATGTGGCTCTGGCGCATAGTGCGGCGACCTATCAGCAATCCAGAGCAGCAGTAGGCGTAGGAGCGAGTATTTTTGTCCATACCTTCAATGGAATGAGTGGCTTTAATCATCGAGATCCCGGAATGGCGGGAGCTGCGATGACTACGGAAGCCTCCTTCACAGAGGTAATCTGCGATGGCCATCATGTCCATCCAGCGGCGGTTAATGTTCTACTAAAAAGCAAATCACCTGACAAGGTTGTATTGATCACTGATTGCATGCGAGCAGGAGGCATGCCCGAGGGCGAGTCTACTTTAGGCGAATTTTCAGTATTGGTAAAAGACGGGGCCGCGCGTCTAAAGGAAGGAAATAGTTTAGCCGGAAGTATCTTGGAATTGTTCAAAGGTGTCCAAAATGTTTTGGATTGGGATTTGGTGACTGTAGAAGAGGCGTTCAAGATGGCTTCTCTCATTCCGGCTAGAAGTGTCGGGATCGATGATCAGTGTGGAAGTATCCAGCCTGAGCGCGCGGCTGACTTTCTGATCGTTGAGCCAGAGCTGTCTTTAGTGGCCACATATTTAGGCGGAAGAAAAGTTTACTCAAAAGATTAGGAGCAAGAAGATGTTAGAACTTACTAAAGGGAAAAAAGCGGCAATGGATCGTTTGTCCACGGAGAATGGATTGATCGGCGCCTTGGCGATCGACCAACGAGGTGCGCTAAAGAAAATGATTCAGGCGTTGGGGGTGGAGGCAGATGCGAAATATATCGAAGGCTTTAAAGTCTTAGTTTCCGAAGAATTGACTCCTTATGCTTCTTCGATTTTATTAGATCCTGAATATGGCCTTCCTGCGGCAGAGGTTCGTGCTGAGAATTCTGGCTTATTGTTAGCCTATGAAAAAACCGGGTACGATGCGTCTACACCAGGTCGCTTGCCTGATCTATTGGAGGATTGGTCAGCGTTGCGAATCAAAGAGGCTGGAGCAGATGCGGTGAAGTTCCTGCTTTATTATGATATCGATGAAGACGCGCGAATCAATCATTTAAAACATGTTTTTGTCGAGCGTCTAGGTAGCGAGTGTATGGCAGAAGATATTCCTTTTTATTTGGAATTGGTATCCTATGATGCAGTAATCGCAGATACTTCTTCGATTGAGTATGCGAGGGTGAAACCTCACAAGGTTAACGAGATGATGAAGGAATTTTCAAAGCCTCAGTATAAGGTAGATGTGTTGAAAGTAGAAGTTCCGGTAAATATGAATTATGTTGAAGGCTTTTCCAAAGATGAGGCAGTCTATACAAGATCAGAGGCGCTGGCTTATTTTAAGGAACAAAGTGATACGACCCATCTGCCTTTTATTTTCTTAAGCGCAGGGGTCTCTGCCAAACTGTTCCAAGAAACTCTCTTTTTTGCGAAGGAAGCAGAATCGACATTCAATGGTGTTTTATGCGGTAGAGCAACCTGGAAGGACGGTGTAGCTCCTTTCGTTCAAGAAGGTGAAGAAGCTGCTAGAACATGGCTGAGAACGATTGGAAGAGAGAATATCGAAAGTCTAAACAAAGCACTTAATCAAAGTGCAAGCTCTTGGTACGACAAAGTAAAAGTCATTGAGTAGGGAGGGATATACATGATCGTTACGGTTACAATGAACCCCTCGATTGATGTTTCCTATCCCTTACGCGAGTTCAAGCTAGATACCGTGAATCGAGCAGCGACCGTTTCAAAAACTGCGGGAGGGAAAGGGTTAAATGTGACTCGTGTGATCCATGAACTTGGTGGTGAGGTGATCGCTACAGGGGTAATCGGTGGACACCATGGCGCGTTCATTCTTGAACAATTAGAAAAAGAAGGGATCCGACATAAATTTTCGCCAATCAAGGAGGAATCGCGAAACTCGATCGCGATTCTACACGAAGGTCAACAGACCGAAATCTTAGAAGCAGGTCCGACGGTTACTTTGTCTGAGCAAGAGCAATTTTTGGAGCACTTCCAATCATTAGTAACAGAAGCAGATTGCTTAACGATCTCTGGTAGTCTTGCCAAGGGCTTTCCGTCAGATTTTTATCAAACATTATTAAAGCTCGCAACAGATGCGGGGGTCAGAGTCCTGCTTGATACCGCAGGTGAAAGTCTCAAGAAGAGCTTATCCGGTAAAAGCAAGCCCTACTTGATAAAGCCGAATGCAGAAGAAATTCAAGAACTTTTAGGAAAAAAGGTATCGATTAGGGAGCTAGAAAAATTTAAAGCAGTCTTGGATAATGAGCTGTTCTCAGGAGTCGAATGGATCGTTGTTTCGCTAGGGGCCCAAGGAGCAGTCGTCAAACATCGCCACTCGATTTATCGAGTATTTATTCCGACAATTCAAGCAGTTAATCCAGTAGGATCAGGAGATGCTACGCTGGCTGGGCTGGCTTTTGCGATCAGCAAAAAGACAGAGGCTGAGGAAATTATGAAAACAGCCATGACCACAGGTATCTTGAACACATTGGAAGAAAAAACTGGACATATTGATCCTTCGAACTTCGATAAGTATTTTAAGCAGATTCAAGTTGAAAAGTTGTAGCTAGCTATGTGTTTCTCAACATACACTTTACCAACATCATCAGGAAAGGACAGCTATTTACTACAGCGTCCTTTCTTTATTTACCAAAAGACAAACAATTATTAGATAATTATATGATGCTGTTTTTTTGTAGCTAGCATTCACAGATGAACTAAAAAAATGAAAACAGCAGGTAGGTATGCCTGCTGTTTTTTTGCACGGATAAAAGTTGAAAAATTAGAAAGTATCGAAGGGTTATTCAGAATAATAAAACAATAAATGTTTATATTGTTTTATTTTGAATCCTGATTAATGCAATATTGTGATTTTCTTCCTTTACAATTAAACAAAATGTATTTAAAATAAATAATAATATCTATTTTTTAGTAATTCAAAGAACATAAGGAGGTAAGTTGATGAAAAAGGTTAAGTTGTTGGTCTTTTTGGTATTGTCTCTATGTTTTTCAATTTTCATCGCATCTGCTGAGGAAGCAAATGCGGCGGACATGCACCGGCTCTATAATCCAAATTCAGGTGAGCACTTCTATACGGCAAATGGGAACGAAAAGAATCACTTGGTGAAGGTTGGTTGGAAGTATGAGGGGATCGGTTGGACCGCCCCAGCAACGGGAAATGCTGTTTATCGTTTGTATAATGCCAATGCAGGTGATCACCATTACACTCAAAATGCCAACGAAAAAAATCATTTAGTGAAAGTCGGCTGGAAATACGAGGGCATCGGCTGGTATTCAGACGTAAAAAAAGCAGTTCCGCTTTATCGCGCATACAATCCCAATGCAAAAGCAGGATCACATAATTACACCGTGAATTATGCTGAACAAAAGAATTTAATCCGGGTGGGTTGGAGAGATGAAGGAATCGCTTGGTATGGGATCAATAAATCGACTCCCGTAACTAAATATACGGTTACGGTGAAGCATGTAGGTTCAGATGGAAAAACGTTAAATACTTCATCAGCAAGTGTCGAAAAAGGAAAATCTTATACTGCAAAAGCAGGTAGTTTCAGCGGCTATACCTTGAAAGGAAGTAACTCTCAAACCGTCACGGTGAATGGAAATAAGACGATTACGTTTAACTATACGAAGAATGCGACACCAGTGACGAAGTATACCGTTACAGTGAAGCATGTCGGATCAGATGGGAAAGAGCTGAAGAAGACTACCGCCACAATAGAAAAAGGGAAAAACTATACGGCAAAAGCTGAAACATTTAATGGCTATACCTTGAAAGGAAGTAATTCTCAAACCGTCACGGTGAATGGAAATAAAACGATCACCTTCAATTACACGAAGAACGCTGTGTCAACGCCAAAATATACCGTGACCGTCGTGCATAAGGATATAAAAGGGAAAGAATTGGCGGGAGCCACTACAGCAACTGTCGAAGAAGGTAAGTCATACACAGCAAAAGCAGTCAAAGTGAATGGGTATACAGTGATGGGAGATAATTCTAAAACAGTTACGATATATGGTAATGCGATTTTGACATTTACGTATTTGAAGAATGACTCAGACTATTACACAATCACGGTCAAGTTTGTAAATGAAACTGGGCAGAATATCCGACCGGCTTCAAAACAATTAGTAGAAAAAGGCGATTCCTATGTAGCAAATGCAAAAGAAATTCCAGATTATACAGTGAAAGGAAATAATACCCAGACGATCTCCTCAGTCAGTAAAGATGAAACACTCACTTTTGTTTATACAAAAAATACTGCACCAGTGACCAAATATACAATCACGGTGAAATATGTTGATGAAGCTGGGAGCAGTATAAAAACAGCGACAACAGCGGACGTAGAAAAAGGTAACTCGTACAAAATTGATGCGCCAGCAATCACAGGATATACAGTAGTTGCGGCAGATAAAACCAAGAGCATTGCTTCAGTGAGTAAAAATGAAACACTGACAATCAAGTATACGAAAAATAAGTATACGATTACGATTAAGTATTTAGATGGAAATGGAACCAGCATCAAAACAGCAACAACACAAACTGTAGAGCACGGAAAGGCATTTTCAATGAATGCTCCAGGAATTACAGGATACACAGTAGTGCCAGCAGATAAAACCAA
>NZ_JAWGOQ010000024.1:0-76157 GCF_032555305.1 Enterococcus sp.
GTGATTGAAGTGACCGTGGGAGAAGCTGCGCCTGTGAACACGCAGGTAATGGACGAGCACGTAGTCGTTAGTGAACAGCAAAAACCATCGTTTGAAGAGTTCAAGTTAACTGTCGTTGAAGAGAAAATGGTCGAACCGACTGTATTGAAACAAGTGCTGGAATTACCATTGGGCTTCAAGCTGAATCATCTGTTTCAAGAACAGAAACGCGCATTAATCGTCTCTAAAGTGCCGGAGGGCGGCAAGCCGATTGAAGCGAACATCCACAATGAGGAGAATCCTGTCCGTATCGAGCTGCTGGTGAAGCTCAAAGAAGAGATAGAGGAGAAAGCCAACGCCTCGCCGCCACAGGACCAGCGAGAAAAACAGAGCCTCTGGGACCGTTTGAAAAAACGAAGGTGGCTAGAATAAATCTATAAATACCTAAGGACCGTACCAGCCAATTACCGCGGATTGGCTGTAGTACCTCCGGCGTATTAAAGCTGCCCTTCTGGATGACTCAACAGGGCGATCTAGGCGACAAGGGCCGTGGATTCTTTTGAAGAACATCGAAGTGAATCATCCAAAAAGAAATCAGAGGAGTGCGCGCTAATCTGGTTCTTGAGTAGAGGATCACGTTGATTTCAACTCACAAAGAATTTGCGGCGATCATTCATAACGAACGGGATTCTTCACCAGAAGGATGCTCTCTCTTAGATTGCTAAAGTATCGCTGTACGAGTACTGAATGGGCAGCAGGTTTATTTGTCATGGATTCAGCACATATAATTATTTCGCAGGTATGCTGAAAGGCATATCTCTTTGTGCTGTTCAATTTATCAAGACAAATCAAATTGTTTTATTTTCCGATGTGTTCAAATTGTGGCGCTTTTTTTAACAATCCACCAGAACAGTTAATCAAAAAAATAGCCGATTGACATTTTGTTATCATAAGTGATAGCGAGCAGTCATTCGGCTATTTTTTTATTTCAGTCGCTTCAGGATTATTGATTAGTAAGATTGCGTCGTACTTTTTGAATACCAAAGAAGCCGATGAGACAAAATAGAAAGACTAGAAAAAGAACAAACGATAATGCGGCATATGGAAATAGCGATGCTTGCGTCACTGATAAAAAAGGTTCAAGGATTAGTTTGCGAATAGCATCGGGTACTTGTTGCTGTATTTCAGCAAATGCTTTAGAGATTTCGGGAAGATTACTATGCTCCGGCAATATGCTGGTATAAGCGCCAAAGGCTTTGTTACCGATAGCAAGATAACCTAAAGCAAAATTTCCCAATCCGAAGAAACCGACGACAAGATTGCCGAAAGTAAATAATCCGATACCTAGATTTCCCAACGCGATCGCACCTATGGCTAGATTTCCAGCGGCAACAATTCCTAGTGTTAAGACGCCTGCTGAAAATATGCCTAAGGATAAGAATCCGATAGAAAGAATTCCTTTAGTAAAAACACCTAATGAAAAAATTCCTGATGAGAAAAAGCCGATACTGAATATGCCGTGTGCTGTTGGAATTAATTGCTTTTTATGGCGCAACGTACTGAGTGCAAATTGACGATTGTGCCACAACAGCTCTGAAAGATTTGGAATGATGATATGCAGTAAAGGCAGGTTGAATAAAATTGTTGCCGAGCGATATTCAAAATATAATTCTGGTTCACGTTCATTTAACAAATTGTCCAGCGAAAGATCTAGTAATTGCGCGATGCGTTTTAACGTATCGATGTCGGGGTACCCGGCCCCACGTTCCCATTTGGAAACTGTTCGATCCGATACATACAAGATATTCGCTAATTGTTTCTGCGTCAGTTCATTTCGCTGCCGATAATTTCTTAATTGCTTCCCTAAAAAATTTCCCATTTCAATTCCTCTTTCTTGTTGATAAATCTAGCATAGCGGATTAGCAGGGAAATGGGTATGAAATCCAGTGAAAAAGTGATTCTACTTTGCGTAGAGTCTTGATAAATCAAGCTTTCTCAAAAAAATGAGCGAAGAAAGTTTCTCTCACTTGCTGCTGTTTTTAAAATGCGCTAAAGTTAAGTAAAGGGTATAGGTTGTGCTATGTGATAAATTTTATTAGTCGTGTTGCTATCATTTATTATTAAGAGAAATCATCGGCACAATGGTCATTGGATTTTTTTAGTTGAATCAGAAAGGAGTCGATAATTGTGAGGAAAGTAGAAGAAGTGAAGGAAATGCTGACCGATACGGTGGCAAAAATTTACAGTACGATCAAAGATAGTACAATAGAAGTAACAAAAGAAAAAGGACAAGCTCCCCGTGTGCGAAATGTTCGTCCAACTCGCCATACGATCAAATGGAAAGCGAAAAATCATTAATCAAGTAACTATCGAAAAAGAAGCGCCCAGATTATTTCTTCTGGGCGCTTCTTTTTTAATGATCGATCTCAATCCCTAAAATCGTCAGATGTCCGTTGCCAACTAATTTGATCACCAGTTTTGAAAGACTGTCCGCGCTCATATCTGTCTCGCTCGTGATCCACCAATGAAGGGTACCGACAAAAATTGAGGTCATGTACTCGATGATAAAATCTAGCGGGACTTCGATGTCGTTTTCAGTGATCTTTAATCGTTTAAAAATATGGGAATACTTTTCGTCCAGAATTTCTGCGATTTTTTTGCGCAAGATTTCATTACCCGACGCATCCATAATCGTTAAAAAGAATTTTCGATTTGCTTGGATTTGTTCGTAAATGTTTTTTAATACCATTTCAATCTTGCGTACTTTTAGGCGATTGCCTTGGACGATTTGATCAGGATCCAGTACGGAAGCGAAGGCATCAATGGCTTGTTTAAAGATTTGATCATAGAGATCCTGCTTGTCTTTGAAGTGGGCGTAGAAGGTCGCACGGTTAATCATTGCCTCATCCGCGATTTCCTGCACAGTGATATTATCGTAACCTTTTACTTCTACTAAATGAATAAAAGCTTCCATTATCATTTTATTGGTTCGCTTTACTCGGAGATCAATTTTTTTTGGCATGGTAAAATCCTTTCATTTTGACAACATAATTGGGTAGATTGTTGCTTATCACACGAATGAAATGGTTTTGCGTATTGCATAACCTTCGAAATGTTTTTAGAATATACGTGAGTAGTATAACAAACACTTTGTAAGTTAATCAACATGTGTTGTTAAAATGGAAGGTAGGAAAAATTATGACATTACGAGCGGGGATTGATGTTGGCTCTACAACCGTCAAGTTGGTCATTTTAAATGAACAAAATGAAAGTTTGTTTTCAAAGTATGAACGTCACTTTTCAGATGTGAAAGCTGCCACAGAACGCGTGCTGCGAGAAGCTGAAGCTGTGATTGGTAACCAGGAAATGACCATGAGCATCACTGGATCCGGCGGGATGGGTCTGGCAGATGTGCTGGAGATCCCTTTTGTCCAAGAGGTGATCGCGTGTACTCGCACTGTAGAGGAAATCATTCCTGAAACGGATGTGGCTATCGAACTAGGCGGAGAAGATGCGAAGATCACGTTCTTTGAAGGGGCATTGGAGCAACGGATGAACGGTAGCTGTGCTGGCGGTACGGGAGCTTTTATCGACCAGATGGCTGTTTTACTGAAGACCGATGCAAATGGCGTCAATGAATTAGCGAAAAATTATAAAACGATTTATCCGATTGCTTCACGCTGCGGCGTGTTCGCGAAAACGGATGTCCAACCGTTGATTAATGAAGGGGCTGCGAAGGAAGATATTGCGGCGAGTATTTTCCAGGCGGTTGTTAATCAAACGATTGCTGGCTTAGCTGCTGGTCGTAAAATCAAAGGGAACATCGCTTTTCTTGGTGGGCCGCTATTCTTCATGTCTGAATTGCGTCAACGCTTTATTGAAACGTTGGATATTGCGCCGGAAAATGTGATCTTTCCAGAAAATCCCCAGCTTTTTGTGGCAATGGGGGCTGCTTTTTATTCAGAAGAAGCAGATGTTACCTCTTTAGAGGGATTATTGCATCGCCTAACAACAGCGGAAGAAGGTCATTTATCTCCTTCTGATACGTTAGAGCCATTGTTTGAAGACGAAGCTGACTTGGCTGAGTTTCGGATGCGTCACGGTCAAGCACAAGCGCAAGAAAAAAGTTTGGCTGAACATGAAGGGGTTGCCTTCTTAGGGATTGATGCTGGATCAACGACCACAAAAGTCGCCTTGATCGATGACAGCGGAAATTTGATGTATTCATTTTATGGGAATAACCAAGGGCAACCGTTGGAAACGACCATGACGGTATTGAAGGACCTGTATACGAAATTACCAGAGAATGTCTTCATTGGGAAGGCCGCAGTAACCGGCTATGGCGAGCAATTGATCAAGAATGCTTTAAAGGTTGATATCGGCGAAGTTGAAACAATGGCGCATTATAAAGCTGCCAATCATTTCCAACCAGGTGTAGATTTCATCTTAGATATTGGCGGGCAGGATATGAAGGCCATGACGATCAAAGACGGTGCGTTATCTTCAATCCAATTAAATGAAGCCTGTTCTTCAGGGTGCGGTTCGTTTATTGAAACCTTCGCTAAATCGTTGAACTATAATGTCGAAGATTTTGCCAAGGCTGCCTTGAAATCAAAAGCACCAGTTGACTTAGGTTCTCGTTGTACGGTCTTCATGAACTCGAAAGTAAAACAAGTGCAAAAAGAAGGCGCCTCTGTCGGCGATATTTCTGCTGGACTGTCTTATTCAGTCATCAAAAATGCGATCTACAAAGTAATCAAAGTGCGTCGTCCGGAAGAGCTTGGAGAAAAGATTGTCTGCCAAGGCGGAACCTTCTATAATGAAGCAGTCTTGCGCTCGTTTGAACTAGTCACAGGACGTGAAGTTGTTCGCCCTTCGATCGCTGGTTTAATGGGAGCCTTTGGTGCTGCCTTAATCGCGTTGGAAAATTACGAAGTCGGTGAAAAAACCGAAACCCTTTCTTTAGCGGAGATTGATAGCTTCACAGCTGAAAAGGAATTCACTCACTGCGGATTATGTGAAAATAATTGCATGCTGACAGTGACCTTGTTCTCCGACGGTCGTCAGTTCATCACTGGAAATCGTTGTGAACGCGGCGCACGGATCAAAGTTAAACGGGAAGATAAAAAAGTCAATCTGGTGGATTACAAATACCGTCGCTTATTCAAATATCGGCCACTACGCAAGAAGGAAGCGGTGCGAGGCGAGATCGGGATTCCGCGAGTCTTGAACATGTATGAAAATTATCCGTTATGGCATACCTTCTTCAGTGATCTAGGTTTCCGCGTGAAATTATCACCACGCTCAAACAAAGAGCTTTATGAACAAGGAATGGAAACTATTCCGAGTGACACGGCTTGTTATCCAGCGAAGATCGCCCATGGACATATCCAAGCGTTGATCGACGGCGGCGTGCCGATGATTTTCTATCCAGGTGTCGTATTTGAACGAGAAGAGTCGAAAGAAGCGGATAATCATTTCAACTGTCCAATCGTTCAAAGCTATCCTGACGTGATTCGCAACAATGTCGATGATATTCGCGAAGGCAAAGTCGATTATCGCAATCCTTACTTGAATTTAGCCAATGAAGCTTCAGTAGCTAAGGTATTGGGACGTTGTTTCCAAGATTTGGGTATTACACAAGATGAAATTGATAACGCTCTGCATCATGCTTATGAAGAACTAGAAGCCTTCAAAGAAGATGTTCGTCAAAAAGGCGAAGAAACCTTGCTGATGCTTAATCAAAAAGGCGAACGTGGGGTGGTTCTTTCGGGTCGTCCGTATCATTTGGACCCTGAGATCAATCACGGGATCGCGGAAGTGATTACACAAGAAGGCTTCCACGTATTGACGGAAGACAGTGTCTCTCATTTAAGCGATGTCGGCAATTTACGGGTGGTGAATCAATGGGTTTATCATTCTCGTTTATATGCAGCGGCTCGTGTTGTCGCAAAATCGAAAAATCTTGAGCTCGTTCAATTGAATTCATTTGGCTGCGGACTCGATGCGGTAACCACGGACCAAGTGGAAGAGATCATGGATCAATACGGCAAGATTTATACTGTCTTGAAAATCGATGAAGGCTCCAATCTCGGTGCTATCAGAATTCGTCTCCGTTCATTAAAAGCAGCGGTCAACGAACGGGACAAATCAAATTACGAACCGGTCAAACGTTTCGAAGAACCTGAAAAAATCGTCTTCACGAAAGAAATGCGCAAGAAGCATACTTTGCTATTGCCAATGCTTAGTCCGATCCATCAATCAGGCTTGTTTGATATCGCGTTGGAGGCTTCCGGCTATAACGTGGTTTGCTTGCCAGCGATGGATCGTGAAGCGGTCAATGTTGGCTTGAAATATGTTAACAATGATTCATGCTACCCAGCAATCATTTCCATCGGGCAATTAGTCGAAGCGTTACAAAGTGGCGAGTATGATTTGAACAACACCAGTGTCATGATGAGTCAAACCGGTGGCGGCTGTCGGGCAACAAACTATATTCCGTTGCTGCGTAAAGCCTTGAATGATGCGGGCTTCCCACAGGTTCCAGTGGTTTCTGTTTCACTTGGAAACAAAGGAGTGGAGAGCAACCCAGGATTTAAATACACATTGCCAATGCTGAAACGAATTGTTGTCGCGATCCTTTACGGGGACTTGTTTGAACGCGTCGTTTACCGTACACGTCCTTATGAGTTGAAAAAAGGACAAATCGATGCACTGCATGAAAAATGGCTGAAGAAAGTCGAAGGAAATGTTCGGAATGGCTCACTGACGCTCTTTAACATGAATATGAAAAAAATCATTCAAGACTTCGATACGGTGCCGATCTCAAATGAGGTCAAACCGAAAGTTGGTGTCGTTGGCGAAATCTTGGTGAAATACTCACCAACAGCCAATAATGATATCGTGCGATTATTAGAAGCAGAAGGTGCTGAAGCGGTGGTTCCAGATCTAATCGGCTTCATGAACTATTCCTTGTACAACCAGATTTGGAAATACGACAACATGGGGATGCCGAAGAAAAACAAAAACTTGGCTGAAATGGCGATCAAGCTGATTGAATTTGTTGAAAAACCAATGGACCGAGCTTTACGTGCCTCTGAACGTTTCAACGGAATCCATTCGATCTATCAATTAGCCGAGGATGCCAGCAAGATTCTTTCTATCGGAAATCACACAGGTGAAGGCTGGTTCTTGACGGGTGAAATGATCGATCTATTGAAGACCGGAGTTAACAACATCGTCTGCATGCAGCCGTTTGGTTGTTTGCCGAACCATGTGGTTGGTAAAGGTGTGATCAAAGAATTACGGCATCAGTTTCCAAAATCGAACATTGCCGCGATCGATTACGATCCAGGGGTTTCGATCGTGAACCAACTGAATCGAATTCGTTTGATGATGGCAACGGCTAATAAGCAATTAAAAGAAGAAGTCAAAAGTTGATTATCGTTAATTACGAGAGTAGACCAATTAATAAAAGGTCTGCTCTTTTTTTTCGTGCTTTACCACGATTAGAAAGATGCAACACGCACAAAAAACGACTTATTTTTCTATTCTTGGAAAACTGAATCCTATTCAATTCGCTAGCTATCAATCATCTGCACTATTGTTAACCAAGAATTATGTCAGGCTAATAAACAAAAATTATTTCCTTTTTTCTATTGTAAATGATGAAGACACGGCAAAAATGATCCAGCGAAAAAGATGAACCAATTCGAAGATAAAAAGGATTATTGTTGTACATTAGGTATATACCAGTTATAATAAGGATAGAAAATTGAACGGGGTGACAGAGTATGGCGAATCAAGTGCCAGTATATATTCAAATACATGATCAGTTAAAACATGAAATTGAAAACGGTGTATGGAAGGTCGGTGCTCGCCTGCCTTCTGAAAGAGAACTATCGTTGCGCTTTGGTGTCAGTCGAATGACACTGCGGCAAGCGATCCAAACACTATCGGATGAGGGAATCTTAGAACGCAAGATCGGTTCAGGAACCTATGTGGCTAGCCAAAAGGTCCAAGAAAAAATGACTGGAACCACAAGCTTTACCGATATCATGGAATCCTTGGGCAAAGTGCCGTCCAGCAAAACAATTTCTTTCTTCCATTCACGGGCCAGCTCCAGTGAAGCGGAAAAATTAGGTTTGGAAAAGGGCGAACAGGTTTTACGGATGGAGCGGATTCGTTACGCGGATGATCTGCCAATCTGTTTTGAAGTCGCTAGTATTCCGGCTAAGCTGATCGAAGGCTTCAGTAAGGAAGAAATTACTGAATCGTTTTACCACAGCCTGCAGGAAAAAGGATTTGAGATTGGGCAGGCCAATCAAACGGTATCTGCGACCCTAGCTTCGGAACAAATCGCAGAATATTTAGCAGTAAAACGCGGGGACGCGATTCTACGGCTGCGCCAAGTGTCCTATTTAGCGGATAAACGCCCATTTGAATATGTGAGAACCCAATATGTCGGCAGCCGCTTCGAGTTTTATCTAGAAAAATAATCCAAGCGGCTAGGCCTCTTGGATCAGTTGTTCATGGTAATCGACCTCGCCGAGAGTGAAGCTGACTTGACCATTTAACAGATCGGTTACTTGCGCTTCGAAGGAATCAATTTGATTCTCATCAACCATGCAGGTAACAACGACTTGATCGGTGAATTGGGTGTCTTTGACGGCTAGATGCTCATTGGTAATGAAGTTTTCCATCTTGCCCCAATTGGGGTATTCAAGCTTAACGAAAACTTCTTGCTGTAGCCGACCTTCAACGATGCCTGTTGCCGCGATCGCCTGAGCAACGGACCCAGAATAAGCACGGATTAATCCACCAGCGCCCAGTTTGGTTCCGCCAAAATAACGAGTCACAACGGCGCAAACATTGATCAGCTCATTTTTTTTCAGTACCTCCAGCATGGGGACACCAGCAGTTCCGCTGGGCTCGCCGTCATCTGAAGAGCGTTGGATTTCACTGCGCTCGCCCAGCACGAAGGCATTGCAATTATGATTGGCTTTCCAGTGCTCCTTTTTAATCTGCTGAATGAAGTCTTTGGCTTCCTCTTCGGATTCGATACGTTTTAAAAAACAAATGAAGCGAGATTTTTTGATCTCGATTTCGTGTTGATTGTCTTCTTTGATGGTTCGATAATTTTGCAGCATGATTTTGCCTCACTTTTATTTTCTCTACCTTAGTATAGGAGAAAAGCGGGGTAAGTTTCAACTAGCGGCTTGTTTGCCAGAAGGATTTTGTTTGAAGGTGAGGGATGTGCATGACACGTGCAAAAAAATACGATGGAATTACTCATTATTTGAAAAGTAATAATGGTTCACAGGTAACATTGACTTTTACTCAATTTGACGAGTTGCTATTTCCTCGCAGCGGCTTGCCGCAAACCGCGCGACAAGATCTGGATTGGTGGGCAAATGATTATCGTCATCCTGAAAAAGGTGCTTATGGCTGGTTAAACGCGAATTATGAAGTCGTTCAGGTCAACCTCGACAAGGAGTACGTGGTCTTTAACAAATTAGTAAAATCAAGCTGGTTGATATAATAAAGTAATTAACGGAAGTGCGGCAATCAATTGCCGTGCTTCCGTTTTTTGCATCTGTTAGATATAAATAGTCGAAGCCAAAGTTGATAAATTGCGTACCTTCTTGAAAAGCGTTTTAGTGAGGAGAACATGAATGGAAATCACGGGTCAACGATTATTATTGAATGAATGGCAGACGTTTTATCCTCAAGTAAACTTGGCGCATGCTGAAAAAGTCCCTGCGATGATCGAGAGGGAAACAGGCTGGTTCTGTCAGCGCTGTGGAGAAGTTTCTCGAGAAAAAGTTCCTGCCGGTTTTATCTATTGTCCAGCTTGTTTAGCGTTGGGACGTGTGGATAACCGCAGCTTTCTTTATTTCTTTCCTGCTAAAAAGTTGCTTTCTAGGAAGGTTGAGCTTAGCTGGTCGGGAAAACTTTCCGCGGCACAACGGAATATTGCCGAGGGCTTATTGCAGGATCAATTGAATAGGCAGTCCTTCTTGCTTTGGGCGGTAACAGGGGCTGGAAAAACTGAAATTTTATTTCCTTTGCTTAAATCATTTTTAGAACAAGGAAAGCGGATAGCTATAACGTCTCCGCGGGTCGATGTCTGCAACGAACTATTTCTGCGTTTTCGCCAAGCGTTTCCTAACGAAAAAATCAGTCTTTTCCACGGACAGGAGCGAAAGGATACCGGGGATCAGTTTGTGATATGTACGGTTCACCAGCTTCTGCGCTACCATAATTATTTTGACCTGTTGATTGTCGATGAGGTGGACGCCTTTCCCTATGCAGAAGATCCCTTACTGCATCGTGCCGTGGATAAGGCCCAGCGAGAGGCGGGTAAACGTGTCTATTTAAGTGCTACTCCTGCTGATAACTTGAAGAAGCAAGTCGATCGTGTTTATTATCTGCCAGCACGATACCATCGCCGCCCACTGCCTGTTCCTGAACTATTATTCTCATGGCGTTTAGAAAAAGATCTGCTGGCGGGACATTTGTCAAAGAAAATTTTGATGAAGATAGCTGCACTATTAGAGGAAAACAATGTCTTGCTTTTTTGTCCGAATATTCCCTTATTGGCTAAAATGGCTGACTGTATTCAGGCAATGTTTCCCGAGGTTAGATTGACGACTGTTTTTTCACAGGACCAAGAACGTCTAGTCAAGGTGGAAAATATGCGTGCTGGAAGGTATCAATTGCTGCTGACAACCACAATTCTTGAGCGGGGAGTCACCTTTGAAAAGGTATCTGTCATCGTATTGCAGGCTTCCCACCGTGTCTTCAAAAAAGCTGCACTGGTCCAGATTGCTGGCAGAGCAGACCGCAAAGGGGACTTTTCTAAAGCGAAGGTACTCTTTGTGACTAGCGAAATGACTCGTTCGATCAAGTCTGCAATCAAGGAGATCAAAGATAATAATCAGCGTGCTATGCAGGAGGGCTTGATCGATGCGATGTAGCTGCTGCCAAAAGCAACTGACACGGAATCTAACTCTGCGAGAACTCTTTTTTTCGACCAGTCAACGATGCTATCACTGCGAGAAGCTGTTTACCAAAATCAATCAGTCGATAGCCTGTCCAGGCTGCGGTCGGGCAAATTCGTCAGAGCTTTGTTCAGATTGTCGGCTATGGCGGCAGAATCTTGGTTTTGTGCTGGAGAATAAAAGCTTATTTCAATACGATGAAGGCTTTCGAGAATGGATTGAAGCCTATAAATTTACAGGAGACTATCGTCTACGGGGGGCTTTTGCGACTGAATTGAAGCAGATGTTGCGGCACTATCAGGATTATTTGATTTGTCCGCTGCCTCTTTCACAGGAGCGATTTGAGCAAAGAGGCTTTAATCAGGTCAGCAGCTGTTTGGCTTTTACGAGGGTTTCTTTTGAACCTTTGCTGAAGCGGAAGGAGCTGTCTCCCCAGTCAGAAAAATCACGGGAAGAGCGGCTAAAAATGGAACAGCCCTTCGAATTGTTGGAATCAAATGGAAAAATTAGAAAACAAAGAGTTTTATTAGTCGATGATGTTTATACGACGGGGCGGACGCTCTTCCATGCGGCCGAATTACTATACGAAAATGGCGCTGAAACGGTGAAGAGCTTGACTTTTGCACGTTAAAATGCATCGTTTTTACTTAGGAAATTGATAGCGATTTACTTTGCAAAAGGATTAGATTTCGATATAATAGGGATAAGAAGAAGAGGTAAGAGTGGTCCTTCCTTCTCTTCAGTTGGCAAGACGAAAGGGGCAATACGTATGTTCAAATATAATGTTCGTGGAGAAAACATCGAAGTTACTGAAGCTATCCGTAATTACGTTGAAAAGAAAGTAGGAAAGTTAGAACGCTACTTCACTGATGTTCCGGACGCAACTGCTTATGTCAATTTGAAAGTTTACACAGAAAAAACGGCAAAAGTTGAAGTAACGATTCCATTACCTTACTTGGTTCTTCGGGCGGAAGAAACTTCACCAGATTTATATGCAAGTATTGATTTGGTTGTGGATAAATTAGAACGTCAGATCCGCAAATTTAAAACAAAAATTAATCGCAAAGCTCGTGAAACGGGCGTGCCTGAACGTGAAGTTGAAGTGTTAGTGAACGCAGAAGGTTCAGAAGAATCTGAATTAGAGATCGTTCGGACAAAACGCTTATCATTGAAACCAATGGGCAGCGAAGAAGCAGTCTTACAGATGAACATGCTTGGCCATAACTTCTTTATTTTTGAAGATGCTGAAACTAACGGCACTAGCATCGTTTATCGTCGTAAAGATGGCAAATATGGTTTAATCGAAACAGATTAATTTGAATTTACGGCCTTCCAGCTGATGCTGGAAGGTTTTTTATTTTCATTGAAAATAAAGTTTTGGAATACAATAGTTTTCCACCAAGGGGTTATTCTTGATATCATGAGCTATTTTAGAAATTCACAAAAAAGATTAATCATTATATAAGTCGTTCTTTATTCGCTATGATAAGTTTCTTTTCTCAAGGAGTAATGATAAAATATACTAGCGGGTTTCTATCATAAAATAGAAAATGAAAAGAATTAAAGGAGTAAGATAAACGAATGGCAAACTTTCTGAGACGAATGATTGAAAATGATAAAAAAGAATTGAAACGATTAAGCGGGATCGCTGACAAAATTGAAGAATTTTCTGGCGATATGGAAAAATTGTCGGATGGACAATTACGCGGGAAGACTGAAGAATTCAGAGGACGCTACCAAGCTGGCGAAACTCTGGATGATTTACTGCCAGAAGCTTTCGCGGTAGTTCGTGAAGCGGCAAAACGTGTCTTGGGTCTCTATCCATACCACGTCCAATTAATGGGTGGGATCGTTTTACACGATGGGAATATTCCTGAGATGAAAACCGGTGAAGGGAAAACGTTGACAGCAACGATGCCGGTTTATTTGAATGCCTTGACAGGTGAAGGTGTCCATGTTGTAACAGTAAATGAATATTTAGCAACACGTGACTCCACTGAAATGGGTGAATTGTATAACTTCTTAGGCTTAAGTGTCGGATTGAACATCAATTCAAAAACATCTGACGAAAAACGAGAAGCTTACAATTGCGACATCACTTACAGTACGAATAACGAGTTAGGATTTGACTATCTGCGTGATAACATGGTTGTTTATCAGAATCAGATGGTTCAACGCCCATTGAGTTACGCGATCGTCGATGAAGTCGATTCGATCTTGATCGATGAAGCGCGGACACCATTGATTATTTCTGGTGCCGCTGAAAAATCTACAGCGTTATACACACGGACAGATAATTTTGTCAAACGGTTAAAAGAAGATGAAGATTACAAAATCGATATCCAATCAAAAACAATCGGTTTGACTGAGCAAGGGATCGAAAAAGCGGAAGAAAACTTCGGCTTGGAAAACTTGTACGACTTGGAAAATACTGCGTTGACTCACCATTTAGATCAAGCGTTGCGGGCAAATTACATTATGATTCGCGACATTGACTACGTGGTTCAAGAAGGAAAAGTGTTGATCGTTGACCAATTTACTGGACGGATCATGGATGGTCGTCGTTATTCTGACGGCTTGCACCAAGGGATCGAAGCCAAAGAAGGCGTTGAGATTGAAGACGAAACGAAGACGATGGCAACCATCACCTTCCAAAACTACTTCCGGATGTACAAGAAGTTAGCCGGGATGACAGGTACTGCCAAAACGGAAGAAGAAGAATTTCGTGAAATCTACAATATCGAAGTTATTCAAATTCCAACAAACCGCCCGATTATTCGGGAAGACAACGCGGATTTGTTATACCCAACACTAGAAAGTAAATTCCATGCGGTCGTTCAAGACATCAAAGAACGTCATCGTAAAGGACAACCGATCCTGGTCGGTACCGTAGCCGTTGAAACGTCTGAGTTACTTTCAAACATGTTAGATCGCGAAAAAGTTCCACATGAAGTCTTAAATGCGAAGAACCACTTTAAAGAAGCGGAAATCATTATGAACGCCGGACAAAAAGGCTCTGTTACGATCGCTACCAACATGGCCGGTCGAGGAACCGATATCAAGTTAGGTCTAGGCGTCATTGAATTAGGCGGACTAGCCGTAATTGGTACGGAACGTCATGAATCACGTCGTATTGATAATCAGCTGCGTGGACGTTCAGGTCGTCAAGGAGATCCGGGTGTCACACAATTTTATCTTTCATTGGAAGATGATTTGATGAAACGTTTTGGTTCTGAACGAATCAAAGCCTTCTTGGATCGGATGAAGGTCGAAGACGAAGATGCCGTAATCCAAAGCAAGATGCTGACTCGTCAAGTAGAATCTGCTCAAAAACGCGTGGAAGGAAACAACTACGACACACGTAAAAACGTCCTGCAATATGATGATGTGATGCGTGAACAACGGGAAGTTATCTACAAACAACGTCAAGATGTTATCATGGGCGAAAAAGATTTGACGCCGAACTTATTGAACATGGTACGTCGGACGATCTCACGGGTTGTGGATAGCCATACGCAATTAGAAAAGGAAAACTGGAATCTTGAAGCGTTGGCTGATTTTGCCGGAACGACTCTAGTTCATGAGGACTCTATCTCAAAAGCGGATTTCGAAGGCAAGACGCCAGAAGAGATGAAAGACTATCTGTATGGTCGTGCGAAAGCTGTCTTTGATACGAAGGTAGCTCAGTTGCAAAGTCCAGAACAATTATTGGAATTTGAAAAAGTCGTTATCTTGCGTGTCGTGGATACGAAGTGGACTGATCATATCGATGCGATGGATCAATTACGTCAATCCGTTGGTCTGCGTGCCTATGGACAAAATAATCCATTGGTTGAGTATCAAACAGAAGGCTACAAGATGTTCGAAGACATGGTTGGGGCGATCGAATTTGAAGTAACACGTCTCTTCATGAAGGCAGAAATACGCCAAAACGTTCAACGTGAACAAGTGGCGCAAAACCAGCAAGAACATCCGGTAGAAGCCGATGGCGATCCGAAAAACTTGACTCATACGAAACAAAAACCAGTTCATGTAGAAAAAGTTGGACGGAACGATCCTTGTCCATGCGGCAGTGGTAAAAAATACAAAAACTGCCACGGCAAAGGACAATAGTTTTTTACGATAAAGAGCGGACTTAGGACGAGACATAGCTACTATGTCTCGTTTGTTTTGCGAGTTTTTCTTCCCGCTTTAGCGGGTTAGAAAAATGGTATGCGTGGTGAGAATAAAACTAACTTTTTCGCTTTTTGAAAAAGTTAATGCTTTAAAACGAATTAGCTGCCAGTTTTCTTAGCAGTTTGATATAGAACGAAATCTAAGTTGATATGTTCTGATGAAATAAGGCACGAACTGTTTAGCGTAATCGTACGCGCAGTGAGAATCAGATTCATTTTTCATGGGTTTCGAAAAATGATTACTTTAATATGAGCTAGCTGCCAGTTCAACTTTTCTCAGCTCTCAAAGTTGGACTGGTAATTAAATGGTTGAAACACAGTATTGACACGTGATGTTTAGTTGGATGGTATGCGCGATGAAAATAAAACTAACTTTTTCGCTTTTTGAAAAAGTTAATCCTTTAAAACGAATTAGCTGCCAGTTTTGCTTCTCACAGCTTGATTTTTAAAGAGTCTTGGCTTAAAACCATAGCGTAATCGTATATAGAACAGGATCCGAATCATGTTTTATTAAACCTTTTTTAAAGGTTCATTTTGTAACAAATATTTTTTTATGGTTGACAAAACCTTCAGCAGAATGGTATGTGTATTGAGATTGAAGTACGATTTTTTTGATTCATGGTTTTACGGGTATTTTTTTACCCGGAAGAAAGAGGGAATAGATGTGGAAAATGCAGAAATACGAAATTTGTTAGACACGATGCAAGAGCAGGTCGTAAGCTTCAGGGGGTCTCTTTGACCTAGAGCAGTTAGAAGAAGACATCGCGGAGGCGGAAAATCAAATGACCGCTCCAGGTTTTTGGGATGATTCGGAAAAGGCGCAGGCATTGATCAATAGTAACAATGCAGCAAAGGATACATATGACCAGTTTCAAGCGATCGCAAATGAAACCGATGAATTGAATGTCATGTGGGAAATGCAGCAGGAAGAATATGACTATGAACTGCACAGTGAACTTGAAGAACGGTTAGGTCAATTGCAGGAAAAAGTTTCTGGCTTCGAACTGTCTCTTTTACTTGATGAACCTTACGATAAAAATAATGCGATCGTGGAATTGCATCCAGGTGCTGGCGGAACAGAATCTCAGGACTGGGGTTCGATGCTTTTGCGGATGTATACACGCTGGTCGGAGCAGCATGGATTTTCAGTTGAGACGATCGATTACCAATCAGGTGACGAGGCGGGTATCAAAAGTGTGACGCTAATGATCAAAGGAACGAATGCTTATGGCTACTTGAAGTCAGAAAAGGGTGTTCATCGTTTAGTGCGAATCTCACCTTTTGATTCAGCTAGCCGACGCCATACTTCTTTTTGTTCGGTTGAAGTGATGCCGGAATTAGATGAAAATATCGAAGTCGAGATCAATCCAGATGATCTGAAGGTCGATGTTTATCGTGCTAGTGGTGCTGGCGGTCAGCATATCAACAAGACTTCATCAGCCGTTCGAATCACGCACCTACCGACCGGCACCGTTGTCGCCAGTCAAGCACAGCGTTCGCAATTCCATAACCGCGAAACGGCGATGCAGATGCTGAAGGCGAAGCTTTATCAATTAGAGATCGAGAAGAAGGAGCAGGAAGCTGCTGCATTACGTGGTGAACAAAAGGAAATCGGCTGGGGCTCGCAAATTCGTTCTTATGTATTTCATCCTTACTCGATGGTGAAGGATCATCGCACCGAACATGAGACAGGAAATGTACAGGCAGTAATGGACGGCGAATTGGATCCTTTCATTGACGCTTACTTGAAATGGCGATTAGCTCAAGAGGGTTAAGGCCAAAATGAAATCAAACTGTAAAGTAATGAAAGCCAGTTGCAATGTTGGCATGCTATAATAACAAAGAATTTAAGAGGATTTGGAGAGATAAAGCATGATTGAAATGCAGGATGTAACAAAAAAATATCCTAACAAGACAACTGCTGTACGTGGGATTTCGGTCCGTATCGATCAAGGTGAGTTCGTCTATGTCGTTGGCCCCTCTGGTAGTGGAAAATCTACCTTTATCAAGTTGATGTATCGTGAAGAAAAAGCAACCTCTGGAAAAGTATTAGATGTTGCCCGTCACGATTTATTAAAAATTAAAAATAAAGAAGTTCCTTATTTGCGTCGTGATGTCGGCGTCGTTTTCCAGGACTTCAAGCTACTGCCCCGCAAGACCGTTTATGAAAATGTTGCCTATGCAATGCAGGTTATTGGACGTAAACCGCGGGACATCAAAAAACGTGTTATGGAAGTGCTGGACCTTGTTGGGTTGAAGCATAAAGTCCGCGTGTTCCCAAGTGAACTATCTGGTGGGGAGCAACAACGGGTATCAATTGCACGCGCGATCGTGAATACCCCGAAAGTGTTGATCGCCGATGAACCGACAGGAAATTTGGACCCAGATACTTCTTGGGAAATCATGCATCTATTAGAACGAATCAATAATCAAGGAACAACGATCGTCATGGCGACTCATAACAAAACGATCGTAGATACAATGCGTCATCGCTTGATCGCGATTGAAAATGGCTTGATCGTTCGGGATGAAGCGGAAGGAGAATACGAGTTTGATGATTAGAAATTTCTTCCGGCACTTGTTGGAAAGTATCAAGAGTGTCAAACGTAACGGCTGGATGACGTTAGCTTCAGTCAGCGCGGTAACGATCACCTTGACGATGGCAGGAATTTTCATGGCAGTGATCATGAATGCGACGAAACTAGCTCAGGATGTTGAAGGCAATGTCGAGGTAACCGTCTTTGTTGATATCGGTACGAAGGAAAAGGATTTAAAAGAGTTGAAGACAGATCTGGAAGATATCAGCCATGTAGATAAGGTGACCTTTTCTAGTAAAGAAGAGCAGTTGAAAAAATTACAAAAACAAATGGGAGATGCCTGGGACCTATTTGAAGGCGACAGCAACCCGCTTTATGATGTATATGTTGTAAAAGCAACAGACGCACAATATATTCGTCCAGTAACCCGAGAAGCAAGTCAATTACCAAATGTTTTCCGTGCCAATTATGGCGGAAATTCTGCTGACCGAATCATTCAAATGTCGAAGGTCGTACGGACTTGGGGCTTAGCAGCAGCTGCTCTATTAGTCTTTGTGGCAATCTTCTTGATTTCGAATACTATTCGGATCACGATCATTTCACGGAAAACCGAGATTCAAATCATGCGCTTAGTTGGTGCCAAGAATGGATATGTCCGTTGGCCATTCTTCCTTGAGGGTGGTTGGATCGGTTTGATTGGTTCAATCGTGCCGATTCTAGTCTTGACCTATGGCTACTCGCAAGTGTACGGATTGGCTGCACCGTATCTTTTACAGTCAAATCTAGAACTGCTGCGTCCGAACCAAATCGTTTGGATTTTGGATATCACGATGGCCGTTGGCGGTTACTTGATTGGTTCATTAGGATCGGTCATTTCAATGCGTCGCTTCTTAAAAATTTAATAAACAAAACTTCTTCGAAACAAATTCGGAGAAGTTTTTTTGTTCCTTAATAAAATCAGAAAAAGCTCTTCCTTGATTTTTTCTTGGAAAGGTTCTAAGATAGAAATCAATTATATAACGCTACCGAGCAAGGGAGCCAATTTCGTTAGGTCATTGAAGAAATTGGACTCCCTTATTTTGTCAGTTATGCTTTTTGCAGTCTATTTGGTTTGTGTCGAAGGGATCAATTTTTAACCAGTTAATAGGCAGGCGATTAGCATAATGATATGCGTAATGAAAATCGAACTCATTTTTCGTGTTTTTGGAAAAATGAATACCTTGAAATGAATTAGCGGTGTGTTTAGGAGGAATTTTTATGATGGCATGGGTATCTTTAGTCGTAGCAGGAGTGTTTGAAATGTTTTGGGCGACGATGATGAAGCTGAGTGAAGGCTTCAGTAAAATCAATTATTCACTATTAACGGTGATTGGAATGATCGCAAGTTTCTATTTTTTGGCAAAATCACTTCATTCGTTACCAATGAGTTTGGCGTATCCGATTTGGACAGGCATCGGAGCGGTAGGCTCAATTTTGATCGGAGTCATTTTCTTTAAAGATCATCTATCGTTATTGACCAGTTTTTTTGTCATACTTTTGGTCGCAGGAATTATCGGAATCAAGGTTACTAGCGGACATTAAGCAGAAAGTAAGTTAAACTATTTTTAATATAAAATCCTGGAGGGAATCTATGATCAAATCAACGGATGAATTAACACCACAAGAATTAGTAACTATTTTACAGGCTCGCACAGCAGTTTTTGTTGTGGAGCAAAAATGTCCTTATCAAGAAGTCGATGAGGCAGATCGTCAGGCGGTTCACGTTTGCATAGCGGAAAATGGAACATTGCAAGCTTATGCGCGTATTTTGGATGAAGAGGACGGGGTTCATTTTGGTCGAGTTTTAGTGGTGAAAGAGTACCGAGGACAGCAGTTAGGTCGAGAGATTGTAAGGAAGACATTAGGCGAGATTGAAGTCCGCTATCCCAATCGTCCAGTTATTATTTCAGCGCAAGCGCACCTAGCTGATTTCTATGGTTCATTTGGCTTTGAAAAAACTTCCGATGTTTATTTAGAGGATGAAATCCCTCACATTGACATGTTGTTGCAAAATGAAAAAAAACGCTAAAGCACGTGGTTTACAATCAGCTTCTTCTCGGCTATTCTTTAGTAGAAGGAGTGTGGAAACATGTCTTTTGTGACAGAGCACTTGGGATTAGTGTTCCTGATTATTAATACGATTTTATCATTTATTATTGTTTTTCGAGAACGGAAGGATACGGTCAATACATGGGCTTGGTTGTTAGTCTTGACCTTCATTCCAGTTCTCGGCTTTATTTTATATGTCTTTTTTGGAAAGGGAATTTCGAAGGAACGGATCTTTGATTTGAAGATGCAGACCAAAATCGGGATGAACGTGGAGGTCCAGCAGCAGCAGCGAGCATTGGCACGAGGCCTTTTTCCCAAGCCAACAACGAATCAAGTCGATCCGAGGCAGCTGATCTATATGCTGACGATGTTTGAGAGTTCTTTATATACGACCAATAATGAGGTTATTCTATACACTGATGGACGCGAAAAGTTCGACGCGCTGCTTGAGGATATCAAACAGGCAAAATACCACATCCATATGGAGTACTATATTTATCGTGCAGATGATCTGGGGCTTGAAGTAAGGGAAGCATTAGTAGCCGCAGCCTCTCGTGGAGTAAAAGTTCGACTGCTTTTAGACGCGTGGGGTTCTACCCAGGTCAATCGGCGTTTTCTCGCCCCACTGATCGAAGCAGGGGGAGAAGTGGATTTCTTCTTCCCACTATTTTTACCGTATTTGAATCCGCGTATGAATTATCGCAATCATCGGAAAATCGTGGTGATCGATGGGGAGATCGGCTATACTGGCGGCTTCAATGTTGGGGATGAATACCTAGGATTAGTCGAAAAGTTCGGCTATTGGCGAGATAATCATTTGCGTATTCACGGTCATGCTGTTTACACGTTGCAGAACCGTTTTTTGATGGATTGGAATTCCCAGCAAAAACATGAACTGGTTTATCAACCGGATTATTTCCCTGAGATCGAATCAGAAGGGAAGCTGGCCTTGCAAATGGTCAGCAGCGGACCTGATAGTGAGCACGAGCAAATTAAATTGACCTACCTGAAAATGATCAATTTAGCCAAGAAAGAAATTCTGATTCAAACGCCTTACTACATCCCAGACGCACCGATCCATGAAGCGTTGAAACTGGCATTATTATCAGGAGTCAAGGTTCGTATTCAAATTCCGAATAAACCCGATCATATGCTGGTTTATTGGGCGACCTATTCTTTTTCAGCTGAGCTGCTGGAATATGGAGCAATCATCGAGACCTACGAGAATGGTTTTATTCACGCAAAAACGATGGTGATTGACGCTGGAATCGCTTCAGTGGGATCAGCCAATATCGATGTTCGTTCCTTCAAACTGGACTTTGAAGTGAATACGATCGTTTACGACGCGGCGTTTGCCGAGGAGTTGCGTGAAGAATTTTATAAAGACTCCATGAAATCAGAACTTTTGACTCAAGAAAAATACGATCAGCGCGGGATTGTTATTAAGTTCAAAGAAGGAATTGCACGTTTGATTTCTCCTCTCCTGTAAAAATCATTTGCGCTTTCATGGTTTGATAGTATAAAATGAACTAGCTTGTTTAGTAAGTCAAACATTTAGAAAATGAATAAGATGTCAGTTGCGAGTCCCAATTTCATTTTTAAGACGTTAGTGGGATCATAGGCAACGACAGTCAGAAAAGTTGATACAATTTTTTCATTTTACTAGAGTTGGCTCAATTAATTGAAATAAGGAGCTTTTTCATGAAGAAATGGTTAATTCCTCTATTAGGGACGCTTTTACTTTTGTCCGGTTGTTCAAAATGGATCGACCGTGGCGAGTCAATTACAGCAGTCGGATCATCTGCTCTGCAGCCGCTTGTTGAAACTGTTGCAGAAGAATATCAAAGTAAGAATCCTGGCAGATTTATCAATGTCCAGGGTGGCGGAAGCGGGACTGGCTTGAGTCAGGTACAATCGGGAGCAGTTGAGATCGGTAATTCAGATTTGTTTGCAGAAGAAAAAAATGGGATCGACGCGAAGAAGTTAGTCGATCACAAGGTTGCAGTTGTCGGCATCACTCCGATCGTTAATAAGGGCGTTGGGGTAACGAATATTTCATTGGAGAATCTGCGGAAGATTTTTCTTGGTGAGATCAAAAATTGGAAAGATTTGGGAGGTAAGGATCAAGATATCGTCATTTTGAACCGAGCCAGCGGTAGCGGCACACGCTCGACCTTTGAGCAGTGGGTCTTGGACGGTAAGACAGCGGTTCGCGCGCAAGAGCAGGATTCAAGCGGAATGGTGCGTCAGATCGTCGCCGATACACCCGGAGCAATTAGTTATACGGCCTTCTCTTATGTAACGAAAGAAGTACAAACACTGAATATCGATAATATTGAGCCAACAGATGAGAATGTGACTACCAATCGCTGGAAAATTTGGGCCTATGAGCATATGTATACGAAGGGGCAGCCAACTGAATTGGTGAAGGATTTTCTCGATTATATGCTTTCAAAAGAAGTTCAAGGAAAAGTTGTGCCTCAACTTGGGTATATTCCTATTTCTGATATGAAGGTCGAACGTGATTGGCAGGGAAATGTAATATAATAATTTTTTGTGGACATGGATGAATTTCCATGTCCCTTTTTATATAATTAGCTAATATAGCAATAGGAGGATTAATTCGATGTACTATCCGATTCAATTGCCTTTTCTTTTGAATGATGATTTTACGCGAGTGATGAGCTATCGCGAAAAAATAATTTCTGACTGCAGTGAGTTTGTCTTGTGTTTTTGGTCGATACAGTCGAAAACGCAAGAACAGGCATGTGTTAAGAATGTGATCATTGCGGATGGCTGCATTGATCTGATTGTGGATTTCGATCAAAGAATGATCTTTTTTACCGGAAATCAGCAGACTGATTTTGATTATGAAATCCAAACCCCGGCACATTTTTTCGGAGCTCGAATGATGCCGGGGGCTTTCCATCAGTTGACAGGTTTACCGGCAGGAGCAGCCATGGATCAGTTCATCTTACTTTCAGATGTCTTTAACGACTTGGACCAAGAAAATTTATTTGCGGGAACATTTGAAGCAGGGCAAGAAATTTTTCAAAACTATGTGGTTGGAAAATTTGAAGGGAAGCAGCCCAACGATTTCACTCGACTCTTTCCGCGATTGTCGGAGAAAATTCCGCAAACAACAAAAGAATTATACGAGCAGCTCTACTTCAGTCCGAGACAATGTCAGCGAATCTTTGCGAAAAATTTTGGTTTGACACCCAAAATGGTACTGAGTATTCTGCGCTTTCAAAAATGCTTGCAGATCTTAACTTCAGAACAAGCGCGACCAGCTGATATTTTAGCAGTTACAAATTACTACGATCAACCGCATTTCAATAAGGATTTTAAACATCATCTGGGAATTACGCCGCTGGAGTTGCTGGCTCGCTATAAAAATTGACGCATTTTTACAATAACTAGCTGTCAGGTCTTGCTAGAATAAGACTATAAATTAAAGGAGCTGGTTAAAATGTATAAAAGTATCACAACGAATTTAATGGTGGCAAGCGTGGACGCATCAGTGAAGTTTTATCAAGAAATTCTTGGGTTAGAAGTGGTGGCTTCCGTTCCAGCAAAAGACCAAACGTTACAATTTGCGATTCTTGGGAAAGAGGCTATGACATTGATGCTGCAGGAAAAAAGCAATTTAAGTGAAGAGTATCCGATCTTGGCTGCCGAAAAGATTCAGCCGTCAATTACGTTGTATATTAAGGTGGAGAATTTTGAAAAATTTTATGCAGATGTTAAAAGTAGTTATCCGATTTATACTGAACCACATACCACATTTTATGGTGCGCAAGAATTCGCTATTACAGACCCAGATGGCTATGTATTGACCTTCACTGAATATAAGGAAGGATGATTAGTGATGAAAAATGATTTGCAGGTGATTCCCGGTATCGGAAAAAATATGGCGCAGCATTTGATTAATGCGGGCTATCCCGATGTAGCTTCTTTGAAGCAGCAGGATCCTGAAGAAATCTATTTGAAGGATTGTGTAACGCAAGGGCAAAAAGTTGATCGCTGTGCATTATGCGGATCATGATGGTGAGCTTCCGCCAGATAAACAAAATTGGTGGGAGTGGCAAGATAAATAGTTTAAGTCCCCGTTCGACCTTGGTCATTAATTGGCATAGGATTGAACGGGGACTTTTGTATTTTCAAGCAGTTCAGTTGCAGTGGGTCTCTAATCTGGTTTACACTTTCTTTACAAATGTCATGGAAGCGTTACAGGAGGTTAAAAGGAAATTGATTTTCAACAGGTAAAATGGCTTTGTTGGTTTGTAAAAAACCAAGTGGATTAGTTTGTAGGAATCAGGAGGAGTAGGCCTTGGATAATGAAGATGTAAAAAAAGCGCTCACGACGAAATCAAAGCGTGCGAGGATTGAACAGCGAGGACGATTTGTAAGTTTTGTATGTATAGCGTTGATCGTATTTGTCGTTGGAGCGATTTTCTATTTTGTAGCAAGCAAAGGGTTGTCGACCTTTTTTGTAGATAAGATTAATGTGTTCGACTTTTTATTTGGAACAGTTTGGAATCCTAGTGCGACCGGGCCGGATGGCAAGCCGTTAGTTGGTGCATTGCCGATGATTTTAGGTTCATTTATGGTCACATTTTTGTCTGCGATTGTAGCAACACCATTCGCTATTGGGGCGGCAGTCTTCATGACAGAAATTTCTCCAACCAAAGGACAGAAATTCTTACAACCGGTTATTGAATTGCTGGTTGGAATTCCTTCGGTTGTATATGGGTTTATCGGTTTGACGGTAATCGTTCCCTTCATTCGTTCGATCTTCGGCGGAACAGGGTTCGGAATCTTGTCAGGAACTTTCGTTTTGTTCGTTATGATCTTACCAACAGTTACAACAATGACAGTAGATACCTTAAAATCAGTACCGCGGCATTATCGTGAAGCGTCATTAGCTTTGGGCGGAACCCGCTGGCAAACGATTTATAAAGTTGTTTTACGCGCGGCAGTTCCAGGAATTTTAACAGCAGTTGTCTTTGGTATGGCTCGTGCTTTTGGTGAAGCCTTAGCGATCCAAATGGTAATCGGGAATGCGGCATTGATGCCGACTAGTTTGACCACGCCTGCGTCAACGTTGACTTCAATCTTGACGATGGGGATCGGGAACACGATTATGGGCACAGTGGAAAACAATGTCTTGTGGTCATTAGCATTGATTCTGTTGTTCATGTCTTTAGTATTTAACATTTTGATTCGTTACATCGGAAAGAAAGGGGAGATAACGAATGGATAAAGCAAAACGCGCAGATAAAATCGCGACTGGAGTCCTATACGCTGTCTCTGGCTTGATCGTTGCGATCCTTGCCTTTCTATTATTATATATTTTGATTCGCGGCTTGCCCCACGTATCATGGGAATTCTTGACCTCGCCTTCAAAAGCCTACCAAAAAGGCGGCGGGATCGGGATCCAATTATTCAACTCAATCTACTTACTGTTGATCACGATGATCATCAGCTTACCTATTTCATTAGGAGCTGGGATTTATTTATCTGAGTATGCAAAGAAAAATTGGGTGACGAATGTCATTCGTACATCGATCGAAATTTTGAGTTCTTTACCTTCAGTTGTTGTCGGTTTGTTTGGCTTCTTAATCTTTGTTATTCAGTTTGGTTACGGCTTCTCGATTCTTTCAGGAGCTTTAGCACTGACCTTGTTCAATTTACCATTACTAACAAGAAATATTGAGGAATCGTTAAGAGCGATTCATTATACTCAGCGCGAAGCTGGGTTAGCTTTAGGGTTATCACGGTGGGAGACGGTCACAAAAATCGTTGTACCAGATGCATTGCCGGGGATTTTGACTGGGGTCATTTTAAGCTCTGGTCGGATTTTTGGTGAGGCGGCAGCGTTGATCTATACGGCAGGACAAAGTGCTCCAGCTTTGGATTTTACCAATTTAAATCCACTAAGTGTTTCAAGTCCATTGAGTATTTTCCGCCAAGCTGAAACATTGGCTGTGCATATCTGGAAAATCAATACAGAAGGCACGATGCCGGATGGAACTTCTGTCTCAGCAGGCGCTTCAGCAGTTTTGATTTTAGCGGTTCTGTTGTTTAACTTCGGAGCTCGGGCAATCGGTAAACGACTGCATAAAAGAATGACTTCAACATAACCCGTTGAGGCTAAGACATTGAAACTGAGAACGAATATAGGAGAACTTTAATGAAAGAATACAATTGGGATGAACGAAACCTGATAAAAATGCCAGGCGAAATTGCGTTGCATACGGAAGATTTGCACGTTTATTACGGCGACAACGAAGCAATCAAAGGTGTTGACCTGGAATTTGAAAAAAATAAAATCACGGCTTTAATCGGGCCTTCAGGCTGCGGCAAGTCGACATATCTGCGTTCGTTGAATCGGATGAATGACGGTATCGCTAGTGCTCGTGTGACAGGAAAGATCGTGTATAAAGATGTTGATGTTAATGCAGCAAACATCGATGTTTATGAAATGCGGAAACGAATCGGGATGGTATTTCAACGACCAAATCCCTTCAGTAAATCAATTCGCGATAATATTACCTTTGCCCTGAAGCAGCATGGAATGCGTGATAAGCATCAACTAGAGGAAACTGTTGAAACCAGCTTGAAGCAAGCGGCTCTATGGGATCAAGTCAAAGATAATCTGGATAAAAGCGCCTTAGCTCTTTCTGGCGGACAGCAACAACGTCTTTGTATCGCGCGAGCAATCGCTATGAAACCGGATATTTTATTATTGGATGAACCTGCCAGTGCGTTGGATCCAATCTCGACTGGTAAAGTAGAAGAGACGTTGGTTCAATTAAAAGAAAACTACACAATCATCATCGTGACTCATAACATGCAGCAAGCTGCGCGGATCAGTGACTACACGGCCTTCTTCTATTTAGGCCATGTTATTGAGTATGATGAAACAGCTAAAATCTTCACACGGCCGAAAATCCAGGCGACCGAAGATTATGTGTCTGGACATTTTGGTTAAGAGACGGGGGAAATTGAATGTCGAAGATTATTACTTCCAAAGACCTTCATTTGTATTATGGTAAAAAAGAAGCCTTAAAAGGCATTGATATGGAAATTGAAAAAGGTGAAATCACCGCGATGATCGGACCTTCTGGTTGTGGAAAATCGACTTATTTACGTTCCTTGAATCGGATGAATGATTTGATCCCCGGTGTGACAATCACTGGCAGCGTCATGTATAAGGACAAAGATATCTATAGCCCTAAGACGGATACAGTTAAGTTGCGCAAAGAAATCGGGATGGTTTTTCAACAACCGAATCCTTTTCCATTTTCGATTTACGAGAACGTCATCTATGGGTTAAAATTAAAAGGTGAGAAGGATAAAAACAAACTGGATCAAGTGGTGGAGCAGAGCTTGAAGGCAGCTTCGGTCTGGAACGATGTCAAAGATAAGCTGCATGAAAGTGCGTTGTCTTTATCTGGTGGGCAGCAACAGCGGGTATGTATCGCACGTGTTTTAGCCGTGAATCCTGAAGTTATCCTAATGGATGAACCGACTAGTGCTCTAGATCCTGTATCAACAGGGAAGATCGAAAACATGCTGCTGGAGCTAAAAGAAAATTATACGATTATTATCGTGACGCATAATATGTCGCAGGCTTCACGAATATCAGATCGTACGGCTTTCTTTTTACAAGGCGAGCTGATTGAGTTCGACAAGACGAAGAAAATATTCTTAGATCCAGCAAAACAAGAAACCGAAGATTATATCTCAGGAAAATTTGGGTAGAAATTAATTCATTTAAGGAGGGCAACGATGTTACGTACACAATTTGAAGAAGATTTGCTGAATCTTCACAATCAGTTTTATGAAATGGGTATGATGGTTTCCAGCGCTGTGCATAAATCGGTCCGTTCATATATTGACCATGATAAAAAACTAGCACAAGAGGTGATTGATCACGACATCGAGATCAATGACATGGAAGTCCGTTTAGAGAAAAAAAGCTTTGAAATGATTGCTTTACAGCAGCCAGTCACAACGGATTTGCGGACGATCATTACGATCATGAAGGCTAGCTCTGACTTGGAGCGCATGGGCGACCACGCTGTTTCAGTCGCAAAATCAACGATTCGCTTAAAAGGACTTCCTCGAATCTTAGAGGTCGAAAAAGAAATCAATGAAATGTCCAACTACGTGAAAAAGATGGTGGACAATGTCTTGATCGCTTACGTAAAGACCGATGAAAAAGATGCTCGAATGATCGCGAAGATGGATGAACGCGTGAATGATTATTTCCAAAAAATCTATGATATGACTACCAACACGATGGAGAAGGAATCCGATACGATTATCAGCGGAACCGATTATCTGCATGTTGCGGGTTACTTAGAACGCGTAGGGGATTATGTCACAAACATCTGTGAATGGATCGTTTACTTGGCGACTGGGAAAATCACGGAACTTAATAGCAATCGAAATGAAACATTTTAATAAGAGATTAGATGGGCCAGATAGAAAATGATTCTATCTGGTTTTTTTGTCTGCTGGGATATTCCTTCTTTACTTTTAACAATATAGTTAGTAAACTAACTATATTGCATTGGAGGATTATTTATGGAAAATACAGGTTATCTAATCATGAACAGTTCCAAAAAACTAACCTATGAGTTAAATAAAGCCTTACGTGAAAAAAATTTGACTGCGCCTCAATGGGCAGTTATTCAACAACTGAAACGATTCGAAGACACCAATCAGTCGATTACCGCTATTCAATTAACGAAATTTTTGGAAATGGATAAGCCGACAATTTCGGCCATCATTAAACGATTGGAGCAAAAAAACCTTATTAATAGAAGAAAAAGTCATCATGACAATCGATCATACGATTTGTATTTAACAAAAACGGGAAAAGAAGCTTATGAATTCGCAAAGAACACAAGTGATAAGGTGCTTAAAAATTTTATACTGCCATTGTCGGCAGAGGAACAAGAATCGTTAAATACTTTGCTGCAAAAACTGAATCAGGAGTGAGGACATGGAAAAAATATTGGTTATTGGAGCTACAGGAAATATCGGCTGGCCATTGATAGAAAATTTAAGTATGAAAGAAGTAGAAATTATCGCTGGTGTACGAAATCCTAATAAAGTCCAAGAGAACTTCAGACCATTTTCAAATGTACAGGTCAAAGCTTTTGATTTTACGGATGCTTCGACATTCGCAGCAGCACTTGCTAGTGTGGATCGGATTTTTTTCGTTCGTCCTCCGCAGTTAGCGAATCCCCAAGAGGACATGTATCCTTTTTTAGAGACAGCCAAAGCTGAAAAGGTAAAGCAAATCGTTTTTGTATCTTTGATTGGTGTGGAGAAGAATCCGATGACGCCTCATCATAAAATCGAGAAAAAAATTCTTGAACTAGGAATTCTCCATACCTTTATCCGACCAAGTTTTTTCATGCAGAATTTGAGTACGACTCATTTAGAGGATATCCAAAAAAATCATGATCTCTTTGTTCCTGCCGGAAATTCAAAAACTAGTTTTATTGATACGCGAGATATTGGTGCAGTGGGAGCGGAGTGTTTACTGAATAGGCAGTATTTAAATCAAGAATTAGAGATCACTGGTGCCCAAGCATTGACTTACGGTGAAGCAAGTCAAATTATGACTGAGGAATTACAGACACCGATAACTTACAGTAAACCTAGTCTGTTTAAATTTCGTAAAACGATGCTGCGACGGGGCATGAAAAAGGACTATGTGAATGTGATGGTCATGCTTTATCTGATTACTCAGTTAGGCAATGCGAAAAAAGTTACTTATACAGTCCAAGAGCTTCTTTCACGAGAACCGATTTCATTCGCAAAATTTGTGGAAGATCATAAAAAAGTTTTCCTGAATGAGCACAAAGATTCTACATTATAATAGGGAGAAACACGCTCTTCAAGAAGTCGGATAAAAAGATGGGTCTTTAGTCCTATGACAAACTCACAAAAACCATGCATAATATGAATGTAAACAAAAGTAATGTATTTGCTTTTTGAAGGAGGCAATTTCTATGAATGAAAGACAACGAATTTTGGAATTAGTTAAAAAAGGTATTTTATCAACTGAAGAAGGTTTAGATTTATTAGAAAGCATGGCCAAGGCGAAGGATGAAGCGCAGATCAAACAGGCTGCCGACAAAGTGGATTCTTATCACCGCGACCAAGCAACGAATTTAGTTGATGAGTGGGAAACAGGAAAAGACACAGAAGATGCTAAAGGATCTGAAGAACAGGACTTGGAAGATCTTGAAGCATACTTTGATGACTTAGCAACAGAAGCCAACCAGATTTCTGCTCATATCGATGAAATCAATCAAAAGAAAAAAGAACTAAAGGCTGCACTTCATGAAAAACAAGAAGTCTTGATGGAGTTAGACACGAAGGAAGAATTGGATACATTATCAGATGAAGATGATGACATCCGTGAAGCAGTTGAAGAAGCAATCGATGAGTTGAAAGAACAAATCGCTGACTTAGATGAACAGGTCGAAGAGCAAGAAGAGGAATTAAAGAACGTGCAGGACAACCAAGATGAGTCTCGTAAAGCACGTAAAGGCACACGCTTTGATATTCCTGATGATTTGAAGGACCAAGCGAGTGAAACTTTCTCGCAAGTTGGTGAAAAATTGGGAGAAGCCGGCGTTCAATTAGGGCGCTTGATGAAGAAAACTTGGAAAACTGTTTCTGACACAGTCGAAGAAAATGTTGATTGGAAAGACTTCAATGTCAAAGTTCCTGGTCTAGTAACGTCCAAGTTTGAACATCAATTCCTATATACAGATGTTGAACCAACGTTGATCGATATCAAGCTAGCGAATGGTAAAGTAACCTTAAAAGCTTGGGATGACGCGGCTATCAAAGTAGATGCGAAAATCAAACTTTATGGTAAAATGAATGAAGCAACACCACTACAATCATTGATGGAACGCAGCCAGATCGAAGTGAATGATGAACATATCTCATTCCAAATTCCGAATAAACGTGTTCAAGCAGAATTAATTTTCTACTTGCCAAAACGGACTTACGATCATGTAGCTGTTAAATTACTGAATGGTGATTTGACTGTTGAAGAGATGGATGCCAAGGATGTATATGCGAAATCAACCAACGGCAATATCAACTTCAAACATATCGATGCAACAATGCTTGAGATTCAAGGTGTTAATGGCAATATCACTATCAATGAAGGCGCGATCTTAGACTCAATCATCGAAACAGTTAATGGAAACATCACGACTAAAGCAGCTATTCAAAATTACGGCATCTCATTAGTTAATGGTGATGTGAAGTTAACGGCTGGACATGCCAGCTTACAAAAAATCAAAGCAAGCTCAGTTAACGGAAATGTCAAAGTTTCTGTAGGAAAAACGATTGGCTTGGAAGGATTGGCGAAAACCAGCTTGGGTAGTATCAATGATCGTCTATCAAATTATGAAGTGATCAGAGAGAAAAAAGAAAAAACGAACCGCTTATTGCAATTCCGTCGGGTAGCCGAGGATATGGCGAAAATTGAGGTCTCAACGACCACAGGTAGTATTTTCTTGAAAGATTTTGACAATTAGGAAATAATAAGGAAGGAAGATTCATATGCAAAAGAGATTACAGAAGTCACGAACAAATGTGGTGCTGACAGGTACCTTAGCCGGGATTGCCGAATACTTCGGGATCGATGCGACGATCGTACGTGTGATTTATGTTTTCTTGAGTTTCGTCTTGATCGGCTCACCGATTGTACTATATGTCTTGTTAGCATTAGTGATTCCAGCGGGCCCAAGAGGAGGCCGGGATTCTTATGGACACAACAATCCATATTACGGAAACAATGACTACGGTAGCAGCGACTATGACAACTATGAGAGAAAAACGTCCCCTAAACGCAAAAAAGCGGACAAAATCGACGAAGATGACTGGAGCGACTTTTAATGACTTACTTACAGCGCTTAATAGCTAATGCACTGATTTTTATTTCACTATCAGTGCTCTTTCCTAACCAGGTATATGTGGAAAGTCTGACGATGGCTATATTCGCAAGCTTTATCCTATCAATCTTGAATACCTTAGTGAAACCAATCTTAGTATTGCTTTCATTACCGTTGAATATTTTGACTTTAGGGTTATTCAGTTTTGTGATCAGCGCTGGTATGTTGCAATTGACTTCCAACCTAATAGGAAATTATCGTTTTGGCTTTTCAAGCTTTGCCATCTCAATCATGGTGGCAGTCGTCATGGCGATTGTCAATGCGATCGTTTCAGATCATAATATCGACAAGTACACGGATAGGTAAATTTACCTATCCGTTTTGCGTGTTTCATTAATTGCGATGAAAACAAAACATTTTTCACAGGTTTGGAAAAAATAAATACTTTACTCTCGACCTGGCCTTCAGTTGCTAATCTGTTTTATTTTGCAAGCAAGTGTGTCACGAAAAGTTTTCGAAAAACCAATTAAATGATCCCTATCCCTTGGACTTTATGAATTATTTGTAAAGGCTTTTTTTATTCTGTCCTGAGATGGTTGTCTCAACCTAGTCACTCCATGGATAAAATGATAAAATAGAGCGGAAGTGTAGAAAAGAGGGATTAAATGGCTGAAACAGTAAAAGTAAAAGAACTAGTTGATAAACTTTCATTGGAAGTAGTAACAGGTGATGAAGAAAGTCTTGAGCGGGTCATTACCACTGGCGATATTTCTCGTCCAGGTTTAGAATTGACCGGCTATTTTAATTACTATTCCCATGATCGTTTGCAGCTTTTTGGAAATAAAGAAATCACCTTCGCTGAACGGATGATGCCGGAAGAGCGTTTGATGGTCTTGCGCCGGATGTGCAGTGACGATACACCAGCTTTCATCGTTTCACGTGGATTAACTCCACCAAAGGAAATGATCGAAGCCGCTAGCGAACGGAATATTCCGGTGTTGAGTTCGCCGATTTCGACCTCGCGTTTGTTAGGCGAGATATCAAGCTTTTTAAATGGCGGTCTGGCACCGCGGACGAGTGTTCACGGCGTATTGGTCGACGTTTATGGCTTGGGCGTTTTGATCCAAGGGGACAGCGGAATTGGTAAGAGTGAAACAGCATTAGAACTAGTTAAACGCGGGCATCGTTTGATTGCGGATGATCGTGTAGATGTCTATCAACAAGATGAATTGACGATTGTGGGTGAACCGCCAAAAATTTTACAGCACTTAATCGAAATTCGCGGGATCGGGATCATTGATGTGATGAATCTTTTCGGTGCCAGTGCCGTTCGCGGCTCAATGCCCGTCCAATTAGTCGTCTATTTGGAAAGCTGGTCTAAAGATAAGAAATATGACCGACTAGGCAGCGGCAACACAGAAGTGGAAATCGCGGAAGTAAAAATCCCGCAAGTAAAGATTCCGGTAAAAACTGGACGAAATGTCGCGATCATTATTGAAGTTGCGGCAATGAATTTCCGTGCACGGACAATGGGGTACGACGCGACGAAGACCTTTGAAGATCGTCTGACCCAATTAATTGAAGAAAACTCTGGACAATAAGATGGCGGGTCAAATTAATCGCGTGGCCTTTGATTTGTTTGGTCTACAAATTTATTGGTACGCGATCATTATTGTTTCAGCGATCGCGATCGCTTTGTGGTTGTCTAACCGCGAAGCATTACGAGTTGGTCTAAAGGAAGATGACATGACCAACTTCATTTTGTGGGCGCTGCCGATCGCGATCATCGGAGCTCGTCTGTATTATATTTTGTTTGATTTAGAACCGTATCTTGCTGATCCCATCCAGATATTTAACACAAGAAGCGGCGGCCTAGCTATTTATGGCGGTCTGATTGCGGCAGTGATTGTTTTAATCGTATACACGCGCCACAATTTTATTGATCCGTGGTTGTTTTTAGATGTCGTATCCCCTAGTGTGATGTTGGCGCAGGCGATGGGACGTTGGGGAAACTTCACCAACCATGAAGCGTTTGGCGGAGAAACGACGCGTCAGTTTTTAGAGAGTATCCATCTGCCACAGTTTATTATCAATAATATGTATATTGATGGCGCCTTTCGTCAACCGACCTTTTTCTATGAATCCATGTGGAGCCTGCTGGGTTTCATCTTGATTTTGATTATCCGAAAAAGAGTGACGGTCAAACGTGGCGAACTCTTTTTAGGATATGTGACTTGGTATAGCTTCGGGCGCTTCTTTATCGAAGGAATGCGGACAGACAGTCTCTATTTCTTTGGCGGATTGCGAGTATCCCAAGTATTATCACTGGTACTTTTTGTTGGAGGGATTGCTTTGTTGATCTATCGGCGAAAAAAACGCACGGATATCAAACAATATGAACGAGATAAAGGTACTAATCAAGCGTTAATATAATAACGGATTGATGGCTTTCTATGCTATGATAGTAAATAGAAATGTTGTTAATCGGATCAATTTCACGTCATTCGCTGCCGGCTTTAAAGAGTCTGCTGGATGAAAGAATAAATTCCAATTAAATGCTCTATTATGAACTAGGAGGAAATCTCTGTGAAGCAAAAAGTTGCAGTATTAGGCCCGGGCTCTTGGGGGACGGCACTAGCACAAACATTAGCTGAAAATGGCCACGAGGTAAAACTTTGGGGAAATCATGAAGCGCAAATTGACGAAATCAATACCTATCATACGAACCGTCATTATTTGCCAGATTTAAAAATTCCCGAGAGTATTAAGGGCGAGAAAAACTTGAAGGATGCGGTGAAGGATGCGGCTGCAGTTTTATTCGTTGTTCCAACCAAAGCAATCCGTTCGGTTGCGCAGGAATTTGCTCAAGTAGCGGAAAACAAGCCTGTCATCATACATGCAAGTAAAGGATTAGAACAAGAAACACATAAACGAATCTCTGAAATCTTGATTGAAGAGATTCCAGAAGAACGTCGCCAAGGCGTGGTCGTACTATCTGGGCCAAGCCATGCGGAAGAGGTAGCGGTACACGATATTACTACGATCACGGCTGCCTGCGAAGATGAAAAGCTGGCAGCATATGTTCAGAAGCTGTTTATGAATGAGTATCTTAGAATCTACACAAATCCAGATGTGATCGGTGTTGAAATGGGAGCGGCATTGAAAAATATTATCGCCTTAGGTGCCGGCGCCTTAGCAGGTCTTTCTTACGGAGATGATGCGAAAGCAGCAATCATGACCCGCGGACTAGCGGAAATCAGTCGCTTAGGAGTCAAGATGGGTGCTAATCCATTGACTTTCATCGGTTTGAGCGGTGTCGGTGATTTAATTGTAACCTGTACTTCTGTTCATTCACGGAATTGGCGTGCGGGTAATCTTTTAGGTAAAGGGCATAAGCTAGGTGAGGTTCTAGACAATATGGGTATGATCGTCGAAGGTGTCTCTACGACGAAAGCAGCAAAAGAGCTGGCTGACAGTATGGATGTCAGCATGCCGATCACTGAAACAATCTATGATGTGTTATATAATGATAAAGACGTGCGTCAGGCTTGTCGCGAGTTGATGATGCGTGAAGGTACGTTTGAAAATGAATTTACTTTAGAATAGAAAGAGTGGGACAAGATTCATGCGAGTAAAAAAAGCAGTTATTCCAGCCGCTGGGTTGGGAACAAGATTTTTACCAGCTACAAAAGCGATGGCCAAAGAAATGTTGCCAATCGTCGACAAACCAACGATCCAATTTATCGTTGAAGAAGCATTAAAATCTGGGATCGAAGATATTTTGATTGTGACTGGAAAAGCAAAACGCCCAATTGAAGATCATTTCGACTCAAACATTGAATTGGAAACGAATTTGCGAGAAAAAGGCAAGACAGAACTATTAAAATTAGTCGAAGAAACGACAGATGTGAATCTGCACTTTATTCGTCAGTCACATCCAATGGGCCTTGGACATGCTGTATTACAAGCCCGCGCCTTCGTTGGCAATGAACCATTTGTTGTCATGCTGGGTGATGATTTAATGGAAGATCAGGTACCTTTAACGAAGCAATTGATGAACGATTATGAACAAACTCATGCATCAACTATTGCGGTAATGCGCGTACCGAAACAAGATACATCTAAATACGGGATCATTAATCCAGGCGAGGAAGTTTCTAAAGGCTTGTTCAATGTGAAGAACTTTGTGGAAAAACCAAAGCCAGAAGAAGCACCAAGTAATTTGGCGATCATCGGCCGCTATTTACTGACGCCTGAAATCTTTGATGTATTGGCAACACAAAAACCAGGTGCTGGTAACGAGATCCAACTGACAGATGCCATTGATACCTTGAACAAGACACAACGCGTCTTTGCACAAGAATTCAACGGAAAACGTTTTGATGTCGGCGATAAATTCGGCTTCATGACAACCAGCATTGAATATGGCTTAAAACACCCAGAAATCAAAGATAAATTACATGATTACATCATCGCATTAGGCAAAGAACTAAGCGGTCAAAATAAAACAAAAAAATAATTATTGAAGCGCAGAATTGATTCTGCGCTTTTTATATTGTCAGTTATTTTAAACGAAAGAATTATTGGATTTTTTAATGCTAATTATCACTATAATTAATAGAAAATATTAGTTATTTTGTTATATAATGTTTTTTGAAAATAACGATTAAAAAAAGGAGATTGAATGAAAACTTCTCGACTAAATAAAGAAATCGTCATCGAATGTGCGATGGATCTGGTTTGCGAGTCTGGCATCAATGGACTACGATTAAATAAAATCGCTGATCGCTTGGATGTGAAGTCCCCTTCTTTGTATACGCATACAGGTAGTGTTACAGAATTACGCCAAACAGTCATCGGACGTGCAATGGAAGGATTTCGTGAGCAATTAGTAGACTCCTTATTAGGCAGAGCAGATCTCTGTGCTTTTGTAGAATTAGGGAAAACCTGGGCAGCTTATGCCAAAAATCAACATGCTTTTTATACTGTTTTTTACGAAAAAGAATACATAGACTCTTATGAAAAGAGTATTTCGGTTTTTCTAAGAGCCGCCTTTGAACGAATCTTCTTAAAATGCAACCTGACTGATCAGGAACTGATTCAAGTTGAACGTGTGATGACCAATTATTTCCGCGGTCATGCTGATGGGTTCGCAGACACAAATTTCAAAGAAGCTGAGCTGATCAGCGATTTAGAAATCCTTTATAATGGCATCCTGCAAAATTTTTCGAAAGTATCTCAATAATTTATTTGAGATATTTTTTTTATTAGAATTGATTAGAACTCTTTCTCTTTCATTAATTTCTATGGGAATGGTATAATTTAAGTTAGCATTATGAGTGAAAAATGAGAGGAGCGATTGAATGAGTTTAGGCGGCATTGCAGCAATTATTGCAGCACTCGCATTTGTTGTTTTGGTCATCTTTTTAGTTCGTGTTTTGAGCCAAGTCTCAAAAACGGTCGAAAAGGTTGAGACAACAGTGACTGAGGCTAATACTACGATTGACGTCCTTACCAAGGATGTAGATTTGCTCATGCAACAGGTAGAAGGATTGCTAGTTAAGGGCAATCACCTGCTGAATGATATCAATGGGAAAGTGGAGACGATTGATCCACTGTTTACAGCGGTAGCTGATTTGAGTCAGAGTGTTTCTGATTTAAATACTACGAGTCGAAATCTGGCAGGAAAAGTTGGCGGTGTTGGTAAGAATGCAGCGAAAGCGAGTGTTGCAGGAAAAGTTGGCGCAACAACTATGAGATTCTTTAGAGATCGTAACAAAACAACGAAAACGGAGGGATAAGAATGGCAAAACGTGGAGGATTTTTAGCAGGTGCCTTGATTGGCGGAACAGCAGCGGCAGTAGTCGCATTGCTATTGGCACCAAAATCAGGAAAAGAATTACGTGAAGATTTGGCAGAAAAAACAGATGAGTGGTTAGATTTAGCGTCAGATTATACAGATGATTTTGTTTCTAAGACTGGCGAAATGGGTTCAATCGTAAAAGATCGGGCCTCTGACTTGGGAGATCAAGCAAGTGATCTCGCTTCAAGTGTAAAAGGAAAGGTCAGCGATTCAATGGATGACATGGATGATATTACTTCTGATACTTTAGAAGATCTAAAACGTCAAAGTTCTGATCTGTCTGATCGTTTCCGTAAAGCTGCCGGCGATGCCAGAGATGTTGCTGAAGATGCTTCAGAAGATATCGTGATCGATGCTAAAGAAACAAAAGAAGAAGCAAAAGCGACAGTCGCTGAAGGTGCCGATGATCTAGCGGATAAAGCGAATGAAATCAATGAAGAAAAGCCTGCTTTTGAAGAAGTCAAAGAAGAGCTGAAAGAAGAAGTAGAAAAAAACAATCCGGAATAAAAACGATTCTATTGTAGTCCTCTGTAAGGAGGGCTATTTTTTTGTCCTTTTTTGCCAAAGTGATGTTTGGGAGGATGCTGATTTAGAAAAACAAGGATAAGTAGCTTGCAACCTGCAACCATTGCGTGCGCAACGCCTGCCGTTGCTGTATTCTTGAGTCAAAGTAATCAATAATAGGGGTGTAACAAAAATGGAGATAGGCAAAATGATTCGTGCACAAAGAGAAGAACTGAAGATGACTCAACAGCAGCTAGCAGATCAACTCTACGTTACTAGACAAACAATTTCTAAATGGGAATTGGGAAAAAGTGAGCCTGATCTTATTTCAAGAAAAAATCTGGAAACTATTTTAGCTGTTCGATTCGTCGAGGAGTCTTCTTCAACAAAGAAGGAGGAAGGTTTTATGAAAAAAATTCAATGGTTTGCTGGAGTTGTGTTGTTTGGTGTTTTATTTTTCCCGCTGCGTTTCCTATGGGTCATGCTTCGTCGAAATTGGGAGCATACGTTGATTCGTTTTGTTTTGGTACCTGTGAGTATAGCATTTTCATTATGGTATCTGCATATACTTAAGGATAATGTGTTCTATCTATTCTTAGGTTTGATCTTAGTGGCTTATTTGATCACAAGTTATTACTTTTTCAGTGATAAGAAAACAGCGAGCAACTAATAAATCCCCCTATTCAAATAAGAATAGGGGGATTTATTATTATAAGACGATCAGTTCTTTTGAAGTCTTAGTGAATGGAACGCAACTATCTTTGGTTACGAACAAGCAGTCTTCAATTCTGACGCCGACATCATTTGGCAAATAGATGCCTGGTTCGATCGAGAAGCACATGCCTTCTTTAACTTCCAGGTCATTGCCGCCAACGATTTGCGGAAATTCATGGATCGTTGTACCGATTCCATGGCCTAGACGGTGATTGAAGTATTCTCCATAGCCTTGTTTTTCGATCACATCACGAGCTAGCTTATCCAGCTGTCCACAAGTGACACCAGGTTTCACAGCATCTAGTGCAGCCATATGTGCTTCTAATACGATGTTATAGATATCTTTTTGGTGATCGGTTGGTTTGCCGCAAGCAACAGTCCGAGTCGCATCACTGCAATAGCCATTAACAATCGTACCAAGGTCAAATAGTACAAGTTCGTTTTCTTTACAAGTGTTCTTTCCGGGTGTTCCGTGAGGACTAGCAGCATTTGGCCCAGCTAAAACTTCTGTCGGGAAGGACATTTGTTTGATGCCCTTTTTCTTCAATTCGTACTCGATCTCTGCTACGATCTCCTCTTCAGTCATGCCTGGTTTCACATGTCTAAAACCAATTTCAAAAGCAAGATCAGCGGTTGAGCCGGCTTCGATTAAGCGTTGGCATTCCTCTTCGGTCTTATATAATTGTAATTCTTGAACTAGCGGAGTTAGGTCAGCTGAGAAATCAGCAGCTGGGAAGGCTTCACTTAAGCGCAGGTAACGATCCAACACTAATTGATTCTTCTCTAAGGCGATTTTTTTAGGCGAACCGTAACGTTTTTTGATTTCATCCACGATAATGGCGAATGGGTCCTGACTATCTAAGTATCCCACCACGTCATATTCAAAACTGCTGGCCTTCGCATCTTCTACCTCCAGACCAGGTGCAAATAGAAATGGGTCTTTTTCAAGTGGAATGAATAACGCTAATACACGTTCCATTGGATTACTGTCAAATCCAGAGAAGTAGCCGATATGGCTTGCATCCGATACATAAGCTAAATCTACTTCGTTTGATTGCATCCATTTACGTAATTCTGAAACTTTTTCTTGGTTCATTAAAACATCCTTCTTTCCTTCAGCGTTATTATCATTGTAACACTAATAAATTTTATTGAAAAACGATTCTTATAAAACGCTTACAAAAATTTAAGAAAAAATGTGTAAAACGGTTGCAATCAGTGAAACAACGTGCTATTATCTTTTAGAAATGTAAATGATATTTTCTGAAAACAATTTTAAAGGAGCATATCCATGGAAAAGCAAACAATTACGATTTATGATGTTGCCCGCGAAGCAAACGTTTCAATGGCAACCGTTTCTCGTGTGGTCAACGGCAACCCCAATGTGAAACCAACAACACGTAAAAAGGTGTTAGAAGTTATTGAACGTCTAGATTATCGTCCAAACGCTGTCGCACGAGGACTAGCAAGCAAGAAAACAACGACAGTCGGTGTCATCATTCCTGATGTCAGCAACATGTTTTTCGCATCATTAGCTCGCGGAATCGACGATATTGCGACGATGTACAAATATAATATTATTTTAGCCAACTCTGACGGCGAAGCACAAAAAGAAGTCAACGTGCTGAACAACTTATTAGCGAAACAAGTAGACGGCGTGATCTTCATGGGTCACCGAATCACTGATGAGATCCGTGCGGAATTCTCTCGTTCAAAAACACCGATCGTTTTGGCTGGTTCAATTGACCCTGACGAACAAGTTGGGAGTGTAAACATTGACTACAAAGCAGCAACAAAAGAATCAATCGACTTATTAGCTAAACACGGCAATAAGAAAATTGCTTTCATCAGCGGTGCGTTGATCGACGCGATCAACGGACAAGCTCGTATGGGCGGATACAAAGAAGCTTTAGCTGAAAATGGTTTAGACTATAATGAAGGTTTGATCTTTGAAGCACCGTACAACTTCAAAGAAGGCTTGGCATTGACTGACCGTATCTTGAACAGCGGTGCGACAGCAGCTTATGTGACTGATGATGAATTAGCAATCGGTTTATTGGATGGCTTGATCGACAAAGGCGTGAAAGTGCCAGAAGACTTCGAAATCATCACAAGCAATGACTCATTGCTTACTGAAGTGGCTCGTCCACGTCTAAGCAGTGTGACTCAACCATTGTATGATATCGGTGCCGTAGCAATGCGTCTATTGACAAAAATGATGAACAAAGAAGAAATCGAACAAAAAACGATTGAATTGCCTCATGGCATCTTCGAAAAAGGGTCAACAAAAGAATAAAGGTAAAGTGCCAAAATCAAAAAGTGATTTTGGCACTTTTTTTGATACTCAATAGAACTTGGCGGCTACATGGTAGAAGGATGACGTCTCGCAAAATCGAAGAAGCGGAATTTATCAACCTGATGCCGGCTCTCGGTATATTGAAACTGACGGGCGTCACTGATAAAGACACGACTTTTTACTGAAACGATATTGATATCGTGTTGATTAAGATCCAGCAGATCACGGTCTTCGTCCGTTAAGGCATCGATCGTGATTTCTTTTTCTGCAAAAGAAATATTCAATCCTAATTGGTTCTCAAAATAGCGATAGATCGAATCCTTAGCAATCTCAGTATCTAACTCCGGTACGATCGTAGTTAATAGGATGTCTTTGTCGAGGATGACTTTTTTTTGATCGATCGCTCGAGTACGAATCAATTCCCAGCAGACAGAACCTACTTCGAAGCCGGTCACCTGGGCGTCTCGTTCATTGATTGTAATTTTTTTCAGGCTGACGACATTCGTACTGCTTTCATAACCATAAGAATTCTGCAGCTCCTTGAAGCTGGTCAGACCAGAAACGGGAAAACGTAGTTGTTCTCGCTTCAAGACAAGCGAACCCTTTCCTTGAATTTTTTGAATGTAGCCATTCGCCATTAATAGAGACAAAGCTTTCCGAATAGTATCTCTTGATACATGGTAGGTTTGTCGCAGTTTATTCTCGCTCGGCAGGTAAGAGCCCGCTTCATAAACGCCTTTTAAAATCCCACGCTCGATTGCTTGATAGATCACTTCATAATTTTTCATCGTATCCTCCTAACTTGTCCGTATATGTATATTCATTATACAAATAAGAAAACCAAAAGTAAAACGCTTTCTAATGGATGCTGAAAGATAAAATGAGAAAACTTTTATTTTTTGGTAGACTTGTTGGGTTATTAGCCAACCTGTTGGTACACATAATACCGACATTTAGTTTATAAAACTTGTTACACTCTCTTTAGATTAGAAAGTTCTCATATTTGGTGAGATGCCGAAAATGTAAGCGATTTACAAAAAAGCTTCTACCCTTTATAGTAAATGTATCAGCTGAACTTATCCATACAAGTTAAAATTATTCGGAGGGAAAAAAGATGGGAAAATATGAGAAGGACACAAAGGACCTGCTGGCGGCCATTGGTGGCAAGGAAAATATCTCCGCAGTCACTCACTGTGCCACACGGATGCGTTTTGTTTTGAATGATCCGAAAAAGGCAGATGAGGAGCGGATCGAGGATATTCCCAGTGTTAAAGGAATGTTTACGAACGCAGGTCAGTTTCAAGTAATTATCGGAAATGATGTCGCAGTATTTTACAACGAGTTTGCCGCAGTTTCAGGTATCGAAGGAGTCTCTAAAGAAGCTGCCAAGTCAGCCGCGAAACAAAATCAAAATCCAATTCAACGCGCCATTACTGTTTTAGCAGAAATTTTTACACCATTGTTACCAGCAATTATTGTCGGTGGTTTGATTTTAGGATTTCGGAATATATTAGAAGCTGTACCGATGGGCTGGCTCAATGGGCAGACGATTGTTGAGGCTTCAACTTTTTGGAACGGTGTAAATGGGTTCTTGTGGCTGCCGGGTGAAGCGATCTTCCACTTCTTGCCAGTCGGTATTACGTGGAGCATCGCCCGTAAGATGGGAGCGACAGAGATTCTCGGTATCGTTTTAGGGATCACGTTAGTTTCGCCGCAATTATTGAATGCTTACGCGGTGAATGGTACGGCTGCCGCAGAGATCGCAAAGAATTGGACTTGGGACTTTGGGTTCTTCACCGTTGATAAGATTGGTTACCAAGCACAAGTTATTCCAGCAATGCTGGCTGGCTTCTTACTCGTTTATCTAGAGCGCTTCTTCCGTAAACATATACCAGAAGCAGTCTCAATGATTTTTGTCCCATTCTTCTCATTGATTCCGACGATATTAGCCGCACATATCATTTTAGGACCAATCGGCTGGAAAATCGGAACGGCGATTTCCGCAGTTGTGAATGCTGGTTTAACCTCCAGCTTCAGTTGGTTGTTCGGCGGTATATTCGGAGCATTGTATTCGCCGCTGGTTATAACCGGGCTGCATCATACAACACTAGCAATCGATTCTCAATTAATTGCGGACTTTGGCTCAACAAACTTATGGCCGATGATCTGTTTGTCAAATATCGCTCAAGGAGCGGCAGTTCTAGCGGTCGTATTTGCTCATCGCGGCAATAAAAAAGAAGAACAAGTATCAATTCCATCCGTTATCTCTGCTTGGTTAGGGGTGACTGAACCTGCGATGTTCGGGATCAACCTGAAATATACCTATCCATTTATCGCAGCCATGATCGGTAGTGGTGCCGCAGGCTTATTCGTGACACTATTCAAAGTAAGAGCATTGTCAATCGGAGTCGGCGGGTTGCCAGGGATTTTAGCCATTCGCCCGCAAGACTATTTGATCTTTGCCATCGGTATGGTAATCGCGATTGCTGTTCCATTTTTATTAACCTTAACCTTCCGCCGAATTGGCTTATTCAACAAGCTTGATCGTATGGAAGAAGGCAATGTTCCAACATTAGGTAGTGAAACAACAAAAAAAGCCGGAACAATCGTTGAACTATTCTCACCGATCGCTGGCATGCTGCATCCATTAAGCAGTGCTAAAGATCCAGTTTTTGCCGAAGGAATGATGGGGCAAGGCGTCGTAATCGATCCAAGTGAGGGGAAATTGTATGCACCGTTTGACGGACAGATCAGCCTACTTTTCCCAACCAAGCATGCTATTGGATTAGTCAGCACGGAAGGAACGGAAGTGTTGATCCACATCGGGATCGACACTGTACAGCTGGAAGGGAAACATTTTACCAGCCATGTGAAACAGGGGGACAGCGTGAAAAAAGGTCAGCTATTGATGGAGTTCGATGTTGAGGCGATCAAAGCAGCAGGTTATGAAGTGCAAACACCGATCATCGTGACAAATTCAACTGATTTCCAAGTAGATCCTTTAATGGAAGAAGCAGCTGTTACAAACAATGAAAAAATCTTACTTGCGACAGAACTATAGAAAGCTGGAGGACAACATGAGTTTTAAAGAGAAGGTAATTTACCAAATTTATCCTAAATCATTTTTGGATACGGATCAGGACGGAATAGGTGATCTGCCGGGAATTGAACAAAAAATGCCATACTTAAAGCGATTAGGCGTGGATATGGTTTGGTTGAGCCCAATCTATCCAAGTCCACAAAATGACAATGGCTATGATGTCGCTGATTATACATCAATTAACCCAGTCTTCGGAACGATGAGTGACTTTGAAAGCTTGATGGCAACAGCAAAAGAGCACAACATTGAAATTATGCTGGATATGGTGTTCAATCATGTTTCTACTGAACATGAATGGTTTCAAAAGGCATTAGCCGGTGATAAGAAGTATCAAGATTACTTTATTTTAAGGGATGGGCCCACCGATTGGGTCTCTAAATTTGGTGGAAATGCCTGGGCACCCTTTGGCGATACTGGAAAATACTATCTCCATTTATATGATGTTACACAAGCTGATTTGAACTGGCGAAATCCACAGGTACGTGAAGAATTGTTTGAAGTACTGCGTTTTTGGATGGATAAGGGCATTAAAGGCTTCCGTTTTGACGTGATCAATGTAATCGGCAAGGATGAAGTATTGGAGGATTGTCCAGAATATGATGGCAAACCAGCGTATACTGATCGTCCAATCGCTCATGAGTTCATTCACATGATGAATCAAGCCACTTACGGGAAGGATAATGAAATCATTACGGTTGGTGAAATGAGCTTTACCACTATAGAGGATTGTATATTATACACAAATCCTGAGCGCGAAGAATTGAATATGACCTTCAATTTCCATCATTTAAAGGTGGATTACGAAAACGGGAAAAAATGGACCCAAATGCCATTTGATTTTGCTAAGCTGAAAGAATTGTTTCATACGTGGGGAACGCAGATGAGCGAGGGAAGCGGCTGGAACGCACTTTTCTGGAATAATCACGATCAGCCGCGAGCACTAAACCGTTTCATTGATGTGGATAACTATCGAGTCGCTGGCGCTAAAATGTTGGCTAGCTCGATTCATTTAAATCGCGGAACTCCTTATATTTACATGGGAGAAGAGATTGGCATGCTGGATCCGGACTTCGACACAATGGAACAATATGTCGATGTTGAAAGCCTAAATGCCTATCAGGAGCTGCTAGCCGCTGGAAAATCAGAACAAGAAGCTTTTAAGATTGTCAAAGCGAAGTCTCGTGACAATTCTCGCACACCGATGCAATGGGACAGCGGAGAATACAGCGGTTTTTCAAAGGCTACTCCATGGTTAGGGGTTGGAAAGTCTGCTGATGAAATAAATGTAGCGAAAGAATTACAAGAAGGTTCGATCTTTAATTATTATCAACGGTTGATCAAGCTGAGAAAAGAGTACCCGGTGATTGCGAGTGGCAGCTATGAAGCCTTTTTACCGGAGCATCCACAGATTTACGGTTATGTTCGTCGACTAGAAGATCATTCATTATTGGTTCTTAATAATTTCTTTCCACAGGAGACGACGATTGCACTGCCCGAGGAGTTTTTATCAGGTAAAGTACTGATTGGAAATTATGATACAGAAACTCCTGAACAAAAAATGACATTAAAACCCTATCAAACGATTGCAATCTATCGTTAAAAAACGCGTGAGCAAAAATGCTCGCGCGTTTTATTTCGTTAAATCGACTCGTTTATTCACCAAGTAAATCAGTATGCCACCTAATGACATAGAAAGTAATTCACCTAAACCGATAATCAGCCAATTGAAGAAAAATGGTGCTTGATAGAAGAAGGTCAATTGACCTGCGACTGTAAACATCGAAAAGGCGAAAATCAAAGCGGTGATGATCATTTTTTTCTTAAGACTGGTGATATTTTTAGTAACACCACGACAGATCAGCAAAACAATCAGTGTGGAGATACTGCCGAATAATACATCGACGATACCAAGTGGGGAAGCCAAGTTTGCGATTGCTACTCCTAGGGTTACTGCGATGGTATAGCGTTTGTTGAAAAGTGGTAGGAAGTTGAACATTTCCGCAAGGCGGAATTGAATCGCGCCAAAACTAATGACGGATAGAACGATCGTAACAGCGACATAAAGTCCTGTCACAACAGCCATTTTGGCTGTGTCAGTGGTAGTCCAGCGTTGTGCTGTACTTTTTTCAAGATGCATTTTATCATTCTCCTTTACAAGACAGCGTCTCGTTAATAACTGCGACCAAAGGATTGAAGTGCCGCAGTGCGAATTTCTCGCTAACCTATATCTTAGAGGATTTTAAAATAATTGCAAGCTATTTTAGCAACCAACCGCCGTCGACTGGTAAAATATTTCCCTGCATATAACGAGCCTCTGCACTTGCTAAGAACAGGGTTGCATAGGCTACTTCTTCAGGCTTTGCCCAGCGTTTGACAGGTGTTTCTTCAGCGACCCATTTGGCCATCTGACCATCACCGATAAAGTCAGCCTGATTCATCGGGGTCCTAATCGCTCCAGGTGCGATTGCATTGATATGGAGCCCTTTGTCCGCGTAATCCAAAGCGAGTTGCTTAGTAAATCCGACGATCGCATGCTTGCTAGTGGTGTAGGCGATGCCGCCACCGCCTGCCACTAGACCTGCGATTGAAGCCATATTGATGACTGTTCCATGATTATCCAGCAGATCAGGTAGTAATAATTTAGTCAGTGTGAACATACTTCTCACATTAATCTCGTAAATTTGCTCCCACAGCTCTTCGCCTGTTTGGTCCAGCGGCAAGTAGTCATCCAATACGCCAGCAGTATTTAGCAGGATATCGACTGTGCCAAATACTTCGTGACATTTTTTGATTGCAGATTGCAGTCGTTTTTTGTCTCGAACATCTCCAATCAAGAATTCAAAACGATCGGGAAAACTATCCTTTAATGTTTGTAGACCCGCTGTTTGTTGGTCAAAAGCGAAGACCAGTGCGCCGGATTCCAAGAAAGTGGAAGCTTGAGCCGCGCCAATACCGGAGGCTGCACCTGTGACAAAAACGATTTTATTCGAAAAATCGAAGCTCATCATTCAACGATCTTCCAATCTTCTGCCAAGATATCGCAAACTGTTGGAGCAAAGCTTGAGAAGCCTTCGTCTGCCGTTTTGATCAAGAAATAGGGAGTAACTGGTGAACCGTCAAAAACTTCTCCTTCAACCAAGGTCACGTATAATTCAAAACCACCCCAGCCTGCGCGGATAATCTTCGCGCCTTTTTTTAATTCAGGTAAAATTTCTTCAAATGTCATTTTTTTTCCTCCATTTCAAAATGATTTCTTTTGCTAGAATACCAAAAAGCAGGACCGGCTACAAGACGGTCGTCAGAAGTGGGCCATGCTGCTAATTAGTAAAGGGAAAGAAAAAAGGCAAAAAGCTGATTGTTCAGCTTTTTGCCTTGAGAAGATTAGTCATCTGTCTTTGCATCTTCATCTTCTTTGTCTTCTTTTTCTTTGGCATTTAGTTTGTTACGGGTGTTCCAATATGTCTTGTAATCATCGTCATTGCCGCCGATACCAAATTCATAGGAGTTTTCTGCCGGACCGTCTTTCGCCCAAAGGGAAGTAGCTTCGCCGCTTGGTACTTGATAGTTTGTTCCATTATGGCTGACTTTTCCAGGTTTCAAGCCGGTGAAATCAGATACCTTGATTTGTTTGACATCATCCGATAATTCAAATTTTTCGTCTTCTCCAAAGACACTTGGATTGACTTGATAGATACGACCAGCCAGATACGCCATGTAAGTCGCTGTCCGATTTCCTGCATTATCACCCAACATCGGTTTATTATCATCCCGACCAGTCCAGGTACCTAATGTGATGGTAGGTGTTGAGACAATCAACCAGTTGTCGGTATAGTTATCAGTCGTCCCGGTTTTACCAACCCAGTCAGCCGTACTTAGCGAATAATTTACGCCGCTTAGAATAGATTTGAATGGGGTGGTATGCTGTTCATTTATGACACTGCGCATCATGTCGTTCATGATGGATGCAGTTGCTTTTGAATACACTTGAACGGGTGCTTCCTTATGCTTATAAATTTCTTTTCCGGTACTATCAGTGATCGATTCGATTAGGTAGCCCTGCTGATAGACACCGCCATTAGCTAACGTTTGGAAGCCGTTGACTTCAGTTAAGGTTGAAACATTGGTTGTTCCTAAAGGTGCGGCTTCAACACCCCAGTCATGAGAAGAAGGATAGTTCATTTTCTTCAAGTAATTGTCATAGGCAAATTGATCAGAGCCTTTGTTCGACAGCAGGTCTTGATAGACATGGTAGGCGGTAATGTTTGTCGATTGAACCAAGGCCTGACGGGCTGTTTGGAAAGTCTTAGACCCTTTATTCTCGGCATTTTCTAATTCCTTACCAGCATCTTCACCGTGTTGATACTTCATAGGGAAATCGGCGATTCTTGTTTGACTGCCTAATAAGCCTTGATCGATTGCTGGTCCGTAGACTAACACTGGCTTGATCGATGAACCAGCTTGTCGCGCCGTATCAAAGGCATGATTGTTTTGGTTCGTGTTGTAATCGCGACTGCCGATGAAACCATAAATGCGGCCGGTTTTGTTGTCCATCATGACCGTACCTGGTTCGATCGTAGCACCGGAGCCATCATCCAAGTACTGGCCATATTCAGCGACCCCTAGTTGCATCGCGTCATAAATATTTTTATCAATCGTTGATTTAACCACTAAACCTTGATTTTGCATTTTGACTTTGGCTTGTTCGACGTAGCGATTGCGAACGTCTTCTTTGTTGTAGTCGGCATCACTGACGCCATCTTCCTTCGCCTGCTGCTTCGCTACGATGCTGATTGCTTCATTATAAACAGTGTAGTATAGGAAGCCATGTTGCTGAACTTCTACATCTTGACGTCCTTGGAAATCTTTTGCCAGATCGTAATTTTTAGCATCTTCATATTCTTTCTTGGAAATCATTTGTTCTCGGTACATATTGAAGAGCACATCATCTTTTCGATCCATTCCCAGTGAATAGTCTTGTTTCAAATCTCCCGTGTTGGTATAGGGACTATAAGATATAGGACTTTGCGGCAATCCAGCGATAAATGCGGATTGTGGTAAATTTAAATCCTTTGCATGGACACCAAAAATACCAATAGCTGCTTCTTCAACACCAGCAATATTCTGACCTTTGTTATTACGGCCAAAGGGTGAGACATTCAAGTAGGCAGTTAAAATTTCATCTTTGCTTAGATATTTCTCTAAATCTAAAGATAAGACGATCTCATTTGCTTTTCGCTTGAAGGAAGTTTCATTGGTCAATACTTGTTGTTTAATCAATTGCTGCGTTATTGTTGAACCACCAGAACCAGCACCAAATCCAACGACCTCCCCTAACAAGGCACGTACGACAGCTTTTGGAACAACTCCTTGGTGCTCATAAAAGTTTTCATCCTCGGTCGCTACTAACGCTTTTTTTACCCACGGAGAAATTTCATCAGAATTGATTTTTTCGCGAATTGGATCTGCTTGGATCGTCGCAATTTCGCGATCATCTGAATAGAGTAATTTTGACGATTCCGCGATATCGCCGACTTTTTGCTTCATTTCTGATTTTGTCGGCGTCGGTGTCCCTTCGACAAGATGAGCAAAATACCCAGCGCCGATCCCGACGACGAGCATGCCGCCTAAAAAGAGCACGACAATGAAGCCCAGTAACAAGGACTTAATCACTCGTAAAGAGACGTTAAGTGCAAAAGGCCCTCCAAGACTAGTTCTTGATTTGCTTTTGCTGCTCTTTTTCGATTGCTTATTTATTTTTTTCTTGTGAGCCAAAAAGTCCACCTCATTAGATTCTACATTTTAATTATCTGTTGAATTATAGCAAAGTTTTACTTCTATTAACAAGCGGATGCAATGTTTGTAATCAAAACTTCAACTAATTGTTAAGTAAAACAAAACAAGCATTATTATATTGTGAGTGATCATTTTAGAATATGTCCGATTCTAATGGGCTAGAACTTGGAATAAATCTGACGAATGGCTTTTATTTCCGTGTTTTTTCAGTTAATATGGGAAAGTATAAATCATTTAGGAATGATATGCGTAATGAGCATATGCCTAACATTTTGTTAGCGCATCAAGAATAATTAGGAGGAAAAAACATGCATTCAGACTTTTTTCAAGAACTAAAAGCCCGTGGAATAATTTTTCAAGTAACAGATGAAGCAGCTCTAGAAAAACAATTAAACGAAGAGTCTGTTAAACTATATATCGGCTTTGACCCGACCGCAGACAGCCTGCACATTGGTCATTTACTACCGATTTTGACGTTGCGTCGTTTCCAACAGAACGGACACGTGCCGATCGCTTTGGTTGGTGGTGGTACTGGAATGATCGGAGACCCTTCATTTAAGGATGTAGAACGTCAATTGAATACGTTAGATACTGTTCAAAGCTGGTCGCAAAATATTAAGAGTCAGCTTTCAGGGATTATAGACTTTGAAAGCAAGGAAAACCCTGCAATTATCGCGAATAACTACGATTGGCTTAGTGAATTAAAAATGATTGATTTTTTACGTGATGTTGGTAAAAACTTTACGATCAATTACATGATGAGTAAGGAAAGTGTTAAACGCCGGATCGAATCGGGGATTTCTTACACAGAATTTGCGTACCAATTGTTACAGGCTTACGACTTTTACGAACTAAATAAACGCTATGGCTGTTTATTACAGTTGGGCGGCAGTGATCAATGGGGCAATATCACCTCAGGAATCGAATTGATCCGTCGTGAAGAAGGCAAACAAGCTTTTGGTTTTACCATGCCTTTGATCACAAAAGCCGATGGGACTAAATTCGGTAAAACAGAAGGAAATGCGGTTTGGTTAGATGGAGAAAAAACTTCACCATACGAATTTTACCAATTCTGGATCAACACCGATGATCGTGATGCCGTCAAATTCTTGAAATTCTTCACGTTCCTAAGCTTAGAAGAGATTGACGCAATTGAAGCTGAATTCACTGCGGCGCCTGAGCAACGAGCAGCCCAAAAAGCGTTGGCTAAAGAAGTGACTGTTTTGGTTCATGGTGAAGAAGCGTATAATCAAGCTGTGCATATTTCTGAAGCACTATTTAGTGGTAATGTAAAAAACTTGAACGCTGATGAAATCAAACAAGGATTCAAAAATGTACCAAGCTACCAGGTTCAAGCGGAAGATGACTTGAATTTAGTTGAAATCCTATTGACAGCAGGGATTGAAAAATCCAAACGTCAAGCACGTGAAGACATCAATAATGGAGCAATCTATGTCAATGGCGATCGTGTACAGGATGTAACTTATACATTAAGTGATCAAGATAAGCTGTCAGATGAGTACATCGTTATTCGTCGCGGCAAGAAGAAATATTTTGTCTTACAATTTTAGTTAAAATTATGGAAGGGATTGTACCATTTTTTGGAGCAATCCTCTTTCTATGTAGTAATAGAAAGCGTTTTAAAGATTAGATGAGTCTTAGTTTCTTTTTTTGCAACCTATTAGGATAAAAAGAATCAAGCTATAGGCAAGTCACTTAATACGATATAGGAGTGAGTGTGTGGGAGCAGTTTTATTAAATTCGTTGGGATTATTTGTTATTATCGTAATAGGCTATTTAACGAAGCGCTTCAACGTTTTGATGAAGGCAGATGGTTCGATGATCTCGAAAATCGTTGTCAATGTCACGTTGCCGGCAGCGATCATTGTGAATCTGCAATCCTTGGTGGTAAAGAATCAATTGCTGTTGCTGATTTTAGCTGGATTACTGTTAAATCTCGTGATGATCATTATTGGCCATTTGTTATCAAAGAAGCAGGAACGAGTCGAGCGAGAGTTCTTAATGTATGGAGTTTCTGGCTATAATATTGGAAATTTTGCAATCCCCTTTGTCCAAAGCTTCATGCCGCAAGCGATTCCGATCTTATCCTTTTTTGATATCGGTAATAGTGTCATGCTGGCAGGTGGGTCAAATGTAGTGATCGAGGGTATCAGCGGGAGCAACATGGGAAGTCCCGGTGCTAAAAAGGTTCTCAGTCGTTTGTTTCGTTCGGTTCCGTTTCTTTGCTATTTGATCATGCTGTCTTTACGAATCTTGCAGATAGATCTGCCACAAGCGTTCTTTCAGATGGCACAGCCGATCGCAAATGCGAATACCTTTTTATCGATGTTTATGATTGGCTTGTTTTTGGAGCTTCGTTTACCGAAAAAGGATCTAACTTTAGTGGCTCGTGTCTTAGCGATTAAGTATGGGGCTGGATTACTACTGACAGTTCTATTCATGCTGCTGCCATTACCGGCTATCATCAAAGTCGTTTTATGTCTTGTTTCAGTCGGACCGATTCCGACATTTGGCGTGATCAATAGTGTGGCTGCAGGAATGCGAGCGGAAGTGGTTGGGTTTACCTCGTCTCTAAGTTTTCTGATCAGTTTGCCGTTGATGACGAGTCTAATGTTATTCCTATAAAATAAAAAATCTGGAGGTTTTTATGTTAATTGGTTCTCATGTAAGTATGAAAGGAAAAGAAATGCTACTGGGCGCAGCGCAGGAGGCAGCCAGCTATGAAGCATCAACGTTTATGATCTATAGCGGCGCACCGCAAAATACCCGCCGCAAGCCGGTTGATGAAATGAATATTCCTGCGGGAGAGGCATTCATGAAGGAGCACGGTCTGTCGAATATCGTCATGCATGCCCCGTATATCATTAATCTGGGCAATACGAAAAAGCCGGAGATGTTTCCATTCGCTATTCAATTTTTACGGGATGAAATCATGCGAGCAGAGGCTTTAGGGGCGATGCAGATTACTTTGCATCCTGGAGCGCACGTTGGCGCAGGCGAAAAGGCTGGTTTGGATCAAATCATCAAAGGATTAAATGAAGTACTGACCAAAGATCAACGCGCGCAAATCGCTTTGGAAACTATGGCAGGAAAAGGAACAGAGCTAGGCAAAACCTTTGAAGAGCTGGCGTATATCATTGATGGGGTGACGTTGAATGAAAAGCTTTCGGTCACGTTTGATACCTGCCACACAAATGATGCAGGTTATAATGTGAAGGATGATTTCGATGGTGTACTAGAAGAATTTGATCGCGTGATTGGCTTGGATCGTTTAAAAGTGGTTCACGTAAATGATTCGAAAAATCCGATGGGTTCCCACAAGGATCGTCATGCGAATATTGGTTTTGGCACGATTGGCTTTGACGCGCTGAATTATATCGTGCATCATGGAAAATTGACCGATCTAGCCAAGATCCTGGAAACACCATATGTTGGAGAAGATAAAAAGAATACTAAACCGCCTTATGGCTTTGAGATCGCGATGCTGCGATCACAGCAGTTTGACCCTGATCTACTAGCGAAAATACAGGCACAATAATGATAAAAGCACCTACTCAATGTGACGAGCAGGTGCTTTTATCATTATTCTCTGATTTGTCCATCACCATAAATGATGTATTTGCTTGAAGTCAAATGCTCTAAGCCCATCGGTCCGCGGGCGTGCAGCTTCTGAGTAGAGATTCCGATCTCCGCACCAAAGCCGAACTTAAAGCCGTCGGTAAAGCGTGTGGAGGCATTGATGTAAACCGCCGCCGCATCAACTTCTTTTAAGAATTTTTGACCGTTATGATAGCTGTCCGTCACGATTGCTTCGGAATGCTTGGAGTTATAGTGGTTGATATGCTCAATCGCTTCGTCAATGGAGGCAACGACTTTGATCGCCAGAATATAATCTAAAAATTCCGTTGTCCAATCCGCATCGGTTGCCAACTCTGCTTGTTCTAAATAGTTCAACGCTTGAGCATCGCCTCGTAAAGTGACTAGCGGTGTCAGTTCTTTTTCAACCAGCGGTAAGAACTCCGCTGCCACGTCTTCATGAACTAATAGTGTTTCAATCGCGTTGCAAACGGAAGGGCGTTGCACCTTGGCATTCTTGACGATAGCAAGCGCCATATCTAGTTGTGCAGCAGAATCAACATACACGTGGTTGTTTCCGGTGCCGGTTTCGATCACTGGCACGGTCGCGCTGTTTTTGACGCGATTGATCAAGCCAGCACCGCCGCGAGGAATTAGAACATCCAGATATTCGTTCAAGCGCATCATTTCGTTTGCCACATCATGGGAGGTGTCGCTGACGAATTGAATCATCGCAGGATTCAGCTGACAGTTTTGCAGTGTCTGCTGCATTAGCTCGACTAATGCTTGATTTGAATGGAAGGCTTCTTTGCCGCCTCGCAGGATGACCGCGTTGCCTGATTTAAAGCACAGGCTAGCGGCGTCAGTGGTTACGTTTGGACGGGATTCAAAGATGATCCCGATCACCCCTAAGGGAACACGTTGCTGACCAACCATTAGCTGATCTTCGGTACGCCACATTTTTTCTACTACACCGATTGGATCTGGTAGAGCAGCCACTTGACGAATCCCTTCAGCCATCTCTTTGATTCTGTCATCAGTCAAACGTAAGCGGTCAATCATTGGATCTGGAATGCCATTTTCCTTCGCTTGATCTAAATCTTTTTGGTTGGCTGTTAAGATGTCTGCTGCATTCTTTTCTAAATCTTTAGCCATCTGGAGCAAACATTCATTCTTTTGAGCCGTCTCCAGCTGTCCCAACTGTTGAGCCGCTGCTCGGCTTTGCTGCCCTAAGGTGTTCATTAAATTACCCATGTTTTCCCTCCTTAAATAATGTTCCGACTTCAACTCCAGCTAAAATATCAAAAATTATTCTGGGAGGTTTCCCATTGGCTAACACCATCGCGCTTTTTGCTTCCAAGATTCTTTGTGCTGCTTTCAATTTACTGACCATGCCACCAGTGCCGAAACGACTGCCTTCACCGCCAGCCTGATCCATCAAGGTTTGATTGATGGTAGAGACGGTAGAGTAGAGAATGGCTTGTTTATTGGTTGAGGGATTATCTGAATAGAAACCGTCAATGTCGCTCAACATGATCAGCACATCTGCATCCATTAATTGTGCGACGATCGCGGATAACTCGTCATTGTCCCCAAATTTACGTGTGTGGTCCATTTCATCGACTGCCACTGTATCGTTTTCATTAATGATCGGAACGATCCCCATCGAGATAAGCTGCTCCAATGTATTGATTACGTTTTTGCGGCTTTCAGGAAAATCTACCACATCCCGCGTCAATAAAACCTGCGCGGTCTGTTGACTGTAAACTAAAAAGCGTTGATTGTAGATATGCATCAGTTCGGATTGACCGACTGCTGCAACGGCCTGCTGCACAGGAATTTCCTGCGGCCGTTCAGGTATTCGAAGCTTGTCCATCCCAACGCCAATCGCGCCAGATGAGACCAATATTATTTCTTTGCCTTGATTTTGAAGGTCAGTTAATACGAATGCTAGTTGATCAATTCCATCAAAATTGATCTTGCCATTTGGGTGGATCAAGGAACTCGTCCCAATCTTCACCACGATCCGGTTGACGGATCTTAAAAAGTCTCTCATGATTGCACCTCTTCACTTAGCCACCAGCGAGGAAGATATTGTTTTGCATTTTACCATATTCTCATCAATATTTCATCATTTGTTTAATATTAATTGAAAATCTTTTGATAGTTACACAAATTCAGGCATTCAGAATTTCCAAAAATCTTGATAATTTATTGATAAGAGAAAAAAATGAGTTTAAGATTGAACTAAAAATTCCTAGTATGGATTTGAAGTTTCTTAAAACAGCTTTTCTTTTAGGGGAACTTTTAGTAAAATGTATAAGAATGTGTCAGGAAAGGAGCGGTGAAAATGGTATCAACTGGAATCGTAGTATTGATCGCAGTAATCGCTGCACTATTAGGTGCTGTCGGCGGTTTCTTCTTAGCCCGTAAATATATGCAAGACTATTTCAAAAAGAATCCTCCAATCAACGAGGATATGTTACGTCAAATGATGATGTCGATGGGGCAAAAACCTTCAGAGAAAAAAGTTCGTCAAATGATGCAGCAAATGAAAAACCAACAATAATCTTACAAGGACAATCGTCGCAGGATGATTGCCCTTCTTTTTTGCCTGTTCTGCTTTTCGCAGTATGAAAGGACGAAGTTTGTTAGTGATCAAAAGAAATGCTTGAAGTGTGATATCTAGCAGAAAGATATACGTACGAAAACACGCTCATTTTCCCTGATTTTGGGAAAATGAATTTCTTTATTACTTAATTAGTGAGTTAGCTGTGCATTTGCAGAGCTGATCAGCTCAGAAGACGCGTAGTTTTATGAGAAGGTTACAATTAGTAAGCAGATTTGTCGACAGAATATCATCTTGGATGTAAAGTAAAGCCGAATGGGGGAATGACTGAATGTATGATGTAATAATTATCGGTGCGGGTCCAGCAGGGATGACCGCAGCCTTATATGCTTCACGCTCAAACTTAAAAGTGCTTTTAATTGAACGCGGGGCACCAGGCGGACAAATGAACAATACCGCTGAAGTTGAGAACTATCCAGGGTTTGAATCGATCATGGGTCCAGAGCTTGCCATGAAAATGTATGATGGTGTCACAAAATTCGGTACGGAAAATGCGTATGGAATCGTGCAAGATATCAAGGATCATGGCGATTACAAGGAAGTTATCACGGAAGATAAAAGCTATCAAGCCAAAACGATCATCGTTGCGACTGGCTGTGTCCATCGCAAGCTAGGCGTGCCAGGTGAAGAATCATTCGCAGGTCGTGGTGTCTCTTATTGTGCGGTATGTGACGGTGCTTTTTTCCGCAACAAACGCTTAATCGTTGTTGGTGGCGGCGACTCAGCAGTTGAGGAAGCCATCTATCTAACACGTTTTGCTTCTGAAGTCGTGATCGTTCACCGTCGTGATGAATTGCGCGCACAAAAGATCATTCAAGATCGTGCATTTGCCAATGGAAAAATTTCATTTATCTGGGACAGCGTGGTAGAAGAAATCGTTGGGAACGAAATGGTCGTGACTGGCGCACAAATCCGTAACGTAAAAACTGGTGAAGTCCACTTGGAACCAGCTGATGGCGCCTTTATCTATGTTGGCTTGGAACCATTGACGGAACCATTTAAAAACAGCGGCATCACAAATGCTGCCGGCTGGATCGAAACAGACCACGAAATGAAAACAAAAATCCCTGGTGTCTTCGCTATCGGAGATGCTCGTGAGAAGGATCTACGTCAAATCACAACAGCAGTCGGTGAAGGCGGGATCGCAGGTCAACAAGTCTATAAATATATCGAAGCACAAAATTAATTGTTTATGGAAGGCAGATTTCATTTGCCTTCTTTTTTTCTAGGTAAAATAGATTCACCTTCACAAAATGAGGTTAAATATTTTTTTCAAGCATGATAAAATACAAGTTTTCTTTGCTGAATATAACAGTAATGGTATACTTAAATGGTAAGAAAATTTTTGAAAGAGGTGTGTTTCATGTCTTGGGAACAAGTTTATGAACAATGGATTGATTCAGATAAATTAGATGAAAAAATGCGTAAAGAATTACAAGACTTAGGTAAAGATCCAGAGTTGAAAAAAGATGCGTTTTATAAACCACTAGAATTTGGAACTGCAGGTATGCGTGGTATCTTAGGTCCTGGTGTCAATCGGATGAACATTTTTACCATTCGTCAAGCAACTGAAGGTTTGGCTCGTTTCATGGATACGCAAGATCCTGAGACAAAACGTCGTGGAGTGGCGATTGCGTATGACTCACGCCATATGTCACCAGAATTTGCGATGGAAGCAGCGAAAACATTAGCAAAGCATGATATTCCATCCTATGTTTTCGAAAGCTTACGCCCAACACCGGAATTATCTTTTGCCGTTCGTTTTGAAAATGCCTTCACCGGAATTATGATTACGGCGTCTCACAATCCAGCAGAATATAATGGCTACAAAGTGTACGGAGAAGATGGTGGGCAAATGCCACCAGAAGATGCGGATGCATTGACTAAATTCGTTCGTGATGTAGAAAATCCGTTAGAGGTTCCAGTGTTATCAGATGAAGAAGTTAAAAATAGCGCGTTAATCAATATCATAGGTGAAGAAGTTGATTCTGAATACTTGAAGGAAATCAAATCCGTAACGATCAACCAAGAATTAATCAACGAAATGGGTAAAGAACTGAAACTAGTTTATACGCCATTGCACGGAACAGGTAAAATGCTAGGCGAAAAGGCCTTGAAGCAAGCTGGCTTCGAAAAATTTGTTTTAGTACCAGAACAAGCTGTTGCCGATCCAAACTTTTCAACAGTAAAATCACCAAATCCAGAAGAACACTCTGCTTTTGAATATGCAATCAAATTAGGTGAAGAAGAAGGGGCCGATCTGTTGATCGCAACTGATCCAGATGCCGATCGTCTTGGCGCGGCCGTTCGTTTGCCAGATGGACGTTACGAAGTATTGACTGGGAACCAAATCGGTGCCATCATGATTCGCTACATCTTAGAGGCTCACAAACAAGCAGGCACATTGCCAGCCAATGCAGTGGTACTGAAATCAATCGTATCGAGCGAATTAGCGACAACGATCGCCGATGCCTATAATGTGAAGATGGTCGATGTATTGACCGGCTTCAAGTTCATCGCTGAAAAGATCCAGCAATATGAAGACGACAATTCGCAAACCTTCATGTTCGGCTTTGAAGAAAGCTATGGCTACTTGATTAAATCCTTTGTACGTGACAAAGATGCGATCCAAGCGTTAGTCTTGTTAGCAGAAGTTGCGGCTTACTACAAAAAACAAGGCAAGACTTTATATGATGGTTTGCAAGATATCTTCGAAGAGTACGGTTATTATGCTGAAAAAACCATTTCAGTGACCTTGAGCGGGGCTGAAGGAGCGGAACAAATCAAGACTATCATGGGCAATCTGCGTAACGAAGCACCAAAGGCATTCGCTGATGTAGCGGTTAGTTTGACTGAAGACTTCAAAACATCGAAAGCGATCGATGCTGAAGGAAATGAAACGGCGATCGAAATGCCAGCTTCTGATGTCTTAAAATACACGTTAGCAGATGAAACATGGGTTGCGGTTCGACCTTCCGGAACAGAACCAAAAATCAAATTCTACATCGGTGTAAAAGGTGATTCTCATGATGCCGCTGCAGAAAAAATCGCAACCTACGAAGAAGCAATTCGTAAAATTGCCGAATAGAGTAAATGAGGGCTATAAATGAAGGAACACGAAGAATTTCAAGCGGTCAGTCAATTTTTCAAGATTTTGAGTGATCCGACACGGTTAAAAATTTTAATGTTTCTAAAAGAAGGGGAGCGCAATGTTTCGTCGATTAGTGACACGCTGGCGATGGAGCAGTCGGCTGTTTCTCATCAATTAAAATTATTGCGTGACAACCGTTTGGTTAAAGCGCGTCGTGATGGGAAGGCAATGCTTTACAGTTTAGACGATCAGCATGTCTTAGATGTTTTAGAGCAAACCTTTCGCCACGTCACGCATCAATAAAAGTGAGCTTTTCCAAAATTTTTGGAAAAGCTCTTTTTTTTTACAGAAATTTTGTTATACTGATAGCTAACTATTAGAATACGATGAAATTAGTTTTAATATGAATGTAATTTAATGGAGGCGGAATATGGAAAAAGCAGTCAAGGTAGGTCTATTAGGTTTAGGTGTAGTCGGTACCGGTGTCCTGGAAATTTTGGCAGATCACAAAGATAAAATCGAAAAAAGTATTGGCGGCCCCTTGGTTGTGACGAAAGCCTTGATCCGGCCACAGGAAGATAAACAAGCAGTCGCAGAAAAGTATGGTCTGGAGTTAGTTACCGAACTGGACGCGATTTTAAATGATCCGGAAATCTCTATTGTTGTAGAAGTAATGGGGCGGATCGAACCAGCGAAAACCTTCATCAAAGAAGCCTTGATGGCAGGAAAAAATGTTGTCACTGCGAATAAGGATCTGTTAGCGCAGCACGGCACTGAGTTAGTCAATCTGGCACGGGAGCAGCAGCGTAATTTGTATTATGAAGCGAGTGTTGCCGGTGGTATCCCGATCTTGCGGACGATCGCCAATAGTTTAGCAGCGGACGATATTACTGAAGTTTTGGGGATCGTCAATGGGACGACCAACTATATGCTGACCAAAATGGTCCAAGAGCATCGGACTTATGATGAAACATTGAAGGAAGCCCAAGAGCTTGGCTTTGCGGAAAGTGATCCGACCAATGATGTGGACGGAATCGATGCCGCATACAAGATGGTCATCTTGAGTAAATTTGCTTTTGGGATGTCTATCACGATGGACCAAGTCAAGATCAAAGGAATTCGCGGATTGGCGGCGGAAGATGTGACGATCGCTGATCAACTAGGCTATACAGTGAAGCTGATCGGTTCAACAATCAAAAAAGACGACACGATCTCTGTTGAAGTCGGACCAGTCTTAGTCCCTTCTGAGCATCCGCTTGCTTCGATCCATAATGAAATGAATGCTGTTTTTGTTAAGAGCTCAGGGATTGGTGAATCAATGTATTATGGCCCAGGAGCTGGCGCACGTCCAACAGCGACCAGTATCGTGGCGGACCTAATGACGATTGTTAACAAGATGAAGAAAAATACGGTTGGTCATCGTTTTACCGGTTATACGCAACCGACAAAAATCACTTCGTCGGATGAAAACATCAGCAAATACTTCTTATCACTAGAAATGCCGGATGAACCAGGTCAATTCTTAAAGTTGGCTGAGATCATGACTGAAACGCAAGTGGGATTTGAACAGGTCGTTCAAGAAAAAGGCGATGGTGAAAGTGCCAGAGTCGTGCTGATCACGCATGAAACGAGCGAAACGAAAATTGTGCAGATCCAAGAGAAAATCAAGGAAAAAACGAGTTATCAACTATTGTCATTGATGAAAGTTATGGGGGAATAAACATGTACGAAGGTCTATTAAAGCAATATAAAGAGTATTTACCAATCACTGATAAGACACCACAAATCGCATTGGCTGAAGGAAACACACCATTGATTCCTTTGAAGAATTTATCAAAAGAATTGGGCATTACACTTTATGGAAAATATGAAGGCTTAAATCCAACTGGTTCGTTTAAGGACCGCGGGATGGTAATGGCTGTCGCAAAAGCTGTAGAAGACGGCGCGAAGGCGATTATTTGTGCATCGACTGGAAATACAAGTGCCGCTGCTGCTGCTTATGCAACACGCGCAGGTATCAAGGCTTATGTTGTAATCCCTGATGGAAGGATTGCGATGGGCAAGTTGGCGCAAGCAATTGCTTATGGCGCGGACATCATTTCAATCCCGGGTAACTTCGATGAAGCGTTGAAAGCAGTTCGTGATATTGCAGAGACGGAAGCAGTTGCTTTAGTAAACTCTGTTAATCCATATCGTTTAGAAGGACAAAAAACAGCAGCTTTTGAAATCTGTGAACAATTAGAAAAAGCACCAGATGTATTGGCGATTCCTGTCGGTAATGCCGGCAATATTTCGGCCTACTGGAAAGGCTTCAAAGAATGGCATGAGAAAAAGGGAACGGAATTACCGCGAATGCATGGCTTCGAGGCAGAAGGTGCGGCAGCGATCGTTCAAGGTAAAGTGATTGAAGAACCAGAAACAGTGGCAACAGCTATCCGGATCGGAAACCCAGCAAGCTGGAAATTAGCGGAAGCAGCACGTGATGAGTCTAACGGTTATATCGATTCCGTGACAGATGAAGAAATTTTGAACGCCTATCGCAAAGTCGCTTCTCAAGAAGGAGTCTTTGTGGAGCCTGGTTCGGCTGCTTCTTTAGCCGGTGTGATTCAGCATGTGAAGAATGGACGGATCAAACCAGGGGAAACAGTCGTCACTGTCTTTACCGGTAACGGCTTGAAGGATCCTGATACAGCGATCAACGAAACAGATATTAAAATCAATAAGATGAGTGATTTGGAGGATATGCGCCGACACTTACGTGAAGGAGTGGCTTCCCTATGAAAATTCGCGTCCCAGCAACCAGCGCCAACCTAGGCCCCGGCTTTGATTCGTGTGGGATCGCGTTGTCTCAGTATTTGACGATCGATATCGGTCCGGAAACCAAGAAATGGCAGATCAAGCATCAATTGGGCAGTGATATTCCGTCGGATGAAAAGAATCTATTGATTCAAACAGCGCTAGATTTGGCTCCTAATTTAACTCCACATCAGCTGACGATGACATCAGACATCCCGATTGCTCGCGGTTTGGGAAGCAGCTCTTCAGTTGTCGTAGCAGGGATCGAATTAGCCAATCGTTTAGGCAGCTTAGGAATGACCCCACAGCAAAAAGTAGATTATGCAACCAAGATTGAAGGACATCCTGATAATGTGGCTCCAGCGATCTGTGGAGATTTTGTCGTGGCAAGCTACAATAACAATGAAGTGAACTTCGTGAAGCATATGTTTCCTGATTGTGACGTGATTGCCTTTATTCCGAATCATGAGCTACTGACATCAGAAAGCCGTGCTGTTTTACCGAAAGAATTGTCTTATCGCGATGCAGTGACAGCCAGTTCGATCGGCAATGTGATGATCGCAGCTGTTTTAAATGGTAACTTACCATTAGCAGGAAAAATGATGGAAAAAGATATCTTGCACGAGAGTCATCGTCAGCATCTTGTTCCTCACCTGAAAAAGATTCGTGAATTTTGCAGGGCTTATGGCGGCTATGGCAGCTTTTTAAGTGGGGCTGGACCGACCGTCTTAGTATTAAGTCCATCTGAAAATACGGAAAAATTAGTCACAGCCATGAAAGCATATGATCATGAAGCATTGATTGATGTACTTTCTGTTGAAAAAGAAGGCGTGCAAATATTTTAATTGCGTTGAAGAGAAGAGTACAACTGATCGGACTTGACAGAGAGCTTCGGTAATTGAGAAGAAGCAGCAGCGATTCGTTGGAAGATGGCCTTGGAGCAATTGTCCTTACGACACGGGAATGCCCGTTACAGCAGTTCGCAGCAATGCGACAAAAGTTCAGTCTTGTAAGAGGCTGTTAAACTAAGGTGGTACCACGGCACTCCCGTCCTTTCAGATATGAAAAGACAGGAGTGTCCTTTTTTTATCATACTGAGACAATAGACTATTTACCATATTGAAAAAAATATTAGGAGGAACGATCATGGAATTTGAAACAAAATGTTTACATGCAGGTTATGAACCGGAAAACGGAGGTCCACGGGTATTGCCGATCGTCCAAAGTACGACTTATGCCTATGACTCTACAGATGAGATCGGAAAGCTTTTTGACTTGGAGGCGGCAGGCTATTTTTACACACGGCTAGCGAATCCAACGACAGGTGCGGTAGAAGAGAAGATCGCTGCACTTGAAGGCGGTGTGGGAGCCTTATGTACCTCATCAGGTCAGGCAGCGACCTTCTATGCGGTATTGAACATCCTGGAGGCAGGCGATCATTTGATTTCTTCCAGCTATATTTATGGCGGAACCTATAATTTGTTTGCGCATACTCTGAGAAAAATGGGTATTGAAGTAACCTTTGTCGATCAAGATGCATCAAAAGAGGAATTGTTGAAAGCGGCGAAACCAAATACGAAAGCGATTTTTGGGGAAACGATCGCTAATCCAGCAGTGAAGGTCTTAGACCAAGAAAAATTTGCGGCAGTGGCAAAAGAATTGGATATTCCGTTTCTAATTGATAATACCTTTGCGACGCCATATTTCTGTCGCCCATTCGAATTTGGCGCCGACATCGTTATTCATAGTACGACGAAGTATCTGGATGGACATGCAGTGCAAACAGGTGGCGTCATCGTTGATGGAGGAAGCTTTAATTGGAATAATGGAAAATTCCCACAGCTTTCGGAGCCTGATGAAACCTACCACGGCATTGTTTATACTGAAAAATTTGGACAGGCTGCTTATATTACCAAGGCACGAGTTCAGTTGATGCGTGATCTAGGTGCGACGCCTTCACCGCAAAATTCATTCCTGCTTAATCTCGGTATGGAGACATTGCCAGTTCGGATGGATCGTCATTATGAGAATGCAATGACAGTAGCCAAATATCTAATGGAACAAAAGGCGATTGCAAAAGTTAATTATCCTGGTTTGGAAAGTAATGCCGATTACGCTTTGACGCAAAAATATGTACCTAATGGCTTGTGCGGTGTTATTTCAGTCGAATTTGCAGAGGGTAAGGAAGTGGCTGCAAAATGGTTGGATGCACTAGAACTAGTTTCACTGGAAGTCCACGTAGCGGATATTCGTACCTGTGCGCTGCATCCCGCAACTTCGACTCACCGTCAATTGACTGATGAAGAGCTGCGCCAGGCGGGAATCTCGCCTGGTCTGGTCCGCATATCCTGCGGGATCGAAAACGTGAAGGATATTCTTGCTGACCTGCAACAGGCCTTTGACAAATTGGAGGGATAACTCATGCCGATTCGTTTAGAGCCTGATTTTCCAGCGAAGTCAGTTTTGGAATCAGAGGATATTTTCGCCATCGATAACTCGAGAGCGGAGCATCAAGACATTCGTCCACTGAAGCTGTTAATTTTAAATTTGATGCCGAATAAGATTGACACGGAGATTCATCTGTTGCGCCTGATCAGCCAAAGCCCGTTGCAGATTGATGTTGATTTTTTGAAAGTAGCTAGCCATGAACATAAGCACACGAGCAAGAATCATTTGGATAAGTTCTATTTGGACTTTTCTCAGGTGAAGGAAACCTGTTATGACGGATTGATCATTACTGGTGCACCTGTGGAGCAAATGGCGTTCGAGGAAGTCGATTACTGGCCTGAACTAGTTGAGATTATGGAGTGGAGCCAGTCATCAGTGACCTCAGTCGTGCATATTTGCTGGGGCGCGCAAGCTGGACTCTATTATCATTTTGGCGTGGATAAGGTTCCATTCAAGGAAAAATTATTTGGAATCTACAAGCAGGATATCGAACATCACTTCCGTTTGTTCAGAGGTTTTGATGACCGATTTTGGATGCCACAGTCACGTTATACCGGCATCAATGAAGAACAGGTACGTGATGCGAAAATCAAAGTGATCGCGAAGGACGAGGCAGAGCGTTCCGCTATTTTGATTTCAGAGGATGAGCACGATGTCTTTTTGATGGGGCATTTTGAATATGCGACCGATACCTTGGAAAAGGAATATCTGCGTGATCACGAGCGAGGATTGGACACAGCGAAGCCCGCAAATTATTACGAGGATGGTAAGATCTTTAATTATTGGCGAGCGCAGGCCCATCTGTTTTATCACAACTGGTTGAATGACGTATATCAAATAACACCCTATCGCTTAGAAAGAATAAGGGAATTGCAAAAAGAAAGAAAGCTGAGATCGATTTGATCTCAGCTTTCTTCTTCCATAAAGTAATAGCTATGGTCTTCTAAATCCAAAGCACTCATAATCATTGCCGCTGTTTCTTCAATCGAAAGTGTTGCGACATTAATGATCTCACAGCCTAATTTTTGATACAGGTCATTGGCAAATTTCAACTCTGCTTGAATCTTTTCACGATCAGAATAGGCAGTTTCAGGATTCAATCCATATGCCCGCATCCGCTCTTTTCGGATACCGATCAATACTTCCGGATCATTGGTCAATCCGACGATTTTTTTCGGGTCGATCTCAAACAGCTGTTTAGGAATATGTGCTTGCGGGATCAATGGCAAGTTCGCAACCTTCAAATTTTTGTTTGCTAAGTATAAGCTAAGCGGCGTTTTTGAGGTTCTTGAAACACCAAGCAGTACTACGTCAGCCTCTAGGAAACCACGTGGATCTTTTCCATCATCATACTTAACCGCAAATTCCATTGCTTTGATTCGTTTGAAATAATTTTCATTTAAGTGGTGTAATGCCCCACGTTCTCCGGTTGGCTCCATGTGGGCACGTTGTCCGATCTCACTAACGACCGGATTCAACAAATCCATCGTGAAGAGGTCCTCATTTTCACAAAACTCTTTCGCAATTTTCGATAATTTTGGATCAATCAATGTATAGATGATCATGCCATTTTCGGCTTTGGCGTCGTTTAAGGCTTTCATCAATAATTCTTCCGTGTGCACGAAGGTACGGCGGAAGAGACAGAATTCTACAGTAGGATACTGCGCCATAGAGGCTTGTGCCAGCTTAGAAGCAGTTTCTCCAGCAGAATCGGAGATGATGAAAATAGTGACTAACTCGTTTTGTTTTTCGCTATCCATAAAGAAAATCTCCCTTGCAATCAGTAATAATTTATTATACCATACTGTTTATTCGGAATCATTACACTTTGAAATGAGGAAATAACATGACTCAGACGACTTTATTAGAAAAGGCTTTGGCAAAGGTAAAAGAAAATGGCTTCAAGTATACGAAAAAACGTGAGACTTTATTAGACTATTTGATCAAATCCAATCGTTATGTTTCAGCACGCGAAGTTTATGATCACTTGAATAATCAATTTCCCGGGCTGAGCTATGATACCGTATATCGTAATCTTAGAGAGTTTTGTGAAATCGGTCTGATCGAAGATACCGAATTACAGGGGGAGATGAAATTTCGCTTTAGCTGTAGCGAAAATTTCGAGCATCACCATCACTTTATCTGTACGGTTTGTGGCACGACAAAGGAGATCCATATGTGTCCAATGAACTTTTTTAAAGAACAACTAGATGGCTGTGAAATCGAAGGACACCGCTTTGAATTGTATGGGCGATGTGAAAAATGTCAAAAAGTTAATGGATAAATTAAGAATTAAAATTCTTCAGTACCTTGACTCAAAATAGCCCATTAGATATAATGACTTATGGACGGTCTTGTTTATTGAAAGCACATTTCAATAACAAAAACGGTTACATTTCAAGCCCGGAGGGAGGGAATTTACATGTCAAAAACAGTGGTTCGTAAAAATGAATCTCTTGACGATGCTCTTCGTCGCTTCAAACGTTCCGTTTCAAAAGCAGGGACTCTGCAAGAATCTCGCAAACGTGAATTTTATGAAAAACCAAGCGTGAAACGTAAGAAAAAATCAGAAGCAGCTAGAAAACGTAAGAAATTCTAGTCTGTGAACGGAGTGATTCTATTGTCACTACTTACTACCTTGAATGAAGACATGAAGCAAGCGATGCGAGCAAAAGATAAAGAGACTTTGCAAGTGATCCGGATGCTTAAAGCTTCGATTCAAAATGAGCAGATCAAAAAAGGTCAGGACTTGAATGACGAAGAAGAATTGACTGTCTTATCTCGCGAGATGAAACAGCGACGCGATTCTCTAACTGAGTTTGAAAAAGCTGATCGCACCGATTTGGCTGATAAGGTCAAAAAGGAAATCGTAATTGTTGAAAAATACTTGCCGGCTCAGCTTTCCGAAGATGAGATCCGCGCGATCGTTACAGATGCAATTGCAACAACAGGAGCGACTTCACCAAAAGAATTTGGTAAAGTGATGGGTGCAGTGATGCCGAAAGTCAAAGGCAAAGCCGATGGCAATCAAGTCAACGCAATCGTCAAGGAGCTTCTGAACAAATAAGCAATATTGAAGGCCGAGAGAAATTTCTCTCGGCTTTTTTTGCGAGTTATGCTTTTTGCAGTTTGTCGAGTTTGCGCTTTTGTTACCAACTTTTACAATATAAATGGACAAGCAGTTTAGCAGAATCGTATGCGTACGAAAATAGAATCATTTTTCCCTCTCTTGGAAAAATGAACTCATTTAAATGAGCTAGCTGCCATCAAGGTTCAACAGCTCACAGAACTCGAATCACTGGATTTAGTCGTAGTATGCAAGTCGAGTTTAAAACTCATTACCCAATAAAAAAGCTTTCGTCAAAGCAAAATGTACTTATGTCATTAAATGTTTTCAATTTTGTATTATTGAACTATATCTGCCGTTGCTGCGGGGAAATTACATAGTTGTTAAGCTTATTCAAATATAAAAGTAGTAATTTATTTTTTGATTTGTTCATCGGGTTCTTTTGTGCTTTTTAGCGAAAGTTTAGACAATTTTTCTTTTATTTAGAGTGTGGTATTATAAGAAGGAATGATTTATGAAGGGATGAGCGCTTGTTGAATAGCAACGATTTTGAGTCGTTAGAAATAAAGCTTGATGGCAAAGATGACATCAGTATGCTTTTAGGTACCCATGATAAACACGTAAAATTTTTAGAAGAAAATACAGAGACAACGATCAACACTCGCGGTGAAATGATTCAGATCATTGGACCGAAGGAAGAGGCGAAATTAGTAGGAGACATTATTCGTACTTTACAGATTTTGATTGATCGTGGGATCAAGGTAGCTACACCAGATGTCATGACGGCATTGCGTTTAGGTCGTGAGAATCACCTTGACGAATTCGTTATGATGTATGAAGAAGAATTGCTGAAAGACCGTAATGGCAAACCGATTCGACCAAAAAACATCGGACAAAGCCGCTACATCGCAGCGATCCGCAAGTCTGACGTAGTTTTTGGCGTTGGACCAGCCGGAACTGGTAAAACGTATTTAGCGATCGTTATGGCAATCGCCGCGTTGAAAAAGGGTGAGGTTCAACGGATTATTTTGACGCGCCCAGCGGTAGAAGCTGGTGAAAGCTTAGGGTTCTTACCGGGGGATTTGAAGGAGAAGGTTGATCCTTATTTGCGTCCGATGTATGATGCTTTGCACCAAATTTTCGGTGTAGAACACACGAATCGCTTATTAGAGCGTGGAGTGATCGAGATTGCTCCGTTAGCTTACATGCGTGGACGTACACTTGATGATGCTTTTGTCATTTTAGACGAGGCGCAGAATACGACGATTTCGCAAATGAAGATGTTTTTGACGCGTCTTGGGTTTAATTCTAAGATGATCGTCAATGGAGATACTTCTCAGGTGGATCTGCCGCGAGGACAAGTGAGCGGATTGATTCATGCGGAGAGAACGTTAAAGGGAATTAAAAAAATTCGTTTTGTAAACTTTGAGGCAGGAGATGTTGTTCGACATCCTGTCGTTGCAGAGATTATCGAAGCTTATGAACATGAGAACCTACGACATCAAGAAAAGTAGTCAGGAGGGAATTGGATGTTAAATCGACCCATCAATAACTTGCTGAAAAAGTTAGGTTCAAAATTAATACCGATTATTATAGGCTCGTTTACAGTTGTTTTAGTTTTGACGATGCTGACTAGTGTGATCCAAAAAAGTGTGGATTACAAAGAAGGTCAGGTTGCCACAGAGAGTATCCGTGCCAATAAAACAATCGAAAATAAAGCTGAAACAACACAAAAACGTCAGCTTGCTGCGGAAGCCGTTACGCCAGAATATACCTATCAGGCGGATTTGGCTCAAACTCAGCATGATCGTGTCAGTCAATTAATTCAATTGATTAAAACTGCCAATAGTGATCTAGATAAAAGCTATCAAGCCAAAGTGTCGCAGGCTAAAGATGGCGAAAAGGTTCCTCAGCCAACTGTCGATGAACGCATAGCGGCTGTCAAAAAGAACTTTGAGGGGTTAGACCCAGATACAGTGACCTTTTATCAACAATTGCCAGAAGAGTTTTATGAAGCAGTCGTACAGCTGAGCTCGTCTGATTTGACGAAGGTTGGAACAGAAACGCTGAAACTGCTGGATGAACAAATGGCGAAACGAATCCGCCAAAGTGATCTGGCTGAGTACAAGCAGCAGGCTATTGATAAGATTCAAGGATTGGGCTTATCAGATGAGGCCAATCAAGCTATCCGATATTTGCTAGAAGAGGGAGTCGTGATTAATGATTCCTTAAATCAGAAGCGAACGGATGAACTAAAAGAACAAGCTCGTGATTCTGTTCAGCCCGTGATGATCTATCAAGGGGAAGTCATTGTTCGTGAAGGAAGTCAAATTGATGCCAATGCGATCAATAAATTGAAGCTATTGGGCTTGACCAGTTCTAGCACGTCTGTTTTCCCATTAATTGCCATGGTTTTGGCAACAATCCTACAAGGGGTGCTGTTATGGTTCTACAGTCGACAATTTGAAGTTGAATTTCAACGTGTCCGATTTATTTTGTTCTATAGCGCAACGATGACCATCGGTATCTTTATTATGAAGATATTGCAGGCCTTCCAAGGCAGCAACTCCAATAGCTTGGCGTTGTTCTTCCCAGCAGCCTTTATGCCATTGATCCTGACGGTCTTTGTCAATCGTCGTGCAGGAGCTATGTCGGCCGTCTTCCAAACGGTTTTTGCATTGTTCATTTATTACAATGCAATCGGAACGAACATGCTGCCAGTCATTTTGATGACGTATCTATTTTCTGGTACGTTAGCGGTTATGGTAAAGCAAAGACGATTATCCGATCAAGTAAAACAAGCGATGCTTTGGGTCGTTGCCTTTCCGATCGCTTGGTCAATCATTTTAAGTATCTATCAAGGAATGTCCTTTTCTGATTCGCAGACATGGACGTTATTGCTAGCTGCATTTGCTGCCAGTATTCTATCCTTTATTATGGGGATGGGGCTGCAGCCGTACATTGAAATTTTGGTGACAGATAGCGGTGTGATCACCTTGAATGAGTTGAGTAATCCAAACCATCCGTTGCTGAAGCAATTGTTAGAGGAAGCGCCAGGAACCTATCATCATTCAATGATGGTGGCAAACTTGAGTGCCAATGCGGTAGCGGAGATCGGCGGACGGTCGCTTTTGACACGAGTTGCTTGTTATTATCATGATATTGGGAAAATCCGTCATGCAAATTTCTTCGTTGAAAACCTGCCGGCTGGGGCTGAAAATCCTCATAACTTCCTATTGCCGGAGGACAGCAAGCAGATCATCTTCGGTCACGTGATTGAAGGAGCGAAGATTTTAAAAGAGTACAAGATGCCTCAAATGGTGATTGATATTTGTTACCAGCATCATGGCACGACTTTGATGAAATTCTTTTATATCAAAGCAAAAGAACGCAATCCGGAAACGACGGAAGCAGATTTTCGTTATCCGGGTCCAAAACCGCAAACACGTGAAGCTGGGGTCGTAAATATCGCAGACAGTTGTGAAGCAGCGGTTCGGGCGATGGATCATCCATCAATCGATAAAATTACAGAGTTTGTTCATAATCTGATTGAAGAACGGATCAATGATGGTCAACTCGATGATTCTGGTTTGACATTAAAGGAAATCCGCATTGTTGAAAAATCCTTGATCAGTGGATTAGGCTCGACTTTCCATACAAGGATCAAGTATCCGAAAATGCAATCAGAGGCTGAGAAAATGAAAGAAGAGCAAGAGAAAAAAGGGGCAGAGTAATGGATATTACTTTTATTGACGAAACAGAGCATGTCTCTGATGAAAAAATTCAAGAAATCGATGGTGTACTGCAATTTGCGGCTGACTACTTAGAGCTGCCTAAGGATACAGAGATGTCCGTTACTTTCATGGATAATGCTGCGATCCAAGTCATCAATCGTGATTATCGCGGCAAGGACGCACCGACTGATGTGATCAGCTTTGCACTGGAAGAAGAAGGTGAAGACGAAGTTCCGATCATCATGGATGAAGAAGATCCGATGCCGCGGAACTTAGGCGATATCATGATCTCTACAGAACGGGCCGCTGAACAAGCAGAGGAATATGGGCATAGTTTTGATCGTGAATTAGGTTTTTTAGCCGTACATGGTTTTTTACATATCAATGGGTACGACCATATGACACCTGAGGATGAAAAAGAGATGTTTGGTCTACAGAAAGAGATATTAGATGCCTATGGACTCAAAAGATAAGACAGAAAAGAATAAACATTTTGTCACTTCCTTAGAATTCGCGATTCAAGGAATCAAGACGGTTTTTGAAGAAGAGCGTAATATGCGTGCCCATGTAGCTTTTGGATTGATGGCTATTCTTGTCGCGTTTTTGCTAGGTGTTTCTGTGGTGGAATGGCTATGGATTTTTCTAGCGGTTTTTCTTGTCTGGATCGTGGAGATCATCAACACGGTATTCGAAAATGTCGTGGATATGGTGACGGATTGCCATTTCCATCCAATCGGAAAAAAAATCAAGGATATGGCAGCTGGTGCGGTCTTAGTGACTTCAGTGTTTGCGATAATCGTTGGAGTGATTATCTTTTTACCAAAAATTATTGAGCTTTTTCTTTAGTTATCAGAAGGGAATTTTTACATGACAGAACATAAATCTGGTTTTGTGGCAATTGTTGGTCGACCCAATGTAGGGAAATCAACACTACTGAACCGTATCGTAGGGCAAAAGATTGCGATTATGAGTGATAAGGCTCAAACTACAAGAAATAAAATTCAAGGTGTATACACGACACCGGAAGCGCAAATTATTTTCATTGATACTCCCGGCATCCACAAGCCTAAACATCGCTTAGGGGACTACATGGTGGAAATGGCATACAGCGCGTTGCGTGAAGTCGATGCGATCATGTTTATGGTCAGTGCTGATCAAAAGCGCGGACGCGGTGATGATTTTATTTTAGAACGTTTGAGCAAACAAGATGTTCCAGTTTACTTAATCATCAATAAAATTGACACCATTCATCCAGATGAGCTGCTGGCGATCATTGATGATTACCGCACAATCATGGAGTTCAAAGAGATCATCCCGATCTCAGCGACGGAAGGCAATAATGTGGAGCATCTGCTAGAGGTGTTAGTAGACCAAATGGATGAAGGTCCGCAGTATTTCCCAGAGGATCAAATCACTGACCACCCAGAATACTTTATCGTCTCCGAGTTAATCCGTGAGAAGGTATTGAGTCTAACTCGCGATGAAGTACCCCATTCAGTAGCGGTCGTGACCGAATCCATGAAGCGAGATGAGAATGACAAGGTTCATATTCAAGCGACGATCATCGTGGAACGGACGAGTCAAAAAGGCATTATCATTGGAAAAGGCGGTAAGATGCTGAAAAATATCGGTACACAAGCCCGTAAAGATATTGAGACGCTTTTAGCCGATAAAGTTTATTTAGAGCTTTGGGTTAAGGTCCAAAAAGATTGGCGTGACAAGCAGACGTATCTGCAGGATTACGGCTATCGTAAAGACGATTATTAACATTTTAAGGTGTTTTAGACACCTTTCATTTAAAAAAGGGTGTGGCAGTAGTCCACAACCCTTTTTCTTATCGAAGAGAGGTGAGGATGGATGGCACAGGTTGGAGAAACAAAGGGACTCATTTTATTCAGTCGTGATTACAAAGAAAAGGACAAGCTGATCAAGATTTTTACTGAATCAGCAGGCAAGGTGATGTTTTTCGCTAAAGGCATCCATCGACCGAATAATCCATTACAGACGGCGGTTCAGCCATTTACGGAAGCGGTCTTCATCGGGAATTTGAAAACTGACGGACTTTCTTTTTTGAATAGCGCGAAGGATGTCCGGCCTATGCGAAAGCTGCAGGAGGATATTTTTCTGAATGCTTATGGCTCCTACATTCTAGGTTTAACTGATGCGGCGATTGAAGACCACATATATGATCCAGCACTCTATGGATTTACACGCGAGGCACTGCAGCGAATGAATGACGGTGCCGATGGTGAGACGATCATGAATATCTTTGAAGTTCAGATCATGCAGCGCTTTGGTATATCCTTGAACTGGCAAGCCTGCGGAGTCTGTGGAAAGAAAACAGGCGCCTTCGATTTCTCCTCGAAGTATAATGGCGTGCTTTGTCAGGATCACTGGCATTTAGACCAGCATCGCTATCATGCCGATCCGCGTGCAATTTATTTTATCCGCTTGTTCAACAGTGTAACCTATGAGAATATCAACACAATCAATTTGAAGCCTGAAACAAAAAAAGCGATCCGGCAAACGCTGGATCAACTGTATGAAGAATATATCGGCTTACATCTAAAGAGTAAAAAGTTCATCGATCAAATGAGCGAGTGGCAAGATGTGTTAAAGCCGAAAAATGAAGAATAAGCTGCAGAACCATCAATTGGGCTGCAGCTTATTTTTTTGTCTTTAATTGTTTGCAGATGAATAGCCAGGCTAGACTGCCAATGAAAGATAGAAAAATGTAAAGGAAAATCATTTGACCGTTTAGCTGGTTCTGATGAATGACTGCCGACGCAAATGTCCCGATGACAAAAAAGTATAGGAAATAAAAAAGTATTCGGAACTTATTTGATAAGCTTGTTTTCATTTCAATAACATAGGAGCAAACCAGGAACAGTAACACGATGAGGATATTAAAGGAACTTTTTAGTGACCAGCCGTTTATGAAATGGTCTCGCAACCAGTTAAAGAGAAGTGTTCCAACAGCTACACTCAAAATAAGCAAATCATTACTGAAATTTTTTGGTTTAAGATTTCGTTGTGCCATTGCTAGAGTCTCCCTCCTCATAGCTTTTATTAAACAGGGTAAACAAACAAAGGAAGGAAACACTTCCTAAGAATCCTGCCACCACAGCTATTATGATGATAGAGGTGTAATCTACGATGCTTTTCTGAACAATACTCTCAATCAATAGAGGAATAAAATTTAGAATTAAACATAATAGAAATCGCAAACCATTTCTAACAGGTATCCGAGAAGCAAGATAACCAACTATGTAAATCCAGAACATAGTAAAGCCAGTGTCAAGATTAGAAAACAAAGGCTGGTGTCTGTAAACATTTAATACTATTGAAGTAATCATGAACGCCGCTAAAAGTAGCAATAAATAAAGATGTACTTTTTTCCTCAGCAACAAATCCAACTTTCGATAATTCTCACCCAATTTTTGAAACATTTCGCATCCCCTCGCTTTTTCCATTTTATATAACCAAAAGTATATCAGATTTTTTTTGCAAATTTTTCTAAATGTGGGTTCTTTCCCAGATTACCATTGCTAATTTATGGCAAAACGATTAATATTGTTAGAAAACACTAAGGATTTTTCAATGAAACTGGTATATGAAATGAAAACCAGACACAAATTTTTCAATTTTGAAAAATTTACTCAAAAACGAATTAGGATGTCAGTCCAACTTTGCTAATTTGACAAGTGTCAGTAAAGAAAAACTGTATTCCTTCCTTAAATAGGATTCGAAAAGTTTAGTTGGATGATATACGTGATGAAGATCAGACTTAATTTTCTGTAAAGAAAATTAAATACATAAAAATGAATTAGGAGTGATAAGTTTGGAAGAATTATGGAAAGTACTGAGACCAGAAGAACAAATCGAATTGAAGCTAAGAAAGTTGTATACTCAGCATCATTTTCATCCTTATCACTTAAATAACTTCGAAGAATACGGAAATTATCAGCAAAGCTACAATTTTTTGCGGAATTCTTCTATTATTACCTTTACTGGAAATGACGGACGAACAATGGCGTTGAAACCTGATGTGACGTTATCGATTGCAAAAAACACGCCCGCTGGTGAGGCACGGAAAGTGTATTATGTGGAAGATGTCTATCGTCATGACCGTCAAGCCGGTGAGTATCAAAAGATTTATCAAATCGGTTTAGAGATCATTGATGAGATCACGTGGGATGATCAGCTAGAAGTATTAAAGCTGGCTTGGGAAAGTTTGGCTCAAGTCGGTGAAGGAACGTTGGATCTTTCTCATATGGGGATAATCAACGGTATTTGTGATCGTTTTCCAGTTGAGGATCGTCAAAAGGTACTGGATTGTCTGCGGGATAAAAGTTCTCACGGCATGGACGAGCTGACAACAAAAGCTGGATTATCTCAGGAAGAATCGGATAATTTAGCTAAGCTAGTACGTATGTCAGGTGATTTCGAAACGAAGTATCAGCGTGCCAAAGTCTTATTAGCGTCTTATCCTGAAGCGCAGGCTGGTTTGGAAGAACTGAAACAATTATACAAAGCCATGCAGGAAGAACAATTGTATGAAAAAATTCGGCTGCGCTTAGACTTTTCCATCATGAATGATGCGGATTACTATAGTGGATTATTGTTCCAAGGTTTCATTAAAGAAGCACGGGAAACGATTCTTTACGGAGGCCGCTATGATCGATTGATGAGTCGTCAAGGAAAAGATCAAGGAGCGATCGGTTTCGGTATGAAGCTGAATCACGTTGGACAAAAATTACCAGATGATACTCAAAGCTCGGAGTACTTAAATATCGCG
>NZ_JAWGOQ010000025.1:0-72441 GCF_032555305.1 Enterococcus sp.
ATCCACTCGCTACGCAACAAGCTATACCTTGTACCGCAGCACAACAAACAACATCAATAATGCGACTGCGATCAATGTGAATGGCAACCAAAGCGGTTCTGAAATGTCTTATACAGACGATTGCTTGAACCAATGCACGACTTACTACTACTGGGTAAAAGCGAACTACGGTCAATGGAGCAGCTGGGGAGCCCACAATGGGGATCAAGCTGTGCGACAACACTTAAGAAAAAAGAAATTGGCAAAGGCTTGAATGGTTGGATCAAGAATATTGTTAAATGCGGTTGTATCCCAACCCGTTACTATGGAGCACAAATTTTCTTAGGAACGCAACACCCGAGCAAGCTAGATTACACGAAAGTGAACGTATATTGTAAAACTGGCACGAATCCACACGGAACCCCTTATAAGACGATTGATGTTCGTTATGCGAAGTATATGAATGGTCCTTACGGAAAAGGATATTACATTGATCAATCATATAGCCCGTATTACACAAGCAAAGGAAGCTACTGGTTTGCAGTCCAAGCAGTTGGAATGGACAATGGTAAGGAAATTACTGGACCGATCGTAGAGATTAACGGGATCGTCTTTAAATAATATATTTAGTATCCGTTTGTCGTTTAAGTTCGGAGGGTAAAAAAGTATTTTAAAAATAAAGAAAGAGCCCGTTTTTGATCTATCCGAAAACAAGATCGTCCAAAAAAAGCTGACTCATGTCTTTATAAGAAAAATAGAAATAACCGCCCAAACTTATAAAGTTTAGGCGGTTATTTTGGTTTTAGTTAAGATCAGTCGCTAGGTTCCCCCACTCTTTAACATATTCGGGGACATTGTCTGGAAGGAGCAACGAACTAGCGCTATTCACCGCTAGTCCGACCCTTAGTCTTCTTTTATCATCATATATGTGAATTTAATTTTGTTAAGTACCTTTGTTTTGTTCATCTACTCAATCAACTTCAACATCGCCTGCATATAGATATCCATGTTTAGTAATAAATCTTCTTCATCCATATATTCGTCTTGATTATGGGCGATCCCCTTCTGCCCCGGAAAAGAAGGACCAAACGCGACGATGTTTGGAACAAAACGGGCATAGGTTGCTCCCGTAGTCGTTACAGGTGTGCCGTCCAATCCGGTTACTTCTTCATAAATAGCGGATAATGCTTGAACGTTAGGATCTTCCTTTGGAAAATGGCTGCTTTCGATACGACGAACAACCGTCAAACGGCTCTTAGGCGGCAGATGTTTTTCCAGCGCTGTCGTTACTTCTGCTTCCGTAACTGAAACAGGGTAACGGATAGCGAGTGACAGTGACAGTTGATCATCTTTCTTGATTAATTCATAGGGTGTAATCATTAATTTACCACTGTCAGCATCTAAAAAATCAATCCCTAGCCCTTCACCATAATGCTGCTCAGCTAAACTTGCCACGATCCACGAAAAGTATTCAGCAAGCTTTCCTGATAGTGCCTGCTCCTGCAAAATCTTCTCCGCCAACAACATAATAGCATTCTCTCCAAGCTCTGGTGCATTGGAAGGGGCTCTTTTACCAGTTACGCTGACCTTCTTATCGTCAATAGTCACAGACAACTCATCAGGCACATGATCCCGCGCTTGATCGCCGATGAAATCGCCTAACCTTTTCAGTTCTTCTTCTGACAGTGGCGTCAGAATCTCGTAATTGACAATCCCGCGTTCGCCGTAAACGATGGGATATTTACAATCAGGAGTGAAGCCGAATTGTGGTGCTTTTTCTTCACTTAAGTACAGCGGAATGTCTCCACTGCCGCTTTCTTCATCCGTACCGAAAACGATTCGAATCGTTTTATTGATTGGCAGATTCAGATCCTTCAACAATTTTAAACCAAATAGACACGATAAGATCGGTCCCTTGTTGTCTAGGATTCCGCGCCCATAGAAGCGCTGATCCCTTTTACTTAATTTGAATGGCGGAAACGACCAGCCTTCACCAGCTGGTACAACATCCAAATGACCGACCACACCGATATAATCTTCGTCATCGCCCCATTGCGCATAACCCACCGCATCATTGACGATCGCTGTTTTAAAGCCGTATTTTTGAGCTAATGCTATCACTGTTTCTAATGCGGCTTTCGGTCCGGTTCCAAATGGTGCATTTTTCGCCGGCGTCCCCTTAACACTTTCAATTTGCATCACTTGATCAAGATCCTGATAAAACGGTTCTTTATTTTCTTCAATCACTTGTTTAAAATCAATTGACATGAGAAGCCTCCTAGTTTCAATACGAGCAATTTTTATTTTCCATATCGCGTAAGTGTCGTCTTAAATACATAGCGATCTGAACGATAGTAGGAAATATCGTAAAAGATCGGCGTCGCATCTAAGGCGTAAGTCACTGAAAAAACCTGAAGTAACGGATCACCCATCGGAACATCCAATAATTTTGACAGCTCCGGTTTGACTAAAATAGCTTCCACTTCTTGATGTGAATAGGCGATTTCCGTCTTTTCTTCCAATAATTTGAATAAAGAGCCGCTAAAGTCTTCTGCTGTCAGTCCTTTGACATAATACTCAGACAAATAAATCTTCTCCACGGTCATCGGTTCGTCATCTAATATCCGCCGCCGTACCAGCTCATAGATTGGGTGGTCTTCTTCTAATTGAAGCGCATCCAGAATTTCTTCTGAGGGTTCACTGACTTTATGAAATGAAATCACTTCTGTGCTGCTGGTTTTTCCATAGGCCTTCGCGGCTTCGGTAAACCCCTGCAGGCCGGAGCGTCCGCTTTGGATTTTTGGCTGCGACATCACATAGCTTCCTTTGCCGCGTCGTTTCACCAAAATATTTTTGCTAATCAGATCATCAATGGCTTTACGAATCGTCAAGCGGCTGCAGTCGAACTCTTTTGCTAGATCGTATTCAGATGGTAATTTCTGTGAGCTGACATACACACCATCATGGATTCGTTTTTCGATCTCAGCGGACACTTGATCAAACTTCGCTTTTGTTGTTTTCTTATCTTCCATAATTTCTCCCTTTCCGAATGTTTATCTCTTTATTAACGAAGCAATCTTCAATTTCACTATACTGATTCTTGATCTGCTTGGCTAGATGAACTTTTATGATTACCCATCCGGTATATACCTTCCAGTATATACTATATCGAGAAATTAAGATAATTCAATCATTTTCCACTTTTTTTACCCGGCTTACAGACAATTCTAATCTTTTTGAACCCTATCTAACCTTTCTTTCTAAAACCCTCTCGCTTATAATATCTTCAGGTGATTTTATGAATACTATCGATGCAACGGAAATCGTTGAAAAAATGAACAATCAAAAAATAAATTATGATCGTGTGCTGCACAAAATGATTCAATCGTGGGAAAAACAAGACGTGCGCCCGCGCATTTTGATTCATTCATGCTGCGCACCCTGCAGTACATATACCTTGGAATTTTTGACCCAGCATGCAGATGTAACGATCTTCTTTTCGAATTCCAACATCCATCCAGAAAGTGAATATCAGCGGCGAGTTTTAGTCCAAGAAAAATTTATCAATGACTTTAATGCGTCGACGGGCAATCAGGTCAATCTGATCATCGACGACTACAAACCCAATGAGTTCATTCAATTGATGCAGCAAAAAGAGCTAACCGAAGAACCGGAAGGCGGCAAACGTTGTACTGCCTGCTTCAATATGCGGCTGGATTTGGCGGCTAAGGAAGCACTGGAACGCGGGTATGATTATTTCGGCAGCGCGCTGACGATCTCCCCGAAAAAGAACAGCCAATTGATCAATCAAATCGGCATGGATATCCAAAAAATCTACAACACTCACTACCTGCCGAGTGATTTCAAGAAAAATTCCGGCTACCAGCGTTCGATCGAAATGTGCAAAGAATACGATGTCTATCGTCAATGCTACTGTGGCTGTGTGTTTGCCGCGAAGCAACAAGGCTGCGATCTGAAAACCATCAACAAAGAAGCCAGAGCCTTTGTTAAAGAACATCAGAAATAATTAACAGAGCATAGAAATAGTTGTCGATAAAAGATAGTCCAAGCTCAAACGCCGAGTTTGGATTTTCTTTTTCTATGAATTTAAGACAAAAATTCAAAATCAATAGTAAATCTAGCCTTTTGCCATTGACCATTGCTTTTTTTATGATATTTGCTGTCAACATTTATGATAGCCTTTACACGATAGCGGTTTCTTCGGTACAATTAACTAATTAAAAGCTGATTAAGAGAGGTTCTTTTATGATCAAACACAAATTGAATTCACGATTCGGCTTCTTTCTACTACTGACCGTCTTGTTATGGGCAAAAAATCTGTTTGCCTATTTTGTCGATTTTGACTTGAGACTGGATAATGCGCTTCAAGTCTTTATCCTGCTGATCAATCCAGTGGCAACGACCATGCTCTTTTTATCAATCTTTTTATTTATTCGAAGAACACGAGCCGCCTACATTACAGGCTATCTCATCTATTTACTATTGAGCATCCTGTTGTTTGCGAATGTCGTTTATTATCAGGAATTTACGGATTTCTTGACGATTGATACGATCCTAGGTGCGGGAAAAGTCGCCAGCGGACTTGGTGAGAGTGCAATTCGTCTATTCCGACCCCATGATATTTTGTACTTTCTGGATTGTATCGCTGTATTGGCTGCCCTGCTTTTAAAGAAATTTCCTCTGAACATCCAACCGGTTCGGGCAAAACTGGCTTTTACGACAACGGTACTCTCGTTGCTATTTTTAGCGGGAAATATTGCCTTAGCGGAAACAAGTCGCCCCGGTCTGCTAACTCGAACATTTTCTAGAGATTATTTGGTGAAATACTTAGGGATCAATGCCTATACCGTTTATGACGGCGTCAAGACCTACCAAGTCTCACAAATTCGGGCGCAGGCCAGCCCTAATGACATGGAAGTTTTAGCGGAGAAATTGAAGCAGCAGCCGAAAGAAAAAGATTCCACCACTTTCGGGATTGCCAAAGATAAGAACATCATCTATGTGCATTTAGAAAGTGCCCATCAATTTTTGATCGACTACAAGGTGAAGGATGAAAACAGTGTGGAGCATGAAGTGATGCCCTTCGTGAATAGTCTGTACCACAGTCAAAGCTCCTTTAGTTTCGACAATGTTTACCATCAGGTCAGTGCCGGTAAAACCAGCGATGCTGAGACACTATTGGAAAATTCACTATTTGGATTGAACCAAGGCTCACTCTTTTCACAATTAGGCGGAAAGAATACCTTCAATGCCGCACCTGCGATTTTGGATCAAAAGCTCGGCTATACAACGGCCGCTTTTCATGGAAATGCCGGCAACTTCTGGAATCGCAATGAAACGTATAAACGATTCGGCTATCAGCATTTCTTTGATTCAAGCTACTATAAATTAAATGATGAGAACTCCTTCCAATATGGATTGCATGATAAGCCTTTTTTTCAGCAATCAGTGAAATATTTGGAACATTTACAGCAGCCATTTTACGCGAAGTTTCTAGCAGTCTCCAATCATTATCCTTTTTCGGAATTACCAGAAGCGGAGAATGGTTTCCCTAAAGTAAATACGGGCGATTCGACCATCGATGGATATTTTGCCACGGCAAATTATACCGATACCGCCATTAAAGAATTCTTTGATTATCTGAAAGCCAGCGGACTCTATGATAATTCCATGATCGTGCTTTACGGTGATCATTACGGCATTTCCGATTCACGAATTGAGGATACTAAAGAATTGTTTGGCAAAGAGGATTGGACGACCTTCGACACCATCGAAGCGCAAAAAGTTCCTTTGATCATCCATATTCCTGGACAAGAAAAAGGCTCCGTCAATCATACTTACGGCGGTCAGATCGACGTGCTACCTACTCTGTTGAACTTGATTGGCTATGATCCAAGCGATTTGATGATGCTAGGGCACGATCTGCTTTCTCCCAACAGAGAAGAATTGGTCGCTTTCCGAAATCGCGATTTTGTTACAAAGGAATACTCGTATCACAAAGGCGATGCCTATGATAACGAAACGGGGGAACTGCTGAACTTTAGTCGGCCGGAAGTGCTTGAAGAAGCCAAAGAAGTGAAAAAGAAGGTCGATGAACAGCTAGATGCCTCTGATCAGATCAATAATGGCGATCTATTGCGCTTTTATTATGACAGCGGCCTCAGCCCAGTCAAAACAGAACAGTTTGACTATAAGAATTCGGTCAAAACCTTGAACAGCATCGAGAAAAAACTGGGGGACAAATCCACCAGTATCTATTCCAAAAACGGACGGCAGTCAACAGAAGAACTGTACAAGACAAAATCCTTCAAGGAATATGCCGAATAAGCGAATAAATAGCAAAATGCGAAAGCAGTTTGATTAGACTGTTTTCGCGTTTTTTCTGATTTCCTTAGTCAAGGATTTTTTCTAACACCTGCAGCACCCCAGCATCATCATGAGATGGTGCCTGATTTTTCGCAGTTGCCAAAACTTCGGGACTGCTTTCTTTCATGGCATAGCTATGTTTCGTTAGAGCCAGCATCTCTAGATCGTTGTTGGCATCACCAAATGCGGCCAGCTCGTTAGCGGCGATTCCCCAGCCATCCAACAGCCATTGGATCGCGCTGCCTTTGGTAATGCCGGGGATTATGATGTCGATACTGCCGTGTCCGCTAGATACCGCGGTGATTTTCCCAGCGAAGGCTTTATTTAAGTCATCGACCACCTTTTCCGTTTGTTCGATCGGCACATCTAGGGCAAATTTTACGATGTCATCTTCTGGCAAGTCTGCAAAGCTAGCGAGTTCCTTCAATTGGAAATAGTAAAGAGCGGAGAATTCCTTGAAGCGTGGCGTCGCGCTTTTCAACATATAGGCTGATTTCATGCCACAAACGACCACCTCCAGCTCATTGGATTCGGCTTGCAGGAACGACAACAATTCTTTTACTAACTCAGGTGAAAAATGCTTTTCTCTTAAAACTTCCTGATCTTTAATGACGATTGCCCCATTTTCTGAGACAAAGGTAATAGCTGCTTCTTTTCCAGGGAAAAAGGATTTCAACTGAAAATACTGATTCCCGCTGGCAACGATAAAACGTACACCGTTTTCCTGCATCCTTTGAAAGACCTTCTCGAAACGTTCGCGATCATACTGCCCTTTTGAATCTAAGAATGTTCCATCCATGTCTACCGAAACTGCTTTAATCATATGAACCCTCCTACTTTTTTTCTAGCTTGATCAACTGTGCCAATACATTCAACTGAAGTTCAAAATTTTGCCGCGCTTTTTTATTTTCTGTATCTAAAATAAAGCCGCAGGATAAATTCAGCAGCGCCGCCAACATCAAAAAGCCCGCGGTGATCAAAGTCGGCATCCGATCCACCAATCCTGTCCGAAAATATTCCAAAAAGACCGGAATACCGAAAATCACAGCTAACACTGCTAAAATTGCCGACAACACGCTGAAAAACAATAATGGACGATAGTCTTTGAATAATTGAAAAATCGTCTTAATCACCCGTATCCCATCTGAAATCGTGTTCAGCTTCGAATCACTGCCTTCTGGACGATCACGATAGTCCACTTCAACATTTTTAATGACGAAATTCTTGTCCAATCGATTGTTCCTCTTTTCTTTGATTTAGTCGATATATTTTAGGGGTTTGGTTGAACCGCTCCTTGAACAGCTTCCCAAAATAGCTGGGATTTTTAAATCCGCACTCTTGAGCAATGCGATCGACTGTCCAATTGGTGTTCAGCATGAAGGCGACAGCCATTGACATCCGATAATCATTGATATACTCCATCGGCTTCTTTTGGGTAAAGCGGGCAAAGATCCGAAAACATTCTGAACGACTGATGCCTGTATGCTCACAGATTGTCTGGATCGTAATGCGTTCCATATAATTTTGCTGAATGTAGTTCATCACAGCCCTGATTTCTTTTTCATATTTATCTGAACGTTTATTCAACGAGGTTTTTTGCTGCTGGACTAAATGGAGAAACAGTTTTTCCCAGACCACACTTAGCTTGGAAAGTACTCGTAGTTCATAACCAATACCTGTTTCAACCGACGCCAAATCCATCAAGGCTGCCTGCATTGTTTGACCTATTTCACTATCCCCTTCAAACTTTTTCCCGAGAAATCTTTCATCGCTTAACGTCTGAAAATACTTCTGATAGATTGCCCCCGCACTCCCGCCGGTCAAAATATCCGGGGAAAAAACGATCGTCAGCATCTCCGCCGAGGATTCCTGTTCTCGTAACGCAGCGCCGTGAAGACTGTTGGAATAGACGATCATGCTGTCGCCTTCGTTTAATGTAAAGTGTTGATCGTTCAGCCGATAATCCAGTGTCCCCTTCAGCATCACATTCATTTCAATCGTCTCATGCCAGTGATAATTGAGGATTTGTCCCACCGTCTCATTGAAATGATCCTGCCAAATACCGAAGGGAAAGGCGTTGTCAGGAAATTCCATTAATTCTTTCAAGGTGCTGTCTAAGTGTAGTGTTTTCGCTAGCACATCATCACATCCGAAACTATTTTTATAGTATATACAAATATTATAGACTATATACTGAAATACTGAAACTATTTTTTTATAAATAGAAACCGCGTTTACTAGCTAATTCGTTTCTTGGTATTAACTTTTTCAAAATCATAAAGTTCGTTTGTTTCTCATTACGCATACGATTCCACTAATTGCGCTAAAGCGCAAAGTGGAACTCGTAAAAAGAGGCTGTGACATAAGTCAATGTGATTAGCTATAAGAAGTTGGCTCCATGAAATCATTCACTGATTTCATGGAGCCAACTTTCTTTATGTTTTTAGCGTCCCGAGACGTTTCATTGCCGCTAACTTTCTCATATTTAATGCCATGATAAGAATGCCTGTCTCTTTTTTCACCTTCTCCATCCCTCGAACATGGTATCGAGAGAAATGCAAACAAGCCTTCATCCACCCAAAAACTGGCTCTACGTCAATTTTTCTTTGTGCGTAGATTTTTCCATTTTCAGGTTCTGAAAGCAAGGTGCGTTGTTTTGCTTTAAAGTATTCTAGCGAAGGATTGACTTTTATGATGCGTGTATTGCCCCCTTGGGTCAACGCTTCTGGAATCACTTCTTTGTTTTCAGTATATTTTTCTGCTTTGTATTCTTTGAAGTCTCGAACAAACCCATCGACTTTATCTGTATCTGTTCTGTATGCATTGAAATTGAAACGAACTCCTTTTGGATCAAGGTAATAATCCTCTTGTTCGTTATACGTCCAATTCATGACTTTTCGTTCGTCCGATTGCCATTTCTTACTTTGTTCTTTTAGCATCGTAGAGTAAGGAATGAATGCAGTATGATTCGGTAGTTCATCTTCAAGATACCGATAATTTTGTTCTGAGCCATATCCGGCATCCGCCACAATATACCTAGAAAGTCGCCCCGCTTTGTCCATTTTTTCTATAAATGTTGGGAATGTTTTCGTATCTGTTGGATTCTGATAAACATCATAATCCAGAATGAACTGATTACTGGTAGCTATTTGAAGATTGAACGAAGGTTTTAATTGACCATTACGCATCGGATCTTCTTTGACACGCATAAAGGTGGCATCTGTATCTGTTTTTGAATAACTATTACGGGTCCCACAAATAGCGAAGCGCTGTTGGTGATCGGCCATTTTATCACGACGCTCGCTTAGTTTTCGTTTTTGTGATTTTAATGTACGACGTTGTTGTTTGGCTGGATTCGGTGAAACATCTTTAGTTTGAATCACTTCTTGATCCAACTCTTCTAGTCGTAATTCTAATCGTGTAAGGACTTCATCTAACCCATCTAATGTGAGTGAGGTTGCTTCAGGAATATGACTCGCCAAATGCGCTTCTTTGAGTTCAGACATCAACGTGACAATCTGTTCACGATTCATTTTGTCGTATTTAATCGTACTCTTTTTCCAAACAAAACTGTATTTATTGGCATCTGCGAGAAGTTTCGTTCCATCAATAAAAATCGAATCATTAATCAATTGTCTTTCTCGAAGATAATGAATTAACGAATCAAGTCCTTTTTCAATCAACGCTTCTAACTCATTAGATACACGAAAACGTGCAATGGTTCGATAAGTAGGCATCTGTTCTTGCATCAACCAGCGAGCCGGCAGGCTTTCTTCAGCTAATTGTTCAATTTTCCGACTGCTAAATACACTCCGCGTATAAGCAAACAGAACCAATTTTAACATCGCACTCAAATCATAATTCCGAGGACGACCAAAAAGATAAGGTTCGTTGATTTCAAGGGATTCGACGAGTTCATTGATAAACCAAGCGGTGCTATCTTCTTTTGGAATGTAAGAAGTTGTGATATCTAAAGTGAGTTGATTCATGTTATAATTTGTATGCATGATTTTGATCCTTTCGGGGATTGAATGATTTAGAGTACGGGCGTCATCCTGTACTCTTTTAGTTTACCCAAAAAAGCCAGTGAAATGAACGAATTTTCGTCATTTCACTGGCTTTTTATTTAGAGACTTATGTCACAGCCTCTTTTTTTCTAATAAACTTGATATTCCTGACCGGTTTGTTTACCTTCTACGCTTTTAACATACGCCATCGCTACTCGTTCAGCCGGTACTGGGACAAAGCCTTTGAAGGAATCTTGGTAGTTGTCATAGGACTCTACTAAGACATTCGGGCTGACGCAATTGATCCGAATTCCTTGTGTGAAATCAATCGCGGCGGATTTTACAAAGGCTGCGACACCGCCGTTCGCCATTGCGGCCGAAGCTCCGCCAGGAATCGGATCATCCTTCATGATACCGGTGGTCAGTGTGATACTGCCGTCCCGCCGTAAATATTTTTGCCCGATCAATGCGAGATTGATCTGACCTAACAGTTTGCTTTGAACCGCCACCATGTTATCTTCTGGTATCATTTCTTCGATTAATTGAAATTTAGCGGCTCCCGAAGCATTCACGATCGCATCGACATGGCCGACCTTTTTGAACATTGCTTCAATGCTCTCTGTCGATGTCAGATCCACGTTCACGTCTCCGCTGGTTCTGCCGGCAATGATCAATTCATGATTATCTTTCAATTTTTCAACGACCGCTTGACCGATCGTTCCTTTACCGCCAACTACTAAAATACGCACAATGATTCGCTCCTTTTTATTTTTCTATATATTCTTTGGTGATCATCGTCGTGACCCCGACATTTTCCAGCTTCTTATTCCAGATGTTTTGCATCGGCTTAAGCACAGAATCATGAGCATCCGAAATCAAGGTCACCGGAAAATTTTCTGCCAAAGCCCCTTTACAAGTGGCTTGGACACAGGCATTGCTCATCAAACCTACCACCACAAACTCGGCAAAATCATGTTCAAAGAGCAAGATTTTAAAATCTGGAGCCTTGAATGTATTCATCTGCATTTTCGTGACTGTCAGATCATTCGTATTACGATGTAATTTTTGCGAAAGCTCGCCATACCTTACTTTTTTGATAAAAACAATTGGCAAATGCTCTTTATGAAAATGGTCGATCAACGCATTCACATTCTCCACGAGCCGCTCTTTCCCGATCAGCGGCACCAATGTTCCTGTTTGGAATCTACCACCAACAACGCAGTTTGCGTCACTTCAACCCCACCTTTTACTTTTCTTTCTATTATATAGTAGTCGTGACGTTTTTTGGAATAATACTTTACAAAAAGAAGCCGAACAATCCCCTTTACTATCGAAATTGGATAGTAAAGAATTGTTCGGCTTCCCACATTCATTAGTCTTCTTTTTCTTTGTCGATCTTTTTGTTGATCTTACCAGCTACATCATCCGCTGTTTCTTTTGCTTTGTCCTTGGCTTTACCGAAGCCTTGTTGGATTTTACCTTTTAATTCTGTTGTTTCATCGTCGGTAACTTTTCCTTTTGCTTCGTTCACTTTACCTTTTAGTTCATCGTTGTTTGCCATAATAAACCCTCCCTCATATGATAAAATAATCACTATTGTTTCTAAATTAATTTTACCACCCGAAAAATTGGAAGGCTAAAAATCTGCTCGCGAGGCTAACAGACTTTCTGCTTGTTTAATTTCCTGTTTTAGCGATTTGATTCGCTCTTCTTTTAATTTACTGGAAAAATCTAATTGCTTTAACCGCTCCAGTTCAATTTTCGCTGCGGCTAATTCAGTTTTCACCTCAGATAGAACGCTTTCATTTATCTCCATTGTATATTTCCTCCCAAGCATCACGCACCGACCATCAATTAATTCTATGCTACACTGCTTTTGAGGTGAAGTAAATGCGAAACACATGGTTGCAAGAGCAATTAGCCGAAATTTCAGACGAAAAATATCAATTTATCGTGGCTGAAGCGGTCAAATATATTGAACAGCTGGAAGACGACAACGAAAGTTTGCAGGTCGCGCTGGAGGGCAATATCTGGAGCCCAAAAAAATGGAACGAAAAAGCAGAGAAGTAAGCCGAAATTTGTTGGCTGCTTCTCTGCTTTTAGATTATTAGACAACTGAATTGAAGAATTCAAGAATTTCCGTCTGTGCTTTTTCTGTCATATCTTGAATGTAGTTTGATGAAAAAGGGTCTAGAAATCCATGATCGGCCTCAAACAGCTGGACGATAGTATTCTGTTTTTCTCCTAACTCTGTAACTAGTTTCTCTACTGAAAAAGTAGTCTCTTGAGCAAACAGCAGCAACGTCTCACACTTTGGCACGATCTGGAGATGATCTCTGATACGTGAACCGTAACAGGCGATTACGCCACTGCATTCAACTTTTCCGCTGCAAAGCCAAGCTAATGTTCCGCCACCACTATAGCCTAAGACAAAAAGTTGTTCGTGAAGCTTGGATAACTGCTCAATATATTCAAAAATGTATGACGTCATTTTTGAATAATCCTGAGAATAATAATAGTCATAAGCCTGTTCAGCTTCTTGATAGGAAAATGCTGGACGCTTCAACAGATTTGGACAATAGACGGTAAATCCGGCTTTTTCAAAATATTCGCTTTGCTCCATCATAAAATCATTGATCCCGTAAATTTCATGAAGAAGTACAATGGCTCTGCTGATAAAAATCACCTACACTTTTAGTCCATTTTAGCAAATTAGAGGAAAAGATGAGCGATTTTCTAAAAATTGCTAAGAGGGTCTTCCATCTAAATATCGTATCGCCCGCATCAAACGCTCCGCGCCGTCGATTATTTTTCCCTTGGGTGCACCTAGATTGAAACGCAGGTAGTGCTCACCCTCTTTGCCATAGGTTTCGCCTTTCATGATGGCGACTTTTTCTTGTTTGACTAGAACCTGCTGAAGCTCATCCATTGTATAAGGCAAATCTGCAATATTGATCCAGCCAAGATACGTCGCTTCAGGAATCTCAAAGCGAATCCGCGGATCGTCGGCTAAGATTTTTTTCAGTTCAGCGAAATTCTCATCAATGGTCTGATTCAGCTCTTCCACCCATTTTTTCTGATTGTTGTAGCAATCCATCGTTGCCAGCAACGCCGGATAAGGAATGGAAGATAAACCATCGCGCCCTTTTAAAATACTCAAGAATTTTTCCCGCAGTGTTTCATCAGAAAAGATTCCGTAAGAGCCCCCTAGCCCTGGTGAATTGAATGTTTTTGAAGCCGAAGACAGTAACACCACCGGAACGTCGATCTGATCAGCAAAGGTCATGATCGGCAGATGTTTTTTCCCGGGTCGGCGCACATCCATATGGATCTCATCGCTGATGATTGCGACGCGATACTGATTACATAAAGCAATCAAGCAGGTAAGCTCCTCCTCAGTAAACACTCGGCCAGTCGGGTTATGGGGATTACATAATAAGAAAATCGCTGGTTTTTCAGTCGCAAGCACCTTCTCCAGTGCGGTGAAATCAATCGAAAACTGTTCGTCTTTGTTTGTCAGAGAAAAAGCGATCAGTTCTCGCTCATTGCCGCTGATACAATTGAAAAAGGCATCGTAACAGGGTGTGAAGGTAACGACTTTATCACCCTTTTGACTCAGCAGCTGGATACAAACGGAGAGACTGTAAATCACACTCGGCGCATAAACGCACCATTCAGGATCAATTGGACAAGCAAATTCTTGTTGGAACCAACGACTGATGCTCTCCTTATAATCCAAATGATTCCAGCGGGTATAGCCAAAAAATCCGCGCGTAACCGCTTGATCCAACACGTCGATCGTCCCATCCGGAATCATAAAATCTGTATCAGAAATAGAAAAGGGTAGTAGGTCCTTTTCACCAAAACGGTCTTGAACATAATCCCACTGGGTCGAATAGGTGCCATAACGAGAACGCTGCTGATTAAAATTGCTCAAGGCTAATTCCTCCTTCATCCAATGAACCAATCACCGCCGATAGCAGATCGATCGTCGCTTCCACATCGGAAATCTCGACGATGGAATTCCATGAGTGGCAATAGCGTGTCGGAATACAGAACACTAAAGTTGGCTTGCCGGCGAATAATTGGACAGAACCGGCATCCGTGCCGCCGCCACCCAGCAGATCATATTGCCACGGGATCTGATTTTTTTCCGCCACTTCTTTGCAGTAATCTAGCAACTTGATATTTCCTAGTGCGGTTTTATCTGCTAAAACTAAACCGGGGCCTTTACCTTGAATACGGTTGGGAAATTCTGCTGCTTTTGGTGTGTCTTTTCCGTTCGCGACATCGATCACGATATTGATGTCTGCTTCGACCTGTGCTGCCGCAACTTTTGAACCGCGTGTTCCAGCCTCTTCTTGGACTGTTCCAACACCGATGACTTCGATATTCTTTGTTTTTACTTGGTTTTTGACCTGCGCCATCACAGTACAAGCCACCCGATCATCTAGGGCTTTGCCGATGATCTTCTTTTGATTGAAGCTTTTTTTCGCTTGGGTATTCGGCAAGATCATATCCCCGATTTGCAGACCGGCTTTTGCTAATTCAGCTTTTGAATGTACCCCAAAATCGATGTACATCTCACTAATTGGAACAACTTCGGACAGTTTGTGACTGATTTTGGGCAGTGTTCCCACGACTCCTTCCAAAACAGCCCCATTTTTGCGACAGGTCGCCCTGACCTGCTGACCTAAAACCACATATCCCCACCATCCGCCAATTGGATAGAAATAAACAAAACCATCGTCCGTGATGCGGTTGACGAAGAAGCCCACCTCATCCATATGGGCGTATAGGGCGACTTTCTTTTTATCGGTTGCGAGATCGCCAAAATAAAGATTACCGAAAGCATCTTTTGTTGAAGGTCCTTTGATTATGTCCTGCAATGCCTGCCGTATCTGAGCTTCCTGCCCCGGCAAAGCATCTAAGTTGGATAGTTCCATCAATAATTCATCGGTTGCAGTCAATTGTCATCCACTCCTTGCTAAAATGTGTTAAAAGCTCGGCATGTCCTGCCTCATTTACCACGATGTCATCTTCGATCCGAATACCGAATTCGGAATCTGACAAATAGACTCCCGGTTCAATGGTGAAGGTCATATTCTTCTCAATTGGTAAGCTTTCTGTTGGTGCTAAAGCCGGATACTCATGGCAAGACAGACCGATTCCATGACCTAAATTATGGCTAAAATACTGGGCAAGATTTTCCTGTGCCAAAGCCTGTCGAGCCGTCTGATCGATGTTCCCTAGTGTTTTGCCTAGCGCAACTGCTTGAATCGCCTGTTTTTGCGCCGCCAACACTTTTTGATAGGTCTCTTTGATCTCTGCACCGACTTCGCCAAACCCAAACGTGCGTGTGATGTCTGAATAATAGCCCTGATAAATCGCGCCAAAATCGATCATGATCAGTTCATTGGCTGTGATTTTCTTTTGACTGGCATGGGCATGAGGCAAAGCGGTACGCTCGCCTGAAGCCACGATCGTTTCAAACGCTGGTCCTTCGCTGCCTAACTTTTTACTGCGGTAGTCAATCTCATTAGCTAATTCCAGTTCGGTCATTCCGACGCGAATCATCGGCAGAATCATTTCCAATGTTTGGTCGGCGATCGCAGCGGCTTGTTTGATCGCGGCGATTTCTTTCGCTGTTTTGATTATTCGCAAGCCTTCCACGAGATTCTTCGTTGCGACTAACTCGCCGTTAACCTCGATCATCAATGCTTGAAACCCTGTAAAGGCTTGGTAAGAGATCGTTCCAGCTTCAAAGCCTAACGACAACCCTTTTACAAATGGTCGCAGGGCTTCAATAAGATTTCCGCCAACTGGTATCTCACATATTTCTACCTCGGTTGTTTGCTGCTGGGCCTGTTGGGTATAGCGGCCATCGACAAATAATCGCAGGTTGTTTTCCGTAACCAAAAGTAGACCGTTTGAACCGGTAAAGCCGCATAAGTAACGGCGATTGATCTTATCTGTTACCAACAATCCGGCTAGATTTTTTTCAGCTAATCTTTTCCGTAATTCTTCAATTTTCATACTATCGTACCCCTCAAAATGGTAAAAGGGACAGTAATCACTGTCCCTTTTGGCTAGAAATCAATATCTGTTAAATATTGTTCATCGTCATCTGAAATGACAGAGTTGGCTTTTTCAGCTTCTAATAATGCTTCGCGTTCTAATTCTTGTTTTTCCAAGACCTTGAAGAATGGCAGATACAAGCCAAAGGACATCGCGACTTGAATCACCTGAATAATAATTGAGCGCCAGTCAAAGCCGGTCAGGAATCCTTCCATAAATACCGGAACATATGGCGGATCAAAGATTGGGAAGTTCAGCAAGCCGAGCTTCATGCAGATCATTGGGAACATCCCCACTAACGCACCACCAAAAATGAACGGAATCATCAAGACCGGATTCAAAATGATCGGAACTCCGAAAAGCACTGGTTCGTTGATCCCGAATAGTGATGGCAGTAAAGCTACTGCTCCGACTTTGCGGTAGCGCATGGATTTGCTGATCAGCATCGCCATCACTAAACCGATCGTCACCCCTGAGCCAGTAAAGTTCGCATAGGCAGATAATGTTCCACCTGTGATTACATGTGTCAATGACTGTCCAGCTTCATGCGCGGCAATATTTTCTGACAAGTATTGGACAGCGATCGGTGAAAGGATCGGAGACAATACAGCTGAGTGAATCCCGAAGAACCAGAAAACCAAACGCAATACTAAGACCAAGTAAATAATGCCTAATGAATCAAGACTGCCAATCGCCGGTGCCAATACGTTCATAATCACCTGCGGCAGCAAGACACCGCCAGACAAGCTGTCAGTAATCGCACGTATAGCGATGAACAATACCCCAATCGCTGCCGTTGGTGTGATCAATTCGAAAGAACTGGAAACAAAATCCGGTACCCCTTCAGGCATCTTGATCACCAATTTATGCTTCGTAAAGAACTGATACAGCTTAACAGAAATAATTGCTACAAATATTGCCGTAAATAGTCCTTTTGAATCCAGATAGCCGGCAATGATGTTCCCATTCTCATCAACATCCATCGCCACGATTAGAAAGGCAATCGCTGAGAGCATCATGGAGCCAACGGTATACAATTTGTAGTGTTCACTTAAGAAATAAGAGATCGCCAACACTGCATACAAACCAACAAGACCTAATGAAACTTTGGAAATAATGCTAAAGACATAGCCATAATTCTCAAACCAATTCGCAACCCCTTGCGTTTTGATAAACTCTGGAATCGATGGAAAGATTGCCGCAATCGAACCCAACAGCAGTACTGGAGTCATCACGACCATTCCTTTTTTGATAGCCGTTAAGTAAGGATTGCTGTCAACCTTGTTAGCAATTGGAACCAATGTTTTACGGATAAATGCTTCTACTTTTTCAAAAGCACCCTGTTTCTTAGGATTTTCCATTTTTTACACTCCTAACTATTTTGTTTTTAACGCTTGATTTTTTCGATAAGCAACTAACGCTTGCTTCATTACCGTAGCCCCGTCCATTGAACCATAGATATCTGATGTTAATAGAACAGTTGGTTTATCAACCTTCTCTGCTTCGCCTTTGATAAAATCATATTTGTGGCTTAATTGCGGGCCAACCAAGATCACATCGTAATCATTGATGTAGCGCTCCAACTTGTCGACACCAATGGCTTCCATTGGATAGTCCTTTTCGTCCAAGCTTTTTGATTCTTTGACGACCTTCTTCATTGACTCCATCATCATGGTGGTTGAGAAGCCGCCTGCACAAACTAGTAATGTTTTCATGTTCAAAATCCTCCTACTAAATTTTTATCTTAATGCAAAGCCTTTGCTTCGCTTTGTTCCTTTAACATACCGATCATTTCTTCAATCAGATCACGAGCCAAGATGCTGGTCATCAAGTGATCTTGTGCATGTACCATCAATAAGCTCGTTTCTGTTTTATCACCGTTGATCTCACCTGTGATCAATTTGGTCTGCACATCATGGGCATCGATGCTGTTTTCTTTAGCTTCCTGCATCTTTGCTTCCGCTTCATCGAATCTTCCTTTTCGGGCCAAGCGTAAGGCTTCAAAAGCGGAGCCGCGTGAGTCACCTGCTGCGGAAATAATTTTAAAAATATCCATTTCTTGTTCGTTCATTTCGTTATCCTTCTTTCATTAAGCTTTTCATATAAGTCTTAAAGTCCTGAAAATTCGCAATTTTCGTTAATTGTGTATCTAGCAGCGGATCATCCATCATCTTGATCATCAATCGGCTGATTTCCTTGTGCAGGTTCAAATGATCCTTCTTGATGTTGATCAGAAAAATGACTCTTACTTGTTTTTCGCGATACGTCAGCGGTTTTTTCAACAAGATCACATCGATGACCTCTTTGACTGCCATCTGCTCCATCGGATGGGGCCCGGCGATCCCTTGCTGATAAATCGTATCGATCATTTTCTCTCTATTTAAAACACTTTGTTTAAACCCTTCTTCGACCCAGCCCTGTTCCTCCAAGCGAGCGCCTTCATTTTTCAAAACATGCAGGTAGTCATTCGCCTGCTCTTTGATCTCGAACCACTTGGGATCGAATAAGCTGAGAATAAATTGATGTACATCGAAGACTTTATTTTGCGATTCTCGCAGCAGATTCAGATCCTTCTCGATCTTCGTAATCTCCGCTTGGCTCAAAATCGTTTTTGTGTAAATAATCGGGATCGCAAAATCCTTTTGTTCAAGTGGTACCGTCGAAATCAATAGATCAAAGCTTGAATCAATCTGTTCGATTTCATTTAAGGCAAAGGTTTCAACCTCAGCATTACTAAACAGACGCTCCAAATTGACTTTCAATAAGTAGGCCGCCCCGCCGCCGGTCGAACAGATCACCGCGATTTTCTGATAATCATCAATCACTTGGTTGGATTGCTTTTCCAAGCTTGCCGCAAAATAAATCGCGACATAACCAATCTCATCTTTACTGATATCTGTATCTAAATCTTTGTTCAGTTCGTTGATAAAGACCATTGCCACATTGAACACGTTGGCGTATTGGGTGTAAATGTCTTCAATGATCGGATTTTCCAACTGGTGTCCGGTATACAACCTCTGCAGCAACGGAGCCACATGCATCAATAGTGCATTTGCCAAATCCTGATCCTCGCGAAACGCCGTATGGTAATGGCGATCCACATGCTCCAAAGCCTTTTCGATCGCCTGTTTCAGCTGCTGATTCCCATCGGCAGCCTTGAGCACATTAAATTTGCCCCGCAGCTGTTCCTCCAAATAATTCTTTTCGGCATTTGAAAAAACCAGCTCATAGGTCGCTTCAAAATACGCCACCAAATCCTCTGTCAAACGGTCGTAACTATCGATGATATCTGTGTCCCCGGCTTCATCATTGCTTAGTGTGTTGTTCTGCATGATTCGAAAACTCAGTAAGCGAATATGCTGAACGATGTTCTCGTAGACGATGTCGCTGATCTTCAGTTGATTCTTCTGGAGCTGCTCCTGCAAAAACCGCCGCAGATCTGCTTCGTTAAAAACGAAATTGAATTCTTTATATTTTTCCGTCAGCACCGGTGTGTGGATAGTGTTGCGGATCAAATAAAGAATCGCCCGCCGCTTTTTACTTTCCGTTCCCAGAATCTTCAACCCATAATGAGCCTTGCTGAAGAGTGACAGCTCGTAGTCTTCACAAAATTGCTCGACCTGTTTGATATCTGCCTTGACTGTTGACAGGCTGACATCCAGCCACTCCTCGATCTGCTGCATCGTGATATATTCCTCATGAAACAACAGCAGTAGTTCGATATTTTTGATACGCTCCTGCGGACTTGAGTTGTCCACCTGCTCCTGCTGCTTTGAACTAGACAAGTAGCTTCGGAATTTGGTCTTATCGAGAATCTTCAACTGATAGCCTGCTGAACGAACCCGTTCGACCGTGAAGCCTTCTGTTGAGCCAATCTCCTTCAACCATTTGATATCATTCGCGAGGGTTCGCTCCGATATTTGAAATTCAGCGGCCAATGCCTTGGGAGCAATTGCTTGCTTCTTCGCATATAAGTATTCAACAATTTTTTCTTGTCTCATAACTACCTCCCGCTTACAAATAAAACTATACAATGTAAGCCCTTTACTTAAAATGGCAACTTTTTCAAATTAAAAATGCAAAAATAAACTGATTTGAAAATTCGTGTGCGAATTCACATATTAACCGACTCATCATTCAACAGCAATAGCTGCGCAGTGTTTCTAATCGTTCTATATGAATCACCAGCACCAAAAAAACTGTAGACATCATCCGCATATCGGATATTGTCTACAGTTTGATTCTTTCTATATAAAGAAATTAATTACATTAACACTTAATATAAGAATATCCCTTTTCCTGCAACTCAACTAGACCAATCACGCCAGATTCGATGATGTCGACTTGCTCATGCATCTGCTTGGAACGGACATGGAAGGTTCGCATCGAATGATGGCAGGCTTGATAAGTAATATTTGGATACTCCTTCATAAACTTGATCACTCGCGGCAGCAAGTAGCCTTGGATCGCTTCGCCGTTCATTAATAGCACGATATCCGCATTTGGTTCTGACAATAGGATATGCTCGATATCATGGCGCGCCTCTCGGATCATTCCTAACTCATCAACATGAAAAACTACTTTCATCTGTAACTCCTCCTTTATTTTTCCTAATGGGAAAGCCATAATTTTTTATTTCAGTCTCTTCATGAAAGACTAAGTAACTATTTTCTAATTCCTTGATTGCTTCTTTTAAGTCCTCAATAAAATCATGAACCATATTCATACAAAAATCACTGCGAACCACAACGCGCTGAATCACTTGGTTGTCTAAATTTTTAGGCAGCAGATAGGATGGCACCTGTCAGCCCATCATCAATACCCGATACTTTTTTCCATAAAGCATCCAATCTATCAAATTTCCTTCTACTTTAAGAGTAGCTGAAAGCGCTAAAAAATACAAAAGAATTCCTTCTATTTAAGTGCTTAAACTTGGATTAACTTTGAATCCAGCAAAATAAATTGAATTTTTCAAAAAAAATAGCGCTTTTTTAAATAAAAGACTTTCTTTTTACTTGTGAATCTATTATTTTGGTAGTAGCATGCAAAAAAATTTTAGCGGAGGACGCATTATGTCTTATCAAGAAATGCTTTTCACCTTTTTAGGTGGACTGGGAATTTTCCTTTTCGGGATTAAATATTTAGGAGACGGTTTGCAAAAAGCTGCCGGAAACCGACTAAGAGAAATCCTAAATCGTTTCACTTCCACCCCATTTCGCGCTGTTTTAGCCGGAATTATTGTAACCGGCTTGATCCAAAGCAGCTCTGGCACCACCGTTTTAGCCGTCGGACTTGTCAGTGCAGGTTTTATGACCCTAAAACAGGCGATCGGCGTCATCATGGGTGCCAATGTGGGAACGACTGTTACCGCTTTTATCATTGGTTTTAATTTAAGCGAATATGCGCTGCCGATTATCGGTGTCGGAGCGATTTTACTCTTTTTTGCAAAACGCAACTCACTGCAATCCATCGGTCAGATTCTCTTTGGTTTCGGAGCTCTTTTCTTTGGGTTGAAACTTATGGGACAAGCTATGGACCCTTTAAAAGATCTGCCGCAATTTAATCAATTAATGATCAATGTCTCTCATCATCCTGTTCTGGGTGTTGGGATCGGAACGCTATTGACCATGGTCTTGCAAAGCTCCAGTGCAACGATCGGTATATTACAGCAGCTATACATGCAAGGCAGTGTTACCTTAGGTGCCGCCCTACCAATCCTTTTTGGAGATAATATCGGAACGACAATCACAGCGATCATCGCTTGTCTCGGTGCTAGTGTTGCGGCCAAACGAACCGCTGCATCTCATGTGATTTTCAACCTTGTTGGAGCACTCATATTTACAATCTTACTGACACCTTTTACTTCGGTTGTCACGTTTTTCGCGAGCTCACTAGGCCTGAATCCCGCCATGCAGCTGGCTTTTGCTCATGGACTCTTCAATGTATCGAATTTGCTGATCCAATTCTGGTTCATTCCACAGATCGAGACACTTGTGAAGAAAATCGTTCCCGGCAGTGAGAAGAATTTGAACATCCGCTCTGTTACTTTGAGCGAACCAGTCATTCATACTTCATCTGTTATGGCGATCGAACAAGCCAAAGGCGAAGTTATTCAAATGGGAAATTATGTGCTTTCTTCCGTCAAATCGGCACGCAAATACTACAACGATACCAAAGAAGAATGGCGTGATGATGTTCTGCAATATGAAGATGCCATCAATCAATGCGATATCGAATTGACCGAATATCTCGTAAAGATTTCGGCAACCTACCTTACCCCTTTACAAAGTCAGGAACAGGCGATGCTCTTAGAATTTACTAAAGACTTCGAGCGAATCGGTGATCACTCCATGAATATCATCCGCTACGTCGAAGAATCGATTGCTCTTGAAGAAAAACAACGGGCCAAGGATAAACGAAACAAAACTAAAACAACCAATAATCGTCAAACCTTCCTGCTTCATGATGAACACCTTGAACTGCTTTTCGATAAGGTATTGAAGAATATCCGCGATGCGCTGCAGGTCTTGGAAAACGATGATATCGAACTAGCACAAAAGATGCTCTATCGGGAAGAAGAAATCAATCAACTGGTTGAATTGCTGCGGAAAAAATATATCAAGCTAATGACGAATGGTGAAGGTCGTGCCGCGGACGGTGTGCTGCTGATCGATATCAGCTCCAACCTTGAACGCTCCAGCGACCGTACGCTCCATATCGCGAAGTACTTCTTAGGAAACAAATACAACTTTAAATACGACACCTCTAACTTCCACTACGAAGAGCCGGAGGAAGAATCCCTCGGCGTAAATGGTGAAGTGTTAGATTAGATGAAAAAAACGCTACCTGCTTTTCTTGAAGAGAAGCGGTTAGCGTTTTTTTGGTGTGTGCAAAAAATTCGTTGTAAATCATTGAATAGGGTAGAATCTCGCCTAACAAACTGTCTAGGAAGCTTTCATATTAATATAGCTCTAAAACATTGAATTTTCAAAATACATAAAAATACCTTTTTTGGAAGCATTCAAAACAGCATAGCTCTAAAACTGGCGTGTACGAAGTGAAAGCAACCGATATGTTTTGGAAGCATTCAAAACAGCATAGCTCTAAAACCCTAAATCATTATTACTGTTTGCTAGGTCTGTTTTGGAAGCATTCAAAACAGCATAGCTCTAAAACAGAAGTATGGGAAGAACGAGTACCAGAAGTGTTTTGGAAGCATTCAAAACAGCATAGCTCTAAAACTGAACGTCGCATTGTCTTTCCAATGAACGGGTTTTGGAAGCATTCAAAACAGCATAGCTCTAAAACCTCTAAAACCTCGTAGACAATTTTTGTTTCTAAAAGGTTTCGTAATCGCGCCACTCATCCATAGCTAGATTTCAGCTTTGAATGCTTCAAATTTATCTATTTTATTTAATTATCAAAGAGCAAAAACATCACTACTCACTTACTTCTAAAAAATAGTCTTCGTCTAGAATATATTGCTCAAAATCCTCAATTCTTCTTGGTTCCAAAAATAGAACATCCACTCCATAAAGAGAAATATAACTGGTTAGTTCCGTCAATTCTTCCTCTGTTAAATAGGAACAGACATTTACGAATACCAACAGCTTTTTCTTTGAGAGATTTTTGAATACCTGTACGATCTCAACTAGTTTTTCAAAAATAGTATCGCTCTTCGTCTCAACTTTAATACCTAAAGCTTTGAAGAGTTCAATAATAGTGATTTCATCACTTTCTAAATCCAACTCATGCTCGATAAGCTCATAATTGATCAACTCGCTTATCGTAGAAGCCAAATTATCGATCATCGATTTAACTTCCGGCTTTTCATTTAATTGCTTTTCCAAATCTCCATAAATTAGCTTTAATATAGCAGTCGAATTAAGCTCATAGCCTAAAACATCTGTAATCAGCATCAGCTCAGAATCTTTTACACCTTTTTGCTTATTATCAAAAATACGTAACTCCGATTCTCCATCATATTGATAAAACATTTTTACCAAACGAGCAAAAGCTTTCGTATCTTCAACCGCTAAAATAGTTGCATTCGTGATTTCAATTGGTTGATCCAATAACCCAAAATTAATCCTCTGCATAGTCTTCACCTAAAAAAACAATCCGTTCATCTGAATTTCCGATACGTGTGTCGTATTCACCACTTAAATAAATCATGCGTGAGAATTGTTTCTCCGTAACCGTTAGCAAAGTAATCAACCCTTTTTTCGGATTATTTTGTTTTAGTCTAGCCACCATCGCCTTCGATGCTGTTCCATTCAGTAATATTTTACTATACACGGAGAATTGATGCATAATGAATCCTTCACTCAACAAAAATTTTCGAAAATTACGATACGCCCTTCGCTCATCTGCTGTTTCAGTTGGCATGTCGAACATTAATATCATCCTCATATATCGATAACTCATACCTGAAATTCCGGAATCCTTTCATTTTCTTCGTTTAATACTTTGATGATTTTTTTCGTGTAATCACTAGCAATGTTCGTCAAAAACATCTCTTTTGAGTTGTATTGGTAATTATTTGTGAATAACTCAAACAACGCGCGCTTAATAACACGAAAATCCGCCTTTCGATTCGCATAGACGATTCGATCAACAATTGGTCTAAAAGGCTCCATCAAATCACTTGCCAAGTTGAAATCATTGAATTGATTGGCATGTTTAAGACCAAACTGTGTCATACAGCCACATCTCACAATTTCTCGTGCAAAAATACTCATCAATAGTGTATAACCATAGTTCAGCCCAGCATTGATAGAATTTTCACTGTCACGGGAAAAGTCATTCCCAAATAACGTATTAAAATAGATCCTTGCAGCGTGTCCTTCTCGATTTGACGGATCAAAGATTTCTAACCCACTGTGTAGTGTCATTAAAGCAGTCGCCTTTTCTTGATAGTCCAAGTCAATGAGAAACTGATGCTGGTTCAATATCTTTTGCGAAATAATCTCCGTCCAAACAATTCCTTTGCGTTCCAAAGTCCAATTAATTTGGCGACCCAACTGCAAGCTGCTATCATGCCGCCCATAAAATGGTAGCAGCTTCCCAATGGGTAACCGTTTATCATCACAAAAAAGAATTAAAATGTTTTCATCAACTAAGCGTTTGATCAGCATCGTTGTGATCAAAATGTCGGTTGTCTCTAACAATAAAACATCGATTTCAGATAAATGGATCATTTCATTTCGGCTCGAAGTTTTATAGACAAGATGATTGTTCTTATACGCCAATTTTGAGTGGCTGTTCACCACGATTGTTCGCCAGCCCATCTACTCACCTAATTTCTTGTGGGTCTCATACATACCCGTAATCGACTGATTGATGATCGTTGCATTCAATAACTCCTTAATGCCTTTATAGCGTGCACGCTTTATCTGCTCACCAAAAAAGGTAAAGTCAGCAGGTGCGCCCATTGCGTTAAGCTGCATCAAATTCAAGAAAGACTGTGCCATAATTTTGATATCAGCATCATGATTTTTTTCAAATAGTCCAACCATGATTTGCATTTTCTTTTCTGTGATCGAATATTTCATGGCAAATTCCTTCACGAGCTCAAACAGTTCATCGAAGTCGCTCCGATGGTCATTTAGATAAGTAACGCTTTTCCCATCTAATCCTTCACAATGTTTCGCATGATATAGGAGTTCAACTAAATACTCTGGTAATACCAGTTGATTTCCTTTTTGTGCTTCTGAGGCACTAGCAAGGAGTCTTCGGCGCCCATCTTCAAACTCGTAAAGTGTATATTTCGGCAACTTCACTATAACTTGAGGATTTGAAAAACCCTTTCCTAATAAAAACTGAACTTCATTTGCTTCGAATTCCAAACGCTCCATGATCGTGATCCCCACGATCTCTTTCACTCTTTTCTGCTTCTTACCTTTTTCATGTGTAATCACCACAGAATAGGCGATGGTAGGTTCAATGTAACCGCCATATTTTTTGGGATCTAAATTGCTTTTTATCGGAATTCGTTTAGCAGTATCACTTTTTGGCTGAATCGTTTCTTTTGAAAAACTCCCTGTCTGAATTTCCGTCTTCTTTACGATATTCATCTGTCGATAATTCATTACCTTTTTCACAGTTGAAATATCTTGTTGGCTCCAAAGAATCTCGCCTGTCTCGGCATCTGTTTTCACTTGATCACTTTTGAAAAACAACATCAAATTACTGTAAAATTCTTTTTTAGCTGTAGCTTTATTCTCTTTGAAGGAATTAAATTTACGATAATCCCCATAAACGAACTCCGGCTCCAACTTTGGATACACCTTCAATAAAGCAGTAACAACAACACCATTGAGATAGGCATCGTGTCCGTGGTGATAATCATTCACTTCGCGCAGCTTATAGAAGTTGAATATCTGCCGGAATTGACTCGTCAGGCTAGCTTTCAGTGTAATAATTCGTGTAGATATCTCGTTTTCTTTATCAGCAGCATTGAATCTTTGGTGTAAAATTTGCGCAACATTTTTCGTGATCTGTCGTGTCTCAACTAATTGACGCTTGATAAAATGTGCCTTGTCCTCATCTGTCAAGCCACCACTTTTAGCCTTCGTCAAATGGTTGAATTTGCGATCACTGATCAAATTGTTCTTTCGCAACAATTCCCAATAAGATTCCATTCTTTTCACGACATTTTCACTTGGAACATCATCAGACTTCCCACGATTTTCTTTTGAACCTACCAAAACCAAGTTATCAATCGAATCATCTTTGATAAAGCTCTGGGGAATAATATGATCTATATCATAATTAGATAGATTATGAATGTCCAAATCATCCCCTGTATACATGTCTTTTCCATTTTGCATGTAATAAAGAAAGAGACGATCGCTCCGCAAATTGACATTATCAAGTGGATAATTCTTGAGAATATTGCTACCAAGATCTTTCATTGCTTCTTCTAAAATCCTTTGACGAGCCTTTGACTTGTCTCTGCCTTTTGCGGTGGTTTGATTTTCTCTAGCCATCTCCACCACGATATTTTTAGGCGCATATCCCATAATAGCAACGATCTCATCGACAATTTTTAGACTTTGCAGAATTCCTTTTTTGATCGCTGGACTTCCCGCCAAATTTTTCACGATTTCATGCAGATCATCCGTTTGTTCCAAGTCCTGTTCTTTGGCGATAGTTTCCTTAAATGATAACGTCTCATCGTTAATCAACTGCATGAAATTTCGATTTCTATTCTTAGGCATATCATCATCACGCATCAAGTAATCCAGGATTGTTTTCTTTGATTGTTTATCACGAATCCCATTGAGCAATTTTGCGGATAATCGTCCCCAACCAGTATAATGACGGCGTTCTAAATTTTTTAAGACTTTCGGTTCAAAGCACTCTGCATACGGACTCAACTGTTCATGGATCATTTTCCGATCTTCAAAAACGGTTAATGTCTTAATAATTTCCTCAAACATTGCGTCATTATCAGGATCATCCAACATTTCCTGTTTGATACCGACTTTCATCAAATCATGATAGGTTCCAAAGCTGGCATTGAAGGCGGTCTCGATTCCATCTATTTTATTTACATCTATCATGTATTGATTTTTTAGAAATTTTTCCAGATCGCTATACTTGACTTTACGCTGTTTCTTGAAGAGCTCATCAAAAATTTCTCGTTTTTCAATACTAGAAAAATTTTGAGTGATCCCTCTTTCATCAGTATACGTAACTTTAGTCAACTCATTAAAAACCATGTATTTCTCATACAGCAGACTATGCTTCGGCAGCACTTTTTCCTGCGGTAGGTATTGATCGTAATTGATCATCTTTTCAATAAATTTCGTAGCAGAGTCTTCTTCGTTGACCACCTCTTCAAAATTCCACGGTGTGATCGGCTCTGCTGTTCTGGTTGCCCACGCAAAGCGACTATTTCCTAACGCTAAAGGTCCCACGTAATATGGAATTCTGAACGTTAAAATTTTAGCAATTTCATCTTGGTTTTCTGCCAAAAATGGATAATACTTTCCCTGTTTACGCAAAATCGCCTTCAATTCTTCTAAATGAATTTGGTGTGGGATAACACCATTATCAAACGTTCGCTGTTTTCTCAAAAATTCTTCTTGCTCGATTTTATCTAAGAAATAATTGGCTCCTTCTACCTGGTTCAATACCTTCTTCATGTATTTATAGAAATCTTCCTGTGTCACGCCATTTTCAATGTAGCCAGCATAACCATTTTTCTTTTCATTTCGAAAGATATCATAATATTCTTCGGGTAATTTTTCTCTGATGAAATGCTTGATTTTCTTAAGGTCTTCCTTGTGTTCCTCGTAACGTTTCACCATACTGGTAGAAAGTTTCGCCCTAGTTGTAGTGTCCTCAACAGTCAAAATACCCGATAGCTCCACCGCATCATAAACTTTTTTTGCTGCTGCAAAAACTTCTGCGAACTCGTCCCCAATGCTTGCCAGCAGCCCCTCCAGTTGTTCCTCATACTCTTCTTTAGAAAACTGCATTTTAACATCTTCAGTTAAGCCAAAAGTCTTTTTGAAATTTGCTTGATTGCCAACGATCAGCTTTAAAAATTGCATGAAAGTACCTGTAGATTTTTCAGTTGGAAATAATGCTAAAGCATTCTCCGCTTTTCTTTGACGCGAAAGTCTTGTCTGCAATACATCTGCGACTTTTATTGTTTCAACGATTGGATTGATCAAGCTGCCATCTCCTTGTAATGAAAAGGCCTGGTTGTATGCTTGTAAAAATAGTTTAAACATTTCTTCAACTGAAGTATTTTCCAGACTAAGTTTCCCTTCGATTAAAAAATTCCCACGATACTTGATCATGTGAGCCATTGCCAAATAGATTAATCGCAGATCGCTCTGTTCATTAGAATCGACTAAATGTTTCCGCAAATGATAAATTGTAGGAAATTTTTCATGGTAGGCGACCTCTTCTTCAAGCGTCGCAAAGATTGGATGACGTTCATTCAACTTATCCTCTGGAACAAAGAAGCTTTCCTGCAAACGATAAAAGAAATTGGGATCGACTTGATTCATTTCAATCATGAAAAATGTCTGTAAAAAGTTCAACCGATTGCGCCGTCTTGTATATCTGCGACGGGCTATCCGCTTTAATCTAGTTCCCTCAGCCGTTTCCCCCGCTTCAAACAAACGAACACCCCAGAAATTCTTCTTGATCTTTTTCCGTGAACCGTTCCCTTTGATCTTCATATTTTTCTTAACTAACTCATAGTTCTCATATTGTACCGCGTAACCAACAGATGAGGTTCCGATATCTAACCCAATGGTATATTCTCTTTTCATTGACATCCTCCCAAAAAAATATTTCGTTCATTTTGTCTTTGATTTCTCAGAAAAGCTTGTTATAATGAATTTGTTGGAAGCTTTCAAAACAACATAGCGAGTTAAAATAAGGCTTAGTCCGTAATCAACTTTTCTAAGTGGCGCTGTTTCGGCGCTTTTTTTTGTGCCCTAAAAAAGTATTCTTTCTTCCAACTATAGTAACCGCTTACTAAAAGTTTACCAAAGTTCTCATCAAATAAGAACACCAATAACAAATAAGTATCTTAATTCGAGAAAATTGAGTTATAAATGTATATAGCCTCTATATGATTAATCACTTAATCTGCATTCACCAATTAATTGGGCAACATTTTTTATGCTTCAAAGTATTGCTACCTTTTCGAGAAAGCATCAGTAAGTAAGCTTAAATAGATTGGAAATACAATTACTGTAAAATAATGGTACTTTTTTACAGTCCCAAATTTCTTCATAATTTTTACAGCCTGCTTAGTTAAATCATCATAAATCAAACGAAACAGCTTTTTCCTCTTTACGATAAAAAAACAAGTGTTGTTATTTATCATTTGATCACCGAAAATTGTTTGTTCTGCCATTATTTACAATAGTCATTACCCACAACTTTTATAAATAATAAATAATAAAGGTATATACGTTTTGCTATTCAATTTTCAAAACATCCGTGTTATCCTATCGTTGCAAACGAAAATGTAACCGTTTGCTTTAAGATGAAAAATTGGAGGTTGGATTAGATGGCTTTAGCTAATGTGAAGATTGGACAGAGAACCCTTTTTGGAGTTAAGAAAGAGAACTTAATGAAGAGAATTCGTACATTTTTTGAACAAACGGGCAATGCCGCGGAAGTCGTTGAATATCTTGTAGCGATTCTTTTGCGCAATGCTTTATGTGTTGGAGATTTCTCCCTTAATCTGGTTGTGGACCTGATCCATCAGATCTTTCTTATCTCAGAACCCAATGACACTCTGCGTCAACACGCAATTTACTTCCAGAAATTCTTTAGTGAAGAACAATGGCAGACTGTCATCGCACGCCTTTTCCAAAGTGAAACCGCCTTTCGTGAAGCTACCAAGGAAACTTGTTTATATAATGAATTGTTAATGAAAAGAACACAAATTGTTAGAGAAAACTCAGAAGAACAGTTCAAAATCGTCTCGGTGTTTATGGATGCCTCCGGGAAAAAGCATACTTGGACCCTGTCTAATACAAAAGAAATCCCAAAAGAAGCAGAACAAGAAATCGCTGAGGTTGCCGAATTATTGAAACTAATGACGACTCTGACAATTTTTGAAACGCCAGCTGGCATCCGCCGCTTTACAGAGTACATGAGTTATAAAAGTAAACGAGGCAGTATCGATGTCGAGCATAAAGCAGCCGCATCTCAACCAAAAGTGGTGTCTTCTACCCAAGCTTCAGCTACTCCATCAACAACCAAACAAACACAAGCTTCTACTACTAATAGAAGCAACACACCTCAAAAAGTCACAAATCCAGTTTCTAACAGTGTCAACACGAACAACACGCTCTCTACAAATGCGGACACTTTGCTCTCGTTGCCGGAGGAAGCTCCGCCGACTAAGCTTAAGAGCTGCTCCGCCGCGCCGAATCCAACCACAACAGAGACGACTCCTGCCCAAAAATCTACCAAGAAACCGGAGACTATAGACACCTCCCAGCTGCGCTATGGCAAAACGGATGAACAGATCAAAAAAGGGCGTGAAGCGAAGAAAAAGAAAAAGATTTTCGACAGGGCATTTAGTTGGAGAAACAGAAAGAAGAAATGACGCTTAGTTGATTGTTTCGATTTTTTGTCCGATCCTCTTGAACAAAAAATTGTGAGACCTAGGTTTATTTAGTATGGACAATTTTTGAGCTGATCCTAAAAAAGCAGGAAAAGGCGAATAGCTAGCTACGCACCTTCTCCTGCTAAACCAAATGTTGAGAACTATTGTCGGGTACCCCTTTTTTCTAATGCTTCTCCTCAAAATACCGATACACTTCATACCAATCATTCATTTTGGGTTCATAGGTTTCGTAATAATTATGAGCGGCGGCGAAAAGAATGCCTTGTCCTTGGAAATTCTCCAAGTGCCGCATGTGATCATCGATCAGATAGTCAGCGGAAATGATCGATTTATCCCCGCAGAAGACGTAGTTAGTTTCTGGAATGAAGCTGAAATGTTCCTTCAGCCAGGCGTATTTGGCATCGAAGGAAGTCGGAAATTCCATTGCCGCCGTAGTAATAAAGATCTCGTGCTTCTCTGCCAATTTTCCCAGCGCTTCCTTGGCGCCTTCAATCACGGGCAAATCCGCGAAGTAGTTCTCATCACTGACCATCGCTTGAATAGTTTCGGCTTGTTCTGGGTGCATTAGCCGCAGTTTAGTGCCAGCTAAATCCTTCTTACTATACTTCGTTCCATTTGCAGCATTGAAAAGTATTAGCTGCTTTGCAATAAAATCCGCGATTACTTCGTCCATATCAACCGCAATCCTTACCATTTTCCCACTCCTTCTTAGTTTATACTATGCTGAACTGACCCTTCTTAATCAAGATACTCTCTTTGTGAACATTTTCTCTTAATCCATCTACTTAGTCAACAAGTCATGACAGTTGATTTTCCGCCACTTATTTTGAACCTTTCACAATCGTAAGTTTACCCACTCTTTCGTAAGTATTTTATCCTTCGATTCCTTGATATGATGAATACATCAAAGAGAGGGAGTTGTTAAATATGGATACATTTACGATTGTTTTGTTGGGTTGGGGACTTTATTCTGTGATTAATTATTTTGAAAAACGTGGGGAACGGATCAAAGCGATCCTTGCGACAATGGTGATCAGCTTAGCAGTTATTTTGACAAATATTTACGGCAACATCGCCAGTGTGTCACAGATGGGCTTAGGAAATTTATTCTGACGGTTGGTGCCAGCGTATTGATTCTTTCATTCTTTATTTTCTTACCTGCAATCTTTAGAACAAAAAAATAAGTTAGGTCAAAAGATTCTTTCGAGGATCTTTTACCTAACTTTTTTTCTAGTCTTCCACTGATACAGACACAACTTCAAACTTCGTCACATCCACCAATCCAATATCCGTGATCTTCAGATTCGGAATCACTGCTAATGACATGAAGCCCAGTGTCATGATGGGATCGACTTTTTCCGACACGCCTAATACTTCATGGGCCAGACGATTGATCTCCGCCTCTTGTTCTGCAACTTCTTCGCCGCTCAAGTCGCTCATCAATCCGGCGATCGGCAAGGCCATACTGCCGATGACTTTGCCAGCTTCGATCAGCACGACGCCGCCTTCTTGCTCCTTCAATGCTTGAAGGGCGGCAGCCATATCTTCATCATTTGTCCCTGTTACGATCAAATTATGGGAATCATGAGCGATCGACAAGCCGATGGCGCCTTTTTTCAGACCATAATCTTTTAATAATCCCACAAAGGCATTGCCGGTATTATGATGACGTTCGATCACCGCGATCTTAGTCACATCCTGATGCGGGTCATAAACGAACTGATCCTGTGAATCTCTTTTAATAGAAACAATCGCTTCATTCGTTAAAGCCTCTTGTGGAATCACTTCGATCGCACGGGCTTTTTCGCTAGTTAAAGTAAGCGTCAATTGTTCCGGCTGGAATTTATCGATATGCACACTGGATTGCACATTTTCAGTGGAGATGCGTTTGACTTCTGCCAGATACTTGCCATTTTCAGCGATCAACTTACCCGTAATATAGGTCGCTTCAATTTCTAGCTGAGTCAAATCAGAGAAAATCACTAAATCAGCTCTCAGTCCTGGTGCGATGGCACCGCGATCGTTCAGCTGGCAGCATTGCGCCGCGTTTATGGTCGCCATTTGAATCGCGCGAAACGGTGATACACCTTCTTCGATACAGATGCGAATGCTGTTGTCCAGATGTCCTTTTTCCAGCATTGTTTTTGCCTGTAAATCATCCGCAGACAGGACACAGCGCTGATAGTTATTATCTGTTACACCCTTTAATAAGGTTCGCAGGTTTTGCGTAACCGAGCCTTCTCGTAAGAAAACATACATCCCGCGTGCGATCCGCTCTGTCAACTCTTCAACCGTTGAACATTCGTGATCATTAGCGATTCCCGCCGCCGCATAAGCATTCAGCTCCTCATGGAAGACCATCGGTGAATGACCATCGATCCGCAAGCCCCGTTCTTTTGCTGCTAACAACTTATCTAACACCGCATCCTCTGCGTTGATTACGCCGGGAAAATTCATGAATTCTGCTAGTCCATCGACCTGCTTGTTCTCAAAGGCAGGAAGCATATCTGCGGCTTCCACAACAGCACCAGCATTCTCCATATTAGTCGCCGGCACACAGGAAGGCATCATATAACGAATATCCAATGCTGTTTCTTTCGCTGCCTCCACCATATAATCCAAGCCTGCCAAACCTAGCACATTGACAATTTCATGGGGATCAGCCAGTACGGTCGTCGTTCCGTGAGGGACCAACAATCGACCAAACTCCTCTGGTGTCACATAAGAAGATTCCACGTGGATATGAGGATCAATAAATCCCGGAGCCACAAATTTCCCTTTTAGGTCGATCGTTTCCTTCCCATGATACTCGCCGCTGATTCCAGCGATTTTCCCATCAACGATCGCCAAATCTCCAGAAATCGTTTGTGCTTGGTACACATCAATCACATTCGCATTCTTTAAAACTAAATCAGCCGGTTCACGCCCCGCTGCTACATCGATCAATCGCTTTAATGCCTTTTTATCCACTTCCTTCGCTCCCTTTTGTAAATATTTTTTCTATTATAGCAGGGTTGCTCTGACGTTTCATTAGCAAATCATTTTATTTTTGAAATAATTCTAAATTAATGAAGGAGCGCTTGCATCATCTTCTCATTGGTCATGCCCGTCATTATCAAAAAAGCCAAAGCTTCGGGGACCATCTCAACGAGCATCGAATAGAGATACTATATCCACATAAAACAAAAGGGCCAACTCCCGCAAGAGTTGACCCTTTTGTTATTTTTCAGGTACATCTAAAAATTCACCGTGCATATTTTCATAATGCTTGACACTCAATGTCTCAAAAACAGCGATCATCGGATGCTCATAGTTCAATTCCTTTTGAAATTCGTTCAATTGTGCGGCTAACTTCTTGTACTCGACCAGTTCTTCAGCGAACAAATAGCCCTTCAACGCAACGCTCTCATGCTTTTCCTTATCAAAACAAAACAGACTACCGGTTCGATTATGACGAATGTTATCCGCCGTTCGTCCATCCCCGTTGATGTAGAATTTGAAATAGTAAAAGCCATTTCGTTCCAGCGGCGGTGAAACTGCGATCGCATGGGGGAAGCCGCGATTATCGATCGTGATCAGCGTAAACGTATCCGCGTTAACCAATAATGTTTCCATATTTTTGTCCATCTTCAAACCCTCCTATTTCTCATTTTCTGATTTTTCTGGTACATAAAGCGGCACGAAATCTGCCAAAAACTCCACGGTTAATGGTAAAGCCGGTCCCTTATCGCCATCGATCCGGGAATAGATTTTTTTGGCCGTCAATGGCGTTAACTCTAACTTTTCAGTTTCCAAATAAGTCATGGCATTGGATTCCTTCAGCCGACCCGTAAAGATAAAACGCATAAGCTGAAGTAGCTTTCGAAAGCGCATATTATGCAAAATACTGACATGCAATGTATCATAATCGGTATCCACATAGGTTCTTCCGCCGATTGAATGGGTGGTCGTCGCTAAGGAGAACCAAACCTTCAACTTTTCGTGAAAATTATCCGCCTTGATCTCGACGGGATAGGATGTATCTTTGCCGATCTGCTTCAACGCCTTCAGTGGATAAACGATCAACCCAAATTTTCGCTTTTCATTTTGCCGGACTTCATTAGAGATATCTGCGAATGAGCCAAAAGTAAAGGAGCTGATGACCGCCTTTTGCCGATCTTGGCAGGCGGCGATTCCCACTTTTCGTTGATGACCAGCGATGATCACATCCATCGCTTCCTCTTCATCCAACGGCAGATGCCAGCGTTTGGCAAAATTATTGATCGTACCTCCTGGAATGATGCCCAGTGGGAGTGATTTGCCTGCCTGAACAAAGGCGGTTCCGACAATATTCAATGAACCGTCACCGCCGATCGCGACAATTCCATCGTATTCTTCGATGGCCTCTTTCACCTTTTCAACTGCTTTTTCCGGATCAGGTGCAGTCAGAAAATTAGCTGAATGTTCTGCTTGCTCAAACTTGACCTTCATTCTTTTGGCTAATTTTTCAGCATTCCCATCCCCTGCATTCGGATTAAAAAAAATTCCATAGCGCATCTTTCTCACCCTCGTTCATTTGCATAATAATTGTTAATCTTAAGCGCTAAAGAGCTTTATCTTTTCCCCTTCACCATATCATTTTTAACAAAAAAAAACTCTTACAACGAACTAAATTACGAGAATTTGATTGCTTTTACTTTTTTTCTACCTAAAACCTGCTATGATAAAGCAAAGAGAGGTTGAGAAAAATGTTTGAACCGACGAAACCACGACGAAGTGAGGTCCCTTTTGACGCTGTTCCTGAACACATGCAGCAGGAAATCTGGCATATGATTTTTGTACGGCCCATGAAAGGATTACCCCTTACTTCACCCCAGCGTTTCCACTTTTTTAAAAATAAAGTAGCCCGTACATTGAGTGTTGTCTATTCGCAAAGTGAGCCCTATTTTTCAGACGGGATCACCGCACCCTATGTCGAGGCCTATGAAGAGATCGAATTTCCCAAAGTAATGTACGTGTATGATGACGGGAACGAATTGCTTATGACGCTGGATGAAAAAAACGTCTGACTCGAGTCAGACGTTTTTTTATTTTACTACCATCACATTGCAAGGTGCTTGATTGACCACATATGCTGTCGTTGAGCCAACAAATAATAAGGAAAGCGCCCCTAATCCTGTCGCGCCCATCACGATCAGATCTGTATCAAGCTTTTGTGCCAGCTCGACGATCTCTCGTTTAGGATTGCCGGCGATAATCTGGGACGTCAGATGGACCTCCTGCTCCTCCGTCATGCGATGATGCTCTAATTCGGTGATAATGCTTTGCGCCTTGGCGTGGACTTCCTGCATTAATGGGATCGAATTTCCTCCGGTCGTTCCGCTAAAGCTGGCTGTATCGATCACTGTTGCCAAAGTCAGCTTGCCGTTATTCCTCTTTGCGATATTTATTGCTTCATCAAAGGCCTTTTTGGATTGCTTCGAGCCATCCACAGCAACTAAAATATTCTTATATTCATCAACCATTTTTGCCGCCCTCCTTCCTCCCTAGTTTATCATTCAGAGGATTCTTCGAAAAATGAAAATAACTATTTCTCCTTGTTTTTTTAATTTCAGAATAGTTAAAACTGCTTAAAAACTTGCTCGATAAATTGTCCTTTTTGCAGTGAAATGCTAAACTGTGCTCAATCAACAAGGATCTGTCTATAGAAAAGGAGTTTAAGTCTACTAATGAACAAATTACAACGCAGAAAAGCTCATCTCATTATTCATAGTGCATCCACTGCCGCTGCTGGTGTCGGCGCGGGAATGGCGCAGCTGCCTTTTCCAGATGCGACCGTTTTATTACCAATCCAAACAGCGATGGTAATCGCTTTAGGAAAGGTTTTCCATATAAAACTTGAAGAAGGCGCCGCCAAAGCGCTCGCTACGCAATTTCTAGCTCAAAAAGCAGGCCAAATGACCGCTCGCTTCCTAGTGGGTAAGCTGCCCGTTGCCGGAAACATCGTCAATGGATCAACAGCGGCCGCAATCACGGAAAGCTACGGCTGGCTTATTGCTCGAGAATTCTCAGAAGAATATGAGAAAAAAATCAAAGTATAATATTTTTTTAATTGCTGGTAAACCCCTTTCAAATCCACACAAGTTTCGCTATACTTGTAGACGTGGATGAACTTGGTGTTTTACTCGTTCAATGATGTAGTCCGCATTTAAGACAGAGGTGCTGGTTCGATTCCAGCCGTCCACACTTCGATTATACGACACGCTTGCGGAACACGCAGGCGTGTTTTTTGTTCTTTTACACGATACTCTATCCGTCCTGCATGCTTTCTGTCAGCAGCTGGGACCAAAAGGATTTTTATATGAAAAAATTTTACAGCTGGCTTTACCGTCAGCCACGCCATATCATTTATCGCATGATCCTGATCTTTTGCCTGCTTTTTTGGCTCGCAATCTATTGGATACTATGCTAAAAGAGATTTCTTTTTCAAAGGGAATCTCTTTTTTTGCGTATTTTTTTTCGTGGAAAATCGTTAGCTTCCACTTTACTTTCCGAACAAATGTTCGTATAATGATTTTGAGGTGATGACCATGTCTATGATTAGTCCAGATTCTGTTGAAATTTTTTATCGAACGTATGATTCCTTGGTGAAGGATTCATTACCGTTAGCACTATTTTTGAACCAAATTACCGCCAAGATGGATGCCGAAGATCGTGATTATTTTGTTATCCCTGCCAAAAAGACCGGCCGCAAGAAGGATATTTATTTTCAGTTTGAACGCAAAAACAATGAGCTCGTTTTCAAAGGTATTCACACGAGGAGGAAGGCCGATGGAGTCTCTTAAAGGAACTGTCGCAAAGCTAAAGATCGTCCAGTATTCTCAGCAGCCCTTAGTCTATTTTCAACTGGCTAATACCAATTGTCTGATTGCTGCTCACTCATTGAACTTCCTGGCCGACGTAGAAAACGGCATGAAGATCGTTGTCGCTGGCAAGCGAAATGCCCGCGGACAATTGATCGTCGTAAAATATGCCGTATTAGGCAGAACCAAACTAATGAACGATATCCAAGCCTATCAAACCGCAAGCTAAGAGCCAGCACGAAAATGTGCTGGCTCTTCTTTTTTTATCGAACGACCATCACGTTGCATGGTGCGTTATTGACGACATAGGCTGTCGTCGAACCTAGTAATAATCGTGAAAACGTACCTGTTCCGGTTGCCCCCATCAAAATCAGATCGATTTTTTCTTCTGCAGCAAAGGAAACGATCTTCGCTTTTGGATTCCGATCATCAACAACAGTTGTAAACTCAATATCCTCAGGGATTGTTTCTTCCAATGACCCCACCACCATGCGAGCGGCTTTTTGGGCTTCCTTGACGATATGATCTACAGCGTAAGGTTCGGCGCCTAAATGATTGGTGTCTGATACGATCAAAATATACAAATGTGCATCATTTCTACGAGTGACTTCGATTGCTTCTTGAAATGCTCTGCGTGCCTGTTCAGATGAATCTACTGCAACGAGTATTCTTTTGTATGATTCTTTCATAATAAGACCCCCTTTCTTTCTATTGTATCTACCTGAGGAGTCTTTGTACAGCAAATCGTAAGCGTTTTCTAATCATTTTCTCTTTTTATCTCTATTTAAGCAGCGATCACGTAGCCTACAAATTGGATAGGCGTCATTTCCCTACGGATATTATCATGCCTTTGAATATTGAGCTAGCTACATATAAGAAGACTCATTTTTCGCTTCACATATTAGCCAACTAAACAGTACTGAAAACTATTTGTACTACTTCCAAGTTATCTCTCTGTCTCGACTAATACTGCAAAAAGTTGGACTGACAAAGCACGAAGAAAAACTCGCAGCTAGCTCTATTTAGGAGAACTCATTTTTTCAAAGACCGAAAAATGAATCTAGTTTCGCTTCGCATATTACCCAACTAAACAACTTGATATTAGCTTTAGCATACAACATTTAATTGTCCACCACATTTAATTAACTGCGAAAAGTTGGACTAACAAAAAAAGCACCTTGATCACAAGGTGCTTAAAGGGGATGCTAGTCAAATAAAACTAGCTAAGAAAGATTGAGAGAGGTCTTCCTCATAATCATATTTTACCAGATTTCTTAGTCATTTTGGCGATTTTCTGAATTGTTTTTTTAACATTTTTAAATTTATTTAGAATGTTACTAAATATTTTTATTCGTCGAAAGTATTCTATATTTCTAAATCTATTAAAAACAAATTATCAAAATGGTTATTTTCCTATTCTCACGCTATTTTCAAGACATAAAAAAATATCCTTGTAGCGTATAGCTGCAAGGAAATCATTATTTTAATTTGATATTTTTTTCACAAGGTTCGCTAAAAAAATTAAATCTTTACGTATTCTAATTCAAAACCAGCCTTATCATTCTTCATCGCCACTTGATATGCGGTAGATAACTTCTCCATTGTTGCAGGATCTAAAGCTAGTTTCACAAAAGTCGGCAGATCCATCTTTTCTACATCAACTTCTTGCTGCGTCGCTAACGGCTGCAGCATTTCAGCAAAACCGCCTGTGATTGAAATATTTCTCTTCTCGCAACGAATAGCATCTCTCAATTCCATCGGATTCGCAACTACTTTTTTCATTCCCATCACCTCTTCTTTTTTAAAATGATAGCATAGTGGAAATCATAAATCAACGATTTTGTGAATTGAAACACAAATTTTTATAACAACTATTTCTGCTATACTTTTAATAAAGGAGTGAATGCTATGGATAATTATAGGCAGCGTAAACAACGCGGGTATATTGAAAATAATGAATTACTTGCTTATAAAGAGAAATCAATCGAGGAATTAACAGCTTTGTTTTCCTCTGATAACGCTGTAGAACGAACGGTCGCCGCACGTCTTTTACCGCTAAATTGTGACACAACGAACATTTTGCTGCACGCTTTAGTCAATGAGCCTGCCCTCTACACCCGCTTAGCGATCACTGAGAAATTAGAGAGCGGTGATTCAAAAACAGCGCAGCAAATGATCCCTTTTCTGGCAGTGATCGGAAAAAATCAACATCGCACACCGATTGCACCGTCTAAAAAGAAATCATTTCCGCTGCCTCGCGATCTGATTGCCCGTTCGCTAGGTCGGATGAACCCTGCGATTTTTCCGACACTGCTGGAGTCCGTGACAGAGCTTCCCCTTGAAAAGCTGAGTGAATTGATCGATGCGATCGGCTATATGGCCTTTTATCATCAGAACCTAGCCACAGCAGAGAATTATCAAGCCCTGCTTCAGATGAAAGATACCTATCGTCAAGAACCCTTGATCCAGTGGAAGCTTCTGATTTGTTTTTCCGCTTTTCCTCAAAGTGAAGAATTACTATTAATGGAAGAACAATTTACTGCCGAGGCACAGCGTTCGCTAAATTTACTTGCAGCAAAAAAGGATTGAATTAGGTTTCAATCCTTTTACCTCGTATAGTATTCAATGATCTGACATAACGCTTCCGTGGCTCCGATGCCGCAGTTTTCATTATAGTAATGGGTGAAGCGTTCGTCTGCCAGATACATCTCGCTCAAGCCACGATGGGCCTCTTTGGTATAGTTTTTCCAGCTGAATTGCAACCACAATCGATGCAACGCAAAGATTTCTTCTGCCAATGTACTGGGGACTTCCCCTTCTTTTATAAATTTGGTCAATTTTTGAAAAAGAGTCTTTTCAACTTCTTCAAGTTTTCGATAATCAAAATCGCTCATTTCCATCCATTTTTCATTTGAACCCTTGAGTACCTCTCGACCGAATTTTATTCGAAGCTCTTCACTATATTTCTCTGAATTTTCAAGCAGTGACTTCTGCTTAAAGGCCTCAAACTTCTCGGAATCAGTCATCTCCAGTTCCCCTTTATAATATAGCAAAGTATCATCTAAAACCTTCAGCAGACGATTCAGTTCCTTTTGCTTGTTAGTCACATGTTCTCGTTGCTCCAGCAGTGATTGCTGGACCTTTTCCGCTGGTCGATCAACAAGTTCTTTGATCGTTTTTAAGGCGACTCCAACCGATCGATACAACATGATCTGTTGCAGACGATCCACTTCTTTTTCTGTATATATTCGACATCCGGCGTCGTTCAAATAGGCGGGTTTCAAAAGAGCTCGTTCATCATAAAAGCGTAAAGTTCGAGTCGTTATCCCAGAAAGTTCTGCCATTTGTTGGATTGTATAGTCCATCTTATCCCTTCTATCCTTAGAGTCTTCCATTTTTTTCATCTATCCATTCCTCGTGATAACAACTGCCGCTTATTTTACGACCATCACATCGCAGGGAGCATTGTTAACGACATAATCAGTGGTAGAGCCTACAAGCATCCGCTCGAGTCTGCCTTTACCAGTCGCCCCCATATAGATCAGATCGATCTTGTATACTTCCGGCAAATCAAAGCAAAGTGCCTTTTTCGGGCTTCCAACACACGTGACCATCTGTTTATTGTAGTAATCAATTCCAGCAACTTCTTCCTCTAAAAGCTTAAGCGCGGCTTTCTTCTCTTCCTCAATGATTTGGGCAACAGGCGTCGCACTATTCATTAACAATCCGCTGCTGTTAACCACTTGCGCGATGTATAAACGGGCATTATTTCTACGTGCTGCTTCGACTGCTTCCATTAAAGCCTGATGCGCCTGCGGAGATCCATCTACTGCAGCTAAAATATTGTAATAACGTTCCTTCATTGAGCCTTCCCCCTTTTATTCTAGTATAACAACCAGCAGAGGTTTTGTAAGCCCTTTTTTCGACAAAAAAGCGTATCATATCAACGTTTGTAGCAACAAGTGTTTTTATTCAAAGATAGTAAAAAAACCACACCAAAATGAATTGAAGTGGTTAAATAAATGCCTAGTTTTTTTCTAAATAGAGGGATTGCTGATCAGACTCTTGATAAATTTTCTTCATATCAGACCAGCTTACTTCACGATTTTGATACCCATAAGGATCGTTCACATAAACGATCTTTTTTTCGCGATCAAAGCCGGTGATCACTGCGGAATGAATCAGTGGTGTGACATACATGCTGCCCTGATCCGTCTCCCATAACAGCCAGTCGTCATCCTTTGGTACTTGAAAATCAACAGTCGCGACGATCCAGACTGGTTTACCACTGGCTACGACATCGATCATTTGATTGAAGTTCTTTTTCTTTCCCGCAACCACTCGATACTCATCACCGACCTTTTCTCTAGCCAGTTTTGCGATTGGCTCCACAGCAACGCCCATGGCTTCGTCTCCACCGGTAATATCGCCGACAAATCCCAGATGAGGATCCCCGTGATTACCGGATTCCGTAAATAACGGCTCGTAATCCAGCTCATCGGCCAATTCATTTTTATTCGTATCATAGCCGTAATACTGCAAGAGCATCGACAGTGCGGTAACTTCACAGCCATTTTCCAACGCAACTCCGTCAAATTGACTTTCTAGAGGAACATTCATGACGATTTTATTTTTTTGTTGGGTTCCTTCAATTATGTCTGTAATTTCATTCTTCCCTTGCGCAAAATAGATGCCGCCACTGATGATTGCGACAAAAACCAGCAAAAAAGCTATTCTTTTTTTCTTCATTCCATCACCTAACATTAATAGTCCAAATGGAATTATAAGTTTTATCAGGTGAAACAACCAACAAAAACCCTCGAATCACTCAATTTTTAAGTTATTTTAACGTTTTTCACGCCTTAAAAAAACAACTATTAAGGATTTCATAAGTCCGTTCTTCATTGTAGCGTTTACAAACTTTTTGTTAGTAAATACCTCTCATTCGTGTTATATTAATAAGTGGAATTTCGTTATCAACGTAATAGTTGCCTTTCGTCACACAAAGAAAGGAGAATGATTATGACATTCGATAACACAAACGTGCAATACCGTGTCACATTGAACACTGATTTAAATCTTTTTATCGTCTTCGACAAAAATGATCAAAATCATGTTGCAACTGGCGTAACGATTGAAAAAGCGGTACAAGAATTGCAAAAAAGTTAAGGATTTCAGTTTGCTAGTTTTACTTCTTGCTTCAGCAAATTAGTAAAATGGTATGCGCAATGACATTCGGATTCATTTTTCAGGCTTTTTGAAAAATGATTTCCTAAACAGGTGTTAGCCATACCAGCAAAAAAAGATTTCCTTATTACGAAGTAGGATTTCAGTTCCACTCCTAGCTTTAGATCAGCTAGTGGAATGACATATGTGGTGAGAATCAGACTCATTTTTGTCAAAAAATGATTTCCTTATTTACGAATAGGAGTGACTCCTCAATGGAAGACGCGAGATTGCGTTAAGAGCACCTGCTGTGAATCCACGGTAGGTGCCTTTTTTGACTTTCATTTCCCATACTGGTATGCTCATTGAAAGATTTTATGGAGGTGTTGTTAATGAAGGCTTTTACCTATCGAATCGATGAACGCTTAGCACTCGCCTTTCCACAATTGGAGGCCGCTGAAGAGCTGTTTGCGTTGATCGAGTCTGATCGACCACACATTGAATCATTTATCGATGTGATGGCTGAAACGAAAACGCTGGCAGACGAAAAAAACTTTATAAAGATGAAGCTGCATGGCTACGCTGATGGGACGGATTATCTCTTCTTCATTCTTTCCGAGCAAACGATTTGCGGCTGTATTGATATTCATAATGTGGATAAAAAAATCGGCAAGGGCGAGATTGGGTACTGGCTGCATTCTTCCTTTACCAAACGCGGGATCATTTCAAAAAGTGTCCAGGCGGTCTGCTCCCTCGCATTTGATACCTTTGGCTTTAACAAACTCTTAATTTGCGTAGATATCGAAAACGATCCAAGTAATCGCGTAGCGCAACGCTGCGGCTTCACACTAACCAGCACAGAACCACAAGATGCCCTGCTTTACGGCAAATTGAGAGACATGAATCACTACACCTTATTAAAAGAACAATTCAAAAAAGGTTTTGACGAATAGCTCCTTCGTCAAAACCTTTTTTTATCGAACGACCATCACATTGCAGGGTGCATGATTGACAATGTACCCACTCGTTGAACCGACTAACAGGCGTTGGAAACGACCTTTCCCCGTCGCACCAACATAAATCAAATCTATGTCATATTGCTTCGGCAGCTCCTCGGTCAACGCCTTCTTAGGATTGCCGATGTATTGAACGACCTCCATATTTTGGTAACGACCGCGTTCGGTCAGCTTTTCTAAATATTGCTTCGCCCGCTGAGATTCCTCTGCTAGAATATCGTCCATCGGTTGGGCGCTGCTCATTAGGATACTGGAATCATCAATCACTTGAACGACGTATAACTTGGCTTCATTTCGTCTAGCGGCACCGATTGCTTCGAAGAATGCTCCTTCTGATTGATCCGAACCATCAACCGCGACCATTATATTCTTGTATCTCTTGTTCATATTATCTGCTCCTTATTCAAATTAATCTACCGAATGACGGTCACACTACATGGGGCGTGGTTCACAACATAAGCCGCTGTTGACCCGATTCGAGACAAACGAATTTCCCCTTTTCCTGTCGCGCCTAAGAAAATCATATCAATCTCATTCTTTTTCGCAAATTCAACGATTTTTTCTTTTGGACTGCCCATTTCCACAAAGGGCTCAACATTCTCAAGCTCTCTATGGTCTGCATCATGAACTTTTTTCAACATTTCTTTTTCAATTTGTTCCTTTTCCGCAGCATAGATTTTGCTGAAAGAAAAAGCACTGGTGGAGAGTTCACTGTCGTTAATGATTGAAATAACATTCAGTTTGGCATCGTAACGTTTGGCTGCTTCAACGGCCTCATCAAAAGCATTTTCCGAATGCTCTGATCCGTCGATTGCGACTAAAATATTTTTGTATTTACTAATCATTGTAACCGCCTCCTTTATTAAATTATAAAGGAAAATAAGCGATCTGTGAAACGAAATCAACTTTTTATTAAATAACTAAGTCGATTCATAAAATAAATATTTCTCCCCAGAACAGTCCACTCTCCATATTAAATAAATTATTTCTGCTTCATTAAATCATCCCTTCATTGTAAAGAAACCATGTATACACCCATAATTTTAGGATACGCTTCTTTCTGATTTATTTTTTACTCTCAGTGAGCTTCCAACAGCCCTTGCCAAAAGGATCCTCAATTTTCAAAACTATTCTCTTCATCTATGAGCATTTTTCTTGTATCTTTCGCGGGAATCCATTAAGGTTACAGTAGTTCATTTGTTTATCCGAGTTCCTTCCCAGGACTCCGGCCGTCGTTGCCCTGCGACGGCTTTTTTTGAGCAGAAAAATTGCAAAGAAAGCCTTTTCCAATTATAGTAGAAAGCGGGTACAACCCATCCTTTATAGAATTTGTTTTTTCACTTGCGGACCGTCGCCATTTCACTATGGACGGTCTTTTTTGCGAGTTGCCAGTTCTACTTCTTGCTTTAGCAAGATTAGTAGAATGGTATGCGTACGAGATTTTTTTGAATTTTTGCGTTAGGAAAATTCATACCTTACTTCCGAGTTAGCTCAATATCTAAAAGTATGGTAATAGCGTGATGATATGCGTACGAAAATCAGTCGAATTTTTACGTTAGAAAAATTCGCTTCCTTATTAATGAGCTAGCTGTCAGTCACGCTTTTCGCAGTCCTTAGTGCACGAATATCTATTAATTGGAATATAAGATGTTTTCATTAGTTCTGTTTAGCGTGATGATATGCGTACGAAAATCAATCGAATTTTGCGTTAGAAAAGTTCGTTTCCTTATTAATGAGCTAGCTGCAATTGGAGCTATCGAGAATTGGTTTTATCCAAAATCCTTCCTTCTCCTTGATCTTTTGTGTGTTAAACTAAGTATGGTGAAGTATGGTGGTACACAAGTGTAATTGGAGGAACAAAAATGTATAAAGTAAATTTGAAAAATATCCTCACCCGGAAGGAAGAACGGGTCATTGACTTGAACTTAATTCCTCATGTAGGAGATACCTTACAATTGAGGGAGCCGGATAAGTTTTTACTGGTTCACGGGGTTACTCATATTATTGAAAACGAGTCCATCGAGTTTGAGATTTTTGTCGAACCGATCGATCGTACCTATTGGATGAATGAAATCTAACGAAAGCGAGGAAAAATAATGATCGCACACAAAAGAGATATACTCCATGTAGTTTAAGATCAAATCAAATTACATGGAGGAATTACAATGAATAATATTTATGATAACGAGAAATTTTTTGAGAGCTACAGTCAAATGAGTCGCAGCCAACAAGGTTTGGACGGAGCTGGAGAATGGCAGACATTAAAAGGTTTATTGCCAGATTTTAAAGGAAAACGTGTCCTTGATTTAGGCTGCGGGTATGGTTGGCATTGCCTTTACGCGGCAGAACATGGCGCCACATCAGTCGTTGGGGTTGATCTGTCAGAAAAAATGCTGGAAGTCGCTCGACAGAAAAATACCTTTGACAATATCACCTATCTTCACGATAGTATCGATGAAGTCACTTTTGAGCCAAACAGCTTTGATGTCGTCATCAGCTCACTGGCGATCCATTATATTGCGGACTTTGAGAAGCTAGCGAAAAATATCGCTCACTGGTTAGTTGCTGACGGTCAACTAGTCTTTTCCGTGGAGCATCCAATCTTTACCGCTGAAGGTTCACAGGATTGGTTTTACGATGAAAATGGAAAAATCGCTCACTTCCCAGTCGACAACTATTTTTATGAAGGCAAACGGAATGCCCATTTTCTCGGCAGCGATGTCACAAAATACCATCGCACATTGACGACCTATTTAGACAGCCTGTTAACGAACGGCTTTCAGATCAAGCGCATTGTCGAACCGATGCCACCCGAGAACATGCTGGATATTCCTGGCATGAACGACGAGATGCGCCGACCAATGATGCTGATCGTTGCGGCGGAGAAAAGCTAAAAAAGTAACTCCCTGAAAATTATCTTTTTAATTTTCAGGGAGTTTTCTATTTTATTTGGTTGCGTAGTATTTAAATTCTGTTAATTCAGTCGTTGACTCAATGGATAAAACCATAAATCCATCATTTCCATACCAATTCTCATTAGTTTTTCCAGTATAGTATTTCACCAATGATCTACAAGCCTGTAACAAAGTATCATCCTTGATATACATTCTTTTGTTACCATTAACAAAGTAAGCATCGTAATTCTTTGACCCAATCTTTTGTTGTTTCCAATAAATATACATCATTATCTCTCCTTCTTTTTCTGGTGTTTCTTCCGGAACCCCACTTGTATTTTTTAATCGGTAGTATTCAATCGGTTCGTACCCCATATAGCCACCGTCAGCCGGAGTCGTATAAATACCGTTTCTCCCGTACGAACAATGAATAATTGTTTTATTATCCACAAAGATTCCCGTATGTCCATCATTTGCCCAATACTTAGATAAAAAAATATCCCCTTTTTTACATTCTGAGCGAGATATTTTTGTAGCAATCGGTGGAAGTGTCATATCATGCAACGAACCTGTCCACCCCATGCTACCTGATGGAATAAATCCACCAGCTACCAATGCAAAATAGACCGCTGAACTACAATCGTAACTGTTAGGACCACCACGATTGGCTTGACTATACGTCACTTTTCCTTCACGATCTTTCATCCACTGAATCATTTTATTGATATCTCCCATTTTCACCTCAGCTCCTTTCTTCCTCAAAACCTCAAACACCAAAGTTCATAATCACTACTAAATTACGGTTTGTTCTATCGCCAAAACATCGCTCAAACACTCATCCGTTATCAACGATCCGTTCATTGATCTGATTGACTGTTGTCTCAATTTTCTCTAACTGCCTGAGTGCTGCGGTCAAGCCATCAATTGTATTTAGATAGCGTTCTTCACGTGCATTATTCTGTTTCATCACCCAAACTAAGAGAAGTACAAAAAGCACTGGAAATCCGATGCTTTCAGGATTATTGAGAAAAGTCGAAATGAATTCATCCATAGTCCGCCTACTTTCCTGAAAAATTCCTTTATTTCATTTACTAATCATCTTAATTGCTCAGAAGAACAATTTGAGAGAATGAGTGGTTTTAATAGTCTCTATCAACACGTAAACAAGCTATCATCATTTGAAAATAGAAAACCCGTCAATCAAAAAATCCTTCTGAACCACCAAAATCACTGCTGCCTCTCCATCAAAAATACCTTTAAACTTTCCTTTCTAATTTCAGAAAAAGCACTCGATTATTCATAACATTCATCCCCTTCTGTTTGATCTATCTACACTATATACGAACATATGTTTGTTTTGTTGCCAAAAAAAAGACATCAGATTCCTAGATGTTCGGCTAACTCTTCAAAAAAGGCATCACGTAAGCGTATGACCTGCCGCTTGCTCAAAAAGACTTGATCCGCTACTAAATCAAGATTGACTTTCTTTTTATCGGTCATATACAGCAGTTTAATTATTTTCCTTGTCTCTAAGGTCGCATTTTCCAGACACAATGAAATGATTTTTTGATTTCGCTCTAAGCTGAGTAGCCGACGATCAAGGGAAATCGTCATTAAGAGCTTCTGGTCTTGCGATGCACTGAGGGATTTCCGGTTATGAAAAAGCAGTTTTTCTTTTCGTTCTAAATAGTAATCATCCATTTTAGGATAATCTTGTAGAATTCCTTTAATGTAATCCTTCTTCCATTTTTCCATCGTCTTTCCTCCTAAAAATAACTGGAAATTGTATTCTACGACTAGACTGGCCGTAGAAAAAATAAGCATTGATTCTTCAAAAAAGCCGGTTGATTTCTTTTTTGTAGATTAATAGTAATACATTTCGCGTACTTTGTAAATTCATCCAACTGTTTTTGCGGGTAAATCGATACATTTCGTGTTATTATAGTATAAAAGGGAGTGGTTCTTATGTTTGCCCAACGATTGAAGGAATTAAGAAAAAGAACACCTAGCCTCACCCAGCTAGACATGGCAAAAAAACTGGGGATCGCAAAGACGACGTACGCCTCTTATGAACAAGGAAAGCGTACGCCGGATATTGAAACACAAAATAAAATTGCAGATTTTTTTGATGTTTCCTTAGACTACTTGCACGGTCGCGAGCAAAAAAAGACTTTTTCAGCGAACCAAATGACCGTGGCGGCGCATATCGATGACGAAGTGACCGAGGAGCAAATGGAAGATATTTTGAATTATATTGATTTCATTAAACAGAAGCATATAAAGAAGGAATGATTGGATGGATAAAGCAGAAAAACTGATGGCCGATTTTCAAGGAATCAATTATATTTTCGATTCCTCTATGCCAGACGGTCAAAAAGGATTATACATTGACAATCATGTGTACTTGAATCCGCGCCAGACCTCCCAGGAACTGACCGCTACAATTGCTGAGGAGATCGCCCATTATTTAACCAGCTCCGGCGATATCATTTGCCAAGAGACTGCTGAGCAGCGAAAACAAGAGCAACGCGCCCGAGATATCGGATCAACACTGGTCGTAACCCCAGAAGATATTATTGCCTGCCATAAGGAGGGGCTTTCGACTGTCTGGGAATGCGCTGAATATTTGGAAATTAACAAAAAATCCTTCGAGCACGCAATCAATGTGTATGCTAGAATGTACGAGGAAGGGCTGACTTATCAGAACTACTGCATCTTTTTTCAAGCAAATGGCACTATCGATGTGACTGAATTACTAGATAAATAGGATGAACAACCTTAAAACGACCTTCGCAGTTGCGAAGGTCGTTAATTTCTTAAACAATTTTTGATGACTAAAGTCTCGTTTCAGGAACGAGCAAGTCGGTATATCTAATGACTGTGGTAAATTCCAGCAACTCTTCTATTTCGCTTTTTACAATCTCAATAATAACTGAATTACTCAATTTATTCTTGATTTTACCTAAATGAATCTCCTTTTGATACTCAAAAAAGACTTCCTGACCAATTGAAAACTGTTCACCTGCAATTGAGGGATTTGGAGATTTGAAACCATACGTTTGCGCCATTAGAATATATCCTCCTTTAATAGTATAAAAAAAGAAGACCGTTCCCGATCTTCTTAGTCATCTGTCGATTTAACAGGCTTATGCTTTTTGGATATTTGTTGCTTGCAAGCCGCGTTGGCCTTCTTCAACATCGAAAGTCACTGCTTGACCTTCGTCTAAAGTTTTGAAGCCGTCGCCTTGGATAGCTGAAAAGTGAGCAAATACATCATTGCCGTCTTCTCCTGTAATAAATCCAAAACCTTTGTCTGCATTAAACCATTTTACTGTACCGTTATTCATAATAAGTACCTCCAATTACACATCAAATGTGTTTATTTGTAATAAAAAATGACGTGTAATAAAAAAGTATCATAAAATCTAACGATAACTACCTAGTCACATATCAAAGTATTACTTAGTTACCATAACATGAATGATAGAGAAAAGCAAAAAAAACATGAATATTTTCAAGTTTTTTTGTAAAGAATATTAAGTTTTCATTCTTTCTCTTAATATCTATCAACAAACAAAGATTTATCTTGACTTAATTACTAGACTAATCATCACTTGAGAATCAGTTTTTAGAAAGCTAAATACGAACAATCAGATTCCTAGCAAGGATACACTGGCAAAATAAAAAACATGCAGATCTAATTTCATTCTGCATGCTTGACTCGATTGAATAATACTAACGCTTATTTTTTTTATGGCTTAAAATATGATTTATTAATCAATCGCATGAACAGTAACTTCGACACTATCACCAATATCTTTATTCAGCTGCTTCCTGATATCCTTTCGAATCCCCAAAATGTAGCAAATACTGCCGTCTTGATTCTTTACACCCATATTCACAATGCTCCCCTGATACTCGATGCCATCGAAAGTTGCGTGAACCTTGACACGGCCCTTATTGAACTCCTCTCGAACATCATAAGGAAAAATAATATATGCGCCGCCTTTACCAACTTCTGACGCGTAGATCTTTGATTCGAATTTGTATTCTTTCATTTGTAAAACTCTCTCCTTTTCAAAAAAAGCCAACCCGTCGAATTAGAAAAAATCCAAATCTTAACGGGTTGGCTATTAAGGTCATATTGGCGGGAATGTGTAGGAATCGAACCTACCCAAGAAGCTCCTAACTCCTCATACTGGTTTTGAAGACCAGAGGGAACACCAGAACCCATCCACTCCCGAAACAAAATAATCATACCATTCATTTAGGATGGAATCAATAACAAATCGCTAAGAAAGAAAGAAACAGCCTTACTTTAAATGCTTCTTTCTTTTTTAAAAATTACTAAATAATTTGGTTTTTCCTCAACTAATCCTCAGAAAATTCACTAATTTCTTTATTTAAGAAGTAAGAGATCATGGTTCGGATCAGCACGATCATCGCCAATTTTATAATATCCTGGAATGTCGGATTGATGATCGATTCAATGATATCCGCCACAATCAGAAATTCCAGACTAAGTAAAATATAGCTGCCCAAATAAGCCTTGATGCACTTATTTTTGTGCAGAACAGACGAATAATCCTGTTCTTTTTCCGGCTGGATCAATTTGATAAATGAAAAAATCGCACCAAATAAAATAATAAAAATCGATACGACATCCAACGCTAAAACGATTGGATGGAAAACTAATGGCAATAAACGTTCAAAAGTATCCATAATCATCCGACCTTTTCCCTTTATACCTCTATTCTAAGCTGAAATAGCCGGTGAATCAATCTGATTTTGACCCAATGATTTTAGACTTTCTTAGATTCATTTATGCCAACCATAAGCTTCACTATTTATGGTAAGTTCACTACTAATCGAGAGGATGATGATTATGATGAAAAATGTAAAGGAACACGCCCCTAATCTTTTGAAAGATGCCTTTTATGATTTATCGATCTTGATTATTTCCCATCTGTTTTATCAATTAATCACGCAACTATTAAATTAATTAACGCTGAGTTGGCGGGAATGTGTAGGAATCGAAGCTAGTTAAAAGGCTCCATATACTAGATTTAAAATGCAGAATGAACAGCTATCTCTTACTACTGTATTCATTTTTCTAAAAACAGAAAAATGAGTCCTATTTTCGCTTCGCATACGATTCCACTAATGTGCTGAAGCACAAAGTGGAACTCGCAAAAAGAAGCACCCAAACATCGGATGCTTCTCACTTAATCTATTGAATTGGCGGGTACAGAGCGGTGGTTGTTTTACTTCCGTTCTTCGAATACAGGCTGGTTGATTGAGTGCCTTTTTCTTTTTCGATCGCCGTATTTTTCTCGTCTAGATTATGATAATCGTATTTCTTCGGATCGACTGGCGTGAAGCCTTCTGGTGTGTAGAAGCGCAAGAGATTTTCTTGGTTCAGCTTGTCAGACAGACTTAGTGCTTGCTTGACTTGCTTTTGCTCCTTATCGATCTCTGGAGCGATATTCAAGGCTTTTGGATCGACCTTTTCACCGGTTTTATTATCATAGGTCTCACCGCCTAATTCGGTGTAATTTGGTGAAACAAAATCCCCATTTCGGAAAGCAACAGTTTGATCGTGTTTAGGCGAAAACAGATCGGTTCCGAACTGGATGTATTTCTGATTATCGATCCCCATCAAATGTAGCAAGGTTGGTAGAACATCGATTTCGCCGCCGTATTGATGCTGGATACCGCCATTCGTATAGCCGGGAATGTGGAACATCAATGGTACCCGCTGCATTTGCGCGTCATCAAATTTGTCCCAAGTCGTTGGGTCTTTGCCTAATGCTTTGGCTAAATCCTTATTGTTGCTGTCGGAAATACCGAAGTGATCCCCATAAATCATAAAGATCGAGTTTTGGTAAACACCGGAAGCTTTGAGATAGTCAAAGAATTGACGGAGTGATTCATCCAGATAATGAGCCGTCCGTACATAATCATCGACCGTGCTATTGCCCGTTTTTAATGCTGGAAAGTTGAAGTTCTTATCATCCGTCAAATACGGCGTGTGGTTCGTAACTGTTAAGAATTTCGAATAGAACGGCTGTTGCAGATGCTCCAGATGCCCGACCGTTTCCTTCAGCATATCCTTATCTAAGATCCCGTAGCCTAAGTTTTCATCCGACTGGTTGAAATACGAACGATCAAAGAAATTTTGATAGCCGAGATTTTTGTACACATGGTCGCGATTCCAGAAGCTGCCGACATTGCCGTGGAAAACCGCACTTGTATAGCCAGCTTCTTGATTCAAAATTGCCGGTGCTCCTTGGAAGGTATTATCATTTCCTAATTGGGTAAATAATGAACCTTGTGGTAAGCCAAAGGTCCCTGTTTCCAGCATATTTTCCGCGTCGCTGGTCTTCCCTTGCCCAACTTCATGGAAAAAATTATCAAAGGCCAAGGTTTGCTTAGTATCATTTTCTAGGCTATTTAAGAAAGGCGTAACCTCTTGACCATCGACCTTCATATTGATCAAAAATTGTTGGAAGCTTTCCAAATGGATCACGATGATATTTTTGCCCTTCGCGATGCCATATCTGCTTGGATCAGGTGCCGCATAGTGACTCTTCGTGTATTTCAGAATATCGGTTAAGCCGTTGCTTGAGGCATGGGCTCGCACACTATTGGTCTGCTCCGTCTTAATACCGTCATACACCGTGAAAGCATCCAGTCCAAGATATTTTACAATATACGAACGATCAAAAGTCCGCTGCAATAATTGTGGGCGGTTCGCTTCACTTAAAGATAAATTAACTGAAAAAGTCAACGCCGCCAAACAGCTGACTGCCACTGCAAAGGTCTTTTTGACCGGTTTGCTGACGATTTCTTTGCGCTTAGCGAAAATGTAGATCAAAATTCCTAAAAAGACTAGCAAGTCCACCCAGTAAAAAATATCGTGAGCCTTCATCAAAGCAAAGGAGCTACCTGAGATTCCCTGCGAGACTTTAGAAAATCCTAAGATCGATTTGATCGTCACGAAATCCGTAAACTCACGATAAAAAATCACGTTTAAATATAAGATCAAGGTATTCAGCAGATCCATTAAAAACAACACGATCAACGCTGGCTTAAATTTTTTGACATATAAGAATACGCCAAACAGCAGCAAAGTCGTCGCGATGGGATTAATCCATAAAATGAAGTATTGAATGGACCCTTCCACACCTAATGAAAAATCTACGTAATAGGCTAAGATCGTTTTTGCCCAAAACAGCACACTGACGGTCAAAAGAATCAGCCAGCGATTGCTAAAAGCTTTTTTTACCCGGTTCATCCGGAACACTTCTTTCTCTATTAAATTGTCCGTTACTACTATAGAGCAGAATTTAAAAAAATGCATTTTTATTTATGGTTACACCGTCAATTTTATATTTTTTAAGCAAAATGTGGGTTTTCCTCCAAAATTTAAGGAAAGACCCGCGTTTTCTTTCGATTTTTCACGTCAAATGAAAATTTCCTAAGACACAAAAAATTCACATTCTTAATAATTATCCATAAAATAACATAATGCAATTATCTGGAAATCTTTATAAAAAATGACAACACTTAATCATAACAAAGAACATATCCGCTTATTCGATATATTTTTATCGTTTATCGATAAAATTTTATTGACTTCATGTAATTCCTACTTTATAGTGAACTCATCAAGTAGTTCAAACAAAAAGGAGTGTTTTTAATGAATTCAGAAAAAGGGATTTTTAAAGGGTTGAAATGGTTGTTTAGTTTCTTTATTGGTTTAATGGGGATTGCTGCAGTTGGTTTAGCCATAATGGCGTTCATCTTTAATCTTACATCGGTATCGCAAGAAATTACAATGATGAGTATCGATAGTTTGCCGTTTGGGAAATTTACCACGGCGATCCTATCATCACCGCTTTTTCTTCTATTATTAATTGTTAACATTATTTTATATGGGGTACTGTTCTACTTTGTGCGCAACTTTTTCAAAAATCTGGAAATGGATCAAATTTTTGTTAAGACAAACGTCATGACCGCTAAAAAAATCGCCGTCATTCTTTTGATCTTATCCGTGAGTTCTTGCCTTCCTGATCTATATGCATCAACACACGGAATCGCTATTGACAGTGCAGCATTTGATCTAACCTATATCGTCGGCGCAACCATCGTCTGGGCGTTGGCGAAAATTTTGGAAAAGGCCAATGCGATTGCTGAAGAAAATGAATTAACGATCTAAGCTAGCCAAACGAAAGGAGCACTACAAAGTGATTCAAGTAAACCTAGATGTCATGCTAGCAAAGAGAAAGATGTCCTCCGGTGAGTTGGCAAAAAGAGTTGGGATGACGAATGCAAATATCTCCGTTTTAAAAACTGGCAAAGCAAAAGCCGTTCGTTTTTCTACGTTGAACGAGATTTGTAAAGTCCTAGAATGCCAGCCTGGAGACATTTTAGCCTATATAGAAGAATAGAAAAAATTAGCTGTTTAACAAGGTATCCAATGAAAAAAGGCTTCTAGAAATCAAAAAAAGATTTCTAGAAGCTTGTTTTTTATTCGTAAATCTAAAACGTTTCATGTAAACAATGTTCAATTGAAAATTTTTCGGTGGATTCCTCTGATAAATCTGCAATTAGCTGACCTATGCCTCAATGATTTTCCGCTTGATTCCTTCAATATCATTCTCCGCGACTTCGTTTCCCGACACCCAGACGACCTTCGCGTCTTTCGCACGTTCGGCATAGAGCGCTCTATTGGTCTTAGGAATAACGATCACATCAGCTTGTGGCAGCGTCTCTGATAAGTCATCGCTGATATAGTCGATCTCCCAATCAGGAGCCAGCGCCTCTCGCAGCTCTTTTTGGAATTTTCTCGGTCTCATGGTCACCCCACTCATCCCGGCTGGTGTGCCAACGGTTTGCTGCCGATTGTTGAACGACCAGACCCATAGCACTTTTTTACTCATTCTCTTCAGTCCTTTTTCAATTATTATCCTTTGTAAATGCGATAGAATCAACTCTATGAAGAAAGTTCATTGTGTATCTTGGAAATCGTTTTTGTAACCTTTTTCAATCATCTCGATCTTCAAATTCCAACAGATTGGACTTTACGACCCGCTGTCCATTCACCCGAGTAATCCAAACGACGCGAGCAGGTCGATACTTGCCATAAGATACTTGTGTTTTCTGATATTCTAACTTCACCTTTTCATCCTCTTCAACAAAAGCCATTATTATCCCATTCGTATTTTACATTGTGGGCGTCGAAGCTGACTAGGTGGTTTCAAGAAAAATAAAACCTATTTTTGATGGATGAATGAATAAATTGACCACTTTTTAAAAGCGCTTTTATTACTTTTTTGCGTAGGCATTATCCCTTTATTATTAAAAAAAGCTGGCTCCAGATAACCAGCTTCTTTCCTACTAATTTAACAATTCTTCTTCTCTTTTTCGCTCTATTATTTTTTTCTGCAGCTCGATATCATAATTACGTGCTTGTGGGATCAAGAGATTGATCGCCCCACAGATCAACGCACCGATTCCCCCGATGAGAAACATCTTTTCGACGCCGATAGAATCGGCAATCGGACCGGCAAAAATCAAGCCCACAGGACCGGTAATACTCATCAGGGAATTCAGAACACCTAGAACTCTGCCCAGATATTTCGGCTCGTAGCTTTGCTGAATCATCGCCATCAGTAATGTATTGAAATAAGGGGTCGCAAAGCCGGCAATGGCATTCAAGATCAAAAATATGACGAAGCCTTTTTGCGTACCTGGCAGCAAGCCGCTTAATCCGATGGTGATCCCGATGACGAGATAGGAGAGTAGAATCGGCAGCATACGGTTTTTCCATTTCCCAAACAGACCAATGACCGCTCCACCCGCCAGCATACCCACTGCATAGATCACTTCGATCAAGCCGGCTTGACCGACCGTTCCGTTAAAATAGTCCATCGTCATCAACGGATATAGGCTGGCCGCGGGCATGAATAGCAACATAAACACTGCACCGATCAATGTAATGTACCAAAGCCCTTTGTTTTCAATCAGCTTCTTGAGCCCAAATTTTGAATCTGCTAAAATGTGAATCGTTTCTCCTTCAGAAACAACGTGCGGAATCGTCACAAACAGCAGTAGCCCCACTCCCAGAATGGCCCCGAGAACATCAAAAAGAATCAGCCAATTCATTGGAATAATAGAAAAAAGAAAGGCGCCCAGTGCCGGTGCGATGATATAGTTCGCTGATTGGACCATGCCAAGCTGTCCGTTCACCTTCGTCAGCTCGTCTTCTGGAACCATGGTTGGGAGAATCGACTGAATGATCGGCATTTGGAACGTTTGGGCAACCGCTCGGATAAATAAGGAGACAAACACCAGCCACAACGGAAATTCTGGTGAAATGGTACCAGTTATGGAAAGAATCAGCGCAAATAATGCCACAATAATATCGGTAACGATCAGCAGCGCCTTCTTATTGCGTCGATCCACGATCGGGCCAACAAAGGGGCTCAGCACGACCATAGGGATCATCCCCAATAATGTTGCGAAGCTTAAAACCGTCGCGGAACCTGTCGTCCTAGTCAAATACCAAATGATCGAGTACTGAACGATCATGCTGGTGATGCCCGATAAAAATTGCCCCGCTAAGAAAAAGTACAAATTTCTCCGCCACTTTGGCGGGAGAGATGAATCAATCTTATTATTCATAATAAAACACTCCTATTAGATAAAAATCAGTGAAACCATCAACAGCTCTTCCCTGCTAATTTTAGAGTGCTTCTAAAAATTAGAAAGGATTACGCACTCCTCATTCTGATCGAATGAATCATTGCTTTAACAATGTACATCATTGAAGCACCTCTTTCGTAAAACGCTTTCGTTGATAATACCTTATTCAAAAGCTTGAAACAAGTAGCGAGTCTGCCTATGAATTTTTATCGATGAATGGATAATTGATAAACGCTTGCACGATAATCCTCTTTGCCTTGGCAACAATTGGTTCGTCTTAGTAATACTTACCTGTTTTCTACTATTATCAAGTAGCGACCTTCCCTTGTTTTCTCTAGCTTATCCAGCATAAACTTTAGCTACGAATTCTTAACAGCAAAGATCTCAGCTCCTGCTAAAAATCCTTGGAGCTCTTGTCGTTGATTTGATTTTTTAATCCCTTTTTCCGCAAGACAAAAAAAAAGCAATGGATTCCTGTTGGCATTTGCCACTCCATTGCTCATTGTTTTTATGCTGAAATTTTTAGTTCATCTATCCTTGATGTTGGGTACTCATAGGCATTTGCTTCAACCAGCGCCACTTCATCGTTGGGGCTTTGATAAATCTTATAGACCGTCAATGTTTCTCCACGATTTTCTGGAAGTTCTACCTCGCAAAGAATCCAATAATACATTCCTACCACCGACTGGGTTCCCAATAAGGCGATTGGCGTTGCTTTTTGTCTCCCCAATAAGGTTTCTCTCGCACGCTCTACCAATATTCTGTGAGCATCCGTGATCGTTGCTACTTCTGGAACTGTGACATTTGCAGTCATTTTCATAATAAATTTGCTCTCCCCTTAATTTTTGATTGCATTTAGATTAAAATATCTATAATAAGATTATAATAATCTTTAATAAACATCAATTAGAACGCTAGTTATTAAAAAAAGTTTTTTTTATAAGAGAAAATTTCCACCAGATTCTCTAGAATCAAGCACTCCATTCTGCTGTTTCTGTGCACGCATAGACGTTCTCGTGCTTTACTAATAATTTATTCTGACGTTCGATCACAGCCGCCCGATCACTTTTATGACAACGAAGAACGTTGATTACTACAGTATTCGCATAAATCTGTTCCACCACTCCAACAACGATGTTTTTAATCCCGACCGCATGACATTCGTACGTAAACCCAACCTCAACTGTTTCTGATACTCTCATCATAGTCCCCCCTCAAGTTTGCGCCTCAATAGTAACATAATCAAACTTTTTAGAAAACGCCCATTATTTTTTGTTTTCTTTATAACGAGACGTCGAAAAATAATTATCAGAAAATTCAAAACAACTTTATAAATTACATTCGTTCTTTTCTAATCAGCTCTTGGACTTTCACAATAAATATTATTACACCGCCTAATCAATATATTCTTTTACTAATGATGTCTGTAGAATAGATAACTAATTTTGACTATTATTAGATAAGAATTTTCTAGTGAAGAAGCGAGCTTTTATTTACATTTACGTGCAGAAAACCAATTATTTGATAAGGCATAAAAAAAATGGCAAAAAAAGTTACTTACCCATGCTTAAGGGTTATTTTCTCTCTCATTTCAAAAAATGCCGCAGCAAAAAAGCGACCACCCTTATAAAATGGATGATCGCCAAATATGCGAAAAATCTTTGAACCCTACAATATCTTTCTTCACTTTAATCGCATGAATGCGGTGATATTTATCCGCCTCTTAATTTCCTAAGAAACCAGAAGCAACCGTCGCTGGTGAGCGCCAAAGCTTAAGACCTCATCCATCATCGGCGGCATGTAAGAAGAACTGAAGCGGTGGTCAACTTCTAAGTCGTGATAGCCGAGCTCCAGTCCGCCCTTTTTCTTAACATGGATCGTTGCCGGACTTAAGACATTCCATTGAATATCGCCGATCTGCACCATCTCTTCATGCGTGTATTTTTCTCCCTCGATTTCCCAAAGAATATCTGTCTGTGGGACTTCCTGGCCATCGATTTTCACGGTAATCGGACGAATTTGAGACAACCATAAGCCTCGATAATACATCAATCGGATATCAAATTGAAAACCGACCACTTCATGTTGCTCCACGGTGTTCCGGAAGCCTCTTGATTGGATACATTCTTTTTCTAACATCGTGCTCCTCACTTTCCTAACAGCTGCTTCAGCATAAGCTGATGGCGTTTGATTTGATCTGAAGTATGTCCAGGAACATCTGCCTTCGCACCTTCATATTCGCTGATAAGATAACCGCTCCAATTATTGGCAATCAGCATTTCGACGATTTCCTTATACGGAATTACGACTTCATTGAAGCTCTCATCCATTCTCAAAAATTTTGCGTGACAGACGTGTACATATTTCAATAGCGGAATCAGCTCTTCCACCTTGCTATGCTCACATGGCGGCCCAACAAAATCATTTTCGCCAAAACCAATCAGCGAATTATCCCCCGTCTGAAAAATACTAAAATCAATATTCAAGCCAAAGAATTCCGTCTTTTCCTTTTCAATAAATTCAACGTAATCATGGATCATTTTCGAATCTAAAATCGTTGGGCTGTGGATTTCTGGACACATCCGCACATCATATTTCTCCGCCAGTCCAAGCGCGCCCTTGATAAATTCACGCCAATTTTTAACAGGTGTTAGCGTGTCGTCAATCACACCAAGTTTTGTTCTTAGGACCTTGAAGCCCATTTTATTGGCTAAAATAAAATCTCGCTCCAGCATTTGAATACTTTCTTGCGTATCCAGTTCTCTTCCCTTATGTAAACGAGAATCTACCCAATGACCATATTCAGCTGGTTCTAGATCGTACTCAGCCAGCTTGTTATGCCAATTCTCGATCCATTGTTCACTGACATTCGGATAGCTTGGAATATGCGAATTTGCTAAAATCTCGATTCCGATTGCCCCCGTATCTTGAATATCCTTTAAAATATCATCAAAATCCATCGAAACACCGTATACCTTGTTGTAACTATAAGCAGTGACTCCCCGTTTAATCTTATGTGTCATCCTTTTTCCTCCTTAACAAATGAAGCATTACTTCTTTCGTATTCACTAGTTGATTATTCAGCCTGTTGGGCACGTCGTTCATCCAGCTGTTCTCTGATTTTCGCTGCATCAGAATCTGACATTTTCCAGAAGAAGCACAAGCCGGCCGCAGCAAAGAACAATAGTGCTGGTATCAGATTCGCTACTAGATTGATCCCATTAAGGGCTTCGGTGGTTTGTTGCGCATTGGCCTGATACCCAAAATGTCCCATAATCAGCAAGCCGACAGAAGCCCCGATTGCATTCCCTAATTTTGTCGCGAGTCCGTAGGTGGCATATGCCGTTCCATCTGTGCGAATTCCCGTTTTTAGTTCTTGGTAGTCAACTGCGTCTGCGATCATCGAAAGTGTGATCGGCGCGCCCATATTAAACAAGCCAAAAACAATGTGTCCAAAAACGATCACTGACAGGTTGCCGAAATCCGCAAAGTAGATGATTAATAACGCTATCCCCTGCATGACTAATGGAAAGGCCAGCATCTTGACTTTTCCGAATCGGCGCACCAAAGGAACCACTAGTAATGATCCGATTACCCCGCCAATAGAAGGGATCGTCATGAGCAACGCAATCAATGTGAACGCTCCTAAACAATAAATGACATAATAGCTCGTCAAAGCAATTCGTCCCATGAACCCAGACATTTGCAGTACCATGATTCCAAACAGCAGCATCAAATATTTATTCCCAACAATATTTTTAAAGGTCTCTGAAATGGGAACTTTTCGTTTGTCATCCGCTACCTTAATTATTTCTCTACTTGAGGCAAATACAGCAAGAAACATCGGAATCGAGATAATGGCATAAATAACCGCGGTATAAAAATAGCCCCGACCGGTCGCAACCTCAGAACCATTCGAAAACTTCAGCATAATGAAGGAGGAACAGAAGTTTACAATAATCATCCCAACATTCATGCCTGCAGACCGCCAAGCATTTAGCTCGTTTCTTTCATTGGCATCCTCGGTCATCACACCAGGCAATGCACCATAGGGAATATTCACCAGTGTGTAAAGCATCCCAGAAATCACGTAAGTCCCTGCCGCCCATGCAATCCCGGAAGAACCATTGCCAAAGGGCGCGGTAAAGGTTAATACAGTAGAAATTGCTAAGAATGGTGTACCAAATAGAATATAAGGTCTAAATCTTCCCCATTTACTCTTCGTTCTTTCCGCAACGCCGCCCATCATCGGATCATTGATCCCATCCCATAATCGAGCACATAACATAATGATCGAAACAATCCCTGGAGCTAGGCCAACAACATCTGTGTAGAATACGGTTAGGTATGTACCAGTAAATGTCCAAACAAATTGGCTGGCTAGGTCTCCCAATCCGTAAAGCATCATACTGCCTCTGGAATTTTTTCTTTTCTGAATACTATTCGTTTTCATATCAAACTCTCTTTCCGCCATTGTGATCCTCCACTCATTCTGTTTTTGTAATCGATTACATTTATAGTTTAAGCGTTTTCGGTCTTTGGCTCTCTCTTTTAAACAGCGAAAAACATAGTACTCTCGTGCTCCATTAAACTAGACGGCTCTGATCAGACACATTCCAATCACTTTACTTTGACTTATCCTGAGTGAGAACAAAAAAAGACACAACTGCACGCAACAGTTATGTCTGGTTCCGACGAAAATCAATCAGTAATGCTTCATGTGATTCCAGTTCGATGGTAAAGCTTAAATGCCGCTCCTGCGTTTCCACAATATTCTTGGTCAAATCAGGTCTTGAGCGATGTGTTAGAAAATCAATCTCTTCCCTAGAAAGCTCCTTGTTTTCCCCCAACTCGATGATTCGCTCCAACAAACTTCCATGTTTTCGACCCATTTTAAAGGATAAGACCGTATAGGAGCCTGGTTCCACATTTTCAATTTTTAGATGCCATTTCTTTTTCTTCATGTTCTTAAAAATCGAGTAGGCGTTTTTTTCATGGAACTCGCCTTCACTATTATAATAGTACGTGGTGTTCAAATGATTGTAGAAGTAAAACAAGCCAGAAAAATGATGATTGTTCTTTTTGGTGATGTAAACCTCCTTATCCTTATGAATCACTTCAGAGAACAAACGATTCAGAAAATCAAACGCATAATATGCCGCCTTCGGTATCCCAGTCTTGGCAAGCAATCCTGCCCCACCAAATAGTTCCTGTTCATTCGTATCATAGGAGGTAGCTGAAATGTCAGATAATAGCCAATAGCCTATCAAATCCACTTCATTTTCCACATCAAGAATATTTTTAAGGATATAGGTTGCTTTGAAGGCAGTATCATTAATGATGTGCCGATTCAAAATCATGACATTGAATTCGGTAATGAACAAGGGCAGCTTCGGCATAAATTTGTTCAATAGCTTTTTGAACTCCTTCACGCTATTGATCATATATTCCGTATCAGGAGAGATCGGGTTGGATCTTTTTCCTGAATACATGGATTGTTTGATCTCATCCATATGAAACAAAGAAATGCTGAAAAAGTCCGGGTACAGGCCCAGCTTCTGCCAGTTCGATAAGAAACCCTCAAGATCCTCTTTCTCAATATCCAATCCTAATCCGCAGCCGCCAATTTGAATTTCAGAATTGATCGACTTGATCGTTGTATATACCTGCTGAAAAAACCATAAGTAGCCTGTAGTACCCGAGATAGTCACCGTTTTATTCCCAGCTCTGATGCGCATTAAATCAGATAAATCGTTGGTCTGAACGACAATCTCACTAGGTTTCCAGATTTCAACGACCCATTTCTCTAACGCCGTTTCCCCAAACTTCTTTTTGCAATGCTCAAAGAAAACTCGGTATCGCTCAAGGATTTCCTCGATCGTGTCGGAGTGCTGTATGTATGGCGTATGAATGATCGGTTCGCCATGGGTTTTGTACACTGTCTTCCCCTTAAAGCCCAGCTCAATAAACGGAATAAGCCCTGCATCGATAATCGAGGATAGTATCATATCAACTTTTGTGAAATCGTATCTTCCCTCGATTTTTGGAAGGACACTATCGCTCAATAAGCCCCAGACTCTGCCATATTGAAAAAGCTCACGCTTGGTGGCCATTTTTAACTGTTGATAATAGCCCGACATCAAAATGTCCTCCGCGTAGCCTAAATTGATCAATGTACCGCGCAGATTATTTTTTTCGGTCCCTTCGTTTTTCAGCACCAGATTTTCGACCGTTGTCTGTTTGGTTTTTTGACCAAAATAAACCTTCAAATTGGCTAAATCCTCTTTCGCTAGGCTCGACTCTGACTTCACTGTTACATGTGCCTTTGTCTCCTTCCGATATTCGCTGGGGGTAAGACCCTGATACTTCTTAAATAGCCGATTAAAGGAATTAATACTACTAAACCCCGCAGAAAAAGCAACGTCGGTAATGGACTTTTCGGTTTCCAGCAAATCCCTCCGCACCTTTTCTAACCTTTTTTCAACTAGATATTCTGTGATGGATTTTCCAAACTGTTTCGTAAAACTTCTGGAAAGATAATGTTGAGACACATACATTTTGTCAGCAATCTCAGTGATACGAATATCCTGATCAAAATGATTATCTAGATAATTTTTAAGCTCGACGATCTTCTTCGCCATCGTTTTGACGGTACTTAGCTTGTTTCGCTGAATATAATTGTCTTCAAGTAACTCAAGCAAAGAAAAATACTGCTTCAGCAGACGCGATGTTTTCCCTTTTTCTCTAAAAATATATTGCTCGATTAAGCTATTGATTGCTATTTTGATTTCCTCATCTACTGGAGAGCCTTCTGTCACTGAATTTCCGGAAAATATCAAATCATAGTGATTGTCCTCTAGCTCATCCACTAAGGAATAGTTAAAGGAAATTTCAAAAGCCCTAGCTGACGAATGTAGACTCAGTTCATGTGGAATCGAACGAGACAATACAATAAAATCATCCTTTTTTAAAGAGACAAACCCCTCATCATAGCTAATTTCTGCCTCTCCAACCAAAACATAAACAATATGAACTTTGTCATCATAATAATGCAGGGTCTCATTTTTTGGGATTAGTCGAATATGCAGCAAGTCCCATGGATTCGGTGATAGCATAGTTCTGCCTCCTCATACTTTATAAATAGCGGTTCAACAAAAATCGCTTATAAAAGCTGTTATTTTTTTGAAGAACGATTAAAAGAATACTGGGCTAAGAAAAGCCTGTATCCGATTTCATTTTCAGTATACTGTATAATACTCGCTCTTCGTAATCCCAAAAGAAGAACTTTAGCTATCTTTGGGTTTGATAAACTATTGCTCATCGATTTTTGGCGCGAACAAGACGCTACCACTATTTCCCTACCGATGATTTGCATAAGAAATGGAGGGTTAATAGTTTTGTAACAAAAAAGCTATTAGCTTCATTTGCTAATAGCTTCGATATTTTATTGCAGCAAATCTCGTACTCGTTGCTCGTTTGCTCGTTTCTTCGAGTCAATCTTGCTTAGGCTTTTTTGGAGGCTCTACGGATTCTCTTTAGGGTCATTTTCCAAATAAAACTGATAGACAGCGCCTAGCATGTTGGCTTTATCTAGAAAATGACAGGCTTTTACTGTCGGAGTCAATCCATCTGCTTCCTTTTCTTTAATCAGCGCTTTTAGTCGTTTGTTGATCTCTTTGATGACTTGTTCATTCTGGGAGATCGCACCGCCAATCAAGATCACCTCTGGATCAAAGGTCACAGATAGGTTAAAGGCGCCGATCGTAAGGGCATGAAGCAGACGATCGACATAGATTTTGGCTAACGCATCTCCGTTGTCGGCTAGTGTGAAGACCTCGCGACCAGTATAGTGTTGACCGTCATTCTTTTCTTGAGAAAAGTGTCTGGCCATCGTTACTGGCGACCCGGCCTCACTCAATGTTTGATTGGTTTGACTGTCGATGATCATATAGCCGAACTCACCGCCAAACAGGTGGGTGCCTGCCTTCAATTGCTTATCTATGACGACAGCACCGCCGATGCCTGAACCAATAATGAGATAGGCGGAATTCTTGACCGCTTGGGCATTTCCCTGCCAAACTTCGGCTAGCGCCGCGCAGTTCGCATCGTTTTGAATCGAGACCGGAAGCTTGACCAAGTTGGATAGCTCTTCCCGGATTGGGAATCGATGAATATAATCGATCGCGCTTAACCCATAGATGATGCCAGTTTCAGTATCTACTGCTCCTGGTGAGGAGATCGCGACTCCATCGATTTTTTCGTCAAACTGTTTTGTTAGCTTCAAAATGATTTGCTTCATTTCTTGCCAAGTTTTCGGCGTTTCGATTGAAGCCGTTCCGCTTAACTCGTCATCCTTCCAGATACCGTATTTGATCGATGTTCCTCCAATATCAAGTACCAGCAATCGTTTCATGTTTCTTCTCCTCATCTTCTGCTAGACGATATTCTTTTTGCAAAAAGTCCTTGAACCAGTAATAGCTTTTTTTAGGAACCCGCTTCATGTCTCGCAGCTCGTGATTTCCCCTATTCACATAGACCATGCCGTACCTTTTCTCCATGTCGCCCTTAGAGCTTGGCAGATCGATCAAGCCCCAACCAAGATAGCCTAACACTTCACAGCCATCGATACTCATAGCATCCTTCATCGCCTGAATGTGCTGTTCATGGTAAAAAATACGATAATCATCCTGAATTTGAGTTTCGCCATCCCATTCTTCCTTCGTTCCAATGCCGTTTTCAACAGGAAAAATCGGTACACGGTATTTTTGGTACATCTTGTTGATGATATCCCTAAAGCCAAGAGGATCAATCCCGAGATGCCATTGATTATCTGAAACAAAGGGATTTTCAACCTCGCCAAAGGTCAAATAATAATTTGGCGCGACATCGGCAGGAATGTTTTTGTGACTAATAGACCCTGTGCAATAGTAGCTGAATGCCAAATAATCACTGGTTAGTTTTTCGATCTCCGCCAGCTCTTCCTCGGATATCTCTAGCTTTAGATGCTGCTGTTCATATGTGCGAACCTGCTTGGAATACCCGCGGCCGCAAAAGGCATCTAAGAGATTTTGATTGATAAACTCGTCCCATTCTCTTGCGACCTGTACATCTTTGGGATCATTTGTCGCAGGGTACATATTCGAATAAGCCAGCATCCCGCCGATTTTGCCATCGGTGGTTTCATGGATATAGTTGGCGATCCTTGCATGTGCCACCATGATATTATGGGCGATTTGATGAATATTCTCTGCCGTATCTGCTGTATTCAACGTGCCGCCATACAATAATGCTAAAGGCGTCGAGTATAAGTTTTGTTCATTAAAGGTGACCCAGTACTTCACTTTGTTTTTGTAGCGATCGACCATCTTTTTTCCATAGTCCACAAAGGCATCCACGACATGCTTGCTCATGAAGCCCTCGTACTTCTGTGCTAGCTGAAGCGGCATGTCAAAATGGTAGAGACAAAGCATCGGCTCAATGTTTCTAGCCAGCATCGCGTCAATGTAGCGATCATAAAACAATAGCCCTTCTTCATTGAATGCCCCGTCGCCTAACGGATTGACCCGCGACCATGAGGTTTGGAAACGGTAAAAGTTCATCCCCATGTCTTGCATCAAATCGAGATCTTCTTCGTATCTATTGTAGCGATCAATCCCATGCTTCCAATCTGATGTATGTTCGGTCGCCTCACGGACATCATAAACGGATGGGCCTTTGCCACCTTTGTTCCAAGCACCTTCCGTCTGCATACTTGATGAGGAATCTCCCCAAAAAAATGTGTTCTTTCCCATTATCTCATTCCAATCATCGTTCTTCTTTATCTTATCGTCTATCCTACTTTATTCGCAGTCTATGAAACTGCTGCTTCTGCACTTGCCCGAGCCACTCGTTCGCTGATCTTTAGGAATGGCAGATAGAAGAATACCAGCGCCACAATGATGATCGCCTGAACGATGATTGCCCGCCAGTCACCTGCCGTTGCTAAAAAGCCGCTTAAAAATGGTGGGGTTGTCCAAGGAATCGTCACGACACATGGATTTACTAGACCCGCCGATGTCGCTAAGTACCCAATGACTGTTCCGACAATCGGAGATAAAACGAATGGAATGATCATCGGTAAATTGAAGACGATCGGCAATCCGAAAATCACAGGTTCATTGATATTAAAGATATTTGGTCCCAAAGCCAGCTTAGACAAATCTCTGTATGCACGATACCGACTGAAAATTAGAATCGCTAGAACTAGTGCGATCGTAGAACCGGTACCACCCATCAACGCGCCGTATACTTGGTGAAACGCGGAGTTGATAATATGAGGCGCATGTTCCCCAGCGGCTGCCGCATCCATATTCTCATTCATATTCACCATTAATAGCGGATCTAGGATCGGTCCAGTGATCACCGATTGATGAATCCCAAATGAAAAGAGCAAATTTCCAAGACAAACTAGGATCAAGTAACCAAACAGCGATGTTCCTACTCCACGTAAAGGTTCTTGGATAAAGCGTTCAATGATCGCCATAAAGTCATTTCCAGTTAATTGAATCAAGAATGAAGCAAAAGCAAATAGTGAAACCACAATGATCAAAGGAATCGTCGTATTGAAGGACTTGCCAACTGCTGGCGGTACGCTGTCGCCTAAATTGATCTTCAATCTTTTCGAGCGCGTGAGACGAATATACATTTCCGTCGCTAATAGTCCCGTGATTATGGCAGCGAAGACGCCTTTTGATCCGATATTGCCGTAGCTGATGACACCATTGATTTTCACCGCAGTCTCAGCATCGATCGGGGTTGTCTCGATCATCATCGGCAGCAGTGTCAAAAATGCTGGAACAACAGCGATTACTACCCCGATTGGATTATCGTACTCTCTATTCTTTGCGAGAAAATAGCCGATCGCGATCACGAGGATGACCCCTGTGATGTTCAGTGTCGAGTTCGTAATAATGTTTCCCCAATTTTGCCAAGTCGACATCGTTCCTTCGCTAATAATATCCTTGAACCAGCCCGAAGGATCTAGTACGACCGAGTTAATTAGAATAGCAATACCGGCTAAAATGAATAAAGGCATGATCGTAGCAAACGAATCCCGTAAAGTCCTCAAGTAAATCTGATCGCCAATTTTTTGAGCGGTTAAAACAAACTTTCCCATTAAAGCTTCTCTTTTTTGCTTTTTATTCTCATCCATTAGTTGAACCTCCAAAATTATTTACAGCTGCGCGCTAACTTTAGATACATAATACCACCTATAAACGTTTTTGTAAATACTTAAATAAAATAAGTATACACTAATTATCATTTCGCAAAAAAAGACTTCACTTGATGTTTACAAGCGAAGTCTTTTTTACTGTCCTCATTCAATTGATATCCGCAACAATTTTTCCTGATGTATAGGGATATCTTGTTTTAGATAGATCAAAGGGCGTGCCGTCATCAAAGAAGACGACCTGATTGGTCTCCAGAATCGGCTCTCCTACCTCAATGCCAAACTCTTCACTATCTAATTCATTGGCCTTAGAAGCAATGATCACACGTTGGGCAGCACTGATGACATAGCCTAGCTCATCTCGAATATAATTATAGATCGAGCCCTTCAAGATTTCTTCATCCAAATCCCGAATGTACTTCAACGGCATCACGGAGGTTTCGATACTTCGTGCATCCTGATCGACATACCTTACACGCTTGATATCATAGACCGGGTCAGTAGACTTGATCATCAGCTCCTCTGACTCATACGTCGTTGGAAAGCGCACATCAAAGCGAATGATTTTGCTGGTAACATCTACCCCTTCTTGAACGGATGTCCCGAATACGCTATTGATCTGTGTGACATTTTTATTGTTCTTTTTGATATTGCTTCTAACATATGTCCCAGACCCCCGCCGTGTGTAGAGTAAGCCTTCATCAATCAGCAGCTGAATGGCTTTTCTGATAGTTACGCGACTCGTATCATAGGTCTTGGCTAAAGTCTCTTGATCTGGTAATAATTCGCCTTCCTTATAATCACCTTCAACAATTTTTTGCTTTAAGGCGATTGCGATTTCTTTGTATTTAGGCATACTTACCGTCCTCCAAAATTTGTATATACTTATATAATAATAGATCGGATTAGATTTGTAAACTACCTATACAACTATGAAAAACTGAAGATCCCACCAAAAACAATCCTACTATTTCTTTGGATCAATCTGTTGAAGTAACTCTTTTCCAATCTCCACTCCATTTTGTTTCGATACCTCAGCGAACCAATGCCCAGATTTCTTGATGGTTCTTGTTTGGGTATGGATATCATTTGAGATAAAGCCATAGCGGTTTCGATAGGCGTTCCCCCAAGACCAGCAATCAATCGGGGTCCACAGATGGTAGCCAAAGCAATTAGCACCTTCATCGATCGCCCTATGCAACCAATACAAGTGTTCTTGAATGAATTGAATGCGATAATTGTCCTCGATCATGCCTGATGCATTCAAATATCTTTCTTCTCTCGAAACCCCCATCCCATTTTCCGAAACAAACCACTCGATATTCCCATAATTGTTTTTGACATCCATCGCGATATCATAGACAGCTTTCGGATAGATTTCCCAGCCCTTATCGACATTCATTCTTCTGCCAGGCATCTCGTACTCATCGTAATAATTATCAGGCATCCAGTCGATCGTCAGACTTTTCGGAGAAATCTCCGGTGCCTTTACTCGATGGGGATGATAATAGTTCAATCCTAAATAATCTACTAGATTTTCTTTGATGATCGTGTACTCTTCTGCCGAAGCATCAAACATGACACCGTCTTCTCTAAAAATATTCATTAATTTCTCCGGAAAATGCCCCTTTGTCGACGCCATCATAAAGAATTGGTTCAACCACATGTCCGCATACTCTGAAGCCGCCAAGTCCTCAGCCGAATTCGAAGCCGGATATGGCGGCGTCAAATTCAAAATAATCCCTATTTTTCCCTTAGGAGTCCGATTGGTTTGTCTAAATTTCCGGACCACTTTTGCGGATGCAAGCTGCAGATTATAGGCAACCTGAACAGCCTTGGGACCATCTACTAAATTAGGATAATGAAACTGATGGAGATATTCACCTTCAACGATGACCATCGGCTCATTAAAGGTGAACCAATCCACGACACGATCCGAAAATAATTCAAAGCACTTTTCAGCGAATTTCACGAATAACTCGCCAACGTGCTTGGATTCCCAGCCGCCATATTGCTGATAGAGTTCGATCGGCAGATCAAAATGATGCAAATTCATCACGGGCCGAATCCCGTTTTTGATAAACTCATCAATCACACGATTATAAAATGCCGCAGCTTCAGCATTCACAGTCCCCGCTTCAAAATCATCAATTAAACGCGTCCATTGGATTGAGGTTCTGACAGAATTTAACCCAATCTCCTTCATCAAGCGGATATCCTCTTGGTAATTGTTGTAAAAATTCGATGCCGTATCTGGGCCTACTTGATGATGGAATTTTTCCGGTTCAATATTATACCAATAATCAAAAACATTCGCATGTGCCTTTTTAAAACGTCCTTCACTTTGAGGCCCAGATGTCGCGGCTCCCCACCAAAAATTTTCTGGAAAATTCAATTTCATACTACGCACCTTTTCTTTCTTTTTTGAAGTCCCTCGTTAACAATTACGCATAAGCTTATTAACCAAGAAACAATCATTAGTATACAATTTTATTTTAGTATACATATATTAAATAAAAATGTATACTAATTTCTCGAATAATTTTTGGTTACCTTGTATTTAGTAAGAAGGATTTATATAAACGATGCACTGGACCAACAGAAGTTCGATCGTTTTTCTCATAAATGATCCGATTGTTACTTCCAAAGAACTTTTGGATTTTATTGTCAGTTCAATCTTTATTTACCTTTGAACATCTTGTGATGCGAATCTATGTACTAAAACAACTCAACCCTCCCCTAATCAGAAAATGTTAGTTAAAATCTTCGAATCGCTTATTCCCTCTATGATGAGACATCTTTCCTCACATCTACTCCACCTTCAATTGTTCAGCAACTGAAATTGACTTTTTTTTAATTACATTTTAATCTTAAGAGGACAACTGACGATTGAAAGCCTACTAGTAAGTTGTCGTCTGCTAATTATTTGAATTGCTTAGATAATATCTACTGAACAAATCACTTTTCTAGAAGGTTAGTGATCTATCCTTAAATAAAATGAAAAATTGCTGACTAGGAGGAGCACCTAAAAATTCTCG
>NZ_JAWGOQ010000026.1:0-70580 GCF_032555305.1 Enterococcus sp.
CCGATCCGAGGAGGCTCATTGTCAAGGGCAATCGGAGCAATAACACCAAGAGATTCACAACACCTTATAATTTTTGTCAAAAAAAGTGTTGCCATTCCACCTTGTCCATTTTGATCTAATACTGCATAATTGAATGAGGGGTGATGAACTTGAAGACACGTCAAAGCTTTCCTATCGCAGCAATTATGTGTATTGCGATATCTGCTTGCGGCATGATTACTGGAATCACCATTATGAATAACTTGAAGAACAATCAGAAATGCTGTAAAGAATCTAAATAAGGAGTCTTTTTTTTTGTTTTTTCCAAAAGCGAAGCAGATTCCGATGCAAGTTGATATATATAAACCTTCATAATTAACGTATAATTTTCTTAAAGGAGAGGATTCTATGAGTTACTTCATTGGATGTTTTTTTCTATTGTTAAGTGTCTGGCAGTTTATCATGTTTAAGCGCGCATTTACCAATCTGAAGCAAAAGGGCAACAAGGGGACTTCGCCGTTTATTATGTTTAGTCTGTGGAGTGGTCTCGTTCTTGCGATCATATTTCTGGGTGTCGCCATCTCTTGTTTCTTTTGATTATTCGAGCTTTTAAAAGGAGATTACCTATGGCTTTAGTGCATGAATTTGGAATCATCGATACGTTCAGTGCTGCTTCTTTCGAGGACTATTCACCTGAAAAGTATCAGTGTATTTCCGTCAACGATACTCATATTCAAGCGTTACTTCGATCGTTGTCGCTAGTAAAAACCTATTTCCATTCGTTGGATCGTCCCGAGTTTGGTTTGGCTTATTATGGCACGACCATCATTTCTCCTGAATCATTCGCTGCCTTATTAGAGGTTGTTTTATCTGCGAAAAAGATAAATCAGCAGGAGGATATCATCGAGCTAAGCCAGCTGATCCTTCAAGCCAAAAGAGAAAATTAATTCATGATCCATTATGGTGTATAAGCAGAGCGTCTGTTTTTTCCGTGCTTCATTCAGTATTCCTTCTAACACTTTTGTCACACTTACTATTTCTTAATACTATTTCTCTATAATTTGAGAAAATTAGGAGGTAACATGTATGGAGAAGTATACGATTTCCGCTCTGTTTTTCATTGCCAGTATTTTTCTATTTGCGGCTTCAACGTTGATTGGTTCCTATATTGACCCTAATGGAATATTAGTCGAACCTGCATTCTTTTGCATTCCACTTGGCTACTTGTCACTCTTTATTTCCTTCATTACTGCTGTTTACAGCTTTACCAAAGGGAAGGTCTTAAAAAAATATTCGAAATAAGCAGCCGCAGGGCTGTTTTTTTTGTCTCTGCTTCACTATTTTCCCCACTCCTTGATCCAAATGATCAGCCGTTAAATTCCCCAAAACCACACTACGATTCAGACGATTCTTAAGAACAGATTATGCAAATATTTAAAAAAAAATAAAAAGATTGACCAACAAAAATAGCCAAAAAAGCGCTATCATGAATTTGTAAATTTAGAACAGCTATTAAATAAGAATTCAAATGAAGACACTTGCAAAAGGAGAGAAACTTATGACAGTCAAACCGATTTCTACAAGACAAATCTTTTTTATGCGCAAAGAATCCCTTGAAAAAAGAATGACCCTCTTTTTCGAAGAGAGTCAGAATGCCGATTATTTGATTGAGTGCGCCGTAGCGATCCTTGTTCGCCACGCGTTGACGATTGATTCCTTTGCGGAAATATGCAAATCACTGATTCGTACGATTTACCTAACTGCGAAGCCAAGCGAGACCTTGCGCCGCTTTAGTCCTTATTTTGAACATTATTTTGAAAATCATGAATGGCATAAGACCGTCGTCCCTAGATTGTTCATGAATCGAAAAGAGTATTTTCGTTTAAGCAAATCTCTTTCCTTCAATACGAAATGCCTATTATCCCCCACCATCTCTACCGATCCCTACAACGCGATCAAGACGATCTTTCGTGACGGCAGCGGAAAAAAATACACATGGACGCTTAAAAATGTTGATATTAAGAGATCCGATGAAGAGATTCGCACACTGCTGAAAATATTAACGACCTTGACCATCTTCAAAAAGGGCGAAGTCCGTGCTTTTGCCAAGTTCGTGAAATTTAATTCCTTCGACATCACTCCAAAATCAGAATTTATTGAACCAGATGAAATAGTAGAGAAGAAGCCGGCTAAAAAAGCGGCGCAAAAGAAGAAAAATACGCAAGCAACTAATGCTAAGACGAACGCTGCCGCTAAGACGAAACAGGTGAAGTCAGTCAAAAACACCAATCAAAAAGCCATGATGCAAGATACTCTCAATCAAAATTTTATCCCGTATGATAACAGACAACCGTCCACTAAAGCTCGAGAAAACGCAGACAGCACTCTGGCACCCGCACCAGATATACTGTCGGAAAAATCTAGTGGACAACAGGTGGGAAAAACGACGAAAAAAACAGAACCAACTTCTCCCCCACCTGAATCAAGCAACACCAAAAATCCAAACGCTGCTGATTCAACGCCAAACCAGTCACTGCTGCAAAGATTCAGGGAGATGATAAGGCAATGATCTTTCGCTTAGATTATCGCCAAAAGGTTCATTGATCGCGTGTTTCTTTCGACAAGTAAAAGGACATTTCCTGATAAGTTGAATTCTCAAAAAAGGCACTGCTGCACTGCTTATTTGGCATGCCTGCAGATACGGCAGAGTATCTAGTACGAAATTGATGGCACAAAGGAGAGATACTAATCATGGCAAAAACAACCATCACAAAAGAATTCCTGATAAATAAGCTACATGCATTCGTCGAAGAACATGGTCGAACACCGTCATGTACAGAGTTTGGTCATTATTATTATGTAAGAAAATACTTCGGATCTTACATCACATTCGTCGTTGATCAAGGATTTCCTGCTGTACCACATGGAAATGTGGGACTTTCTGCAAAGGAGTTAGAGGAAAAACTCAAAGCATTTGTCGAGACAAACAAACGGATACCATTTGGAAAAGAGTTTGGACATTATGTTCAAATCAGAAAATTGTATGGGACCTTTGGCAAATTTCTTGAATCATGTGGGTATGAGCCTATTAATCATAACCATAGAGGTCCAAGTTTGATTGGAAAAAGATTTAGCCGTTTAGTCGTGATCTCGGAAGGCAAGAAGGTTCGCCGAGCAACTTCATGGAATTGTCAGTGTGATTGCGGGAATCTGAAAAACAATGTGCCTCGTGCTCGTTTGATTACTAATCGTACGTCTAGCTGTGGTTGTCTTAAAAAAGAGAATGGCCATCTTGCTGACTATCATGTTGACGATACTTATCTGAAGGTACTGAACCATACACTCAAAAATACGAATAAATCAGGCGTTCGTGGTGTCTATTATAATAAAAAAAAACATAAATATATCGCTCAAATCGGGTTTAAAAGAGAGACCGTTTATCTCGGCAGCTTTGACACCCTTTCAGAAGCTGCAGCTGCACGCAAAGTCGCTGAAGAAAAGTATTTCGATCCGATTCTGGAAAAATATAAGGATAGACTTTCAAAAGACTAGTTGAGCTGGTCTTTTTGTTGTGGATTAGCCTCATCATGAGAGACTCACTGGCTTTTGATTGGTGAAGTCAACTTAAAATCTACTACTCATTCTATTTGATAGCCTCGGTTACCGAATCTTTTGAACAGATTCTTCACTCTCTTTCCCCCAGCTTTGTCATGCCTTCAATGTCGATAAATTTTCTTGACCTTACTCTCTCCTACAGCGTTGTTATGGACTAGCGGTTCTGCTATACTGCTAATAATTTCTTGATTCGACTATTGCCAATAAGGTGAAGCGATAACATAGGGTTCTTTCGGAGGATAAAACATGAATTCAACAGTTACTTTCTATGTTGCTTGACATGGGGAAACATTACTTAACCATTTACATAAAGCACAAGGTTGGGTAGATTCTCCATTAACTGAAAGAGGAATCCAAACAGCCTCACAATTAGGACTGCAACTGAAAAATGTCCACTTTTCGTCTGCATTTTCCAGTGATGCATCCAGAGCTTTACAGACTGGGCAAACCATATTAACTGCACAGGGGCAAAATGAACTGCAAGTTGTTCCTGATAAAAGGCTCCGTGAGTGGTGTTTGGGCTGCTGGGAAGCAGAAAATAATGATACGTTTATTTCCAGTATGATGAATGAATTACAAATACAAAATGATTTTTCAGAGCTTAATTTCCGACTGCCAGAAGTTCATGAGATTATTTATAAATCCGACACAACAGGTATGGTTGACCCGTTTCAGATGATTATGGATAGACTGGAAAGTTTTCTCAAAGAGACAGTTAATACTGTTAGTCACTTGAATAATCCAAACGTCCTGATCGTCACTCATGCGTTTACTATTAAAACATTGCTGTATTTGATTTCAAAAGAAATGTTGCGAATACAACCTAAAATCAAAAATGTCGATATTATTCGTATTAAATGGGATGGTAAACGCTTTTCAATCCATACATGATAAACGAATGAAGATAAGATCTGGAAACGTGAACTATATCGAAAAGGAGATTACATAGAAACAGAAATGCCGTTATGCTCGTTTTCGATTATCCGCTCTTATATAGATTGAAATTATCTCCACTACTAGGAGTTTCCATCTGTTTGAAAGCCGTAACTATCTTTGATTTTTTTGTATTACCATAATGTTTAGCAACTTTTTCAACTGTTGTTGACAGATACTTTTCAACTATTGGCTGAGTTAAGTGACTTTTTTCATTCATTTATAAACTATCCAGTCAAATCTGTTATTCTATTAAAGAGACGCCAAATTCTAATGTCTAAGTTTCCATTTAGTAATTTTGTTCCATTTTTATATTCATTCTTTCTAAGCGGACTCGCAAAACGATCAATGAGAGAGAAAAATATTGATTTTAAATAGACAATTTTTACGATGCAAGTTTCTTGCTTCTTTTTTAGGAGTGGCTATATTATTTTTTAATCATCATTTGTTTTAAAACCACTTTCTTTATTTTCAATATTATTTATGAATTTTATGAACTTTATATTCATTTTATTCTTATTAAATGATAAAATATATTTATTAAAAAGAAGGAGTTGTCTCTTATGAAAAGAATGTTTAGTTTTTTGTTTATTAGTTCTCTATTTCTTATTTTTCTAACACCGAATGAAGTTTCTGCTTCAACAGATGGCGCTGGACAAATCAATAATACTAGTTTGTACAGTTATATTGCAGGCGTCAGACCTTTCGCTATCCCTCTTAATGAGGAGTTCACGTTAAAAAATGGAGAATCTCATTATACAGAATTGCAATATGTCATTCATCCTAGAAAATATACTAAAGTTAAAAGAGAAGTGACAACTGTATCAGATGTTACAAATATCCGCTTCGGCTACGAAGAATTTCATACTGCTACTCTGGATGGTTATCGAGTCCCTGATACTCTAACATCTTGGGGTCAATTCTATTCCTCAGGCTTTTTAAAAGGATCTTCTAATATGAGAATTGTCGGAGATAAAACCGAAGTGCATACTTATGGTTTAAAGATTACTAACTATGAAGCCGGTCCTGTTACTTACAAGCAAATGATAGATTTTGAAGAACAAAAATAATAATTATTTTTGTTCTTATCCGATATTTATCTACAAAAATCTAGTCTTGAAGAGCAACTCAAAGTTGCTCTTTTTTACATAATTGCAGTCCTTGATGGGCTGAGTTAGCTTATTATATTTTTTTGATTAGTGACTTGATTTTTACTCCAACATCTTTATCATTAATGCAAATAAAAGTAAGGAGTGAATCATCTTAATGCCTTAATTGCCGATGTAAACAACTTGGTAAGTGCCTAATCATTCGGTACCTACAACTTAAAACCACCTCCACGTATACTTGATCTTTCAAAAGATTGGAGGTGGTTCTTTGAAAGCCACAAATGACATCGTTCCTATTCAAATCCACGATCAATCTAGAGCAGCTCGTGATCAGAAAAAGAATAGTACCGCAAAATCGGCCCTGCGTATACGGCGAAAGGACGGTTCTGAAGTCCTGATCTATAATGGCGTGAACAGCTACATCCTTTCGTCTATTCTCAAGAAGTTGATGTGAAGTGCTTCTTGATTTTACTAAAGTAGAAAAAATTTTTATCGTGACAGGAAAGACCGATCTGCGGAAAGGAATTGACGGCCTCGCAAGGATCATCCAACAAGACTATGCGTTGGATGTCTACGAGGATGCCCTTTTCCTTTTTTGCAGCAATCGATGTGATCGGTTTAAACTGCTCTACTGGAATAAAGATGTTTTTTTCCTGGGCTATAAGCGCATTGAAAACGGGCGACTTCAATGGCCAAGAAAAAAGGAGGAAGTTCGCCAACTTTCCGTCCAGTAGATCCATTGGCTGCTTGAAGGACTAAGTATTCACCAACCAAAAGCAATCAAGGCTGGAACAAAAGGGTTCTTTTAAACAGAGAAAAACGGTGAAATCATTGATTTCATGCGGTTTTACTCTGTTTTCCAGTGTGCTTAAATGGTATAATAATAACAGTAGTTGCAATAAAAATGGCGGTGAAATTCTTGTCCTTACAAACCAATTCTACTTCTAACAATAACGTTGAGGTTGATGTAAATAATATTCTGCTTCAACTCCTTGAATCTCAAACAGAAACGATTAAGGAGCTTCAGCGAGCGAATCAAGCATTGAACCAAGAGGTTCACCTGCTCAATGAGAAATTGGGTTATTTTACGGACCGCTTTTTTGGTCATTCTAAAGAAACCATCGATTCGCAAGTGACGGGGCAACTCAACCTCTTTTCTTAGGAAGGTGAAGAAAGAGAGGCACCTTCAACAACGGAACGTGTACAAGAAACCTCGGTTAAAGGACACAAAAGAAAAATCGGTCAAAAAGCAGAGAAGATCGCCCATCTTCCTTTAAAAGAGGTACATCATGAATTGCCTATGGATTAACGGATTTGTGAGCAATACGGTACTCAGATGACAGACATTGGCTCAACGAAAATTCACGAGGAGGTTCTTTTTTATCAAGCCATGTTAGATCGACTTGTTCATTTACAACATACGTATTGTTGTAAATAATGCGAAGAAGCAGATGTTTCTTCTTACAAGAAATCACCTGTTCCAAAACCAGTCATCTCCAATAGCTTAGGATCAAACAGTGTGATTGCGGAAACGATCCGATTGAATTTTGGTCAAAAATCTCCTGCCAATTGGCAGGAAAGCTATTGGCAAGAAACATTGGGCCTGGATATCTCTCGTGACAACATCACCAACTGGCATATCAAAATCTGTCATAACGCGTTGGATAGTTTAGCTCAACGATGCAGCTAAAACAAGAAGAGATCCTTCACGCCGATGAAACACGTTATCGCGTCATTGAAAAAGATAAAAAGGAAACGTATTATTGGTTATTCAGCACAGGAAAACACAGCCCACATCTCATCGTGTATTATCATCACGCAGAAACGAGTGCAGGAGAAGTACCAAAACAATTTCTATCGGATTTCAAAGGCTATCTGCATTGTGATGGCTACGCAGGCTATCATGCGGTTGAAGAAGTCACACTTGTCAATTGTTTGGGTCATGCGCGCCGAAATTTCTTTGAAGCCATTCCAAAAAAATAATAAAAGTGAGACGCTTCCTGCATGGGTCGCCGTGAAAATGATGGATATCTGGTTCCAATGGGAACAAGAATGGGCCTCCCTATCCGCTGAAGAGCGGTTGAAAAAAGCGGACCTATTTAAAACCACTGTTCATCAACTTTTACAAATGGCTGGGGTCATTTACGGCCGTACCGAAATCCAAGCTAGATACGGCGGTCAATTATGTCTTAAAACGACGTGCTGGATTTGAAAAGGTCTTCGAAGATGGCTGCTTGGAGCTTAGTAATAACTTAGCCTTATCCTCAACTTTTTATTATCCTTAACCATAAAGCAAATCACTGATATGATAAAGTTTTTTGAATAAAAGTTGAGGATAATGCACGCTATCCTTAATTTCGGATAACGTGCAGAACGAGCCATTAAAGAATTGGTAATCGGTCGAAAAAACTGGTTGTTCTCAAAAAGTGAAAAAGGTGCGCAAGCAACGGGGATCATTCTGAGTATTTTACGCACAGCCATAGAAAATGGCTTAGACCCAAGAAAATACCTGATCTACTTATTTGAACACATCCCCAATCTGCCAAGTTTAACAAAACCTGCGCTAGCAGCTTATTTGCCTTGGAATCAGGAAGTTCAAAGAAATTGTCAGACCAACTATTAATAGAAAAAGGAAGCCCACCCATCATCCTCAAGTATACAGGATGATGGGTAGGCTTTTAATACGCCTTACTATCTGACGTTTACGGAAGTTCAAAGAAAGTGCCAAACCAACTATTAATAGAACAAGCAGGCCCATCAATCATCCTCAAGTATATAGGATGATTGATGAGCTTTTAAATACGCCTTACTATTTGACGCTTACTGATAAGCAAACTTCAACTAAGTTTTCTATACCTTGAAAAACCTATCGTCTTCGTTAAGTAGACGATAGGTTTAAAAATTAATTCTTTATCAAATTGATGTTTCTTCGTGTCTTGAAGATTACATTCAATTAAACTTCAAAGCGTACACGACGGTAGCGAACGATTGCTGCTCCCATCAAGCCAAGACCAACTACGATAAAGGCAATGATACCCATACCACCTGTTGATGGTAATGTGCCGCCTTTAGATTTGTTCATGATTTGTAGCGGTTGTGCATTTTCGTAAGAGCCATTAGAGATTGTGAAATCAACGTCATCTGTTAATTTTGAGAATCCGTTTGGTGCTTTTGTTTCTCGTAACATGTAGTCGCCGTATTCCAAACCAGTTACTTCAAAGTTACCATCATCATCAGAGATGAACTTAGTAGCATTTGCGTAATCTTCATTTGGTCCAACTGCAGTCCAAGTTTTGCTATCTGGACCTTCAACTAAGTAGTATTCAACACCGTTCACTTCTCTGATAACTACGAATTCAGCTCCTTTTAATCCGTTTGTTTCGCCATCTTCGTGTTTGAAGAATTTCTTACCACCAGTTTTGACTGGATTCGGTGGTGTAACTTCCTTCGTATCTGAATCGCCATCATGGTCGATTGTTACAGTGAGTTTGTTATTGATGTCTCTATCTACTGGTGTTTCATCTGTGAATGATACCGAGTAGAAGATTTCAATTGTTTGACCAGCATATTGACTCAAGTATTGTGCTGTTGCAGGACCAGCTGCACCAGTCAAATTCATCGAAACATCGAATCCAGCATAGCCAGAGAATGGTGCTGCTGTATTTGTGTAAGTGTCTGTTGCATTAGCTAAGAAAGTTGCTGGAGTAACATCTGTGCCACCAATTGCAATCCGATCAATTCCTTCGAATTTCACGCCGACTTGGTCAACCGCATCGGAGAAGTCTAATCTGCTGTAACGAGGAACGCCGTTTACAACATCACCGATTTGACTAGGAATTTGGAATGCTGCACGGTAATAAATTTTTTGTCCAACTTCAAAGTCGTAAGCTCCTTGTGATGGTTGTGGCAATGGATTACCATCTTCATCAACTAATTCTTTCTCAGGATCTTCGCCTTCTACTTTGTTCTTAGGATACAAATGAATGTGTGATAGATCTTGTCCGTTGCTGTTCTTCAATGGAAGCATCAAGATCAAATTGTATGAACCAATCTCTACGCCTGGTGAAGCATGTTCTTCAAAGAAGTATACTTTGTATGTTCCGTCTGCATTCTTGGTAGGTAGGTTGCTAAAGTCTGCATTCCCGTCTTGATCTGTTGTTTGATCAGCACCTTCTCTAACTGCATTTGGCGCATCAGTCGGAAACTCAAAATCTTCCATCAATTGTTTAGCAATTGCATTGAATTGAGCATCTGTTTCGTTACCAGTTAAACGTGAATTTAATTCTGCATAGAAGTCTTCTGAAATATCCCAAGCAGTAAAGGTAATGCCTGGCAAGCCTTCATAGCGATCAAATGCGCTCATTTCTTCCCCGGTATTTTCTAAACTGCTATTTGGAAATTCATCCATTTTCTTCTTGTGGATCGTTACATCAACTGCATCAATTGCGTGCGCTTTTTCTCCTCCACCTAGCACCCCTGCTAGTAATGGAATCAAGCAAAGCAATGTCGTCAGCAATGCTACCCATTTCTTCTTATTTTTCATAATTTTTTTCCCCCTTGTTTTTGTGCAATCCAACTAAACCAACAATCATCAGCAACAACCCTAGAAAACAATAATTACGTATCAACTCATTTGTCGAAGGAAGCTCCTTTCCTGAGTAACTTGGTCCCTCCCCTCCACTTGGCGTTCCAATTGTCTTCGGTAAGTCTTTCCTTGGTCCTGAGCTATCTGTTATCGGCGGTTCTGTCGATTTAGTTGTAGTAGTAGTTGTCGTCGTGTCTGTTGTATCCGTCGTCGATGACGTTGTATCAGTCGGTGGCGGCGGCTTCGGAATTGTGTCGTATTTGCAATTGAAAAGGAAACTAGTATATTCCCTTGTCGAATCGCTTTCTAACATTTGTGGTAAATAGACGACGATTGGCAACATATAATGTTCCTTTGTTTCCCCCGAAGAAAGGATCAAATAGGCTGCGTCACGCTCATTTTGATAACGAGGCAGAGTGAAGGAAGCTTTCCCCGTGGCATCCAATGAAATTGGTGTTGGGTTAATCTTCGTCAAGTTTTCATCCTGAACGAATTTCGCCGAGTTTTCTTTGGTACCATAGGTGTTCAAGATAAATTCCTTGTCTTCTTTCTCGTTACCCGACCGTTTCAATCGCCATTCTGTCAAATCATAGACATCCAATGTGATGTTCTCGGTTCCTTCATAAATCTTATCTCCCGGCCGTGTGTCAATCATTACTTCCACTAGACTTTCCTCTGCAAAAGCAGTAACCCCCATGTTACAAATCCCCAGAATGAGTCCCAAGAGAAGAATCATTTTTTTCATTACGATCCCCTCCTCTTCGTGTGAAGCCAGTAGAGGCTGCCTAGCAGACCTCCTGCTGTGGAGATAACACCAATAGCTACTTTGAAGAACATTGCTGTACCCGATCCGCCCGTACTAGGCATCGGACCTGCTCCGCGCTTCCTGTTTGTGACAGTTAATTGAATAAGATTCGGATTTCCCAGACTCCAAGAACTGCTGACACTTGAATTCGACTGAATCGTGACTTGGCCATCTCGTAAGATCGTGATTCTTAACGTCCCGCTCATTCCTTGATACCCGTTTGGAACGACCGTTTCAGATAGGCTGTATTCCCCCGGACGTAAGCCCGTGAATTCAAAGTTTGGTCCTCCAGCCCTCGTTTGGTCATAGCTAGTACCTACTAATCTGAAGCTCGCTCCCCGAAGCTCATTGCCATCTTGATCGACCTTCTTGATCTTCAGAACGAAATCCCTCAGCTTATTGGTCACTTTGTATGGCGAAGATTTTCCATCCAGTGTAATAGTCAAGGCTGTCCCCGCCGAGTTCTCCACTGCTCGAAGCTCGATATCTGCCATCTTTTCATACCCTTCTGGCACATAAGACTCTTCAACGATGAAGTCTCCCATCGGAATATCCTCAATTATTACTTGACCATTCGTATCTGGTTCAAGGTCTGTCGCCAGTACCTTGCCATCCGATTTACGTGTCACAGTAAATTTCGGTTTGTCTTTGCTAAATGGTGTCTTGCCATCATCTTTGTACTTGCAAATTATCGCCTTGCCGGTCAATAACTTGTTCGTAAGCTTGATGCCTTCTTTAGGCTTCGTTGCAGCCGTGAAGCTCGTTCCGTAGTTGTAGGTCGGCTTGGCATACCCTGTAGTACGTAATTCCTCAACCACACGATAGACCGTATTTCCACCTTCGACATTTTGGAATACCCCTTTCCAATTATCGATCGGTGTTAAGGTTAAGGTCTCGACATTCTCCCAAGTCGTTCCTACTCTCTTCTGCAACGTCACTCTCACATAGCTCGTTCGAAGTCCCCAATAATTCTCTGTTCCTTTATAGCTGTCCGACCAGACCTTCTCGACTGGAATCTCTAAGTCTTTCGCTAACTTGTTGATTACTTGATAAGGTGACTTCTGCCCATTCAGTGTGATGTCCAAGCTCGTTCCTGATCCGTTATCCACCGCTTTAAGATCGATGTCGGTCATCTTGGCATAGCCAGCTGGTACATATGACTCTTCCACGATGAAATCACCCAGCGGAATATCAGGAATCGTGACTTGACCGCTTGAATTCGGTTCAAGGTCTGTCGCCAGCACCTTGCCATCCGATTTGCGTCTCACTGAGAACTTCGGTTTATCCCCACTAAATGGCGTCTTGCCATCTTCTTTGTACTTACAAATAATCGCTTTCCCCGTCAGCAATTTATTTGTGATTTGAACTCCTTTGCTCGGTACTGTCTTCGCGGTAAATTCATCTACATTCATCTCAGGCTTCGCGTACCCTGTCGTCCTCGAAACCTCAGCGACCCTGTATATCGTACTGCCGCCTTCTGCTGTGAATGTATTTTTCCAATTATTCGCCGCACTTAACGTTTTCGTTTCAACATCTACCCATGAATTCCCACTTTTTCTTTGTAAAACTACTTTGACACTGTTTGCTCGAAGTCCCCAATAGTCTTCCGTATTCTTAAACGAATCCGACCATTTCTTCTCTACTGGAATCTCGAACTTGTTCGCTTTTCCCTTAACGGACGGCACACCAAATTCAATTAAGTCAGTCGTTCGTTCGGGCGTCGGCGCTAGTGTCGTTTTCCCATTTGTTTGATACCAAGTATTCCCTTCGTAATCCTTGTGATCCGTTTTTAAGCGAACCTTGTAATCTACTTGAATTTCTTGATTGCCATACAAATTAATATTGTTGACTTTTACTTTTCTCGAATCCGAATTATCAACGACTGCCATCTTGCCCGATTCAATCGCTGGTACACCAGATTTCTTGATTTCCTTCACAGTTGGCGTTCCAACCAGATCAAACATCTCTCCGATTGGATCATCGATTTCTCCTTTATCGACAGTTTGAATAACTGACGTAAACCAATCATCAAAGGAAATATCAAACTCACCAGTCGTAGAGGCATTAAAGAATTGATAATCCTTCTCTCCATCGCCAGTCGCATTCGTCTTTTTCGACGCTGCTTTATAAAGCCCGCGAACCAATTCGTCGGTCGTGTGACCTTCCATGTTTCGGGTCTTTTTCACGTTGATCGCGATGGTATTGATCTCTGTCCCTTTTTCCTTAATATAAGCCGCCGATGAATTAAGTGGCGTCAGGTGACTGTATAGACAGTGACCACTTACCGGTAACCTATGACCCTTTGGAATCTTAGTCGTTAAGTAGCTTCCACCAATCGATGGGTCAGATATAGGATCTTGTAGAGGGTTCCCCTTATCCATGTTCGTGGCATAATAAGAGATAATACGAACACCATCATAGTAAATACTCGATTCGGTGACCCCTTCTGCCGGATCAAGACTCATGTTAGGTGCGCCATCGGTCAACAGGAAAATAACCTTTCGCCGATTCGCTCCAGTGGAATTCTCCAGCATGGTCTGTGCATCTCTGATGGCTTTTTGGGTATACGTGTTTCCATCTGGTGTGAGCTTATTGTAGGTATTGACCAAATTTTGCCAATTTGCCTCATTGCTAGACATTCCTACAGTCGCATTTGGATAGCTACTCTCTTCTCCTGATGAATACACAATCCCGCCGATCCGTAAGCTATCGGTTTCCGGTCCAGCAGCTTTAAACTTATCAATCAGTCTTTGTAACGACTTCACTGATAACGCTTTTCTTGACATGCCGCCAATGTTTCCGTTTGCGTCCTTCATCGAAGCAGAATTATCCAGCACAAAGCAGACATCCACTCCAGGCTTCGCAATCGTGCTACCGCGAACATTCAACCGAATGTTAAACTCATTTTCATTCGATGTTTCGCTCGCGTATTTACGTAACGAGATGTTCGGTTTCGTCTTTTCAACCCCATAATTGATATAGGATTTCGTATAATTATCGGATGATACATCCCATTGAGTGACGCCATCCCAACCGCTTTCTCTCTCATAGCCACCTTGATGATTTCGAACATTCGATTGTCCAGTCGGTGTCCAATAGCACGTAGGATACTTCCCGTTGTTCGTCGTATACACGGGAGCTTTATTGGTATATTTCGCTGGATCCATCTTCAGCAGCTGTTTTCTTGAAGCTGTTTCTTTGATAATGGACGTATTCTTTTCTGATCCAAAATTCGCATCGGCAACCGTATAAACCACATCAGTGCCGGGTGGTTTCTTTGACTCATCAAAGCTTGTACTCTTTTTTGTGTCCTTCACTTTAAGAACGAAGGGTTCCTTGACATCTAAAATGTTTTCTTGTGTCTTGGGATCTCCTTTATCAGAAAGTGTCTGCTCGTCTAACTGAACATCCAAATTAAGTTTTTTAACTGAATCCGGTAATTCAAAAACGAGCTGCCCTTCCATGGATGACGAAAAGTTCTTCTCGATCAGCCATCCATCTTTTTTGACCATGTTCTCAACAGAAGGATAAGTAATCACTTTTCCTTTCTCATCTGTTACTTTCAACTTGAGACGGTGCTCTTTATCACTCTCTTCGCTTTGCCTGCTAAACGTTATTCGCCAACGGATGGCGTCATCTTGTGCTTCATAATCATAGGAAACTTGTAGATACTTCTCATCGATCAATTCCGTACCCGTTGTTGCAGCATGCGCGGTTCTTAGTGATGGCAGTGTTTCCGTAATAAAAGAAAATAATAGAACAACCAACATGAGTAAGTGTTTCTTTTTCATCTCATGATTTCCTCCTTTCACTCTTTTTTTCACCCACTCTCCCTTCCGCGTAACAATATGATAGCTTATATTATTTTTCTACGCCTAATGTGTTTTTTTGCAATATTCCGTTATTCAACTTGGACATTTTTACGTTGTTTTCTACATTTTTATATCATTCAATGTTATTCCATCCATTTTTTTAAAATCAAATAAAGAATAATAAAGTTTGAATGTCGCAAAAATTATTTGCCTTTTGAATTTTTCATCAAAAGTACACAAAAAAGACCCCAGAAACAGATATTTCTGGGGTCACTATGAATTTAATGAGGTAAAAATGAGCATTATCTATTTTTTCTGTCTTATTAATCTGGAGTTTATTACTTATTTATTCAATGAAAAAGCAAATGTGAAGATTTAGAATGAAGTGGCTTCGAGAAATGAAATTTGATCAATTTGTAGAGTGGAGGTTCGGTGTTTGATCCGAGTTTCTACTATACTATTATGATAGCTTTTGATCAGGAGGTTTACGATGGGATTTCAACTATCGGTCTATCGTTAGTCAGCTCATTATTATAGAAGCTATTTTCGTGAAAAGCCTTTTTTAAGTTCTTCGCAATCTCGAAACAACTATACGAATTTTTCATCCGCTTATTTGAAGAAACATGTTCCACCAATCATATTTATCAAGAAACATAACATTTAAGATCGTTCGTTTCATCTCACTACTTAAAAACAATTGATTCCATAAACTTCTGAACCTTTAAACTTTTATGCTCTCCACACGAAAAAAAGATGAGGCAAATTTCTCGCCTCACCTTCCTTTTAATTCTGAGTGACCTGTCAGTTTGAATTATGCTGCGTGTTGTTGTTTGCGATAGCGACTAACTGCAAATCCCATCAATGATCCACCGATAATTAGGAAGATCGCGATACCGATACCACCAGTAGATGGTAGGAAGCCGCCTCTAGAAACGTTCTCAATTCCTTGGCGTAATCCCACTTCTACATCATATCCATTCTGTTCAACAACGAAGTCAACAGGATCGCCTTTCACATATCCATTAGGCGCTTTAGTTTCCACCAACTTATATTCGTCAAACTTAAGACCCTTAATTTCAAAAGAGCCATCGTCGGAAGATGTAATTCTGATTGCATTTTTATACTTGTCATCTACATAGTTTTCCCAAGTATAATCATCTGCAGTTCCTGCTAAATACTTAGTACCAGTTTTATTTGTAATAACAAATTCTGCACCTTTTAAGACTTGTGATCTCTCACCAGCTTCGTGTTTTATGAATTTCTTACCTCCAGTAATAATTTTTGGTGGTAATACTTCAGGTACTTCAGGTTTTATTTCATCTACACCGTTTTGTTGCAAGTCTACATAAAAGCTATTTCCTATTTCTGCATCAATTGGCGTATCTTTTGTAAATTGTACAGTATAGATAATCTCAACAGTTTTCCCTGCATAGTCTGACAAATATTGAGCCGTAAGTTTAGAATTTGCTGAAGCCCCACCTTGTTTATTATCTAACTTATACGCAATCTCAAAACCAGCTTTACCTGCTGCTGTATAGCCATTTCCAAAGTTAAACTTTTGTGTATCAACGTAAATACTATTAGTCTTTTCAATCTCTGTTTTTAGATCTACATCTTGTGCAGGAGTTTCTCCGAGAGCTTTAATAGAGTCAAAGCCTACAAAACGCACACCAGCATGGCTCACTTCATCTTTAAAGGTTAATTTACTATAACGAGTTTGTTCGGTAGCTCCTTCGCCAATAAGATCACCGATGTGGAGTGGAATTTGATACGTTACTCTATATTTGATTTGTTTACCGATATCATAAGAATAAGGTCCTTTCGTCGGATCTTCCTCATCTCCATTTTCATCTAAGAGTTCCTTAACAGGCTTGTTTGGCAATTTATTTTTTGGATATAAATGGATATCGCCACTTTGTTCGGTTGTACTTCCAACTTTCATTACTGGTAATGCCAAAATAACAAGTTGGCTAAATTCTTCTGCACCAGCTGGCAATGTTTCTTCAAACCAGTAGACTCTGTATACGCCCTCAGCATCTCGATCAGGCAGAGTGAAGTCAACAGTTCCATCCGTTCCAGTCGCTTTAGCATCCGCTCCAGCTACTGGCTGTTTCTTAGGATTTCCCTTTGATGTATTTCCTTCAAAATGTGCTGCTTCAAATCCTTCCATGACTTCTTTGACTTTTGCTTCATACGTATCTTTATCTTCAGAGCCCGTAATGCCTTCAGCTGCTAGCTTTTCATAAAATGCCTCGGTAATATCCCAAGGTTTGAAAGTAACACCGGCTAACCCTTCATATTTATCTTCAATCTCCTGATTGATTGCACCGTCGTTTTTTATTCCCTTTGGAAAGTCATCCATCTTTTTCTTATGCAACGTTACTTTAACATTCTGCGGTGTAGCCGCCGAAGCGCTATCCCCAAATCCTAGTAAACCCATGCCGATTGGCAGCAAACATACAAGTGCCATCAACAAACTGACTAGTTTCCCTCTTGCTTTCATTATTTTTCCCCCTATTTCTTCTTTTGTATTTTTTTGATTCCTAAAAGCCCAATTAAAATGAGTAACAACCCTAAGACCGTGAAGTTTCGAACCAAATCATTGGTTGACGGAAAGTTCTTCCCCGTGCTTGATCGACTTGATCCACCTATCGTCGAAGGGACCAGACTATTGCTGGAGTCTTCTCCGGGTTCGATTGTCTCGCTCGTTGGCGGTGTCGAAGAAGTGGTCGTTGGCGGTGTTGGTGGTTTACTCGTGTCTAGGTATTTACCATTAATCAAAAAGCGGGTCGCCTCATCCTGTGTTTCTGGATGGTTCTTTGGTAAATAAAGCACGATCGGCAGCATGATATGATTTCCTGTCTCTCCACTGGCTAGAATCAAATATGCTGCTTTTTCACTTAGCCTGGGAACCTCAAATGAGACGTTCCCGCTGCCATCCACCTTGTAAGACTCCTGATTGATTTTCCTTAATTTTTCGTCCTGTACGAATTCCAATCTCGACTCTTTCGTTGGATATGTATCCATCAAATATTCTTGATCTTCTTTTTCATCCCCTCCACGTTTCTCTCGCCATTGCGTCAGATCATAGACATCGAACTGTAGATTTTCCGTCCCCTCCACTTTCTTTTCATCAACCCATGTATGAATCCACATTTCAATCGATTCATTCACCTGATCATTACTTAACTCACTGCTTTTCTCATCACTTTGCCCATCTGCTGCAAAACCCGTCATACCAAAACAACAAATTCCTAGAAGCAGACATACTATGAAGGAAATCCTTTTTCCCATTTCCAGCCCCCCTTCTATCGCGGAATAAGTGACTGCTGGTTCATTTTTTGAAGCGATAAACCTTTACAACCCACACTTACCAGCATTGATATGTTTGTATTTTTCAATACATTCACATTTCAAGTATTCCTCCTTCCAATGTATTTATTATAAGTTCTTCGTCCATAACAATAGTAACTGATATTATTTTTCCGCGCTTTTTGGCTTTTTTTAATTTTTTAGTTATTATATTTCAGTTAGAATGGCGTTATTTTCACCTTTCTAATCTTTCTATTAGTTATTCTACTCATTTATTTAATATTTTTTTGCAAATAGTAGGACTCATTTGCTTAAAATAAAAAAATTCATTTGGATTCTTTTTTTATGAGAAAAATGGGTATATGTTTTTTTTGTGAATTTTATCAATCACTGACACCATTCGAGAACTAAAAAAGCACCATAGGAAGAAATCATGACTTATTGGAGCAATAGAAACAAACCAATAAAATAGATTTTTTCCCTATGATGCTTGACCATTCGAGTAACTAGTCTTCTGATGTTTCCTGACGATGCAGAAATGCTCGTACTTTCATCCCTACGATTATTACCAGTGACGAGTTAGGTTTACTTACCCTGACAGATCACTGATCAATTGCTGCAGCTGTACGATATTCTGACTGGTCAAGAAAGGATCGATGATGACTGTTGGGAAGTCATATGGAACCTCCTCGACACTGCTGGAAGTAATCAACGCGTCGTACTTTTTCAATTCATGCATATAGATTCGGGTGTCACGAGACCGTTCTTCGACAAAATAAATCTTGAAGTTTCCGTAAATACGTTCTTCGATTTGTTCTGCCAAAAACGTTTCCTCTGTCGGTGACAGCTCAGAGAGCAGCAGAATCTTTAGCTGCTGATCATTATTCGCCAAAAGATTCAGACTTTGGGGCACCATGGTAATTAACAGGTACGCGTAGTTCCAAACAAAGTCATTCTCCTGATAGATCCGGTATTTCTTCACAAAATTCTCGGCGATCCTCAAGACCTTCTTCACTGCTTGATAGTGGGTCTCCATCATTTTCTCTAGGAAGATTCCTCGTTGTCGATACAGGATGTCGATGTATTTTCCTTTTGGCGCATACATCCGCTGATCATTGACTAAAACGATGGTCAATTCACTGCAATCCAGATTATCAAGTGAACGACCGATCAAACGATTGAAGTCTTCGACCAATTCAAAATGTTTTTGGTAGAGGTCGCGATAGGTACGGCTCTGCTTCATGGCTGATTTCCATTGATCCTCGCTGAAGATCAGCATGTCGGCATAAGATAACCACAGACAATCCTTGATCTCCTTCTCCGTCAGACGCACACGGAAAACTTCTAATGCCATTCGTTCAAAGGAATCTAAGGTTTCTTCATCTGGCAAAGCCAATGGACTGATCAATTCATTTTCAGGATAGTGACGACCATTCTTGATCCGCCATAGGCTAATGTAGATATTGTAACTGAGTCGTTTTCTAAAGATATGACGGTTTTCCAGATGATTGACTTGGATAAATTGATCCACCAAATCGGTGATCGCTTTGATATGGTAATCCTTCAGATCAACAAACAAAGACTCCAAACGATCGGATTTCTCCAAAAAGTACCGATAGTAGAAATGCCGGATGACACTTTCCTTTCCTTCGATTCGTAATGGTCGATAGTCTAACTTGATTCCTGCCTTTTTCAGCGCAGTCTCGATTTTCTTTAAGTAGCGTTGCGTATTCGAAGCACTCAGATACAGCTTTTCAGCCAAATCACTGATACTTGAGCATTTTTCATATAATAGTTCCTCAATAATCTGAAACTCTGGTGATGTTTGTAGAACATCTGCGTATAATCGGTTAATACTTACATGTGGTTTGATTTGAATCTGATAAAGCCCTTTGAATTTTTCAATATGAAAGTCATCCTGATCATCATTGATCATCTTGACGTCCTTCAATAGGATAGGCAATGAACACTCTAGTTCTTCAAGCAGCTGATCGCTTGGCAAGCCGACTTGACTTGCATAGAGTAGTTCAACAAAGCGCAGACGTCGCAAACTGCTTGTTCCCAAAACCTCTCTAAAATCCATCTCCTCATCCCCTTTTCTTCCATACTCCTTGTAGCGCGTTGTATTTGTTCTCTCTCAAAAAGCTAAAAAAGGCATTAGCTTCAACAAATAAAAACATGTACCGAACTAAATTTTTCCTACTAACTGTGTCCTCTCATCTATCCCTTGCCTGAGATGCCCCCACATCCCATGACAAATTCACAAGAGGTATCTTTTTTAAAATTACCTCTATAGAATTTCAGAATTTTTTAATTTTTTTGCGTAGGTTTCCCTCCATTTTTTTATTTCGAATCATTTTTTCTTCCATTAACCTATGTAGTTAATCTTTTTTAAAAAGATTGGTAAAAACTTTCGCTTGTTAAGCTTTTACTGCTCCTTTTTTATAAGAATAACCCAATTTTTTTCACTATATTTCTTTATATATACATGATAACGAATCTTATTTTTCGGTGCTTTTTTGTTATTAATCCATTTATAGTTATTATAAACACTTAAAATCCTTTTAGATAATAATTGAAAAATAAGTACGCGTTATTTAAATCATTTTTTTTAAAGGTATTTAAATTTTTAAATACTCAATTTAGAGAAACTTATTAAACGATTTGAATAAATTGTTTTTTAGTTTTATTAAAAACAAAGAGCCTAAAAGCATTTTCATAACTTTTAGACTCAATATATTTATTATTATTCTTTATTTGGCAAAACTTTACTTTTTCCTTCTGTTAAGCTATAGAAAACTGCACACAAAACTTTCGGATACGGTAACTAGCTTCGTTACTCTCCATTTCGTACAAAAAAATGCCTGAAAGCAGAGAATCGCTTTCAGACATTCATCAAACATGCTTTACCGTCTTCCATTCATTTTTTCGGTATTTCTCACAATTTCTTTTCTCATTGAATAGATGCAGAAGGAGCCAATGGCGATTCCAAGTACGGACAAGACACCAGCGATCAGGAAGAAGCCTTTGATTCCATAATCACCGGTACTTGGTAATGTCCCTGGTCGTACCTTCTCATTCGTTACCTTTAGATTAATCGTATTCGTCCCCCCATTGATTCCTCCAGAGCCGCTGACATTCGGATGACTGTTGACGGTCACCTTCCCACCTACCCCAATGATGAAACCAATCGGATCCTGAATTCGCTTATAGCCTTCTGGATTATCTATCTCAGTCAATGTATACACGCCCGGACGCAGATTCGCAAAAGTGAAGACTGAGCCGGTGTTTATCGTCCGATCGTAGTTTGGTCCGGTTAATTTGAAGACCGCACCAGTTAACGGATTATCTCCAGAATCCACCTTTTCTACCCTTAACGTGAAATCCTTCAGCTCGTTCAGTGCATGATGCTCCTCAGTACGATTATTCACCTTAAAGACAAGCGAAGTTGGCGGATTGTTCTCCGTCACATTCACCACGAACTCAGGCATTTCTTTATAGCCTGCGGGTACATAGGTTTCCTTAATAATATAGTTTCCCTTTGGTACATCTGGGACGGTTACTTTCCCGCTGGCATTCGGTTCAAGATTCGTCGCTACGGTTTTCCCATCGGATTCACGCTTCATGGAGAATTTCGGCTTGTCCTGTCCAAACGCGGTAGTACCGTCCTCCATGAATTTCGAGAATTGGAACGTTTCCTTGAGCAGCTCATTGGTAATTTTTATGCCGCCACTGATTATGTTCTCTGAGGTGAAGCTGGCTTGGTTAATGACAGGAGCCTTGTAGCCACTGACTCGTGTAGTCTCTACCACCCGATAAGTATTATCCGCCCCGCCTTCCACAGCAGAAAAATCAGTTTTCCATTGGTTGCTTTCGTTCAGCTCCTTTGTTTCAACATCTGACCAATTCGATCCATTTGCTCGTTGCAGAGTAACGTTAATCTTATTCGGTCTTAATCCCCAGTAGTTATCTGTTCCTTGATATTTATCTGACCAAATCTTTTCTACTGGAATGACAAAATCCTCTTTTTGATACCTCACAGAAGGCACCCCAAAATCTAAAACATCATTCGTACGTTCCGGAGTTGGCTCTAACGTTGTTCGCCCATTCGCCGGATACCAGCGCCCAGACACGAAGGCATCATCCGTTGTTTTCAAGCGGACCGTGTATTCCACCTCGATTTCCTGATTACGAGACAGATTAATATTACTCACTTTGATCACACGATCGTTACTTTCCGGTGAAATACTAGGTTTGGTTTCATTAGTAAAACGTGGTTTCCCATTCAGCACTTGTCGCACTTGTGGTTCCGGGTCATCCACCAACTCCACCATATCTCCTAATGGATCAGTGATCACCCCTTTATCAACCGTTCGGATGATTGTTTCATACCAGCTATCAAAATAGGAGGTTAGATCATCGCCATTCTCTACATCGTAGAAATGATAGTCATCTGCGGTGTCTACCGTAGGACCATTGGTTGCATTGGCCTTTTTCGTTGACATCTTATACAGCCCACGAATTTGATTTTGTCGTGCCGTTCCATTTGAGTAACCTGGTTCATTGTAGTTAACCATTAACTTCAAGGCAATCGTATGAATCTCTATCCCTGAATTTTTCAAATCCATCGCTGTAGAATTCGTTGTTGTTATGTGGCTAGTAATCTTCCTATTATTATAAGGTGGGTTAATCGTTGTAGTAAACACTTCTTGACTGCTATGCAAAGAGCTGCCTTCATTATAATTTGGTTTCGTTCCCTTATTAAAAACTCTGAAATATCGTGGATCAGGGAAGATATCCAAATTCGATGTTCCGCTATCACTAGTCGTCCAGCTGCGGTTCGGTGCCCCATCTGTTAGAACAAACAATAATTTGTGACGATCCGAGCTTGGTGACGCATCAAAGATATCCTTTGCTTCTTGTAGCCCTCGTTGCGTGAACGTTACGCCAGTAGCCATATCCTTAGTGCTATACTCAGCCACAATCTTATCCCAATCTGCTGGATTTTTAGAAAGTTGAAATTTTCGTTTCTCTTTACTGGCATTCGGACGTAATCTACCCCCCCACGAATTACGATCAGAATAATCAGAAAATATCTCCGCACCTATGCGAATGTTCTCTGCTTCGGGTACATTTATACTTTTCAAATTATCTACGATATGCTTAAAAGCAATCTCTGCATTTTCTTTTCTCTTCTTTTGATTGGTACCAGCTATTCCTGAATCAGAATCCATTGACTGTGAGTTATCTAATAGAAAGACGATATCCACCCCAGGCTTATAGGTCGTATTCCCGCGGACATTTAGTTTGATCTTGAACTTCTCTGGATCGTCAGTCTGCTGCGCATATTTACGTATTTGAATATTCTCGTTATTTGACTCCCCATATTTGATATAAGACTTTGAGAAGTCATCCCAGCCGACATTCCAATTCGCTTCGTTATCCCAACCTGTCTGACCTGCCCGTCCACCTTGATGGTTGATGACATTAGTCTGTCCCGTTGGTTGCCAAGAGAACTCAGGATATTTCCCTGTTGCATCTGTTTTATAATCCGGTACTTTATTTTCATAGGAATTCGCATACATCGAGTTCATTCCAGCAGTTGTTGCCACAGATGGTGATTCAGCCTTCAGCTGCTCTTTTGTTTTTGGTCCGACGAATTTCTCTGAACTGGTCGTGACTGCTTTAGATTCTTCTGTTTTTTCTTTTGATGAAGAAGTTTTTGTTGCTTGTTTTGTGGCCTCAAGAAGATACGGCTCTTCCCGCTCCAAAATATCTTTTTCAATCTCACTGTCTTTATCGTCTGGATCATTGGCTTCCTTTTGCTGATCCATTTGGACATATAGATTCAGTTGCTTAATTGATTGAGACAGTTTTAGTGAGAGCTTTCCTTCTTCTTTCGCTGAAAATTCTTTCTCAATCAGCCAGCCATCCTTTTCTTCGAGATGCTCTAGCTTCGGATAATCGATGGTCTGATCCTTTTCATCGGTAATTTTGAATTTTAAGCGTTGTTGCTCTTCTTTCTCTTCACTCTGGCGTTGATACTTTATTTGCCAGTGATAATTCTCTTCCTCTTCTTCATATATGTATGATAATTTTAATCGCTTTTCATCGGCGAGTTCGATCTCCTTACTCTCAGCATGAGTAGTCACAATCGCTAGACTCGCATCGAAAATAATCGAAAAAAGCAACAGTATTAGTATAAAAATATTCGACTTTTTCATGTAATGCATCTCCCTTTGTATTCCTATAAGTATTGCTTTGACTACATCAAAAAAAGAAGATCAATTATTCGTCCTTTTGTAATAAAAAACTTCCCCCTTATACCGAATAAAACAACCTACCCACATAGAAAATCTTTCAAAAATTCAATATTATTAGAAATTAACTCCAATTCCTTCTATCTGCAACTACATTCTAGCAGATATTATTTTTTGACTATTTTTATATTTTTCATCTATTCAAAGTTATTAAATTTCACCTAAATGGATGAAGCCTACCCTCTATTTTGACAAAAGCGTTATTTTAACCCTTTTTATTTATATCATCTAAAAAATATTGACATTCATTTTCTATAAATTGAATTAATCTTTCGATTTTTTATTCCATGCAAAAAAGAGCTTGAAAGAAATACTCTCAAACTCTTTTTTTGAATGCAATCATACTAGTTAAGGCAGTTTGTGATTGAAATAGGCATACGCCCCACTTAGTAGAACGCCGAAACTGACACAAGCACCAGCTATTAAGTAAAATAGCCGGATTCCTGAGGCACCGGTATTTGGCAAAGCACCTGGTCGAACTTTTTTATTCGTTACCTTCAGTTCGATTTTATTGCCATCTACTGTTCCAGTGGCAGCAGGATGCGGTGTGATCGTCACTTTTCCATCGATCCCAATGTCAAAGAGGATTGGTTCGTTGATTTTCTGATAGCCTTCAGGACTCTCAATCTCTGTCAGACGATAGCTGCCTGGTCGCAGCCCGATGAAGCTAAACTCAGGTCCATCCACTTGGATCACTTCATAATTTGGTCCCGTCAGTTTGAAGCTCGCGCCGGCTAGCAGATTATCAGCAGGATCGATTTTTTCGACCTTCAATGTAAAATCCTTTAGTTTATTAATCGCCGTGTAGGCATCCGTGCTATTATTGACCGTAAAGATGAGTCCTTCAGCTGCGTCATTTTCAGTGACTTTGATCTCAAAATCAGCCATCTTCTGGAAACCAGCGGGTACATAGGTTTCTTCCACAACATAATCGCCGATAGCAAGATCAGTGAAGGTTACCTTCCCCTCATTATTTGGCCTGACGTTCTGTGCCACTATTTTTCCATCACTGCGTGTGAGCTGGAATTGCGGCAAGTCGGTCGTGAAGGGGGTTTTTCCATCCTCCATGTATTTATTGAAGGAATAGCTTCCCGTTAACAGCTCATTGGTAATCTCTATCCCCGCTGCTGCGATCGTCTCGGAGGTAAATTCCCTCTGATTGATCGCGGGTTGCTTATAGCCGGTTGTACGTGAACCTTCCACCACACGGTAAAGATTGTCGTCCCCGCCTTTTACTGCTGAAAATTTCGTTTCCCAGTCATTATCAGCATTTAATTGAACAGATTGCACCTCTTGCCATTCGTTTCCGTCCCATTTCTGCAAAGTCGCTGTTACTTCTTTCGCTCTCAGCGCCCAATAGTTCGCCGTTTCCTGGGAGGTGTCTGACCAGATTTTTTTGACAGGAATGACAAAATCAGCCGTCTGCAATTTTACCGAAGGGATACCGAACTCGATCAGATCGGTCGTTCGTTCCGGTGTGGGATCTAGGGTTGTCGTCTTATTCGTCTGATACCAGTGATTCGACACAAAGTTGGGATCATCGGTTTTCAAACGAACCGTGTACTCTACTTCGATCTCCTGATTACCAGTCAAGTTGATATTCTCCACTTTTATCTGATCTCCAACAATAGTGGCAGTAGGCATATCTTCTGCTCTAATCTGTTCTGCTCCGTTATCAACTTGAGAGACTATCGGCTGCTTCTCTGGATCGGTCACGAACTCCACCATATCCCCCAGTGGATCGGTGATTTTACCTTTATTGACTGTGCGAATAATCGTCTCATACCAGTTTTTGAAGTACTCTGTTAATTCGGATCCCTTATCTACATTATAGAAGAAGAAATCTTCGGCGGTATCTTTATCAGGGTCCTGTTCGCCATTGGCTTTTTTCGTAGACATTTTGTAGAGTCCCCGCAGCAGCTCATCTCGTTTGTTTTGTTCGTTTACATTGACGCTTATTTGCAGGGCAATTGTATGAATTTGAACGCCCGCATTTTTCATATCCATCGCGGTTGAATTCGTTGTCGTGATATGGCTGTTGAGCACTCCATTATAGGCAGGAACGATGGTTGTTTTATTTCCCAATGTCCCTAACGTGCTGCCTTCTTTATAGCTTCCTTTTGATCCTTTATCAAAATTTGCAAAGTGCAGCTTATCGACAAACATCTCGTTATTAGCCGTTCCTTTATCCTTTGGCACCCAACTACGATTCGGCGCACCATCAGTCAATACGAAGAGCAGCTTGTGCCTTCCCTCAGAATTCGCCGCATCATTGAAAATATCATTGGCTTCCGTTAGTCCACGCTGGGTGAATGTCACACCTTGTGGATTGGCCCTTTTATACTCACTATTCAACTTATCCCAATCAGACGTATTCTCAGACAATTGAAAGGTCCGCTTCTCACCAGGACGATAGCCGCTGCCCCATGTTTGGTAATAATTATATTCAGAAAAAATTTCTCCGCCTATGCGAATATTTTTCTCAGAGGGGACATAGACCTTTTTCAACTCAGTAATAATCTTGTCTAATGCTTCATTCGCGTAGGTCTTACGATTTTTTGTATCCCCGCTCTCTGCATTAATCATCGATTCTGAGTTATCTAATAGGAAGACAATGTCCACTCCAGGCTTATATGTCGTATTTCCGCGGACATTCAGTTTAATCTTAAATTCATCCTCGACGGCTGTTTGCTGGGCATATTTTCTTAATTGAACATTGGGATTGGCTGCATCTTCTCCATATTTGATATAGGATTGATCATGATTGTCAGCCGTTACATCCCAGCTCTTCACATTGTCCCAGCCTGCTTGGTTTTCATCACCGCCCTGATGATTCAGAACATTTGCTTGCCCCTGAGGCTGCCAGGCAAACTCAGGATACGTTCCACTGCTGTCCGTCGTATACTGGGTGACCTTATTTGTATATAAGGGGCTGTATACCTCCTTTGTTGTCTCCGCAGTGGCCTTTGCTGTAGGCTGTGTCTGATTTTTCTTAGGTCCTACAAATTCAGTCGTGCTAACTGTCGCAATGTCCGAACTCGTTTGTGTTTTCTGCGTTTGAGAAGTCGTCGTAGCTTGCTTCTCCCCATCCAGCTCAAGAATATAAGGTGCTTCTTGTCCTAAAAGTTCCTTTACTCCTTCTTCTGACTGCTGATTCAGCTGTACGTATAAATGGATCTTTGGGATCGTCTTCGGTAAGTCAAACGCCACCTGACCTTCAGACTGGTGAGAAAATTCTTTTTCGATCAGCCATCCGTCTTTTTCGGTCATCCCATCAAGCTCAGGGTAATCGATTGGTTGCTCCTCTTCATCAGTGATCCTAATTCTTACCTGCTGTTCAAGAGAATCTTTTTGACCCTGATGTGCAAAATCCAACGACCAATGGGCCATCTCCTTGCCGACCTCGCCTCGGTAGGATAACGTCAGCCCTTTCTCATCGAGGAGCTTTGTTCGTTCTTGTTTCGTTTCCTCAGCGTGAACCAATTTTATTGAGGAGAATAAGCCAGTAACGAGCGAAAAAACAATGACTGCCACCAATAATATAGTTATCCTTTTCATACAATAATCCTCTATACATTTCTAAAAAAGTGATCTTCACAGAAACATTCTGATAATTTGAATTTTCCTTATGTTTCACTCTTATATTTTTATGTATCTATCATAACAGACTTTTATTTTCCTTATTTTTATTAACATTCTATTATTATAGTTATTATTAACTGAGTAAATATCGTTGAGCCGAAGACTATATAGGGCCTGGCGTTATCATTCTCTTTTTCTTTAATTTTTCAACGTTTTTTGAGTATTCAATCTTATTCGTAAAATGAATAGAAAAGAGTAATTCGATGAAAAAAGGTCTATTTTCGAGGAATTTCTTAATAAATTTAAATAACCGATGTTTCCTTTAACGGAGGACGGATCTAAAAAAGGCAAGGACATGCTCGAACATATCCTTGCCTTTTTACTATAATTTTATTGGTTTTCAACTACCAAAGCCTGACTTTTTTGTTCGGACAGCTGACTGATCATTGCTTGAATCCAACGGGTACTTTGTTCAGTCAAGAACGGGTCAATCACGATCACGGGATAATCCTCTGGTAAGCCCTCAGATGAGCCTGTTGTTATTAAGCAATCATACTTTTTCAGTTCCTCAATCAGCTGAGAGGTCTTGGCTATCAGATGTTCAAAGTGCAGAATGGTGAAATTCCCATAGACCGCATTTTGAATCTGATGCCCCAAGAAGGTCTCTTCCGTCATGGCTAATTCTGATATCAGTAGCACTCTTAATGGCGGATCTTGACTCGCCAACCATTCCAAGCTTTTCACCTCAGTAGTAATCAATAGGTACACATAGTTCAAAACAAAATCGGCTTCCTGATACATTTGATGCTTGGCCACGAAGTTTTCGACTAGCGCCTGAACCTTCTTGACTCCCTGACCATAGAACTTGGAAACCTCCTCCATGAAGACCCTTCGATTCTGCCGCAGGACACCCAGATACTTGCTTTCTGGTTCATAAAGATAAAAATCATTGGACAAAACAGTCGCCAAATCCAATAACTCCGCTTCATCCAAATGATTCCCCAGCAATTGGTTAAACTTCTCGGACAGCTCATAATGCTTATCGAACAACTGAATGTATCGCGGATTTTCCTCCAGTGAAATATTTCGATGCGGGAGGCTAAAGATGATCGCGTCTGAAAAGATTGACCAAAAGCAATCTCTCAGAATGTCTGGCGTCAGCTCGATTCCAATGAACTCATGGACGACCTCTCGCAAGGCCTTGTGAGAATCACCGAATGGCAACTTCAAACAATTCGTCCGCAGCTTCTCTGGCGGAAAGGGATGTTTATTTTTGATGCGCCACAAACTAATAAAAAAATTGTAGACTAAATATTTATCGAAGGTGTATTTCCGATACATCTCATTGATTTTGGTAAAGTCCTGTATATACTTTTCAACCACGTCGTACTGCTTGATCGTCAGCATAGGAAGGGTTCCTTCAAACTCATTCTTTTGCTCATTGAAAAAGCGATAATACAGCCAACGAATTTCTCCTTCATTCCCCTCAATCCGTAATGGCCGGTAGCATAATTCCATACCAGCCTCCTGCAATGACTTTTCAACCTTTTTTAAACAGCGTTGCGTATTGGACGTGCTCAGAAACAGCTTTCTCGAAATCGACGAAATACTGTCGCAGCGTTCATAGAGCAGCTCTTCTAGGATTTGGAATTCAGAACTCAAATTCAAAATATCCGCATACAGATTTCCAAGATTAATCGAATTGTCCATCTCCAAACGATACAAGCCTTTGACTTTTGTAATGTGGTAGTCCGGATGCATTTGATTGATCACTTCAATGTCATTCAGCAGAATGGGCAGTGAGCAATCCAACTCAAGCAACAGCTCATCACTGGACCAGCCATCGCGCCGATAATACAACTTTTCCATCAATGTCAATTGCCGTTTGTAACTCGTTCCTAAGACAGATCTAAAATCCATTCTCCTCTCCCTCCCATACCAACAGCTATTACCCGCTACACATTTGAAAACGCTCCTACTATAAAATCATAAGACTATTTGTTATTAATAACAAGGAAAAATTGTGATTTTGACTAATTTTGACTAATATATGCCTGTTTTTGCGATTTATGATAAAATGCCTAGCTGATTCTATTGATAAAAATCCTACGAATATCATCAAATGAACCGACTTCCCTTTTTTTGGTCTATTCAATTGAAAAAAATTAAATATAAGGTAATAGAAAAAATGACTAATCACTACCTGTTATATATAAAAAGAATTTTTCGGAATCTGCAAAAAATGAAATTGATTGTCTGAATGTATACCATTTTCTAATTATAAAGAAGGAACTTTTCAAAAAGCGAAAAAGTTCCTTTAATTCTCATTGCGCATATCATCAAACTAAACAGTTTGTCAATTTTTAGTCTAATCAGTTTAAAACGTTTCATATACGATAAACTGCGAAAAGCAGAACTGACAGCTATCTCCTACTAATGTAATCATTTTTCGAAAACCGTGAAAAATGAGTTTGATTATCGTTTCGCATACCATTTTTCTAACCCGCTAAAGCGGGAAGAAAAACTGGCAAAAAAGACTTGCCGGACGGATGGCAAGTCTCTCTCTAAGGTGATTAATTACTTAAGTCTTCGCCGTTGCTTGCGATGACTTTTTTATACCAGTCAAATGATTTTTTCTTGCTGCGTTTCAGAGTACCGTTGCCTTCGTTGTCGCGGTCAACGTAAATGAAGCCATAGCGTTTCTTCATTTCGCCTGTTCCGGCAGATACTAGGTCGATACAGCCCCAAGTGGTGTAGCCTAATAGGTCTACGCCATCTTGATCTACAGCATCTCTCATAGCTTCGATGTGCTGCGCGAGATAGTCGATCCGATAGTCATCTTCCACATAGCCATTTTCATCTGGTGTATCAACCGCACCTAAGCCGTTTTCTACGATAAACAATGGTTTTTGGTAACGATCGTATAGATCATTCATCGTGATACGCAAGCCAAGTGGATCAATTTGCCAGCCCCATTCACTTGATTCCAAGTAAGGGTTCTTCACAGATGCGAAGATATTGCCGCTTGTTTGTTCCAATAATTCAGGGTCAGTCGTCGCTACACGAGATGAATAGTAAGAGAATGAGATGAAGTCAACTGTATGAGCCTTCAACAGCTCCACATCGCCTTCTTCCATCTTCACGTTGATTCCTTTACGTTCCATTTCCTTCAAGGCATACGCTGGATATTCTCCACGAGATTGCACATCAATGAAGAAGTAGTTTTGACGTTCTTCTTGACGACCAGCCCAAACATCATCTGGTTTTGGTGAATATGGATAGTAAGAACCTGCCGCTAACATACAGCCGACTTGGTTTTCTGGATCAACTTCATGAGCGATCTTCGTTGCAATCGCAGAAGCCACTAACTCGTGATGCGCTGCTTGATACTTGATTTGTTCTTCGTTTTCGCCCTCTTCAAAGTACAATCCAGCCCCCATGAATGGTGCATGTAAGATCATGTTAATCTCATTGAAGGTCAACCAGTATTTCACTAACCCTTTGTAGCGATTGAAGATGACGTTACACAAGTTTTCATAGAAGCCGACTAATTCGCGGCTACGCCATGCGCCATATTTCTCAACTAAGTGCATCGGGCAGTCAAAGTGGGTGATCGTAACTAATGGCTCAATGCCATACTTTTTACATTCTTTGAAAATATCTTCGTAGAACTTCAAGCCTTCTTCATTCGGCTCTTTTTCATCACCTTTAGGGAAGATACGGCTCCATGCCAATGACAAACGGTAAGTCTTAAAGCCCATTTCAGCAAATAGTGCAATGTCTTCTTTCCAATGGTGGTACATATCAATCGCTTCTTTTGCTGGATAAAAATGCTCATCATCAAAATCGAACATTTTTGTTTTTCCAGCAATAACACCAAAACGATCCTTACCAACTGGTGCTAGGTCAACGTTCGCTAGACCTCGTCCGCCTTCGTTATAGCCGCCTTCACATTGGTTGGCAGCAGTTGCGCCGCCCCATAAAAAGTCTTTTCTAAATCCCATTAATCAATTCCTACTTTCTATACTTTTTCCATATCTAATTCACGTGCGACTTCATCTTGAACCTCGATGCCTTCTTTTTCTAAGCGTTCGATGGTTTCTTTGAAGTTTGGCAAGTGATCTTTGTGTGCGATAAATAATTCATCCATGATGCGTTGCGCTGTTTTACCAGAGCGAACCATTGGGTTGATCGTAAATGCTTGTAATGCTGTGTTGTAGTCTCCAGTTACTGCTGCCTCGATCGTCAATAATTCCATGGCTTTCATAACTTGCAGCCAGCCGCGTTCTGCTGTTGGTAACTCACCAAACGCCACGTTACGTGCGCCTTGTCCGCCAATGTAAGCAGAAACTTCCACTACGCAGTCTGCTGGAAGATCAGGCACTGCACCATCATTCTTCGTAGAGACCACTAATTGTGTGTTCTTGTTCGCATAAATAGATGCGATTGATTCACACGCTGCGTCAGAGTAGTAAGCCCCACCGCGTTTGCTTAATTGTTCTGGTTTGTAATCCAAGTTAGGATCTTTATATAATTCGAATAATTCAGTTTCTGTTTGCTTCACTTGCTGCGCACGGGTGCCAATTGTCTTATATTCCTCTAATGCATGAGAAAGTGTTTCTTCTTCTTGATAATAGTAATGATGGTAGCCACAAGGGATCATTTGCATTTGTTCCAGAATCTCTCTTGGGAACGGAATATCATGGATATTTTTAGGCATTCCAGTTTCGTCGCCTTCATACATCTTGTTAATGATATCTTGTGTCACATCTTTCCCATGAACATCCGTTACTTTATGCCAATGGAAATGATTCAAGCCTGCAAATTTGTAGATCAATTCATCCGGTTGTTTGCCCATCATTTCAGGTTCAACCATTTGCGCCATTACTGGTACATTACATAAGCCGATAACTTTATCCCATTTACCATAACGAACAACCGCTTCTGTCACCATGCCGCTTGGGTTGGCAAAGTTGATTAGCCAAGCATCTGGACATAGACGTTTCATGTCTTCCACGATTTCTAAAATGATCGGAACAGTCCGGAACGCTTTGAACATTCCGCCGGCGCCATTCGTTTCTTGACCTAACATGCCATAATAAGCTGGAATACGTTCGTCTTTGATCCGCGCTTCTAATAATCCAACACGGAATTGAGTCGTCACAAAATCTGCATCCTTCAAGGCTTCTTCACGATCCAAGGTGATATGGACTTTCACATCATAAGGCGATGCATCCCACATCCGTTGTGCCATCGCACCAACAATCTCAACCTTTTCACGACCTGCTTCAATATCAACTAACCAGATTTCACTTACTGGTAATTCGTCATAACGTTTGATAAAACCTTCCATTAATTCAGGGGTGTAGCTGCTGCCTCCGCCAATTGTCGCGATTTTAATTCCTTTTGCCATTTGATCGACTCCTTCTGTTTTATTTACAATTCAATTATCATTGATGTAAAATTGAAATACAATCTATTTACAAGTCATTCCATTCATATTTACAAAAAGACGATTGAAAACGGTTTATTTTGTAAATATCGTTGGATTTTTTTCGCAAATCCATTTCTATACGCACATATAAGTTTACAAATGATCTATAATATATGTAAACAAAAGGAGGCCCCGCTATGTTATTATCAGAAAAAATGAAGCAAACCGATTTTTCGAACGCGGAAAGTGCCTTGGTAGAATTCATCTTAGCTAAGGGAACGGCGATTGAACCGCTGACGATCAAAGAGATCGCTGAGGCCAACTTTGTACACCCTTCTACCTTGATTCGCGTCGCTAAAAAGCTGGGTTATAAAGGCTGGTTGGAGCTGCGTAATGAATTTCTGGACGAGCAAACCTATTTACAAACGTACTTTGAAGATGTCGACGCCAACTTTCCTTTCCAAAGCAACGACGGTCTAATGACGATTGCCAATAAAATGGCTTCATTGGAACGGACGACGATTGATGACACCTTAAGCTTGCTGAATCACGATGACCTGCAAAAAGCCAAACAGCTTCTATTGAATGCCAAACAAATCAAGATCTTTGGCAGCAACGCCAATCTATTGATCTCCCAGGATTTCGCCTTAAAAATGCGGCGAATCCAAAAAAATGTGGTGACTAGTCAAACAATGGGTGAAGATGCCTATGAGGCCTTTAACAGCCAAGAGGAAACCTGCGCCATCTTAATTTCTTATACTGGCGAGAACGGCTTTATTATGCAAATCGCTAAAATCCTGCGACAGCAAAATATCCCGATTATCGCACTGACCAGTATCGGTGAAAACACCTTGGCTTCTGTCAGTCAAGCAGTTTTACGCATGACCACACGTGAACGTCTGTATTCCAAAATCGGAAACTTTACGATCAACTCATCGATCTGTTATTTGTTGGATGTGTTGTACAGCTGCGTCTTTGCTGAAGACTATCAAAAGAATCTGAATCATTTGATCACTATCAGCGAGTTAGTCGACAAACGCAAGACTAGTTCAGCTATCATGGCAGAATCTCCAGAGTCGATGGTTCAGTTCAGTGAGTCTTTTAGACCAAACTAACATTCATACTAAAGGCTTCACGAAGGAACTATAAAGCTCGCTCGTGAAGCCAAGTGTCAATCAAATGGATCAATCATTACTATGCTAAAACCGTCAGCAGTTCATCATTATTGCAAATATCATCCTGTTTATCAGATTCGATGATATCTAGGTAGTCAGCAGTATTGGTAACGATGACTGGCGTTTCCACACTGTAGCCTGCTGCTTCGATCGCTTTAATATCGAAGGTCACCAATTTGTCTCCGCGTTTCACTTTCGCACCTTGTTCCACAAATGACTCGAAATATTTGCCGTCTAATTGAACTGTATCTAAACCAATGTGGATCAATAATTCTAGACCATTATCTGATACTAAACCGATCGCATGCTTGGTTGGGAACATTGTCATAACAGTACCGTCAAATGGTGCTACTACTTCGCCAACTGTTGGATGGATCACTACGCCTTTTCCTAATGCGCCTTGTGCAAATGCTTGATCTTTCGCTGTTGATAATGGCATCATCTTCCCTGTAACAGGTGCCATCACGATTTCTTTGCGAACTTCTACCGCTTTTTGCCCTTCTTTAACTTCGGCTACTACTGTGTCATCTTTCCAGAAGAAGAATGTCAACGCAAATCCGATTACTGAAGCGATCACAATCGCAATAACTGAATAAATTGCGCCGGAAGTATCTCCATTTTGTTGATTGATATAACTTGGAATACCGAAGACACCTAACCCGCCCATTACATAAGAACGAACACTCATCGCGGTCATAAAGGCTCCGGATACTGCTCCACCGACCATTGAATAAATGAAAGGTTTTTTCTTAGGAAGAGATAACCCGTAAATTGCTGGTTCGGTTACACCACAGATTCCTGAAATAACAGCCGGAACAACTAATGCTTTTTCCTTTGGATCCTTCAAGCGGAAGTACATCGCAGCAACTGCTGCAGTTTGCGCAAAGCTGGCACCAAACATCCCTGTTAATGCTGTTGAATAGCCCATTGTGCCCAACTGTAAAATGGCGATTGGGATTAAGCTCCAATGCAGACCGAACATAACCAATACTTGCCAGAAGAAACCAACGATTAAACCAAACAGAATTGGAGAGAAGGCCAATAAACTATCAAAACCAGTTGCCAACATATTAGTCAAAATTGTGATAATCGGACCAATTACTAAGAAACCGACTGGTAAAGCAATCAACAATAAGAAAAATGGTACGAAAAAGTTCTGAATCACTTCTGGAATAACCTTACGTAACGGACGTTGTAATTTACTAGCTAGCCAGACAATTAAAATCGATGGAATAACGCTGCTGGTGTAGTTATTTGCGACAAATGGAAGTCCCATAAACGTCATATAAACTGGACTTTCAAATAAGCTACCTGCAAACAACGTATACAATGGTTTCGCACCTTCAACAGCTATCGCGGACAATTGAATCGCCGGATAACATAGTGCCCCACCAATAACTAGCCCAACATACTGATTGACTTTGAATTTTTTGGCTGCGGCTACTGCTACTGCAATTGGCAAGAACTGGAAGATCGCGTCCCCGATCGCATTCAAGACAATATAAGTCCCGCTCTGATCGGTCAACACACCTGCTGCAACTAGTAACGCATTCAGACCTTTGATCATCCCACCGGCACTTAAAGCGCCCAAGAATGGTTGGAAAATCCCACTAATCACGTCGATCAATCGGTTAAAAAGATTTCCTGAAACTTCTTCTGGCTCACTGCTTTCACCGCCAAGTCCAGTCATATCCACTACATCTTCATAAACTTGCCCCACATGGTTCCCAATAACGACTTGGTACTGGCCGGCACTATGCATGATTGTTACGACACCATCCATATTTTTCAACACATCGTCATTTGCTTTGCTTTCATCCTTCAATTTAAAACGCAGACGCGTGATACAATGCGTCAAGCTATTGATATTTTCTTTGCCACCGACATTCTCGACAATTTTTTCAGCTAAATCATGATATTTACCCACTGTTTTTCCTCCTAATTTTAATCATGTATGCCCTTCCACTAATCAACAACCCGGGATAAACGTGAAAAGCGGGCGGGTCCAAATTTCTATTGGTTGACCTTTTGCACTAAACGCGCGATATGAATCGTTAAGTATAATTTCTCATCATTTGACATTTCATAAACATATTTCTTCCGAATAAAATCAGCAATTCGTTCCACACATTGATACGCATTTTGATATTTCTTTTGAATGATCAAAAGCAGCTCATCATCTGTCTCATCAGTCAATTGGCGTCGGTTCATGATTCGTGAAGCAAAGAAACGTAAGTGCGTCGTAAAGCGATAGAAGTAGACAGATTCTTCATCCAGTTGAACTTTAAAATAATAGCTGGTAATTTGGATGATCTCCTGCATCATCTCCGCGATCATATACGCATCTTCATTCTCGCTGTCTGATTGCGCATTTACTAAATGCAGCGCGATGTTTCCAGCCTCGTCTTCACCGAGGTCGATCTTGAATTTTTCCTTGATCTTCTTTACGGCACTGACACCCACCGAAAATTCATCGGGAAACAACCGTTTGACATCCCACAATAATAAATTACGAACACGGACACCTTCTTTGACTCGTTGAATCGCCGCATACAAGTGATCAGTGATCGATATATAGAGCGAGTCATTCAACGGATTCTTCAATGTAACCTTCGCCTCATCAATAATGTCATTGGCGATCTCTACATAAGTAATTGGAACATCCACTAGTAATTCTTGAAACTTCTGAAACAAATCACTGTTCGCAAGGTGATAGGTTTTGTCGATCGCCTCCTCGGCTATCTCATCCCCTATTTTTTTCTGAAAGGCTAGACCACGCCCCATCGCGACAATCTCGTTATTTTTTTGATCGGTCGTGATGACTACATTGTTATTCAAAATCTTTTGAATCTGCATCCAATGCTCCTCCGTTCTGTGACATTCGCTACTAGAAATCTTCTCCACCGACTTCGTTCACTTAAAATGATAGATAGGTTCGTAATCATTGTCAAACCCAAGATTGTTCTTTTTTATTAAACACCTCCTATTTTAGAGCAACAAAAAAACCCAATGAGGGTACGACAAATAATCGTACACATCTCATCAGGTTTAGCTTGTATTTAAACAATCACTATCCATCAATTGGTCTATTTAATTCAAAGTTAGCTTATCAAATCCAGAAAGCGCTGTCAACAGGTTTTACAAAAATATTTTTCTGACGATTCAATTTTGTAAATGGATACTCTCAAAAAAATCAGCAATAAACAACACAGCCTTTTCGCTTCAAATCAACGATCCAATCAGGTATTTCCAGCTGGTGGTTCCAGCGCAAATCCAGTCGTTGTAAATTTTCTAATTTTCGCAAGTTTTTCAACAATGATCTCAGAAAAATCCTTTAACTTGATTACATACCTTCGAACAGATAATTTGAATTTCCTAGAATTATCCTTTAGGCTGAAAGTGTACTTAAAAGAAAGGATGGACATTCAATGACCAAGAAAATTGCAGCAATCGTTACGGATTTAGTAGAGGATGTTGAACTATCCTCTCCAAAAGAAGCACTCGAAAAGGACGGCAACGAAGTCACAATCATCAGCTTTGAAGCCAATCAAGAAATCACAGGCAAAAAAGGCGCTACGTTCAAAAGCGACAAAGGAATCGATGAGGTAAAACCGGAAGACTTTGACGCATTATTGATACCTGGCGGTTTTTCACCAGATCAATTACGCGGAGACTCACGCTTTGTTTCTTTCGTATCTTACTTCTTAGATAAAGATCAACCGCTATTCGCTATTTGCCACGGCCCGCAGCTATTTATCCAAACAGGGCTAACTAAAGGGCGCACCATGACTGCCTATACGACTGTTCGACCAGATGTTGGTTATGCTGGCGCGATCGTCAAAGACGAGGCTGTTGTAGTCGATAATAAACTAGTAACTAGCCGGACTCCTGATGATCTTCCTGCGTTCAATGAGAAAATCGTTGAAATTTTACACGCTTAATTTAAAGAGGACTAGACAAATCTAGTCCTCTTTTTGTTTTATCAATGTTTTTTTCTATTCCAGCCAACTTGTAATAGAATCTCCATCACTATGAAAAAAGCAACATAACTAAAACTTACGAAATAGAGCGATAGATTAAGTTTAACAACTGCACTCACCAATAAAAATACCAACGAGCTCACTCCGATCGCCAGATAAACTTTCCCGTGAAATCGATTCGAATACTTTAGATATGCTTTTTTATCTTTCCGAAAGAAATACGTAAGATCATTCCAAAGTGTATTAGGTGTAAACAACGAGAGACTGCCAAAGAAACCAACCGCACAAAAACCAATCAATAGAAACTGCAATGAACTCATCACAAGCCCCCTCCGTTTTCAGCATAATCCTAACTATAGAAGATAAGAAAGCACAAATATCATTACAAAACCAATGAAAAAGGGCGACACGTATTTAAATACGAACTGACTATAGGCTTTTCCGGCTCTGCGCTCCGCATCAAACCTTGGATCTTCTCTGTGCCTAACGAAATCCCACGGAAATCTAGAGAAAAAGAGGCCATTCGTCAAGCGAGTAATCAAAGCAATACATAATAAAAGCCCTGTACAGCTAATACCGGCAAATGCAATTTCCTTAATCAAGTAGCTATCCATTTAATCTCCCCACTTTCAAACGATCATGCTTAAAAGAACTCCAACGAACACCAAATAGAAAAGCAGACCAAACCAATTTCTAGGATTGACTGAACAGCCATACCCCAGTGCCTTAGGAAGAAAGAAGCTTTTTTCTCCTTTAGGAACAACAATCAGACTAACGATGAGCGTCATAAAAACCAGCGCCAAACAGATGACAGCTGGATAGTTGATATCGAAGCTGGCAAGCAACGTATTTTTAAGGATCAGCAATGCAAGTATAAAAACGCCAACTATAAATATTCCTACATAATTTGGATTCATTTTATTCGTTTTCATGACTTATCCACCTCTTACAGATAGTCTACCACCAGCTATGAAATTGTTGAAGACAGTAAATAATTACAGTAAAAAACAGCCCATAACAGGCTGTTCACTGATTATGGCTAGCGATCGTAGCCTACCGCTACACAGTTTACGCCGTTTGAACCTACAAAGGCATTGATGACAGTGCCATTTTGCGGCAGATAACCATCTCTCTCTTTGTTCTTATTGTAATCCTTCACTGAAAAAACGACGATACATTTGAATTTCATGGACAACCTTCCTTTCTCTTCACCATTTTAATCAATTTATCATTAATTTTTATGATACATGAAAACTTTTTCTGTGACTACTAGTAGTCAAAAAAGACTCACAGAGAACTCCTGTGAGCCAGACTATATAACTTAATAACTTAACTATATAAATTACTATTTATATTCCCGTTCTTGTTTCACTCCTCGATTCAAACCGCCTCATCACCGACATGGCTTTGGTTTAAGCGATAACCTTTCCCCCAGATCGTCTCAACTAATTCTTCCTCGATCCCCATCTCTTTGAGCTTCCATCTGATTCGCTTCGCTAGGATAGACATTTGAGCCAGCTGCGAGCTGTTTGGGTCAGTTCCCCAGATCGCGTGAGACATTTCCGCTCTAGAAACCATTTCACCATTTGACTGAATCAACTTTTCGAAAAAGGCCATTTCTTTTTTGGAGAGTATACGTAAGATCGCACGTAATTCTTCTTGTTTTAATTCTCCATTTTGATTGAAGATCAGCTTCGGCTGCTTCTCTTTTTTATTCGCGCTAGCCAAATGGGTCTCTAAGTATTCTCTTAAGCGATCAATTGACTGACTATCGCTGATCCAACCGCAAAAGCCGATTTCCTTGATCATTTCCTGCGCCTCTTCATCTGGTTCAAAGGATGTTTTCCGGAAGAAATAGTCTGTTTTGTTCAGCTTTAGGAATAATTGTTGGGCTTCCTTATCACTGATCGTTTCACTAATAATGACTGCAATAAACTTTTCATCAATCTGATCTACATCCAGTTTATAAAGCAGTTTCTCGAAAACAACTTTTGAACAATACACCTCATAACCTAGGCATTGCAATTGATTTTGCAGTTTTTGTTCAAATAGTATGTTTTTCGTTAAAATCAAAAATGGTTTCATCCCTATCACTTCTTTCTTTTTAATACTTTGCGGCTAATCTGCGGTATTCTTGACAACGTGCTCATCTTCTCTTAAAAAAATAACGAAAATATTTAAAAGACTTTCGAAATCCCCCTTTAATCTCATTCTTTATTTCTATCAAGACCGCATTCATTTTTATTGTTTTTTTTTAAATCTTCACTATAATAACTAACTTAGACGGTTTTATTTCCTATTAGATTAACTAATAAGAAGAAATCTTGGCTATGCTTGAGAATCCAGTATCAACGATTGAACGTGACGCTGCTACTGACGGCTTATAACTCCAAATAAAAAAGCTCGTCGTGAGCTTTTTTAGCTTGCCGCGTAGTTGTTTTCGAAAAGGTAATCCAGCTTATGAACCGCTTCTCGCCGTTTCTCCATCATGGAATCGGTATATGTATCCAAGGTCATCTTGATTGATGAGTGACCTAATAAGCGGCTGACACTGGCAATATCGACACCATTTTCAACACATCTTGTAGCGAATGTGTGGCGCAAGGCATGGAAATGATAGTCTTCTAGCCCTGTACCAGCAAGGACCTTTTTATAGCGATAATTGACGGTTCTTGGTTCAACGCGTCTGCCATGGTAGTTGACCACATACGCAGATTTGCTGGTCGAACTTAGCTGATACAAATAGTCGTATAGTTTCGCTGCCATTGGGATCATTCGATTCGACTCTTCTGTTTTTGGTCGTTCTTCAATGAGCTGGGTTCTATGTGTATGGGAGTTTTCGTCTGGAATCCGCACGATCGTCCGTCGAACATAGATGATTCGCTCGGCAAAATCTACATCTGTCCATTTCAGCCCGCAAATTTCGCCGATCCGCATACCCGTATAAAGTGCGAGAATGATCGGAACCCCTGTCGATGACTCCATAAAGAGTTTTTCCATCTCTTTTTGCTGCTGAATCGTTAAAGCATGGACTCGCCGCTTTGTTTTTTTCGGTAATGATACGTTTTCTGCGGGATTTTTCAACAGACAGCCTTCTTCGACAGCCAGCTTTAACTGACAGTTTAAAACCGTATAGATCAGATGGATTGTTCCAACAGACAGGCCCTTAAAACTAAGCATATCGATGAACATCTGAACATTCTCATTAGTCAATTTTCCGATCTGGATGGTTCCTAATGCTGGAAAAACGTGATTAACCAATAAGCGAGAATAGTTGGCGTAGGTAGAGGGCTTAACCTCTTTTTTAGTTTTTGTGGTCATGCATTCCCGAATCCATTTTTCTAACGTTTCGTTACTTTTGGGACTACGAATCAATGCTGTTTCAAGATGCTTCGCTTTTATAATTAATAAACGTTCCTTTACTTCTCGATAATTTTTTCCATAGATATAACCATAAGAAATCTTATTGTTCAAATCCCGAGATTTAATATAACGTCCCTCCCAGCGTCCATCTTTTCGTTTGTATATATTTTCTCCTTTGCGGGACAATTTTTTCTTCCTTTCTGACGGTGATTTTGACGGCTTATTTATTTAGGGAAGAAACACCTTGATATCAAGGTTTCTGCCAATACTCCAAAATAGTTTCTTAAGAATTATAGCGATTTTCCCGCCGGATATTCTTTTTCTTAATATTATAAAAGTTTTTTGCGTTTGACCTTCACCTTTTTTGTTAATATAATTAACTTGAAAATAAATAATATATTTAAAATATAATCTAAACCTCATTTTTTCTCGTTAGTTAATCTAATCAGAAAAAAGAGGTTTTTTTCATTGGCAAAAGTATAGCAAATAAATCCGATCAAATATTTCAGGTTTGGCGGGTTGATTCGGTAAAGATTGAAACACTGAAGACGTAAAAATCAGGGGTTGACTCTCTAGATGTTATAATTAAGTTATGGAGATTAAAGACAGGGGGGAAGTCTTTTGGATTATGAATTATTTGAAGTAACGATTAAAAACAAGCTCTCCTTATTGGATATTGTCTATCAGGCAGGGGATTGGGTAAAACTACCGACACTGTGTTTCAAAACGGAGATAGGTGAGAAGAATGTCGTTAAATATATGGAAGAGTTGAAAGAAGATCTTGTTCAAATGGCGCTTTTAAATGAAGCTTCTGCAACGATCAAATCCGTCAAAGGAAAGGGATTCCTTTTCAAGGGAGAAGAACTTGAGTATAAAAAACTCTCGCTCTATATTTTGAAGCAATCCTTGATTTTCAATCTGCTGCAGGAATTATTTCTTAACAGTCAAGTGAACACTTCTGATATTCTCAATAATTACTTTGTCAGCGAAAGTACACTGAGACGCAAGGTTTTACAAATTAATGACGCTATCACACCCTATCATTTATCCTTGAAATACAGTACGAAGCTGCTGAAAATCACTGGGAAGGAAATCAATATCCGCTACTTAGGTTATCAATTCTTCTGGATCTTCTATACAGGTGTCACTTGGCCGTTTACGAAGGTGGATCAAAAGAAAATTGGTGACTACGTCAAATACGCGCTAAAAAATTATGACCTGGCCAAGAAAAATACCTTGTCTCTGGAATTTTCTTACATGTTTGCTCTGAATGTCTCTCGTTTCCACTCGAAACACCCTATCAGCACTGAAGATATCCCTGCTTATGTTCGTGAGATCAATCAACGTCAGTTATTTCCACGTTCAGCCTTTTATCAGGACTTTCAAAAAGAGTTTTTCCTATCGGATCACGAGATCGATTACATTGGACTACTGTTCCAATGCCGGGCACAGTTCTATATTAGAAAAGACAATCTGCAGGAAGTGATTCAATTGCATCGCCAATTGGATACACCAATCTATCAGCTTTACACGCTCTTTACAGATGAGACCAATATCATGTACACACCCGTAAAGGAAGAACTGAATTTAAAACTCTGTCACGCGATCATTTTATCGACGTTTTTACACGCGACCTTCTTTAAAAGTTTCATTTCTGTCGCATCTGGTTACGATCTTTTGGTTTTCTATCAGACAAAATACCCTCATTTATACAGTTACATGGAAGATATCCTTAAAAAAATGCGGGAACAATCTGATTCATCGGTATTACAGAACGAAGAATTTCTCTTGCCGCGATATTGCGAAGCTTTCTCCGCGATCAATATTTTTACCAAATTTGAACCGGAGATCATTGTTAAGATCGATACCAATCTGACGATGGCATTGGAATATATCCTAGCCCAAAAGCTGGAACAGATTTTCCAAAATTTCTTCAATGTCCGTTTTCTTTCTTTTATCGAAGTCGATCGAGTCGAGGATCAGAAATTCGATATGGTCTTCTCTTCAATCATTCAAAATAGTGAAGATAGTCCCTATCGAGGAATTCCCGTTTACACGTTTCAACCCCAAATTGGTCTTTCGGATATCACAAAGATCAATGAAATTTTGACGAAGTATATCGAAAAGCTGGAGTTAAGAGAACTGCTGAAATAAAAAGGTGTCGTATCACTCATCGATACGACACCTTTTTTCGTTTTAAACTGCTTGTTCTCTAACGTTGCGGTATTTAGTGATTGCGATCAGCATCAATCCCAATCCAACTACTAGGAAGGCGATAATCCCCTTTCCACCAGTTGACGGCAAGAAACCACCTTGTGAAGCATTAGGAACCTTCAGCGTTGTTGAATCTGCATACGATCCATTCTTGATTTCAAACGGTACATCATCTTTTAGCTTCACGAAGCCATTTGGCGCTTTGGTTTCTCTCAAGAAATAGCTGCCTTTTTCTAAACCTGTTACTTCGATTTTTCCATCGGCTAAAGTAGTGAATTTCTTAGCATCAGATAAATCAGTTACCCAGATAGGCGTGCCGCCTTTCATAGTTTGTTTCAGATATTCTTCTGTTCCTTTATTATCACGAACTACGATGAATTCCGCTCCTGCTAAGGTTTGATTTTCTTTGTTGACCTCATGCTTCAAGAATTTGTGACCCCCGGTTCCAAAACCTGGAGGAGGCGTAACAATACTCCGATTATCTTCAGTATTCCCATCACGAGTCATCTCAACAACTAAGTTATTGTTGATTTCTTGATCGACGGCTGTGAATTCTGTCATTCGGACGCCGTAAGTTACTTCTAATTTCTTACCAGCAAATTGCTTCAAGTACTCAGCCGTTGCTTTAGATTTTGCATATTCCGTGGCATTGGTGACACTTGTTTCAGCATTCAAGTTCGCGGCCAAGGTAAAACCAGCGTAATCTGAATAAGGGCTGTCAGTGTTTTTAGGCGTCATAGTCATGTAATTATAAAATGTGGTTAACTCAGCCCCAGTCAATTCAACACCGCCGACAACGATTTTTGAAATACCTTCAAATTTTACACCTGTTTTCGATAGCTGATCGACAAATGCGAATTTGCTGTAGCGTGTTTGTTCTGCGCCATTATCCGTTAAAATTTCCCCGATTTGACTTGGGAAGGTGAATGAAGCTTTATAGTTGATCAGTTGCCCAACTTCAAACATATAGAAGGTTTCTCCTGTTGGAACATCAGGTAACTTATTTCCTTCATCATCCACTAAGATTTTTTCAGGTTTTTCTTTGTCATCGATTTTGTTCTTTGGATATAGATGAATCGTGTCTAATTCTGTTGTGCCATCCATCGCAGGCAGTACTAGAATTGTTGGATTTGAATATTCCGTATAGCCTGTAGGAAGTGTTTCTTCAAAATAGTACACCGTATAAACTCCGCCAGCTGCTCGTTTAGCTAATGCACTGAATGTTGCATCGCCGCTGCTATTAGTGGTTGCAGTTCCTTTGCTGGTCGCTTTTGTCGTATTCAACACAAATGTTTTCATCAAATTCTCGGTTTTTGTTTTTACTTCAGCATCTGATTCGTTACCTGTAAGCGCCAACTGACTATAAAAGTCTTCGGTGATATCCCACGCTGTAAAAGTAACACCTGGCAGACCTTCATAATGACTAAACTCGTTCATTTCCTTACCGGTATTCGCAATCTCTTTGTTTGGAAATTCATCCATTTTCTTTTTATGCAATGTTACTGCTACCGTATCTTCCGCTGCCGCAGCATTCTCGCTCAACCCTAACAACCCTGTTAATAGTGGTACGAGACAAATAATTGCTGTAATCAACCCTGTCCATTTCACTTTGTTTTTCATAATTTTTCCCCCCTATATTTTTGAGTCCTTTTCAGACCCATTATTGCCAGAATAAAAATTAGCCCACCAAGCACAGAATAACGATTTAGAAGGTCATTCGTTTGCGGCAATGACTTTTGGGAAGTGTTCATTGGAATATTTGGAACCGCTGGCCGCTCAACTGTTCCAGTTGTCGGTGTGGATACTGACGGTTCCTTCTCTTCAGCATACTTTCCGTAAATCATCACCTTGAACGCCTCCATCTTTGAATCCACATAGTACTGTGGGAAGAATAGAACGATTGGTAAAAAGCGGAATTTTCCAGTTTCTCCATTAGCTAAAATCAGATAAGCCGCATCTTTACTGTCTTGGTAGCGTGGAAGTATGGTTCTAGCTTCTCCTTCACTATTTACCGGCAGCATTTCTTCACTTAGCGGCTCTAATCCTTCCGTTCGAATAAAGTTCTGCATTTCCTCTTTGGTGGCATTTTTATCCAGCAAGAATTCCTTTGCTTCTTTTTCAGACATCACGTTTGAGTGACGCCAATTCGTTAAATTATAAATCGTAAAATTCAAATTATCGGTTCCTTGAACTTTTTGTCCCTCTTTTTGCCTTGTATTTATTACTACTTCAACTTTTTCATTAGATAACTCAGCTAAAACAGAGCATGGTAACACAATAACTCCAATAAAGATGACGAGAAGGGACGAGAAAAGAAGTTGCATTTTTTTCATACTTATCCCCTCCTTCTATTAACATATAAATAGACTGCACCTAATCCACTGCCTACGATTAAGCAAATAATAGACAATAGAATAAAGTATCGATTTCCAAAGCTCCCGGTTTTTGGCAATACGCCAAATTGTCTGCGATTTTTTACCTTCACAGTGATAAGATTTTCTGTTTCACCCAGTTCAACCGTACTTGATACTAAAGGATGGCTTTCGACCGCTGCGTGACCACTATCAAAAATATCAATAGCAATCTCTTTTTCTAACCCAACATAACTGTCTGGTGCAGATACTTCCTTTAAGAAATAGAGGTCTGACTTCAAACCAGTAAAAGTAAAGGTCGATCCTGATGATAATGTTTCATTGTAAGTACTGGTTGAACTCCTCAAGCGGAAGGTTGCCCCTTCGATTTCAGCCCCTTGCTCATTCGTCTTTATGACTTTCAGCTTGAACTCATTCAGCTTATTGACGACTGTTTTACCCAATGAATCAGCGATGACTGCTGTACCATCGTCCTTTTCTGTCACCGAAAACTCAAAATCGTCCATCTTTTTATAGCCTTCCGGAACAAACGTTTCACTTACTCGATACGTACCAATTGGCAGATCCTTAAATTCAACGATCCCACTTGCATTGGGCGCAACATTATCAACAACTTCAATGTTTTTGTTTTTTTCTGTAAGCTTGAATTTTGGCAAATTATCACCCAAAAATGGTTGATTATTCTCCATTACTTTCTTAAATGAATAGTCAGTGGTCAGCAATTTATTGGTAATGAACACTCCTTTTGCATCCAACGTTGTTGATTGAAAAGGAGTCTGGCTATAACTTGGTTTTTCAAACCCTGACACTTTTTCATTATTTCCAACTCTCTCAATCACCCGATAAGTAATAGCCGAATCTCTATCCACCGCCGGAAAAGAATTTTTCCAACTGTTCCCCGCGTTCAATGGAACTTGATGGAGATCGGTCCAATTTTCACCATCCTTTTTCTGTAGAACAGCGGTTATTTCTTGCCGCAATTTCCAAAAATCTGTCGTTCCATTTCGTTCATCCACCCATTTTTTCTCAACTGGAATAACGATTTCTTTAAGTTCGTTGATAACAGTGATGCTTTCCTCTTTGCCATTAACCTTGGCGACAACACCCGTTCCATCCGCCTTTTCCGTGACAACGATCGTAAAATCAGCCATCTTCTTATAGCCGGTTGGAACAACAGATTCACTGACTTTATATTCTCCTATCGGTAATCCCTCAATCTTTACTGTTCCAGCATCGCTGGGTTTAATACCTGTGATTTGGTTCCCATTAGCATCTTCAATCGTAAACTCTGGTTTGTTGTTTCCGTTAAATGCTGTACCATCTTCTTTCAACTTGGTAAACGTATAGTCCGTCGTCATCAATCGATTCGTGATGACGATACCATTCGTTCCTAAATTGCTGGAGGTGAAGCTTGTCTTGCTATAATCTGGTGCAGCATATCCCAGTACTTTATCTTTAGTACCAACCTTCTCAATCACGCGATAAGCAATATCTGCACTCCCATCAACTGCCGGAAAATCCGCAGCCCAGTTGTTTACTAAATTCAAATTAACTTGATGGACATCCACCCATTGATTTCCATCTTTCCTTTGTAATACGGCAGTGACTTCTTGTCGTTTCTGCCAATAATCTTCAGAATCATTTGACCAGACTTTTTTTACTGGAATGACAAAATCTTCATTCACCGCTCGAACCGAAGGAACACCAAAATCCAACTTATCTGTTGTCCGGTCAGGTGAAACGTGTAACGTTGTTTTTCCATTGGCTGGATACCATTTACCTGAAACAAAACTAGAATCTTCTGTTTTCAGGCGTACTTTATAGTTTATTTCAATTTCCTGATTCCCATAAAGATTGATATTGGTTACTTTTACTTTTCTTGAGTCTGAATGATCAACTACAGCCATCCTATCAGTGCTGATAGACTCTGTGCCCAACCCATTCCTCAGAGAGACATCTGTAACAACTGGTGTTCCGACTAACTCCACCATATCCCCTAATGGGTCTTCAATTACACCATGTTCAACAGTCGTAAGGGTCGATTGAAACCAATCTTGGAAAGAGTCCTCAAACCCTTGCAAATCTTGTGCTTGGTAGAAATAGTAATCATTTTCTGAATCACCTGTGGTGTTTGCTCTTTGAGTGGTCATCCTATATAGACCTTTTATCAGCTCTTCAGGAGTATGATATTCCAAAGTCCCACTATGGTATCCCATGGCGATTGCTTGAATTTCTGTACCAGTCTCTCTAATATCTGCCGCTTGTGAGTTTGCCATATCTAAATGGGATTCAATTTTCAGAGCCGCTCCGCCTTCGATATTAGGAATGGTAAACCTTCTATCCACATCACTCCATGGAGGATTATTCAACACATAAAGGGAGGTAGAACCATTTGACTGCAAGGAGTCTCCCAGTTCACTGGCAACATACTCCGTAATTCTCACTTGCGAAGGAAAGATCGATGGATCCTTTTTTCCTTTTACCGGTTTCCTACTTCTATTTGGAAAACCATCTGTTAAAAGAAAGATCACTTTTCGTCGTCCGTTATTATCGGCTAACAATCTTTTTTGTGCTTCAATCAATCCTCCTTGGGTGTAAGTCTGGTGTCCCTGTGTACTAGCCGCTTGGTAATTAGTCACCATTTGATCCCAATCGCTGTATTGCGCAGATAAATTAGAAGTGCTGATTACGTCCGAACCAAAAATAACACTCCCAAGCCTCAGATAGCCCAAGTTATCTGGAATATTTTTTTTGAATTGATCAATTAGTTTGCCTAGCGATTCTACTGAAACATCCTTTCGCAATCTGCCGTTAACAAGTGACTCCGGGTTGCTATATATCATTGATGCAGAGTTGTCCAACACGAACATGACATCAACACCTGGTTTGGTAAGAGAATCTCCTCGAACATTTAATCGAACATTAAACTCATCTTTCTTAGCTGTTTCCGTGGCATATTTACGTAACCCAATATCCCCTAGCTCCTTCTCACCAACTCCGTAATAGATATATGAACTTGTATAGTTATCTGCAGAAGCATCCCAACTCTGCAGACCATCCCAAACATTAGCCGCGACATTATCTTTTCCACCTTGGTGATTGATCACATTTTTTTGATCGGTCGGCTGCCAAGAATATTCTGGATATTTTCCGTTATCTGTTTTGTATTTTGGTTCCTTATTATTATATGAACTTCCCTGAGGCAACATTCTTGCACTTATTCCAGCTAATGGTGATTGGCTATTCTGTTCAGAATAGAGCGAAAAGCTATTGACGGTAGCTGAAGCTTTCTTATCAACTGAACTACTAGAAGACGCTTTTTCAAAACTTTTTGTACTTTCTGTTTTTTCTATTTCCAGCCAAAAAGGTTCTGTTTGTCCAAGAACATCAACATCTGATTGGTCAGCACTCTTTTCCTGCTTTTTATCGCCTTGTTCGTTCAGTTCGATGAACATTTGAAGTTTTCTTACTTTCTTAGGAAGCTCAATGTGTAATTCGTAGTTTGCTGATGAGGTAAATTCTTTTTCACACAACCAAGCATTTTGCTTTTCTATCCCCTTGATCACAGGATAGTCAATTGCTTCACCGCTTTCAGTTAGCAGTTTTAATCTTAAGCGACTTTGTTTTTGCTCGCTGTCAGCTTCCCGTTTTACTTTGATTTGAAAGATATTCCCATCTTCTGTCAGCTCTGTTTCATAGGAAATCTTCAGAAATGGCTCATTAACCAGAACTTTTGTATTTGTTTCCGCAAATGTCTGTGTTCTCACACCCAGCAACCCTACCAGGCTTGAAAAGATGACTCCTAACACAATCAGAAACTGCAGTTTTTCCCTAACCATTTTTTTACCTCCTCTCACCCAAAATACCTCTGTCAGCGTTATTATTTTATAAAATAAAACAAACATTTACAAATTTTATTTTAATTTAATTCTCGTTATTTATTAACATAGAAAAGATAACTTTTTACCTGTTATCACATCTTAAAACATCTGTCTATCGTTATTAGACTCTTTTGTTTTATGATTCATTAAAAAAATGAATATTCATTTAATTAATATTAAGTTAATTATACGGGTTTTATCGAAAAAGCCTCCCCTCCACTTTGCTGACAAACACTTACCCAAAGCCTTTTTGTGGCATTCTCACAAAAACAACTTCTTAATTATTTTGCCTCTTCATTCAGAAATATAGTTGTTTTATAGCTTAAAAATAGGAAGTAATTTATATTCAATATCCAAAATATATTTTTTAAGCGTTATCCAACCAAATGTAGTTTACATCCCTACAATTTTTCAACACCGTTATTTATATGCGCCTGAACAGCAAGTTTAGATCATAGATAAATCATTTTATAATTGTTTTTTTACTTGTTAGAAAATCTTAAATAGAAAAAACTGTTTTTGATCTTTGCTTCCCAAAAGAACGAAAAAATCTCAAGCAGAAAGTAGCTTGAGATCCTTTAGTCACCAGGGGAGGATACAAATATTATATAAGCACAAAAAAACTTTCTGAGTCTAAAGTAAATTGGGGGATTTTCTTTAGATTCAGAAAGTTTGGGGAGAGAGGATGGAAATTAATCCTTACTATTCGGCAGGTTAAACTAAGGAAATTAATTGGAAAAGGAGATTCCCGCACCACTTTGATCAACTACTTCTTTTTCTCCGATTACGGATAGCCAGTATGACTGCAAGAATAATCAATAAGAATCCACCGATAATCATCAGCAAATAGTTTTTTAAGTCATTCGTTTTCGGCAAAATATTTAGTAGCCCTACTGCAGGCTGCTGCTTTTTTGTTTCCATTGTCATTGGCCTTGGTTCGTCTAGTTTTTTACTAATTGCAGCGCTTTTCTGATTTGTCACCTGCAAGATTCCTTCCGAAAATGCATAGCTATTCTCAGAGACCTCAAATTTGATGGCCTTTTCACTCAAGACATAACCCACTGGTGGTTCGATTTCTTCCAAAAAATAGTCACCATATCTCAATCCCTTGATCTCGAAAAAGCCATCTTTATTTGAGCTCAATTTAACTAAATCCGAACCTTCCTTTTTATTGCTCCAATAATACCCTTTGTCTTTCTTCTGTAGGTATTTTCCTTGTGAATTTTTAACGACGAATGCTGCATCGAATAACGTTTTGTCTCTCACTGCCTCATCAACCTTGATGAACTTTTTACCGCCGGTTTTAAGTTTCTTTTCTTGTGATATCGTGTCAAAATCCGTTTCTAATTCAGCTCTGTTGAGAATCTCAAGATCCACCTTGCTCTTGTCTGTTAGGATCATGGCATAGGAGATACTAAGATCTTTGCCAGCATAAGGTTTTAATTTTTCTAGATCAAATACTAGCTTGAATTCGTGATCTGAAATTTCAGCTTGATAGCCTGTAAAATTCTCGTTCGCTATTTGTACCACTAAGGATCGTACGTCAAATGTCAGACTTTTATCGGCTTGATCAGAAATCCAATACTTGCTGTACATTGATAAGCTGGATGGTAGTTTAGTGGTCAACTCATAGTTGATTTCATCACCCATTTGGTAACTTTGTTGTTGATCTACAATCACTTTTTCGAAGGGCTGCTGAATGATTTCATTTTTTGGATATAAGTTAATTGGTTCCTCTACGGGTTCTCCAGACAGATTAAGCACTGGTAAAGCAACGACCATATCAGCTGCCTTGCTTTTTACATCACTGGGTGCAGCACTCTCGCGGAAAAGATAAACCGCATCTCTTCCTTCCGATTTTCTAGGTAAATTGAAGTTCGCAATTCCTTCTTCCTCATTGATCGTCGCTGTCATCTGCTGCTCAATAAATTTTCGATTTGAAAGATCCATCCCTTGCAGCTCAGCTTGAGCATCTCTGACCGATTTATCGTCTGACCTCTCGAGTAATTGATAAAAATCGTCTGTCACATCATAAACATCGAAGGTTACCCCATTCAATCCAGAATTTTCATTCGCCTCATCCTGACTAGCCCCTGGTATTCCATGCTCCGGAAAAACAATTTTATGCAGGTTGAAGGTAATCATATCTGCCTCTCCTGCCTCCACACGATCAGCCCCGCAAGAAAAAAATGGAAGGGTAATCGCTAGCATCATTATCAGCTTAACAAGCTTTTTCATGATATGTGCTCCTTTTCCCTTGTTCACTTCAAACAATTGAGATAACGATAAAAATAACAGACAACTTCTTAAATTAATCCTAACAATAATCCTCCACTCCATCAATCAAGCCAAACAACAACGCCCTGCAACCGTCGCTGTCATTTTTCTATTATTTAATGATCTGAAGAGCGCAGTTAGTCCAGCAGTTGCTATTGTTCTGTGTTATATGAAACAGCTTTTTTAATCAAAAATTTCATTACGATTAAAGGAAGCTGAAAGAGTTGATTTAACTTTCGCTGAAATAAAAAAATTTGGCTTTAAATCAACCTTTCTAGCAGAAGAAAGCCGTAACGTTATTTTCCCGATTTTTTTCAAAATAGTCATTAAAAATGGTCTCACACAAAAAAAGTTGAAAAATGACTACCTTCATTGGATTCTTCTGCGATAGCGTGAGTCCATATGAGTAAAAAAAGCTATCTGACTCCAAACGAAATAGAGTCAGATAGCCAAATCATTTATTTAGATTTATCAGAAAGAGACTTTCCCTTTTTCCTATTTCTGACTCGTTTGAAGGCTATACCACTTACTCCAACGGTCAACAAAAGACTAAAAAGTGTCACTCCTAGATACTTTTTCTGGCGGGCTTGATCTGCTTCAGCAATGCTTTTTTTCATTTCATCATCGAAAGGAACACGTACCCCTCGAACCAACAATCGATGACTATTTACCCCATACGGCGTACAGGTCATCAAGGTGACATAATCTTTCCCCTCAACGATATTCAATGTTTCGACTTCAGTTGGTTCTATGGTTTGAATTTTATCAATCCTGTAAGCAAGCGTTTGCTTGTTATGCTCTAGGTAAAAATGATTCCCCTTTTTTAATTTTGGCAGATCACTAAACAATCGGGCCTCTTTCAGTCCTCGATGCGACGTAATCACTGTATGCGTGTCTTTTCCCCCACTAGGATAAGAGGTTCCTTCTAGCAATGCAGCTCCACGTTTCAAAAACAGGCCATCTGTTTGATCAAATACCGGCAACGAAACACCAATCTTGGGAATTCGAATGACCGCAATCGTATGCTTTTGATAGTAGCTTTTTTCAATTTCAGTGGCTTGTTGCTTCTTTTTCTCAAAAGGATCATTGCCGGGAACACCTGCTTTGGCAACTTTTTTATTTTCTTCTTTGATCCGTTCTTGTTCCTTTTGGATGGCCTGCTGGTTTTCGGCGTTGGATTTCTCTTGATAATAGTTAATGACCTGCTGGTTCCAATAATGGTTCAACGTATCTCCCACAAGAGGATAGAGTAACGCGCCTAACCCGCCGAGCATCACGATAAACATTAGAATATCTAAGATTCTTTTTTTCTTCATCGAACCACCAATTTTCTTAGTTTCTAGTCAATCGATGTCTTTGCTTAAAATAGGTGATCCCGCTGACTAATGCAATGAGTCCAACCGCAATCAGCCCAGCGATCCCCATTCCACCGGTCATTGGCAGAATGCCTTTAGTCTTGTTACCCACTCGTAGAATTTGATCTTCTAATCCACCATCTGCTGTAAAGATCATATCCTTTATTTTCACGTACCCTTCCGGTGCTTTGGTTTCAATTAGGGTATAGTAATCGGCTTCATTAGAGCCCAGACCATAGACGCCAAACTTTCCATCATCGTCTGAAATAAGCTTGGTTGCGCCTTTTTCAGCAGATACCCAGTTCACAACATAGGTTTCAGCGTAGCCCGTTACTGATTCGACAACATCCCCACTAGTTCCATCGGTTAGCTGCATGAACTCACCAGCTTTATTTTTTATCGCAAATTCTGCTCCTTTTAGCTTTTTGTCTGTTTGGCTATCGACTTTGACAAAGCGTTTTGCGTAGGTCTGCACCCGTTGCTTGTCTTTTGAATCCCGGAAGCAGTTATCAAAGAGGACATCATTATCGATTTCTTTTAGGTCTGTCCCTGCTTTGACCTTCATCGTCGCTTCAAAGGATAATGTTTTTGTCGCATGTTTCGCTAAATTAGTGGGAGTAAAGGTTATCGTAAACTCATTGGAGCCGGGAATCATAGAAAATTGTGGGTTTAATCCAGTTGGTTCCCCACCATCTATCTTGATGCTCTTCAGAATTTTCTCTTCATTGCAAAGAAGCTCTAAACGCTTATCAAACGTATCGATCAGTTTATATGTGAGATAATTTCCAACATCTTCAGGAATTTTTTTCGAGATTGTATAGGTGATTTCCTGACCATTTCGAACCTCTTCGTCATCAACCTCTTTTTTTACATTCGGCACCTTGAAATTATAGGCTTCGGCAATCTCATTTTCTTTAAAAGGAGCCGTGAGATCTTTTGGTGTTAAATCTTTATCATAATAGTCATACCTCGTCACTTCCCACTCATCGGATACCGTGACTGTTACTTTTGGATTGGTTCTAAAGTGGTATTTGTAATCGCCCTCTGGGTTTTCGATCTGTTCTTCTGATGTGGCAACATCACTTTCGATTTCATGAAACTCATAGATGCCGGGTGCTAAGATTATTCCATTTAGCTCTACGATTCCCTTATCATCTGAAGTAAATTCTGTTGCATTCTCTTCATCAGCTATGTCAAAATCATTTGAACTAGAATTATAGTAATTGCCATCTTTTTTCTTAAAAATAAATTTTGCGCCTTTTAGGATGTCTCTTTTTCCATCTGAATCAATACCATACTTAATAAATTTCACATCGTTTGTCGGCATTTCATTCTTGGGATAGACATGGACTTTCTCTCTAAGATTTCCATCTGCATCATGAGAAGGTAGACCGATGACAAAAGGTTCTGACTTGGCCGGTACGACACCTGACGGGAAGGTGGTTTGTTTGATCAGATAAATCGCATTATCTGCCCCTGATTTTATTGGCAGATCCAGCTCGGCTAAACCGTCATTGTCAGTCTTAGGGAACTCCGTACCACTTATCTTTGTAGTATCAACTTTTTTAGCCGCTGCGATCCCCGCCGCTTCTTTTACCTCATGATCGCCAGATGCACTATTATAGGCAGTCCAATAGGCGGTCGTGACATCATACGCAGTGAAAATTGAGCCTGCCAAAGGAGTGCCAGTAAAATCAATCATTTCATCGCCGGTATTTTGAATTTCATTTGGCAACTTTTCATATTTCAGGTTGTGGATCACAATTTTCTGCGTATCAATTTTATTTGCCCCTGCTGCACCAGCAAAGCCGAACGCTCCCTGAAATACGATTGTCGCTAATAAACTAAGTAAGAGAACCAAATTGCTTTTTCTTTTCATTTTCTTATTCACTCCTTCTAGCTTTACGCTGAAAAACAAGTACGAGGACTACAACGACTATGATTCCACCGACTACGATTAACCACAGATTTTGTCTATCATTTGCTTTAGGATATTGAGCAGTTGAACCTGCAGCAGCCTTTTTTGTAGATGTCGGGGTTCCAGGCTTACTTGTTGATGGCTCCTTCTGATTAACAACCTGCAGGATTCCTTTAGAGAAGGTGTAGCTGTTTTCTGAAACCTCGAAAGGGACATCCTTAGTACTTAATTGATAACCATCAGGCGCCTTCGTTTCTTCCAGTAAATAACTACCGTAACGTAATCCTTTGACTTCAAAGAAACCTTCCTTATTGGATGTTAATTTGACTATCCCGTCATCTTCTTTGCTCTTACTCCAGCGATATCCTCCATTCTCTTGCAAGTATTCTCCTTGCGAATTTTTAACAACAAAAGCTGCTCCCGTTAAGGTCTGTTCTTTCGCTAACGCATCAACCTTCATAAATTTCTTGCCGCCTGTTTTTATCCCTCTTTCACGAGTAATTTTATCGAAATCCGTTTCTAGCTCCGCATGGTTAATAATGTCCTGATCAATCTTGCTAGCATCAGCTAAAATCATCGTGTAGGTTATCGTGACTTTTTTTCCTGCATGTGGTTTCAATTTTGTCAGATCAAAATTTAGCTTAAAGCCATGCTCAGAGGTTTCCAGCTGATAATCAGTGAAGGAATCTGTTTCTATTTGAACCTTGATAGAGGTATCCTCCAGCTTCAAACTTTCATCCGCTTGATCTGAAATCAAATACTTGCTATACATCGATAAGCTAGATGGCAGGATGGTGGTCAACTCGTACTTGATCTGATCTCCAACCTGATAACTGGGCTGTTGATCAACAATCATTTTTTCAAAACTCGGCTGATTGATCTCATTTTTTGGATACAGATGGATCGGCCCTTGATGAAGATTACCGGTAGAGTCCACTACAGGTAAAGCTACGATCATATCTTCTGCTTTGCTTTTCACATCGTTAGGGGCGGCACTCTCTCTAAAAAGATAAACCGCATCTTTCCCACCAGACAGTTGAGGCAAACTAAAGTTGGCTATTCCATCTTTGTCTCCGATTGTCGCTGTGATCTGTTGCCCAACAGCTTGTCGACCGGAGAGATCCATATTCTGTAATTCTGATTGAACTTCTTCTGCTTCTTTATCTTGCAGCAAACGATAGAAATCTGTCGTCACATCATACACATCGTAAGTCACACCATTCAGACCATCGTAGTCCTTCAAGCGCTCATCGCCATCATTCTGACTCTCATCTGGCATTCCGTTTTCTGGAAAAACCAACTTGTGTAACGTAAATGTTAGCGTATCTGCCTCTGCCGCAACGGCTTGCTGCCCCACCCCGCAAATAGTTGGAAGGAGAAGCATGAGAATCATTGTGAATCTAACCAGCCTCTTCATGACAAACCCTCCTTTTTTTTCAACGGGAAGTGGTACCATAGTCCCACAATTAAACCAACAAGACCTAACGTGATAAGCAATGCTCCGCCAGCCCCACCCGTTTTCGGTAATGGTGTCCGTGGATTATTTCTAGCTGTAAATTGGATTTGAGAATTTTTATCGTCTGTACTCTTTTTGACGATCACATCAGCATCCTTAAGATCGTCACCATCGTATTTGACGGTAACGTCTCCTTTCGAAGAGATCGAAACAGTGAACTCGCCTTTCAGTTTGACGAATCCTTCTGGGGCCTTTGTTTCTTTTACTTTATAGGTTTTCCCTAATTGCAATACATACGGATTTTCCTGATTATCAACAAACTTCCCGACACCGTCATCTCCGGTCTTCGCTGTTGCTAACGGCTTGTCTGGATCAGATTCATATAGGCTAAACTCGCCGCCCTTTAACACCAGATCTTCAGCCTCATTTTGCTTCAAGATCGATAATTCGAAGGGCTTCGTTTTTTTGTTTATATGCTCATAAACGTATTCATGATTAGGAGTATCATCACCGATCGTAAATTCATGCAGTGTATCATCTAATTCATAACCATCGGGGGCTTTGGTTTCTTTAATGGCATACTCTCCATAACGCAAATCTTCAATTCTTTCTAAGTCAACTGTCGGTCCTTGCCCGACCTGAACGATGCGGTCCCCCTTAACCTTGACGCTAGGTAGAAAATCATGGACACCACCTTCAACATCCACACGGTAAATGGCAAACTCCGCGATACTATTGATCAGCTGTTTGTCCTCGTCCAGCTTATGGATTTTGAGTGCCCCATCAACACCTGTAGAAGTTCCTGAACCAGTCGTATTTTTAACTTCAATTTCTTTCACTGTTTCACTAATCATTTGATCTGAGCCATACAACTCGGCATCATTTGTTATTCGAGTACCATTTTTAATAGCTGGATCAATGTTTGTAGAATATTCGATGATGCAGGGCTCAGCGATCGACTCACCTAATGAGATAGTCAATGTTTGCAACCCATGATCCCAGTCATCAGTGATAGTAGCTGATCGACCTTCTTCTGTCAGATTGATCTCATCTACTTTTTCGTATATTCCAGAATTGTTTTCTGCTGTATAAGCTCTGACCTTCGGCTTTCCAGATTCTTGCTGGAAGGTTTGCTCATTTCGGACCACCGTGTCTTTGATGATCGGCTTGAGGATCGTCCGACTATCTTTATTAAGGATAATCTGATAGCTAGATTGTAGTGGATTCTCATCATCCAGCTCCTGATTTCCGCTTTTGGATAACCAGTTTCCCTTATAGCTCTTATCTACAAAAGCTTCAATATTGAGTTTTTCCCCTTCAAAATCCATCTCAACCTTATTTTTGTATTTGAAGACCTCTGCCCCAGCTTTCACCTTGACAAAAAGAGCGAATGGTTCAGTAATATCTTTCAATAGTTTAATATCAAAACTCTCAGAACCATCTACACTGGGAATGATTTCGTAATCGTCCCCATTCAACTTAGGACCATATCCCGTTAGACCATATTCTGGTCTTCCATAGCTCACCTTGTGTATTTCAACCTCAGGATCTGTCTGTCCAGCATGAATGATTTCCTTGATAATCGTTCCCGCCTTGAGTTTTACTCCCCATGAATTTATCGGAACAGTCCAATAAACGGTATCCTCAGTTGGTTCTTCTCCAGCAAATGGGCTGACTTGATTTTTATATTCTTCTCCTTTAGCGACAAAAGCCCCATATTTCCAGCCATTTTGAATCAGTTGCTTATCGACCCACTTTTCTTCTTCATCCGAATCGTAGCCGGAATTTCCTTCATCATCCTCATAAGTAACGATAACTGAATTAGGGAAGAAGTTGCTTTTTCCTGGACTCATAGCACTTTGTTTCTCCATATTAAAATGGGTGCTATAACGAAGCTGAAGTGTTTCACTCGTTTCCGCAAAATCTCCAATCAGCTTGATTACAAAACCATCAGCGTAATTATCACCCTTCGACTCCAAAATGAAATCCTTTCCTTTTTTAAGCTCACGTGTCTCATCGATATCGTGATGATTTTCTGGGTTTGCCTTCAACGGATAGATATGCAATGTGTCTTCGACTAGGTGCATCGCACATTTGTTGCCGCCGTTTAACCTGCTGTATCTATCCTCGATAACCGCATCTTTCATGAAAATCTTATTCGTATTGATGGTCGTCCGCCATTTTATCTCTCGTTTCATATAGTCAACTGAGTCCGGCTCTGGTGATTCTTTGATGATACCTAATGAATCGCCATCCTTAATTCCACTACTGCCATTGTATTCCACACCTTCGATGAATAAGTAATTGGGAATCGTGTCAGATGTCCATGGTAATTCAAAAGCTTTCGTTTTATAGCTGAGATAGTAGGTTCCCGCCTCAGTAAACTGTATTCCGAATCGAACAATCTTTCCATCCTTCGTTACTTTCTCCTTTTCAACGAACGTCCACTTATCCTTATCTTCAGTGATGTCATTCTCGTTAGCATCAAGAACCCTTAAGGATTCCTCGTCCAAATAATGTAAAGCATTTTTTTCCCAACCTAAGGGCTTGTACATCTGATCGATGATTATGCCGTTATTATTTTTAATCTCTGCCTTGATTCGCCAGTCAAAAATCCCCTTCTCAAATTCTGATCCTGAGTCAACCAAGAATTTGTAGCTAGGTATATCGACTAGATCAACAGTGGTTCGTGCAGCATTTTCGATAAAATTATCTCCTTGGATTAAGGCGCTATTTGCGTAAGCATTCGCTTTCCCATCATCGATTATTTTAGAATGAATGATAAACTTTACTGGATGGGTTAAATGCTTATCATCCTTTTCTAAAGTTGGAAATGATATATCGCAATAGTGATTATTAAGCTCATTTATACCGTAACTAACCTTGAAAAAGCCTGAATCTGCCCCCTTCCACCCACCTTCTCCATCTGGTACTTGACATTGGATATTCGAAAATTCCAGGTTTGCTTCTAGTGTATCTTTAACGATCACATTCAATAGCTTTCGAGATTCTTGGTTAATAATGACATCCCAAGCAATGGTAAGATCATTACCAACAGCACCTTTTTTTGTAATGTCTGCTTTGGCGATGGTAACCTTTATTTCACCGTCTTCACTACCATCCTCCTTGATTTGTTTTTCGGTAACAATTTCATCGATATGCTTTTGAACATCCAATTGCGTCTCAAGTTCAACTGTTCCTTCGCGGTTACTTAATAATTCTGCATTTTCGTTAAATTTGATCGTCAGCAGGCCTTCTTTTGATAAATCAAATGTCCCTAACGGCTCCCTTTCTGTAATACTATTTTTTAACGGTTGATCATTCAAGGCATTGTGAACCGCAAAATAATCTGGTAGTTGATAAGTGAAATAATCACCATTTTCGATGATTACTTCATTTTTCAGCGCCCAAGTAAAATCAATCTGAATATTGTCATCTCTCATTGGTGGTTTTTCTGCAGTGAAGTCTTTTCCAGCTTCATCAGTGACTTTCATACTGCGGATCACCCAAACATTCCTCGCATTCAAGTCATGAGTATCTTCCAGCGTTACCTTCTCAGTTTCGCCCTCATTTGTCGGATTTGTTTCTTCAGCCTTTGTTTCGACAAATAGGGATTGCACAATTTGATTTCCAAAATCCAGCGATAACTCAGTCGTATCTGTCATAGGCACTTCTGCTTGTACCGATAGGCTTCCTTGATACTGCTTAGCAGAACTATAATCAGGCACCACCCCATCTGGTTCCATCTCATAATTTTTAGCAAAGGTAAATTGAATTCTTCCATCGCTCACTTGAAAGCTTCCCATGCCATCTGGCAATTGTCCTGTTTGCTCCTTGTATGTGAGTTCCTTTGGTAATTCTAGCTGATAAGTCGCACCTTCCTCGATCAATCCTGGATGACTCATTTTCCACATAAGTTCAATTGATAACGTTTCCTGTTCAATTGCCAGATGATCTGCTGTGATTTTTTCCCCAGTGGAATCTAAAATAGCAGCTTCAGTCACTAAAATCTCACTTTGATTCGCTAAATTTTCAGCTCGACTACTGGCATCAAATGGAATCAGACTTATTAGCAATCCCATTATTAGCAGCACACTGGTTATCCAATTTGTCTTACGCATAGTTTCATCTCCTCCTAAAAATACAGCGGTGGTAATTCAAACAAATAATTCACAAAATTATTCAATAATAAAAATCTAAATAACCGAAATATAATAAAATTGCTTTAATTAAATCGTAACAACAAAGTTTATCTTCATCAAATCACCTATTTCAAATAATTAACCAAGCAATAAAATTATTTATTAGTAATTTTAACTAGCTTGAAGTACGGTTAACGACTGTTTTACTTTTCGATAGTGTTATGAATCTATATCTTTTTAATTAAAAAAATCACTAACTAAAATTTTTCATATGGGAAATGACTTATAACAGTAAATCGAAATTTGAATTCCTTGTTTTGATAATCTTTATGCGAGTTTTCATCTGTTAAATGGAGATTATTGCCTTGTCCCATATTTTTTAAAAATAACTACTAAATTGGTCCAAAAAAAAGACCCTTGAATCACTTGACTTGCAAAGTGATCAAAGGTCTTGAAAATGAACGATAGCCCGCTCAATTAAGAGCAGGCTATCTAACTAATCAATATTTATTATTCTAAAGTTGAGGGTGTTGACTATTACTAAAAATTAACTATTTCTCGTTTAAACGATGTATTCCCAAATCCTTCTAATACATCCTTGTAACCCTATAGTTACGCCAGTTTGATTAAATTTCATCAAAATGAGTTAAAGTGTCGCATAAAAATATTTTTCGTGTTCTTACACTATAACATACTTTTTTAGCAAATAATAATGTTGAAATCAGCGATTTTCCGATTCTTTCCGATTATTTAATAATTTTATCGGGATAAAGCTCTCCATTTGTGCCCAGCCCTGCTGCTCGATAATCTCTTTGGGTGTAATGATGTGTCCCATTAAAAAACGTTTGTCCGTAACGTCTAACTCAAGCTGGTCATGAGCTTCAATATATTTTCTCGCTTCTTCGAATAATCTTTGACTGGCTTCCTCATCGCCGTCTTTATAGGCATAAGTTAAATAATAACCGCCTTCAAAATCAATGACTTCATGATCTTCTGCCTCCATGTCGTCCGTCAATGCATAGATCCAGACCATCCCGCCCGCCGACGGATCAAAATATAAGAAATCTCTGGGCATAAAAGAATCACGCGGACTAGGAAAAATCTTTGAAAAATAAGCATCGAATCTACCGAGAGTTCCCTGTTCCGAAAAATCAAATTCGGGATCAGGACCCGACGAAGCCGCTTTAAAGGAAGGAAGTTCAATCATTCTAAATTCCATAACCACACCTCACTTATCATAGTCCAATCATTTTAGCATTGTGTGGATGAACATTTCAAATACGCAATGGAACTAAAAGCTTGAAAAGATCAGATCATTAACGCCAAAATAATTCAGTCCGTATGAAAACAGGACTAGCCCATTGATAACAAAAGAAAGGACGATGATCGCATAACGAATCGTGAAATACGAATACCCCTCTGGTCGATAGCCCGCGTATTTCTTTCCATGATAACCGATCATAATGATCAGCAGCAGAATAGTCATCACTACTTGAAAAATCAACCCCAGCAAATAGGTCATTGCTCCTCCATGATTTAACTGAAGAAAGTAGCCGCCAAGAGTCAATAGATCGATCAAAATTGCGATAAATGGCATAGTAGTCTCCTCTTTTTTTATACTGTCACCCGATCAAATAGAAATACTGACAAAACAGAAGGCATAACTGGTGACTTTACAAAAATCTTAGCATAACTATTTTGAAGAGCAGAATAACTTGCTCTGTTTAACCTGTGTTGACAATACGACTAAAGCAAGATATATTTATATGACTAAATAATTTTATTAGTCATATAAATATATAGGAGAATGATATGCCAAAGTTCAGTGAACAGGAACGCCTAGTTATCGCTCAAAAATTAATGACTGCAGCGGAAAAGCTTTTTAGTGAATACGGACTTAAGAAGGTCACTGTTGAAGAGATCGCAAAGGCAGCAGCGATTGCCAAAGGTTCTTTTTACGCTTTTTACCCTAGTAAGGAAGAGCTTTATTTTGCTATCTTAGTGAATTGTCAGAAGGACATGTGGCAAAAGATGGACACCTATTTGACACAAAACAGCACCTTAAAACCTAGAGATTTAGTAAAAAAGACGATGTTTTATATACTTGAGCTAATGCAGCACTACCCTCTGATCAAAAAAACAGACAGCGAAACAATGACCATCTTGTTCCGTAAGCTGCCTGCGGATGTGGTGGAAAATCATTCTGGCGAAGATGCGGAAGCGTTGAATCTTTTTATGAATTACGGGGTACGCTTCACCCAACCAATCGAAGTTGTTACAAAAACCTTTCAAACTCTTTATGGCGGAGTCGTTCTGTTAGAGGCGGAGAATGAGGAAATGCGTTGGCAAGTTTTGTCTGTCATGATGAATGGTCTGGTCAATGAATTAGTGGAGGAATGACGATGATCCGTGTTGAAAATCTCTTTTATCAGTATCCCAAGAATCAGGAGGACACGTTGAAAAGTATCCGTTTTGAAGTAAAAAAGGGTGAAATCTTTGGGTTCTTAGGTCCATCCGGTGCGGGAAAAAGCACGCTGCAGAATATTTTGACAGGCACTCTGACTGGTTATCGCGGAAAGGTATCAGTGATGGATCATTCTCTCAAGCATTTAGGGGAAGATTACTATGAAAAAATCGGCGTCGATTTTGAGTTTCCAAATTTTTATGGCAAATTTACTGCCTTGGAAAATCTCACTTATTTCTCTTCTTTGTATAGGCGAAAGACTTTAGACCCTTGTCCTTTTCTGGAACAAATGAACTTGTTGGAGGATGCTAAAAAGCCTGTCAATCGTTTTTCAAAAGGAATGAAAACACGACTAGGTTTTATCCGCTGTCTGCTCCATGATCCTGACCTTTTGTTTCTGGATGAACCAACGAGCGGGCTGGATCCATCGAACGCGCGAATACTTAAAGATATGGTCAAAGAATTACAACAGGCGGGAAAAACGATTATCTTGACGACACATAATATGCATGATGCAGAAGAACTCTGCGATCGAGTCGCCTTTATCGTTGACGGTGAGATTCGAGCCCTCGATACTCCGGCGGCTTTTCGTCATCCAAGCGAGAAAAATTTGGTTACGTATACTTTTTTTAATCAGGAAAAAATGGAAGAAAATTGTCAGATACCGTTGGATGAATTGCATTCTGATTTAAAATTTCTGCGTTTAATGACAGAGAAGAAAATTACTCGAATCCATTCAAGCGAACAAACGCTGGAAGATGTCTTTCTTTCTTTGACTGGAAGGACGTTGCAATGAGACTGCTGTGTGTACTCAAAAATGATATCCGCTATCAAGTTCGCTACGGCTTCTACTTCATTTATCTCATTCTGACGATCATGTATATTTTGATCCTCAATCAAATAGAGGCTCCAACAATCAAGCGTTTAGCGGGAACCCTGATCATTCTTAGCGATCCCGCTGTATTGGGCTATTTCTTCATCGGCGGCATCTGGCTGCTTGAAAAAGAAGAGGGACTGCATCGTTATACCGCGATTGCCCCTTTGAAAAATTCGGAGTATGTCCTTAGTAAAACATTCTCTTTAGGACTTGTTTCGACCTTTTCCGCAACGATCATTACTGGAATTACTATGCCTTGGGTGAATCTCTTGGTGCTCGCTAGTACTGTCTTTCTATCTTCTTGTTTCTTTACCTTGATCGGGTTGCTTTTAGCAACCTTGGCAAAAACGGTCAACGGCTATTTAATGATCAGTGTGCCGCCAGCTTTATTGCTTTTGACTCCTGGAGTCTTGTCGCTATTTGGGATCAACATGCCTTTTGCTGCAATAATACCGGGAACATTCGTCTTCACTCTAATCAGGGATGCCTTAAACAACCAGACTGAATCTATTTTTCTCAATATTGCTGTCTTACTCTTTTGGACCATTGTACTATTCGTATACGTTTGTCATTGTGTTGCAAAAGATCTTGGACCTTCAAAGTTTTCAGCCCAACGTGTTTCAGTTCGTTAAGAAAGAAGGGAAAAAAAATGCGCTCAACACTTACCATCTTTTCAATTGGGTTTCGAGTCATTTTACGAGATACAGTTATGTTGGTTTTGATCCCTGCACCTTTTCTGGTTGGAGCTGCTTTTCATTTCTTACTACCTTGGCTGAATCATTTTCTAGCACAACGTTTCGCTACCACTATTGAAAATTATTATGCCCTGACAGATGGGGTGATGATGCTCTTATCTCCTACTTTGCTTACTATGTCGAGTGCCTTCCTGCTCTTGGAAGAAAGTGATGAAGGGATCAGCAGTTACTATCAAATCACACCGGCTGGCCGGCTGCATTACTTAATGGCACGCGTTGGAATTCCTTCACTTTGGGGATTATTTTGCAGTGTTCTGATAGGTCTCGTATTTGGATTATCAGCGATCTCTTTTCCGAACATCCTTGCGATTTCCTTCATCGCTACTTTATTTAGCTGTGCTGTTGCTATGATGATCGTCAGCTTTGCCGCCAATCGTGTGGAAGGTTTAGCGATCTCCAAACTTACTGGGATTACGTTGATTGGTGCTTTGATTCCTTGGTTTATTACCGACTCTTGGCGGTGGATCGTCGGTATTCTCCCAACTTTTTGGTTAGGTCGACTGACACAAGGAACATCCTTTGGTTTTAATCTATTTCTAGGGATAGTGACGAGCCTACTTTGGATCGCTTTCTTTACAAAGAAATTTTTGCTGAAAATTAGTCATTAAAAAAGGACGAAACTCGAAAAAAGTTTCGTCCTTTTGCTCTATTCATTTAGCCTACGATCGCACCGTTTGGCATATCTTTTGGTGCTTCTACGACCTTTAATGTACCGTCGGGCGCTTCAGCTGAAAGAATCATTCCTTGGCTGATCTCACCGCGCATTTTGCGTGGTTTTAGATTAGCTACGATAATCAGCTTTTTGCCAACTAAACTTTCTGGATCGGCATAAAATTCGGCGATTCCAGATAGGATTTGTCGGTCTTGTTTATCGCCTGCGTCTAAGCGGAACTGCAATAGCTTGTCAGCACCTTCAACCTTTTTGCATTCCATCACTTCAGCGACCTTTAATTCAACTTTATCAAAGACATCAAATTTGATTTCTTTATCCTTAACTGAAACAAGTTCTGTTTCTTCAGGATTCCATTTGATCTTTTCTTCTTCAGGCTTGCTGCCTTGTGACATTTGTTCTTTGATATAAGCAACTTCTTCTTCCATATCCAAACGAGGGAAGATTGGCTTGCCCTTTGGTGTCACCTTCGTGTTTTCTGGGAACTCACCGAAATGGATTGTCGCTAAGTTCATCATGTCCGTATTCAAACCTAATTGTTCAAAAATACGTTTAGGTGTTTGGGTCATGATCGGTTGCAAAAGAATCGCTACGATCCGCAGACTTTCCGCTAAGTGAACCATTACACTGTCTAGTTCCGCTTTGCGTTCTTCGTCTTTAGCTAAGACCCATGGTTCTGTTTCGTCAATGTATTTATTCGCACGAGAGACCAATGTCCAAACTTCTGCTAAAGCATTGTTGAATTCCATTTTGTCCATCGCTTCACGGTAACGGCTGACCACGTTCGCAGCTGTCGTTGATAATTCGCTATCAAAATCCGTAACCAGCGATTTATATGCTGGGACAACGCCATCACAATATTTATTGATCATAGCAACGGTACGATTCAATAAGTTTCCAAGGTCATTAGCCAAGTCGTAGTTTACGCGAGAAACAAAATCCTCCGGTGTAAACACACCGTCTGAACCAAATGGGATCGCTCTTAATAAGTAATAACGCACAGCATCCAAGCCGTAACGTTCAACGAGCATTTCAGGATATACGACATTGCCTTTAGATTTAGACATTTTGCCGTCTTTCATCATCAACCAGCCGTGACCGTAGATTTTCTTCGGTAATGGAATCTCTAAAGCCATCAACATGATTGGCCAATAAATCGTATGGAAACGAACGATTTCTTTACCGACCATTTGGACATCAGCCGGCCAATATTTCTTGAATAAGCTATCATCATCTGAGCCATAGCCCAAAGCGGTAATATAGTTTGATAACGCATCGATCCATACATAGACGACATGTTCAGGATTCGCGTTGACTGGGATTCCCCAATTGAAGGTCGTACGAGAAACAGCCAAATCTTCCAAACCAGGCTTGATGAAGTTGTTGATCATTTCATTCTTACGTGATTCTGGTTGGATAAATTCAGGATGTTCATCGTAATAGGCCAATAAACGATCCGCATATTTGCTCATCCGGAAGAAGTAAGATTCCTCGCGAACCAATTCAACTTCGTGACCACTTGGCGCTTTCCCGCCGATCACATTGCCCTCTTCATCACGATAGACTTCATCCAATTGTGTTTCCGTAAAGTATTCTTCATCAGAAACAGAATACCAGCCTTCGTATTCCCCAAGATAGATATCGCCTTGATCTAATAATTGATCAAAGATTTTTTTGACCGCTTCCTTGTGATAATCATCGGTCGTGCGGATAAATTTGTCGTAGCTGATGTCTAACGTCTTCCATAATTTCTTGATGTCCGTTGCCATCTTGTCCACATATTCCTGTGGTTCTACGCCAAGCTCATCGGCCTTCTTCTCAATTTTTTGTCCATGTTCATCGACCCCAGTCAAATAGAACACATCAAAGCCCATCATGCGTTTGTAGCGAGCAATCGCATCACAGGCAATCGTTGTATAAGAATTCCCAATGTGCAGTTTGCCACTTGGATAATAAATTGGCGTGGTGATATAAAATGTTTCTTTCTCTGCCATAAGGCTCCTCCTTTTAAAATAGATTCCTACGTAGTATACCACAAAATGCTGGATGGATTGAGCGTTGCAACTATTTATTTGCTGTTTGAGAAACATGGAAATCGCACGCTGTAAATTCAACGTCAAATATCATACAATAAGAACAAAGGAGCTAATTCAAATGTTGAATATCAAACCCATTTCGGAACTACGAAACTACTCAAAACTACTAGAAGAAGTGAAGCCGAATGCGCCTGTGATCTTAACGAAAAATGGTTATGGAAAATACGCTATTATTAATTTAGAAGAATATGAACGTTTCTCAGCGGGCTTGGAGCTCTTCGAAATTGTTAAAGAGGCAAAAGAGAGCGGGGCTATGACGATAGAAGAAGCTGCAGAAAATATGGGATTGAGTTATAAGTCGACCCTATTCAATAAAGCTCACTAAAAAGACCACAAATGATTTGGATACGATTTTTAATTATGTAGGCGAAAATTTTGACACATCATCCGCACAAAAAGCACTTGAGAAAATCTTTAAAGCATTCCAATCAATTGCTGAATATCCGAAAATCGGCAGCGAGCTTATATCTTTTAATCTCGAATTAATCAATCATTGTTTTTATCGCCAAGAAAAAAATTCTATTTTGTATGAAGTTGAAATAACGGATAAAACGATTTTGATTTTACACGTCTTTTCCAATAGAGAAGTTATTATAGAGAAAATTGCTGAAATAGCTGAAAAAGAAGAGGAACTTTAATTAGGTTCCTCTTCTTTCTGTTTTATTTATTAACAGACAAATATTTAGCTAGACTACTTTCGAATAAATAATTGTGTACCGTATACCGTAACGCCATGAACTTCCAAGCCAATTCCTATATATTGATAACTTGGATCAACCATATTTTTGCGATGTCCTGAACTAGCTTCCCACATTTCAAACATTTCATTTCCTGCAGCTACTCCAGATGTTAGTTGAGAAGGTAATCGAGCAACATTTTCACCGATTGCAACATAAGTGATTCCTGCAGCATCTACCGCCGTAGTATAACTATACCCGTTTGGTCGAGTATGTGAAAATCGCGACTTCAATTCCCCAGAACGCATAGCTGCTACAGAGCTTAATTGGGTATCCTCTTTAAGCAAAGGCACTCCTTCTTCTTGCCGCAATTTATTTACTCTATCCAAAATAGTTTTTTTCATTATTGGGAGTTCTGAATCTGGCATATACCGGACCAAGAAACGTGAAACGTTAATGCTATACTTACGTGTGGCTCCTCCAACTCCAGTGTAGTTATAATAAAATTTCATCGCTAAATCAAATTCTTTAGGATCCAAATCTAATATCTGATTTGATACTTCGACTTTTTCATTTGGTAGAACTGTCTTAGTTACAGTCTTTAGGTAGGTCCCATCTGCAATGACATCTATTTTAATGACATCAAATGCTAAATTATTGTAGGTAAAGGTGACTTCCATGTCTTTCGTTACTGTAACATCCTTTGTTGGATTCCCGGACAATTTATACCCATCGAACGTTTTAGACTTAACAGTATACTTTGTTCCGGCTTCGACTGGAAAGTTCTCTACTCCCAACTGTTTATCATCGTTCCCTAGATGGATAACCTTCACATTGTATTTTATTGCATCTTTCGTGTATTTAAATGTGAGGCTCTCATTTTTAATTACTGAATCAATGGATTTGGTCTTATCTGCTGGCACCACTGTGTAGCCGGTTATTGTTGGGGCTGCCATATAGAATGGCTTCCCGTGCTCTACAGTCTGCGTTGTTGCAGTCTTGATGCTGGTTCCATTTTCATCTATATACTTGATCGTAATCGTATACTTATTTTTCGTATAATTGATTGTCACTGTCTCATTTTTACTTACTGATGCAATGGTTTTAGTCTTATCCGCATCCTTTACTGTGTAGCCGGTTATGCTTGGTGCCGCTATAGAGAATGTTTTCCCTTTTTCTATCTCGGTTTTTGTTGCGGTCTGGATTTCATTATTTGTCGCCGTATCAATATATTTGACTGTAATCGTATACTTAGTAACCGGAACGACATTCTTCGTATAATTAAACGTCACCGTCTCATTTTTACTTACTGACGCGATGGATTTGGTTTTATCTGCTGGCACTACTGTGTATCCTGTAATTCCTGGAGCATTCATTGAAAATGCCTTTCCGTGCTCTACAGTTTGTGTTGTTGCTGTTTTG